>NZ_JHXV01000006.1 GCF_000621625.1 Crocinitomix catalasitica ATCC 23190
CTCATCCAATGAAAACCATGTAGATCTTCTTATTGAAATTGCTAGCCCTTTTTCTTGCTCGTTAAGAGCATATTCTATTTTTTTAGGGGCACAAGAATTATCTTCAGGAGTTTCAGCTTTACGCCATTTAAATATGGTTTGACGAGAAACACCATAACGTAAGGCTAATTGCTCAATACTTAAGTTCAGATTATTTTTAATTTCTTGACGAATATGTATATTTGTCTTGGCATTGGAATGATAGATTTGTTGCATAATTATTTTTATTTGTCGTAAAACAAAAATAATCAACTATTTTATTTCCAGCCCTTTCAGCGAAGTGAAGGCGAAGCCGAAACGAAGCTGAAAGGGCTTTATTGCTATCAACAATGTTGTGAAACTTTACATATAGTAGCTAGTAAATAGTTATTAGAATTGAGGTGTTTGTGAGTAGCTATAAATGTCTATTTAGTCTCATGTAATTTGCATTATTTTCTACATATGACTTTAATTAAAAAAATAAGATTTTTACTTATTTCAACGTTTCTTAAAGGGATATTATTGACGATTATTCATGGTTTTTGTTTTATAATATTTATGGGACCGTTTATGGTAATTAGCCATTATTCTAATAAAGAAGTAGACTTAAACGACTCGCAAAAAGAACTTTCTTTTTACTATGTACCTAATGATATTAGATATGTTCAACTGTTTTCGGATGCAACAAATGGACATTGGTTCAAGATTATCAAAAAGGAAGAAGGTAAATTAAAAATTGATCATGTTGGACTTTATTATGTGAAAATAATGTCTAAATCAAATCATGGAGAATTGAAGCATTGGGATATTGAAGATAGAGAATTAATACAAATTGATTCGACTAATCTAGTAACCGTAAAATCATATATATTATTTCATATTTGGAAACCAGTATTTTTAATCTTGATGTTTTTTCTATTCAGTTGGTTAATTGATAAATTTCTTAGGAAAAGATTTTTACTGATTGAGAGTACTTATGCTCTAGGTTATTGTATTTATCTTTATACAGTTTATTTCTAAACCAATTGTGTTAAGTATAAGTCATTCGGAAATGAAATTAATTTATAGAGATAATTACTAAAATAATTTGTCTACTTATATCAGGACATGACATCTGGACCTAAAACCTATTATCTAACCACTAACCCCTAACCCCTAGTCATTCCCTTTCGAAAACTCTTTCTTCAAATCGTAGATATCACGAATCAATTCTGAAACTTCAGCTTCTACAGTGCCGTCATAAATTCCTCTTATTTGGCCAATAGGATCGATTATAACGAAGTTTTCGGTATGAATGAAGTCAGATTCATCTCCATGGTCAAAATTAGGATCAGCCTTGTCAGGAACGACTAAATAAGATTTACGAGCAATTGTATAGAGTTGCTCTTTTGATCCTGTTAGAAACCACCATTGAGTCGAATCAGCGCCGAATCGATTCGCATATTTATGCATCACTTCAACCGAATCAATTTTTGGGTTGACTGTATGACTGAGAATCTTTAAATTTTCATCGCCAGTAAATTCGTCTTGAACACGTTTTAATTGTGAAGTCATCTTCGGACAAATACCACCACAAGTCGTAAAGAAAAAATCAACAACAGTTATCTTACCTTCAATATCTTTTTTGGTAATTGTATCTCCCAATTGGTTCAGTAAAGAAAAATCAGAAATTACATGATCTTTTCTCACATCCTGAATAGAGCCATCTACCAATTTTGGATTGATATCATTAGGATTATAAACCTTCAGTCTATTATCTTTACTTCTGTTAAAAGCACTAATTTCCGCATTCGGATCGTCTGGAATATCTGTATTATAATAATTGACATTAATATAAATAGCAATGGCGATTCCGGTCAAAACAATAACTAAAAATGCGATTATTCTTGCTTTCATTTCTCAACGGGTAAAGTATCTAAATATAATTCTGTTAATTGCTCGTTAGCTAAAGGCGATGGTGAATTAATCATTACATCACGACCATTATTGTTTTTAGGGAAAGCGATATAATCACGAATAGAATCAGAACCACCCATCGTAGCAACCAAACGGTCAAAACCGAATGCTAATCCACCGTGTGGAGGTGCACCATATTCGAATGCATTCATTAAAAATCCGAATTGTTCTTTTGCTTCTTCATCAGTAAAGCCTAATAATTCGAACATACGACCTTGTAATTTCTTGTCGTGAATTCGAATAGAACCACCACCCAATTCAACACCATTCATGGCTAAATCATAAGCATTTGCACGAACTTTTCCAGGATCGGTATCAATCAAATCAAAATCTTCTTTCTTAGGCGAAGTAAATGGATGGTGCATGGCATGGTAACGTTGACTTTCTTCGTCCCATTCTAATAAAGGGAAATCTAAAACCCATAACGGAGCAAATACATTAGGATCTCTCAATCCTTGTTCTGTTCCCATATGTAAACGCAATTCATTCATTTGACTGCGAACCGTGTCTGTATCACCAGAAAGTACTAAAATTAAATCGCCTTTTTCAGCTTGAGCTACTTTGGCCCATTCAGCTAAAGCAGCTTGATCGAAGAATTTATCGACAGAAGATTTGAAAGTTCCATCTTCATTACACTTCGAATAAATCATGCCTTTTGCACCAATTTGTGGTCTTTTCACCCAGTTGATTAATGCATCTAATTGTTTACGCGTATATTCTGCAGCGCCTTTTACTGTGATTCCTAATACCAATTCGGCATCATCAAAAACACCGAATCCTTTATTCTGTGCAACGGCATTTAAATTAACGAATTCCATTCCGAAACGAATGTCTGGTTTGTCAGAACCATATCTTTCCATGGCTTCAGCATAAGTCATTCTAGGGAAATCCTCAGTAAATTCGTGGTTACGACAAGTCTTAAATAAATGTTTGATTAAACCTTCAAAAGTGTTTAAAACATCCTCTTGCTCAACGAATGCCATTTCGCAATCAATTTGTGTAAATTCTGGTTGTCTATCTGCACGTAAATCTTCGTCTCTAAAACATTTTACAATTTGATAGTATCGATCATATCCAGAAACCATTAACAATTGTTTAAAGGTTTGTGGTGATTGAGGCAAAGCGTAAAATTGCCCAGGATTCATTCGACTGGGTACAACAAAATCTCTTGCACCTTCAGGAGTCGACTTGATTAAATAAGGCGTTTCCACCTCCATAAAATCAACTGTATCTAAATATTTTCTAGTCTCTAAAGAAACCTTATGTCTTAATTTTAATTTGTCTTGAACAGGATTCCTTCTCAAATCTAAATAACGGTATTTCATTCTTAATTCCTCACCGCCATCTGTTTGATCTTCGATCGTAAAGGGAGGAACCAATGATGCATTTAAAAGGACAACCTCAGTTGCCTTAATTTCAATGTCACCCGTTGGTAATTCTGGATTTTTCTGGTATCGTTCAATGACTTCACCAGCAATTTGAACTACGAATTCTCGACCTAGATCTTTTAATTGTGCAATTACTTCATCCGTAACTACACCTTTTTCAGCAACAATTTGAACAATACCATAACGATCTCTCATGTCGATCCATATAATATTTCCTTTATCTCTAATTGTTTGCACCCAACCGGCAATTTTTACTGTTTCTCCGATATGGCTTGAACGCAATTCGCCGCAAGTATGTGATCTATACATTTGTCAAAAATTAATTAAGTCGTAAAGATAAGGAATCTATTCTCAGATGTAGTATTATTCCCTATTTTTATCCCATGTTTTCAAGAACATTTATCGGTATAATTATAAGTATAGGCACCATTGTCTTCGCTTGTAAAAATTCGTCACCGAAATCATCTTTAAAAATTGCTTGCGCAGCGAATATGCATTTGGCAATAGATTCGATTGTAGAAATATTTGAAAACAAGTACAAGATTGACTGTGAAACTTCCATAAATGCTTCTGGAATTTTAACAACACAGATACTAAATGGAGCACCGTTTAATATTTTTTTATCGGCTGATATGAAATATCCGAATGCCATTTATGATGCGGGATTGTCAACAAAACCTGTAATATATGCAAAAGGGAAATTAATTTTAGTCGCGGATAAAAAATTAGGCATGACTTCAATTGCAGACGCCTTAAAGAATACCAAACGCATTGCAATAGCAGATGAGAATTTAGCTCCTTATGGAAAAGCAGCGGTTAATTTTCTGAAAGAGGAAGGTTATTATGCGACGGTTGAACATAAATTGGTGATGGCAGAAAGTATCGGACAAGTCAATCAATTTTTAAAATCTAAAGCAGTAGATCTTGGTTTTACATCGGCGACGTTTCGGCAAGAAAATTCACAGGCATTTGATTATTTTGATGTAGCATTGCTCGACGATAATCAAATTGAACAAGGAATGGTGATACTCCATTCGGAATCTCCAACAATTCAAACCAATGCCGAATTATTCGCTGATTTTATGCAAACGACAACGGTAAAAAATATTTTGCTTCATTTTAATTATGATATAAACTAATGGATTATACACCGTTCTTTATCACATTTAAATTGGCTTTGTTGACAACCATGATACTGTTCAATATTGCTATTCCTTTGGCGTATTTTTTAGCTTTTACTAAATTAAAAATCAAAGTATTACTAGAAAGTTTAGTCATGTTGCCCATTGTTCTACCGCCAACAGTTTTAGGTTTTTACTTTTTAATTTATCTCGGTCCGAATAGTGTGATTGGTGCATTTTTTGAAAAAACCTTCGGTCTTTCTTTCGCTTTTACTTTTGAAGGCATTTTATTGGGAGCTGTTATTTTTTGTTTGCCATTCATGGTAACACCCATTATGACAGGTTTTAGATCGATACCTAAAAACACCATCGAAGCCACCAAAATTTTGAATAAGACGAAATGGAATGCATTGATTTATGTTTTTTTACCGACGATAAAGAAATCAATCATGAATGGGATACTTTTAACCTTTGCGCATACGATAGGTGCTTTTGGAATTATCTTAATGATTGGAGGTAAAATGGCGGATACAAATGTTGCAGCTGTTGCTATTTATGACGAAATGAACAAGATGAATTATGACGCTGTTCATACCTATGCATTGGTCTTATTATTCGTTAGTTTTGTTGCTATTCTACTGTTAAATATTTTTGCCAAACCTAAAAATTCAGACATTGCTCCATATTGATATTCATAAAGCCTATACCTCTAAATCACGTGCAGTAAATATTGCTTGCAAAGTTGATTTTTCGATCGGTAAAACCGGGGCAATTTATGGTAAATCTGGATTGGGTAAAACAACAATTCTAAGGATATTAGCAGGATTAGAAAATGCTGATGAAGGCGAAATTAGTTGGGGAGATGAGGTTTGGTTTGAAAGTGAAAAGCGAATTAATTTGCCGATCAATCAGCGGAATATTGGACTTGTTTTTCAAGACAATAATCTCTTTGCGAATATGACAGTCGAACGGAATATGACTTATGCTTCACCGTCGAATCAATTGACACCTGAAACAGAAAAGTTGATTGAAATAACGGGCATTCGACCCTTATTAAAAAATTATCCGCACGAATTATCAAGAGGACAAGCACAAAGAGTGGCAATAATTCGATCCCTTTGTCAAAACCCGAAACTTTTATTATTGGACGAACCATTTTCGGCATTGGATGATGACAATATTGAAGATTTAATGCTTGCCATCTCAGACATACAAAAAGCAACCAAAGTGACAGTAATTATTGTCAGTCATCGGAAGGATGTATTGCTTGCGATGTCGGATGAGATTCTAATTTTACACGAAAACAAGGCCTCAGAATTTGGTTCACCAAAAGAATTATTAATCAAGAAATTTTAGGATGATTGAAGTTTATACAGATGAGTACTTTATGCGAGAAGCTTTAAAGGAAGCGGAAATTGCATATGATAAAGGAGAGGTGCCAGTTGGAGCTGTAATTGTTTTGAATAAAACGATTATTGCACGAACGCACAATTTAACCGAGCAATTAACGGATGTAACAGCGCATGCTGAAATGCAAGCAATTACTTCCGCGAGTGAATATTTGGGAGCAAAATATCTCAAAAAATGTACTTTATACGTCACACTCGAACCTTGCGGAATGTGTTGCGGAGCATTGGCTTGGTCACAAATTGATAGGATCGTTTATGCTGCAACTGATGAACGGAAGAAGTTCATGAACGAAAATGTATATCATCCAAAAACGGTTGTTGAGCATGGACTTTTAGCAGAACAAGCAAGCAAATTAGTCAAGGATTTTTTTCAGCAAAAGAGGAAATAATACACTGATTTTAAGCAATTGTGTTTAAGTTAAAAAAATGTTAATCAGAGAAATAGTTCTAAAAATTTATAACTTTACCGATGTGAGCGGCTTAAAAAGCATAATATCAATCTTTCTTCTAATGACCTATTTTGTGTCATTCGGACATAATATTATTCCGCATCACCATCACGTTGAATCCGAAGAAAATTGTCAGTACGAAATGACTAAGATTTCAGCATGTTCTGCAGATAATTCGGAACATGATCATATTTCTCACGACAATCATATCGATGAAGGATTAATGGAATATTTAAGTTGCCTTTTGTCTAATGTTGATCACAATACATCTTGTGAAATACCATTTGTTTCAAGAACTTTAAAATTAAAGAAACAACAAATTGAAGTAGATATCATCGCAGATTTCGATTTACCAAAATTCGAAATCACGACTACTACACCAATAAAATTAACAGCCGCTGATAATGTTACAATTATCTATCATCAAACCCATGGCAAGGTTACTTCATTACGAGGACCTCCTACTATCTAAAGCGGGTTCATTTTTTATATTTTCTTAGAGTTACCTTGGATTGCTAAGGGGAATTGAATCCTATCAAGAGATTTTTTATTAACAAAATTAGATTGGGCATTTTTCAATCTTAAATACATTTTTATGTTAAATAAAATCATTGAATTTAGTATTAAAAACAAACTAGTAATTGGCTTTTTTACGTTGGCCTTGATGCTTGTAGGTATTTATTCAGCATCAAGATTACCAATCGATGCACTGCCAGATATCACCAATAATCAAGTACAAATTATTACTACATCGCCTAATTTGGCGACGCAGGAGGTTGAGCAAATCATAACGCATCCTATAGAATTGGCCTTAAAATCAATACCAAATATTGTCGAATTGCGTTCGGTAAGTCGATTTGGATTGAGTTTAATTACTGTTGTTTTTGAAGAAGACGTAGATATTTATTGGGGAAGAAATCAAATAAATGAGCGTTTAAAAGAAGCAGAGGAAAATATTCCAGCCGGTTATGGCACCCCATTTTTAGCCCCAGTAAGTACCGGTTTGGGTGAAATTTATCAATATGTTGTTCATCCAGCAGAAGGATATGAAGATCAATATGATGATATGGAATTGCGTACCATTCAGGATTGGATTATTATTCCCCAATTACTCGGTACCCCAGGAGTTGCCGAAGTCAATACTTTAGGAGGTCATTTAAAACAATACGAAGTTGCCGTTCAACCGGACAGGTTAAAAAGTATGGATATTACTATTGCTGAAATCATATCAGCATTAAATGATAACAATCAAAATACAGGAGGAGCTTATATAGATAATAAACCCAATGCTTATTATATCCGTGGAATGGGGATGGTTGAAGATTTGGATGAGATCAATAAAATAGTGATCAAAGTAAATAATGAAATTCCAATCCTAATAAGAGACGTTGCAAATGTACAATTCGGAAGTGCTGTGCGATACGGAGCAACAACCAGAGATGGTAAAGGAGAAGTTGTGAGTGGAATGGTGATGATGTTGAAGGGAGAGAATAGTGCTGAGGTTGTCTATAATGTAAAAGAACGCATTAAAGAGATTCAAAAATCGTTACCGGAAGGAATTGTAGTAGAGCCATTTTTAGATCGATCAAAATTGGTGAAAAATGCAATTAGCACAGTAGAGAAAAATTTATTGGAAGGTGCATTAATCGTAATTTTTGTACTGGTTTTACTGATCGGAAATTGGCGAGCAGGTTTAATTGTTGCATCCGTAATTCCATTGGCTTTATTGTTTGCTATTTCATTGATGAAGTTATTCGGTGTAAGTGGAAACCTAATGAGTTTAGGCGCCATTGATTTTGGATTAATTGTGGATGGGGCGGTAATTATCGTCGAGTCTATTGTTCACCATATGCAAAAACTCACAAAGAATAGGAAGTTAACAACAGCAGAAATGGATTCGGCTGTTTATGAAGCTTCATCAAAAATTAGAACCAGTGCTGCGTTTGGAGAAATTATTATTCTAATTGTTTACTTGCCGATACTCGTTTTGGTTGGTATTGAAGGCAAGATGTTCGGACCAATGGCACAAACAGTTGCTTTTGCTATTCTTGGGGCATTTATTCTATCATTGACTTATGTTCCGATGATGAGTGCCTTGGTTTTAAGTAAAAAACCGAGTAATAAAATCACTTTTTCAGATAAAATTATTGCCTTTTTCAATCGTATTTATCAGCGATTGTTGAACGGTGCGCTAGAGGTGAAACGAACAATTATTTTTGTTTCAGTCGCCTTATTTGTATTCTCTTTATATGTTTTTAACCAAATGGGTGGTGAATTCATTCCAACGCTCGAAGAAGGTGATATTGCAACGCATATTATCATTCCACCGGGTAGTTCGTTAGAACAAGAAATTGAAACAACAACGAAAGCAGAGCAACTAATTCTAGCCAACTTTCCGGAGGTTGAACAAGTGGTTTCAAAGATTGGTAGTGCTGAGGTTCCAACTGATCCAATGCCGATGGAGGTTGCAGATATGATGATTATTCTTAAAGACAAAAGCGAATGGACATCTGCAAGCAATAAAGAAGAGTTAATTGCTAAAATGGATGTTGTTTTAAGTGATTTACCGGGTGTAACTACTGAATTTTCTCAACCTATTCAAATGCGATTTAACGAATTGATGACGGGCGTTAGAAGTGATGTTGGAGTTAAAATTTTCGGTGAAAATGTTGACCTTTTAGTCGGTTTTGGCGAAAAAGTAGCAGCTATAGCACAGAATGTTGAAGGTGTAGTAGACGCAAGGGCGGAAGCAGTAACAGGATTGCCTCAAATCAATGTAAAGTACAATAAGGATAAACTGGCTTTGTATGGTTTAAAAGTAGGTGATTTAAACCTATTAATTCGAGCGGGATTTGCCGGAGAGAAAGCAGGTGTTGTATACGAAGGAGAAAAGCGATTTGATTTGGTTGTACGACTAGAAGAAGAGAGCAGAAACTCAATTGAAGATTTAAAGAACATCTTTATTTCTTTGCCATCTGGAAGTCAGATTCCTTTAGAGCAAGTTGCAGATATTACATTAGAAAAAGGACCGGCTCAGATCAGTCGTGAGGATGGAAAAAGAAGAATTATTGTAGGATTTAACGTGAGAGATAGGGATGTGCAATCGGTTGTTGAAGAAATTCAAGCAAAAATTGATGCATCACTTGATTTACCTCCGGGGTATTATGTGCGTTATGCAGGACAATTTGAAAACTTGGTTGAAGCCAATAAAAGGTTATCAATTGCCGTTCCTGTTGCTTTGGCCTTGATTTTTGGATTGTTGTTTTTCACTTTCAGAGATGTTAAACAGTCTTTATTAATCTTTACTGCCATTCCACTTTCCGCTATTGGTGGTGTCTTTGCTTTATGGGCGAGGGATATGCCATTTAGTATCTCTGCAGGGGTTGGTTTTATCGCGCTTTTTGGTGTCGCTGTATTAAACGGAATTGTATTAATTGGATATTTCAATCAACTAAAAAAAGAGGGTATGAATGATATTGTTGCACGAATAAAAGAAGGAACAAAAGTTCGTTTGAGACCAGTTTTAATGACAGCAGCAGTTGCATCATTCGGATTTTTACCAATGGCATTGATTAGTAGTGCTGGTGCAGAAGTTCAAAAACCATTGGCCACAGTTGTTATTGGTGGATTGATATCTGCTACTTTTTTGACTTTAATTGTATTGCCAATTCTATATTATTATCTAGAAAAAGGAATCAAGATTAAAAAATCTGTTTTATCAATAGGGTTATTATTTTTTACCATTCAAATGAATGCGCAAGAGACCTTGTTATTAAATGAAGAGGGCGCTGTAAAACTTGCGCTTGAAAATAATTTAAAGACGAAGTCCATGCAATTGGAAGTCGTTCATGAAACACAAAAAAGAGGAACCGCTTGGCAACTTCCTAAAACGGATATTAATGCGAGTTTTGGGCAAATGAATAGTGAGTTTGTCGATCAAAATTATTCTATTTCTCAATCATTCAGTCCTTTTAAATATGCTTCGCAAAGAAAATTAAATGATGCAGGTATTATCAAAAGCGAATATTTATTGGCTTTAAACGCGAAACAATTGGAGTTTGAAATCAGAGCACAATGGAATGAGTTATTGTTGTTAAATGAACAGCTAAAATTGATGTTAGTTCAGGATACTTTGTTTGTGAAATTTGCAAAAATAGCGGACTATCGATATGCTGCAGGCGAATCTAGTTTTATAGAAAAATCTACAGCTGAAATTCGACAATTAGAATTCGAACAAGAACTATCAATGTTGTATACGCGGATTTCGAATCAAAAAAAATCTTTGCTATTGATGCTCAATATGAAAAACGAGTTTTCTGTTGAAGAGCAAGATTTACTGATTAAGTCGAGGACTTTGGATGCGGATACTAGTTTGATAAATGAACATCCCAATTTAAAAATTGCACTGCAAGAGGTGGCATTAGCAGAACAGTCAAAACAAGTTGAAAAGGCGATGTTATTGCCAAATTTTAAGGTCGGATATTTTAATCAGTCAATGGATCAACATATCGGAAGTGATGGATTTGTTTACAATAAAACGCCCAAATTTCAAGGTGTAACTGTAGGCTTAAGTGTTCCATTATTTTTTGGTGCTCAAAAGGCGAGTGTTAAAATGGCAGAAACGCAAATAGAGATTGAAGAATTGAACGCGGCCTATACCAAGAACGAATTACAAACAAACCTTGAAAGATTAACAGCAGAATTAGTCACTGTAAAAGAACAGATAGAATTCTATGAAACAGGAGCAATTGCCAATGCCAATTTAATTATTGAAAAGGCGAGTTTGGCTTATGAAAATGGCAATATCGATTATATCGAATTTGGTCAAGCCTTGCGCACTAATTTGTCCGTTCAAATGAATTATATCAATAAAATTGCCACATACAACCAGTTGGTATTGTCTGTGAATTATCTAATTAAATAAGCTATTAGCAATGAAAAATAAAATAATAATTAGTGTAATATTGTTCGCTGGATTGGGGGCAATTATTTACTTCGGATTTATACGAAATAGTGACACAAAATTAAACACAATGGAGGATGTGCATGCAAAGGATGAGCATGGTCACGGCGCAGAAGAAGGAACGGTTGTGAGTTTGAATAAAGCACAGTACAAAAGTGCTGAAATATCGTTAGGAGAATTTTCTCAGAAGAATTTATCGGAGATTATTCATGCGAATGGGTATACAAAATTACCACCTCAAAATCAAGCGGATGTTTCTGTCTTTACTACAGGAATCGTAAAAAGTATTCGTGTTATTGAAGGACAAAAAGTGAAGAAGGGTCAAGTTCTGGCGACCATAGAAAGCCCAGAATTTTCTAAATTACAACAGGCTTATTTAAGTTCAAAAAGTAAGATGACTTATTTAAAAGAAGAGTTTGATCGACAAGAGAACTTACTTCAAAACGATGCCAATTCTACTAAAATATTCCAGAAGGCAAAAGCAGAATATGATGCGGAGCAAGCAAGTTATGATGCCTTAAAAACGCAACTAAGAATTTTAAATATTAATCCCGACGGAGCCTCTGTTTCTTCTATTCCAATTTTAGCTCCAATAGCAGGATTTTTAACGGATGTTTTTATTAAAATAGGATCGTCGGTTGAAATTGCCAAACCTCTTTTCTCTATCGTTGACAATTCAGAAATGCATGTCGATTTATTGGTTTACGAAAAGGATTTGCGCAGTGTACAAAAAGGGCAGAAGGTTAGATTCACGCTAACCAATCAGTCCAATACTGAGATTGAAGGGGAGATCTTTAATATCGGTAAATCATTTGAAAATGAAACGAAGGCAGTCGCTGTTCATGCACATATTGAAAATGAAAAAGAAGGACTCATTCCAGGCATGTATGTGAATGCGATAATAGATATCGGTGAAAACCTAGTTGATGCTTTACCAGAAGGAGCGATTGTAAGTGCTGAAGGGCGTGAATTTATTTTCGTGAAAAGAAGTCATGCTGGTCACGGACATGGTCATGCGCACGGAGATACTTCGAATGAAACTGAATTCACCCGTGTTGAAGTGAAAACAGGAGCAACACAATTGGGTTTTGTTCAAATCACACCTTTAGAAAAGATCTTAAAAAGTGATAAAATAGTGGTTAAAGGAGCTTACTACATTCAAAGTCATTTACAAAAAAGTGAAGGGGCAGGTGGTCATTCACATTAAATCAATGAATTATGGGACATCATCATTCACATCATCATTCGAGTAAAAATTTAAAAACGGCATTTTTTTTAAATGTTGCTTTTACATTCATGGAATTTATTGGCGGCATCTATGTAAATAGTGTCGCCATTGTTTCCGATGCCATTCATGATTTGGGAGATAGTTTGTCTCTTGGTTTTGCATGGTTTTTAGATGTTAAATCAAAAAAATCGGCGACCAAGAGTTTTACTTTTGGTTATAGTCGATTGTCATTATTAGGCGCATTGATTAATTCTGTTGTGCTTATAGTAGGATCAATTTTTGTCATTAATGAGGCCGTTTCAAGGTTTATTAATCCTGAATTATCTGATGCAAACGGGATGATTGTTTTTGCTTTATTCGGAATTGCTGTGAACGGATATGCTGCATGGAAGTTGAGTGGTGCTAAAACCTTGAATGAAAAAGTAGTCTCTTGGCATTTAATGGAAGATGTTTTGGGTTGGTTTGCAGTACTGATTGCGGCGATCGTTTTAAAGTTTTATGAATCGCCTTATATCGATCCAGCATTGTCAATTGCCATTACTGCTTATATATTATTCAATGTTATAAAACGATTGAAGGAAACGTTGTTCTTGTTCTTACAAGGGACACCAGATGATATTGACATCAATAATGTAGAAAATGAATTGATTACAATTGAGCAAATAAAT
Organism: Crocinitomix catalasitica ATCC 23190; assembly: GCF_000621625.1. Taxonomy (GTDB): domain Bacteria; phylum Bacteroidota; class Bacteroidia; order Flavobacteriales_D; family Crocinitomicaceae; genus Crocinitomix; species Crocinitomix catalasitica. The sequence goes on from NZ_JHXV01000006.1 coordinate 13,201, forward strand.
TCGGTCCATCATACCCATGTTTGGTCGTTAGATGGAGAGCAGCACGTCTTTACAACCCATGTAAAACTGAATAATATTGACAGTTTATTGGAGCTTGCAAAAGTAAAGGCCGCGATTAAATCGGTATTAAAACAATATCCATTTAAACACCATACCGTTGAGGTGGAGTTAAGCGAAGAAACTTGCCGAATGGAAGAGGAACATAACCACTAATATATTGTTCTATTTATTTGCTGTGAGATTGAATCGTTGGCTAAGGATACACCACGCGGTTGAGTGGCCATATTAATTATTGAGGTGTAATTTTCCATCTCAGCATTCATCATCGCATCCGAATAATAAGTAATGTTGCTCGGATCAAGTTTTGGCTTTATTTCGGTTTTAGGCGCCGCTTTCTGAATACTTTTTTCTGTCTCTATCGCAGGTGTTATGGTACTATCTAACGTTGCCGCTTTTTCAATAGGGATGAATTTTTCAATATAAACCGTATCTACTTGATTCGACACAAATAAAGGTTGTTTTGTTTCGGCAGATTGGAAAGGTCCATTTTTTAAAAGGAAAACAATCGCTATGCACGCCGCAACGGTAACCCAAGTAGGTGTTTTATGTTGGAATATGGCGAAAATTTTAGGACTTTTCTTCTTTTGCTGCAAAGCAGTCAATAAGTTGGCCTGTGTTGCTAAACGTGGCTTTAATTGTATAGATTCTGCTGCAAAGATTGTTTTTGCATCCTGTAGAATGACGTATTGAGCCATATATTCCTCCTTCGAAATCTGATTGAGTACAAACTGTCGTTCGGAAGAATTGAGTTGCTCAAAACTCTTTTCGTCTAACAATATTTCTAAGTTATATGGCATAATAATTTTGTTTAAAGTGATCTAATTTTTCCGATAGAATTTTGGTTGCACTGAACAATCGCGACTTAACTGTTCCCAAAGGGCACGCGACAATTATTGCAATTTCATTTAAGCTTAATCCTTCGTGATATCGCAATACAAAAACCTCTTTGTATACTGGAATCAATTCGTTTAAATATTGACTGAGGTTCGTTTTAAAAAGCTCCTGGTCTATTAATTTATCTGCATTCTCTGTTTCACTAACGATCTCAGGATGCAGATCAACGTGAGACGGTTTAATGACGCGATAATCGTTCTTACACTTATTTGCTGCGACAGTAAAGATCCATGTTTTAAAGTTCTTCGCTGTGTTAAACTTATCCGGTTCGGCAATTATTTTTAAAAAGACATCCTGCAAAAAATCCTGAGCTTTAGCTTCGTCTTGTCCCAACATCTTAAACATAAAGTACAAGAGTCTTTGGCTATAGCGCAGATAAATCTCGTTAAAAGCGGCTTCATCTCCGTTTTTTTGCAAGCGCTTCATCAATGCTTCGTCGGTTATATTTTTTATATTCTTCATCGTAAAATGGAGAGGAGTTGAATGAGGTTAACTCCTCTCACAGTTTATTTTTACTTAGCGCTTATATTAACAGTTTCTCAGGGTTTCTTCAATTGTTTCTTCGAAGTTTGTGTTCGAAGTGATGCGCAAAATAAGTGCCCGTGTGTTCGCTTTTTTAGTGGCATCACCAATTATATTATAATGACTGTACAATTGAATTAAACCGGGTAAATAGGATAAGTTATGTCTTTTTACTTGTTCTGGAAAAGGTTCGGGATACAATTCTAGTCTCAATTGATCCAGCATAAATTTGTTTTCGTAATTATTGATTAGCATCGATGTATTGTTAAAATCGGTATCACTATATCGAAATGATAAACCTACATTGTATACTTTTCCTTGAAGTTTTTCTGAACCGTTGATATAATTCCCATATGAGAAAAAGAGTGGTTTTTCTCCAATATTCGCAATCATATGATCTACGACTTCCATTTCGTTATTGATATTAGACGAAAGCTTAACATTGGCTTTATTAAATTGGTTCGTTCTATAATTATTTGACCCCCAAGCACAGAAAATATTAATAACCGTAACATCTGGACGAATGTCTCTTGCATACTGCAAAACCAATGCTGGGTAAGTATCATTATCTCCAGCTGTGAGCAGAATAGCATTCTCCTCTGTCGACATTAACATATTATAAGTCAAAGCAATTAAATTAGGAGAAATATCACCAGATGCTAACCACCTTTTTGAAAGCTCCCTCATCTTTTCCTCATCATTATTAATCATATATACATTCATCATATCAGGATAAATTTCCGTTCGATCAGGGTCCATTGCATAAGCTTTTTCTGCCCACGAACTGAATTTTTTTACATCCTCTTCAGTCGCTCCCCATATACTCGAATGCCAGCTTTTTAAATGGTAATATTCGTATGTACCTGGAATGGCTTTTTCCATTCCTGTAATGATGGTTTCCATTTTATCGGCCCAATTATCGCGATCAGTATCCGTTTCTGACATAATTTTCGCCATTCTTGCAGAGACATAATAGTTCTCCCAAGCATCCATATTTTTCTTTTGTTTTTTAAGGATGTCTCCCCAAAGTTGATTTTGTTCGGTATACCATTCATAGGTGCGATATACATCTACTACCGAATGGACTTTTTCAGGTGTTGAAGATTGTGAGTATCCGTTTAAGGTTATCAGGTTAAATCCAACGAATAAAATGAGAAGTATGCTTTTCATATTTTAAGGTATTTGTTTACCGTATTACACAAGAACGTTATTTAGGTTCGTGAGGAACTGTTAAAAAAACTAAATTAGCGAAGCAGAATAATCAATGCCCTTCTTGAAGGGTATATGAATAAAGGGGTACAGCGTTTTGCAAAGAAATTTAATGTATGGAAAAAATAAATCAATACAGTGATACAGACATTTACTTATTAGATCAAATCTTTAAAAACCGTTTTCAGAAAGACGATATTATATTGGATGCTGGTTGTGGGTCGGGAAGGAATTTAACTTGGTTTGTAAATAATGACATCACTATACATGCTTGTGATTCGAACATTGATGCGATACAAATGGCGCAGGAAAGACTCGGACTTTCTGCTGAATTTTTTAAGCAATCAGCACTCGAGGATTTAAATTATCCAGATGAAATGTTTGATGGTATTATATGTAATGCGGTGCTGCACTTTGCCAAATCAACCGATCATTTTTCAGCGATGTTTACTGAATTAGTTCGCGTTTTAAAACCAGGTGGAATTTTATTTATTCGCATGACATCAACCTTTGGATTGCCCAATAATTATATACCAAAATCAGAAGGTCGTTATTTATTGCAGGATGGAAGTGAACGATTTTTATTGACTAAAACGCTGTTGGAGGATACATTGTCAAAACATCAACTCACTAAAATTGAACCGGTAAAATCTGTATTGTTCGAAGAGTTGCGCTCCATGACAACTTTGGTTTTGAGGAAATAAGGATGTTTAGATAAAACTAATTGTGAGCTACATTCAGTTTATTAAAAGTCGGGAAGAATGCTTAAATTTGAGAAGGACATATAGCGTGGATGAAGTTAGTGTTGACTTTGTTTGGTTGTTATCTTTTATTAAAATCGTCATAAACATTTTACTTGAAAGCTTTTCTTATGATAAATAGAATAATGTTAATAATCATTTTTAGCTTGACATTAATTGGATGCAGGGAGGATGTGAATGAAGTTGATGGTGTTGCTCTCTCGATTAATGACTTAAAGATAATGAGAACAAACTACTCAGAAGAAGTAATGTTTCATACTTTAATTACCAATGTTTATTCTGAAGAATTTAAATTAAATGTGTCCGACACCTTAGACTTGTATTATTACAAAGGTAAACTGAAACAAGTTTCTCAAATAAGAAATAATAAAAGGTTAAATGGAATTCATTTTGAGTTTAATAGTAATGGAAAATTATACTTTGCGGGTGAATATATAGATGGTTCAGCAGAAGGAATATTTAGAAGCTATGACACTTTAGGTAAAATACGTGAAATATCAGTATACATTAACGGAAACGAAATAATAGAATATTCTGGGCAAGAATTAGATAGCATAGATATTAATCCGAAATGGAAAGAATATAATTAAAAACAAAGGATAACAATTAAGCTCAAATGAATTGCGGTAAGGCCGCATTTCTTTGGAGCGTGTGTTGCACTCTTCCACTTTGACATGCTCAGCGCGACGATATCTTCAACTCACTAAAATTGAACCGGTAAAATCTGTATTGGTCGAAGAGTTGCGCTCCATGACGACGCTGGTTTTGAGGAAATAAGAATGCTTCGGTAAAACTATTGTGAGATGCATTCAGTTTATTTAAGTCGGGAAGAATGCTTAAATTTGAGAAGGACATATAGCGCGGATATAGTTAATGTTAACTTTATTTGGTTTTATCATCAATAGCATGAAAAAAATAATTTACATATTAATATCTCTGATTGTTATAGGTTGTAATACTAATGAGACTGGAAAAAACGAAACTGAGGAATATAACACCATTGAAGTGGCAGATTCTGTTGTTTCCGAGAATAACTTTAATAATTGTTTTGTAGAGCCTGATTCAAGTTATATACAAGAAGCTATGGGATGTTCAGGAGGGTATTACAAACTAATTAATGACCAATATGTCTTGAGAATTTCATCTGAATTAAAAGTCGAATATGACGACTGTGTTATTGTATCAATTGATTCTTCAGAACAGTCACTTCTAACCGAGCTATTAATATTTGAAAAAGGTAAAGCAAGTCTGACCAACATTTGTACAGACGTTATTTTGGTCAATGCTCCTGAACCAATTAAAACTCTAAAACAGGGATATGGGCAAATTGCGATAGGCAAAACTGACCCAACAGATTATTATGGAAATGAAATGCCCAAAATGACTATTAGAGTTGACCACTTGACTTTTATAGACCCACATACTGGCGAAGAAATTAAAATTAAAAATGAATTGATTTGGAAAGTACTGAATACAGGAACACCAGGATAATAGAATAAAAAGATGATAACACTGTATATGAAATCATAGCACCCTGCGGGATGCTCCGCTTCATATACTCAACGTTCAACTGCAATTTAAGCCAACTCATTTAATTTCTTAAAACTTACCTTAGGTATTTTAAGTTATGTATCACAAAAAGGACATTATAGGTCACAATTTGCTTTATTGACCTGTTTGTAGTACATTTGAATATGGAAAATAATTATTACGGTTATTCTGATAAAGAGTTAATACGAAAATGGGGCGAAAAGCTTAGTTCATTACGTGTAGATGCTGGATTATCACAAACTGAATTGGCTCAAAAAACTGGTATGAGCAGAAGTTCCATTGCAGGCATTGAAAAAGGGAGAAACTTCTCGATAGCTTCACTAATTTCTATTTCTCGATCACTTGAACTATTGGAGGAGTTTGAATTCTTCCTAAAAAAGGAAGCGTATGAATTAACTCCTATGGAAATTTATGAAAGAGAAAAAAAGAAGAAAAAAAGAGGAGGGTATAAAAAATGATCCTATTAGAAGTAATGATATGGGAAAATCTTGTAGGCGTTCTTATTTGGAATGAAACAAAGAAGACAAGCACTTTTGAATACGCAAATAGTTTTATTCGCAAGGAAATTCAATTGTCTCCCATAATAAACCCTACATCAAAGAAAATAATCTCTTCAGTTCAAAAGCTAGCGTACAGTAGTGAGGGCAGCTTATTATTTGACACGAATAAAGGACTTCCGCTCTTTATATCAGATTCATTACCTGATAAATTTGGTACTGAATTGTTCTCAAAATTTCTCGAGAAAGAAGGGAAAAACTATAGAGATCTTACTCCAATAGAAAAATTATCTTATATCGGTAATAGAGGAATGGGAGCACTTGAATTTAGACCGGCTAAACATGAACAAAATAGTACTAAAATATTAAACTTAAAAAAACTAAATGAACTATCAATATCACTGCTAAAAAACGAACCTATAGCCAATATTGATGATATGGCAAACCTTTTCCATATTGGAACATCTCCAGGAGGAGCTCAACCAAAAGTTTTAATTAATATTGATAATAAGACAGGTGACATTTATAGAGGTGACAACTTACCATCAAGGGACCAAGATAGTTGGATTTTAAAATTCAATAGAGATATAGGTTTAGACGCTGATAAAGAAAGAGGTAAAATTGAATATGCATATTACCTCATGGCAAGAGCATCTAAAATTATCATGATGGATTCAGCATTAAAGGAGTATGACAATGATTATTATTTTATGACCAAAAGGTTTGATCGTGTTGATGGACACAAACTTCATACTCAGACTTTACACGCATTTGCTGGTATGAATTTCAAATTGCCCAACACTTATTCGTATGAACAAATATTCACCATATTAAACAAAATGAAATTCGACTACTCAGCTAAAGAACAATTATTTAAAATAATGGTTTTTAATGTAATTGGTCGAAATGTAGATGACCATACTAAAAACTTTGGGTTTAATATGAAAGAAGATGGGGAATGGAATTTATCTCCAGCCTATGATTTAACATTCAGTTATAACGAAAACTTTAATAGAATCACGCCACATTTTCTCTCGATAAATGGTAAAAATAAAGACTTTAGTTTAAAAGACATTCTTCATGTAGCAGAAGAATATTCTATCAAAAACCCAAAAAAAATAATTAATGCAATAAATCAAAGTTTTCTTAATTGGAGCAAAATTGCTCAGGATTTAAATATTTCAAAGAAGACTACGGATTATATAGCCAGCAAATTAAAAACCATACCATATAAAGTAAAATAACTAGAGCAAATAAATAAGCTCATCCACTTCAACATACTCACTGCGGCAATATCTTCAACTCACTAAAATTGAACCGGTAAAATCTGTATTGGTCGAAGCGTTGCGCTCCATGACAACCTTGGTTTTAATTAAATAAAATCGACTTACAGAATACAGGTTTGATTTAACCCTCCTAAAACAATCCAGAATCGTGTAATTAATTTGTGGAAATCAAATTAGAATTATGCGTTTTATATTCCTCTCATTCCTACTTATTCCATTTTGCAATCTTCAAGGTCAAATTACACCACCTGGCATGGGCGAAACCAATACAGCGAGTTGGGTTGCCGTTGGAACATTACATCATTTAGATCAAAGCGAAAAAATTTCATTATTAAACTATCTCGGGTTGGGAAGTATAAGTGAAATGAGCAGCATGAATCCTTTTCATCGGGTCGCGATTTATGTTGTCAGCAATGAATTGAAATATAAATTCAACAAGAACTGGAATGCGGCTATTGGTATAAATTATGATTGGCAAAATATCGCAGCAAAGTCAGATGTCTATAGTTCTAATGGCTTAACGGGGAAACAAGAAATTCGAATTTTCACCAAACTCAGTTATGTGTACAATAAACAGGCAATTAAATATACGGTAACTGTACGTCCAGAATATCGATCATTTTACAATTCAGACTTCTCTAGTTATACCGAAGTAAATCAGTTTAGGCTAAGACTTAAAGGAGCAAGTTCTATTCCTTTGAATGCTCAAAAAACGCAAAAACTGATCGTTGGTGTCGAATTTCTAGGAGCGAGCAGTAAACATTTAAATTGGGAGGCATTTAATTATAAAGACTGTCGAATGAGCATCTATTATTCTTTAACTTTTCCTGAGGCAAATATCAAATTAGACATCGGATATATGAATGATTTATGTACGCAAGGAGATATTAAAGATGCCAGTTATTTAGGGGTTAATCTACTGTTTTTGGATTTATTTAAAAGGAATGAAAAGGCACAATGATATAATTGTGCTCAAATTTATATTAATCTTGGGTATAATTATCTGCAAAGGCTGTAGGAGAAACGCCAACATTGGTCTTAAAGAAACGCGTAAAATAAGAGGGGTCTTCATACCCCAACTCATAGGCAATCTCTTTTACATTAATTTGACCGTGGGTTAATAAGCGTTGTGCCTCCAAAATAATGCGATTGTTAATTAGTTCACTGCTACTTTTTCCTAAACTATTTTGAACGATTTTATTGAGGTGTTTGGTCGAAATATTCAACAGATTGGCATACTGACTCGGTTTTTTAAGGGTCAGATAATTAGCTTCGATTAAGACCTCTAATTCACGAACATAGTTCATAGATTTAGGCAGAACATGCACTTTATCCTTTTCTTGTTCAATGTACAACCTTGAAAGATCAATATAAATGGATTCGATTTGGTTGCTTAATGCGTTTAGCTTATGCCAAGCTTCACCTTTATATTCTTTATATAATTGTTCAAAACGGATTGTATAATTCTTAAGATCGCTTGCAGATAGGTTTATTTGCTGTGAATTATAATTCGAATAGTAGATGGGATAATTACTCAAAGTATTATTCGGAAAAAAACTTTTATAAAAACTTTCCGTATGAAAGAAGATATAACCTTCTATGTCTTTTGATAATTCCCAATAATGGGTTTGACCTGGACGTAAAATGAATAACGAACCTGGCTGTATATTATACGACTTAAAGTCAATTTCATGGATTCCTAAACCTTTAGTAAATAAAACAACGAGGTAAAAATCGTGTTTATGCGGTTTTGTGATAGATGCGTGATATGTTCTAATATGATCAGAAAAAATATTAGCGTATACATCTGCGTTATGCGTTGAATTATCAAATTGATCTATTCTTAATACCGGAAGTATTGCCATAACTACAAAGTTAGCATTATACGCCATTCGTCCTATAAATAGCGCTATATATTCTAATAAAACACAAGATTATAGTCATAAATTTGCTAAAAACTATTCAAGATGAGCAGGTTAATTTCATTAGTGAAGGGACAATGTCCAAATTGTGAAAACGGAGATGTTTTTAAGTCCAAATTAGGGTTTAGATACGGTAAAATGAATGACAGTTGTTCGAATTGTCACCATAAGTTCGATAAAGAACCTGGCTTCTTTTTAGGCGCAATGTATGCAAGCTATGCACTTGGAATTGCAGAGGCTGTTGGGGCATTTATTATTGCTCAATTCTTCTTTACCGAAGTGCTTAACTTTTGGATGATTCCAATTGTACTTGGAACGATAATCATGTTTAGCGGATTCAATTATAATTACTCTCGTGTTATTTGGATGTACATGTTTACGAAAAAAGGGACCTCAAAAAGTCAAACTACTCCTCAATATCTTGAGATTTAAGCCATAGTTTAAGCGCTTCTTCATCTTCAAAAGTAAGTGGAAAATCTTTTCCTTTTGGCATTTTCTTTCGAATGAAAACTTCTTTCGTACTTTATCTAATGGTGCAATTTACCAGCTAAAATAACACTCGTATGCATTTAAAAAATGCATGGATAATGTGTAATTACATAAAGGAAAGCTGGTTTTACTAAATTAATTGATACGTTAATAACGTTTATGGAGTGATCTAAAGTGCCTAACTAGAATGTAAGGGTGTAGATGCCATTCTTTTAAGATCCATAAGAAACGAATTGGAATTGGTTAAAAAGTGAGGAAGCTTCAATCTCTGATTGAAGATCACCGACCTTTTCCAATTACAAGAGTGGCGTTGGTGAGTAAAAGCGGGCTATTGGATGTAGGCCCTGCCAGGCAGCCTTTTTTGCTTACTTTTTTTGCTGTAAAAAAAGTGAGAAAAGGTTAATTTTTTTTAGATTTCCAGTGTATTATAGACTCACTTTTTAAGCGTATAATTTTTTAAAATTATCCATTAATGATGGCTTTTCTAGCTCAAAAAGTCAAACTACTCCCCAATATCTTGAGATTTAAGCCATAGTTTAAGCGCTTCTTCATCTTCAAAAGTAAGTGGAAAATCTTTTCCTTTTGGCATTTTCTTTCGAATGAAAACTTCTTTATGAATGGAAAATGCGAAAGTATTCATATTGGCCATTGTAAATAATAAGGAAGGTTTCTTTTTCTGATGGCAAGCATTACATTTTTGCTCGAGCACATTAAAAGCTTTGATCATTGTAGAATCTTTTATCGATTCCTTCTGGGGAGTATAATTACTTAAAAATGAGTTGTTAAAACTAAACAGGTAGTTAATTCCAAAGAAGCTTAAAATAACAGCAAATAATAATATTCTCGAGGTTCTTTTAAGCATAAGTTCAATTATTCGGTTAATTCAACTTTTTCAGAATCTAAAATTACGCAATCACATTTCGCTGTTTTCCCAGGTAATTTTACAATTTTAGAAAGCTCACCCTTAGGTTCTAAATCACGCATGAATTTGGTGTTTTTTTGTTTCAGAATTCCACCTTCATCGTCATACGCAGTAATTCGAACTTCAACATTTTTGTGCAAATCATCACCATTATTCATTACTGCAACGGTTAATGCCGATCCAATTAAAGAACTTTCTAAACTCGAACAGTCTACGTGCAGTTTAACTGTATTCACGGTATTGATTATAGATTCTGTATTGTGTCCTTTTTTGGTCATAAAAATATATAAACCAGCACCGATAAGTGCAACAGCCAAAATGCCAATAATTAAGTTTTTCATGTTTTAATTGTAAAGAATAGGTTCAAAAATACAATAAATTGAAAATTCTGATGAGTTAATTGATCGAAAGGTTTAATTTATCTGGTTTGAATATGTTATAAAAAACGTATATTTCTTCTTTCCTTTTAGGTCTTTCCAACAATGGCAAAGGAATTCATAAGGAAATGCTTAAATTACTTCTAAAACTGAATTATTTTGTCAATTTCGACTCAAAGTCTTGTCGATTATCATAGACTGCTACTATTTGGATAGTAGAGTGATTTGTTCTGTAGAAGATGGATACCTCTCTGCTTATAACGGCACGAAATAGATGCGGACGGAGTTTAGTTTTTGGGTATTATTCAGGAAATTTTATAACAACCTTGTGAAATTGATCTAATAAATATTTCTTAATATTCTCGTATTGTTTAACAGCCAAAGGCGACCAGATAATTTGAGAATATTTTGCTTTCACCAACAGTTTTATTTTAGAAAATCTTTAATCGCAATTCCCTCACCATTGTCAAGTTGTGCGATTCCCAAATCTATTTCATCTTTTTGTTGATCTGAAAGTTCATTCCAGAAATCGCTGTCAGATTTAGAAATCCTAAAAGAATTCATTAATTGAATGAATTTATCATCCTGTAGGTTTGAAATCCATTGGATGAGTTCTAGTTTTGCATTATTTAATTCTGAAGTCTTCATTGATATCAAAGATAAGGAAAAATGAAATGTAAAGCAACTGTACGAAACAGTCATTTATTTATAATGGGAACTCCATTTGAAAGTGGTTTGCTCAAATTAAATCTAAGGCGCAATATAATATTCAGTTAAACGACTTTCCATGTATGCACAATTATATCGAATTATACCAATTGATGCAGTTACTGATGAAATAATTCCAATTCCATTCGAAAAGGTACTATAAAAAACGAAAATAGAATCACAAGGGGTAAAAGGAGATAAATCAGTATTGGTATAATGCAATTCCCTTTTTATAACCTCAAAACTACCTGCAGGCACACTTACATTCGAAGGAATTCCATTCAAAACTCTATAAGTAGTTAACCCGGCTCCTGAAGATATATAAAGTGTGTCAATTTTACGAGCGGAACTGTAGATTATATATCCAAGACGATCAATAATATAATGCAAAGAATCCCTTTTATAGCTTTCAAAATCTCTACCAAAAGAGGTTCCTTTTTGATGGGTATAAACCACCCCATTAATAATCGTATCGCCAACCACATAAACACAGTCTTTCTCTTCACGCAGCGTTGCAACACCCGAGCTGTCAATGTCATACCAATCATATTTCCACCAACTTCCAGGAGAAGTTACTTGCACCAAAGGTTGTGGGTCGATATTAATAATTTCTTCAATTTTGGGATCTTTTCGGCACGAAAAAGCGACAAGAATTAACAATCCAATTAATAGATGCTTCGCGTTCATAGGTTAGGAGATATTAACCATAAACGAAATTCGCATTAGAATATTGTAATAGAGTAGTTTATAGTTTAATACCTATCGTATACTTAATCTCACTTATTTTTACATTCCTATCCAACAACCTCAACAGTCAAAGCATAATCAGTTTTTGTAACCTTGGTTAAACCATGTTTACCTAAACCTTTAATTCCTTTTGCAGAATAAATGTAACAGAATAATATTGCAATCAAAGACAGAACAAACAGTTTGACCTCTTTTAACACTCATTTGTGCTTATATTAAAGTTATAAAAACTGTGATTCCTTGTTTCACTTTTATACCCAATCGTAAATAAGATATGAGTATTTACACCAATTTTATAATCAGCTGACCGCGCGTAAAATAGTGTGTTTAGTGCCACTTGTATAAGATCTGAAACAGGTGAAAAGAATATTTAAATTTTGAAATCAAAAGCGACTTACACTTCAAATTGATTATTCAATAATAATTTCAGTTTGTTGATACTCCCGCCAATTTATTGGATCACCGTTAACCCCTTTGTTAAATTTGTGTTCGAGCCATTGGGTAAACTTTAAAATTTCCTTTTCATCGGTTATCTTTTTTTCACCAACACCTGGTTTAATAAAATTAGAAAATTCCTCAGGAATCGTTGGAGCTGAATCACCAAAATAAAAGAACTCTTCCGAAACTATAGCATATTTTCCACTTACATCTGTATCCAAGTGACCTTCATTTCTTTGACCATGATCAAGTGAATGTGCTGAATTCACTTGACCCCAGTTGTTGTTTGAATTCTTATAGTAAATATTATCACCGTACATTGTTACCAAACTACCGTTGACTACAGGTTTTTTATATTGAAACCTTGGATCATTCCAATAGTCCTCCATCGGAATTTTTTCGGATACTTTCATAGCATATATTAATCTATTTAAGCACTTAAAACCCGTAATATCTTCTATATTTTTAGAACCTGTTCCTATAATCCAATCTCCAATTTCAAGATTTCTACTTTTACGAATTTTTGGTTTACAAACGGTTAATGTACAGTATTTACCAAATGGATTTGGGGCTAAGCCAAAATCATGATGTACTACGTAACTATAAATTTTCATCAGCAAGATATTCTTTTAATGTTATACAATGGAGAAGCTACTCCTCCTGATTCATTTTCAAAATCGGAATTATTTCCATTGACTATGTCTCCCAATTTATCAATCGAGTTCCACCCTAATAATGCTGATCCGTACCTTTTAAAAGTTGTTGGAAGCTCCACATTGTCCTTATTACCATGCGTGTATACGCCTACAATTCTTTTCCCATCGGCATACGCTTTTCGAATCTCATAATTAACCCACTTTCTTTTATGTGTTTCGGGACCAATTAAACAAATAACGGTACTTGATTGCATTATCCGCATGTTTAATAGCCTTTTTACAACGGCATCTGAAGGTTTACGACCATCTTTATGCTTAGTACTATCAATAGAAAAGTTTCTAACATTAAACCCACCACCTTTTAATCTTTCTTTCAATGATTGGACATGATGATCATCTTTGCCATAATGGCTTATAAATATATTACTGGTATCTGCCATATGCTAATAATTAGATTTCCAAATTCCATTTGTTAGGGAAACAATACTGAATTTCCTTACTTTTTGGTTTATACTTTTGCTTTATTCTTTTACGTCCATTTAATCCAGAAAATTCAGGGTGTGCAACTCTTGAATATTTTGCAACTTCACAAAAAATATTTTGGCAATCAATTAGGCGTAATTTTCTTTTATTTAAATAGCTGAAATTTAAGTCTAACCTCTGAAAATGATATTCTTGCGTATTGGTAACGTACCTAATTATATCTTCGTAACTCTTATTTCCAATATCACTAAAACACTTTTGAATGCCTTCGATTGCTCCAGGGCCGGCTTTCACAAATTCCATTTCACTATAATTTGTGATTTCGCTATAATTAATATCTGTTATAAGTTGATAAGCTAGAAAAGTTCCTATTGAAGGATAGCATAACATAAGTTCATATCCCTCTTTCATGTCTTTACTTCTCATCAATTTTTCAGCTAATCCGTCCTCAATCATTTCTTCTATCATTAATAAATGATTTTGGTGTTTTCTCCTTTGTCCATATCTAGACTTTGCTGAAGCCATGATGTATGCGGCAGAATATATGGATACCTTGTTATCTAATAAGCTTGTCAGAACATTGTCATACCTGTCAAAATCGAAGGAGTCATAACTGATTCCATCTAATTCATGTTCCAGATAATCCCAAGTTTCTATTTTATTAAAAATCTTGAATAGAAGTATTCTGAAAAGGATATTTCTAGGGTCATTATCGTGCCTGTAAATCACATCAGATATTAAATACTGACTTACACGATCTAGTACCCTATAGACATTAGTAAATTTGTATTCTTGGAGAATGACATCATTTGTCAATAAAGATTCTTTATGAATTTTATTATAGAATATATTTTGACGTTCAACAGCGAATTTCCAATAGGTGTCGAATACAATTGTTGGCTTTAGCCCAAATGCATGGGCATCATTATTTTTAATACTATTTCTTTTCTCCATTAAAAGCATAAATGTTCTAACTACTAAATTTTTGTGTTAATCCGAGAAGGATCAAATAAATAATTTCACTTATATGAGGAGTAGTTGCTAATCGTTTATTTTGAGATAATGTTAGACCATTGAGAAGGGATATTCCCTCCCAACCAAGTTTATTTATTACTTCCTTGATCTCAGAATAATTCACAGGTTTTTCGGAATAATTTTGATTGAATAATGTTATTAACTTTTGATATTCTTCGTTATCTGCCATATAATCTTGATCAAATATAGAAGTGTCTTTATCTTCCAATAATGCAACAATTTGCTTTGTCACTCCACCAAAAGCACCAATTAAAAAAATTGGTTGTTCCTTATTTAGAGCAATAACAAACTCTTCCAAAACACCCGGATATTTCCCTTTGAATCCAGAAGTTTTTCCTCCAAGAAACACTCTAGCATCACAAGAATGATTCATTTTCTCTCTCATCTCAGTTAAGCAACGTGCCCATAAGTATTGATTTTCTCCTTTTGATGGAGGTAGAAATTCATTCAGATCTTTTATTTCAATATCAGATGGTGGATCAACAGGGATAAAAGTTACCTTAGTAATTAATTCTGCACGTTGTTCTTTTGTCAAATTAAGACTCAAAGGCCAAGCTAAATAACTGTAAAATCTTTCTTCGTTTGAATCTGGAACATTATAGTAATTTAATAGATCAAAGAATAACTCAGTAAACCCTCCATTCCTTAGATCTCCTCCATATGCTAATGCACCACCCAATGATAAAGTATACTTTGCAGTTTCAATCATTGCATCTCGAAGATGATTTATGTCAAATCCTAATTCTTCTAAGTCCTCACATTCCGAAATTGACACCCCTATGCGTTTATCTTTAAGGAGAAAACGTCTCTCAAAACGATCATTACTTGTAAGTACAATGTCATTTACTGAACCACTATCGTCCGATTGATTTGTGATGTTAATATGATCAGTCATCTTTTTTTAAAATTAAGGATGGAATTGTTGTTGGAGTTACAAAATGATAAGTGTTATCCATTTTTAATAAAAGTTCTGTTTCTTCAGTTCCCAATGGAGGGTCGGGATATACAATTAGTTTGAACGCCGAATCATTATTATCTTCGAATTTTCTGTCTTTTAATTGCAAAAAACTATAAAGTTCTGGGGTAGTTGAAAGAATAGAATCAGCTCTTAAGCCATAAAGCGTAGTTATTTCGTCTAATAGCATCCTCGTGTATTTATTGTAGAGTACTTGTTCAAGTGTTAAACATATAATATCTTCGTAATTATCTTTTAATCGAATTGACGGATAATTACCCATATAAGGGAAGGTTCTTTTCTCTCCATTTTGAATTGCATTAACAATTACAACTGGACAACCATGTTTTTTTGCTGTTAACACTTCAATTCTACACCACTCTCGTTCGGCATAACTATCAGACTGAAAAGCAACTAGGGCAGAATTTTCAATAGCTCTTTTAATCTCATCTCCGAAATTTGAACCAAATGAAATATCATTTGCGTCAAAAAAAGTTTTCAATTGTGTTTCAGAATTTATAAAATCCTTAAACTTATTAGCTTCATACTTAGAGTCATCGTGTTTGGAGTGGCTAATAAACAGCTTTATCGGAGGTGGTAAATGTTCAAAGGATTCTTGCTCATCAACTGCCTTCTTCATGTTGAGCATTAATCGACATAACTCATGCGTTATATTGAGCCTTATATAGCGAAATAAATTGTTTTCATTATGTGTTAGGAATTCCCTTTTCTCTTCGATTTTATCCGCCCTTAAAAAGTTTAATTGCCCAAGGAGCTTTGAAAAACCATAAGCATTTTTTGAAATTGCTACGGGATATACTTTTGTCTTCCCTCTGTTTGCTAGGGAATCAGAAAGAATGTCTTCTATATAACTTTTGTAGTTCTTGTCAGTTACAAAATCATCATCAATTAAAGGAATAATCGCATTAAATATGGATTCGTTGTAATTTATTTTCTTGGGAAAATCTTGATCTTTATAATTAACCTTTCTGAAATACACAGGTATTCCAATTGCACGGTTTAAAGGTTTTTCAGAATCACGACAAAAAACAGAGTACAAATAGTCAGCAATTTTCTGCCCATCTTTGAAACTAGGATGCCAAATAATGTAAATTGCTAGTGGACTTTTAAAATTCATGCGTTTACTAAGTATTTTTGGAGTGGGTTTGAAAAAGAACTAAAAGTTTTCACAGTATGCCCTTTTTGAATCATAGACTCATAAAGTTTATACTGAGACCGAACAATTGCTAAGAAAGAAATCAGGGACTGAAAACCATGTAGCAAGTCCTTTGTTTTCAAATAATCAGGTAAGCTTGATTCTGGGAGATTCCGATGTTTTAGAATTTTCATTTTTGTTCCCATATGATCGTAAGCATATCCAATTTCAAAAGGAACCCATGGAGATTCATACGTTGTTGGTGAAACAATTACAAGCATAAAATTGGATTTATTTAGCCCTTCTTTTATAGAATTTGTAACCTTTGCAGGCGAACTGCTCTTTTTTGGGTTTATATCTTCTAAATCAAAAAACACATCGATTTGATGCTCTTTGATATAATCCGCTACCGCTGAAGCAAAATCCTCATCTTTTCTTTGATAACTTATGAAAATGCATGGTACATCTTTTTCCTTTTCTTCAGAAATCAATCTAAAAATTCTATCAATACGATCAGCTCTATTTTTCCCTTCCATGTTAATTTTTCCCTAAATAAATTAGTTTTCTATTTTTTATACTAACCAACACCCTTCCGCCGTTATTTTTACGTAGCTCGTCAAATACTTGATAAGAGTTAATTATCGTTGTTTCCCATTGTTTTTGCGTACAACTACTAACTTCGATTCCACTAACAAGTTTTTGAATTGTTTTAAGGATTTCAGAATCGACACTACTACTATATTTGAATAATTGATGATCCATACTATGATTATAAATATATAGACTAACTAATTCTTCTGTAATCGTAGCTCTTGCACCATCTTCCACTTCATCAATATTGTCGTCACTTTTTCTTTTTAAACCCATTAATTCTCTCACTACAGGAGACCATCCAAGATAAGCTACATATCCAAAATGAAAAATATCATGAAATCTATACCCATCATCTTGATGAGAATTATCTGTAATATCATCGCCTAATTGATTTCCAGTAAGCTTCTCAATTATTCTGACCTTTTCTTTACCTTCATGGTTTATAACTTTAAACATAACCTCAAACTCTCTGGGAAATTTTTCTTCCTTTGGGTAGGTTTCATCATAGGTAATAAAGTTATTCGATGATGAATTTTCAAAACGATCAGTAATTTTATTAAGATTTTTTTTTGCAATATCTTCAAGACTCAAGTCGTATTGAGTCGCTATTGTTGAAATATACCAAAGAACATCACCTAGTTCTTCTTTCAGTTTGTTGTTATAATTAGTATAAGATTCACCGTCTCTCAAACTTTTCTTTAGTTCCGATATTACAGACCCAGCTTCACCAATCAATCCTAAGAAAGGTATCAATGCACTTGCCTCTTTTGCCTTTGCATACTCCTGAATTGTTTTACTTGCTTTATTTTGGTATTCTTTAAATTCCATTTTCAATATGTTTTAACCTAGTTTCTTCCTAAAATTCTCTGGTTATTCAAAAATCTCTTTTTAAACTTCATCTCTATCCACAGGTGGATAGTCGTTTTCTACAAGTAATATGATCAAAACAACTTTTGCGATGAAACTTTTTCATTTCAAATACTTTTTTATTTGTGTTATGGAATTGTTTTATCAATGAGTTGTAATATAGTAAATTGTATTTGGAAAACAATCTAAATATAGGTCTATTTAAACCTGTATTTTTGATTATTTTATTCGTTTTGGTAACGATATCTATATCACCGTCTAAATCATAATCAAGAGAATTGGGCAGATCAATTGATGATCGATGCAAGCTTGAAGAATGTCCAAATATATTATACGGCGTAATACATTGGGAAAAACCAATACTGTAATAGTATAGGAATAGAAAAACAGAAAAGAGTTTACATTTCATTTGGCATAAGTTAGGGGTACAAGATAAGTAAAAATCTAATTTTAAATGAATTAGAGTCAAATGTTCACCCCCAAGTAATTTTATAACTTACCCAACAACCTCTACAGTTAAAGCATCATCAGTCTTCGTAACCTTGGTTAAACCATGTTTACCTAAACCTTTAATACCTTTGTCCCATTGTTTGTTAGAAAGGCCTGCAGCATCCTTTAAAGCGTTTAATTCCATTGATCCTGATTTAGAAAGAATATCAAAAATTACTTTTTCGTTTTCATTCAATTCAGGTCCTTTAGCTTGCTCAAATTTCTCCGGTCTCATTTGAGGGAAGAACAATACTTCTTGAATAGATTGATTGTTCGTTAAATACATTACCAATCTATCAATTCCAATTCCCAAACCAGATGTTGGGGGCATTCCATATTCTAGCGCTCTTAAGAAGTCTTGGTCAATAAATTCACCAGCTTCATCATCTCCTTTAGCAGCTAATTTTATTTGCTCTTCAAATCTTTCTCTTTGATCGATTGGATCATTTAATTCTGAATATGCATTGGCTATTTCTTTACCACAAACCATTAATTCGAATCGTTCTGTCAATTCAGGATCTTCTCGGTGAACTTTACATAAAGGCGACATCTCTTTCGGATAATCAGTGATGAAAGTCGGTTGGATATAATTCCCTTCACATTTCTCACCAAAAATTTCATCGATTAACTTTCCTTTACCCATCGTTTCATCAACAGGAATATTATTCGAACGACACCAATCAAATAGTTCTTTTTCAGTTTTATCTTTAATATCAAAGCCAGTAAAATCAATAATTGACTGACGCATGGTAACGCGTTTGTATGGCGCTTTAAAGTTTACTGTATGTTCACCAAATGTAGTTTCAGACGTTCCGTTTACTGCGACTGCACAATGTTCTAGCAATTGCTCAGTAAAGTCCATCATCCAATTGTAATCTTTGTAAGACACATAGATTTCCATTGCTGTAAACTCAGGATTATGTGTTCTGTCCATTCCTTCATTTCTGAAGTTTTTAGAGAACTCATAAACACCGTCGAATCCACCAACGATCAATCTTTTTAAATACAATTCATTCGCAATTCGTAAATACAAAGGAATATCTAATGAATTGTGATGTGTAATAAAAGGTTTTGCTGCTGCACCACCTGCGATAGGTTGTAAAACAGGTGTTTCAACTTCAAAATATTCGCGATCGTTAAAAAACTGACGCATTGCTGTCATTAACTTGGTACGTTTAATGAATACTTCTTTAACATGAGGATTAACAACCAAATCAACATAACGTTGTCTATATCTTAATTCGGGACTTGTAAAAGCGTCATGAACAACACCCGCATCATCCGTTCGAGGTTGAGGTAAAGGTTTTAAAGCTTTACTTAAAACTGTAAATTTTAAGACTCGAACAGAAATTTCCTGAACTTGGGTTAAAAACAATTCCCCTTCAATTCCAATAAAATCACCTAAGTCTAAATACTTTTTATAGACATCATTGTACATTGTTTTATCTTCATCTGGACAAATCACATCTCGATTGAAGTAAACTTGAATTCTACCGGCTGAATCTTGTAATTCGGCAAAAGATGCTTTTCCTTGCATTCTTCTCGCCATCAATCGTCCTGCTATTACAACCTTCTTTCCTTCAACAAAATTTTTCTTTATATCAGTTGACAGCTGATCTACTGGAAAAAGCGCCGCGGGGAAGGGGTCTATACCTAATTCCCTTAGCTTTGATAAAGATTCTCTACGTTGAATTTCTTGTTCGGACAATTGAATTGCACTCATATTTTTATAATTTAGGTCAACAAAGATAAGCCTTAAATAACAGGCAAAATGTATTTGCAACTAAAATTTAACGAAATAATTAGAACAATTAAACAATTTTCACGTTCAAAACAACTAAGTTTGGACGTTTTTAAAATCAATCAGTTGAATGAAGAGTATTATTGCAAGTTTACCAAAGCAAGTTGAAGAAGCAATTCAAATAGGGGAATCGACCGCTTTTAAAGGAAGTGATCGTAAAATCGAGTCGATATTGATTTGTGGTCTAGGAGGTTCAGGCATTGGAGGAAAGATTATTCAGCAATTATTTGTTGATGAAATTAAAGTACCTTTTGCTACAATTAACGATTATGACATTCCTGCCTGGGTAAATGCAAATACTTTAGTGATTGCTTCGTCGTATTCTGGAAATACGGAAGAGACATTATCAGCCATTAAAGAAGCCAATGAAATAGGCGCTATAATTTCTGTTATTACATCAGGTGGTGAGTTGTTGGAAATGGCGAAAGCGAATAACTGGAATCATTATGTGGTTCCCGGGGGACAACAACCTCGAGCTATGTTAGCTTATTCGTTAGTTCAACAAGTTTATATTTTAAAAAATTACGGGTTAATAGCCGAAGGACATTTAGCTGAATTGAAAGGTGTACCTGCTTTGTTAAACAATAATACAGAGGACGTTCAAGAAAAGGCAATGGCTACTGCTAAGTCTTTTATTGATAAACATCCAATTATCTATGCCGGTTCACATTTCGAAGGAATTGCGACCCGTTTCAGACAACAAATTAACGAGAATGGCAAGATGTTATGTTGGCATCACATTCTACCAGAAATGACCCACAACGAATTGGTTGGATGGGCTGGAGGTTCGAATGATTATGTTCCAATTTTCTTCAAAACTGACTTCGATCATAAAAGAACAGGTTACCGTTGGGAAATTTGTAAAGAGGTAATCGGAAAATATACAGATACCATTTTGGAATTCACTGCGAAAGGAGACAATAAAATTGCTCAAAACTTTTACCTGATTCATTTTGGGGATTGGGTGTCTTGGTTCATTTCTGAAATAAAAGATATTGATGCAGAAGAGGTAGAGGTAATCAAATACCTTAAAGGAGAAATGGGTAAGAAAGCCTAAATTCTAATTCGACTTATTTCTTTTTCATACAAAAGTGCGGTAAAGAAAACTGTTTTTGGGTGTTAGTTGGGATCTTGAAAAGCTGGATTTTCAACAAACGAACTGTCAGAAAGCGAAATCAAAAACATTTTAAGAAAGTATTTTTCTTCAAGGGATAATTGTACCCCACCTTCTCGAACACTTTTCATTAATGGATCAATAGTTTCAGAGTATTCTAATCCTTCACTATAATGATTAATCACATCCTCTAAAGTTTCAAATCTCCCATCATGCATATAAGGAGCAGTAAAAACTAAGTTCCTTAATGTCGGCGTTTTGAATTTTCCATTGTCATAAGGATTTCCCGTAATTGCTCCTAAACCTAAATCAGTTATTACTGCATCTAATCCGTTATTATGGAATAAATTATCCGTCCATAAAGGATTAAAAGGGTCGCCATGGCAATGAAAACAATCACCTTTTTCTTCGTCCATAAAAAGTGCAAATCCTTGGTATGCTGCCAATTCATCTGCCTCATTCCAACCGCTACTGCCAATTCTATAATCAGCATTCATGTATTTATCCATCGGCGAATCTCCCGAAATCAATGTCCTTTCAAACTGAGAAAGCGCTTTAGAAATAAGAACAGAATCAATCTCTTCTGTTCCAAAAGCTTTATTAAACATGGTTTTGTATTTTTCATCCGAAGACAATTTTTCAACCACATTTGGCCAAGTTGTATGTAACTCTACAGGGTCTGTTACGGGAGCAAAAGCTTGTAATTCTAAGGAAGCTGATCGTCCATCCCAAAACAGTGAATTCATCCAACCTAAATTAATTAAAGGCATGGAATTTCTTTTGCCAGATAGGCCATCAATACCAATACTCAAGTCAACTACATCACTAAATGATTTTGAAGGGTCGTGACATGACGCACAAGCCATTGAATTATCAGCTGATAAGCGTTCTTCATAAAATAAATGACGTCCCAATTCAACACCTTCAACTGTTAAAGGATTATTAACGGGAGATTTTACGTCAGGGATGTATTTACTAATACGAGCAGGATAATTAAGCGTATATAGAGTAGCATTTGATACGGGAATATTCGGATCCTTACGACAACTTGCAAAGCTGACAGCGATAAGAATTAAAGGAAGAATATTTTTCATGTTATCTTATTAACGTAAGATCGCCACCTTTAGTGAATATTGGTGTAAATTTAATGATAAAGGGTGATCTATCAAAAGGAAAAACCAAAGGAAATTGGAAATACGGTTTCAATAATTAGCCGTAAATTTGTACCGTAAAATGGAAAGAAAGGTAAATTATATTGAAAAAAACTTGATCGACTATAAAGAAGGTTGGGATTTTCAAGAAGTATTATTCAAAGAAACAATCGATTTAAAAATTGCAAATCGCGATGGTAAATCAGATACGATACCAAAGAATCACTTGATTTTTTGTGAGCATCCCCATGTTTATACATTGGGGAAAAGTGGAGCAGAGACCAATTTATTAATCAACGAAGAAACGTTGCGGCAGAAAAATGCACAATTCTACAAGATTAATAGAGGTGGAGATATTACATATCACGGTCCAGGTCAATTGGTCATGTATCCAATTTTTGATTTAGATCAATTCTTTACTGATATCCATAAATACATGCGGTTTTTAGAGGAGGCTGTGATTTTAACCTTGGCTGAATTTGGAATAAAGGGAGGAAGAGTAGATGGCTTAACGGGTGTTTGGATTGATGGTGGGACGCCGGATGAGCGTAAAATATGCGCCATGGGTGTAAAAAGTTCGCGTTGGGTAACCATGCACGGAATAGCGCTGAATATCAATACGGACATGTCTTATTTTAACCATATGGTTCCTTGTGGCATCGTTGACAAAGCGGTCACTTCAATGCAACAAGAATTAGGCAAAGAGGTCGACTTAAAAGCAGTGCAAGAAGCACTCAAAATCAATATGGCCAATATCTTTGATTTTGACTATATTAGTCTATAAACCTGAGTTCGACTATAACAAATTTCCACAGAAGCCTTGAAAACAGTAAGATTTTGATTAAAAAACGTAAAACTAACGGGTTAATTTAAGGCTTTTTTGGTCAAAAGGCTGCTGTTTTCATGGTTTTTCGAAGAATTGATTTCAATTTTCTTATATTGCGTTATGATTTTTCGTAGTAAATACTTCTTCAAAACCATGTCTTATCTAAGTAAGTTGAAATCAACTGTGTGCGTTTGCTATAATCAAACTCAGGTTTTATAATGAAAAGGCTCAAAAAATCGTTAAAATGGATCGGCATTGTTATGCTGGCATTGATCATCATTGGAAATTTAATTATCATTGTTTCTGGTCGTTATTATATTTATAAAGGGATAGCGAATACATATATGAAAGGACATATTCGTCCAACCATATACGACAAGGATGTATTTACGAATAGAATTGTTGAGAATGGAGCCAGCCAAGCTTGGATTGATTCTCCAGATTTAGGTTCGTTTATCTTTTCAGAGAAACAAAAAACAAGGGTAGAATTATTAAAACCTGCATCTTTTTTAGTGGCTTGGGGTGATACAATTATTTATGAGCAATATTGGGGAGAACATGATGTCAATCGGTTGGGGAATTCTTTTTCAATGGCAAAATCAATCGTTTCACTATTAGTTGGAGTGGCGCATGACGAAGGATTGATCAAGTCTTTAGACGAACCTGTTGCGAATTATTTACCTGAATTTAATGATGAGAAGAAGGATATAACCATTCGACAAATATTAAATATGTCCTCAGGTTTATCGTGGAGTGAAAGCTATGTCAGTCCGATGTGTGATGTGGCCGAATTATATTACGATACGGACGATAGGGATTTAGCTTTGAATAGAAGA
Source organism: Crocinitomix catalasitica ATCC 23190 (assembly GCF_000621625.1). Taxonomy (GTDB): domain Bacteria; phylum Bacteroidota; class Bacteroidia; order Flavobacteriales_D; family Crocinitomicaceae; genus Crocinitomix; species Crocinitomix catalasitica. The sequence goes on from NZ_JHXV01000006.1 coordinate 37,547, forward strand.
ACAATAGAGGAGGAGTCGGGAAAAACATTTCGTTATAAAAGTGGAGATACACAAGTATTAATGTACATTCTTAAAGCGGCAATTGGTAGATCTGTATCTGAATATGCTTCAGAAAAATTATGGATTCCGATGGGTGCTGAAAGTGAAGCATTATGGAGTTTAGCTGGAGACGAGGAAAGCAATGAAAAAGCATTCTGTTGTTTTTATGCTACTTCTAGAGACTTTTTGAGGTTGGGTAAATTAATTAATCACAATGGGAATTGGAATGGCAAACAGTTGGTAAGTGAGGCATATATTAGCGAATTTTCTAGTTTAGCACCGCTTAAAAAGCCAGATGGGAAACCGAATAACCTTTATGGTTTTCAATATTGGATCTATAATGGATTACCATATAAGGTTTCATATTTCAGAGGAATGTCTGGACAATATATCATCTCAATTCCTGAAAAAGATTTAGTTATCGTTCGAACAGGTTCGGGAGTGGAAGCGAATTGGGTGAATACACCAGAGATACAAGATGATGCAATGGAAGGGCATCGAACTGAAGTCCCTGCATACATATCAATAGGCTTAACAATAATGGCGCAAGCAGGAGGGAGCTAAGCTCTTTTACCACTTAATACAAGGCAAACTCCATCGTCATATTCGACCTTTAAATGCGGATCTGACTTTAATTCTTGGTAAGTTGGGTAATTAATTAACACACCATTACTTATCCAAATTATATAAGCTGTTTCATTCTTAATCAAAGTGTCAATGAGTTTTTCATATTGTTGGTTAAAAGCAGGATTTTCAACCAAAGACGTTACATTAAACTTTTCGGGTAATATTTTAGGTTGAATTTCAAAGTCTGTAAAATATAAAACGGCAGATTTATCATTCACATATACAGTATTTGATGATAAAGTTTTGAGATAATTGGGAAAAGCATAAGTATCCCAAAATTTGGCAGAATAACCAAATCCATTTTTACGTAAATCTAAACTTGGTAGTATATTCAAACAAACGGACGCAATCAAAATAAATACAAATGAAACATTCATTATTCTTTTATTCTTAAAGGATAAATATTCTCTTTTGAATACGTAAAGAAAAAGGACTAAGAGGTTAATGAAAAGAGGAATTAATGTTCTAGATTCGATTGGGGTACTGATGTCAATAAATGTAATTGATAGCGTTAAGAAAAGGATATAGCCGTAAAAATGCAGGATTAAAAATAGTTCAATAATTGAGAGTTGAACTTGTTTAGTTTTAAAACGAATTAAATGGAATAGGGGTAAAAGAAGTAAAAAGGAACCAATAAGAATTGGTATAATTTCTGAGAATTGTCTGGGAAATATGAATCCACCAAGAGCTGAAGGGAATTGTTGTAGTGTTAATAAAGTAGGAGGGTGAAAAACCATTGGCCGAGCAGTTTCTCCAAGGAATAAAAAACCTATTCCTAGCCAGGTTGAAAAGCTTAAAATGGTTACAATTATTACTGCTAAAGAAGATTTATATTCTTTCCGAATGAATAAAGTAAGGCATAAGGATCCGCCGATAACAATACCCACTAACCTTGTAAAGCACAATAATGCAATAACAATACAAATTGTCGATAAGACTTTTCTACTAAAAGGTTTTGTAAGGTTAAAAAGGAGCATTAAAAAAAGGAGCCCATAAAGACTTTCTGTCCAGACATTATAATAACAAAGTATCACGGAAATTGATGTAAAGAAAAGGAGGTTGAGAACGGAAGAATTATTGGCAATGATAATTTTGGAGTAATAATAAAGGCTTAAAGCAAATAGGCAGATTTGTAGGAACAATCCCAACCAAACATATTGGTTAAAGATTGTAGCCAATAAAGTATAAGCTGGAAATGTATCGCCAGCAAATACGAGGTTTTCAGGTCCGGATCGCACATAGTGAAGGTTTGAAAAGAAATTATTGCCCGTTTGTAAAAAGGTAATAGAGTCGAAAGTGATTCCAGGGCCATTAGGAATAATAATAAAAGCAAAATAAATCAGTATTAGGAGTATCAAAGACTTGACCAAATTCGATTTATTAAGACTCATGCAAATTGTTTAATGCGATTCTTTGCTAATTAAGATTCCAAAATACATGAATTAGTAGATCTTTACAAAGTGATTTTATTTATTTTTGCTAAATACCATGAAGAAAGACATTGAAATTCCAAAAGTTGATAAAGTATCAGTTGCGGTCGTTAAGGAATTAAATGAAGAGAAAACGCATGAAATATACAATGTATATTTATTAAATTTTCGCGACTCAATGTTGAAGAATGTATTGATTTCATCAAAAGGATACGGTGAGAATAAAACAACGGGTGAAAAAATCAATACTTCTGTTTTAAGGCATTTTATTGGTGATGTTGAAGGAAATTCATACGCAAAAATTGAACCAATTGTGGAAGATGTTTTTGGTGTAAATAATGAGTATTGGGTAAGTTTTTATAGTGGGAATCAAATGTATGACAAGAAGTACATCTTTTTGGCCGAGTCTATTCTTGATGAAAACATGATTAATATCCCTATCCTCAATCAAAAAGGAGTGATGATTTAATTTGAAACCGTTTTCAATTTTACAAGAAAAGGATCAGATCTAAAAGATTTTCATTATCTTGAGAATTAAACCATTACCCATGCAGCTTAGAAAAATAAATATTGAAAAGGTACTATTTTTAGATATCGAAACGGTTCCAGAAGTTTACAACTTTAGTGATCTTGATGATGAAACCGCGGCATTATACACCCATAAAACAAAGTTTTTTCAAAAAGATGGACTGACGGCAGAGGATGTTTACGATCGTGCAGGTGTCTATGCCGAATTTGGTAAGATCGTTTGTATTTCTTGTGGCATCGTTCAAGATAAACCGGAAGGTCGAACCATTCGAATGAAATCTTTTGCTGGTGATGATGAAAAATTATTGCTCGAAGAATTTGCCGAATTATTGAACAAACACTATAATTCCCCTTATCACATTTTATGTGGCCATAATGCCAAAGAATTTGACTTTCCTTTTCTTGGAAGGAGGATGTTGATTCATGGAATTGATTTACCAGCAGCACTTGATATTGCAGGTAAAAAACCTTGGGAAATTAATCATTTAGACACAATGGAATTATGGAAGCTTGGCGATTATAAACATTATACGTCAATGAGTTTATTGTGTCATATTTTCAAAGTACCAACCCCTAAAGATGATATTTCAGGAGCAGATGTTGCACGTGTATATTACGAAGAAAATGACTTAGCAAGAATTGTTACCTATTGTCAAAAGGATGTAATTGCATTGATTCAATTATTTTTAAGGTTTAGAAATGATCCTCTTGTTTTAGAAGAAAATATTATCGATTAAAAGTTGAAACTGTAATATGCAATGATGATTTGACTTGCATTAATTAGAAAATGTAAAATAATCGGGTATTTAATATTCTTGAAATAGGTATAAACATAGCCTAAACAAATCCCCATAAATAGAATTGGTAAAAACTTGAGTGGTTGAAAATGTGTAATCGTAAAAATAAGTGCGGAGATTAAAATTGATGCGTTTACATTTCCTCCCGATTTCATCAAATTATGAATCAAAAACCCTCTAAAAACTAGTTCCTCACAAATTGCAGGTAACAATGCCATAATGAATAGCGTAAAAACCAGTTGAACAGGATCGCTGTGATATACCAATTTTTCTTGCATGGCATTGACTTCATCTTCATATAAAATAGCTGGATGTTCTGGAATCAAATTTCTGAGGGGTTCGTTCAATAACTGCAAAATATCCATTAGAAAATATCCCGCTATAAAGACGCCTAACGTAATTAAAAAAGGTTTTATACGTAATGCGCCAACATCTATAATTTCGTTGAAATTAGCCTTAACATAACGCATATAGAGCATCAAACTGATTAAGAAGCTAAATATTTGAAAGAATAGGGCACGGGTTAAGGTCATTCGAGGATCAGTCCAGTCAAATTGATCAACAGGTTCTGTTATAAATGGAGTAATGGCCAAGCCAAAAATAATTTCACCGACCCCAGACATTATAAATACAATTATTATAAACGCAACTAATTGGATAGGGGCTGATAAATCTTTAAGCATAAACTTTTATTGTAATACAATTTTACGTTCCGAATCTAATTTAATCAGTATAAAAATTAAAACTGAAAAAGACATCATCGAAGATCCTCCATAACTAAAGAAGGGCAAAGGAATTCCAATTACAGGGGCAAGACCAATTGCCATACCAACATTAATTAAGAAGTGATAGAAGAAAATCGAGCCAACACAATAGGCATATACCCTTGTAAAGTGTGATCTTTGCCGTTCAGCAATGACAACAATTTTCAACAATAAAAAGGTGTAAAGTGAAACCAGTAGAAAGGACCCAATAAAACCTCGTTCCTCCGACCATGTACAGAATATAAAATCTGTACTTTGCATTGGTACATGCTTTTGATGAGCGTTCGCTAATGTTGCTTGCTTATAACCTTTCCCAATAAAACCACCCGAGCCAATTGCAGCTTTTGCTCGGTTAATATTATAACCATCCCCATCAGGATCATCAATTTTTCCTAACAATAAATCAATTCGTACTTTTTGATGGGATTGCAGAATATTGCTGTATCCAACCTCAATAAAGTTGACAAAAATAACAGCGACTAATAAACTGCCAAAAAGAGATTTGTATAATGATTTCCTATTCCTTTTTAAAATAAAATTCTTGATTAACAAGGCAAAAATTCCAACCAGAACAACCAAGGTTATAATGATACCTGCCTTTCCGGAAAGTTTAATATCTGTTAATGGAAGTTCAAAACTTGAATCGGCAACCAATAAGGTTATTACTGCAATTATTATGGCGATAACCATAAATAACAACATATTTCCTGCATACCCTTCACGGTATAAAACCAGAATGAAAGAGGTGAAGATGATAAAGGTTCCAGCATCAGGTTGTAGCAATACTAATACACAAGGAATACCTAAAATTAAAGCGGTTTCTTTATTCTTTAAAATGAATGGTACCATTCCCCATAAATTGCTTAACCCTACTTTTTTATTGAAAGAGGATGCGCGATCAGAGAAACTATGCGCTTGATCAAAGAATCGTGACAAAGCCAATGCTACGCCAATTTTTGCAAATTCGGAAGGTTGGATACCGACACTGCCAAACCCGAACCACGAACGTGCACCGTTAATTGGAGGTGTGAATAATACGGCAACCAATAAGAACATCGTAAACCCGTAAAACCAGTAAGCATATTTTCGAATAAAGTTGGATTCTAAAAAAAGAATAACGATTCCAAAAAATAGCGATACACCAAACCACATAATTTGTTTACCATGTTCTGTATCTAAATTAAAGATGTTTGATTTTTCAGGATTGTAAACAGACGAATAGATATTAGAGATACCAAGAAGTACCAAGACGATATAGATGACGAACAAAGTCCAATCTATATTAGCAAATATTTTGTTTTCTTGATTTCTCATTTTTTAAGATAATCATCTTCGTCAGGAATTAGATTCGCTTCTAACACACGTGTTTCTTTTGCTTTATCCGATATTTCTCCTCGAATGAATTTTTCTATCATTAAGCTTGCAATAGGCGCTGCCCATGTTCCTCCAAACCCAGAATTTTCAACGTATACTGAAATAGCAATTTGTGGATTATCTTTTGGTGCAAATGCCATAAAGATCGAATGGTCTGTCATTTGGATTCGCTTTCCATGTACCATTTTAAAATTCTCTGCCGTTCCTGTTTTACCGCATACATTTAGACTGTCGATTCTTGCTCTTCTAGCTGTACCACCAGGCTCGTGAACTACGCGCCACATTCCGTCAATAACCGGTCTAAAGTAAGTCGTATCAATTGTTGTTTTAACTGGATTTGTATAGAGATCAGGTAAATATTCCCCTTCAATCTCTTTAATAAAATGAGGATAGAAAAACTGACCTCGATTTGCGATAGCTGCTGCAATATTCGCCATTTCAAGTGGTGTTGTTAGTACTTCACCTTGTCCAATTGAATTCGAATAAATTGTACTAAATGCCCAACGGTATTGTCCGTAAGGATTTCTTTTACTTGGGAATTCGTTGTCATAATATTCTCTTGTTGGCACTTTTCCTCGCACAACTGATGGAAGATCGGTATGTAAATCTTCGCCAATACCAAAACTCTTTACATGCTTCGCCCAAACATCCATTCCTAAGGCAGCATCCTTAAAGATACTTTTCACCTTTCCTGGTTGAATAATTCGTCGTGTTAAACTAATAAAGTACGGATTACAAGACATTTTAACACCGTCAGAAACGTTGCGGGCAGTTGGATGATTATGACAACCCGAAAGACTTCTATTACATGCAAAACTCGAATTTTCAGTAATTGCGCCTGTTTGCATGCCGACTAATGCCATCAACGTTTTAAAAGTTGATCCTGGAGGGTTTTTAGAGCTAATAGAACGATTGTATAATGGCAAAAGAGTATCCTGTTGTAATTTCGTATAGTTCTTGCTTAGATGTCTACCAACTAATAAATTTGGATCATAATCTGGCGCAGATATCATGGCTAGAATTTCACCGGTAGATGGCTCAATTGCAACAATACTTCCTAATTTATTTTTCATTAACTCTTCGCCATAAGCCTGTAGTTCCCAATCGAGCGTTAAAGTAATATTCTTTCCTTGCACGGCAAGGGTATCATATTTACCGTCTTCATACCTACTCGTTGGAATTCCAATTGCATCTTGCAAATAGTATTTTACACCTCTTTGGCCACGGAGATAATTCTCATACATTTTTTCAATTCCGCTTCGTCCAATATAATCTCCCGGTTTATAGTATCTATCTTTTTCAATATCCGCCGGACTGGCTTCGTTCATATAACCTAAAACATGAGATGCAATTTTTTTAGGATAAACTCTCAATGTTCTTGCAACCTCAAAAAAGCCAGGGTACTTGTATAATTCTGGCGCAATTAAAGCGAATTCGTTGGGTGGAATTTGTCGAACTATTTCAGAAGATTTTCGGTAAGAATAATCTTTTGCAGCCGCCATTTTCTCAGAATACTTCTCTATTGTAATATCTAATAATTTGGCCAGTTTAAAGCTGTCAACATCCTTAACTTGTTTGGGAATTACATGAATATCATAGTAAATTTCATTCGATATAATCTTTACATTATTTCTATCATACACAATTCCACGCGCAGGATAAGTAGATATTTTATTCTCAGAAATTTGTGCAGCCCTTTCTTTCCATTGTCCATCTACCACTTGCATATAAAAGAGGCGAACAGTGAAAGTCACTGAGATTAATAGAAAAACAAGTGCAATTGTATATTTTCGATTGTCTAAATTTCTCATTTTTTAGTTGGCTTGTAAAAAATATATTGAAATAAGATAATTAGTAATAACGAAAATATCGAACTGAATATTGTTTTCAAAAGAATGAAGAAAAATTGGTCAAACTTCAAAATCTCGATCGTAAAGAACCAGATATGATGCATGGCAATTAAAATACTTGCATAGGAAAGGAACCAAAGTTTTCCCATGTCATGTATACTTGGTAAAAGTGTTGTATCATAACTATCGCGTGGTTCAATTAATTTTAAAACAGTAGGACGCAGATAGCCAATAATTAATGCCGCCGAAGTGTGTAAACCAAAAGTATTACTCATCGCATCCACAGAAACACCCAATACCAAAGCGATTAACATGGTGACCAAGATGTTCAATTCAAAAGGCAACATCATAATCATTACTGGATAAATCATCGGATTTAAATAAGTATTGATTTCAATATTATTAATAACCAGTCCTTGAATGAGGACTACCAATATAAAATTGATGCAATATATAATCCAAGTATTAGTTTTCATCTGCTGACAATATTCTATCTTCTATTTCAAGTTGTTCACCTTTCATTAAATTTCTGATAATGTAGACTTGATAAATTGCATTATAGTTAACGCCTAATTCAACATTTAAGGACATTGATTGTTCTCCATCTACCGCAGTTTGCTCAGCGATTGTTCCAACAAAAATACCTTCAGGAAATTGCGTTGCGCCACCTCGTGTAATTACTGTATCCCCAACATTAAAAATTGCATCTCTTTTTACATTTTTTATTTGTGCATAATCACTGTTTATGCCGTCCCAATAAAGCAACCAAAATTCGTTATTTGTTTTAAGTTTTACATTGAGCTGGCTATGGTTTGACAAAGCAGTCATAACTATAGAATAATGGTCAGAAACATCAACAACAATTCCAACAGCCCCAATTGGCGAAATAACACCCATTCCCGTTTCAATTCCTTGAATAGCACCTTTGTTTAATGTCAAATAATTATTCTGCTTATTACTTGATGAGTTGATAACTTTGGCAGGGATGTATTCGTATTGCTTGCGATACAATGTGTCCTCAATCGAATAAAGTCGATCTTGTAATTGGTAGAAACTTTCAGGTAAATTTGCTCTCAATCGCGCATTTTCGGCTTGTAATTGCTCGTTGGCATCAATCAAGTTAAAATGCTGCGTAATATTATGTCTTTTCTCAATAAACCAGCCAACTGTGCTAGATGAGGTATTGACCATCTTTGATTTATGGTAGTTTTTACTATTGAAGAAGAAAGTTAAAACGATGACCTGTAAGATTAGAAAGATTAAAAAATCTCTAAACCGTTTTAAAAATTCAAATAAATTTCGCATTTCTCTTTCTCCAAATAAGGGTCATTACCTTTTGATATAATTCAACAGTTGATTATCTCATTAAGAACTGGAATCGACCGATATTTTTAAGGGCGATACTTGTTCCTCTCGCAACTGCTCTCAACGGATCTTCTGCAATGTGAATAGGTAATTTAGTTTTCTCAGAAATTCTAGAATCTAATCCTCTCAACATTGATCCTCCACCTGCTAAATAAATACCTGTTTTATAAATATCAGCAGATAATTCTGGCGGTGTCATTTCTAACGCATTAAGAATTGCCTCTTCAATTTTTGAGATACTTTTATCAAGTGCATGTGCCACTTCAGAATAAGTAATAGAGATTTCTTTAGGAATACCTGTCATTAAATCTCGTCCACGAACCGCGAATGGTGGTGGAGCTTTATCGCCTAGATCAGTTAAGGCAGAACCAACTTCAATTTTAATTTGCTCAGCTGTACGCTCACCAACTAAAATATTGTGTTGTCTACGCATGTATTCTTCAATGTCTTTAGTAAAGTCGTCACCGGCAACACGAATTGATTTATCACAAACAATACCGCCTAATGCAATGACTGCAATTTCAGATGTACCACCGCCTATATCAATAATCATATTACCCATTGGCTCTTCAACATCAATTCCAATTCCAATAGCAGCAGCCATAGGTTCGTGAATCAAAAACACTTCTTTTGCACCGGCGTGCTCAGCACTATCTCTTACGGCTCTTTTTTCAACCTCCGTAATACCAGAAGGTATACAAACAACCATTCTTAATGAAGGACTGATTAATCTGTTTCCTGTATGGATCATTTTAATCATGCCTCGAATCATTTGTTCGGCAGATTCAAAATCAGCAATAACACCATCCTTTAACGGGCGAATAGTTTCGATTAATTTATGCGTTTTACCGTGCATTTGTTGTGCTGTTTTTCCAATAGCTACAAACGCCCCAGTTTGTATATCCCTTGCAACAATCGAGGGTTCATCTACTACTACCTTATCATTCATGATAATTAGTGTATTTGCAGTACCCAAGTCAATTGCAATTTCACGTGTTAAAAAATCAAATAGCCCCATTCGATGTTATTATTTCCGATTTAATTTATTTTAAGTCACTCTTATATACTGATAAGTAACACATAAGGTTACCTTATCTAAATTCTCTGTTTAATTTACTAGTGTTTAAAATGTCTATTCCCAGTAAATACCATGCTCATTCCAACTTTATTACAATAATCAATCGACAATTCATCTTTAATAGATCCGCCTGGTTGAACAACAGCAGTGATTCCTGCATTAAAAGCTATTTCAACACAATCTGGAAATGGGAAAAATGCATCTGAAGCCATAACTGCTCCTTTTAAATCCATATTAAACGATTGCGCTTTATGAATCGCTTGATTTAACGCATCAACACGTGAAGTTTGTCCTGTTCCACTTGCTAAAAGTTGTCCATTTTTTGCTAAAACAATTGTATTCGATTTTGTATGCTTTACCAATTTATTGGCAAATTCTAAATCCGTTAATTCTTGCGCTGTAGGTGCAGTCGTTGTACGTGTCTCAAAATTTACTTTTAGATCCGTAATTGTATCTTTATCTTGTTCAAGTACCCCGTTTAAGATTGTACGAAATTGTTTTTTAGGTAACTCCACATCTTTTTGAACGAGTATTACTCTATTCTTCTTTTCTTTCAAAATTGGCAATGCATCTTCATCATATTTCGGTGCAATTACAACTTCACAAAACAAAGTATTAATTTCTTCGGCAGTTGCCTTGTCAATTGTTGTATTGGAAATTAATATTCCTCCAAAAGCTGAAACTGGATCACCTGCTAAAGCATCAAGATAAGCCGCTTTGATTGTTGAACGTGTTGCCAAACCACAAGCGTTATTGTGTTTTAATATAGCAAAAGTTGGATCACTGTTTTTGAAATCAGCCATCAATTGAACTGCCGCATCAACATCTAATAAATTATTATAAGAAAGTTCTTTCCCGTGTAATTTATCAAAAATGGCATCTAATTCACCATAAAACACACCTTTTTGATGTGGATTTTCTCCATATCTTAAAACTTGCGATTGCCCAATACTCTGTTTAAACACATCTTTCTCTCCTTGATTGAAGTAATTAAAAATATGTGTGTCGTAATGCGAAGAAACTTCAAATGCCGAACGGGCAAATGCTTTTCTCTCCGCTAATGTCGTACTTCCATCTCCTTTTGTGATGATTTGCTCGAAAGTTTCATATTCACTTTGAGAAGGAATGATTACTACATCATTATAATTTTTTGCAGCAGCTCTAATTAATGAGATACCACCAATATCAATTTTTTCAATAATATCCGCCTGACTTGCGCCTGAAGCTACAGTCGCTTCAAAAGGATAAAGATCTACGATTACTAAATCTAAATCTGGAATTTCAAACTCTGCTGTTTGCTCTTGGTCTTGCGCATTATCTCTTCTAGAAAGGATTCCTCCAAATACTTTTGGATGTAAGGTCTTTACTCGACCACCTAAAATTGAAGGATATGAAGTTAAATCTTCAACACGCTCAACTTTAATTCCAAGTTCTTCGATAAATTTCTGAGTTCCTCCAGTCGAATAAATAGTTACACCTAATTCGTCTAGTCTTTTTACGATTGTATCTAATCCACTTTTGTCAAATACTGAAATTAGCGCATTCTTGATACTTTTTTGGTCTGCCATCTTCTGTTTAAATACGGGTTTACTATAAGTCTTACTAGGACTGTTCAATACCAAAAAAGTTAAATGAACAATAATTCAAAAAAGGAAATGGTGAAGTCAAGTCAAGCAAGAGTACAAATTTATGCTTTTATAAGGTATTAGCCATTGAATTATAAATAAAAAACAGCAATTTTTTAATAAATGTGGCATTTTGTTAATTATTCGTGTGAAATCTCATGATAATTGAAGGAATTAGAATTATTTTATGCCAGATTTTAAGTGTTACGTGTTGGATAAGTGATAGATTTTTTAAAGCGTAATATTTTTAATTTAACTTTACGATTTATAATAAATACGTTCGAATAGGCGTCAATAGTTAGGCATGTTATTTAATTCTTTCGATTTTATTCTCTTTTTACCTACGGTGTTAATTCTATATTTTCTAACACCGCATAAATTCAGATGGATTTTATTATTGGCTGCGAGCTATTTTTTCTATATGTCGTGGAAAGTAGAATACATTTTTTTGATCCTCTTTTCAACCTTGGTTGATTATTTCATTGCATTAAAAATGGAGAGAATTAATCAAAAAAAGAAACGATTACCATGGTTGTTAATGAGTATCGCAACTAATTTGGGACTTTTATTCTTTTTTAAGTACTATTCGTTCGCAACAAATAATGCGAACGGCATGTTTCAATCTTTTGGAATTGATTTTAATTTTCCACACCTCGATTTTCTTTTACCTGTTGGTATTTCATTCTATACTTTTCAAACTTTAAGTTATTCAATTGATGTTTACAATGGACGACAACAGGCGGAAAGACATTTGGGGTATTTTGCTTTATACGTCTCTTATTTTCCGCAGTTAGTGGCCGGTCCGATAGAGCGTTTTTCGCAGTTAACACCACAATTAAAAAAGAAACATACTTTAGAATATGATAATGTAGCCAATGGCATGCGCTTAATTCTGTATGGTTTATTCATAAAAATGGTGATTGCTGATAATATTGGCACATTTGTCGATCAAATTTATGCCGACCCTACAATTCATTCTTCACTCGAAATTTTAACGGGAATGTTTATGTATTCATTCCAAATTTACAGTGATTTTTATGGTTATTCGTTGGTTGCAATTGGAGCAGCTTTGATTATGGGTGTCCGTTTAATGGATAATTTCAAAACGCCTTATCTATCAATTAATATTGCGGAATTTTGGCAACGTTGGCATATCTCTTTGTCTACTTGGTTTAGAGATTATGTCTATTTTCCTTTGGGAGGAAATCGTGTTAAATGGGCCAGATGGATATTCAATATTTTTGTTGTTTTTATTGTAAGTGGGATATGGCATGGTGCAAATTGGACTTTCATAATTTGGGGTGCTCTATATGGTATTGTCTATTTAATAGAATCCATTTTGAATAAACAATTGAAATTATCGAATGATATTAAACCGTTTTCTGTTAGACACATTTTAATGGCAATTAAAACGTTTGTTTTGGTCACTTTTATTTGGGTGTTTTTTAGAAGCCAAAGTTTGGACGAAGCCTTGTTCATCTTTGAGAATTTAGGTCGTAATTTTGATATGGAGAGCAATAATTTTATCATACCGAATACCGTTTGGATCTTCTTGTCGTTATTTTTATTGAGTGATATTTTATTGTACAACAAGCGTTTTGATTCATGGGTTGGCCAGAAGAATGGCATCATTCGTTGGAGTATTTATTCTATTTTGATTTTTGCCATTATCGTTTTTTCTGGTGTTGAGAATCATCCATTTATTTATTTTCAATTTTAAATATGGAGAACGGGATATTAAAACGAATCGGATTTAAAGTATTATTACTTGCAATTTTGTTGGTAGGGATGAATTATATTTATCAATATTTCTTTTTCAAAGCTGATCTAACAAAATATTCTGATATCGCTGAGCAAGTCAATTCGTTGCCGCAGAATGTTGATATAATATACCTCGGAGAATCATCTAACGTCACATATTTAGAAAAGGATAGGGACAAACGGGCAATTTCTGAATTTATCAATGAATATTTACCGGACTTAGATGTCGTTGACATTACTAAACCTGCTAGTCATAGCGGAATTTATTACGCGATTTTGAATCAAATTCCTGCTAAAAATGAGGCCAAAACAGTAATTGTTACTTTAAATTTAAGGTCATTTAACGCGCAATGGATTTATTCGGATTTAGAAACCCCACTGCAGAGAGGCTTAGTATTGATGCGTAACAATTCACCTTTAGTCAATAGGTTAATGTTGTCTTTTAAGGATTATGATATCAAGTCGAAACAAGAAAGAGAAAGACAATTTAAAGGGCAATGGTTAGCGGATGAATTTAAAGTACCATTTCCATTTCCTCATAAAAACGTTAAGGACTGGGATTATTGGCAAGCGATGAATCCTATCAAAGATTCTTCAGGAAATATTGATCAATATCAAACGATCATTACCACGCAATTTATTAAGACTTATGGTTTTCAAATTGATACGTTAAACAATCCTCGAATTCAAGATTTTGATGCAATTGTTGCTTTAGCGAAACAAAGGAATTGGAATTTAGTATTTAATTTAATGGGCGAGAACACGGAGAAAGCTGAAAGATTAGTCGGTGAAGAATTGGTTTATTTTATGCGTGAAAACCGCGACTTATTGGTCAATTATTATGGTCGCAAAGGGGTAGTGGTAGTTGATAATTTAGAAACCGTTCCGGATAGTTTATATGTGGATAAGGATTTCCCTACCGAGCATTATGCTGAAAAGGGTCGAAAAGACATTGCTAAAAATGTCGCAAACGCGATAAAAAATGACTAGAGAATTCATTTAGATTTTAATCTAAATTCCCATTATGACCTAAGCCAATTTGTACACCGAAGTTTAATCTATACGGTTCTTTTAATTTTGTTCCGTCACCTCCTGAGAAAGCAAGTCCTTCATAATTAGCATAAATTGATAAGCGACCAAACCTCAGTGCTGGACCAATTCTATAACCAACGCCATTTTTTTGAATGGTTAAATCATTATTGTATGCTTGGTCAACTTTTAAAATATGATGAAAAGTTGGACCGCCTTCAATGGCTAATGGACCAGGCAATTCTATACCAAAAATCAAAGGAACTTCAATTCGATGGTAACTAATTTTAGATTTGTCAATATCGTTTAACTCGCCTTGTCTAAAAAGGTAAAGGGCTTCTGGGCGAAAGTAAACAATGTTTTTTTGGAAAAGTAAATAGGCTCCAGCTTCGTATCCTAAAACATTATCACCTCTCAATTCTCCTTCAATTTCATCTTGACTTATATAAATATTGCCAGTACCAATACCTGCTTTTATACCTATGCCAACTTGGGCAAAAGTGGGGTGCGCAAGTAATACTATTGCTGCTAAAATGATTTTGCTTGTTAAATTTTTCATAATCGACTCTTTTAATATTGTGATTATACCATTCACAAATTTAGTTCCATTAAGGGTGTGTATTCGTAAATAATTCGATAAGTAATTGTAAATCAATTGTTATTTAATTAATGACAACGGGTTAGTCGCTCGATGTTTAAGAAAGTGCTGTGATATTTCACCCCATTGATGGGGATAAATTCGTTAACTAATTATGTGCAATCTTTTGAGTAATAGCTTGCCCATCTTCCTTACGAATTACGGCTATATATATACCCGGAGGAAAATCTCTAAATGAGATAGCTGTAATTGGCGTCAATTCATCCTGGAACATCAATTGACCACCATAATTGTAAATTTCGATAAGACCCACAAAAGCGCTATTTAACACAAAGACAGTGAGGCTTTCATTTTGAAAATTAATTTTGACCTCAGGGCCAGCAGGTAATTTACCTGTTTCAGTTACGGTATAAATAAAAGTAACCGTATCACTCATTTCTGGCAATTGTGGTGAGGTTACTAAGTATCTAACTTTCCCTGTACCTATTGATTCGTTCACGGATAAGTTAATCGATATAAAAGCCTCTTCGTTAGGTGCTAGATTACCCAATAATCCGAATTCATTCAAATGATTAAAGCAGTATAAATTTGTGCATAAAGTTATGCTCCAATCTTTATTAAAATCATGATCAACTAAGGCATATTCAAGCTCAATATTCGATTTGGTTGTGTTTTTAAGATATATATACTCGGTATTATAATAAGTTGAAGCGACTACGATATCAACTTTCTGGCCTGGAGAATAGGTGATTTCTTGGGACCAAGCTAAATTTCCTATGAAAAGTATGATAAAAAGGAATTTCATATTGATTTAGAACGTTTGAAGGATAAAATTATTACAACAATTTAGATAATAATCATAATCTAAATGAGTTAACGTGGTTAAAGATTTTATAATGAAAGTAAGTGTTTTTTTAATTGTATTATTTTCAATGACTACAATATTTGCGCAACGTTTGCAGGTTGGAATGAAGGTAGGCGCTGGACTCAGTTTTTTTCATAAAGGTGAATCGACATACGAGAACAAACTTTATGGAACGACACCTCAATTTGGAGAAACACTTTCATTGCCCGTGCTATTGCGGTTTAATAAACTTTGGTCGTTGCGAACTGGAATAGGCTACCAGAGAAAAGTTTACAAATTTAAATTGAACAATTTTGATTTTCCTCAACTCAAATCCAACGGTGGGTTTTATATGGGATCTGATATTATTGCGTGGCAGATCCCAATAATTGGTAGATTAGAAATTCCAACAAATAAAAAATTTAAATGGTCGTATGAAGTAGGTGTTATTTTAACAAAAGGATTGCCGACTTCGCTAAGTTCTGGATCAGATTGGGAACCGCGATATAGCGGAGAGGATGTTTTATATTATAAATTTTCTCGTAATTCGAACAATTTCGACCCTTATAAAACTTTCGAATTGATGTTGGGAATTAACTATACAATCTATAAAGATAAAATTAGGCGACATGAATTTTCTGCGTCATTCGAATATGGCTTGAATGCGATTCCTTCTCAATCTTTTAAAGGGTATCTGGCAAATAATGATGAAATTAAATATTACGAAGCAGATATTCAACCGGAATTATCTACTTTAAAAATAACCTATACTTTCTATCCCACTTGGTGGAGTTTTTGGAAGAAATAAGGCGATTTTGATAATAATCCATATCTTAACTCAAAATTATAAAATATAAATTATGGGTTGGATAGCATCTTTAATTATTGGAGGAATAGCTGGTTGGTTAGCCGGACTGATTATGAAGTCTAAATCGGAAGGTGTAGTATGGAATATCTTACTTGGTATTGTAGGAGGTTTTGCTGGCGGATGGCTTTTCAGTTTAGTAGGACTTTCAGGATCATCAGGATGGATAGGATCTATCATTACAGCAACAATCGGCGCTGTAATTCTAATTTATGTATTCAGAAAAATATCTAAATAAAGCAACTACATAAAAGGTTCTTCGATGTAAGGTGTCACCTTCATCGAATCTAGTTTCGCTTTGATTGGGGCGATATATTCTAAATAATGTGGTAATAACGAATCTACCATCGGAACAGAAGAAGGGAACTTCTCTGCGCGGTGATTAATTTGTTTGCCATTTTTCCAGAATCTATAACAAACATGTGGACCAGTTGCAAGACCAGTACTTCCTACATATCCAATAGTTTGCCCTTGTTTTACATAAGTTCCTTTTTTGATACCTGCTGCAAATCCTGTCATATGCAAATACTGTGTGGTGTAAGTATCGTTGTGTTTTACTTTTACATAGTTACCGTTCCCTCTAGTATACGCTGCTGCTATCACAGTTCCATCTGCTGTTGACATAATTGGTGTTCCTTTCGGAGCTGCATAATCTGTTCCTAAATGTGCTTTCCATCTTTTTTGAACCGGGTGAAAACGTCTTCCACTAAATCCAGAACTTATTCTAGAATATTGAACTGGCGCCATTAAAAATGGACGTTTCATTTCTTTGCCTTCTTCATTGAAATAGCCCACTTTATTCGTTGCTGAATCAATCATATATTCAAAGGCGTAAAACTCATTCCCCTGGTGATTGAACCAAGCTGCAGAAATTCCACCTACCGAATAAGGCAAGCCATCCACAGACTTTTCATCATAAATTACTTTAAACTCATCTCCAGGGTGTAATTTAAAGAAATCGATGGTCCATGCAAAAACGCCAGCAATATATTCTGCCATTTCTCCAGTCATATTAATATTCTTAATCTGCTGATCAAGGGCGAATGTTAGGTTCGAATTTTTGATAATTTCACCCGACATAATATGTTCAGTAATCATATTTGGTTTTGATCGTTTCTCAACTTCTATAGAGTCAGTAAACGTAAACACTACATAATCAACCAAATTCATAGGGTAAATACAATATTGTACTTTATTTGAAGTATCCTTTAATCCTGATAAAATAATATATGGAGTTCCTTCTTTAACATATCTTAAACCAACAGTCGAATCTGCAGCAAGGTCTGCCGCTTGATTGATATCCCATTGCGAAACCCCATAAGGAGCAAGCATGTGACTAAGCGTCCAATTTGGCTGAACAGTATCTCTAACAACACGAAAAGAATCGAGGGTAAACCCATATTCAATAACGGGAGGAATGATAATAACGGTGTCTTGCTTAACTTGAACAGTTTGAGAGTTGCTTTTTGTTCCGCATGAAGCAATTATAAAGCTAAAAGAGCAAATAATAATAGCAGATAGTACTTTGAGGTTGAAGGGCATTAATTTCAGTTTTTACAAAAATAGAAACTTAAAGTATGTGAAAAACAGTTTTGTCAACGACTTTATCAAAACATTAATGTTAGTTTTGAACACTGACTTTTACAGAATAAGATAGCAAAGATGATTAAAGTTCAAAATTTATCAAAACAGTTCAAGCTGAACAAGAAACAGCGAAAAGAATCCAACGCAACTGGAGATTATGCAGTTGCAGTTGACAAAATTTCATTTGAATGTCAACCAGGAAGAATATTTTCACTTTTAGGACCAAATGGAGCGGGTAAAACTACGACATTAAGAATGATTTCTACGATGGTATCTCCAAGCTCAGGTTCTGCCGAAATTGCAGGATATGATATTGTTAAACAAGCCAAAGAAGTGCGAAAAAATATTGGTTTTTTGACAGGGTCCACAGGTTTGTATGAAAGATTGACGCCAGATGAGGTGTTGAAATATTTTGCTGACTTAAACGACGTTTCTAAATCGGATTTTGCAGAAAGAAAAGAGCGTTATTATGACCTGTTGGATATGCATGATTTTAAGAATAAAAAAATTGGTGAATTGTCAACAGGAATGAAACAGAAGGTTTCTATTACTAGAACAATGATTCATGATCCTTCTGTCGTTGTTTTTGACGAACCAACTTCAGGACTTGACGTGATCACTGCAGAAAACATTATTAAACTAATTCGAGATTGTAAAACAGCAGGTAAAACTGTAATCTTTTCATCTCATATTATGTCGGAGGTTGATTTGTTATGCGATGACTTGGCTATTATCAATAAAGGAAAATTGCTTTATACGGATACAATGAAAAATTTCAGAGCACAAATGCAAACGGAATCGTTGACCGAAGAATTTATACGAATTGTTAGAGAAAATTAAAATTGATCCATTTTTAAGATGAAAAAGATATTAATTGTTGCCAAAAAAGAATTTCTCGACACTTTTCGAGATAAAAGAACGCTAGTAAGGATGATTCTGATTCCATTATTGGCTTTTCCATTAATTATAAATATAATGACAACGGTGCAATCTTCAGAAATGGAGAAAGCAGCAGCGAAAGAATTAAAAATTGGTTACGTGTTGAACAATCAGTCGTCTGAAATGATCGATAGTTTAGCCATGTCTCCAAATTATAATTTTATTGCCTATACAGATACGGCAGCTTTAAGAGCAGATGTTGTTAGTCAAGAAATTAATTTGGGAATTGGACTTACACCAACCTTTGATGATGACTTTAATGCAGGTAATCAAGCAAGTTTTGATTTGTTTTATCGTCAAGCAGACTCTGAAGAGTACGACCGATTTAATGTATTGCTTGAAAAACAAGAAGAGCGTTTGATCAATAAACGACTGTCTGAAAAGTCATTGGCTCCTATGTTTATTAAACCGATAAAGATTAATTTACTTAACCAAAGTTCACTAAAAGAGGTAATTGGTAAATACGCTGGTGGAATTCTACCATATTTATTTATGGCCTTTTGTTTTATGGGTTGTATGTTGCCGGCTATTGATTTATTCGCTGGGGAGAAGGAAAGAGGAACGCTTGAGACTTTATTGACAACACCAGTGAATCGTTTGCACATATTATTAGGTAAAATGATAGTTGTTACTGCTTTTGGATTGATTAGTGCCACCGTCGCACTAATAGGTTTGTTTTTAAGTCTTAAAATGGTGAAAGAAGGAGGCGAGATGATGGATGTGATTAGTGGCATGTTGTCAACAGAATTGATCCTAACTTTGTATGTCTTATTAATTCCTTTGGCTATTTTCTTTGCGGGAATTATGATTCCAATTTCAGTTTATTCAAGATCTTTTAAAGAAGCGCAAAGTATTTTAACGCCATTAAACATGGCAGTTATCTTACCTGCAATGGTCGGGTTTATTCCAGGAATAGAATTGAACGCAACATTGGCTTTTGTTCCAATTGTGAATGTTGTTCTTGCTACCAAAGCGATAATTGCTGGAAATATTGAGATGATTCCTTTAGCGATTACGTTTATCACCTTAATTGCATTGGCTGCGATAGCCGTTTTCATCTCTGTTCGTCAGTTCGGAAAAGAAACAAATGTGTTGAGATAAGGAGCTGATTCTAATTTAAGAAAATCAAAAAAACATAGTAAATGAAGTGGTTCGACTTAGGTTGAGCCACTTTTTTATATTTACTAATCTGCGAATTAATCTTTCACCTTGTTTAAGCAAGGCTTGTTGAGGTAGATGCTATTAATAAGATAAGTTGGGTGTGGATTAAAGATCTTTAAATTCTTTAGGTTTAATGAGTGTAAAAACACGCGTAACATTAAACCCAAAGTGAATATCACCTTTTAGCCAATTACCTGTTGTTTCACCAATCAGGTATTTTTCTGTCATCCCTCTGCTATTTGTAATGTGCAATTGAAAAACGTGACCGCCAGTTTCAATGTCTATTCCTACCGATAATGAGTTTTGAACTTTTTCTCCGCCAATTGTACTTTCAATTTGGCCTGAAGGAATAAAATAATATTCCGCATTCAAGCGAAGGGATTTTGTTAAGCGAATTGATGTTGCTGCACCCATAGAAAAAACGGTATTCTTATCCTTCGCTGTTTTTACTAAATTTCTATGAACGATGGTAGGCATTAATTGAATTGAAAAAAGGTTAGAAAATTTTCTTGCCAATAAAACCGAATGATGATAGTATAATCGGCTAGAAAAAAAATTTTCCCGATCTGGTTCAGGCCAAGCTTGAGAGTTGATATAAATACTACTCACCCATGTTGCGGTGATTGGAAAGTTTTCTGCACCGGATTTTTGTTTCAGCAATTTCCACTTGAAGGTGCCATCATATGTTTTTTGATAAGATGATCTACCAAAACCGATATTCATATTGTCGGTTAGTCCATAATCAAAACCAAAACGAATGGTAGCATTGTCTATTCCAAACATTTCTTGATACCCACCGTTAATTCTGCCGAATCTATGACCAATTGTCGATTGTAAAACACCTTTCGCGTTTGTTTCAACCGAATGGCCGCTGACCACTTTGGTTGATTTGAATGTTGCAATTGTATAATCTACAGCAGGTTCATCAGTTTCAAGTAAATCCAATAAATCGTCTTGCGCCCAAGCGGCATTTAATGTTGAAATAATGATGATTGCTAAACAGAAAAACTTTGATTTATACTGGCTCATAAGTCATTTTAACTCTAATTTCAATACTATTACTGATGTTATTTTTAACGGTTGATGGTATTTCAATTTTGAAATCACTTAAATTAATTAGAAAGGTTGAAGTTGCTTCAATATCACCCGCAGCATTTTTTAGAATGAATCCTTTGACAGTGATCTCTTTAGATTCTCCGTGAATGGTTAAAGTACCTGTAACTGTAAACTCAGTAGGCTTTGTTGTGAGCTTTGCAACATCAAAATCTATAATACTGCCTTTAAAATTAGATTTAGGAAACTTATCACTTTCAACATACTTTTCGTTAAAATGTTCTTGCATTAAGGCTTTTTCAAATGTAAAAGCTTTCATAAGCATTGTAAATGCAAGGTCACCATTAGTGACATTAATTGCACTAGAAACTTGATTGTTTACAGCCTCTATATTCTCTAAAGTAGCTTCTGAATGAAAAGTTACTTTTCCACTTCGCGTCATTACCTTTTGACTCATAGCTATGCTACTAAATCCGATTAAAAAGGCTAAAATTGCTATTCGTTTCATCGTTTAATTTTTTTATTATTTAATTATCTAATGCTCCATCATTGATCCATTGTTCAAAATGTTCAATTTGACAATCAGTTAAACTGCCAGACGGGGGCATATCGCGTAAGGTCACGACTCGATTCATTAAAGATCCATTTTCTACTTTTGTAAAAACTTGCGCATAATTTATAAATTCTCCATTTCCACTTCCACCAGCAATATGACAACCTACAGTTGCGCAACTTGCGTTAATGATTGGCATTATGTCTTCCGAAAAGCTTACATCAGTCACATCACATTCCGAATCTTTATACAAATCTTCCTCGTTATCTTTATAACACGAACTTATAACGGCAATAATTGCGCCAAATACTATTGTTTTTTTTATCATTCTAATTCTACTAAAATACAATTATTCAAAATCACGTCCATTAAATAGCCCTGACAGCGACCTTTAACTATAACTTCATCCCCTTTTTTTATACTGTTATCTTGTATATACTTAAATGAACAATTAACGCCACCCATCATCGCCAAATCAGCTTCAAGAATAATGTTAGAGTTGGTTGAATCATTTTTAATGCTCTGAATTATACCGGTCACTTCAATAATTTTGTCTTCGTATTTATTTGTTGCCGCGGCCTCATCATTTTCAAATGCCAAGGTTAAGTCGTTCGCGGATATCTTATAGTCAGGTTTAAAATCATCTAAAGTAGGGACTTTCTTATTGTAAAAATAATATCCTATACCTACACCAATAACTATTGAAATTAAAACAGCTAATAAAATTATTCTTTTCATAATATCTTTTTCATTAGATGTGTAAACAAATATTTTTTCTGTAAAGTACCATTTTTTTTAGATATGAAAAAACACATAAATAATTAAATGACGTATATTCTTTCTAATAAGTTGGGGATCAGTATTTAATTTTGTTGTTGAATGTGCGAATACAATTTTAGAATAGGGAAATAAATTAATCAAATTCTTAAAGCGGCAGAAATTTAAAATTTTATAAAGCTGAATGATATTTATGACTAGCTTACCGCGATTTTAATTGGTTTAAATGAATTATTTTAAAGAAGAACAGTATATAGCGTGGATGGATGCCATAGCGGAGGAAGACTTTGTTGTGATTGACAATTTTATCGATGACGATATGTTTCAAGAAATTTCAACATTTTTTGAAGAAAAATTGGTTGCAAATGATCTTGAGAAGGCTGGAATTGGAGCGATGGGATTACATGTTGTTGAGAAAAAAATTCGAGGTGATTATGTTTATTGGTTAGAGGAGAATGAACTATCTGCATATTTTTCGATGATACAGGAAATGATGGATCAAATTCGACGATTGTGCTTTGTTAGTTTATCAGATTTTGAATGTCATTTAGCACATTATCCGGCTGGAACATTTTATAAAAAACACGTAGATCAATTTAAAGAAAGGAATAATCGAATAATTTCCTTTGTCTTGTATTTGAATGAGGATTGGAAAAAAGGAGATGGAGGAGAGTTAATCATTCATAAAGAGAAAGGTAAAATAGTGGTTGAGCCTATAAAAAATCGATTGATTTTATTTAAGAGTGCGGATGTATTACATGAGGTTGCAATGACCAATGAAAAACGTTTGAGTATTACAGGGTGGATGCTAAATAATCCGGTTGGATTAGGGTTTTTAGCAAAATAAAAAGACCTCCCGTCCTTTTAATAGGGCATGAACGGGAGGCTTATTTTGGGGTTATTATCCCTAAAACAGCTACTTAAATGTCGGTTTTTGACAACCTTTACCGTTCCAAGGTAATAAGCCGGCAGGTAGTCCTTCTTCGATAGTAATTTTTGGTAGGAATACTTCCGCATCCATACCTACACTATTTCCTTGTAAATTCAATCCTAACATACTTCTTAGTTGGTTAGCGCCAGAATTACTTGCAGTCGCAGCTGCATCAACATCTGCTCTGCTTATTTCTTTACGGCTTCCGTATATATTCGCCCATCTTGGATCAACATTAATTTTAATGACTGCAGATTCGTTTCCTTCACTGTTTTGATCAAGATTTACTGATTCATCTAAAATTTCGTTTACATTCATCATCGTATTACGCTCTTTCAAGTCGTATTTTGAATTACCTGTGAACAAGTTATTATTCATTAGTAAAGGTGTGCTTTGACTGTAAACACCACCCATATGACCGAAGCCAAATACGTTATTTTGTAATGTCACTTTTAGATTCTGATCTAGTTTACAGCCGTTCCCTCCATAACTTGCAATAGCATCGTGTTTCCAAGTGAATAATGTTGTGTTTTGACTCACTATAATTTCTGGAATTTCGTTAGGATCGCTACCCATATAACCTGTTAGACATTGGATGGCATTACCTGTATTGTTAATGCAAAAATTGTTTTGAATCAAGGCTTTTCCGCCTTTATGAACACGAACAGATAGCGCGCCTTGTGTTGGAGCAGTATTCATCACAACACAATTTTTAACAGTGATATTTGTATACTTACTAGGGGTAATTACAATTCCACCTGATTCTGGTGCTGGATTTTGTCCTGAAGGAGGGCTTGCTTGACGTCTAATTGCCAAATCTTTATTTTCATGGTATCTATTTCGTGGTCCATTGTCCACAATAATTCCGTCCACAACAATTTCAGACCCTTCTGATAATTGACCATTATCTTCTCTTTGTTGATCTGTTCTAATATAAATTCTAGGATCAGTAGACTTCATATATTCATTTACACCAGTAAAAATAGTTTTGTATGCACCCCAAGGATCTCTCGTTGTAAAATTATCGTCATAACCACCGTAAATTTTAACAGGTACGTTGATTTCATCTGCACCTCTATCACCTTTACTTGTATAAGTTCCTGCAGCGATATATATAATGTCATTAGGTTTTAAGTGATGGATGATATTTCCTAAATCTTTTGCTGGTTTTTCTTTAGTGCCTAACTGTCCTGTACCACGTGTTCTACTCACATACCATTCACGACCGGGTGCTGAAAATTTTGGCGTTGTTTTAGAAGTGTTAACGTTTGAGGTTGAAGAATTTGAATTGCTGTTTAAACTACTCGATTGTGTGTTCGTTGAACCTGTTGTTGATGTAACGGCATTTTTAAATTTTGTTAATGATAATTGACTATTGGCATTAATGCCGAAAAATAATAGTCCGATAAAGATTAGTAATGAATGTTTCATGTTTAGCTGTTTTAATTAATAATAATGCAGCAAACATATTTCAAAACATAAAAATGAGCTTCACCCGATTGGGTGAAATTCAATAAAATCACTGGTTTTCTTGAATTTTTAATAAACTCCCTTTAATAGCAGCCTGTGTTCTATTTTTTACATCTAACTTGGTGTAAAGACTTAGTATATGTGTTTTAATTGTATTCACAGAAAGGAATAATTTCTCGCCAATTTCTTTATTTGATAATCCTAAAACCAAGGCATCTAAAATTTCTTGTTCTCGTTCAGTTAATTTATCATGTAGAACAATATTTAAATCATGAGGGAAGGCTGACTGAGGAGATGATTCGCTTATCAAGTCAATTTCATCTTTTAATTTTAAAGTTTCATTCAGTCTTAACTTAATTTCGGCACGGAGATTATCCATCCTCGCTTTTGAGTTTTTACGTGAAGCAAAAATTATTATAATTAATATGATAATGCCTAATACAGCAATTGTTAACCATAAACGTTGAACAGACATACGACTAAGATTTACTTTGTTCTCTTCGTCTAAAAGTTTATTTTCAAGTAATATTTTATCCTTCTCTAAACTATCTAATAAATGTTTTTTATTGTATTCAAATTGATATTTACTTTGCAATGTTGCCCTTTGATTTTCGATGTTGTTGATGCTATCTCGGATTGTTGAATAAATTTCGAAATAGTTTAAGGCGAGTTGATGTTTGCCCAGTTGCTTATTTATTTTGTATAGTAGTTTTGCTGATTCGTGAGTTTCGTATTTATATCCCCATTTTGAGGCTATCTGATACGAACGATCAGCGAATTTCTTTGCTT
The DNA here is from genome assembly GCF_000621625.1 of Crocinitomix catalasitica ATCC 23190. GTDB lineage: Bacteria > Bacteroidota > Bacteroidia > Flavobacteriales_D > Crocinitomicaceae > Crocinitomix > Crocinitomix catalasitica. Next base: position 63,378 of record NZ_JHXV01000006.1, read on the forward strand.
TGGCATAGTCTTTCTTTTGCAAGTAAATATTCCCTATTTTATATAATGATAGGGCTTTGGCCTTGTTAAGGTTTAATGAATCTCTTATTCTAAATCCTTTTTTATAAAAATACAGCGCTGTATCTAAATTTCCAATTTGTTCATAGACACTCCCCATATTACTATATGTGTAAGATATGCCGGCATACTCTTTTAACTCATTTCTGATATCTATAGATTTCCGGTAATAATTTAAAGCGGACTTAAAATCTTCCTTAGTTCTAAAATAAGATCCAATGTTATTATAGTTGGTGGCTAGACTTGTTAATTCACCTAATTCAGAATTGATTTCAACACATTCTAAATAATATTCATAGGCCTGGTCATCATTTCCAATATTGGTATGTAATTGGGCAAGGTTATTAAGAATGACGGGGTAGTTGCTAATTAAGCCTTGCTCCTCTGCTAAATAAAGGCTTTTTAGGTTAAATTCAATTGCTGTTGCAATATTGCCCTTTTCGGCATTTAAATATCCTATCCAACCATAAGCTTCGCCTAAGCCATTCTTATTCTTTATCCGTTCAGAAATTTCCAGTCCTTTATATACAAAATACTCTGCTGAGTCCGGATTGCTGAATACAAATTCTCTTGCTAAACGATAATATGTTTCAATACGAAGACTGTCTTCTACCTTGGTGTTGGTTGCAAGTCCGAGCAATGAATCTAATTCGGCTTCCTTACTTTGTTGACCAAAAGAAAAGGTAGAAAATACAAGCAAGCAGGTAACAAGAGTAGACTTTAAAAACACAGAAATTTGCTTCATCAAAACTATTTTAGATGCACTAAAATAGAAGATAAATTGTAATAACTAGCTGAATTATAAAAGATTTAAACTTTTACTAAACGTATGATTACATCTCCTTCTTCTAAATCTGCAAGAATATTTTCTTCAGCTTTTAAAGTCGTAAAATCAATTCCTTCTGCTAAAACTTCTTCACAAATATAATCGGCATTCGATTCAATCGCCGCTTTAATACTATCGTTTGTTTGGAATGATAGATTAATTTTATCCATTACTTCTAAACCGCTTTCTTTACGATAGTTTTGAACTCTGCTGACCAATTCACGAGCAATTCCTTCGCTTTTTAGCTCGTCAGATAGTGTAATATCTAAAGCTACAGTAATTTTACCTTCAGAACTAACCAACCAACCTGGAATGTCATCTGTGCTAATTTCGAAATCCTCTAATACTAGCTCAATAACCTCTCCATTTAACTCACCTTTCCAACCATCATTTTGTTCAACTGCAGAAATATCTGCACCTGTCCATTGGTTAACTAGACCAGCAATGGCTTTCATTTGTTTGCCATACTTCGGTCCAATTGTTTTAAAATTAGGTTTAATTTTTTTGATCAGAACACCTTCTGTATCTTTTAATAGCTCAATCTCTTTGATGTTTGTTTCTGAGAGGATGATGTCTTTTACATCTTCTAATCTTCTCGCAAAATCTTCGTTAAGAATCGGCACCATTATTCTTTGTAATGGCTGCCTTACTTTTATTTGTTTGCCTTTACGAAGACTTAATACCATTGACGATATTTTTTGAGCGATGCTCATTTTTTCCTCAAGGTCTAAATCAATTTCTTTCGTATTGGCAACAGGAAAATCAGTTAAGTGAACCGACTCAACATCAAATCTTCCGGATACTGAATTTAAATCTTGGAACAATTTATCCATGAAAAATGGCGCAATCGGTGCGCTTAAAATGGCAACTGTTTCCAAACATCTATATAAGGTTTGATAAGCAGATATTTTATCTGTCGAATAGTCACCTTTCCAGAATCTTCTTCTACATAAACGAACATACCAATTCGATAATTCGTCTGTTACAAAAAGTTGAATTTGTCTTCCTGCTTTTGTTGGTTCATAAGCTTCAAAAGCTTCGTCGACAGTTTGTATTAATGTATTTAATTTAGATAAAATCCAACGGTCAATTTCTGGACGTTTTTCAATAGAAATTTCATCCTCTTTAAAATTGAAATTATCAATATTTGCATAAAGTGAGAAGAACGAATAAGTATTGTATAGGGTACCAAAAAATTTACGTTGAACTTCAGTGATACCTTCTTCGTCAAATTTTAAATTGTCCCAAGGTTGTGCATTTGTTACCATATACCAACGTGTGGCATCTGGACCATATTTTTCAAGAATTTCAAAAGGTTCAACAGCGTTTCCTTTACTTTTTGACATTTTATGCCCGTTCTTGTCTTGAACAAGTCCGTTAGACATTACGTTTTTGTAGGCTACAGAATCGAAAATTAATCCGGCAATTACATGTTGTGTATAAAACCAACCTCTAGTTTGGTCAACACCTTCCGCAATAAAGTCACTCGGAAAACCTTTGCGACTATCAATTAATTCTTTATTTTCAAATGGATAATGATGTTGTGCATAAGGGACTGATCCTGAATCGAACCAAACATCAATTAAATCTGCTTCTCTTTTAAGTGGCTGCCCAGTAGCTGAAACCAATGTGATTTCGTCAACATAGTTTTTATGTAGGTCTACTTGGTCGTAATTTTCTTTTGACATATCGCCAACTTCGAAATCGGCCAATGGATTTTTATCCATAACACCAGCAACAACAGCTTTATCAGCTTCTGCTTTTAATTGCTCGATTGATGAAATACAAATTTGCTCGGTTTTATCTTCGCTTGTCCAGATTGGAATAGGGATACCCCAATATCTTGAACGTGACAAATTCCAATCGTTTGCGTTTTCAAGCCAATTCCCGAATCTGCCTTCGCCTGTCGCTTTAGGTTGCCAATTAATCGTTTTATTTAAAGCGACTAATTTTTCTCTATTGTCTGCTACTTTTACAAACCACGAATCTAACGGGTAGTATAAAATTGGTTTATCTGTTCTCCAACAATGTGGGTAAGAGTGTTCGTATTTTTCAATTTTAAAAGCCTTATTTTCTATCTTCAATTTGAGCGTTATTCTTTCGTCAACACTCATATAGCCTTTAAGGTCAGCAATGATATCTTTCAGGTTTTCACGTTGAATTTTTAATTCATTTGCTTCATCATCACCTTCTAAATATTCAGCTTTAACATATTCACCGGCAAAACCAAAAATAGGATCAGAGACTTCTTTTCTAAAACGTCCTTGTAAATCAACAAGCGGCACACCTTGGCCATTTTCATCTAAAATCAACATCGGAGGAACGCCAGCTGCTTTTGCTACCAAGGCGTCATCAGCACCAAATGTCGGTGCAGTATGAACGATACCTGTTCCATCTTCAGTCGTAACAAAATCACCACCGATAATAACAAATGCTTTATCTGCATTTTCAAATGGTAATGTATAATCTAAAAGTTGATCGTAACGAATTCCGATCAAGTCTTCCCCTTTACATTCACCAATAATTTGATAAGGAATTGTTTTATCTCCAGCTGTATAGTCTAAATCTTCTGATGCATCAACAGGTTTATATTTTTTATTGAATTGCTTTCCAACTAAATTTTTAGCTAAAACCACTTCAATCGGGTCGAAAGTATATTGATTAAAACTCTTAACCAATACATAATCTATATTTGGACCAACAGTCAAAGCAGTATTAGAAGGTAAAGTCCATGGCGTTGTTGTCCAGGCCATGAAATACATCTTGTCTATATTCGCATTTTTAAACGGTACCTTCTCTCCAGCTTTCACTTTAAATTGTGCAACACAAGTTGTGTCTTTCACGTCCTGATATGCACCAGGTTGATTGATTTCGTGAGAGCTCAATCCTGTTCCAGCTTTTGGTGAATATGGTTGAATTGTATATCCTTTATAAAGTAAATTTTTAGCGTAAAACTGACCTAAAAGCCACCAAACTGTTTCCATATACTTACTTTCATAAGTTATGTATGGATCATCCATATTTACCCAATATCCAATTTTTTGTGTCAATTTATTCCATTCGTCGGTATATCTCAATACAGCTTCGCGACAAGCTTTATTGTAATCTTCAACAGAAATTTTAGTTCCGATATCCTCTTTGGTGATACCAAGTTCTTTCTCCACCTTCAATTCAACCGGTAATCCATGCGTATCCCAACCAGCTTTTCGTTTAACTTGAAAACCCTTCAAAGTTTTGTATCGACAGAAAATATCTTTAATTGAACGCGCCATGACGTGGTGAATGCCAGGCATACCATTCGCTGATGGTGGTCCTTCTGTAAAAATAAAAGGAGGATTTCCTTCTCGTGTGTCAACACTTTTTTTAAAAATTTGGTTCGATTCCCAATCTTCTAAAACTAAATTTGCAATATTGGGTAAGTTAAGACCTTTATACTCAGGATATTTTTTACTCATTTTATACGGAATAAATTGTAGGACGCAAAATTAATGATTATTTGTGAGTAAACCAGCCTTAACTATCGGTCATCTACCTTCAATTCAATAGATATCTATACTGAACACATTGATACTTATCTAGGTATAAAGTCCGAGCAAACCTTTTTTGCATTTTAACGTTAATAAGGCGGCGTCTATCTATTGATTTGATGCTTTAAACTAAGTTTTTGTTAAATTTGTACAAAACTTTATTACTATACGTAAGTATTTTAACGGATATATATTACTCTCAAAAGCATGAAAAAGCATTATTTTATTGGTCTATTGATACTACTTGTTTCCAATTTTAGCTTTGGCGCAAATAGATATTGGGTAGCACCCGGATCAGGAAACTGGAATGATATTGCAAATTGGTCTACTACCAGTGGAGGAGCGGGCGGAGCATCTTTTCCTACAGTTGGAGATTTTGCATATTTTGACGTAAATAGTATTGGCGATTGTAATATAAATATTGATGCTGAATTTGATGGGATTAATACTACAGGCTATGTAGGTACTATTGAAATAGATGGGTTTGTATTTAATCCAACGGTTTCTGGAACAGATATCTGTATTTTTGCATCAGGCACAATTCAAGATACCCCAGGTACTTCTTCAGTCTCTTATACAACAACCAACATCACATATTTTAGCGGTACTACTTTCGATGTTGAAGTAGATGTTGTGAGTGGAAGGTTAGCATTTAATGGAGGTACTTTTAATGAGATCACTACTGTTGAACAAACGGGTGGAAGTAATACACCTGGAACGGGAGGTGTTACTTTTAATAGCACGACAAGTATTACTAATTCGGGTACAGCTTATTTACTATTTGCAAATGCAAGCCCTGATATTTTTAATGGAGATTTAACTTTGCTCAATTCTGGAGCAGGAACAATTAGATTGAGTCAAAATGTAGCAGGGAATATGTTTGATGGTGATATCACTGTAAACTCTACTGATGGCGGAGGAATCTATTTTGGAGATGGTGGAGGTACATCAACATTGTCTGCAGGTCAAACAATCAATATTGGCGTGGATGGTTATAATGATGGCGATTTAAGATTCTACAATTTTACACAATTAGGTGCAACACCTATTGACATAGAATTGACAGCAGATGCTATTTTACGGATAGGTAATTCTACTGAGTTTGGAGGGGCTTTCACCGGAAGATCTCCTCAGATTTATGTTTTTGAATCTACTTTTCTTAGCGATGTAATTTTAGAAAAAACAGGTAGTACAAATGATTATTCAATAGGAGGCTCATTTTTTGAAGGTGATACTGAATTGATTAATTCAAGCGATGGTTATTTTGTTATGGGTAATGGCAATCCTGATGAATTTAGAGGAGATTTATTGTTGAATAATGTCGGAACTTCTCATATATATATTGCTTATAATAGTGCCGGGAACAAATTAGACGGCGATTTAACGGCGAACCTAACTGCTTCAAGCCGAAATATCTATTTAAGTACGACTTCAATTAGTGACTTTACTATTGATGGCGATGTAAATATTTTATCAAATTCTGATGCAAATAGTTCGAATTTTTATTTGGGTGTATCGGGAGATGTAACGATAGGAGGACGATTGGATTTCGAACAATTATCGACGGGTGATAATGCTTATTTTTATATTGCTCAGGGAACTGACAGTCAGGTAGAAATAAATGGTGTAACACATGTTGTTAATAATGCTGTAGGTGTTACTAAACGATTTTATTTAGGAGAAAATGGAGATATTGTATTCAATGACTCGTTGATTATTGAGAATAATTCCGGAAGTACAAATAATGAAATCTATTGTAATAACTCAGCAAATAGTTCAAACGAATACAATAATCATATTTTATTAACACAGAGTAATATTGATGGTGATGGGATATCTTTTGGACGTTCGGGGGGTAATGGAACTTTGGCGACTACTAAATTGGTATCAATTAGTCCTGATGGTTTTGTTGCAGGTCAATTAAGATTTGAAAACTTCACGCAATTAGGGGCAACGGCTCAAGCATTAACGCTTTCAGGCGATGCTTTGCTTTATTTAAACCTTTCAGAATGGGGGGGCGAAATCTCTTTTGTTTCACCGCGAATTTTAACAAAAGAAACGGTTTATCATGAAGCAGCGAGTATGGTAAAATCAGGATCCGGTAATGACGGTAATCATGGAGGGAATCTATTTGAAGCGGGATTAGATTATGATAATAGGTCTACAAATTATGTTCAAATGGGTAATGTTTTACCAGATTCTGTAATTGGTGACTTAAATTTAATTACAAGTGGAAGCAGTTATATTGACTGGGCTTATAATTCGTTAGATAATTATGTTTCTGGAGATGTTAGGATGGATATTATTGGTACTGGCGCTGGAGTGAATAGACTTTTACTCGGAAATGCAACAGGTAGTAGCCTTTTAATTGAAGGCAGTGTTGTTGTTTTAAATCAAGGAGATGCAGCAAGTAATCATGTATATATTGGAAATCAAGGAGATGTTGTTATAGAAGGAGACTTAACAATAGACCATGAGCCAACAGGATTAGCAGGTACTGTTTATGTAGCGAATGGAACGAATTCTAATGTAGAAATTAATGGAAATTTAACTTTAACTCAAGCAGCTGTTGGGGGAAATACGAAGAATTCTTTTATTGGTAATAACGGTGATTTATTAGTCGAGGGAATTCTTACTATTATCAATAATTCAGATGCAAATTCTAATGAAGTAATCTGTAATGCAGGGACAGAAAGTGTTGGTGTTTATGAAGATGATATTATTATTTCTTCTACAGACGTATTGTCTGATGGTGTATCTTTTGGCACGAATGGAGGTACGGGAACATTAGCTGCTACTAAAACAATTACAATTGGAGTTGGAGGATTTGTAGCAGGTAATTTAAATTTTAGAAATTTTAATCAAATAGGTGCAACTGCACAAACTTTAAATGCTACCGGAACTACTTTTTTTAGAAATAGGGATAGTGATTGGGGTGGTGATGTGAATTTTGTTGGCGGTAGAATGCTAACAGAAGGAACCTTGTATAGAGGAACCGCTTATTTGGAAAAATCAGGTGGATCTAGTGAGATTTCTAATGGTGGGAATACTTTTACTCTGGATGCTGAATTAAAGAATTCTGGAGACGGATACTTTTATATGGGGAATGTTTCACCAGATGTCTTCAATGCGAATTTAACAATGAATAATGAAGGGACAAGTCATTTACTAATAGCTTACAACAGTCCTGGCAATATAATCGAAGGTGATTTAATTACGACTAATATTGCCACTGGCGCTGGAGGTGCTTACCTAACTGTTTCTAATAGTAGTATTTCTTCAATCGAAATTAATGGAGATGTAGAAATAACAAATACTGGATCTGCAGGAACAACCAATACAACTTTAGGCGCTAATGGAGATGTGGATATTGCTGGAGACTTAACTGTTTTGCATGGTCCAACAGGAGATAATGGATACTTTTATTTAGCTTCTGGAACGACGTCAGATGTGACAATTGATGGGGATTTTAATTTAACAGTAGACGCCACTGGTGGTGTAACTAAACGTACATACCTGGCAAATCAAGGAACCATTCAGTATAATGGAGATTTTATAATCGATAATAATGGTGATGCAACCAATAACCAAATTTATTGTAATCAAGGGGCAACATCTACAGCTGAATATAATGGAAATATTGTGCTTTCTGCGACAAGTGCAGATGCTGATGGAATTTCCTTCGGTGAAGGTGGAGGTTCTGCTATTTTAGCCGATAGTTATACTGTAAGTTTAGGAGGTCCTTTTATTTCTGGAGATCTTTATTTTAGAAACTTTACACAAGATGGGCCAACTGCTCAAGATATTACAATCACAGGGACAGCTTATTTCAGGATAAATAATGCAGACTGGGGCGGTGATGTTGAATTCACTGGCGCTAGAATGAATACACAAGACTCAAGATTTCGAGGGCTTACTACCCTTGAAAAAACTGGTGGTTCAAGTGATCCATCTGCCGGAGGTAATGTCTTCGATGGAGATTGTATACTTAGAAATTCAGGAGACGCTTATTTTCTAATGGGGAATAATAATTTCGACATTTGGAATGGAGATTTAGATGTTTTAAATACCGGTAGTGATAATATGCATATTGGTTATCGTAGTGCTGGAAATATAATTGAAGGTGATTTAAGTGTAACTAATTCTTCAACTGGTGCAGGAACGGCAACAATTTATCTTTCTAATTATACCGAATCGACAATCACAGTTGAAGGGGATGCTACTTTTGAGAATATAGGGAATACAACAACAGCCAATATGGTTATCGGAGATAATGGCGACATAAACTTCAATGGGGATGTAACGTTAATCAATACACCGACTGGTACAAGTGGAGATATTAGATTCGCAAATAATACAGAGTCTACCGTAAATGTTTTAGGTAATACATCAATAACAAATAATGGATTAACTGGAACAAGTAAACGTATGTTTATCGGTTATAACGGAGATATTGACTTCACAGGGACCGTTGATATATCAAACACTTCGGATGCTACTTACTCAGAAGTTTCGCTGAATGAAAGAGGTAATTCTGTTAATCTTTATAATGATGACATTATTATAAACTGTGATGAGGTAGCTTCAGACGGAGTTTATTTTGGACGATATGGTGGTACGGGTTCATTAGTCGACACAAAGACAGTTTCTATCGGTGCGGATGGCTTTATTGGGGGCAACCTATATTTCAGAGCATTCACACAAATTGGAGGTACTGCACAAACATTAATACCAACAGGTGCTGATACAAGATTTGAAAGTGTTGATTCGGAATGGAATGGCAATGTTGACTTTAGATCAGCAGCGATGTTCACAAATGGGACAACTTATAATGGTAACGCTACATTAGAAAAGAATGGCACAACGAATGACGCTAGTGGCGGAGGCAATATCTTTAATAGCTTTACAATATTAAGAAATACAGGTACTGGTTATTTTATGCCTGCAAACGGAACAGGAAATGATTTTAATGCTGATGTAACATATAATAGTACTGTTGGAGGTATTATTTATCCAACATATAATTCTGAAAGTACATACGCAGGAGATATAACTGTTGATTCTCCAGAAATTGTCACTTTTGGTAACGCTGGTAATGGCCGTGTTATATTGGATGGTGTAACTGCTCAGACGATTAATGCAATTGGAGCAACACCTGCACCTCGTTTTAGAGATTTACAAACGTTAAATACAGTCGATGAAATTACATTAAGCACGCCGATCTCTGTCATTACAGAGTTAGATTTGGATGAAGGTAATTTGATTTCGAGCTTAACGAATATTCTAACAGTGACTGATAATGCTACTGTATCTTCTGTTTCGCATGATGCATATGTTGACGGTCCAGTTGAGAAAGTAGGGAATGATATTTTCACATTTCCTGTTGGAAAAGTTGGGTATTATAGACCAATAGAATTAACAACAGCACCGTCAAGTGGTAGTGCTACTTTTAGAGGTGAATTTTTTCCAGTTGATTGTGTAGATGATGGTATACCTGATGGACCAACCGATCCAACAATACACCATATCAGCGATTGTGAATATTGGATATTAGATAGATTGGTAACAACTAATCCAGTTGTTGTTTCATTGTCTTATTTAGATTTTGATGCAAGAGATTGTAGTGGCGTTGAGGAACAAGCGGATCTTATGGTAGCTAGATATACAGGTTCATTTTGGCAAGATCATGGCAATGGAGGCACTTCAGGTACTCCAGAAGATGGATGGGTGAGCACTTTAGGGGCTGTTACAGATTTTAGTCCATTTACATTGGCAACAATTAGTGGAGCCAATCCATTACCGGTTGAATTACTAAGTTTTGATGCTGAAAAACAGAATGATTTTGTGCAACTTAATTGGTTAACTGCCTCTGAAATTAACAACGACTATTTTGATGTTGAAAGATCAAATGATGGGATTAATTATACGAAAATTGCAAAGGTAGATGGTGCCGGAAATAGTGTTAAAAGATTAAGTTACCAAGTAGAAGATTTTAACCCAAATCCAGGAATGAATTATTACCGACTGAAACAAGTTGATTTTGATGGTGCATTTGAATATTCGCAAGTTGAATCGGTTGAGTTCAATGATTTTTCTGCCATTAAAATGTATCCAAATCCTGCTGGACAAAATGAATTGTTGACTTTAGAATCTAGCTTGCCTATTCAACGTATTATAATGCAAGATGAATCTTCAAGGGTTGTGAATGATGTGACATTTAATGGCGATGAGACACGTGTTGAATTGAACTTAAATAATCTCGCTAAAGGAATTCATTTCGTACAGATTTATACAAGCAATGGTGTGAGTGTGAAAAAAGTAGTTATTCAGTAGAGTTGATTTTAATTGCTCCACTCAATAACATCGATTTTCCCTAAGTTGCCTCTTTCGCCATAGGCGGACTTACCTTTTATTGGACGCCATAAATCGCCCCCTAAACCGCCAAAATTGGTGATATAGATTTGGTAGTAATATGGTCGAGCTTCAGGTGTTAAATAAACTTTTACATCACCACCGTCTCCACCTTTTCCACCGTTCTTACTAATTCCTCCCTTGCCACCAATAGTTATTATATCTAAGCTGCCCAAGTCAGGTTTTAAGTAGCGAATTTCATCGATATCTAAAGCGTCATTAACAATTTGAATTTTTAAGAATTCTGTTTGAAAATCGTTCTTTACAAGCGAAACATAAACAGATAAATCAGGCCCTTTGCCACCTAATATTGCGGGGTCATCATTATTGGTTAATGTAGCTGTATTATCAATAAATTGAATGTTAATTTTTGTTTTGCCTAATGGTATTTTTTTAAAACCATCATCAGTTAAGGCGCGAGGGTCATACCCATCGGCTCCTTTAAAGCTTATTGATTGACCCAAATCAAATTCAAAAGGTATTTTTTTAACCCACTTAATATTCGGAATACGTGTTAAATAGAATTCGACATCTAAATATGGTTGCACGTTCAAACTATCAGTAATGCGTAACGTAATTTCTTTGCGTGTCTTTTTTATGATGGATCCACCACTGTTTAATACGAACGTATAATCTGAAAAATTTACATTAAAAAAACCATCTCTTGAAGTAACAACTTGGCTGTCTTCAAAAATGGTATTCATTGTAATCGTAACTGTGTTTCCAGGGTATAAACTATCGGCATCATATACAAGTTCACAGCGAACAATTCTTTTTAATTGCCCTGGTTTTATAAACGCAAATAAAGATATTGCTGTGCATATAAAAAGTATAAATATCGATCTATTCATTAGTGGTTTTTTGCCTAAATGGACGAATAATTAAACGTAATCCATTGTTATATTTAAAGTAATTCCAGGTCCAATTTACAAATACTATCACACGATTCCTAAATCCAACGAGCAACATTAAATGAACAAACATCCACACAAACCATGCAAATGTTCCCTGAAATTTAAATTTCTTCAATTCTACTACCGCTAAATTCTTACCTACTGTAGCCATTGATCCTTTGTCTTTATAGATAAATGGAATTGTACTTTTTTTGGCAACAATTCTATTCATCATCTTGGCCAAATAAGCGCCTTGTTGAGACGCTACTGATGCGAGCATGGGTAATCCATTTGGATATAAATCAGATTGAATTAATGACACATCTCCTAAAACATAAATATTTTCATTGTCTTTTAGTTGACAATATTCGTTCACGATTATTCTATTCCCTCTACCAATTGTATCGGCTTTAATACCCTCAGGCATTTGTCCTTTAACTCCTGCTGCCCATATCACAGTATCAGCAATAAAATTTTCAGAGTTTGTTTCTACACATCCATTTAAATAAGACTTAACTTGTGTATCTGTATGAATCTCTACACCGAGTTTTTTTAAGAACTTATTCGCATTTGCTGAAGACTTTTTATCCATGACATTTAAAACTCTTGGCGCGGCCTCAATTAAATGAATCCGCATTAATTTTAAATCCAAATCTGGAAAATCTTTGGGTAGTACTTTGTTTTTTAATTCTGCAAGGGCGCCAGATAATTCAACGCCGGTTGGACCAGCTCCAACAACAACAAAATTCATTAATTTTTTTTGTTCTTCCTTGTCATTAGAATTAATGGCGCGCTCAAAATTTTCAAGAATTTTACTTCTCAAGTTTAAAGCTTCAACAATTGATTTCATTGGCATAGCAGAAGCCTGAATACTATCAATACCAAAAAAATTATTTCCCGCACCGGTTGCGATAACCAATTTATCATAATCCAAATTACCAATATTGGTTTTGATCTCTTGCTTTGTTTGATCAATTTCTAATACTTCAGCCATTCTGAAAAAAGTATTTGATTGTTTACCAAGAATTTTTCTTATTGGATAAGCAATCGAGTCTGGCTCTAGACCAGCAGATGCAACTTGGTATAAAAGAGGTTGAAAAGTGTGAAAATTATTTTTATCTAATACAACAATTTGATACTTTGTTGTATCAATATCTTTTGCAAATTTTAAACCTGCAAAACCTACTCCAATAATTACAATTCTAGGTAATTCAACATTTGGAATATTCATATCTGTTTTTACTTGTAAAGGTAAGAATTATTGAACCGTTGGGAATCAAAAAAGGCGCTTAACTTTCGTTAAACGCCTTTTAGAAAGAAAGATTATTTTATTGCTTAATTAATTTGATGGTTTTTGTATTTTCATTCGAGTTAATTGTAAGGAAATAAGATCCTTTAGCTAAATCTTTTACGTTTATGACTGTTTGATCAATACATTTATCTAATAAAATTGTCTGTCCTAATGTGGAGACTATTTCATAATTAAATTCGCCTTCAATTTGAATTGTCAAATTTTCAACAAATGGATTTGGGAATACATTAACATCAATTGAATTATTCGTATTTATTCCTAATTGCGAATCAACTATAATCATTTCTGATTTCGAACAAGTACCTGCGTCGTTAACAACAACTTCGTAAGTTCCTCCTCCAATATCTGTTAAGTCTTCAGGATCATCAAAATCACCTGTTCCGTCGTTATCCCAATCGAAAGTATAAGGAGCTGTTCCACCTGTCACGGTAATATCAATTGATCCGTCATCACCTAAAAGTTCTTCAATAGTTGTATATGTTATTTCAATTGGAGCGCCAACAGTAATTGTTATTTCGTCTTCTACTTCACATCCATTTTCATCTTCCATTTCAACTTCATATGTAAAAGATCCAATAGCATCAATTGTAAAAGGCACGCCATTGATGACTGGGCTATCCCAATCGTATTCAACACCACCTGATGCTGTTAAAGTAACTTCATCACCTTGGCAAATAACCGTATTATCAGCAGTAATCGTTAATGTTGGTGCAGGGTAAACAGTAAGCGTTACCTCATCGTCGCTAACACAACCATAGATATCAGTTCCAGTACAGGTATAAGTTATCGTTCCTTCGCTTGGGTATATCACATCACGATCATCAACATCACCAGGGCTCCATTCGTAAGTATCAGCTCCGCTGCCATATAAAATAGCACTTTCACCTTCACAAATCTCAGTAGGAGTCACATTGGCAACTACATCAGGAAAACCGTGAACAACAATTTCTATTGTAGGACCACAATCGTCTGGGTTTGTACTATTCGCAGTATAAAAATATGAACCTGGTCCACCTGGAATGAATGGCACTCCCGATTCTATGCCATCTTCCCATGTAGTGATTCCGCCAGTTTCAGAATCAGCAGTTAATGTAATATATTCGTTAATACATGGATCATAATCAGTAACAGTAATTGTTAATGGGCTACATAAAATAGTTATTTCAACTAGCCCATTACCTGATCTTACTCCACCTTCATTATCCTGATTAATTCCATCATTAAAAGAGCCACCGCCACCGCCTCCAACAGTATTCTCTTCACCGCCGCCTCCACCAGAGTAGCCGCCGCCGCCAGCGCCTCTGTCGCCAACTCCACCGCCACCTCCAAAACCACCAGGCCATTCGCCATCAGTAAAGGCAAGGTCTCCACCTTGACCTCCGTCTACAAATGCTTGTCCTCCAGGTATGTCTCCTGAATTCATTCCTCCGCCTGCGGTATAAAATCCTCCACCACCACTAGACCATGTTGATCCACTAGCATCTTGGCCAGGAGTATCTCTAGTACCGCCTATATCTCCACTTGCCGCAGCGCCACCGCCACCATCAGTTCCACCTGGTCCTCCGCCTCCTGGATTTTGACCTGCAGTAGAGGTTGTACCATCAGCTTCGTCACTTATTCCTGGGGCTGTTTTACCGTGACCACCGCCGCCGCCAGCGACAACTAAGGGTGTATCATCAGCAGCTAAAACAACAAACGAACCGCCGCCGCCACTGCCATGCAAACCATCTGATGATCCGCCTTCTTGACCGACTAAGATTTTAATTTCTTGTCCTTCAGTAAGTAAAAATTCCCCATACATTCTTGCGCCTAATCCACCGTCAGCACCGCCTTCTGCTCCCCATGCTTCTATTGAATATTCTCCGGTACTTGGTACTGTCCAATATTGAATTCCAGATATGCCAGTAACTAAGCCTTCCAGATCGGTTCCTTCATATTCTGCAGTTATTTCTGGACCTGTCGGCCCATCCTGTCCTGTTGCACCACAATGTGTGAAAGTGTATGTTTGGGAATAGGCAATACCCATTCCAAAACATAAACACCACACCAGTGCATGTTTAAAAGTAAAAATTCTCTTCATAGTATTATTTTTTAATTGTAATCTAAATATATGAAAAATCAACAATTAAATAATTTTAATTCTGAATTGATTTGCTGTTCATTTATATACTATTCAAAGCAATGCATAAAAAGCATCTTCTAAATGATCGATTTCGAGTGTCTTTTCGTTTAGAATGATAGAAATAATATCAAACCTTACTTCAAGATCAATATCATATTCCAACATATACTCATGTGTTGTTCGAACAATAGTTTTTTGTTTTGCCCTTGTTACGGTAATCTCGGGACCAGCCATGAATTCACTCTGTCGCGTTTTTACTTCAAACACAATTAATAAATCATCTTTTAAGGCAACAATATCAATCTCCCACTTTTTGTATCGATAGTTTTTATGGCATATTTTATACCCCTTTTTGACTATATATTCAGCAGCAATTGCCTCACCTTTTATTCCTAATTCATTATGTTCTGCCATGTATTATTTCGAATGTTAACCATTTTTATACTTGATAGAAATGGATTTTAATGCTAATTTTGATATTTAACAATTTAGGCGGCTATATTGGTTGTTTGTAACAATCTAGTCCTCAATCATTATACTGAAATGAAGGTAAGCATTTTTTCGATATTGGCATTTTTGTTCTTTTTTCTATCTGCGCAGACATCTTTTGGTCAGATGTATTCTTTTAAGAAAAAATTTGGCAACCAAAAAAATGCGGTTTATTTTTATTGGGGATATAACCGATCCATCTATACGAAAAGTGATATCAATTTTTATAGTGAAACTTACGATTTTACTGTAAAAAAAGCGAAAGCTACGGATAGACCAGTTCGTGATTTTAAAACATATGTAGATCCTGCAAAAATTACTGTTCCTCAATTTAACATACGTCTTGGCTGGTATTTTCAACACCGTTGGGATATTTCATTTGGTTATGACCACATGAAATACGTGATGAGCAATAGTCAATCTGTGTATGTTAATGGATATATATCTGAAACCACAACTAATACAAATTTTGTAAATGGTCAATTTACTGATGCTGATGGTTTGATTCCAATTTATGATCATGAATTACATTATGAAAATTCGAATGGATTAAATTATATTTCTGTTCAATTGAATAATACAGTGCCGCTTTATAAAACGAATAGCAGAAATTTTGTCATTCAAAGACGTTTAGGGGTAGGTTTAGGCCCAGTTCTTACTCAAACTGACTTTGATTGGGATGGTGTAACTTATCATACAACACCAAGTTTCGGAGGATTCGGTGTTTCAATTCATACGGGTGTAAGATTTGATTTCTTTAATCGATTCTTTTTTCAGTCTAATTGGTCTGGCGGCTATATTAATCTTTTAAAAAATTCTACTATTGATAATACCAGTTATGCAAAACAAGATTATCTATATGGTCAATGGGAATTACTAGGAGGAGTAATTTTTTACCTCCGCTCTAAAAATGGATGTGGTAGTTGTCCCGACTGGAACTAAAAGATAATTTTTCCTTTAGTTTATTTGCCTTAAATTTGCCCAATGAAATTTATCGATACACATACCCATTTATTTTCTGAGCAATTTTCTGAGGATCGATTTGAAATGGTTGATCGCGCAATTGCTGCAGGTGTAGATAAAATGTTTTTACCAAATATTGATTTGCCTTCAGTTCAACCAATGCATGATTTGGTGAAGCAATACCCACAAAATTGTTTTCCAATGATTGGCTTACACCCATGTTCAGTTGATGAAAATTGGGAAAAAGATTTGGCTGTTCTTAAATCGCATCTTGAAACCAATGAATATTGTGCCATTGGTGAAATTGGAATTGATTTATATTGGGATAAAACAAAATTGGAATTTCAAGATTTAGCTTTTCGTGAACAAATTAAATGGGCAAAAGAATATAATTTACCAATTGCTATTCATGTACGAGATGCCTTTGATGAATGCTTGGCAATTGTAGACGAATTAAATGATGAACGATTGACCGGTGTTTTTCATTGTTTTACTGGAAACATTGAACAAGCCAATCATATTATTAATTATGGTGGGTTTAAATTAGGAATTGGTGGTGTTTTAACCTTTAAAAATAGCGGATTGGATAAAGTGATTGAAGGTATTCCTCTAGAGCATTTAATACTAGAAACAGATTCACCTTATTTAGCACCAACACCGCACCGAGGTAAAAGAAATTTAAGCGAATACATTCCTTTGATTGCTCAAAAACTTGCGCAAGTGCATAATATAAGCGTTGAGAAAGTGGCTGAACAAACTTCAAAAAACGCTTTAGCCCTATTTAATAC
Organism: Crocinitomix catalasitica ATCC 23190; assembly: GCF_000621625.1. Classification (GTDB taxonomy): domain Bacteria; phylum Bacteroidota; class Bacteroidia; order Flavobacteriales_D; family Crocinitomicaceae; genus Crocinitomix; species Crocinitomix catalasitica. The sequence goes on from NZ_JHXV01000006.1 coordinate 80,766, forward strand.
GGTAAAATAAATCATTTACGCAGTTGACTCATTTTCTATACTATTTTTGTTTTATTAATCGTTAATTTGAAACGTAATGGAAAACCCGAAGGTTTTAATTATTTATACGGGAGGAACAATTGGCATGATAAACGATCCGGAAACAGGCGTTTTAAAACCATTTGATTTTGAACATCTATATAAAAGTGTTCCCGAACTAAAACAGTTCGCATATACTTTAGAAGCTATTTCTCTTGGAGAACCAATTGATTCTTCAGAAATGCAACCTTCAAATTGGGCTGATATTGCTAAAACGATCTTTGACAATTATGTTAAGTATGATGGGTTTGTTGTTTTACACGGCTCTGATACCATGGCTTACACTTCTTCAGCTTTGAGTTTTATGTTACAAGGGCTTCGCAAGCCAGTAATATTAACGGGGTCTCAATTGCCAATTGGGCAAATTCGAACGGATGGTAAAGAGAATATTATTACCTCCGTTGAAATTGCTGGTATGAGAAATGAGTTAGGTGAACCAGCCGTTCAAGAAGTTGCTTTGTATTTTGAATATTCACTATATAGAGGAAATAGAGCTAAAAAAATAAGTTCAGAACATTTTGAAGCTTTTGCAAGTCCAAATTTCCGGAATTTAGCAGAGGCGGGCGTAAATATCGAAATAATTGAGCATGTTTTGTATAAAACAGAACAAGAAGAATTGGTGTTGAACACAAATTTTAGTGAAGAAATAGCTTTAATAAAATTATATCCAGGTATGCCAGTCAAAGCTTTAAAGTCTTTGTTCAATTTTGATTTGGTAAAAGGAATTTTAATAGAGAGTTACGGATCGGGCAATTCTTTTACCAATGCTGATTTTGCAAAAATGGTAGGCGATTTTATAAATCAGGGCGGTATAATTTTGAATATTACACAGTGCGTGACAGGCAAAGTAGCGCACGGAAAATATGAAACAAGTAAATTTTTCACAGACTTTAACATAATTAGTGGAGAGGATATGACTTCGGAGGCTGCATTAACAAAAATGATGTACATACTGGGTCAAGACACTAGTAGGACAGAGAAAATTGAACAATTAAGTAAAAACTTATGCGGGGAGTTAACGTAAATTTAACCTTCTAATGGGCAAAAAAATAGAGTGATATTAATTTAGATTATAAATTTTTGTACTTTAGCAACCTGCTTGAGCATAACGAATAAATAAGCACAAGTTTTAAATAAATTTTATTAAACAAAGAAAAATGAGAAAAGTATTAGCATTAGTCGCTTTTGCGGGGTTTTTAACCTTTGGAATTTCAAATGTAGCGTTGGCTCAAGATCAGCCTGTAGTTGATTCGAATGCAGTATCAGAACCTGTAGAACAAGTTGTTGAAGAAGCTGCGCCGGTAAAAGAAGTTGCACCAGTTGACGACAACACGGGTGGTTATTCTTTCACAACTGAGTTAAAGACAAGATTTATTGAAGGTGGTGCAGGATTTATGGGAATTGTATTGATTTGTTTAATTTTAGGTTTAGCCCTAATTATTGAGCGTATCGTGTATTTGAACTTGTCAACTACAAATACAAAGAAATTAATCGAAAGAATTGAAAGCGCTTTAGCTTCAGGTGGCGTTGAAGCTGCTAAAGAAGTTTGTAGAAATACAAGAGGTCCAGTCGCTTCTATATTTTATCAAGGTCTTGATCGTTCAGACGAAGGAATTGACATGGTTGAAAAATCTGTTGTTGCTTACGGTGGCGTTCAAATGGGATTGATGGAAAAAGGAATGTCTTGGATTGGATTATTTATCGCATTGGCTCCGATGTTAGGATTCATGGGTACAGTAATCGGGATGATTCAAGCCTTTGATGATATTGCTACTGCTGGTACAATTTCTGCAACGGTTGTTGCATCTGGTATTAAGGTTGCACTTTTAACAACAGTATTCGGTTTGATTGTAGCTATTATCCTACAAATCTTTTATAATTACTTATTGGCGAAAATCGATAGTCTTGTAAATGATATGGAAGATGCTTCAATTTCGTTAATTGATATTTTAATTAAACATAGATCTAAAGCGTAAGCTTAATCAATCGTTTAATTATTAATTCATTAAAAAAACAGAAATATGAACAATAAAATAACCTCATTGGCAATTAATTTGGTGATTTTTGCGCTGGCCGTAATATCAGTTATCATGATTGTTCTAGCAATGGGTTCTACTGCGGAAGTGGATAGTACAACTGGTTTAATTAAAGGTGATGCTGGAAACGTTTCAAGTGCAGTGAACTTTACTATGATAATGTTATATGTTGGTTTAGCTGCAATTGCAATCTTTACTGTAATTGCTATAATCACAAATCCTAAAAGATTTATTCCTACAGCAATCGGAATTGTAGTCTTTGGTATTTTAATTGGAATCGGTCGTGCATTGGTAACAATTGAAACTGCTGGTCCTATTATGGGACTTGAAGGTACAACGCCAGATACATTATTATGGGGCGGAGTAGGAATTAAAACGACATTGGTTTTATTGGTAGTAGCAATCGGTCTTATCTTTTTCCAAATGATAAGAGGCGTTGTAGGATACCTAACAAAATAATATCAAATTATGGCAAGAAGAGAAGTTGGGGAAATTAATGCTGGGTCAATGGCTGATATTGCCTTCCTATTATTGATTTTCTTCTTAGTAACAACAACAATGGAAGTTGATGCTGGTATTGGAAGAACGTTACCTTTAAAAAGAGATCAAAATTCGCCACCCGTTGAAATCAACGAGCGTGATGTATTGGATATCATGGCGAATAAGAACGATCAATTACTAGTAGAAAATAGACAACTTCAAATTGAAGATTTAGAAGAAGTTGTTCGTGATTTCTATTTAGCAAATCTTGACAGTGAAACAAATCCTGATTTGCCATTATATACGACAATCTCAAGAACGCAATGTTTGCAAAAAATAGCAGCAAGTAAAGCGGCTTTAGCAACTAATCCAAAAAATGATGTTGCTAATCAGGAGCTTGCGAAATGGACTGCAAAATTGGCGGTTTGTGAAAGCATACCGAATAATTCATACAGAGAAATTAGTAATAAGGCAATTATTCAATTAAAGAATCAGGCCAATACAAGTTTCGGAAGATATATTGATATTCAAGATATCCTTAAAAAAGTGGTAAACGATTTAAGATCGGAAAAAGCTGAAGAGTATGGATGGGGAACGTATTTAGAATTGAAAGAAACGGTTGAAGAGGATATTGAGACGATTGAACGTTTGAGAATATTAGTTCCGGAAAGAATTGTTGAAGCGAAAATAGAAAAATAATTATGTCAAAATTTAAAAAAGGCGGCAAAAAAGGTATACCAGGTGTAAATACATCTGCCTTACCAGATATTATTTTCATGTTGCTTTTCTTCTTCATGGTAGCAACTACTATGAAAGAGGTGGACATGCAAGTTGATGTTAAGAAACCGCAAGCTACACAAGCAATGGCTATTGAGGATAAGGATAATGTAGATTTTATTTACATCGGTCGTCCTTATGATGCTGAAGAAGGTACAGAACCAAGAATTCAGTTAGATGATGCATTGGCGCCAGATCCTACTTTTGTTCCAATTTGGAAACAACAAAAAGCAAGAGAAGGTAAAAAACCATTTGATATTGTGACATCTTTAAAAGTAGATAAAACAGTAGGTATGAGAATTGTATCTGATGTGAAAGAAGGCTTAAGAACAATTGACGCATTAAAAATTAATTATTCTGCAGATCAATTGGTTGCAAAATAATTTTATTTAAAATATCTTAGCCCATCCTTAACTATATTGGTTTCGGATGGGCTTTTTAATTCCTATAATTACCTTGTTAAGATCATATTACTTTCTGTTATCAGTTCTGATAAGTCTTGCTTTCGTCTCTTGTAATTCAAGTCAGGAAAAGGCAATCGATAAACCATCCTTTTTTCCATTCATTAGTTTTAATCCGGATGTTCGAATTCTCAATTTCGAATTGAATTCACCAATGGCTGAAGTGTTTTTATTGATGGATAGTCTCTATGGTGCACCAGTCTATAAAGGGGAGGTCATTAATTATCATATAAAAAAATTTAATCTCGACATCGTTTTCAATGAAGAGAATAACCTACGGGATTATACCGTCTTTATAAAGGATACTTCTATGTTGAAAAATGGAATGGAATTGAAAAATTTCTTAAAATCGAATGCAGTTTCGTTTCATGAAAATAAGCAGTATTCTATTTTTAATTACCTTTCAAAAGACTATAAATATAAAGTAACCTTGCTTCAAGTTGAAGGCTTTATTCGACTGCAAATTACAACCGAACTAATCAATAATAAATGGCACTAATTAAAAAAGTAAGAGGATTTGAACCGCAAATTACAAAGAGTAGTTGGTTAGCAGATAATGCAACCTTAATCGGTGATATTACCATGGGTGAGAATTGTAGCTTTTGGTTTAATGCTGTCGTTCGAGGTGATGTGAATTCGATTGTACTAGGTGACAATGTTAACATTCAAGATGGAGCAGTGATACATTGTACTTACGAGAAAACAAAGACCATATTAGGGAACAATGTTTCGGTAGGTCATAATGCTTTAGTGCATGGATGTAAAGTCCATGACAATGTACTAATCGGTATGGGAGCCATTGTAATGGATAATTGTCTAATTGAGGAGAATTGTATCATTGCAGCAGGCGCAGTTCTTTTAGAAGGCACACATGTCAAGTCTGGATCAATTTGGGCAGGCGTTCCAGCCAAAAAAGTAAAGGACTTAAGTCCCGAGAAGTTTAAAGATGAGGTTATGCGTATCGCTCAGAATTACCGAATGTATGCGAGTTGGTTCGAAGCTGAAGAGTAACGTTACCTTTTCCTTCAATTTTTTACTAATCACTAAAATTCAGCTGCGAAACACATTCTTACCACCTACTAATGTGCGAATCTTTCGCGTATTTTCTTAAGATTCGTCGTGGAGGATATTCATCCGACAATATTCTGATACCTAAATTGCTAAACTAATAACTAGTTGATTTTAGACCTCTTTATTATCTAGCTGCACCACCAACGGTGTATCACCATATAATTTCACTTCTTGAATGTTGGCAGGCATACCGAATTTGTGATCCATAAGCGTTCGTTTTACATCTCGCATTACGTCGAATTTAATTTGAGCGGCTGCTACTTTATAATCCTTAGTTTGGGTCCAAAACCTAACTTCTAAATTCACTGTATTTGTTCCGAATTCATTAATCAATACTTGTGTTTTCTCGTCGGTTAATATTTCGGGATGATTGTTGACCACTTCAGTGATAACCTTAACAGCTTGATCAATATCATTGTCATAATCAATCCCAACCAAGAAGGACTGTCTTAAAAACCCATCTTCTGTGTGGTTATAAACAGTATTGGTGACAATATCACTATTCGGAATATAAACGTCTTTGCCATCAAAGGTTTTTAATTTTGTCGTTCTAAATTTTAAGGCGTTCACAACACCAATATTATCATTTATAGTAATGGTATCTCCCAAACTAAATGGTCGATCAAACACTAAAAGAATGCCTGCTAAAAAGTTTTCACCGAGTTCTTTGAAAGCAAAACCTAAAATCACTGCACTCATTCCAGCACCTGCTAATAAACCTCCAGCTATACCTGTAAATCCTAAGGCATTTAACGCCAACATAAGACCCGCAGTGATGATTATCAATTTAACGAGTCGAATTAAAAAGTCGGCAACTAAAGGGGAGTCTGCTTTTTTTTGGACTCTTTTTCTGAGTGTTTTTGCAACTAGTATTCCTATTAGAACGAATACAGCAAGAATAATTGCTGATATGGCAATCTTAGGAACGCTTAACAAGAAAATGTCCCAGTAATTATTTAGTGTCTGTTGAATTTTATCCATTATTTATATTTTTTATTTTCGATGTTTAGAACGCAACTCCAGTTGCTGTTCTTTCTATTAACTAAAAAGAACACCTTTCGTTTGAATGAAAGATGTTCTTTTGAAACCAAGTGAAATATAAACTCAACTTTGGTTGATCAATTTTTGACTTTTACAGTTTGTCAATAAAAGATTTTACTTCATCTTTGGTTTTACCCGTTTTTTCCTGGATTCTACCTAATAGCTCATCTTCTTTACCTTCGGCATATTTTAAATCGTCATCAGTAAGTTCTGCGTATTCTTGCTTTACTTTACCTTTTAATTGATTCCAGTTTCCTTTAATTTTATCTGTTGTTGCACTCATAATTTTATGTGTTTAGTTAATAATTTGTTTCTTGCCTTTAACAATGGAAATTTTATGCCAAGAAGAAGTTTTTATTATTAAATAGCCACTAAATTAAAGTCTTATACGAACATTATAAAATACCATTTTTAACTGCTTAATATATTATGTAAAAACTTATAGTTCAGACTGATATTCGTCATAGTCAACTTGAATCGTTTTAATCTTTTTTGCTCCTTTAGACGGTTCAATTGGATGTTTTTTATAGAGCATGTACGCCCGTGTAATCTCTGCCCCAAAAAGCACCATAACTGTGGAATAATATACCCACACCAATATGATGATAATAGATCCCGCAGCTTCGTAAGTTTCGGAAAAATCACTATTTGATATATACCAAGAGATTAATAAATTACCGAATGATAAGAAAAGGGTAGTGAATAATGCAGCCATCAAAACATTTTTCCATTTTAATTTCACGTCGGGCAAGACTTTAAATACGAGCATAATTACCGCAAATACTGCAATTATCGAAATTAAACTACCGGTTAAATCCAAAACAATACTAGGTGTTTCACCTAGCGCGTTTTCTAACTTGTCAAAGAATAAAGTTAATACGGAGTCTAGTAAGAGTGATACCAATAATATAAACCCTAAAGACACGATCATCCCAAAGGATAAAACTCTGTTAATTAGAAATTTAACGAATCCTTTTTTTGGAGTCGCAACTACATCCCAAATCCTATTTAAGGCTTCTTGAAGGGCCATAAAAATCGTTGTAGCAGAAAAAAGTAATGTTCCAACGCCTATTAGTGTTTTAACGGTCAGGTCTCCAGATAGTTGAATTTTAGTAATAATATTCTCAACAGTTTCTGCAGAAGCAGTGCCTATATATCCTTGTAATTCAGATACTAATTCACCTTGTACCGCTTCTTGGCCAAGAAAAAAACCGGCGGTGACAATGACTGTAAGCAATAGACCGGGTAGGGAAAATATCGTGTAAAATGCTATTGCAGCTGCGTATGTCATAACGCTGTGCGTACTAAACCCTTCAAAGGTCAGTTTAGTGATTTTAATAATAGATGTAAATAATTTGTTTTTCATAATCGGAATGGAATTTGGTTTGTAATAACCAAGAACTAATCCAAGAAAAATAATTATAAAAATGAATAGAGTAAAAACATTTATCAAAAAACGGAAATACTTACTAATTGTTCTTGCGGTATTAATCGGTTTCAGAATTTGGTTGCCTTATTATGTGAAGAACAAATTAGTTGCTGCGATTAACGAGGTTGAAAATTATAGTTGCACAATTGAGGATGTCGACATTTCTATATTCAGAGCAGCAATGGTTTTACAAGGATTTGAAATTATGTTAACCGACAATGAAGTACCAGAACCTTATGTCGCCGTAAATGAAGCAGATATTTCAGTCGAATGGAGAGCAATTCTGCAAGGCGCGATTGTAGGAGAGATTTATATTGATCAACCAGTGATGCACTTTTCGGATGGTGAGGATGAAAGTGAAAAGCAAGCCGGTGATGTATCATGGGTGCAACCAATTCTAGATTTCATACCACTTAAAATTAACCGACTTGAAATTGTAGATGGTAAAGTCGAATTTGCAAATGATAAATCGACACCAGCAGTAAATTTAGAATTAACAGGTATTGAGTTTTTAGCCACCAATTTAACCAATGCCCAACAGGAGAATGATTCATTGCCTTCTGATGTCATATTAAGATCAACTATATATGACAAAGGCAATCTAGAAGTCACTGGGAAAATGAATATACTTAAAGATATGCCTGATATGGATCTTGATATAAACATAAAGAATGTTGACTTAACAGAATTGAATGATTTTACAGAAGCTTATGCGGCATTTGATTTTGAAAAAGGTAACTTTTCCTTAGCAGCAGAATTCGCAATGATGGACAGTGAAATCCTTGGGTATGTTAAACCGATTCTTGAAGATGTTAATGTGTTTTCATTTAAAGAGGAAGGGAAAACACTAAATAAATTTTGGCAAGCATTTCTAGGATTCTGTGTTGAGATAACAGAAAATCAAAGAAATGATCAATCCGCAACTAAGGTTCCAATTGAAGGAAAAATAGAAAATCCAGATATTGCTATCTTTCCAACGATCGGTAATATATTTAAAAATGCTTTTATAGAAGCATTCACAAAGAATACAGACAATACGATAGACATTGAAAAATTAAAGAATAAAAAAGATAATTCATCAACCTTAAAAGAGAAAATTAAATCCGTGTTTAACTAGAAAAGAGTGAATAATATTAATCTACGCAAGTTTTATTATCTTGTGTTCAATAGAAATTAAAAATAAAAGAATGATAAAAGCATCACAATTAAAATTTATGCAAAGAATGCTCCTATTTATTGTACTGACTTCAACTGTAGTTTTGACTTCTTGCCGGAAGGAAGGTTGTACAGATACTATTGCTGAAAACTATACAGCAGATGCAGAAGATGAAGATGGGTCTTGTACATATTATAGTGACAAGTTTATAGGCGGATATGATGTCTCTGAATCTTGTTCGGTTGGCACAACTGTATTTTCGATAGTTGTAAACGAATCAGATAATGGTAAGGAGTATATCGTAATTAGTAATTTTGGTGACTACGGAGTTAATATAACAGCTGAAGTGATTGGCAATAATATAAAATTCAATGAATCAAAGGATGGAATTGATTTCGAAGGTTCAGGATCAATTGCAGAATCAACGTTGACAATTATATACTCGGCAACGGATGGTGTTTTTACTGATAATTGTACGATGACTTGTATTAAAAATTAAAACATATTGGAATGAGGGCTAATTCGTTATTGAATTAGCTCTTATTTTTTTAGAATATCTACTTAACAAATTTTTCAGTGTAGACTTTACCGTTAAAGGTAATGGATACAAAATACATCCCTTCCGGCAAATCATTCGTTATGATATACGTTTGATCAGCATTAATAACAGGTATAGTTTTAATTAATTGACCATTTAAATTGTGAATTGAAATCCGTTCTGATTCTATTTCTTCTGTAAAAACAGTCAATATCATTTTTGACTTATCATATTGAATAGAAAGGGGATTGATATTATCATTTTCATTAATCTCAAGTGTAGCTCCAATCCTTAAATAATCAACGGATAATGTATGAGAATTGGCATATACTAAGTGGAATATTCCATCTGAAATTGCTTTATCAGGTTTGGCTTGGACACCAATTGTATTCGTTATATTTATTGTATTTTCAGGATTAAAATCAAGATCAACAGCTGTTGTATTGTTAAAAAACACATCCGAACTTGTACCTGGTTGAACAGATTCCCAGACAATTCCTATTTCCTCATCTTGAATCGCCAATTGAGGGTAGTTATTATTCGTGTTTTCAAAACCATCAGCGTAAATTTCTTGAAGATCACTTTCCGCTGATACTGTATTGTACGAATTAAAAAATATTCTATTTGCATCGTCAAATTCGGTTTTATAGATGGATAATGTAATATCGTCGTCTAAGAATCTTGCATCCGGACCAGTTGATGGGCATGACATTAAGAACCAACCATGGTCATCAACAGAATACCAATCCGAAAAACTAGCACCTCTATCATAAGATACAACCGCTTTAATTTCTCTTAGATTGTCATTGTTTCTTCTAAAAAAGATGATCACTTTATCTTCATTCACAATAATTTCTGGTGGACAACAATCACAGGCTTCTGCGCCCAATAATTCTCCAGCGGTAACTATGGGTTCAAATGTTGAACCTCCATCAGTCGATCGAACAAAAACATATTGAGGGTCTATACCAATCTCATTGTGCAGCATGAATGTTCCAAAGATAGTATCTTGATAAACTGCTATATCTGGATATTGCCCGAATCCTTCAACTAAATTATCTATGCGAACAGTATCGCCAAAACTTAGTCCATTATCTGTAGATTTCACCAAATAGATATGCCCTTCTTCATAATCAGCTGATCTAAAAATTACATAGACATTATCACCATCAATTGTTAAATCGGGTCCACTCCAAGAATATGATTGAATTGCCAAACCTGGTGGGTTTAACATCAATGGAGTGTTAAACCCATCAACACCATTATGCCTTGCAAAATAGATGGCTTGCGCAGTTGGATCAGTCCAAGTAACCAATGGTAATTCGTCATTTGAAATTTCTAATTGTGGATGATGAAAACCATAACCACTTGCAACTTCTATTGGGCTTTCAACAAATAACTCTTGGGCGAGACTCAACCAAGGTAGAGTGAAAGTTAAAATAGAAAGAAAACCAAGTTTTAATGGATTGAGTGATTTATGCATCATTCGTTGATTTAACGTTAGTTTGGTAAATATAAGGATTAAAGAGGTTTAAATCGACTCCAATTTTTCTTCAACATGCAACTTTTAAATTAAAAAATTGGTCTGATAATAAACCTAACAATATGAAATTTTTATTCCTTATTGCCAGCCTTTTTTTTCTGTTTTTGGCTAGTGCTCAAGAGTCTTTGAGATTCGTAGAACTGAGATCAGAACCTGCTCAGTGTCGATTGTATGATTTTCAAAGTGGTAACGGGGTTCTTTATTGTGCAGCTTCGGGAGGTGTCCCAGATTATTCTTATTCATGGTTGGACATACAAACCGGTGTTTCTTTCGGTAGTTCGTTTTGGGGAGGGGTAAACACTGGGTATTACGAAATCACTGTAACTGATGCCGTCGGTACTATGATCGTAGATACCGTTTTTGTCGATTCTATTCTACCAAAAGCTTTGCTTGATGTAGCATCTGAAGATTTAATTGGAGGGCCGATTTATTTTGAAGGCAAAATTGGATCAGAAGTTAAATTTATCAACGAATCTAATTTGTATTTAGCAGAGCCAGCACCTTCAAGAGGAGTGTTTTTTTTCCGAGCTTCGTTGCATGAAGATTTTAAACTCTACAAAGTTGGTGAGTTTGAAGATAGTGATTATTTGAATTTTGATTCCCCTTATATTTATTCTAAGGCAGAAGAAGAGGTAGCAGAACTTATTCATTTTAATAGAAATGGATGTTCAGATACAACACGGTTATTTTTTAAAATCATACCTAATGATCCAAAACCGGTCATAAGTTACGTAGAGAATAAAATATCAATTCAGTTGCCGTTTAAACATTTAGGGATGAATTTTCAATTGTTTACAATTACTGGGCAAGAGGTTTTTACAGCGATAATAACTGAGGAAATTGCAACTATTTACACCAATGACATCGCCAAATCGAGTTTTGTATATCGATTGATTGACAAGAATACGCATGAAGTTGTTTTTACGGGTAAAGTTGTCCATCGCTATTGATAATGTAAAATTCAATTAACATTTCATCTTTCGTAAACTCGTTGAGTGGCTTAATTTCTACTCGCTATTATTCCCTACTTTAGCCGTTTAAGCTAATATTTATTTTATGCAGTTAAGCAATATAGATTGGGGAATTATTATCGGATTTTTTATCATTACCCTCTTAATTGGTCTAGCAGTTTCACGAAAAGCAGGGAAAAATTCGTCAGAATTCTTTTTGTCTGGTAGAAATATGCCGTGGTGGTTATTAGGCGTTTCGATGGTCGCAACAACTTTTGCTGCCGATACGCCGAATCTTGTTGCTGGAATTGTTCGAAAAGATGGTATTGCAGGAAATTGGGTCTGGTGGGCATTTTTATTAACTGGAATGGTTACTGTATTTATCTATGCCAAACTATGGAGAAAATTAGGAATTTCTACCGATTTAGAATATTATGAAATTCGTTATAAAGGAAAAGCCGCAGCATTTTTAAGAGGATTTAGAGCCGTTTATCTTGGTGTATTTTTTAATGTTGTGATTATGGCAACTGTTTGTTTGGCTGGTGTAAAAATCGGTCATACAATGTTGGGCTTATCCGCTTTTGAAACATTGGGCATTGCTAGTGTTGTTACGGTTTTATATTCGCTTCTAGGAGGACTTAAAGGTGTGATTCTTACCGATTTTTTTCAATTCATTATTGCAATGGTTGGTTCCATTTGGGCGGCTTACTTTATTATTGATATGCCTGAAATTGGGGGTATGGAGGGATTATTGAGTAACGAATTGGTGCAAGAAAAGTTAAATTTTGTTCCTACCGGTGATGACAGTTGGGATGTTTGGATAACCTTGTTAATTATTCCATTAGCTGTGCAATGGTGGAGTGTTTGGTATCCTGGTGCTGAGCCTGGTGGTGGTGGTTATATTGCGCAACGAATGTTAGCTGCCAAAGATGAAAAACATGCAACAGCCGCAACACTCTTTTTCAATTTTGCCCATTATGCTTTGCGCCCGTGGCCATGGATTATTATTGCGTTGGCATCTTTAATTTTATTTCCAACAGTGGCTGATATGAAAGCGCAATTCCCAGGTTTAGAAGAGAGCCTTTATCAGGATGATTTAGCCTATCCTGCCATGTTAACTTATTTACCCGCTGGATTGTTAGGGTTGGTTTTAGCTTCTTTAATTTCTGCTTTTATGTCTACTATTTCTACTCATTTAAACTGGGGCTCATCATATGTTGTCAACGATTTTTATAAACGTTTCATGAATCCATATGCGTCGGAAAAAGAACTGGTTTTTATTGGTCGAATTTCAACTGTTGTGATGATGGCGTTAGCTGCATTGTTATCGGTTGTTTTGGAGCAGGCAAAAGAAGCATTTGATTTGATTTTAACCATTGGTGCAGGAACCGGATTATTATTCATTCTGCGTTGGTTTTGGAAGGCAATCAATCCTTATAGTGAAATCACAGCTATGACAGTTTCATTTTTAGTAGCCATCTCATTTTTTATAGCAGATAAAGGTTACGGTTTAGAATATTCAGGAAATTTTAAATTATTAATGGGCGTAGGAATTACAACCGCCGCGTGGGTAACAGTAACCTTCCTCACGATGAATGATAAATATCTCAATCCTGAATTCGAGGTAAGGGCATTCGAATCTGGTAATAAGTTTAAGAATATGGGATATAAAGTCCTTTCTATGGTTTTTGGGTGTATTGGAATTTATGCTGCTTTATTTGCAACAGGTAATTATCTATTAGGTGATCCAATTCAAGCCATTTATTTTGGGTTAGTATTTGCAGTTTCTGCAATAATTATTGCTTCATTTTGGAAGAAATTATTTGCATAACCTAAATTTGAATCTAATTATTTAGCTGAAATCTTCATTTGAATTCGTTCATAATTTTGAGCGTATTTTATCTGATAATTTTCAATTTTCTCTAGCCACTCTAATGAAAGCGCATAGTTCCGTCTGTTAAATTCAAGAACAGATAAATTGAGTAAAATAGGTTCATAGCTTGAATTAATTCTATAAGCTTCACTTAATACTTTACTAGCCGAATCGAACAATCCAATGCGCAAAAGTGCATATCCATAATTGCTTAGTACTTTATAATCGTAAGGGCTAATTTGGTATGCTTTTTCATTTGCACTTAGCAATTCGTTCAGATCTGTTTTTAAGTTATACCCCCAACCAATATAGGAATAGATTGGTGTGCCTGAAGGATCAGTTGTATAAAAATAAGAAATTGCTTTGGTGCCAAATTCTATAACCTTATCTGCTTCCTTTGATGTTTGCGCGAGTACAGCTTTTTTGGTATAAAACTCACCCTTTAATCGATAATATCCGATTGTGCAATTTAGAAGTAGTAAGGCGATTATTACAAATACGTTTTTGAAATTTAACTTCAACTTTTTAGCATGGTCAAAGTGTATACCTTTGAATTGAAATGCCAATAATATGGCTACGAGTATAATGTGTGGCACCCTTTCTTTTGGAAAGCTAAAAAACGATATCATTATAAATCCAACAGCGCCTGATAATAGGATTAAACGATTGATGTCTTTATCTATTAGAAACATCTTTATTGACACCCGACCGATATAGCCAATAATACAAATGAGTAAAACAAATCCAATAATTCCGTTTTCAGAGAGTACCCATAAAAAATCATTATGCGGACGTTTAAAAAAGGTATTGTAATTCCTTGCTTTATCGATATTATTGATTGAAAATTTCGAATAATTGTATTGCCAATTACCTGTGCCTACACCAATAATTGGATTTTCTTTAATTAATTCAGTGGTATTCTTCCAAAGCTCGACACGCTCAACTAGAGAGGCATTTTTATCATTTGTATTGCTCAAAATATTTGTAAAATGTTTTGAACCATAAAAAGCTACGATTAAAAAGGTGGCGCTAATTGTTGTCAAAAATATCCTTCTCGCTTTCAGTTTTAAGTGAGCATAAATACAAGTCATAATAAAAAAGAAGACAGCAACTATTAATGCTAAAATGGCACTTCTTGTTTGGATTAATAGAATGCAACTTACAGTTAAAATAAAACCGATCAAATAAACCCATTTAAGTCTATTTGTGACAACACGAAAACAATACAGCCAAAATGCTAAGCTGAGAAAAAGGAATGAGCTTAAAAGATTTTTATGGCCGAAAATTGAAGTTTTAAATTCATTGATTTGTATAGACCATTCATAGAAAGTGATGCATAGTGTTGTAAAGAAGACAATAGATAATGTGTTTAAGATAAATCGTTCATTTATTGCTGATGATATTTGATCATAAACCCAAATAAAAAGGAGAATCCCCAATGCGATTTTTTGACTTTCGAATATGGCATCTGTTGCATTAAGTGCCCATGTTGCACTAATTATATTAACGAAATAGAAGGCAAATATCAACACAATTAATGTTGTTGGAGGCAGAATGTATACTTTTTTTCTAAAAAAATGAATTATTATTCCGAGTATAAGAAAAAGAGAGGCAACAAAAAACCGCGGAACATTGGTTGGTTCGATGCAGAAAGCTTCACATACCCATGGGCAGCAAAGAAAAAAAAGGAATACTAAGATCAGTATTCCTTTTAAAATAAAATTATTTGGCAAGTTTTTAATGACTACAATTTCACATGATTGATAGAACAGTCATAAGCGCCTGGTCCAGAAATGTCAACATCTAAAAGTATGTTTCCAGAACTAATAGTACCACTACCAGAAATAGTTCTGGTTCCAATTAACTGTGTTGGTATATTGACAACATCTCCTGAAACTTTTCCTATAACTGGTTGATCTTCTACGCTATACATTATTTTCTTAATATATATTTCGTTATTACTACTTGTAGAGGTAGTAATTGTGGTATGATAATTTTCTGCAGTCATCGTTCCTGTACAGGTCGGGGTCGCTTCATACGTTCCGATCATAAAATCAGCACTATTCACAACATTTACAAATCGTGTAGCAGTAGCAGCTTTATTTCCTTCTTGATCTTGCACATTATAAAAAAGGCGATATTCTCCTGTTTTATTATTGTCAACACTCCCGGAAATTACGATTTTATCAGAGATATCGCCATCGCGATTATCTTTTGCGGTTGCGCCACTTTCAAAATATGTTCCATTTAAAGGAAGTGTCTGTTCGTATGCTCCATTCAAGGAAATAACCGGTTGAATGTCTTTTTTTCTACACGAAATGATTAATATGGTTAACATTGTTAAACCAATAATTTGAATTTTTTTCATTGTAATACAGCGTTAAGTAGTTTCTGTTTTCAATCTTGAAAACGATTAAAGATAGACTTTTTCTTATTGAGATGCAAAAATCTGATTACATATTTGACGGAGATACTAAAGCAATTTGTTTAAATTTGCTTTTTCAAACAAAATCAATGAAACGAAGCGAAATAAAACAAGTGTTAGCTGAGGCTAATTTTGGAGACAAAGTTTTGATTAAGGGATGGGTAAAAGCCTTCCGTCAAAATAGATTTATTCAAATTAATGATGGATCAACAATCCATAATATTCAAGCGGTCATTGATTTTGAAAATACAGACGAAGCAACATTAAAGAGAATTACTACAGCAGCTGCCGTAGCGGTAACTGGTGAATTAGTAGCGTCTCAAGGTCAAGGACAAAAATTTGATTTAATTGTAAGTCAAATAGAAATTCTTGGAGATGCTGATCCGGATGAGGTAAGCAAAACAATCCTTCAACCAAAAAAACATAGTTTAGAACTATTGCGTGAACAGGCGCATTTAAGATTCAGAACGAATTTATTTGGTGCTGTTTTCAGAATAAGAAATGCAACATCTTTTGCCATTCATAAATATTTTAATGACAATGGTTATTATCATATTGCAACACCAATTATCACTGGTTCGGATGCAG
This sequence comes from Crocinitomix catalasitica ATCC 23190, assembly GCF_000621625.1. Lineage (GTDB taxonomy): Bacteria > Bacteroidota > Bacteroidia > Flavobacteriales_D > Crocinitomicaceae > Crocinitomix > Crocinitomix catalasitica. Next base: position 97,212 of record NZ_JHXV01000006.1, read on the forward strand.
AAGGCGCGGGAGAAATGTTCCGTGTTACCAATTTTGGACCAACAGATGCGCCTTTAAATGAAGATGGTACAGTCAACTGGTCGGAAGATTTTTTCGGAAAAGAAACAAATCTAACTGTATCTGGTCAATTAGAAGCTGAGTTAGCGGCTATGGCATTGGGTAAAGTATATACTTTTGGACCAACTTTTAGAGCTGAAAACTCGAATACTACAAGACATTTAGCTGAGTTTTGGATGGTTGAACCTGAGGTTGCATTCAATGATTTAGTTGACAATATGGATTTGGCAGAAGACTTTTTGAGTTATATCTGTAAATATGTAACTGAAAATTGTCCAGATGATATCGCATTTTTGAACGAGCGTGAATTGAAAGAAGATCAAGCGAAGCCGATGGCTGAAAGAAATGAACTTTCATTGTCTGAACGTTTAGATTTTGTAATCAATAACGATTTTGAAAGAATAACTTATACAGATGCAATTGATTTATTAAGAAATTCAAAACCGTATAAGAAAAAGAAATTTAAGTACCCAGTTGAGTGGGGAACAGATTTACAAAGTGAGCACGAACGTTTTTTAGTCGAAAAACATTTCAAAAAGCCAGTAATTATAACGGATTACCCTGCATCGTTCAAGGCATTTTATATGCGATTGAACGACGATGGTAAAACAGTAGCGGCAATGGATATTTTATTCCCTGGAATAGGCGAAATCATTGGTGGTTCGCAACGTGAAGAGCGTTATGATGTATTGAAAGAAAAGTGTGCAGCTTTTGATATCGCAGAAGAAGATGTTTGGTGGTATTTAGATACACGAAAATTTGGAACGGCACCCCATGCAGGATTCGGTTTAGGATTTGAAAGAATGGTGATGTTTGTAACTGGTATGACAAATATTAGAGACGTTATTCCTTTCCCACGTACGCCAAAAAGAGCAGAATTTTAAGTTGTAAAAATGACGAAGAAAATATATTTCCTTTCAACTTGTTCAACTTGTCAGCGCATTCTAAAAGAATGGGAAGTTGACAGTTCGTTTAAAATACAAGACATTAAAACAGAACCAATGACAGCCGAGCAGGTAGATGAAATGATTCGACTAGCAGGAAGTGCAGAGGCATTATTTTCCAAACGTGCCATGAAATACAGAGCAATGGGACTGCATGAAAGAGCAATTTCTGAATCAGAAATGCGTCAATTGATTATTGATGAATACACTTTCCTTAAACGACCTGTTTTATTATTAGATGGTGAAATTTATGTTGGGAATTCTAAGAAGGTGGTTGCTGCAGCAAAAGCCAAAATAATTTCAGCTTAAGCCAATAATGCAAGGTCATTTGAAATCACATTTAGCATTGCTCGTTGTGAATTTAATGTATGGAGCAAATTTTGTGATAGCCAAAGGACTAATGCCTGCTGTTATTAAACCGAATGGATTTATTTTATTACGGGTTTTAGGAGCCGTGATATTGTTTTGGATCCTTTTTGTTTTTAATTATCAAAAAGTAGAATTAAAAGATTTATTTCGTTTAGCAGTTTGTGGATTATTTGGCGTTGCGATCAATCAACTGTTTTTCTTTAATGGAATTATGATTACATCGCCATTGAATGGACCTATTATAATGACTTTGACACCTATTTTGGTACTTTTTATGTCAATTATTATATTAAATGAAAAAGTGAATCAGCGAAAATTAATTGGAATTTTAATTGGAGCTACCGGTTCTATATTGTTCACTGTTCTTAGTATAAATGTTGGTTACAGTTCCACTACAGGAGATTTGTACATAGTGTTAAACGCAATTTCATTTAGTTTATATATGGTTTTAGTTAAGCCTTTAATGGTTAAATACCGTCCACTTACAGTTATAACTTGGGTATTTACTTTCGGATTAATTTATGTTGCTATTTGGCCGTTAAGTATTCCTGAATTTGTAACGGTCGACTTTTTAAGTTTAAGCTTCGGTTCGATTAGTAAATTGACATTTGTGGTAGTTGGGGTAACGTTCCTGACCTATTTATTGACTGTGTACGCTATGAAAAGATTGAGTCCTTCAGTTAGCAGTACTTATATTTATTTTCAACCTTTATGGGCAACCATTTTCATTTATTTTTTCTTCTTATTAGGTTTAGAAAACTATACTCAAGATTTTACTTGGCCTAAGGTGTTCTCCGCTTTATTAATCTTTAGCGGGGTATATTTAGTTATCAGACCGAGCAGAAAAATAAAAGAAATCACAGTTGATTAAAGTGATTTTTAATTAGATTTGAACGTAGAAATATAGAATTATGCTAAATACAATCCACACAATCAATCTTGAAGATCAGCTTAACGAATTAGACATTACAAAACTAGGTGAAGGTATTTATCGTGTTGGGTCTAAATCCGCACATTATATTTTAGAAGTATTGGCAGTAGATTTTGACCTAAAAACACTTAAAGTAAGACAAGATCACCAAGTTTATGATATTGTATTCAAAAACGAATTGGATTTGGTGTTGGATAAAATGGGTATCAAACGTAAAGTAGAAACTGTAAATACTGATGTTAAAGCGCCAATGCCTGGTAAGGTAATAGAAGTAATTGTTGCTGTTGGAGATCGTGTCTCAAAAGGAGATGGAATAGTAATTCTTGAAGCAATGAAAATGGAAAATGTCTTAAAGGCCGAAAGTGATGCGGTAATTAAAAGTATTTTAATTGAAGAAGGTGTGAGTGTGGAGAAGAATCAATTATTAATCGAATTAGATATCGATTAAACTATATCGCTTGCTTTAATATCCAATATTCTCCGAACCGATTTAATAAAGTATGTAAAAATCGGATGCGGTATGTCAGTGCTCGACATCATTTGCGGGCAAAACATGGTAAATAAGAAAAAATTGTGCTTTTTAAGCTTCAATATTTCTGGATCAAAATATTGGTTTCTAGCTCCAATTTCAAAGTCTTCAGTTAACAGTTCAGAATATTGAGGTAAAACAGAGAATCTTGATGAGCTGTATTCTGACGCCCCTCTATTCAAATAGATCTTACTAAATTCAGCAGAAAACTTATCCAATGAAACACCTGTGAAGTGGTTCCCGCTGACTAAATTGTCAGAAATTATTTTCTCAGCGCCTAAATCAAATCCGCGATTAGAAAAATATTGTTGAACGAGATATTTAAAACAATCACCTGTTCCAAGTACAGGGACTTCTTTTTGTAAAAGCACGTTTATTATTTCATTCAAAAAGAATGGCTGTTGATAGGGTCCAGGAGCAATAATTACACCGTCGTAGCTTTCGTAAATGCTATTTGGCTGTTCGCAACATTCTCGTTCGTTTAGCCAATAATAATTTACCGGTTGGTCGAGAACACTTTCGGCATGTTGCAATGCTTGATTGGTCGCGTTATGAGAATGATAAGCGAAGTTATAGTCACCAATAATTACTATCCTAAGAGCTTCTTCCATAATCACTGCTTATCGCTTATGTACTAAGGTAATGAAAAATATTGTGAGTTTCAAAGAAAGTACACTTTTAATAACTTTTAGGTAAAGTAGCGATTGATTAAATTGATTAGAAAAAGTTGTCCAACCAAATAATTATAAATATCATAGGAATCACGAATAGGGCGCCAATTGCAATAACAATTAACGAATAAGGAGAATCTGAGAAAACATTCCACGCATCATCCTCTTTCTGGTTTTGTATCCATTCAAGTATTTTATTAATAAATTTCATAAAAAAAGGGGAACACTTTCGCGTTCCCCTACATATAAATCGAATGTTTTTATTATTCTAATTTGAATGACGAATAAATTGTTCCGCCAGTTACACATTTTACGCTATCAGCGCCGTAATCAGAATTAACTAATTTACAATCAAACGAAGCTTCGTAATTCATGTATTTACCAGTAGTATCAGATTCTTGAACCATTTTATTAAAGATAAAAGTTTGAATACATGCATCATTTGTTGTATCACTTACCCAAACTTTACCGTTAGGGTCAGTCCAACGAATTACAACACCATCATGTTCAATGCCACCAGAATATCCAGGTGTAGGATTGTCAATTAAGAAAGCTTTCCAATCATCAAGATCTGGATTGTTTGTACCGTTATCGACCCATGTCATTGATCTAATTTCTAACTCTAAACCTCCTGGTAAATCATCAGAAGAGACTTTTGTTTTATACTGAGCTCTAGATGGGCCTAATGCAACAATTTCTTTCGTAGAAGAATAAGCACAAAGTCCTTGATATTTAACCAAAGAATCATTAACGTATGCTTGACATTCACATTCTAGCTCTACCAGTGGTAATGGTGGGGGAATAATTGTGTGATCAACACAAGAATTAAATGAAATAATTCCCACTATAACACCTAGTATATATAGTTTTCTCATAATAGTAGTTTTTGTAAAGATAAACTTTTTTTTACAGAATTACGAGACCAGTTTAATTTTGGTTGCCTGTAATTTTAAATCAATAGCTTTTATTGGTAAAAATTTTTCTTTTACAAAGCTATTAATTTCACAAGCTATAACAGAAATGTCAGTATATATAGGCGCTAAAAAAGATGAGATTGTAATGTATCCAAGCTTAAATGTCTTGAAATATACTGCAAACCGCATGTCACCTTTGATGTTTTCGGTTGCTTTTTTTAATTCTACCTTCGAACCAATTTGAAGATGATGATAGATATAAATCATATCGTAATTAATCAATTCCTCAATTGCAACAATCGTATTCATATTAAAATTATCTGCAATTTCAAATGGCATATTATTCATTAATTGTTCCATAATTAAGCTCTTATTTGTTGAATATTATTTGTGAAATAAAAATTTTCTAAGATCGCCTCAGCGCCAAAAACATTTTCGAAAGAATAATCTATTATCTCAGTCCCATCAGCGAATTGTAATGGTTTATTTTGCTTAAGTTTGAATTCGAAACCTGTTGCAGAAAGTTTAGCAATGATTCTATTTAAGTCAGTATGCGTAATTAACATTTCTGTAGCGTGCTTTACATTTCCTATTACTAGGTCGCACTTTGCTTTAACTATATTGTCACCTGTTTCGAATGTTACTTCTTTGACAATAATTTTTTCGTAGATAGATGTATTTGCGTTCATATGCTTTATTTTGATACAAGTATATTGGGGCAGAACGTAAACTAAATACGGAGTAATTTAAATTAACTAAAAGCGGGAAGAATAGCGGCTTATATAAATCCGTGAATTTATTCGCAAAATTTTAATTGTTGGTTTTATTTTTAACAGAAATATTCTTGTAAATTTATAATCAAATTAACGGTTAAGAGAAATGAAAAAAATTTTTGTGATAGGTGCGGGTTTGTCATCTTCGTCAATGTTGAGGTATTTTTTACAAAATTCTGAAAAAGAGAATTGGTTGATAAGAGTTTGTGATCAAGATGGAGATAAAGCAGCAAAAAAAGTGTCAAATTACAAAAATGCGGAAGGTTTTGCCTTAGATGCATTGGATCCTGAAAGTAGAGAAGAGCACATTGTTTGGGCAGATCTAGTTGTTTCAATGTTACCAGCGAGATTCCACATTGAAATTGCAAAAGATTGTATCAAATTCAAAACAAATTTGATAACACCTTCTTATATATCTGACGAAATGAAGGCTTTACATAAAGCTGCAGAAGAGGCTGGCATTATAATAATGAACGAGATTGGAGTGGATCCAGGGTTGGATCATATGAGTGCCAAAAAGGTGTTAGATGAAATTGAAGCGAAAGGAGGGAAGATGCATATTTTTGAATCTTTTACCGGCGGGTTAGTAGCTCCTGAAAGTGATAATAATCCATGGAATTATAAATTTACTTGGAATCCTAGAAATGTAGTTTTAGCTGGACAAGGCGGTGCCGCAAAATTCATTCAAGAAGGAAAATATAAATACATTCCTTACAATAAATTATTCAGAAGAACTGAAATAATTCATATTGATGATTACGGTTATTTTGAAGGGTATGCCAATCGAGATTCGTTAAAATACCGTGAGATTTATAGTTTAGACAACATTCCAACTATATTTCGTGGAACTTTAAGACGCAAGGGATTTTCAAGATCTTGGGATGCTCTGGTTCAAATAGGAGCAACAGACGATACGTATATTTTAGAGGGAAGTAAAGACATGAGTAAAAGAGATTTTATCAATTCTTTCTTACCTTATAATCCTACTGATTCTGTAGAGTTAAAGTTGAAACATTATTTAAAGTTAGATCAAGATGATCCTCTTTTTGATAAATTATGTTGGCTTGGAATATTCGAAGACAAAAAATATCAGTTAAAAGCGGATATTACGCCAGCGAAGTTCCTTCAAATGATACTTGAAGATAAATGGCAACTTGAACCGAATGATAAGGACATGATTGTGATGTGGCACAAATTTGTTTATAAACTAGACGGTAAAGTGCATGAAATTAATAGTCACATGATTGCTATTGGTGAAGATCAGACTTATACAGGGATGAGTAATACGGTTGGTATTCCACTAGCCATTTGTTCGAAGTTGATATTGAACGGTTCAATCAAATTAAAAGGTGTGCAATTACCTATTTATCCAGAGGTTTACGGTCCAATTCTAAACGAATTAGAAACGTTTGGCATTCGTTTTATTGAAAAAGAAATCGCTAATCCGGTTGTTTACGCCGAGATGACTTAATTTACTCGCTGAGCGCTACTACTTGTTTAACTGCGGGAATGTTTGCGATAAGCAATTGTTCTATTCCACCTTTCAAAGTGGCAGTTGAGGAAGGACAGCCTGCGCATGAACCTTTCAATTCTACAGTCACAATTCCCTCTTCATACCCTACATAATCAATTGCACCGCCATCGTTTTCAACAGCTGGGCGTACATATTCATTAAGTAAATCTAAAATTTGTTCATCAAATTCTGAAGCGTCAAAAGTTTTACGAGGTTTAGCATCCGGCTTAAGTGCTTCTGCTTTTTTCGAATGTTCGTTTGGCATCATCACAATAACATCTTTGCCAGCTACGAGCCACTCACGAATGAAATCACGAACTTCCATCACAATAAAATCCCAATCAACATTATTGGTTTTAGTGATCGTAATAAAGTTACCAGACATAAAAACGCCATCTACAAAAGGAAAGCTAAAAAGTGCTTCTGCTAAAGGAGAATAACCCTTCGCTTCTGCGCCACTTTCAAACTGTACCGTTTGTTCGGTGATTAGAATATATTTATTCGCCACAAACTTCATTGTATTTGGGTTTGGGGTCATTTCTGCATATAATGTAATCGGTACACGTGTTTCTTCCATCGTAAAATATTTAGTACAAAGTTAAGCTGAAAAAATTGGGATTGAAAGAAAGCAAGAGGTAATTTAAAAGAATGGGTATTTTTATACAAGATCTTGATACAATTATGGACAGAAATAAATTTATTAAATCGGGTTTTGGGTTAGCGGCAGCCGCGAGTATTGGGATGATAGAATTTGATCAAAAAGAATATATAAGTAAATTACCAAAAAAGCTGAATCGGGGAGATAAAATTGCAATAACTGCGCCAGCGGGTGCGGTTTGGGCGGATAAACATTTTGCAAAGATAGAAGCGGTTTTTAAGCCGTATAATTTTGAGATAATATGGGGTGAAACAACAAGATTGAAAGATGGTTATTTGGCCGGAACTGATCGGCAACGTGCTGATGAAATGCTACGTTTTTTTAAAGATTCCTCCATCAAAGCTATTTTTACTATGCGGGGAGGCTATGGCAGCAATCGTATTTTAGACTTGTTGGACTTTGATATCATAGCAAAAAACCCAAAAATTTTAATGGGGTTTAGCGATATTACTTATTTATTGAACGCTATTTATAAAAATTGCGGTATAGTAACTTACCATGGTCCTTGCATTTATTCTTCTTGGGGCAAATACTCAATGAATTATTTTGATAAAGTCTTAATGAATGGAAGTAAAACATCATTCGAAAACTTTGAATCAGATAACAATCAACTTAAAACAATTGTTGGAGGTGAGGCTACTGGTAAATTAGTAGGAGGAAATTTAACCGTATTATCATCGATGATCGGAACAGAATTTGAACCCAATTGGCAGAATAAGATTCTATTTATTGAAGATATTGGAGAAGAACCTTATCGCATTGACCGTTTATTGCAGCAAATGTTGCAAGCCAATGTTTTCGACAAAATTAATGGATTAATAATTGGGGCCTTTGAAAAATGTGAAGCTGAGTTTCCATTAGAATCATTTACGATTGACGAAGTTTTTGATCAATATTTCAAGGATGCAAATTATCCAGTATTCAAGGGTGCGAATTTTGGGCATATTGTAAATAAATACACCTTGCCAATCGGTATTAACGTTAAAATGAATGCTAATAATTTTGAATTCGTTACGTTAGCACGTTCGGTAGAATAATTTGTGCCAGATATTTTATTAATTTTGGTTTTAGATTCAATTTAATGTCAAATAAATTAGCAAGCTTTAAGTTTCCGGTTTTAACGTTTTTAGGGGCGTTACTTTTATTGTTATTTTTCTATCAGGACGTTTTATTGCATCCCAATGATTACATATTTTCATCCCATGGAGATGGTATAAAAAATTACTATACCTGTATCTATCATGCAAAATACGACACAAGCTTCGCAGATTTCTCCGGTATGCATTATCCTTTTGGAGAACACATTATTTATACAGATGCACAACCCTTATTGTCATGGATAATTGGGCAATTTGGAATGGCGGATTATACCATTGGAATCGTCAATTTATTGATGCTGCTTTCTTATCCAATTAGTGCTGTTGTTTTATTTTTGATACTCATTCATTATAAAGTAGATAAATGGTGGGCGCTTAGTGCTGCCATTATTATTACTTTTTTAAGTCCTCAAGTTTATCGGATGACTGGCCACTTCTCAATGGCATATGTTTTTGCGGTTCCGATGATGTGGTTACTATTGATAAAATCGAGTCAAAATCGTAAAATATTTTGGTCGGTAATCACAGGTGTTTATTTAACGGCCTTTTTCTTTACACACCCGTATCTGGCAATTATTCTTGCCTTTTTCAGCGTGTTTTATGGGCTCTTTAAAATTATACTTTTAAAGAAAGAAATTGGGTTGACGATTCTTACTATTGTCATTCAAACAATATTGCCATTCATTGTTTTGCAGACCTTTATTGCATTAACGGATCATCATTTGAATCGCTTATCCAATCCTGCAGGTTTCTTTTCATATTATGCAAGTTGGAAGTCTGTTTTGATTGCCCATAATGGACCATTGTCTAGCCTTTATGGTTGGATGAAAATTGATATTGGAAATTGGGAATCATGGTCTTATATTGGATTTGGAACAATAGTAGCGGTAATTATTATTCTATGGGACCTATTTAAAAGGCGTAAAACATTCGAATTTAAAAAATTTTTCAAAAGTGAATTAATGTTGTTCTTTTTGGCTGCATATGTCATTCTAATATTCTCTTTTTGTTTTCCGCTTAAATACTTTTGGCTAAGATGGATAACCGATTTTTTTGGTCCATTGAAACAGTTCAGAATATTAGGTCGTTTTACTTGGGTATTCTTTTATGTCATTAATGTTGTTGCCGTTGTAGGACTATATAGATTATACCTTCGCAATCATTCCAAAAAAATTAGACTAGTTTTCATTCTTGGTTTAATTTTTCAATTCGCAGAATTTTTTACTCCTCATCGTGTCAATCATCAAATTATCACATCAAAGAATAACGCTTTCATAAAAGAAAACTTAGACGCTGAATTATTAGAATTAATTGACTTTGTGGAAAAGGAAAAGTATGATGCTTTAATCTTTTTGCCGTTCCATCATATGTCCAGTGAGAGTTTAATGATACTTGGTGAAGAGCCAACGAATTACGATGCTTTTATGGTTAGTTATCATGCCGGCGTGCCACTTATTAATTCCAATTCATCTAGAATGTCATTGAGTGAAGCAGCCATTGTTCAAAGTTTATTTGCGAACGAATATGTAGACAAAGAATTTATTGATCATTTACCGAAGGATGCTAAAATTGGAGTAGTTAAATCACGCGCAGTTTTGGATGAATCTGAATTAAAAATGATTTGGACGTTTGACTTGAGTATGCAAAATGATAAATACGATGTGTTTGAATTTGACAGAGATAAATGGAATTCATCTATTTATTATGATGAGATTATAAAGCAAGAGGAAAAATCAAACATCAAAATGAAAGACGGCTGGTATTCGGATTCAACTTTTGATTTTATTTATGAGAACTTTGATGATCTCAATGCGGTACCTTCGCCTTATTCACTTGGGAAAGGAGATTCATACAGCGATCTTAACCACAGTTGGAAAGACATTTATACTTTAGATAGCTCAAAACTAGCTTACGGTGATTATACGTTAAGAATTTGGTACAATTATGCTTATTCTTTGCCTATAGAAATGCACATCGCTTCTAAATCGTTTACTTCAGATTTGGATTTAGATTTATTGAATAAATTTGATATACGACAGTCAAAAAATATTGTAGGCGATTGGTGTTTGATAGAGATGGATTTTAGTTTTACCCCTGAAATGAAAGATGTTATTTTAATTAATTCATCTAATGTTGACAATAAATCATTCTTAGTTGATGAATTACTCATTTATCCAAGAGGTGCACCACCATTGTTTAGAAAAGCGGAACACGACGGAATGTCTTATTTAATTTATAATAATCACTGGTTAAAATCGGATTCATTTTCGGAATAGGACCTTGATAAAATTAAGTGCTTCGCGAGATAAGATCTTCAAATTAACTTTGCTAAAAACCACATTCGGTTTCAATACAACTTCTGAAATTACAATTTTACAATCAGATTTACTCGCTAATTTTATAAACTCTAAATCGAACAAAAATCGATCAATTTGCGTGTCTAAGAATATTGTTGCTCCTTTTGAATTGAATCCTTTAATTCCACACTGAGAATCGTCAGTAGGCAATCTTAAAAAAGTTTTTAGCGACCATCTCAACAATTTCGAAACATACTTTCTTACAAATGGCGTTTTGGTATAATAATTTTCACCGCGATGTCCTAATGCAATATCATTACCTTCATTTAATTTATTCAAGATAGACAATAGGCTCTCTTCAGTATATGGAAAATCGATGTCAGTATAGATGACTAGTTCCTCACTTGCTTTTTTAACCCCTGCTCTTAACGCAGCACCTTTTCCACTGTTCTTTGAACAATCAACATAAATAAAATTATCAAGATGATCCTTTAAATAATTGATGTGTTCTTTAGTTACACCATTTGTTGAGCCGTCATTAACCAAAATCAATTCAATAAAAACATGATTTTTAGAGATCAAATCTAAAACCGTTTGAACAACTACTTTTTCCCAATTTTCAGGTGGATTAAAGCATGGTAAAACAAGCGATATTTTAGTTAGAGAATTAATAGGCAACAAAACAACTAAATTAAAAGGAATTAACGGTTAAAAAGCATTTTTATGTTTGCAATTGTACAATAAAAAAACGGAAATCAAATTTAACAATGTAGCTAAAGGCATTAAATTTGTATTTTTCTAAAAAGACAATTATTGAATGGTAAAATATATAATAGGAATTGCAGGAGGAAGTGGAGTAGGCAAAAGCACACTATTAAAAATTCTTGATGATAAGTATGCGAATAACATTGCTAAAATCACACTGGATAATTATTATTTACCCATCGAAGATCAGCAGAAAGATGAAAATGGTAAGATTAATTTTGATTTACCAACGGCTTTAAACATAGCTGCTATTAAAGCTGATATTGCAGAGCTATTGTCAGATAAAGTGGTGCATAGAAAGAAATATAATTTTAATAATGCAGATGAAGCAGTCATAAGTATTCTTATAGAACCAAAACCAATATTAATCATCGAAGGTTTATTTGTTTTTCACTTTGATTTTATCAATTCAATACTCGATCTAAAAGTATTCATTACCGTAGACGAAAAATTACAATTGCAACGCAGATTGGAACGTGATTTTAGAGAGCGTAAGATTACAGAAGAGGATGCCTTATATCAATGGCACAATCATGTCTTGCCATCTAACAAAGCATATATAGAACCGTATAAGGATGCGGCTGACATTGTCTTGGTAAATAATGAAAAATTTGATGAGAATATCCTTATCTTAGAGCAAAAGATAGAAGCTGTAATAAGCGCGCAATAATGAAATTGAGTAGAAAATTTTTATGGACTGTAATCATAGGATTTGCTTTTTGGGCATTAGGTTCGTACTTGTTTCATTTTAAACTACAGCCAAAATTCAGCGATGATAAATTAGTTGAATTCGAAGAGCATATTCAATCCGAAATTTTTGAATTAACACAAAGTCTAGCTCATTTTTCTGAGAACTATCCAGATTCGAATGGGCAAATAGCTCAATTTTCTTATGCTGAAAAGCTAAGTAAACATGCTGATTTTTCTTTTTTCAGTTATCGTGGTGATCAACTTGAAGTTTGGACGAGTAACCAAGTAACCTTGCCAGATACTATTCAACAATATAATGATACGGTTGTAAAATTAAATAATGGCTGGTATTATTTGAGCTCGATTACTAGAGATGACCGGTTATTTGTAGGTACATTTTTAATTAAAACTGAATATAAGTATGAAAATGTAGATTTAGTGAATGGGTTTTCTCCTGAACTTGATTTTCATTTTAGTGCGAACTTAAATACCACCGGTGAAGGTATTGCAATTAAATCGCAGGGAGGTGATTTACTTTTTTATATAGTTCCATTAGAGCAAATTTCACAAAATGAATCGCTGGAAGTTTTAATATTCTTGCTCTATTTAACTGGGTTGTTTATTTTGTTGCAACTCTTGATTAATGCCTTTCAAAAGGTCTTGTTAGCCAAGCCGTATTTGTTAATCTTATTTCCTGTAGGCATTGTTTTACTCAGATATTTCTGGCTTAAACTTGAGATTAATTTTTTGTTTGAGAATTTTCAATTATTCAATCCAGAGTTATTTGCATCGTCAGAATTAGCGCCCTCATTGGGTGATTTAGCTATAAATATTGCGATTTTTTATTTTATCGTTCATTTTTTATTGAAACGTACAAGGGATTGGTTTTCTAATGGGAATCAAAAGTTAAAATTGGCTTTTGTTGTTATACCGTTGTTCTTAATCAGTTTTTATATGGCTTTTCAAATCAACGAAATAATTTATTCGTTGGTTTACAATTCGAAAATATCATTTCATCTCGAACATTTATTCGAGTTGGACAAGTATAGTTTTATTAGTTTAGCGTTGATAGGCGCCAGTTTTTATGCTTATTTCAGACTATTTCAGTACATCATTATCCAACTTAAAATTTGCAGATTTGAATGGAATAAGTTGGCGTTTTTGTGGGTTATTACTTCTTTTATTTACATCATAATTGATCAATTTTATTTTAACGAATTATTGTTGACATCGTTTTGGCCAATCTTTTTATCGGGTTCTTTACTTTGGTTTCATTATAAAGATAAAGACATCAAATTTATTCATGTAATAATAATGCTCGCATTTATTGCATTTTATGGATCATATATCCTTCAAGGTTATAGTAATGATAAGGAAAAAGAGTTGCGAAAACTTCAAGCTGAAAAGATAGCACATGATGACGATGTAGTGACCGAATTTGACTATCAAGAATTAGAGGGTAAAATGATTGCTGATAGATTCGTTCTCCCTTATTTCTATGGTCGTTTTGATCAGAAGAAATTTAGCGCAGAAATAGAAGAGAAATACTATACTGGCTTAATGGCTAATTATGAATTGAGTTTTTACCTTTTTGATGCTGAGAAGAACTTAATTAAAGATGCTGGCAATTTTGATCAAAAGTCGTTCGAGCGGTATGATGATATCATAGTAAATTCTGGTAAAGTATCCAGTATATCTGAGAATCTATTTTACATAAAAGATTATACGGAAAAGATTAATTATATCGCCATGATGACGGTTGATTATGACGACTCATTACAAGGTTATTTAGTTACTGAATTTAGATCTAAAAATTTCCCGGAAGACATTGGTTTACCTTCGTTATTATTAGATGGTACTGCAGACAATATCAATCCGCTTGATAAGTATTCAATAGCCAAATATGTGAATCATAAATTAGTTTTACGTAAAGGAGACTTTAATTACCCTATAGTTAATGCCAGTTGGTTTGATATTGATGCTGATTTTATTTATAAGGACGATTATAGTCACTATGTATACAAAGATGGCTATTCGAATTATACTATCGTATCTAAAATAGACAGTTCATTATTAACGCGTTTCACGTCCTTTTCATATCTATTAATTCTATTCGGGGTATTGTTGCTTTTCCCGTTGACTTATAATAAACTGCACGAGCGAATAAATTTTAAAACAATCAAATTAAATGTAAAAATTCAAGTGGTACTTATTGGACTTACATTGTTAAGTTTAGTTGCCTTTGCAATTGGTGCGGGCACTTATGTCGCACAGCAGAATTATGAATCGAATAAAGATGCAATAAAAGAGAAATTAGGATCAGTTAAAATTGAATTAGAGAATAAACTAAAGAATGAGACTGAATTAAACAGTAATCTAGCGGATTATTTAGCGTTTATTTCAAGAAAATTTTCGAATGTTTTTGTTACTGATGTGAATCTTTATGACCGGTTCGGAGTGTTATTGGCTTCATCGCAACCAAAAATTTATTCGCACGGTTTAATATCTGCTAGAATGAATTCAACGGCATATGAAGCAATTCATTTGCAAAAACAAAGCGAGTTAATACACAACGAAAAGGTTGGAAATTTGGAGTATTTATCTGCTTATATGCCATTTTTTAATCAAAAAGGAGAGTTTTTAGCCTATGTTAATGTGCAATACATTTCAAGACAACATGATTTAGAAGATCAGATTTCTGGGTTATTGTTGGCGATAATTAATATAATGGTATTTATGTTGGCTTTTTCAACGATCTTGTCAATTGCCATATCCAATCGTTTAATTAGACCGTTAAGAGAAATCCAACTCAGCTTAAAAAATGTTCAAATTGGACCATTGTATAAACCTATTGTTTACAAGAACGACGACGAGATAGGCAAATTGGTTAAAGAGTATAATAAGAAGGTTGAAGAACTGCAATTAAGTGCTGAAGCATTGGCAAAAAGTGAAAGAGAGAGTGCATGGAGAGAAATGGCGAAACAAGTCGCACATGAAATTAAGAACCCATTAACGCCAATGAAATTATCTATTCAACATTTGAGTAGATCCATCAACTTGGCAGATGATGAGTCGAAGGATAAATTAAGTCGGGTTTCTAAGTCTCTCATAGAGCAGATTAATGCTTTAACGAATATAGCGAATGAGTTTTCGAATTTTGCGAAAATGCCAAAAGCGAATGAGGAAGAAGTTAACTTAAAAGATATTGTCGAAAGCGCGGTTTCTATGTTCGCTGAATATGACAAACACAATATAAAATTAGATATTGAATTAACCGAAACTCCTATGATATGGGCTGATAAAGATTTATTACTAAGGGTTTTTAACAATTTAATTAAAAACGCTATTCAAGCCGTTCAGTCTGGGCAAGCAGGTATAATTCATGTTCGCCTTAAATCGGTAGAAGAAAGGTACTTATTTGAAGTCAAAGACAACGGAATTGGCATAAGTGATGAGGCAAAAGTTAAAATGTTTGTACCCTACTTTACAACAAAATCCAAAGGTACTGGTCTAGGTTTAGCAATGTCAAAACAAATAGTAGAAAACTTAAAAGGTAAAATTTGGTTTGAATCAGAATTAGGGCGAGGCACAAGTTTTTTTGTATCTTTCGCCAAACTAAAAGATTAAATGGATACGTATTCCCTCATTATTGGCGTTTCGCTGATTATTATTATTTCTTTCTTCTTTAATATAATATCTAAAAAGACAAACATACCTAGTGTTTTATTATTGATAACTTTAGGTGTTTTAATTAAAGAATTTGCACCAGCTTCAATTAACGTTGATCTTTTTGTGAACCTAGGTGTTTTGGAAATAATCGGAAATGTTGGTTTGGTGATGATTGTCCTTGAAGCCGCTTTAGATTTAAAGTTGACCAAAGATAAAAGGGGCTTGATTATTAATTCATTTTTCGTGGCCTTAATCGCTTTAGTTGTCTCATCTTTTGGCATCGCTGGCATCATTTATTATTTAATTCCTGGTGCCGATAGTTTTTATAATTGTATGGTTTATGCGGTTCCATTATCTATTATGAGTTCTGCTATTATCATTCCAAGTGTTGGTGGTTTAACTGGCGCTAAAAAGGAGTTTATGGTGTATGAAAGTACATTTTCAGACATACTTGGAATTATGTTTTTCTATTTCCTTATTGGTGCTGATCAGGAAGAAAACTTTGGAAACATAGCAATTGACATTGCTTTTGATATTACGCTTACTTTAGTGGTGTCAATTGTTTTAGCTTATATATTGGTATTTATTTTCCAACGTTTAACATCACAAGTAAAATTATTTTTGGTGATTGCGGTTTTAATGTTAATGTACGCCTTGGGTAAAAAACTACATTTATCGTCGTTGCTAATTATTTTAGCTTTTGGATTAGTCCTCAATAACGTAAGAATATTTTTTATTGGGAAAAAGATGCAAAATTGGGTGAGTGAAGCGACGGTGAAACCAATTCTTCATGATTTTCACATTTTAACGCTAGAATCTGCTTTTGTTATCAGAACATTTTTCTTTGTTATTTTCGGGATGTCCATTACAATTGCGTCGATCCTAGATTATCATGTAGCTTTAATTAGTTTAGCTATCATCGGTTTGTTGTATCTCGTGCGTTTTATCCTACTTAAATTGATAGTTGGACGTGATATAACACCACAACTTTATATTGCGCCTAGAGGGTTAATAACTATTTTATTATTCTTTGTTGTAACTAGTCATAAGGAGTTTGTAATAGAAAACTTTGATGCAGGCATCTTATTATTCGTCGTATTGATTTCGAGTATCATTATGACGATTGCTTTGATTGCTCATCGAGGAGAAAATGTAAGAGAAGTACTTTTAGGCCAATTGCCAAAAATTAAAATCGATAAAAATAAAAATGGAGTTGATGATAGACAGGATCGAATCAATGATAATGTTGAGAGCCAGGACTACAATCAATTTGACAAAGACGAAGATTAATCGTTTTTAGGCTCTTTATTTTCGGTGGGCGGAGGTTTAGGAACAAACCTATAAACATATACCGGCGTTTCTATTCCGCTATCGGGGTCTATTGTAGTTGGAGGAACAAAATCCTCTTTCCAATATTCTAATTCCGGTTCAATACCTAATTCTTCTTCAATTTCATATCGTAGTTTCTCAGGCTGAGGTCCGATAGATTTAAGAAGGACAGCCATAATTAACCCGGAAAAAAGTCCAAGTAAATGTCCTTCCCAAGACACTTGTTCTTTCCAGGGTAACACACCCCAAACCATGCTGCCGTAAATAAAAATAACAAATAGTGAGATTCCAGCTACACGCATATTTTTCCTAAAGAAACCACTAAATACTAAGAATGCTGTTAGTCCGTATATAACTCCACTCATTCCCACATGATAATTCTCTCTGCCTAAAAACCAAAGACTAATTCCGGTTAACAAAAAAATAGAAACGAAAGCTCTAGTTGCAATATCTCTATAATGATAGAACAATAACCAGGTCAAAATAAATATAGGACCTGAGTTGCTAAAAATGTGTGAAAAGTCCTTAGTACTATGAATAAATGGAGCTGTAATTATTCCAATTAATCCCGAATTCCGCTGTGGGTAAACACCGTATTTATACAATTTTAAGCCAAGCGAATAGTCCAATATAAATACCAACCACATAATGGTTAGCACGGAAAGTGCGATTGTAAAAGATATACGTGTTACTTTACTATTGAACATAATCAAGCAGCAGCAAATATGTTGCCGTGCTTCATCTTATGCCAAAACGTCAGTAAAACTTACTCTACAGTGACTGATTTGGCTAAGTTTCTAGGTTGGTCAACATTACAACCTCTCATTACAGCAATATAATATGAAATTAATTGAAGCGGAATTGTTGCTAAAATTGGAACAACGAATTCGTGAGCATCGGGAATTTCAATAACATAGTCAGCTAATTCCTTAACATTGGTATCACCTTCAGTAACAATTGCAATAATTTTACCTTTTCTAGCTTTAACTTCTTGAATATTGCTTACTAATTTTTCGTAATTATCACCATGTGTTGCAATCACAAAAACAGGCATATTCTCATCGATCAAAGCAATCGGTCCATGTTTCATTTCTGCCGCAGGATAACCTTCAGCATGGATATAACTAATTTCTTTTAGTTTTAAAGCTCCTTCTAGCGCAATTGGGAAACTGCTACCTCTACCTAAGTATAATGCATTTTGAGCATCCTTATATTTAGCTGAAACAGTTTCTATATAATCGGCATTCTTTAATAATTGTTCGATTTTAGCAGGTAAAGCTTCCATTTCATCCAACAATAATTGGAATTTCTCATCGGTGATTGTACCTCGTTTCTTACCAATTGCTAAAGCCATCATGGCAAGAACAGTTAATTGGGTAGTAAAAGCTTTAGTTGAAGCAACACCTATTTCAGGTCCAGCATGTGTATAAGAACCAGCATCAGTCACTCTTGAGATAGTTGATCCAACAACGTTTACAATTCCTAATAAAATTGCTCCTTGAGCTTTAGCCATTTCTAAAGCAGCAAGTGTATCTGCTGTTTCACCAGATTGTGAAATTGCAATTACAACATCGTCTTTATGAATGATCGGATTTCTATATCTGAATTCACTAGCATATTCAACTTCAACAGGAATTCTAGCAAGGTCTTCAAAATAGTATTCGGCTACTAATCCGGCATGCCATGAAGTACCACAAGCGATAATAATAATTCTATTTGCCTTTGCTATTTTATCTTCATAAGCTTTAATTCCACCTAAAGAAACCCAGCCTTCTTTTGCATTTAATCTACCTCTAAAGCTATCATGAATAGCACGTGGTTGCTCATAAATTTCTTTAAGCATGAAATGTTCGAATCCACCTTTTTCAAGTTCTTCCAATTGCATTTCAAGTTCCTGAACATATGGAGAAACCTCAGTATTACTAATGCTAATAATTCTTAATCCATTATTTCTATCAATAATTGCGATTTGTTCATCTTCTAAATAAACAACATTTTTAGTGTATTCAATAATTGGTGTTGCGTCAGATGCTAAATAATATTCATCTTCACCCATTCCAATTACCAATGGACTACTTTTTTTCGCTGCAATTATTTTATTCGGCTCTTCAGCAGAAATTACAACAATAGCGTAAGCTCCATGAACTTCGTTAAGCGCGATACGGATAGCTTCTACTAATGATACACCACTATTTTTTTTGATTTCTTCAATTAAGTGGACCAACACTTCAGTATCTGTTTCACTCTTAAAAGTATGGCCTCTTTTTATTAATTCTTTTTTTAATACATCATAGTTCTCAATTATACCATTGTGAACAAGTGTAAGAGTACCATCACCTGACGTATGCGGGTGCGCATTTACGTTATTTGGCTCACCATGTGTCGCCCATCTTGTATGTCCGATACCAACTGTACCTTCGGTATTTGCATTACCAATAAACTCGGTTAAGTCAATAACTTTACCTTCTTTTTTGAAGACATTTACTATATCGTTAGCTTGTAATAATGCAATACCTGCACTATCATAACCTCTATACTCAAGTCTACTTAACCCTTTAATTAAAATTGGGTAAGCTTTTTTGTTTCCTATATAACCAACAATTCCACACATATTAATATTCTGTATAAGTAATTTCTAATCTAGGTTTATTTTTCAAATTTGATTTTGAACCATTAAATATAATTCTTTCTATAGTTGAGCCAAAGAAAGCTGAAGAATAAACACGGTATCCAACATTTTCTATGTCTCCAAGTAATAAGCCCTGAATCTCTTGTGTCATATCAAAGCGATATTCTTTATTCACATCATCATAAGCTTCTGTATTATCATTGATAGTCGAACCGAACCCGTAGTCAGAAGTAAAAGTTGACAATTCGTTATCGACAATTCTTCCAATAAACAGTCTAGCAGAAGGATTGAATGGATCAGCAACAAAATCTTGCACGGGCAGTACTAATACCGCCTGATTAATGATTTTTGGATCCGTTTCTCCGTCCACGTTATTTCTTAAGTTTAAGATATGTGGAAATTTAATGATACTTCTTATAGCACTGCCTTGTGTATAAAATTTCTCCTGTCCTAAAAGTGTATTGTCTAAAACTGCCTGAACATCCGTTCCTGCTCTATCAAATTGTATAGAATTATAACGAGCACATTCGCTATTAATATCTAAATCGAAAAACTCGGTCGCACCACCTTCTATATGATAATAAACTGTAAGCTTAGATAAAATATCCTCTAATGAGAAATATAATACAGTACCATTTCCATCAATAGGATCAATTGTTTTAACATAGAGTCCCTTAAAAGCAGATGACTGAAAACTTTCATTCATTCCACCGCTATTCGCAATAGCAATCAATTGATCACCTAGGGAAGTTTTTAAGTTGATTCTAAACTGCGCTGAAATTGTGTCGTTGCCAACAACAACGTCTTTCACTATATCCGGTCGAATAGTAGACGAACCTACTTTAACTAAATCGCTACCAACAATGTTGGGTACTGTTTTAGTATAATATTCTTGATCTGCTCTAATTAAAACATCAGAAATCTCGTAAACTTCGACATTTAAATTTGTGAGATCAGCATAATATTCAATTGAACTGAATTGTAAAGCTAGAACAACAGAGTCAACAATTGGCGCTGCAGGAAATACTGGATTGTATGTATCAGGCACGAGTTGAGTTACAAAACCACAATCGACGCGACCGAATATTGGGTCGATATATGCGCCTAACAAACTAATACTGGTTTCATCACTTTCTAAAGTGTCTAATAATTCAGAATAAGTAACCATACTAAAAGTATCAACAATAGTATGATTCAATTTCGTATTGGCTAAATTATCTCCAACTGAGGTGAGTTCTTTTTTACAACTAACTGATACCAATAATAGTGTAAAAAAAGTGGCGGAAAGTTGAGTAACTTTCCGCCGTAAATTTATTTTTAGATTTTTTCTCATTGACTAAACAACTATTTCTTCAAAAATTTGGTCGTAAAATTCATTTACGGGTTTAACGCATGTTTCTTCAGAATAGTATTCAAGAAATGGAATTTCTGATTTTTCAATATATTCTGATATCGAAGCATCCATATTCTCACTTCCTTGTATTACACCATCAGAGACTTCAATAGCCTTTTTATTAAGTGTAACCCAATCTAAATTTTCTAAATCCGCTACGTCTGCTTCGTTAAAGCCATCAAATTTAAGTTTTTCATTAAATTTTGGATCCCAATTTTTGTTAAAAGAATTGTCATAAACAGAATATACAACTTTAGCGTCTGCAAAATGCGGATCGTTATTGTATAATTTTTTAATATAAAGAGGCGTTAACGCAGTCATCCATCCGTGACAGTGAATAATGTCTGGTTTCCATCCTAATTTCTTGACCGTTTCTAAAACGCCGCGTCCAAAGAACATTGCACGTTCATCATTATCTTCAAAATACTCCCCATCTTCGTCCTTTACGGTAGCTTTTCTAGTAAAAAAGTCTTCGTTATCAATAAAATAAACTTGAATTTTAGCTTGAGGTACAGAAGCAACTTTAATGATTAATGGATGATCAACATCGTTAATGATTAAATTCATTCCAGACAACCTTATCACTTCGTGCAACTGATGTCTTCTCTCGTTAATACACCCGTATCTAGGCATAAATGCACGTATTTCTTTCCCCGCCTCTTGAATTCCCTGAGGCAATTTTCTTGCTGCTTTTGAAATGTCTGATTTTGGTAAAAAAGGTGAAATTTCTTGTGAAATGTACAGTACTCTTTTCTTTTCCATATTGTAGGTATCGCTTAATTTATGTACAAAAGTACGAAAAATATAGCAGATATTCAATTGTAAAACATAGATTTGTAGGTTTTACCAAATAATTCGGAATTGAAAATTGTAAAAAATTTAGGAGAAATTAATGCTTTGATTTCTTCAATTCGCAGTTCAGACCCAGCAAAAAAGATTGGTTTCGTTCCAACTATGGGTGCTTTACACGAAGGACATTTAAGTCTAATCAACGCTGCGCAAGCTGTTTGTGATATCGTGATTTGCAATATTTTTGTAAATCCTACTCAATTTAATAACCCCAGTGATTTGGCTACTTACCCACGAACAATAGCTGAAGATACTGAGAAATTGGAATCTGTAAATTGTGACGTGCTGATAATTCCAGATGTCGATAGTGTGTATCCGAACGGTGTAAATTCAGGTTATACAATAGATTTAGAAGGAATCGATCAGGTTTTAGAAGGGAAATTTCGTCCTGGTCATTTTAACGGTGTATGTATGGTGGTGGAAAGACTGTTTGAAATGGTTGGACCGAACAAAGCATTCTTTGGAGAAAAAGATTTTCAACAACTTGCCATAATTAGAAAAATGGTTGAGATTAGAAAAATAGATGTTGAGGTAATTGGTGTTTTAATCCAAAGAAATAAAAATGGATTGGCACTGAGTTCTAGAAATGCATTACTAAGTGAGGAACAGTTGAAAGATGCAGAGATCATCTATCAATCATTATTAGCAGGTGTTTTGCATGCGGTCAAATCTAATAGTAGTCTACATATTACTGAAGAAATACTCCGTACTTTTAAAAAGGGAAACTTAGAACTAGAATATGTCGAAATAGTGGATAGTACAACACTGTTGAGTGTTGATGTTGTTGACAATAATAGTAGAATCTGTATGGCAGCATACTGCGGATCTGTTCGTTTAATCGACAATATGGGTTTAAATCTGCCGATTAAGTAATTCAACTAATCTATAGAATTGTTTTTTGAGTAAAGTGGTCGGTCATTTTATCAATTTGACTATTTTTGCACACTATTCATTTATATAAATAAAGATTATGTCATATTTTTTTACTTCCGAATCCGTTTCAGAAGGACATCCAGATAAAGTAGCAGATCAAATTTCTGATGCATTGATTGACCATTTTATGGCTTTTGATCCACAGTCAAAAGTAGCATGTGAAACGATGGTTACAACTGGTTTGGTTGTTTTAGCCGGGGAAGTAAATTCAAATGCTTATTTAGATGTACAGCAAATTGCTCGTGATACAATTACGAAAATTGGTTATACGAAGTCAGAGTATCAATTTGATGCAAAATCTTGTGCTGTTATTTCTGCGATTCATGAACAGTCGGATGATATCAATCGTGGTGTTGATAGAGGTAATCCAATGGATCAAGGAGCAGGAGATCAAGGAATGATGTTCGGTTATGCAACAACTGAGACGGAAAACTATATGCCTTTGGCGCTAGATTTGTCACATAGTTTATTGATTGAATTGGCTGACTTAAGAAGAGATACTAAAGAAATTCCTTATTTAAGACCGGATGCTAAAGCACAGGTTACTATTCAATATTCTGATGATAATATACCTGAAAGAATTGAAGCTATAGTTTTATCTACGCAGCATGATGATTTTGATTCATCTGATGAAGTGATGTTAGCGAAAATTAAATCTGACGTACTTTCAATTTTAATTCCAAGAGTAAAGGCAAAACTATCTGCTAATTTACAAGCGTTATTCGGAGATGACATTAAATATCATATCAATCCAACTGGTAAATTTGTAATCGGTGGTCCACATGGTGATTCTGGATTAACGGGACGTAAGATTATTGTTGATACTTATGGTGGTAAAGGTGCTCACGGCGGTGGTGCATTTTCTGGAAAAGATCCATCTAAAGTTGACCGTTCTGCCGCATATGCAACACGTCACATTGCAAAGAATTTAGTTGCGGCAGGTGTGTGTAACGAAGTTCTTGTTCAAGTTTCTTACGCGATTGGTGTTGTTGAACCTATGGGGTTATTTGTTGATACATACGGAACAGCGAAAGTTGACATGACGGATGGTGAGATTGCAAAGAAAGTAAGTGAAATTTTTGATATGCGTCCTTACGCAGTTGAAACTAGATTAAAATTAAGAAACCCTATATATTCTGAAACTGCAGCTTATGGCCATATGGGTCGTACTCCAGAGAAAAAAACCATCACGTTTAAAAACGGTGCAAACGAAAAGAGTATTGAAGTAGAAACATTTACTTGGGAAAAATTAGATTATGTTGACCAAGTGAAGAAAGCGTTTATCTTATAAAATAAAAAAAACCGTGATAAATTTTTATCGCGGTTTATTTATTTCTTAATTGCGTATTAAAATATTTGTATTTTAATACAGTCTGTTGTTTCCCAGTATCCATTGACGTCAGGATGATAATCCCAATCTGGAATACTACATCCTGAACAAGGATTTGTCATGTTTAATTGTTGTGACAGATCTGAAGGGTTCCAAACAGCAACAATCAACCAAAAATAAGATGGCGATGCTGATAATGGGGTAATGGTTGTTGAACCATAACCAGATAAAGGAATCCAAACTGTTGAAAGACTGCCAGATCCGTCACAATTTGTAACTGCATGAGCTTGTACATAAACATCATGACCTGAAGAATTTGAAAGTTCTAAATTGTTGACTTGACCATACGAGAAGCAACTAATAAATAAAATTAATGTAAATAACTGTTTCATAATTGAAATATATTTTAGGTTAAGTGTTAATGTAATAATTTAATTCATTGAATGCAAGAATATTATGGATTAATTTTATTACTGATTAATTGAATACTATCTTCGTGGCATAATAAGATTGGAATTATGGCTTTGTTAAATTGGGGTTTATTAGGATTATTTATTGGCACATTTTTGTCTGCCACGCTTATCCCGTTCCCTTCAGAAGCGATATTAATTGGTGCTTACCAATTGGAGCAAAATTTTTGGCTGGTTCTTTTAATCGGAGGAATTGGAAATTTCTTAGGTTCGAGCACCAATTATATTATAGGTTATAAAATCAAAAATTTAGCAGTCCACAGACGATTAAAAATTAAAGACAGCCAAATAGACTATTGGTCTGTTAAAATTGAAAAATGGGGCATTATATTAGGTCTAATAGTGTGGATTCCTATTCTTGGTGAGCTGATAACAATCTTACTGGGGTATTTTAAACTCAATTTTTGGAAATTGGCGGTTTTAATGGTAGTGGGAATTTTTGGAAGGTATTATTTAGTATTATGGTTGTACGCTTCAATAACCAATTAATTTTACTGTAATCCCAACAAAGTCATTGTCTCATTGGAAGCTTGTTGTTCAGCTTCTTTTTTGGACGTTCCTTTACCTTGACCCCATTTATTTTCGTTGACAATAACAATAGCCGTATAAATAAAATTATTCTCTTTAGAAGCGTCATCAATGATCTCGAATGAGATATTGAATTTATTCTTTTGTCCCCAAATTAGCAATTGACTTTTAAAATCAATTTCTTGTTCAAGTACAACCGTGAAATTAATGTAACGTTTAATGATACATTTTTCGAAAACAGCTTTTGTTTTTTCAAAATTCGAATCGAGATACATTGCACCGATTATGGCTTCAAGTGCATTTCCTTCAATGGTTTCAATCTTGATTGAACGACCAGTTCTGTATCGTAAATGATCTACTAAACCAATTTCACCACCAATTGAAGCCAGCATTTTCCGATTTACAATTTTGGATTTAACTTTCGTCAAATAACCTTCGTCTTCTTCTGGAAATTTTTCAAATAAATATTGCGCAACAATTAGATCAATGACAGTATCGCCGAGATATTCTAACCGTTCGTTACTTTCGACATTTTCACGTGAATTACTGTAAGATTTGTGGGTAAAAGCGGTAGCAAAAAGCTGAATATCCTTCGGCTTATAACTAAACTTTTTAGTGACAAATTTATTGAGTTCTTGAAATTCTGAATTCTTGCTCTTTGAGAAGAATTTTGTTATTTTCATGATGCTATCCCTCATATGATTTGAAAATCACTGAAGTATTGTGACCTCCAAAACCAAAGGTATTGCTCAATGCATAACGTACATTACGCTCTTGTGCTTTATTGAAAGTAAAATTTAATTTTGGATCAATATCGGGATCATCCATGAAGTGATTGATTGTAGGGGGAACAAGATTGTTTTCCAACGCTTTCACACAAGCGATAGCTTCAATTGCACCAGCAGCACCTAATAAATGACCAGTCATTGATTTAGTTGAAGAAATGTTAAGTTTATAAGCGTGCTCTCCAAAAACGTGTTTAATCGCTTTTGTTTCGGCCATATCTCCAAGTGGAGTAGATGTTCCGTGAACATTAATATAATCAATATCCTCAGGTTTTAAACCAGCTTCTTCTAGTGCTTGTTCCATTACACTTATTGCACCTAATCCTTCGGGATGTGGAGCTGTAATGTGATGAGCATCTGCAGAAAGGCCACTACCTACAACTTCGGCATAGATTTTTGCTCCACGTGCTATTGCATGATCGTAGTCCTCAAGAATTAATGCGCCAGAGCCTTCACCTAGAACAAAACCTTCCCTATCAAGATCAAATGGTCTTGAAGCCGTTTCCGGAGAATCATTTCGTGTTGAAAGCGCCTTTAAAGCATTAAATCCACCCATGCCAGGTTCGTTTACACAAGCTTCAGATCCACCAGTAATAATTACATCACTCTTTCCTAATCTAATTAGGTTGAATGCGTCAATCATGGCGTTATTAGAAGATGCACAAGCAGAAACTGTAACATAATTAGGACCTCTAAATCCAAATTTCATTGAGATATGACCTGCGGCAATATCAACAATCATTTTTGGAATAAAGAAAGGACTAAATCTTGGCGTACCGTCACCTTCAACGAATTGTTTGGTTTCTTCATGATAAGTGGTTAAACCACCAATACCAGAACCCCAAATTACGCCAGCACGTTCAAGGTTAATTTTTTCTAGATCAAGCCCAGAATTAGCCACGGCTTCGGAAGCCGAAACCATGGCATACTGTGAAAATGGGTCTAGTCGTCGAGCTTCTCTGCGGTCCATAAAATCTTCCACATTGAAATTCTTCAACTCACACGCAAATTGAGTTTTAAACTTAGAGGCATCAAACTTTGTTATTGTAGCAGCTCCACTGACTCCAGACTTTAACGCGTCCCAATATTCGTCAATTGTGTTTCCTATCGGTGTCAAAGCACCAAGCCCAGTAATTACTACTCTTTTTAACTCCATTTATTTATCTCTTAGATTTAAGACTTATTGATGTGTCAAATTATTTTGCATTCCCCTCTATGTAAGAAACAGCGTCTCCTACAGTTTGAATTTTTTCCGCTTGATCATCCGGAATTGCAATATTGAATTCTTTTTCAAATTCCATGATCAATTCTACAGTATCTAACGAATCTGCACCTAGATCATTCGTGAAGCTTGCATCTGCAGAAACTTCATCTTCTGCTACTCCTAATTTGTCTACGATGATAGACATTACTTTTGATTTTACATCAGACATATTTATCTGTTTTAAATGGTTTATTCAGTGTGCAAAGAAAATACTAAATAAGCAGAAAATCAAAATTTACGAATAATAAATTGCAATTTCCTTTAGTGCTTTCCTGTCAATGTCAGGCACAGTGCAGCCTGTAGCTGCATATCCAATTGGTAAAAGTAAGTAAGGTTTTTCGTTTTCTGGCCGATTTAAGGCCTTTGAAATGAAATTCATGGGGCTTGGTGTGTGTGTCAAGGTGACCAAACCGGCATTATGAATCGCTGAAATTAAAAATCCACAGGCGATACCTACCGACTCATTTACATAATAATTATTGGACTTGTTTCCTGCCTCATCTATATCATATGATTTTTTCATTACTACAATAATCCAAGGGGCAATATCAATAAATTCTTTTACTTCATTTGTTCCAAATTGTTCTAAATCTTCAATCCATCGCTCACTCATTCGACCACTATAATTTTTTCTTTCCTCTTCTTCAGCTAATTCCCTGATCCGATGCTTTAATTCTGAATTACGAATAACACAAAATACCCAAGGTTGTTTATGTGCACCTGATGGTGCAGACGAAGCTGTTCGAATAATGTTATCAACAACTTCCTTAGGTACATCTTTGTCACTATAATCACGAATAGATCTTCGCTTATTCATAAATTCAAAGTAGCGCTCAGATCTACTAATCATTTCTTTTTCTTCAAAACTCTCTCCTTGATAAGGAATAAACGTATTTTTCTCTTCCACAAATTTGTATTAGTGATTTTTAAATATAGTAAATTTTTAAATAATTCATTCTTACATTTTACCTTTGTGTCTAAAACATGAATGACTATGAAAACTAATATTGCAATTTTTGCGTCAGGTGGAGGAAGTAATGCGGAACAAATAATCCGTCATTTTCACAATCATGAATCCATTCAAATTGCATTAGTAGTCAGTAATAATGAAAACGCTTACGTTTTAGAACGCGCAACAAATCATGATATTCCTTTTTATGTTCACGCGACCGGTGATATGGAAGGTGAATTAATGATGTCGATTTTAAAGGTTTATAAAATTGATTTTATTGTGCTCGCGGGTTATTTAAAAAAAATTACTCCTAATTTAATCAACGCTTTTCCTAATAAAATTGTTAATATTCATCCTGCATTACTGCCTAAATATGGTGGGAAAGGAATGTATGGAATGAATGTACATAGGGCTGTGGCTGAAGCAAAAGAAAGAGAGTCCGGAATTACTATTCATTTTGTGAATGAAAATTATGATGAAGGAAGTATTATTAAACAATATACTTGTGAGCTAAATTTGTCAGATTCTGCTGAAGACATTCAACGTAAAGTATTAAGTCTCGAACATCAATATTTTGCGTCTAGTATTGAAACGTTAATTGAGCAAAATCAATAAACCATTTAAATAAGTGTACCTTTGCATTTTTTTTGCAAAAAACACTGAATATTTAAGAAATTTAAAGCTATGAATTTTGATATTTTAGAAGTAGGTAAAGCGTTTATGGTACTATTTGCGGTGATTGATATTTTAGGTTCAATTCCTTTAATTATTAAGATAAAACGAAAAGCTGGAGATATTCATGCGCTAAAAGCCTCACTAGTCGCATTAGGTATTATGCTTGCCTTTTTATTTTTAGGAGAAGGTATTTTAGGGTTTTTAGGTGTAGAAGTTGAAGCCTTTGCTGTGGTTGGTTCGTTGATTCTTTTTGCGCTTGGTGCAGAAATGATATTTGGCATTCAATTATTCAAAGATGATGACGAACAGTCTCTTAAAATTGCATCAATTGTACCCATTGCATTTCCATTAATCGCTGGTGCTGGTACAATGACTACAATCGTTTCTTTGAATGTAGAGTACCAACCAATTAATATTGCTATTGCCATATTCTTGAATATGATAATTGTTTTGGTGGTATTAAAATTAACCAAACGAATTGAAAAATTATTAGGTAAAGGTGGAATTGCCATTCTACAAAAAGTCTTTGGAATTATTCTATTGGCCATCGCAGTTAAATTATTTGCAGACAATGCTAAATTGTTATTCGTCTAGATTGGCGTAAATTTTGCTAAACAATTCTTATGAAAAATCTATTTCTGATTAGCTTACTCTTCTTCAATTTCCTAAATGCGCATGCACAAGTATTTAATTCTGGAACTGATGAGATTGCCTTTAAAAAATTTTTAACGAACGGAATTACATACGTTAAAACGGGAGATGTTAATTTTGATAGTGTTATGATTGCTTGTTTGGAAGAAAATTGGACCATCACGGATTTTAAAGTTGTTGAACAATATAAACGCCCTGAAAAAACATCAAACGCATTGTTTGTAACAACAAAAGAGAAGACGAATAAACATATGATGGATAGAAATAACCAGCATATACTCGTCCTTAAAACAGCTGATGATTATAAGCCGAGAATGGAAGTTAATATGTTGGAAACCTTAGGTTATATGTATTTCAATGGCTTCTATCCTTTAGTTGACGAGCCTAACGAATATAAATTTATTTACCTACTAATTAAAAGTTTAAATAAAGGTTTGACTTTGATAAGAGACAATCAGTTTAGCGGTGAAGACGAAGAGATTAATGAAAAAATTACGGAAGCCATAAGCGCTGCTGGTGTGCCATCAGTGGGAAATATATTAATTATTAATAGAGAGCAAACTAGACACGCCATTTCTGAAGACCTTTTAAAAGAGTTTAATATTACTTACCGTTTATTAAGCGAAGATGAATATTATGCAACAATAGCAAAGAAAGACCCAACACATGTCCTACTTTATTTTGCCAAAAACACTTTTACAGAAGTTGCGTTGGTTAAGGTTGCTACTGGTGAAATGTTTTATGCTGAGCATTTTAGAAAGGATTATGCTTCTATTGACAAAAAGGTTTTGAAAAACAAAATTAGTTTGTATTTTCAATAAAAAATTCGAGCTAGAAATTACTTCGTACCTTTGTAACTATGAATAAGAGGAGACCGGTATCAGATTGGCTACCAATTACGAAAAAAGAATTGGAAGCGCATGGATGGGAAGAGTTAGATATTATTCTAGTTTCTGGAGATGCTTATGTTGATCATCCATCATTTGGTCCCGCCGTTATAGGGCGTATAATTGAAAGTGAAGGATTCAGAATAGGTATCATTCCACAACCCAATTGGCAAGACGATTTAAGAGATTTTAAGAAATTTGGTAAACCAAAATACTTCTTTGGTGTTACTGCTGGATGTATGGATTCGATGGTGAATCATTATACCGCAGGAAAGAGAAAAAGATCAACTGACTCATATACACCAGGTGGTCAAGCTGGATTCAGACCAGATTATGCATCAATTGAATATGCTAAAATTTTAAAATCAATTTACCCTGATGTTCCAGTTGTTTTAGGTGGAATAGAAGCCTCGTTGCGTCGAGTAACTCACTACGATTATTGGTCAGATAAATTGATGCCAACCATTTTGGAAACGAGTGGAGCGGATATGTTGGTTTATGGAATGGGTGAAAAACCATTGCGTGACATTTTAACTTTATTAAAAAAAGGTGTTCCTTTCAATTCTCTAACAACAGTGCCTCAAACGGCAATATTAAGGAGTAAAGAAGAGGGATTACCAAAGAATAAGAATTGGGAAGACATTGCATTAAGTTCACACGAAAAATGTCTCCAAGATAAAATTGCTTATGCGAGTAATTTTAAAATTGTCGAGGTTGAATCGAATAAATTGGTTGCGCGACGAATCATTCAAGATACAGGGGATAAATATTTAATTATCAATCCGCCTTATAAAACAATGACGGAAGGGGAAATTGACAAATCATTCGATCTTCCTTATACAAGATTGCCACATCCTAAATATCATAACCGTGGAGCAATTCCGGCATATGATATGATCAAATTTTCTATCAATATGCATAGGGGATGTTTTGGAGGATGTAGTTTTTGTACGATTTCTGCGCATCAAGGTAAGTTCATTGCTTCGCGAAGTGAAGAATCTATTATGCGTGAAGTTGAACAGGTTGTTCAAGATCCCGATTTTAAAGGATATTTGTCTGATTTAGGAGGTCCATCTGCAAATATGTACCGCATGAAAGGGATTGTTGAAAGCATTTGTGAAAAATGTGTCAGTCCTTCTTGTATTCATCCAGTAGTTTGTTCGAATCTAGATACGAGTCATAAACCTTTAACTAGTATTTATAAAAGAGTTGATAATCATCCAAAGATTAAAAAGGCTTTTGTAGGATCAGGTATTCGTTACGATTTATTGGTGAAAGATTACAATAAAAACTTGGACGAAGAGGCAGCTGAAGAATATCTTGAGCAAGTTGTAACACGACATGTATCCGGTCGTTTGAAAGTTGCGCCCGAGCACACCGCAGACGACACGCTAAGAATCATGCGAAAACCTTCGTTTAAGCATTTTCATAAGTTTAAAGAGTCATACGATCGCATTCAAAAGAAGAATGATTTAAATCAACCTTTAATTCCTTACTTTATCTCTTCACATCCTGGATGCAAAGAAGAAGATATGGCAAATTTAGCGGCGGAAACTAAAGAAATGGGTTTTCAATTGGAACAAGTGCAAGACTTTACACCAACTCCAATGACAGTGGCAACCGTTATTTATTATTCAGGTGTCCATCCTTATACACTAAAACCTACATTCGCGCCTAAAACTAAAGAAGAGAAAAAAGATCAACACCGTTTCTTTTTCTGGTATAAACCAGAGAATAAGCAGTGGATTAAAGATAAGTTAACTTCTGCAGGTAAACCAGAATTGGTTGAACGTTTATTAGGCAAATCAAGAAGTGCTGGTAAAGAAAAAGACATCCCAAAATGGTTAGCTGAAAAACGTAAAGCAGGTCAAGGCGCATCTAAAAGTCGTTCGTCTAGAGGGAGAAGAAAGTAATTTTTTTTCTTTAACGTTTTAGTGGTCAGCTATTTTGAAAAATAGACAGAATTGTATATTTTTCAATCGATCTGTTGTTTAGGCTTTTGAGAATAGTAGAAAAAGTGGTATTTTTAGAAATAAATACTTACCATGAAAATGCCTAAATCTTCCTTGATATTTGTTGTGTCTTGTTTCGTCGCACTTGTGGGATCGTTAATTTTCGCACCTTATTTTGTGGTTGACCCTAAAAGTGAAGCACAAAAAATTCATCCTAAAAGTCTCGAACCACACGATCAATGGTTGAAAATCAGATCTTATCCAGACGGATTTAATCAAAACGAATTCTTGGCCAGAATTGAAGATGTCAGAAGAGATAGAGATGGCGGAGGAGGAAGTAGGGAGGTTAGTTTAGATCTTGATTGGCAAGAAGAGGGACCTGGAAATATTGGTGGTAGAATAGATGTCTTAACCAAAAGTCCAAGTGACCCAGATGTTATTTATGCCGGGTCAACAAATGGAGGAATATTCAAGACGATAGATGGAGGAGAAAATTGGAATCCGATATTTGATGATCAATCCTTTTTAGCTATTGGGGCAATTACTTTAGATCCTGAAGATGAGAATAGAGTTTTTGTTGGAACAGGAGATCGTAATTTTTCGGGTACTGCTATGATTGGAAACGGTATTTATTTAAGCGAA
This sequence comes from Crocinitomix catalasitica ATCC 23190, assembly GCF_000621625.1. Taxonomy (GTDB): domain Bacteria; phylum Bacteroidota; class Bacteroidia; order Flavobacteriales_D; family Crocinitomicaceae; genus Crocinitomix; species Crocinitomix catalasitica. Next base: position 130,358 of record NZ_JHXV01000006.1, read on the forward strand.
GATGCGGGAGAATCGTGGGTAAATATGGGACTTGAGGCGACTGGATCGGTGACAGAAATTTTGATTAATCCAATTGATTCAGAAATAATTTTCGCAAGTACATTGGGTAATCCTCACATAAAAACAGCTGAAAGAGGTGTCTATCGTTCGTTAGACGGAGGAGAAACTTGGTCGAATTCACTTTTTATAGCTGATTCTGCTGGTGTTATTGATTTAGTAATGGATCCTGAAAATCCGAATATTTTATATGCTGCTGGATTTAATAGAATGCGGAATTATATGAGTTCGACAGTGGTTGGACCAAATGCAAAAATTTATAAAACAACAGATGGTGGTGATACATGGAACGTTCTTTCGGGAGGTCTACCAATTACTGATGAAAGTCGAATTGGATTGGCCATTTCAAACGAAGACCCCAATACCGTTTTAGCACTCTATGTTGATGGAATAACACTCGACGTCAAAGAAATATATAAATCGAATGATGCAGGATCATCGTGGACAGCTATAGGTGTTCACGACGGTATGGATGGATTACCTGCGTATGCATTGGGTGGTTTTGGCTGGTATTTTGGTGAGGTTTATATGAATCCATTTAATAATAACCATCTAATCATTCCAGGGGTTGATATGTATCAATCTTTAGACGGCGGTATTTCATGGGAATTGAATGTGCCTGAATGGTGGATTTATGAAGTACATGCGGATAAACATGCGATTTTATTTTTGGATGAAACCTCTTATATAATTGGTACAGATGGGGGCATTTATAAAACAGTAAACAACGGTTCAACATGGGAGGATATTGAGAATTTGCCGATAACACAATTTTATCATGTCGCAGTCGATCCAAATAATACTGGAGTTTACGGAGGTGGTGCCCAAGACAATGGTACGATGTCAGGGAATCAATTAAGTTTTAATAGTTGGGATCGACTATTTGGAGGGGATGGATTTAGAATAACTTATCTAAAAGAAACGCCTAATGCAGCTTTTTATGAGACGCAGAATGGTGGACTTTATTATAAAAATGAATTTGCAGAAGTTTGGAATGTAGAAATGGATTTGATTCCTGAAGACAGAGTAAATTGGGACATGCCTTATGTTTACAATGAAGCGAAAGACGAGTTGTTTATTGGTTCGGCTCATATCCAATTAATGGATGATGCTCCGTTCGATTCCTATGAATATATCAGTCCAGATTTAACAAGAGTGGGACTAGGAGAAATTGAAAATGGAAAGGATTATCATACCATTTCTGAAATTGATCAACCTAATAACAACGGTGATATCTTATACGCTGGTACAACTGACGGATTGATGTGGAGAGGAAATCGAACAGGTGGTACTTGGAATTGGACAAATATTACTAGAGATCTGCCAAATAGATATATAACAGGTGTTCGTTGCTCACCGAATCAGCATGGTGTTATTTATGTGGCAATGTCAGGGTATAAAGTTGATGATGGCATAGCATATCTGTATAAGTCTTCGGATTATGGTGAGTCATGGGAGAATATTTCAAGTGATCTGCCTGCAATAACAGTCAATGATATTTTAATTGTTCCAGGATATGATTTAGATGAATATTTATTTGCGGCGTTAGATGGTGGAGTTTATTTCAGTGAGAACAATGGTGAGATCTGGTCGTACGTAGGCAACGTTTTGCCCTTTTTAACCGTTAGTGAATTAGCGATAGATTTTGAGAATAAGAAATTAATTGCAGGGACTTTTTCAAGATCGATGTGGTCTTATGATATAAGTTGGTTAGATGACTTAACTGATATCGATCATTCGTCGGTAGTAGATGACACGATTGAGGAGATTGTTTTGTACCCAAATCCATTTGTGGATGAAATTAGAATTTCGGGTAATCCAAATGGAGATAGTTTTTATCTCTATAATATTCAAGGAGATTTGGTTTATGAATCAATTTTCCAAACGAATAAGTTTGATGTATCGCAATTGGCTAAAGGAGTCTATCTTTATAAGATGGGAAGTCATTCAGGTAAGATTGTAAAAAATTAATGCGTAAATTTTGAATAACAAGTAATAACTAAACTTTAAATTATGAAAACAAAACTACTAATGTTAATAATGACAGGCGCAGGCTTTCTTTCCTATGGGCAAGAAACAACCGCCAACCGATTGATCGGTGCTTCAGGTATTCCTGGCTTTGTATTTTATGCTGACGATTCATATGACGAATTAACGACAGAAGATGGAGATATGTATAATATGTATGCTATTGCGGTTAATCCTGACGATAGCTTAACTTATGCCTTGCTTGATTCGGATGGAGAAGACGAATTTCCAAGAGACTTATATCGTGTAAATCCTTTTACTGGTGATTATACAAGAGTGTATGATTTTGAAGAACAGTTTTTTAATTCAGGTGATATTGGTGATGACGGATTATTGTATTTAATTACAGGGAATGCGGATGAAGAGCCTGGTAGAATTTTTACCTTAAATATAAGAACACTTGATTTTGAATTATTGTTCGAAACTGGTTTACGAGGACCTTGGGGTTTAGAGTATAATAATTCGAACAACTCACTATATCTTTTCCAAGGAGATGACGGAGAAGAACATTTTGTATATCGTTATGATCCTGAATCTGGCGAATTCACAGAAATGCATATGCCAGGTATGGAAGAGACTGAAGTCCATGGTGCTTTTTATGACGAAGAAGAGGATAGATTTCTAATTACTGAATATTATGGAGATTTAAGAGAGACTGTTAATGAAGAATATAACGAAACAGAGTCTTTGGCAATTAGTGATGAGGGCGGCGTTATGGATGTTTGTATTATTCAAACGCTCCGAGCTGAAGGTACCGAAATCGAATTTGATGCGTGTCCTGGAGATGATAGTACCAAAATTCAATTATTGTATGAAGTGAATGATGTTGAATGGTATAGAGATGGTGAATTAATTGCAGATGAAGCAGATGATTTAATTTATGCTAAAGAAACTGGAGATTATCAAGCCTTAATGCAAATAGGTGAAGGTGAATCAGATTATTATATGTGGTCTGAAGTAATTTCAGTTTCATTTTTAGCTTCGCCAGTTGTTACTGTAACACAAGAAGAAGGTGATCACGACCTATGTATTGGTGAAGAAATTGAACTTACTGGTGTTGCTCCTGGAGGAGGATCAGTGGTATGGTTAATGAATGGTGAAGAAATTGATGATGCAACAGGTGCAACTTATACTGTTACAGAAGCTGGAATTTATAATCAATTAAAAACGAATATGTCAGGTTGTTCTGATTCTGCAGATGTTTCGATTGAGATTATTGCAAGACCAAATCCTGAAGTTCTATTGACAACAGAGACTGAAGTTTTATGTGGTGGAGAAACTGGAAGTATTGTCGGAATTGAAGATGTTTCTATGCAATGGTATAAAGATGGTGAAATGATTGATGGAGCAACATTGGCAAGTATTACTTTTACTGAAGGCGGTGTTTATAATCAAATGGTAACAACTGAATATGGTTGTATGGATTCAGCTGCAGTAGGTATAACAATAGTTACTGCTGAAAATCCTGTTGTTGAAATAACAAGTGAAACATCAGTTTTATGTCCTGGAAGTTCAATAGAATTAACTGGTTCAGATGAAGGCTCACAACAATGGTTTATGAGTGGTGATGAAATTGATGGTGAAACTGGTTCTACTCTTATAATTGATGAAGCGGGAACGTATAATCAAACTGTAATAAATGAAGAGGGTTGTTCGGGAATGGGTGAACCAATTACTATTTTGGACGGAGTATTGCCTACTGTAACAATTACGAACGAATTTGATGCTGATGAGTTTTGTGACGAACCAGTTTTATTAGAAGGAATTGTTGGAGAAACGATGCAATGGACACTTGATGGAACTGATATTCCAGGAGCAACAAGCGATACGTATGATGCTACTGCCGAAGGAACATATAACCAAATTGTTACAAACGAAGATGGGTGTATTGGAGAAGCTGACGCGGCTTATGTGCTTGCAGAATGTACTTTGGGCTTGACAGAGGAAAACTTATCGATTGCTGTTAACCTTTATCCTAATCCAGTAGTAGATGTTTTAAATATCGAATCTAGCGCATTAATTAATAGTGTCGTGATTTATGATATCGCTGGAAACATTGCTTATACAAGCTCTAATTTAAATTCAAACTTAGTGAAGGTTAACTATGCGAATTTAGCGTCGGGAATGTATGTAGTGAAAATCTCAACGAATGAAGGTATGAGAATTGTGAAAACTCAGAAATAGTCAATATAACATTTTAATAAAACCTCCTCGGTTCCTACTGGGGAGGTTTTTTATTGCTCGAAAATTACCTTGTCGTCACCAATCTTAATAATTGCCTTTTTGCCAATGATAATGGCGCGGTTATCGTCAATATGACCCGCTGGAAAATTGAAACAAAGTGGAATTTTAAACGGTTTAATATGATGGTGAATTATTTGCTCAACTGATTCACCGTAAGGAACAGCAGAATCTTTCATATTCGTCATTCCTCCAACAATCAATCCTTTAATTCCGTCTAATTTACCGGCTTTTTTAAGCGTATACATCATTCTATCAATACTGTAAACGGCTTCGCCTATATCCTCTATAAAAAGAATTTTTTCAGTAAAATCAAAATCTGAATTGGTGCCAATTAATGCGCAAATTACAGCTAAATTTCCACCGATCACTTCTCCATTTAATGACCCTGTAATATTTAACTGATGAGCAGGAAATTCATAGGTATTGACCTTTTCATTAAAAACGTTAATTAATGAACTTAAAGAATCCATTGAGTTATCTTCAAAATTCAATGGAGCCGAAGCGTGTACTGTTGGAATATTAAAATTACCATAAACATGTTGATGAAATACGGTGACATCGCTATAACCAATAATTAACTTAGGATGTTGAATGAATTGTGTAAAGTCTAATTGGTCAATAAGTTGAACGCATCCATATCCGCCTCTGGCACAAAGAATAATATCGACCTCCTTATCATCAATTGCCGACTGAAAATCCGCTAACCGCTCTGTTAATGTTCCTGAAAAATAATGATAATTACCGTTTAAATTATTTGATAGTTGAACATTGAAATTATTTAAAGATAAAACTTTGTGCGCGAATGCAATTTTATCCGCTTCTATCGCTTTCGCAGGTGCTACAATTCGAATGGTTTTCATGACTAAATATGTTTTGTTGCAAGTCGGCAATTCTATTGTAAATGTAGATTATATTTTAATTTAAATTGCTGAGATTACTGAATCTATTCTCCTGATTTCGATTTTTAGTACAATTCCGGTCAGCTTTTAGTATTGATTTATAAAGCTGCGTCGACCAGAAAGACAGCTTTTAAAGCTTTATATAATATAGTTTCCTATTGATTTCGCAAAATAATTAAACTATATAATTAGTTGTAATGTCAACTTAACTCATCTTGTTCGAATATTGATAATTGATCCTTAATATCGTCGGTTTCGAAATAATTCTGTTCCTATATCTATGAGATAAATCGCCGAATAATACATTTTATCAATGCATTCAACTTATATTTGTATAAGATAAATGCAATTAATTTTTGAATAAATTTAAATGAAAGATAATCGTTTTACAGTTACTGCTGCCTTACCCTATGCAAATGGGCCTTTACATTTAGGGCATGTTGCGGGAGTTTATTTACCTGCAGATATTTTTGTTCGATTCAAAAGAATGATCAAGGAAGATGTTCTTTTTGTATGTGGAAGTGATGAGCATGGAGCTGCGATAACCTTACGTGCGAAGAAAGAAGGCATAACTCCACAAGAAATTGTAGACAAATACCATAATATCATAAAACAAGCTTTCAGTGATTTTGATATCACATTTGATATTTATTCAAGAACCTCGAATGAAATTCATCATAAAACGGCGCAAGATTATTTTACCACGCTGAACGATAAGAAGAGTTTCATTCAAAAAACAACAGAACAATATTACGATGCCGAATTCAATCAGTTTTTAGCTGATAGGTATATCACTGGGCAGTGTCCGAATTGTGCGAATGAAAATGCTTATGGTGATCAATGTGAGAAGTGTGGTTCTGCATTAAGTCCAACAGACTTGATTAACCCTATTTCGACATTGAGTGGAAACACGCCGGTTTTAAAAGAAACAACACATTGGTTCTTACCGATGGAGAAGCACGAAGATTGGTTGAGAGAATGGATAAAAGAGGGAAAATTAGATGGTGTTCAACAACACGATCCTAAATTGTGGAGAAACCAAGTTAATGGCCAATGTATGAGCTGGATTGACGGGGGATTGCATCCACGAGCAATGACAAGAGATTTGGATTGGGGCGTAAAAGTTCCAGTTGAAGGCGCGGATGGAAAAGTTTTATATGTTTGGTTAGATGCCCCTATCGGTTATATTTCAATGACGAAAGAATGGGCGCAACAACAAAATAAGAATTGGGAAGATTATTGGACTGGTGATAGAAAATTAGTTCACTTCATAGGGAAAGACAATATTGTTTTCCATGCTATTATATTTCCTATTTTATTAAAGGAACATGGCGGATTAGTATTGCCGGATAATGTTCCAGCTTACGAATTTTTGAATTTAGAAGGAAATAAATTCTCAACGTCTAAAAATTGGGCAGTATGGTTGCATGAGTTTATTGCTGATCACCCTACAAAAATTGATGAATTAAAATATGTTTTAACAGCAATTGCTCCCGAGAGTAAGGATGCTGAATTTACATGGAAAGAATTTCAAGACAGAATTAATAATGAATTGGCTGATATTGTAGGCAACTTCGTTAATAGAGCTGTCATTCTTACTCATAAATATTACGATGCAAATGTTCCTGCAAAAGGTAAACTAACGGAGCTAGATGAGGATGTTTTGAAACAATTGGCTGACTTCCCTCAGCGAATTGCTGATTTAATATCTAAATATAAAATTCGTGAGGCGCAGGCTGAAGCAATTAATGTTGCTCGTCTGGGGAATAAGTATTTGGCTGAAACAGAACCTTGGAAAATTTCGAAAGATCAATCTGAGGAAGCACAAGACAGAGTAAGAACCATTATGAATTTTGCTTTGCAGATAACCGCAAATCTTACACTTGTTTTGGCGCCATTTTTACCGAAAAAAGCCCAATTGATTCGAGATTTTTTAAATATTGAAGAACTTGATTGGTCTTTAGCTGGAACAGCAACGATCCTTGAAGATAATCACAAAATTAATCCTGAAAAACCAAGTATTCTAATTGAAAAAATTGAGGATGAGTTCGTGACTAAAGAAGTTGAAAAATTAAAAGCATCCGTGAAAGAAATTGTTGAGGTAAAAACAGATCCACAAAAAGAGCTTGTTTCTTTTGATGACTTTACTAAAATGGATATTCGTGTCGGTGAAATATTGACCGCAGAAAAAGTTAAGAAAGCAGACAAATTGCTTAAATTAACTGTTGATACGGGATTAGATAAAAGAACAATTGTTTCTGGAATAGCAGAACATTTTACGCCGGAAGAAGTAATCGGAAAAAGAGTTTCTGTTTTATTGAATTTAGCACCTCGAAAAATTAGAGGGGTTGAATCACAAGGAATGATTTTAATGGCAGAAAACACAGAAGGTAAATTGAGTTTTGTAGAGCCTGCCGAAGGATTTAATGCGGGGTCTGAAATTAGATAAGAATTTATTGAATGGATAAGGATCTGAAATATTGTAACAGTCTAACGGAATATTCTCGTCTTAAAACGCAAGAGGTTAAGGTTGGAAATATTTTTTTTGGAGGCGATAAGCCTATTCGATTGCAATCAATGACTACCGTTGATACAATGGATACGAAGGGCTCCATAGATCAGGGAGCAAGAATGATTGCTGCTGGCTGTGAATTGGTTCGATATACAGCGCCTTCAAAAAAAGAAGCTGAAAATTTAAAATTAATCCGATCAGGTTTAACAGATTTAGGTTTAACTACACCTTTAGTTGCAGATATTCATTTTACACCAAATGCCGCTGAGGTAGCTGCTTTGTTTGTTGAAAAGATTCGCGTAAATCCAGGGAATTATGCCGATAAAAAGAAATTCGAGGAAATAGAGTATACAGATGATTCTTATCAAGATGAATTAAAAAGAATTCGAGCAAAATTTACTCCTCTTGTTCTGCTATGCAAAGAAAAAGGCAGAGCAATGAGGATTGGTACAAACCATGGTTCACTTTCAGATAGAATAACAAGTCGTTACGGTGATACACCTCAAGGAATGGTGCAATCTGCACTTGAGTTTATTGAAATATGTGAAGACAATGATTATTTTGATCTTGTTATTTCGATGAAGTCAAGTAATACACATGTTATGGTGCAGGCTTATCGAATTTTGGCAAGTGTTATGATTGGTAGAGGTAGAGTTTATCCTTTGCATCTTGGTGTCACTGAGGCTGGTGATGGTGAAGATGGTAGAATTAAATCAGCTGTTGGAATCGGAACTTTATTGATTGATGGTTTGGGTGATACCATCCGTGTATCGTTAACGGAAGAACCTGAATTTGAAATTCCTGTTGCCAGAAAATTAGCGGAGAAATTTCACCATCCAACAATTGATAAATCGATTGCCGGTTTTAATGGAAGTTTGCCTTATAACCCTTTTGATTATCAAAGAAGATTAACACAAAGTATTGGTAATATTGGTGATCATCATGTGCCTGTAGTCATTCAGGACGTAAGCCATTACGACGTTTTGAAACCTGCTAATTTATTCGCATTAGGTTATACTTATAATATTTCTGATGATAAATGGCATTTACGAGATCAAGCGGTAGATTATATTTATACAGCGAATCACATTCCAACTTTCGAATTACCTGGAACCCTAGGAGTATTAGTAGAGGCTGAAGCTTGGGTGCCAAAAAATCAAATTTATCCTGTATTTACGATAGAACAATTTAAGACAGCGAATACTTTCTCGGACGAGTTGAATTTTTTACGTGTAAATGCTGAAGATTTGAAGGTTTTACCTGAATTAATGGAAGTCTCAAATTTTGACAAGGTTACTTTAATTTTATCCTCTTCATCAACGAATCCTGTTTTGGAAATGCGACGTTTCATGATAGAAATGATGCAATTAGAAATTACTAATCCGGTTATACTACACCGTTCTTATAACGATTTAGATGTTGAATCCTTTCAATTGTATAGTGCGGTTGAATTGGGCGCATTATTATTGGACGGAATGGGCGATGGAATTATGATAGGGGCTGAAAACATTGCAAGCCCTCAAATTATAACATCAACTAGTTTTGGAATTTTGCAAGCGTCGCGAACAAGGATTTCAAAAACTGAATATATCTCATGCCCATCTTGCGGTAGGACTTTGTTTGACTTACAAGAAACAACAGCCAAAATTCGTGCTAAAACCAATCATTTGAAAGGTTTAAAAATTGGAATTATGGGTTGTATTGTCAATGGACCAGGAGAAATGGCTGATGCTGATTATGGCTATGTAGGAGTGGGTAAAGGAAAAATCAACCTTTATAAAGAAAGAGAAGTCGTTAAGAAAAATATTCCCGAGGTTGATGCTGTTGATGAATTAATCGAATTGATTAAAGAGCATGGAGACTGGATTCCAATGAAATTATAAACTAGTTTATATCCTTAAACTAATACCAATAGATATCTGAGCAGGAGAATGTGGACTTAAACGGGTTTGGATAGAACCTGCATCATATACTGTATTTAAGAAATTTTTGAAAAGTTCAGTCGACAAATTACTATTACTAAATCCAGGACCTCCAGTAGCTCCAAAGGTCGAGCTCATCGTTAACGCACCGGCAATAAAAAAGAAGACCCGCTTTTTACCGATTCTAATTTTCCCACCCAATTGTCCGCCATAAAGATTAATTGGTTTGTGCGCTTCAAATCCACCTTCTTTATAAGTTACATCAATGGAATTGTAGAAAAGCTTAGCCGAAAAACCGATCGAAAATATTCTTCTTTCGTAGCCAATATCATACATAATATGCCCGGACAAATAATTATTAGTATTGTATTGATCGGGAATAGTGGTTTCGTATGCTGATGTTCCTAAACCAAAACCTGCAAACACTGCGGATACCCAAAAAGAAGTTGGCTTCGACCAATATCTGCCCAATGCAAATTCAGCACCACTATGTTTATATTCGTTTCCACCTGAAATGTCTAATTCTTTAAATACTAAATTACTAATATCGTAATATGGCGAAAGATTTCGGTATGAAACATTAACATTCGCAATGGCGGCATACTTATCAGTAAAGCTATATCCAGTATTCAAATAAAGTGAGTTAGTACTGATGCCTAAATCTGAATTCAATTCTTTCGCTTCACGGAACAACGGAATTTGAGGCGCTGGAGGAATATATACTCCCGCACAATTGGCAAACAACAATCCTAAAAAGAAAGAATAAAAAATATGTTTCATGCGTCAAAAATAAAGCATAGTCGCAGATTGTGATTATTGAATTAAGCAAATCCTTTAAGAATATGCGAAGATTGCAAATAATGCCTTGCGTTATGAAAAAGGCAATTTAATCGTCGTAGCCTCTTTTTAAGAATTGTTCTAACCTTCTGCGTTCTTTTGTTGTTGGTTTACCCATTCCATTATCTCTATAAGAAGATTGGCTGAGCATGTACAATTTATATTTTTCAAGCTCTTCAGGCGCAGTGATATCGACAATATAATTTTCAACCAATTTCGCGCCTACTCTTTTTTCTAACAATTCTATTACTTTATATTTAAAAGCAGCACCACTTTTACGAACTGTAACAATATCGCCCACTTTAACTGTTTTAGAAGACTTAACAGCTTCATCATTTACCAATATTTTATTCGTTTTACATTGATTAGCAGCTAAACTCCTTGTTTTAAAAAGCCTAACAGCCCATATAAATTTATCTATTCTTGCCATAATTATTATCCTAGCTCCTTCAATTCAGCTTGTAATTTTTTAGTTAAACTTTTCACTATTAAATTGTACGAATCATCAATCCATTCATATATTTCATCATCCGTTGCGTCTTCATTTACTGTAATGGTATTCCAGTGCTTTTTGGACATGTGATAACCTGGAACAACGGCATGATATCTATCTCTGAGATCAATTGCTTTTTCAGGGTCACATTTAAGGTTAATGCTATTAAATTCTTGAACGTTAGTCAAAGCAAACATTTTGTTCATCACTTTAAAAACTAAAGTGTTATGATCAAACGGAAACCCTTCTGAAACACCTTTTTTAGCGAGGCAATACTCCCTATAATCTTCAATATTCATAAAAATAATTAACGTTCAATTTTAAGTTAAAGTTAAGAATTTTAAAAAGTGTAAAACCATTGACTTTAAATATCCTAGCTTTTGAACCGTAAAACCGTATATTTGCAACCTAAAATAAATGAAATGAGTTTAATTACAGTAGGGAGTGTCGCGTTTGACGCAATTGAAACACCATTCGGAAAAACTGATAAAATTATCGGTGGTGCCGGTACATATATTGCTTTATCTTCTTCTTATTTTGCTAAGGAGCAAAAATTAGTTTCTGTTGTGGGGGATGACTTTCCATCAGCAACTTTAGAAGATCTTAAAGCAAGAGGAATAGATATTGAAGGAATTCAAATTAAAAAAGGTGAAAAAACATTCTTCTGGTCAGGTAAATATCATAATGATATGAATACTAGAGATACTTTGGTAACTGAACTGAATGTATTGGGTGAGTTTGACCCAGTTATTCCAGCTTCATACCAAGGTGCTGAATTCTTAATGTTAGGTAATCTTGCGCCATCTGTACAAAAGCAAGTGATTGAGCGTTTAGATAAACGTCCTAAATTAATTGCAATGGATACCATGAATTTTTGGATGGATATCGCATGGGATGATTTGATGGAAACGATTAAAATGGTTGACGTTTTAATCATTAATGATGAAGAAGCAAGACAATTGTCCAAAGAATATTCGTTAGCAGTAGCTGCGAAGAAAATAATGGCAATGGGTCCACGTTATGTTATTATTAAAAAAGGAGAGCATGGTGCTTTATTGTTTAATAATGATAACAACGTATTTTTTGCTCCTGCTTTACCGTTAGAATCTGTTTTTGATCCTACTGGAGCTGGTGATACATTCGCTGGTGGATTTATAGGTTATTTGGCAAAAACTAACGATATTACATTTGAAAACATGAAGCGTGCAGTTATAACTGGATCGGCCATGGCATCTTTTTGCGTTGAAAAATTCGGAACTGAACGTATTGAAAATCTAAGCGAGAACGACATTAATAAAAGAATAATGGAGTTTGTAAACTTAGCCCAATTCGAAATTGAGATTAACAATTAAGTCTATTAAAGTATTCCAATAAATTAGGAAAATGAAAGCTGAAATTCTATCAAAAATTAAAATCCTTTCTGAACAAGAAACGGTATCTGCCTCTGTAAATGAATTTAATGATTTAGTAACAGAATTCTATAAAATTCAAGACGAAGAAGAGCGTCAATGGGAAATCGCGAAAGCAATACGAATTGATGCAGGTGAGAAGCACGAATCGATTGAGAAACCAATCTACTCACTTTTAAATGAATTTAAATTGTACAGCAATTTATTCAAAGAGAAGAAAAAAGTTGAATATACGGCAAAGAAAGATGCTGAAAAGGTCAATTTAGGGAAGAAAAGGGCTTTAATCGCTGCGTTTACTGATTTGGTGCAAAACGAGGAGAATATTGGCAAAGCTATTGGAAGATACAAAGACATTCAGGATAGTTGGAAGACAATAGGTCCAATACCACGGGATAAAAGACAAGAAGTTCAGCAAGAATTTTCACAATTGATAGATACGTTTCAGTACAATATCAATATCTATAAAGAAATTAAAGACCACGATTTATCACGTAACTTCAAATTAAAACAAGAGGTTATTGAGAAATTGAAAGGACTTTTAGAATTGTCTAAAATTAAAGACATCGAAAGTAAATTACATGCTTATCAAGATGACTGGAATAATATTGGTGGAACGAATCAGGAAGATTGGGACAAAATCAAAGATGAATATTGGGCAACAGTAAATAAAGTTTATGAAAAAATTCATGCTTTTTATGATGCCAAAAGAGCAGAGCAAGGCGAAAATATTGTAAAGAAAAAAGCGTTAATCGATCAAGCGAAGGAGATAAATGCACAGGAGATCAATGATCATGGTGGGTTTAAAAAAGCTACTGATGCCTTATTGGCTTTACAAGAAAGTTGGAAAAAGATTGGATATGGCCCTCGTCAGGAGAATGAGGAAGTTTGGGAAGAATTTAGAGGTGTCTGTAATGCCTTTTTCGATAAAAAACAATCATATTATGATACTCGAAACGCAGCTTTCGAAGAAATTAAAGCGAAAAAGGAAGCTTTAATCCAAAAAGCTATTGAAATGAAAGTTTCAACGGATTGGAAAGGAACTTCTCAAAAAATCATTGCATTACAAAAGGAATGGAAAGAAATAGGTTCTGCTGGTCCTAAGTTTGAAAATCAATTGTGGAAAAAATTCCGTGAACCAATTGATGCTTTCTTCAACGCTAAGGATAAGCATTTCGAATCGCTAGATGCTGAAGGAAAAGAAAATTTGGCACTTAAAGAGGCGTTAATCGCAAGAATAGAAGCTTACGAAGTAAGTAATAATCCAAGTGAAACGATTGCTGAATTAAAAGCGTTCTCAAAAGAATTCGCTGAAATTGGTAATGTACCTTATAAAGTTAAAGATGCTATTTATAAATCATACAAAACTGCTTTAGATAGTAAGTATGATAGTGTTAAAATGGATAAGAAGGACAAGTCTAAAATGATGTTCCAAGCTAAACTAGATACAATGTCTGGTAGCGCTAATAAAGAAGAGCTTTTAGATCGTGAACGTAATTCATTACGTAAGCAAATAGATGGATTAAAATCAGAATTGAATCAGTTGGAAAACAATATTAGTTTTTTCTCTGGTGCTGATGAATCTAACCCGCTATTAAAAAATGTTCGCCTTAATATTGATCAAACAAAAGATAAAATTGAAGGGTTAAAAACTCAATTATCTTTATTACGTAAAACTGAAAATGAATAAATCTATAAATATATTCTCTGCAATTGTAGTAGTCATTTATTGCTTCATTGCAATGAGTATTATTTACGATTTATCTTTCTCTAGTTATAGCTTTAAAGCAATGCCGTATCAAAAAGAAGTTTGTTCGGCATTGACTTTTATATTATTGATTCTTGGTGTACTTCGTGCTAAAAGAAGATGGCAAGGCTTGAAGGATATTGTCAAGTTTAAACAATTTAAATTTGTTATTCCCGTCGCTAAATCACGCATGAATCTAGGTCGCATATTCACAATGGTTGAGATTGTTTTTATGGGAGGATTTATCTACGTATTATACAATTTGTCGCAACTTAATGCTGAATTGACAATACCAATGATTGTTGTTGTGAGTATATTAATGGCCGAATCAATTTTCTTTTTAGCTCGAATGATTAAAGCAGGTAACGGTTTTAACATTGGAGTTGATAAAAAATTAGTCGCTTATTTTGACCGTGAGATTTATATCTTTTACTTTTCAGGTTTGAGAAGAGTTGAGCTCCACCAAGATTTAATTAACTTTCAATATAAAGGTGAATTAAATCTCTTTTTGCCTTTAGATGCTATCGAAAAACAGGACCTAATTCCATTTCGTAATAATTTGATTAAAAGCATTGAATCGAACAGCGACAAGAATATTTATATTGACAGCGATTTTAGAAGTTTAGAATGATGTTGAGTAGAATCCAAATTAAAGTCCCAATAACTATTGTATTAGGACTTTTTCTGGTGCTACTTATCTCTAAAGATTTTAATAATCCGAATCAACGATCAATAACTGGTGATGCTGAAGCTTATTACTCTTATTTACCTGCAATAATAATCTATCACGATCTTGACTACAACTTCCTAAGCGAGGTTAATAAAAAGTATTACGCTGACAATACCAAAGACTTCTTAATAGATTTTCAAGGTGAAAAAGTAAATAAGACTTTCCCTGGGATTGCATTGCTCTATTTACCGTTCTTCCTCATCGCCCATGTCCTTACTTTCCTTTTTGGAGCAGAAATGGATGGTTATAGTTCCATCTATCAAGTTTGCTTTACCATTGGGCATTTTGTTTATTTATTGCTGGGGCTAATGGCGATGCAAAAGGTCTTACTTCAATTGAGTTTTTCAAAACAAATCACCAATTGGGTTTTGCTAATCATTGTATTGGGGACAAACATGTTTTTTTACGTGGTTTTTGATCAATCGGTAACACATATTCATAATTTTTTCTTGATCAATTACTGTCTCATGAATATTCTAAAATACCGAGAATCAGGGGCGCTTAAATTTATATATACTGCCTTGTTTACATTGGCTTTAATAGGTATTACAAGACCAACTAATGTTTTAGTTATTGGACTGATCGTTTTCTTCATTCCAACAGTTAGTTTCTATCGAGAATTGCTTCAAAGACTATTTCAATTGAAACCATTCATAATGGTCGTTTTATCAACCGTTCCATTGTTCTTAATTCCTTTTATTTTATGGAAACTACAAACTGGTCATTGGGTGGTTTATTCTTATGGTGACGAAGGTTTTGATTTCAAACATCCAGAGATTTTTAATTTCTTATTTTCCTATTTTAAAGGGTGGTGGTTGTATACACCTTTAGCACTAATAATTCTTTTGTTAGGATTTGGGATTTTGTGGAAACAGAACAAACAACAATTTGTTATAGGCATAACATTGTTCGCTGTTTTGGTATATGTTTTTAGTAGTTGGTGGTGCTGGTATTATGGCGCAGGAATGAGTCAAAGAGTGATGATTGATTATACAATTGTCCTTGCTTATTTGTTGGGATTGATTTTAATGAAAGCACAACAATTGGGTAAAAGAAGTTGGCCCCTTTATCTTGTTGTTACTTTACTTGTCTTTTTAAATGTTTTTCAAGCAGTTCAGATAAAAACAGGAATCATACAATTTGGGTCAGCGACTAAAGCGCAATACTGGGATAATTTTTTATCATTGAAGAAAGTTGCGAAAATTTATCCACCATCACATTGGACGACATTGAATTATAAGCAACTGAACTTGCAAGATCGCGAATCGATTATAAAAGGTCATGTTTACGGTGATGCCATAAGGGTGGCTGCGTACGAATCATATTCTGCTACTTGCCAAGTGAATTTCAATGGTGTTATAGAAGGGAGCAAACTCCTGATTCGTTTTTCTGCTAAAGCTTCAACTGATGTCGAACTTACGAGAATGGTAGTCTTTCTGGGGAATACTGAACCTGCTTTGGCGCGAACTTTGTTTTTGTCGGATTATACGATAAAGGGTGAATGGGTAACGATGGAATTCTTAGTCCAGGATTTTGAATCATTCGATGATGCTATACAATTTTATTTCTGGAATGGTGATTCAAATGAAGGTGTAGAAATTAAAGATATCGAAGTCAAACAATATTATTCGGATGAATACTTTTAAATTCTATTAATTTTGAAAGGCTAATGCTATAAGAAAACATGTCGACGCTAAAAAAAATATCAGCGGTTATTATAACCTATAATGAAGAGAAGAACATTGAAACCTGTCTTAAATCGTTGGTAGGAATCGTCGATGAAATTGTTGTAGTTGATAGTTTCTCGACAGATAAGACGGAGAGTATTTGTTTAAAGTACGGCGCTCGTTTTATTCCACATAAATTTGATGGTCATATTGAACAGAAGAATTGGGCAAGAGAACAAGCCACTTGTGATATCGTATTGTCACTAGATGCGGATGAAGCATTGGATGAGACCTTGCAAAAATCGATTTTGTCGTTGAAAGTTGATTGGCAATTTGAAGGTTATAAAATGAATCGTCTGACCAATTATTGTGGCAAATGGATTCGCCACACGGGCTGGTATCCTGATGTTAAATTGAGACTTTGGCAAAAAGGAAAAGGACATTGGACAGGTGAAAATCCACATGACGAATTTGTATTGTTCGACAAAAACGCCAATATTGGACATTTAAAAGGTGATATCTTACATTATAGTTATCATCATCCAGATGATCACGATAAACAGATCGAATATTTTACAAATATTGCTGCGAAAACGCATGTAGAAAAAGGGAAATCAACCTTCTTTATGCAAAGGTATCTCAGTGCAATTCTAAAATTTATCAAGTGCTATTTTATAAAATTAGGATTCTTAGATGGCAAAGAAGGGTGGATAATTAGTGTTAAATCTAGTTATGCAGCTTACCTTAAGTATAAAAAAATAAATGCATTAAAAAAGCATGCAAAATAAGTTAGATAAAATAGTTATAAGTCGAACAGACAGTATTGGAGATGTTATTTTAACCTTGCCTATAGCTGGGATCTTAAAACAAAAGTATCCCGATGCAAAAATTATTTTCTTTGGCAATACTTATACACAACCAATTATTACCTCTTCAGTTCATGTTGATGAAATTTGGGAATGGGCAGAATTTGTCAAAAAAGACCAGAAAACACAGTTAAAGTGGCTGAAATCACAAAATATTGATGCTTTTATACATATTTTTCCACGAAAGGAATTAGCAAGACTTGTCAAAAAGGCTGGGATTAAAATAAGAATAGGAACATCTCATCGCCTCTATCATTTAACAACGTGTAATTACCGACCGAATTTTACCAGAAAAAACTCTGAATTGCACGAAGCGCAATTAAATACAAAGCTATTAAGTCCATTGGGGATTGGGGGCAATTATAGTTTAGCTGAATTAAATCATTTCGTTGGTTTTGAAAATATTCCAACGCTTAAAGATAATTTCAAGGCACTTCTTGATCCAACAAAAATAAATTTGATCCTTCATTCCAAATCACAAGGAAGTGCAATTGAATGGGGTGTTGAAAATTTCATAAAACTTGCAATAGAGCTTGATCCTGAAAAGGTAAATATCTTTTTTACAGGCACAGAAAAGGAATCTGAATATTTTAGATCTTTACTTCCTATTCAAGAGAATATTCATGATGTATCAGGTCAAATGGATCTATTCGACTTAATCGCTTTCATTGCAAATGCTGATGCAATAGTTGCTGCAAGTACTGGTCCATTGCATATTGGAGGAATTTTAGGTATTCGAACAATTGGCCTTTTTGCGAACTTAAAACCAATGCACGCTGGTAGATGGCAACCGCTTGGAAATGATGTGGTTATTATGGAAGATGAAAAAAAATCAGAAAAGACCCAACCTTTACTTATTAATCACCGTTCTATTATAAAAGGGGTTTATGCTACTGCCCTAAAAAGAAATAAGCCTGGAACGCGCTAAACGAACCAGACTTATAACTTTGAAATGAAAAAAACTACTTACTCTGTCCTTAAATGTAAGTATATTTCGCGGTTAAAACAAATTTTATTTTAAAATACTTGATGAAAATTATTAATTCGTCAAGTATTTGCCGTTTTATACAGGTTTTTAGCACTTTGGCATTGAATTTGATTTTAGACTATCAAACCAATAAAGTGAATTATGAAAAAATTAGCATTCACACTTATCGCAATTTTAGCTATCAACGTTGGCATGACGAGCCAAAATTTTGATTCAAGTGGTATTAAAGAAGATTTTAGAAATGCCAGAAACTCAGCTTTTAAGCCGGGTGAAAAACTCGTATATAGATTAAGTTATGGGATTTTTGATGCTGGTGAAGCTGTGCTTACAGTTAATCAATCTGAAAAAATTGTAAATGGTCGAAAATTATGGCAGGTTAAAGGCGTAGGTAAAACAATCTCAGCTTTTGAGTGGTTCTATAAAGTAAACGATCGTTACGAGTCTTATATTGATGCTGAAGGTGTATTCCCGTGGTTATTCGTTAGACGTGTAAATGAAGGTGGTCATATTATCAATCAAGATTATACTTTTTTCCAACATCAGAATAAAGTAGATAACGGAGAAGGGAAAAAATTCGAAGTGCCAGACCTTGTTCAGGATATGATATCTAGCTTTTATTATGCACGAACTTTAGATTATAAAAATGCTAAACTTGGCGATACATTCTCAGTTGACATCTTTTTAGATGACGAACTTTATCCTACTCAAATAAAATTTTTAGGTAAAGAAGTGATTAAAACAAGAACGGGTAAGTACCGTTGTTTAAAATTTGCGCCGGTCGTGCAAGAAGGACGCGTTTTTAACAGTGAGGATGATTTAACCATTTGGATTACTGATGATGGAAATAAAATTCCGATTATGGCCAAAGCCAATCTAAAAGTAGGTTCTATGAAAATGCATTTAGTTGATTGGGATGGATTAGCAAATCCAATGGCTAAAGTTGATTAAGCAGTTGTTATAAATATTTTGATTTAACATAAAGCCCTATACAAGAAATTGTGTTGGGCTTTTCTTTTGGCTGATTTAGTGATCGATTATGAGTTAAATGATAATTGTCAACTTTAATGGTGAAGTTTTATTTAAATTTACGATACTATAAAAATGAAGGCAATGGAATTATCAGATAATACATTAGAAAAAATAAAGGTTTTAAAAGCCAAATATGCCTCAATTGGGCAAGATTTAGATGCTTATTTGGATGGTCTTATCTATGCAAACCCATTAACATATTGGGACTATATAGAGGTTGATGCCTTGTTGAGTTTGCAAAAGCCTAAAACTGATTTTCCTGATGAGAAAATATTCATTGTTTACCATCAAATTACTGAACTATATTTTTCGTTAATTTCTCATGAAATTGAACAAATATGTAAGAATGGTAAGAATATTAGTGAAAATGGAGAAGATTTAGGTTGGTTTGATGAACTTTCGCCTAAATTCTTTATTGAACGATTAAAAAGAGTGAATAAATATTTCGAAGCATTAACGCATTCTTTCGACATCATGCGTTTCGGAATGGAAAAAGAACAATTCACTAAATTCAGAATGTCTTTATTGTCTGCAAGTGGATTCCAAGCAGCAAGTTACCGTTATATTGAAATTGCTTGTACAGATTTAAAGTATTTGGTACATGAAACCAAAAGAGACGAATTATTAAATGGTGATATCCATGAGCAATTAGATAATATATATTGGCGTCGCGGCGCTATAGTTGAAGGAACAGGTGAAAAAACATTAACATTAGTTGATTTTGAAAACAAGTATTTGGAAAAATTCCACGAATTTGCTGACGAATATCAACCAATGAATATTTGGAAGAAGTTTAAAAACTTAAGTGAGGAAGATCAAAAGAATCCGGACATTATTAAAGAGCTAAGGGAGTTAGATGTGAATGTTAATATTAATTGGCCGCTTATTCATTTCAGAACGGCAGCAAGATATCTAGCGCAAGCTGGCGGTGAATCAAAAGGAACGGGTGGAACGAATTGGCAAAACTATCTACCTCCAAGATTCCAAAGACGTGTATTCTATCCAGAATTATGGTCTGAGCAAGAAATAAATGAATGGGGAAAATTATGGGTAGAGGAAGTTTTCGCCGATCATTTAAAAACAGAAAAAAAATTACCTAAATAATTTGTAAATTCAGTCCATGAATTTCAAATCTATTGATGCCGTATTGGATAAGGTGTATGGATGGCTCGATCATTTAATTGTGATGCTTCCCAATTTCATCCTTTCTATTATCATTCTTATTGTTTTCTTTTTTGCGGCTAAAATTATTCGTAGGGTATTTATCAAAGTGCTAAACCGGACTTATAAGAATCCGGAAATGACTAATTTATTGAGTCGAATAGTTTTTGTAGTTGTTATGATTGGTGGTGCTATGTTGGCGCTTTCTGTTCTGCAATTAGAAAAAACAGTTACTTCTATCCTTGCTGGGGCCGGAATTATTGGTTTAGCTTTAGGATTCGCTTTTCAAGATTTAGCAGCAAATTTTGTTTCTGGTTTTGCAATGGCAGCCAAAAGGCCTTTTGAAATTGGAGATGTAATTGAGGTAAATGATATTGTAGGTACAGTGCTATCCATGAATCTGCGCAGTACTGAAATTATGTCCTTTGACGGAAATCAAATCATCATCCCCAATCGAATTTTATTTGAAAATCCTTTAACGAATTATTACCGCACTAAAACTAGGCGAATAGATTTATCAATAGGTGTGTCGTATGGCGAGAATTTAGATGATGTAGAGAGAATTACAAAAGATGCAATATTAGGAATCAATAATTTGTTAAAGACCAATGATGTTAACATCCTCTTTAAAGGTTTTGGTGATAGTTCAATTGATTTAGAGGTTCAATATTGGGTTCCTTACGAAACATATTTCGAATATTTACAAGGTATAAGTGATGGCGTAAAAGCTGTTAAAAAAGCTTATGATTCGAATGGTATTACAATCCCTTTCCCAATTCGAACATTAGATTTTGGGATTAAAGGCGGACAAAATATTGGTGATGCGTTGACAAATAACGGCACTACAAAAAACATTAAATCATGAAAAAACTCAATTTATTAATCTGTTTTCTCTTCTTTATTAATACACTTGGAGCGCAAAGCATAATTGGAGATTGGCATGGACTAATTAATGCCAACGGTATTAGTCTTAAAATTGTTTTGCATGTGCGAGAAGCAGATAATGGTTATGCGGTTTTAATGGATAGCCCCGATCAGCAAGTGAGTGGAATTCCTGTTGATGAATTTACCTTTGTTGACAATAAGTTAAATTGGCATATTAATTCAGGGAACTTTTCTTATTCAGGTGAATTATTAGACAATGAATACATACAAGGTAAGTATAAACAAAATGCCATGTCGGATTCGCTCAATTTTATGCGAGGTCTGCCAAAAATAGAACAAATAAAACGACCACAGAATCCGGTTCCTCCGTTCAATTACACAAGCGAAGAGGTTACTTTTCTTAATGAAGTGGATGGGGTAACACTTGCAGGAACCTTAACCTTACCGAATAAGAAAAAGAATTATCCTATTGTTATTTTAATAAGTGGGAGTGGACCGCAAGACAGAAATGAAACAGCTTTAGGGCATCAACCGTTTTTAGTGTTATCTGATTACTTGACGAATAACGGCATTGGTGTATTGAGGTTTGATGATAGAGGGGTAGGCAAATCTACCGGCGTACATATAACTTCAACTTCTTTCGATTTTGCAAACGATGTAAGCGCAGCCGTAGACTATATTAAAAAAAGAAAAGACTTAAAACAAAGTTCTATTGGTTTGATTGGACACAGTGAGGGAGGATTAATTGCACCAATCGTAGCGAATAACAATAAAGTGGTTGATTTTATTGTGATGCTCGCCGGTCCAGGTGTGCCATGTGACGAATTATTACTGAAGCAACAAGAATTAGTAAGCAAGAGTATGGGGTTAGACGATGCTTACATCGAAGATATCATTCGTGTTAATAAAGGAGCATTTGATATTATAAAAGCCTCGGAGAATAGACCTGATGCCGAAATAAAATTGCGCGCCTATTTAGGGGCGGCTATAGATGAAAATCCAGCGTTGCGCTTACCTCCTGATCAAGATAAAAACGATGTTATAAACGGTCAAATTAATCAGTTGAACACCATTTGGATGCGGTATTTCCTAAAACATGAACCAGCAAAATACCTCGAACATTTAAAATGTCCAGTTTTAGCATTAAATGGAAGTAAAGACCTTCAAGTTTCACCTGAAGAAAATCTTGCGGCTATAAATGAAGCGCTAAAAAAAGCAGGCAATACTGATTATCGAGTTGAAGAGATAGAAGGTTTAAATCATCTTTTTCAAACAGCAGAGACAGGAGCGGTGTCAGAATATCAAACAATAGACGAAACATTTTCACCTGAAGCAATGGCCATAATTTCGAAGTGGATTTTAAAATTGTAGTAGTGCTTTACAAAAATCTGTTGAAAACAGCTTATCGAACATCTTTGTCAAATTGTCGATTTATCGTTAATTTATCGTTTCCAACTAAATTTTTTAATATGGGCGATTTGGGACCTTTTTTAGCGAAATTATTCAGTGAAAAAAGCAATTTTTTGACGTGAAATCCCATAAAAAAACAGAATTCTATTCGATTGATATTTTGATACTTATTCGTTTTATCTCAGTTTAAACACCTACTAGTCTTGCGAATAAGTATTTTTTGACGAACAGTACAAATAGCTTTGTTTTTTGATGTTAATCCTAAATTAAATTTGTCGAAAATATCCCTATCATGGTCGAAATAAACAACCTTATGTTGAAAACTTTCGTTTACTTAGCAGCATGATATTAACCCAAAACATATCGACTACAATTTTTGCACTAATGATTTCTGCTATAGTTTTTGGTGGAGGAGAGAAAATTGAATCAGATTTTTATCCTATTTACCCAGAGCGTAGCATGGAATATGTGAAAATAGGTAATGACTGCCTGTCGAAGGTCAACGAATCTCGCTTAAATAATATTTTAAAAGCTAAGCATTCGAATCCAATTCCGGAAAGCACAGCTAGCCCAGATGTTAAAAAGATTGTGATTTCAGGAATGGACAAAACTGATGTTAATCTTTTAGTTGTATTTGATGCCGATGGTAATCAAATCAGTGTGCCGAAAATGGAATCCCAAAATATTGGGTTAGACATTTCCGACTTAAAAAGTGGTGTATATTACATCATGATTAACGATCACGTTGTTCGTTTCGAAAAACTTTAAATGTGCAACCAATTCATTTAAATTCATTTGCTAAATTCGTTGGCAAATGAATTTACTTCGAATTGTATCATTACCCAAAAAACTCCTTGTCGGACAGCAACTTGAAATGTCCATCTCGGCAAATAGAACCTTCGAATTATGGAGTAGTTTTATGCCAATTCAAAAAGAATTATCCAATAAGGTAGATCAAAACTTCTATTCCATTCAGGTCTACCCACATCAACCCGATTTCAGTCAGTTTAATCCCAATGCAATCTTCACAAAGTGGGCTGCTGTTGAGGTAACAGATTTTGCAAATATTCCTGACAACCTTAAACCTTTCACTTTACAAGGGGGGTTATATGCCGTTTTTCTCCATAAAGGGGATGTAAAAGCCTTCATGAAAAACATACAAAGTATTTTCGGGGAATGGCTTCCAAATGCTGAATATCAATTGGACCATCGTCCACATTTTGAACTGTTAGGGGAGAAGTATAAAAACAACGATCCCAACTCGGAAGAAGAAATCTGGATTCCCATTCGACCAAAATGAACCAATTGGCATTTTAATTGTACTGTAAAGTGAAATCAATTTGAATTATGAAATATTTGGGCTTAGTTATTATCGCTTTACTTTTAAACGGATCGAATGCATTCTCTGCTGACTCGCTCATAACAGATTCGGAAGGAATTCGAATTGTTTATCATACCAATTCTAAAACCTATTCAATTTGGAATAAGTTGCAGGATACACACATGAAAAAATTAAAATATGTGCAAAGGATCGCAAATTATTACCAAGTTCTAAGTGCAAAAAATAAAATTTTTTATATCAATGATAAAGGTCATCAGGTATATGAGGTTGAAGATTATTTCTTTGTATGTGGAACTGTACCGCATTATGAACTTGAAATATTACAACAAGACGGCTTTCATATCGTCATGACGGATGAAACTTTTTATGACGGCGGAAATCGTATACCAGCTGAAGAAGTACATCGTGTATCTACAGATGAAGCTGATAGTTTAATGTTTATGAACGGCATGCAAAAAATGAATTATACATCTAATTATAATGTAGGCGGTCAATCGTCTATTCAACCTAATACAATTGTAATGATGAAGGATGGTAAATACAGTTTCTTATCCGAACCTTCTATGCAATACGATGAATTTATTTTCACTTATTACGGTCATATTGTAACTGTAAACGACAATTTACAAGGTTTTGCCACCATTATTGAGCCAAAATTTAAAAAAGTATCGAATTTTGTATATAGTTTGGCAGCTGTTGAATATCCGAATGGTAAAAAGGGCTATATCGATCTAAAAGGGAATGAGTATCCATTTTAACTGATGTAAATTCACTAATTTTATTGGCAAATCTATCCGCCAAAAATGACCTATCAAGAAGTTATCAGTGCATTTAATGATCTAAAAGATCCCGAAAAAGTAGCATTTAAACAGAAAAAATTCGGGGTAATTGCGAACAACTCATTAGGTATCTATCATAAAGATTTAAAAGTGATAGCGAAAGAGATTGGTCGGAATGATGAATTGGCCATCGCATTATTCGATAGTGGCATTTACGAAGGCCGTTTATTGTGCAGTAAAATATTTAATCCAAAGAATTTAACAGACAATTTAACTGAGAAGTGGGTCACAACTTTCGAAAACTGGGAAATTTGCGATTCGTTTTGTATGGGTGTAGTCGCCAAAAGTAAATTGGCAGTTCCTAAAATATTGGATTGGTATACGCGTGAATCTGAATTCGAAAAAAGAGCAGCTTTTGCGACCATGTCATCCTATTGTATGGCGGATAAAAAGGCAGAAAATCAAGTCTATATAGATTTTTTTCCCATCATCATGTCAGCGATAAATGACGAACGAATTTACGTGAAAAAAGCCGTCAATTGGGCTTTACGCTCTATTGGTAAAAGGAATGTTGATCTCAATAAAATGGCGGTTGAATTGGCATATCAAATCCTTGAAAACCCCAGCAAGTCTGCACAATGGATCGCTAAGGATGCGATCAGAGAATTAACAGGAGAAAAAGTCAATATACTTGATTATCCACGCGCTATTTATCGTCCATAGTACATTTATCACTATCTTTCTTAATCAATCAAGACATTGAATTATGAACAATACGTTTCAAGAAAATCAAAAATTCACATCCTGGATATTATGGGTCATCCTCATCGGAACGACAGGATTTATACTCTATGGTCTTTACCAACAATTAATCGCTGACGTTCCTTTTGGAGACAATCCTTCGTCAGATACTGAATTGATATTGGTTTTCTTGCTAATGGCCGCATTGATTGTCTTTTTTGCCTTATTGCGTTTAAAAACCAATATTGATCAAAAAGAAATTCGAATTCATTATTTTCCGGTACTTAAAAAATCATTCAAATGGGCAGATATTGAGTCAGCGCAAGTTGTAAAACACAATGTCTTTGGATGGGGCTTCAGGTATTCCTTTAAGTACGGAACGGTATATAATGTCAAGGGAAACGAAGGTTTATCAATCGAATTGAAATCGGGTAAAAAGTATTTAATCGGAACCCAAAAAGCAGACGAATTAAAGACTTTTTTAACAAAGATTGCGGTCAATAAAAGTTAGTTTATTTGGCCACCACCCCCAATCCCCAATACATTGGGAATTGGCTGTCGGGCTTTCCTTTATAGTTGTGCTCAACAAGTTGCGCACAAGCTGCCAATACAATCCCTGGCGGAAAATTTTCGTTCAATATACAATTATATGAACTTCAAGCAGTCAAACTGATAAATCACGCTTCTTCTACTGACATAAGTCATTATTAAATACCCTCATCTGCACTACATTTAAGTGTACAAATAAAACAAACAAGATGAGCAAAGTAGAAATAAATCAAGGAGAAATAAAAGTAAAATTCGATGCAGCAACTGCAGGTAAATTATCTTTTGAAGACTTAGGAGTAACAAAAGAGGCAATTGACCTTGAGGGTGGTTTATTGCGTTTAGTTTTTGACTTAGAAGATGTGAAAGAATTGAACTATTATCAAGTGCCTTCACTTGAGGTTTTCTATGAAGAGAATATGCCTGAAACACTGTGGATTTGTGAATTTAACGGCAAAACGATCTTAGATAAGACAGATCACCACGGGCAGTCTACAATTTTATTATTAGACCGTAAAGTGTTGGATAATTTAGAGCAACATCACGAGAATACATTAATCGTTCATGCCGAATTTCCAGCACCCGTAAAATTGAATTTAGAACAATCTTGGATTCACCTTTTTAAATAGGTAAAACCAATTTGAATAGCGTATATAATTTAGTAGGTGAAGTTTGATGTCGAACTTCACCTTTTTAATTTGTGATAATCCAATAACAGATTCCACCAAAAATCCAACTAAATAAATTTGCAGTTAATATAAATATGATTAAGATCGGAAAAGGCATTTTATTTCTAAAAAACCAAAATAATAGACTGAATTCAACTAGAATTACGCCAATTTCAAGTAAAATCAATGAATTTTCAAAATTTGTATCAAGATACCATAATAAAGGATGACTTATAAAATTAGCGTTAAAGACAAACAGAACAACGGCCTTGTATTGATCACGTAACTGTTTAAAAAGTAAAAGAATTAAAAGCTCTAAAAATATGGTCAAACCTAAAGAAATAAAGTAATTGAACCATTGGGTATAGAAAAGATTATTGTTAAGTATTAATTCACCGTTTTTTGCTGAAAATTCGAGGTAGCTCCAACTTCTAATTGGATAAATAAACTTGGAAGTATATGTTTCACTACCGTTTTGTATGTATAGCTGAAAGTGTTTCACTTCATGTCTAAAATGAATTATAATTCTATCGGCTGGAAAATTACTTACTCCTCCAGTTTCCCACCATGTTCCTGTCTTATGGAAGTTGGTTAAGGTGTCTATGTTTTCTCTTTGTTGATATTGTACGAATACGATTATTGTATCAAAACGGATTAATTCACCAGTTTCAGCATTTATTTCTATTTCCAATTTTGGATCAAGCTTTGGGGCAGCATCTGCAAAAGAGATGTATGGAAATAGAATGATTAAGAGAAATACAATAATTAGTTTCGATTGTTCCATAAGGTCATAACAGAGCATATAAATATACGAGTTTTATAGCCCTATAATTTATTCAATGGTGTTCAATTCAATACGGAGGAATATTAAACTTCCATCAATTTTAAATCTTGAATGGATAGTATAACTAATTCTTTTATGTCTCAATTGAAAAGTATAATTTAATTGACCATCGTCGGTTTTATAGGATGCTGTTGGTACACCGAAACAATCTACGATTGTAGTTAGATTGAATTGATGAATATAAAAATCATTGATCTTAAGTTTAGAATCACCACTAATCTCGATTGATTTTAAACGATGAGGTTGGTTCTGTTTAACCAATTTACGTTTCGGAAAAAAATTGAAAATGATATCGTGCTCCCCATAAATAACTTTGATGTTTGGTTTTACTTTGCCAATAGAGAATGAAGTTTTAATTAACGTATCTGGCTCGCCAATAGATTTTATTAAGTTTTTATATGTTATTCTATCAATTTCCCCAATGCCGTCAGAAAAGAAAAGTTCTTGACCATTAACAGTCGTTAATTTGAGTAGTAGGAATAAACATACTAGTGTAATTCTTTGTATTTTGGCTTTCAATTAACTATTAACTTAGTTTAAAAATTTATAGATGTATAAAAATTAAACCCTTGACAAGATCAGTTTTGACGCATATTTTGAGTTGTTAGCCCAGTTTTCTTCAAACAATCAAAACCATTAAATTCCAGAAAATATGAAAGATAATTGAAGGGCCGATTGATTTAGATTTAAAATAAAGAATTCCGGAAATTGCTCCACCAAACAACGTAATATAGAATGAATGCCAGTCTTGATTTGAATATTCTGTAAATAAATTTGAATAAGGTGCATGTATTGAAGCGAACAAAACTGACGCAATAATAATCGCTATATATACATTTAATTTTTTCTGCAAAATATTTTGAATATACCCTCTAAAGAACAATTCTTCGGCAATAGGAATAAAGAAAACTAATGGAATAATATTTAAATCAAATAAAGTCGGAAAACCATCAAGATTATAGCGAATAGAATATTGACTTGAAAAAAGATAATTATAACACCAATTTAAGGGCGTTTGAATAAATACAAAAATTACACCTAAAATAAACCCGATCAAATACCATTTATAAGCTGTGCTTGCAATTAAATTTTTAAAAGATTTTTTCCTGACTAAGTATGTGAAAATTAGTACCGCCGTTAATTGTAAAAGACCTTGAATAAATTGAAAAATCACATAGTACCCCTGAATTTCTAATGTTATTGCTATAAAAATCCAAGAGACAATAAGCTCAATGCCAATAATAAAGATTAGCGTAGACAAAATGGTGACTGCAATAGTTTTCAAAACTTTTTTAGCCTAATTTAAATATAATTTGTTTGCTTTCCACTTAAATAAATGATGTACTGAATTCGTTTTTAAAAACAAATAAACTACGATTTCTGGTCTACAGGTATAAAGCTCGATTAAAGTTCCTTCTTCTCCTTCGGCCTATTATTCCAAATCGCCAAAAACAGACCAGTTGACATTTTTCTGGCGGATTGTTTTGCCTTTAATGCACGGTCACCTTCAAACAATTCATCTATCGTTTCAAACCACAATTGCAGCCATTTTCCAAAGTGAACTTGGTCTATGCTATGTTCGAGGTTAGCATCAACAGTGGCATGTCTTGCTGCAGGATTTCCTTTAAATTTGGCAATACCAAACAAATTGGTTTCCCAAAAGTCAGTCAGTTTTTCTAAATGTGCAGGCCAAGCCTGATCAGGGATATGTCCATTAAATATGGGGCCTAATAAATCGTCTTTTCGAATTTTAGCGTAAAAAGAATGCACCAAAAGACGCACGTCTACTCTGCTATCTATTTCTTTCATAACTGTTATTAATCGTTATTGATGACCTTTTCAACCCGTTCAACTTTGTCTAATTTTGAAAGTGTTAATCGAACAATACTATCAGCGTGTGCAGTTAAATCATGTGGAATATTGCCTTCAAGAGAAATCACCGATCCAGCAGTTAGATGAAGCGTTTCTCCTTTAACACCAAATTCTATTTCACCTTCTAATACATGAACAATAATTGGATAAGCCGTCTTGTGCTCTTTCATTATTTGTCCTTGTTTAAACAGTATTCTTATCTCTTTTGAAAAAGATGATTCAACAATTACTTTGGTAACAACACGTGTTTCATTATATTCTAATTCGTCATTAAATGATGCTATTTTCATTTTGATAGGATTTTGTGATTCTTGTGCAAAGTTACATCGAATCCTATTAAGGACAAAACTATCCGAATATAGAATATATGATTTTTGTTAGGTTTTAGAAATGTAAATTTTGTTAATCCAAAAAAAGACGAAGGGACTGAAAATACTTTTTAGACGATATTAATAGGGTACAATGATGATTTCACCTTGCTTGTCTAACATTAAGTACTTTTCGCCTACAATATTGATCTTGTCTCGCGGTCCGATATGATATATACCAATCATTTTCGAATCGATTTTTAAATCGCTTTCCCAAATATCCCTTGCAATCCAAGCTGGAATAAAGGCCCATTCTAATCCTTCAATTCCCGCAATTGTTTCACTATGTTCAGTATCTCCTGAAAGAAATAATTTTTTCCCGTGCCAAGTAATTAAATAAGAATAATGCGCAAATGAAAATAGATGTTTGGTTTTATATACTTCTATGTGAAATGCTGGAATCACTGCAGCGAGATTTTCTAATGCTTGAATATTCCATTTACCATATTTTTTACCATTTTTAGCTTTAAGTATTTTATTCATTTTGCCTTTATAGTAATGGTCACTATGCTTATGAGTGAAAATATAAAAAGCATTTTCTTTTAAATTCTCTAATTCTGAATCCTCATATTCCGCATAATGATGTGCGCCTGATTTATAAGGAAAATCTGTATAGATATCGGTTTCTCCATCGGTAAAATGTAGACCACAGTTTCCGATATATCTAATTGTAATTTCATTGGATTGATTAAAACCAATATTGGGTATAATCAATAAAGATATAATCAAAAGAATAAGGTTCACCTTTTTAATTGCGTTCATAAACTAGAATTTTTTTTATTTCAAATAAAGCACGAATTCCTTTTATTTGCTACAAAAAGTGATGAAACGATTCTATTTTTGACGAACCGATAAGTTAAATTTGTCCGAGATCGTTTTGTAAAGTGTTTTGGACAATGGAATTTTTTTATCGATATCTTTAAAAGTAATTTTAGCACTTTGAGAATTGCCTTCAATAGCACTAATTTGATTCATATTTACGAGAAATGATCGGTGGCATTTTTCAATGAAAGGGATTTGTTGTTGGACTTTTGAGAGGGACTGCCTAAAGGTTTTTGTGATGAGGTTTTTATCGGCGTCTATATAACCTATTTCAATATAGTTTTCAATGGCTTTGATAAAGTACAAATCATCCTTTTCAATGATTAATTCTTCGTTCTTATTTGCACCGGTAATAATTATTGTGCTTTTAGCGAGTGGAACAATTCGTTCGCCAAATCGCTGTCTTAAATAAATATATACTGGTGCAATTACAGGAATCATAATGAGGACGATTGTTCTATAATACCACCAATGGGATGCTATTTTGTATTCAAGTCCATTGATATAAAAGTGATTATAAAAATAAATTACCGATCCTGAAATAGCAAAGAATAGGAATACCGAAATGATTTCATAAGTCACTGTCCAAACTTTGCTGTTATTGTAATACCATTTATTTTCAAGAATACTTTGCAATAGAAATACAAGTGTTAGTAAACCACCAAAGCCCAATAAATTTAAAAGTCTATTGTTTGATTCGTATTGATTGGTGTCAAAAGGCTCAAGAAAAAGGATAATAAATGACAGAAAAACACCTAAAATAAAAGCAGCTATGACCTTCTTTTTTAAAGACGATATAAAGTGTATTTGTTGATGCAGGAAATTCAACTAACGAAAGGTTTTTGAAAAAATAGCATACTTAAAACTAGCCATATTATTGAATTGATAACTGATTTAAATGAATTAAATCAAATTATTCAAACAAATCAAGCGTTGGCAATTGTCGCCATTGCATCATTACACGTTTAATGTCGAATTTTACATCAGATCGAATTTCTTTTTTTCGTTTACCTTTTCCGAACTGTGCATCATAGTTTGTTTCCATGTGTCGAATATGCGCTTCAACGGCTAAGTCGATCATTTGTTTATCAAAGATTTTCGCATTTGCTGTTCGACCTACACGACCACTATGTTTTTCACAAGCATGTTGGGCAATAGCATATTCTCTTTTTACAGGGCAAGAAGGGTAAATCTCTCTAATAGCTATGGCAAAATTTTCAATGTAAATCTTATCTTGTTTTTCTCGAACAATGGCAGCTTTCGCATTTTTTTCATCTCTTATTTTTTGATCCGCTGCACATTCTATTTTAGCTTTTTCAATGGCAGCTGCTTCAACGTATTGTCCTTTGCGTGCAAATCGTTTTCGTCTTTGATTCCAAGTCAATAAAACACCACAAAGTGCTGAATGTTTTTTTGATCTTCTTGTCAATGCAGCATTACCAGGAGGTAATAAAGGATAACCAACAAAGTCAGAACATGAAAAACAGGTACCTCTAGATTGTTCTGTTTCGCCAACGAATGCTTCACCTGCAAGAATAGGGGAATGACATTTTGAACATTTTAGTTTTTCTTTCTTCGTTAAATAGATATTCTGAGATACAGTTGCCAAATTCTTAATTTTTGCTCAAAAATAGGAGATTAATAAAGGCGAATGTATTTAAGCATTCACTTTTATTTTATAAATTTTACTACTCGTAATTATGTACGTTCTAAAAAAAAGCTACTCCCGTTACGGAAGTAGCTCTTCTACAGCGTAAGTATTTAAGTTCTAATTATGGGAGATCATTGATTAAAGTTGTCAATTCATCTTCACTTATACTTGTAAATCCAGTGATTTCTTCCACGTGATTATCAACAATTGTAGTTGGTTGAATCACATAGTTTAATACACCATCAATTATTGCTACAGCAACAAAATTCACTTCTAAACCAATTGGAATTAAGCCATAGTGTTCAGTAAATCTTCCATCTTCCCAAACATCAAAATTTGCCAAGGCATTCGACTCTCCATTATAAGAGATATAAACCTCAGTATTGGTATTGTCAAAACCATCTGGTAATTCTGCGTAGATCATTGTCTTTGGTCGAGGATCGTTATAGAATTTATCGATATTCGTCCATCCCCATTCGCCAGGAAGAATTCCATATTCTACCGTAAAAATAACGCGTCCATCAATCATTGTATCAATAAGTTCAAGAAGACTATCTTCTGCAATACCCCACAATAAATCCTCTTCTCCAACATCTACAAATTTTCTCATCTCATCATCATATTCTCTAACTGGGGATTTTAATTTCATTGGTTCTAATAAAACCATTTCATCACCACCTTGTGTAACGGTTACAAAGAATTCACCAGCAGATATTAAAGTTGAATGATCACCATTTGCTTTTAATCCATTTGTTGATTTGTCAAGCAAAACCATATCTGCTTTTGTATCGATTTCAATTAAAGAAATATCTACGTTTCCAGTTACAGGATTACCACTAGCATCTTCTAACATATTTGCTCCTAAAGAAAGTGTAGTTCCGTTAGCGCCGGTAACTAAAATAGTAGCATTTGCATTTACTGTAAAGTGCTGCGTTCTGTCTTCAATATTATTATTAATGAAGTTAGTTAAAGCTGTTGCACTAGGTCCTGATTCATCAATTGGATCTACTATAACAGGTTCATCTTTTTTACAAGACGTTGCGATTAATATTGTGCCGAGTAAGGCGAACATTTTCATTTTTTTCATATTCAAAGTTGTTTTGTTAGAACACGTAAAAGATGAAGTAATGGTTAATTATTATTTTGAATTTACGATTCGGGTGTTTGAACAGGCGTTTTATTAACATCTATATAATCAGGTGGTTATATGTGGGTTTGTGGTTCTTAAAAAAAATGAAAAAAAATTCATTTTCAGTCGAAATGGTGTGAAAATTTCATTTTTTCAGTCAAAATGAGCTGATTTTGGCTAAAAAGGTGCCTTTTTTTGGATAAATTCAATCTTTAATCGATTTAGGTGACGAGTTATTGATTGTTTTTGATCTATTGATGATCAAAAAAATTAAATTTCGGCTTTTTTAATAGTGTTTTATCTGTATAAATATAAATGAATCCGAGAATAATTCCAGTTATCAATCCGCCAATTTTAAAGCTATTGTCATATCCTTGATATTCGAACAAAAAGTTAATGATAATGAAGGTGATAATTGATAGCCACATAATATCTAAGGGTTCGTTTAAGAAATTTCGATAGAGATAAAAGACGAATATAATGCCAAAAAGCCCGTAAATTGCCCCTGACGTACCTACGATTACGGAGAATTCAGCCCAATAAATACTTGCATATGCGTCGATTATAGCACAAAGAATTATTGCGAAAATTAAACGCCAATCACCAATTACTCTTTCTAACATGGCCAATGCGACACCCAGTCCGAATAGGTTAATTATAAAGTGTAAGATGCCATAATGAATAAATAATGATGTAAACATACGCCAGTACTCACCAGATTCAACTTCTTTGTTCCTGCTTGCTCCCAATGCTAATAATTCGTCTTTAATGGGGGCATACAGATTGTAGCCTAGCATGGATAATACAATGAAGACAAAGAGCATTAATAATAGAACGATAGCAGTTATTTTATGCGGCCCTTTTGGATTCAAAAATTGGAGGATTTCTTTCAAGTCATCCTCTTCCGGTGGAACATTATTTTTAAAATTCTGCAGCCCTTTTGGATCAATTTTGGCGATGTAAATGAGGATGAACATCACTAAAGCACTGATTACGAATGTTCCAAATATCCATATAAAATTATTACCTAGTTTGTTCTCAAAGGAATCCATTTTCGGCATTAAAATTATTTGTTCATCTGGATTTATCTGATCATTATTTTTTTTGATCGCCAACAAAATTCTATTTCTTTTTTCTGAATTCGACAGTTTCTCAAAATAATGAACGGCAGCGTAATCGTAGTTTTGGAAATCCTTCAGTGAAGCATCGTTAAATGCCATGTATTTTGAATAATTGTCTGATGTATTTCCTATATTATCCAAGAATAGCGTGTATTCTAAAACACTCCAAATGTTTTTATTAGCTGAGAAAACGCAGTTATAATATTGATAATAATCTAAATCTTCATGATTCTTTCCGGCAATTTCTCGGAAGGTAAAAGGAAACCAACTATTCCTATCTACTTCGTAATTGACAACCTTAAAATATTTTTCGGTAGGATGGGATTTGATTTCCTCGACACTATTTATTTCAATAAGGTTAAAAGCTGATTTCTCTATATAATGTTGGCTAACAATAATTGGCGCGGCAATCGCTAAAACTGATATTATTTGAAATGCGTGTTGTGTTTTAATCGATTTACTAGTGAGAGTTAGAACACGTATTCTTGGTCGAATCCAATAAAGACCAATAATGGTTGAAATAGCCATTGGAATCCAGAAATTTAAAATATCATCAGTTAATAAGAGTAGGCCCAATTGAAAATCGAAACCCCACCGAATAATACCGTAAACAACGCAGGTGATTATGGAAACATATATAAAAGGCAGAAATACTGTCTGAATTTTTATTTTAAGATCTTTCAATGATTGATTTTTTTGCTTTGATAAACTTTTTACTTTTAGAAATATCAGTCAACCATGCTGTAAAACCTTCCACAATTGGGTCTTCTTTTTTATACGGGAAATATTGCACTAACGATTTAATTTCCCATTGTGATTGATCCAATCCATTAAGTGAATTGTGATCTAGAAAATAATTAACCATATAGTGGTTACATTGTAAACTTTCTATAATTTTCTTTTCAGCCTTTTCAATTCTTTTGGTTTTAAATAAAGTGAGGGCATATTCAAAGTAGAATTGTGGTGAGCAACAATCATCTGGAAAATTTTTATCGAACCAATTAAAGTTTCTCAATGCACCGGTAAAATCATGCAATTGAATATATAATGCGGGTTGTAAATAGCGTAATCCACTCCCATCATGGTATTCACCACCCCAATGCTTTTTATCCGCGGTTAAGGCTTTTTTAATCTTGACGATCTTATTCTTGATTCTAGTTTTTTCGCCTTCAGTCATTATAAATAAAAGGGTATTTATTTTTTTACTTCGCTTAAAATTAGCAATTCTGGTTTAAATGATTGCACTAGCAAATAAATTTAGATAGTTATTTCAAGAACTTTTCAAGCTTTACCACTTTTTCGGCCCAAAGTTCTTGTAATTTTCAGTCTCCTGCCAAAATTCGTGGCATTTGGCTTGCAATGTTTTTAAAAACTTGGCATTAGGCTTTGTTGTTTCTGGAGATAAGTCATAGAGCTCTTCGCACATATTATAAAGGCTCTCAAGAATAGGCTTACTGACGGATCCACTTTTATAAACAACCACAGCACCCAAAGGAGGTCTGCCATTTTTCACTTCACTCAATGAAATGGCTTCAATATCCTCAGCAAAACTTTCGCGATCTTCGGGTTCTTGAAAATTATATCCTGAATCTGAACTCGTATTCAATCGCGCATAGGTAACCGTTTTATTTTTTACCGCTAAATCAATTAGGGTTTCTCTTATTTCTCGGTTTACGTATATCTCGTCCATCATGTAATTTTCTATCCTCAAAAGTAAGACTTTAATCGGTGTAGGTTGATTTGAAATGTTGAGAATAGACTTTAAATTCTGCAATATTCCATAATAATTGCAAGATTGACGCGACTTTCTATAATACAAATATTATTCTATAGCCTGCATATAAAAATTACCAGTTACCGGAAAATATGCATTTATCTGAGGTCCTGGTCTGTCTTCTTCCCTGATATATCCGGAAAAAGTACCTTCTAAATTTACTAAATCTTTATTAAATAAGAATTCGCCTTCGACTTTTATTGTTTTAAATGGAATAAGGGGATCTGTAGACAACGAAATAGGTAATTCGCCCGAAAAATGATCATTTTTACCTATGTGTAGCTGAACTTCTCCAAGATAGTCTGAAACAGGCGTAAAAACAATATAATTTTCACTTATAGATACAACTTCGACAATATGGGTTTGATTGGGAAACAGACTATCGTTATTTTTTATATGCTCCAGCTTTACTTCATATAAGCCTGCAGGAATGGTTTCAATGGTTTCTTTTTTACAAGAAAACAAACTTGCCAAAAGGAGAATAATTAAGGTGAATTTTAATTTTTTCATAGTGTTTTTTTTAAATAAAGATGTTGCTTATCTTGGTTGAACTTCAAAATTACTGACTTCGATTAAGACGCTTTAAAAATTAATCAGGTCTGCAAACTATTTAAATTAATATTATTCTTTGCGCAGCAAATAAAACTCACCTTCCACAGGATAGTAAGAAACTGGGGCACCACCTGGACTGCCATGTTGTTCCATATATCCTGTAAACCTGCCTGCTATATAAACAATATCTTCAGTAATTAAAATTTTACCATCAGCTTTCACTGCTCTAAAAGGATTTGGTGGATTTCCAAACAACGAAATTGGTAGCTCGCCCGAAACGTCATCTTTTCTTCCTCGAGAAAGTTGAACATTCTCACCAGGGCTGTCAACAGGAGCAAAGACAATATAATTGTCATTTACTGAAACTAATTCAACAACATGCACTTGTTCATTTATATCGTGCTCTTTATGCTTGATGTTTTGCAGTTTTACTTCATATAAGCCTGTAGGAATGGTTTCAATGGTTTCTTTTTTACAAGAAAAAAGCGTGAATAATAAGAGAATAATTAACAAGAATTTAAAATTTTTCATAGCATAGTTTTGATTAAAAAAGAGTGTTTTAACCTGATCAAACTTCATAATATAACAGCAATCATAAAACACGGTTAATAAGAAATTTAATATGTCCAAGGACATATATTACTATAACGTGTTTTTAATGATTTAGGTTGGTTAAAATGTTGTTTTACATAGCTTTTAAAGATTCTGATAGTATTATACACCTTTACTTAGTTTAAAATTTTCAAAGGCTAAGAAACCTGTTTGTAAATGCTTTGATCAGCTTTTTTATAGCGTCCTAACCAATTGATTTAGTCCACAAACTCAAAGCATTCTTTCAACATGAAAATTTCATCAACGTTCTTGTTGTTTTTAATCACTTGAATTCTTAGGAATTCATTTTCAGTTGAAATATATTTTAATTGCAAATCTGTCATTCCACTTGTGTCATAATAGGCCCCATACTTGCAATTAAAAGGATTAAATTCAACTTCATTTGTGAAAATTGAAATTAGAATCATTTTGGTCGAATTGACATTGGCTTTTTTATACCCGAAAATGCGATGGTCTTTGTTCATATTCGAATTCATCCAAATACTTCCATTTTTATTTATTTGAGCTTTACCCATATAATCTGAATCTATCCATTCAACAATTTGAACAGAACCTGTGCAAACATCTCCTTCTTCTATTCCTCGAACCCAAACTTTAAGTGTTTCAACTCGTTGATCTGTCAATTCTTTTAAATATAAAGCACGACAAGTCGGTTGAACAGATCCATAGTTTTCTTCAGAATAATCAGGATACTTCATTTCCATTTCAGCATCTCTAAATTTTACCCATAATCTTTGGGACTTTTTCAAATTTGTAATGAAAAGGGTATCTGTTTTGTATTTCGATAAAATGACTTTATAAACATCATTTAATAATTTGTCAGATTCACTATATTCTTCGTAAGCTTCAGCATTCATTTCAGCTTGCGATTGCGTATAACCGCATAAATTAAAAGTTAAAAACAATATAAAAAGGGTGCGTTTCATCTTAAAGGAGTTTGTTTATGAGCTCTTGGCTATATTTTGGATCTGTGTAATATAATATTTATTCCACTTACACCTTAAACAAATTGGGATTCAATATAAAAGTTGTGCATCATTTTAAATCCTCAATTTCCTTAATCATTTTCTCGATTTTATTGTGCGAAATTTTATTAACCAATGGTCTGAAAATAAAATACAAGCCTAAGGTAAAAAGACCAATTC
The DNA here is from genome assembly GCF_000621625.1 of Crocinitomix catalasitica ATCC 23190. GTDB lineage: Bacteria > Bacteroidota > Bacteroidia > Flavobacteriales_D > Crocinitomicaceae > Crocinitomix > Crocinitomix catalasitica. The sequence continues at coordinate 169,205 of NZ_JHXV01000006.1, forward strand.
CAATATAGCTTAAAATTAATGTAGTTTGATTTGCTTGCAGTTTTTCGTAAATAAAAAAACCGTAACCGATTACTAAGAGCAATACTGAAAGTATTAAATGCCAACTAGCGTGTTTCATTTTTCGATGAGTAGTATTGCTTAAATCTTGAAGATAATCTTTGTTCGGTTTTAATTGATGATTCGTGATGTTTTTTAGCGAATTAAGTTTGAGTATGATACCTGAAACAAACCCACTTAAAATCATCATTTCGCCAAATATGGTGGTCCAAAATGTTTGTTTTTGTAGAAGGATGATAGCAATAAAGGCAAGTCCACAAAATATAAATAAGGTAGTGGCTAAAAAGGCATTTCGCTTTTTCGTTTTTTGGTATTTTGCAATAACCGTTTGCATTTGCTCTAAATTTGGAATATCTACTGAGTCATGCGTATTCCATAATTGCTTTAAATCGTCAAAATCATCCATTTTCTTTGAATTTTTTGGTGAGTTTTGCTTTAATTCGATGGAATTTCACACGAACATTGGCATGTGAGATTCCTATAATTTCTGCAATTTTTTCTTGTTGTACGTCCTCTAATGAAAGTGTGATAATTATCTTTTCCAATTCGGGTAATTCAGAAATGTACTGATGCAATCTTGAAAGTTTTTCTTCTTTTTCAAAATTGGGTGCTACATACTTTAAGTCTGAGGGAAGTTCAGCTTTAAGATTGGATTTCTCTTTCTGTATTTGACGCAGACATTTATTCGTTGCTATTCTATAAATCCAAGTCCCTACAGATGCATTATTATTAAATTTTGGAAGGTTTTCCCATACAGCAATAAATGTTTCTTGCGTGATGTCTTTGGCCATTTCATAATCATTAAAATAACCAAGGCAAATGCGAAAAATTTTTGATGAATAGGTTTTATATATTTCTTCAAAATCCATAAAATGAATAAATCAAGCTTTGTCTGAATTGCTTTTGTCAAAGTTAATTACAAAATTTATTGATGTTGTGTTTGTTTGCTTTTTCCGCTAATAAGAATGATGCCAATCAACTCAAGAGTTATTCCGACTACCATCAATATCGTTTTTGTTAATTCTGTTATTGATATTGAATGAATATGGTCAATAATATTTGGCAATACGATCATTAAAAGACCGATTGAAATGAAGGCAAACCATTTGGATTTTCTTTTTGTACACATTGTTTTAATTTTTGTATTGTTATTCTTTAGATACAATGTGTGGTAAAATGTTACAGATTTTTTAGAAAATAATTTTAATTCATTTTCAACGCACCTAAATTTACGATCTCAGCGGCTATTTTTTTGTTCGTATTTATGCTACTCCATTATAAATTCATACAACGCTTCATTAAGATTTTCACTATTCATTTTGTCAGCTATTTTATTCGTTTTTTCATTTATATGATAAGTCGTAAAACCATTTTAACTTATTCTATACAAGAATGAAATCTAGAGGAAATGAGAATTGATTTATTTCCTTATTTCGATTCGTCATTATCATTATATTTGTCTCATGCATATTGTTTTCGGATTGATTTTACTTGCACTATCAGGGTACTTTTGGTTTGTTCTAGGAAAAGATCAAGAGGAAAGATCTGTCAGACCATTTGTAAAATTAATTAAAGGAATTTTTAGTACCAAAGGTTACAATTATGTAGCAAAAGCTTTAGCTATTTTCATTTTTTTAGCGGCCATTTCAGAATTTTTAAAACATTTTAATTAAATTCATTTCATGAAAACTATTCAAATCCTAATCACCTTTTTAATTATTTCCGTTACTTCTTGCGGACCTTCAACACCAGTCGAAGTAGATCTAGATAAAATTTGTATTGAAGAATATAAAGAACAGTTCATCACGACTGAAGGTAACCTATATTTACCGGCTAATATGACTACTCATGGTGCTCGCATGCATATGGGCATAAAAGATACCAAAACTAAAGTACGCGTACCTACTTTAAAGATACTTAGTTTAGAAGATGCAACCGAAAATTGCATGAGAACACTCCCTGCGCAGTACAGCCCTAGTGATGTTAAAGTATATGATAATGATGGGAATATTGTTCCCTTGGGTAGTCGGATTAGAGTAACTGGAACCTTGCGCGGTGCAAGTCAAGCATATTGTGAATTGTGGGTAGACAAAATAGAGAAGATTGATTAATTCCTTTTTTTATTATCAATTGGTGTGACAAAATATCCTATTAATGAACCAATTGACATAAATATTATACTCATAAATATTAATGTAAAAATATTAGGATAGTATTCATCATTAAAGATTTCTAATGTCAATTTTGATTTTAACCAAGACCAATTTTCTTGAGCTATTAAAAATCCTAATATAAACAGCGTACCAATTAGGCTCTGAAACCGGATATGTTTTCTCTTTTCATTACGTTTTTTTTCTAAAATTGATTTAATGATTCGAGATATTAAGATGGTAACTCCCAATACCAAAAGCACAATTCCTATTAAAACTCCAAAGACGACTCCTTCTGGTGGACCATACCAAGATTTAGCACAAGCAACATTCGGGGAAAGGCATATAAATGTGAGAATGCTAATTTTTTTGAGTTCATCTTTCCTATTACGACTTGCTGAGATATATTGACCTAAATCTTGGCCATTATTTTCTTTGAATTCTAACCATTCTGTTTCCGCAGGTAGTGCTCTAAGTTCACTTAAAAGGATGTTTAATTCTATCTCAGTCACATTAATACATTTAATAAACACACTGTTATTCAATGTGTTATGTTAGTGATAGAAAGGTTTAGTCACATAAGCGTCACATAAGCGTCACATAAGCGTCACATAAGCGTCACATAAGCAAATGTACGCTAAAGATTTGAGAATTTGCTAAATACCACAAAGTATTTGAATTCCTTTTGAATGTCACAGTTCTACTAAATTAACGAATTAAATTCAAAATTTTCAATCTCTATTCCATCTAAAAACTATAACCAAAATTGACAAAAACATTCAATTCTGTTACATTGGATTGGGTTGCTTCTATAGCAAATCGCTGCATTAAATTGGCATTGGCCGAAAAGCTGGCTTGACCGAGTTTTTCATTGTCTTTTTTGGGTGTAAAGGTGAAAGATAAACGGTGGTTAAGAATATTGCTATTTAATAAGCCCGCTGTATATTGACGATTATAAGTACTCCCTAAACTCAGACTTCCTTTTTGAGACATTACCTTCTTTTGTAGATTTAATGTTGGACCGATAAACAATGTATTGAACTCACCAACGTCGGTCTTATTGATATTGCCTGCCGCTGTGATGGCGAATCCCGATTTTGACATCGATCGGGTATATGCAAGGTTTACTAAATGTGTTTTAGCCGGAACACCTTCGGGTAATTGTCCGATTGAGGTTCCAAATGCACCACCGTTTTCTAAATTCCCAACAAGACTGGTAGACTCTTGATAATTGTAAAGCAATTGGCAATTGTTTTTAACAGCTGCATCACCAAAGGAATAGTTCACCATACCCGAAGCATTTTGTGTTAATTGGTAAAAATTTAAGGTATCTGCTCCAGTGAAATAAAAGGGATCGGTGGTTGGGCGGTTCTTGGTAAAACTGCTGAAATTAGAATAAGTACCCGAAAAAATCAATTTATTTGACGGCACATAAGTCGCGTTGAGGTTACCAACCCACCGATTGGTAGTTGCTGATTTTTCAGCTGATAAATTATTGACTTGATAACCTGTATTCAGGCCAATGTTTAATTTTTTCTTGAATAAGGTGAATGACGGCGCAATGGTATAGTTCTCCAAATCGTTGTTAAAATAATAGCCGCCTAATGTTTTATATCCTGGATCGATATGCTCGTAATTGAAGGAGATTTTCATAGTTTTTAAGGAATAATTTAATGCTGTTTTATAGGCTTGAAAAAATGCCGTTGTGCTGTTACCATTGATGATAGGATGGATAACGCTTTTTTGCTCTCCTTCTAAATCGTTGACAGCATTTAAATTTTGCGTTAATCCAGACAAAGCATATTCGGCTGTGATGTTTAAATTTTGAAGAATTTTAGCCTTGCCTTCAATGGCAATAACAAGATTGTCTTGAGGATCAACAGCTGAATTAAGCGGCGTATAATTGATTGAATTGGGATCGTCTTGCGCTTTGAAAAATGTAATTGCCCCACCATATCCTTTCGATTCGTATGCTGTTTTTATGCCATACCCAAATCGTTGAAAAGCAATTTCATTGAGGTTGTCTTCGACGGCATCATAATCTACAGACTTGTTTAATCGTCCTGCCATGGCTTGAATTTTCCATTTGCCAGGTGTAAGTTCTATTCTTCCACCGGCGAATAAATGACCGGATAGGGTATAAGGGGAGAAGTTCATAGAAACAATACCAATATGTGCTTTTGCCCATTTGTATTGAGGATGAAATGCTGCACGATTGAAAGTTTCGGATCAATTCAATAAATTATTTCCATTTATTCTATTCAATAATTCAAGTGGTTTATTTAACAAGTCTGGATTTTTGTCCAATTGAATTACTTGCTCCATAGTCAAATTGCGAATCATAACGCTTGGCACTCCATCTGTCGTTGTTTTAACTACAACTAAGGAACCCATTGCCATTGCAGCATTTGGAACATCTTGTACTGCGTCCATAAGTGCTTTGGCAGCTTCACTGTTATTCTTATTTACTTCTGACTGTACTTTATCTAAATGTGCTAATTCTAATGCCTTCTTTCCTTTTTCGAATACTTCTCTTGCTTCATCACTTTGGAAAACACGCTTTAAACGCATTATTATGTTTCGTTTAAGCCAAGAACCTTTCTCGAAATCACCATCATTTAGAAATTCAAATCCTAAACTTTCCGCAAAGGTTTTGTACGTGTAAAAAACATTTTCTGCTTCTCTAAAATTGTCTGTGTCTAAATATAAGTGACCAGAGAAAGTTGTGCTTGCAGCTATTCCAGTCGTTGTAGTTGTTTTGCCTTCTTCTTCAATTACATTTTTGAACCAATGAAACATATGTGACATGAAGAACTTACCAAATCCTGGGTCTTCTTCTGTCTTTGACATAAAACCTAAGTAATCATCAACATTGCCCATAAATGCACCGTCAATACTTTCTTTAAGTTTTAGTCTTTTGATGTCGTCAATATTGTTGGCTTTGAAACTTGCTTTCAATCCTTCATCAGCAAGCAGTTTGTCCTTAATTCCTTTTACAACTTTGTCTGCTTCACCTAAATGAATTGAAAACTTATCATTGAGTTCTTTTATGATAATTTCAAGCTGTTCAGTTGGTGTACCTGTTTTTCCCTTGTGTCCGTCTCCTGATGGATTTTCAATTACGGCATCTTCTGGATTTAAAAGAATAGAGCCATTTTCTTCTTCCTGAATGCGGAACTTGTCCATGTTAACCATTTCGGTAACTTCAAGAGGAAGGGTTTCTTTTTCGTAAGGCAAATATTTGTATAATAGTTTTACAAAAAGGTAGAATCGTTCCAAGTCTGCATCAACAAAAGTGATGATTTGAGAAATGAAGGAATACTGACGAACATATTTGTTTATCTGCTTCCTGAATTTATCCTTCTCCTCATCTGTTAGTTTGTCATAATTTTCATTAACTATCTTTTGGAAAAACGGAGATAACTTTTCAGATTTCACCTTTTTGATAACGAACATATCACCGAAATACTCAACATTATCTGAAGTGAATACATCCATCACTTCAATCTCATATTTCAGATTATATAACTTTTGAGGGTCTGTTCCTTGGTCGAGGGAAGTACCTTGGTAAAAGTCTTGGAAAGCGTTTTGAATTTCTTCTTGTGTGTTCGCAAAGTCGATTACGAATGTGTCTTGCTTTCCTTTAGGCTTTCTATTAAGTCTGCTTAATGTTTGAACAGCAGCTACACCACCAAGTTTCTTATCAACATACATTGTATGCAATAAGGGTTGGTCAAAACCAGTTTGATATTTGTTCGCTACAATGAGTATTTTGAATAGCGGTTTCTCAAATGTATCTGGAATATCTTTGGCTTTTGGGCCATTCATTCCATCTTCTGTGTACTTTTCATCTTCCAGTTCAACTGTGCCTGAAAACGCCACCAAGGATTTAATTGGCAATTTGTCTTCTTCAATGATTTTGTCAAAAGCCAATTTGTACAAAACTGCATGTGCTCTCGAACTGGTTACTAGCATTCCTTTGGCTCGTTTATTTATTTTATGGTATGATTTATCCATAAAATGGTCAAGCATTATTCTTGACTTATAGTCAATAGCGTAGGGATGTTTATTGACCTCATTTATCAACAAACGCTTAGCCTTTAATTTCTCAAATTCTTTATCGTTTTCAGCCTTTTCGTTTTCTATAAGTTCAAAATAGGTAGACTTAGTTGTGTAGTTGATTAATACGTCAAGAATAAAGCCTTCATCAATAGCTTGTCGCATTGTATAAAGGTGAAACGCTCGATAACCTGATTTGGCATTTTTATCTGGAATACCAAAAATTTCTAATGTCTTAGGTTTTGGTGTTGCTGTAAATGCAAAGAATGAAAGATGTGGCAATTGCTGTCTACTTGCCATTATTTTTTCTAGTTCTTCTGCAACTGGGTCTTTTGGCTCTTCGTTCTCATCATCTTGCGGAATGATAGCTTTTAGCGCTTCTTCATTTGTTAGAGCAACTTTTAAATCCTTTACGTTTTCACCAGATTGAGAACTGTGAGCTTCATCTACAATAATGGCAAATTTCTTTCCTGAAATTTTTCCTAATTCGCCAACAAAACCAAATTTTTGCAAGGTTGAAATGATAATTTTATCACCATCTTTAAGTGCTTTTACTAATTGCTTGGTGTTTTTATCAATCTTCCGAACAGTTCCTTTAATCTTCTCGAACTGCTTAATCGTTTTTTGTAATTGTTTGTCTAAAACTTTACGGTCTGTAATTACAATTACACTGTCGTAAACAGGGTCTTCATTACCTTCCTGAAAAAGGTTTGCTAATTGATGAGCCAACCAAGCTATTGAATTTGATTTGCCAGAACCAGCACTATGTTGAACTAAGTAGTTTTTACCTGTTCCTGTTTTTTTAACATCTTTAAGTAAACTCTTAACAACATCTCTTTGGTGGTATCTTGGGAAAATTGTTTTTTCTTCTCCCGTTTTTTCATCTTGCTCGTAGTGGATGTAATTCTGCAAAAGCTCTAATAAGCTATCTGCTTGTAACACTTCTTCCCATAAGTAAGATGAAGCAAACTTATTTTCAATGATTGGGTTTTTAGTATCACGATTGAAAGGCAAAAAGTTTGTATCACCATTTGCCAATTTGGTTGTCATGAATACCGTATTATTATCAACAGCAAAATGTACTAAACATGACCTTAAAAATGGGTCTCTGGCATCTCTGCGTTTACGATATTGTTCTTGAGCATGGGTTACATTCTGTCCTGTGAATTCATTTTTAAGTTCCATTGAAATAAATGGAAGTCCGTTTAAAAGAATGACAACATCTATTGAATTATCAGGAGTAGCTTTAGAATAATGAAATTGACGAACAACATTAAAACGATTCGCTTCATATTTCTTTTTATGAGCTTCATTAAAACCAGTAGAAGGTTTGAAGTAAGCAAACTTTAATTTGATTCCTGCCAATACAAAACCATCTCGGAATAAAGTGAGTACACCTCTTTTTAGTTTTAAGCGATTAAATTCTTTGCAAACCGTTTCAACTTCTTGACCAGGGAAGTTTTTTTCTAATTTTTTCCATTCAGTTGGTTGAGTAGTTTTAATGAAATTGGTAAGAACTTCAGTATCTGCCAAACTATCTAAATCGAATTGATTGGTTATACGAACCTCATACAATGGGCTTGCTGCTAAATACTCAAATACGGTATCTTCAAAGTGTATTTCTTTTGTTCCACTCATACTGTTTCATTTACTGTTTGTTTGGGTTGCCACTCTCGTACATCTATTTTGCCTGTAACCGCTTTGCTGATTAAAGCCGTTTTATACTCTTGCATCAAGTCGATTTGATTCTGGTATTTGGAGATAAGTTCGTCATAATCATTTAACTCCTTCTCTACGTATTTAATAATTTGTTTTTGTTCGTGAATTGGCGGTAAAGTGATTTGAAAATTATTCAACATTGGTAACCGTAGAGAATCCACTGTTGTTGAAGCTGATTGCTTTTTCACTTCTTTGATGAAATTAGTTTTTATGTAATAGTAAGCATACTTACCCAAAACTTTCCTGAAATTATAAATACAATAAACTCGCTGATGGAAGTCAAATTTTCCATACGCATAATGAAAAACTTTTGCAACTCCTACACCATCACCAGCAGTTAGAATTGCTTCACCGTCAAATGAATGGGTTGAAATCCGCTCAACATTATCAGACCTAACATAAAATGGATATTCTCCGTCATCTTCTCTATCTACAGTATCTTTGTTACCTGTTGTGATTCGAGCTAAATATTTAAGTTTCCATATTTCCCAATGATTTGGTATCTGGCCAATCCAATCAAACCCCGAATTCTTCAAGGTTATTTCTTTGTTTATTCCTCTTAGAATTGCTTTTTCAATGGTTTTGGCTTTACGCTCTTCCAACAACTCAGTTTGCTTCTTTCGGTTGTTAATAAAGCGGTTTATTTGGGTTGTTTTGTAATCAAGATAGGCTGCTATTTGGCGTTGTTCATCAATATCGCTCGGCAAACAAATGTCCAATTTTGAAAGATGGGTCGGTCCAAAATTTGGTTGACATGAACCAGTTATTAAAATTGAAAGTTGGTCTTGTATATATTGACTTTCAAGCAAGTATTTAAGAAAAGAATTTAATATCCTTTTTGATGTTTCAAGTCTTATTGTACTGGTATTTAGAATAACAATTTCGTCTGAATCGTATTCTGATATTTTGCCCCAACTTGCACCTGAACTGGCGATTAATAAATTTCCCTTTTTTACCGTAAAATGCTTGTAACTGCTTTCATATTCTTCTTTCGAAATGTATTTGGTATAAGATGAAAAGTCAATGCCGTTCTCTGTTATGTTTGTAACACATATCACCTTAACACCTCTGTCCATAAATTGCCAATGCCTTAGACCAGGTCCTTCTTGGTAGTAAACATTATATTTAAACTTACCATCAATCCAAGATTTAGGTATTGTGTACAATCCCGGTATATCAACGACTCTATATTCTTTATGTGCTTTCATCAATCCTCTTTAATTTCTTCCAATAAATCTTCGGTTTCTTCTTCCAGAGCATTGATATCTGACATTATTTTATCCAAATCCCGCAAGGGTTTGTATTCATAGAAATACTTGGTAAAAGGTATTTCATAACCAATTTTGTCTTTCTCTCTGTCCATCCAAGCATCAGGAGCAAAAGGCAGTACTTCGGTCGCAAAGTAATCGTCCACATCTTGTTTCCAAGGGATGTTTTCGGAATCTCGTAAGTCAGTGTCGTATAGTGGTTTCACTTCCCAAGTGTTTACGGGTCCTGTTTGGTCGTTTTCTTCCAATGGGTTATCAAAAACTTCATTGGCTTCTTCGTCTTTCTCACCAATCGTATCTCTAAAAAGTTTGATTTGCCCTTTGTTGAGTTTGGAAGAAAGTCCTCTATTCAGTTTTGTGAAAAACAAATGGTCGTCCATAATTCGACCATCATCTTTTAAGTTTGCAAGAGCTGAAATAAATTCTTTTTGTTTCGAGATTCCTTTTTCAATGTCTTTTCTAGCATCTTCTGGCTTCTTCTTTTTACTGGTTGCTAGCTCAATAAATTTCCTATGTTCTTTTAGTCTTTTGATGCTTACTTCATTGGCTTCAAAAGCTAATCTCAAAGGGCGTTCTACAATTACTTTGCGGTATTTGAAATCTTCGTAATCAAAAATCTTAACAACTTCTGTATCTTTGTTTTTTTCATCATCCTGTCTTACTGGGATTGTAGCATCATCAAACTTGATATACATTTGTGTTAAGTCAGCAATTCCCTGGTCAGATATTTTGTATTGCTTTTTACCAATGCTGCGTCTGAGCTTTTCAGTAAAGTTGTTATGAACACCGTTGATTAGCTGAACTCTGTTTTTTCTTTCTTCTGGTTTATTGTTGTTCAATACCCAGATGTAAGTACTAATTGGTGTTCCAAAAAATAAATCTTTAGGCAAAGCTACAATGGTGTCAAGTAAATCTTCTTCCAAAATCCAACCTCTAATGTTACTCCAGCCACCGCCTGCATCACCGTTGAAAAGTGGAGAACCGTTAAAGACAATCCCAATCTTTGAACCTTTTGGATTCATTTTGTCAATCATGTGCTGTAAGAACAACAACGAGCCATCACTTACATCAGGTAAGCCTGCTTGAAATCGACCAGAAGCACCCAATTCCGCTTCTTCTTCTACATACTCACGCATGTTTTTCCAGTCATCTCCAAAAGGTGGATTGGTAAGCATGTAGTTAAATTGTTTTCCAATCAATTTATCTTTTGTAATAGTGTTACCATGTTTAATGTTGTCGGCTGCTTCACCTTTCATTAAAACATCAGATTTGGCAATCGCATAAGTCTGTTCGTTTATTTCTTGACCAAACAGAAAGACATCTAAATCCTTATTAATTGTATTTACAAGATGTTCTTTAGCTTCTGTGAGCATTCCTCCAGTTCCACAACAAGGGTCATAAATCATGATTCCAGCACCCTTTTCATTCAATTTTTTTTCTTCTCCTGCGAAAACAAGATTTACCATGAGTTGGACAACTTCTCTTGGCGTATAGTACTGTCCAGCTTTTTCATTTGTGGTTTCCTTTGCTTTTCGAATTAGAATTTCGAAAACAGTACCCATTGTGTGGTTGTCAACCACATTCGTATGTAGGTCAATTTTGGTAAATTCCAAAGTGACAATGTAGAGTAGTTCTTTTCTTAGGAGTGTTTCATAAATAGGGGAAAGTCCTTTTTCTTCGCCACCTGAAAAGTTGTAAAGGATGTCTTTAATGTTTGTGCTGAATCCCTTTAAGTAAGCGTCAAAGTTTTCTCCAATATCAGAAGGAGATTTTACCAGTTTAGATAACGTAAATCCAGACGTATTATAGAATTGTTGCTTTGAAGCATTTTTTAAAAGTTTGTCTCTTGTGTCAGGTGGAAGCTTGCTATGCTTTTCAAATGCTTTGTCAACCGCTTCTTGATTTGCTTCAAGAACGCAATCCAAACGTCTTAAAAGTGTAAAAGGAAGTATAACTTCCTCATAGTCTTTTTCTGCATATTCGTCTCTGATTAACTCTTTTATCGCCCAGATAAAATCTGCGAACTGGTTTATATTTTCCATTTATTTATTTTCTTCTTGTATTAAGTCTTTTACTTCAACATCAAGGATTTTCGCAATCTCAAATAGAATTTCAAGTCTTGGTTGTTGTCTGTTCTGTACATAACCATTCACCATATTGTAACTCTTTTTTTAAGCTTTGTGTTCTCCTATTTATTTAATTACATTTACTAATAAATCGTTTTTTATTTGACGCAATTTTAAATAGAGTGCCTAATTTATGAGTAATTATTCAGCAAACACATTTAATATGTATCAAAAATTTATTGGCAATTCAAAATATAACATGTAATTTGTTTACCTTTTTATTTTCTATTACATGCATTATATGTAACTTGCTGAGGATGACGTTATAAATGAAATGTTTGTTTTTCTTATAGATCACACTAATTATTTAAAGTGTTTACAAATAATAGGCATGGGTAAAGATCTAATTTTAACAATAGGTTATGAAATACATCGAATTAGTTATGATTTATTGTCTTACAAGACCTCAAAGTTGGGGATATGAGAGACATAAGTGGCATGAAAGATGGAAGAATAAATAGGTTATTATATTTAGCTATGCAATATTCTTTTAAACTATACACCAAAAGCAATAGAAAAAGTTGTTTTCAATCCATTTACAGTTTCATTAAATAACTGTTGATAACCTATTTTTAAATTTAAACTTCTATTAACTAAAGAATTTATTATTAGATAACCTTGAAAAGACATAACATATTGATCGTTAGTTTTGTATAGTTGTTGCATAATGTGTTTTTCACCTGTTGCCGCTTGTAATATGAGCGAGATAGAAAAAGTACCTTCATTAAAATTTCCATTGTCATTATACCCCATTACTTCAGCCGCACCAGTATAAGTTATTCCGATTCCACTTCCTCCTACTATTTCCAAAGTATTATTTCCAAAGCCATTTCGTATATTTAAAGCTCTCATATCTATGTAGAAACCCCAAAATAATTTATCTGTTTTATCTTTATTTAATGGTATTGCGAATGAGGGCATTGTTCTTATTGTGATTGGCGCTGCTTCATAATCAACAAGATCTAACGCGCTTGCTGAATTACTTGAATCATAATTGGTTGAAAGCTTTGAAATTACTAGGATAGGTAAGTTAATTCTATATTTCTGAATTCTATCATTATATGCTTCTTTTGTCTGACTATGACGTAGCTCAAATGATTCTTTTGTTGGATTGCCAAAAAATAACTTGTAATGTATTACTTGAGAACTTACAGACAACCTATTTTCCCCTATATTTAGCAGAGAATATGAAAGCGCATTGTTATTAAAAAAGGAAACGACTTTTCCTTTATGTATGTCTTCATTTACATCAGTTGCTTTATCCACAGCTTCATAGTATTCTCTACCATCTTCATGTATTTTAGTTTTTAATTTAATAGGATCTTTGACTGGTATTGTAAACGGTGCTTGGCTAATTGCCGATTGGCAATAGCACATCGTCACGGTTATCATGAGTATTGTAAGTTTCATATCGTTAGATTTGAGCTGCAATATAATATTTTATTTTAAACCGTATTGTTTTAATGTAAAGTAAATCAGTGCATTTGACATATATATATATAAATTGACACGATAAAAAGAGTCGATCTCGTCCGTGAAATATATGGAACATACATCCCCAATCACGAAGGAGAAAAAGCAGCCGCATTTATTTTATACCGCTCAGCTTACCACGATTCTTTATACGAATTTGTAGATAAATTTGAGTCGAATAACGATTCATGTATGATTCAATTCAAAGCTGAGATTCCAACCGGTGATCGGCACTTTTTTAAACTTGCGGCATTGTCTGAAGACAGTGATACCATGTATTCGTACCCTACCTATTATTTTACGCTAGACCAAGAACCTCCGGCGGAACCGACCGATTTTAATGGTGAAATAGATTCATTAGGCGTCGCAACCTTAACTTGGACACCTCCGGCTGATCAAGACATACAAGGATATAGAATTTACCGCACGAATACTTTGCGGGAAGAATTTGTTGAAATCACGACAGCATTAAAAACAGACCTTATTTATCGGGACACCTTGTATTTAGACAACCTCAGTTCGGAGGTTTATTATCGCATCCGAACAGTCGATTTAAATTATAATAATTCAACATTGACACCACCCATTAAATTACTGAAGCCAGACACCATTCCACCCGTTCCACCTGCTTTTAAATCCTATAAAGTTGAAAATGGTGGTATTGCTTTAACTTGGGCGAATTCTAAAAGTGATGACGTGATAAAAACGGGAATCCTTAAACAGTCAAAAGTAAAAGAAGAGGTGATTGAAATTGTTGCAGATCAAATTAATTTCGTTGACACAACTTGCGAAATTGGCATGAAATATTCCTATACTTTATTCGCCGAAGACGAACAAGAAAATCGGTCATTTTCAAAGCCATTAAACTTAGTTTATGAGGTTGGTTTTCGAGCAGCCCCCAATCAATTAAAAGCCGAAGTTGACCGTACAGCAAAAACCATTTTATTGACATGGAATCATCAAGTTTCGGATATTTATGCCATTCAAATCTATCGCAGTAAAAATGAACAACCTTTCAGATTAGTGGAGTCAATCCACGAAAACACTAGCGCATACACCGATCAGCATTTGTCCATGAACAATATTTATCGTTATAAAATCAATATGGTTTTACAAAGCGGTAAAAGTACTAAAATGAGTGAAGTGGTTGAGGTGGTTTATTAGGCTTGGCCTATTAGTATTGAGTTTATAGTACTGAGTCGTTAGTCCGGTAAAATTGACATGCGTGCTTGCAATCACTTCTTTGTGAAATATAGCACTATTTTCCCTACTGCATTCATTCATTAGAATTACACCCATACTCCGCGCTGAGCAGCAGTCGGTGAGATGCCATAGGTAAACATAGCATGCAAATCCTACACTTCTACCGCACCCCACAAATAATCCCGAAGGGATGTCATAAGTCAACATAGGATGCAAATCCTATGTTTCTACCGCACCCCACAAATAATCCCGAAGGGATGTCATAAGTCAACATAGGATGCAAATCCTACACTTCTACCGCACCCCTCAAATAATCCCGAAGGGATGATATAAGTCAACATAGGATGTTAATCCTATGTTTCTTAAAAAGCCCTGAAGGGGCGTTATAACCCCTGTCAAACTCCTATAATTCAGTCTGCTGAATTTCAATTTCCAAGAATTATCCCTAATTTTAAAGGCATGTCCTTCAAAACAAAAATAATATTCACCGCTGACGATTTCGGAGTAGAAAACTCTATCAACGAAGGCATTATTGACCTCGTTCAAAAGGGGATTATCAATTCGGTTGAGGTATTGCCAAACTTCGGTCCCAAAGGAGAGAAAAGTGTTTACAATACCCTAAAATTAATCGATGCAGCAGCAAATATTCCCCACCTCGAATTGGGGATACATTTTACAATCACTTCGGGCAATGCTTTAACAAATCACAGCGATTTAAAACCAATATTAGAAACAGGTTCCAATATAAACGAATTTGTTTCCTTTCAAACTTTGAATAGCAAGGCAAGTTATGAAGCGGTGAAAGGAGAGCTTTTGGCGCAAGCAAATGTTTTATTGGGAAACCCTAAAATTGCACCATTCATCACCCATATTTCGAATCACCACGATGCTTTATGGTTTTACCCGCCCTATACACGCGCATTAATTGATATTGCCAATCAGTTGAATTTACCAGTGCGCAATCCGCGTTCGTATCCTGCGAGTAGAACTTGGGTATATTATGCCTTGCAGAACAAAATTAAACTCGCTAAAAAATCAAAAGACAGATCTCAGATAGAGGGAGCATACGAACTACGCAAATTAGGTTTTTTCCCCAATCAATCCTTATCCTATTGTACGACAGATTATATGGACAATCGGTTTTACGGTGTAATGGACAATTTTTTTGCAGCAGATCCTAGAGATGTTCACGCAGCACTTCGCGCCAAAAGGAGAAAAATTAAAAACATGTTTGATAAAGCTGCAGCTGCGGGCCCTTATGGCAAAAGAGCAGAGATTATTGAGTTCATGTTCCACTTGCGAAAAGGAAAAGTAATGGACGCTGAGTTGGCTGGTAAGGCAACGCATGTTGCAGGTTATAAAGGCATTGATTTGGCCTATTTTGATGGTCGAACAATAGAATATTTAGCCCTCCATAAATACAAAGATTTTATTTTAGAACAACTCAATTCTGAATACCTAACAACAGGTTCGTGGAGCGATTGCAAAGATTTTATTTTATTCGCAAAAAACAATACAAATTCAATGAGTAAAAGTTCCGTCGTATAGGTCTGATTTAACGTTCGCTTAACCTTAATTTAATTGAACGAATTACAAACATTCGTTTTAAACGAAACATAATCAATTGTTTATATTCAGTTTATACGATTTGAACAATTTGAGACGTCCTCCATTATTTATGCTGAGTGCTTACAAGAAAATGAAAGCAAAATCACGGTCGCTATATTATATTTCGCCGGTTAATTTGGGCGTTACCCTCCCCAAAGTGTTGGGGATGGTCGTGCTTTTCGCTCTAATCTTTTTTCCACTTGACGTAGAAAAAAGGATATCCGCTGCAATCACTAACGCGGATACGAGTCGTAGTGAATTCGTCGCTTGTCTTGAGTTCTTATTCCTTAGTAAGTAATAATCAGTACACAATCTTTTTTCAACTCACTTAATTATTGTAATTTAGTAAGCAACACCCATGTTAAAACCCCGACACTATATCCTTTTATTATTTTCATTCATGCTAATGACTGTTGTTTTTGCGCAACCAACTATCAATGAGCGGTACGAAATTGATAGGGCGAGTAATTCAATGTTTGGAAGTGTGGTGAGTACTGATTCTTGTTATTTTGTAGGAGGGGGGCATGGATCTTTACCAGGCTTTTATGATAGAAAAGGAAATTTTATCAAATATAATTTTGACGGAAGTATTAATACCTTAACTATTGTAGATGCTGATACTTTAGGGATGGATTTATGGTTAGGGAATAACCTTATTAAAACGTTAGATGGAAATTTAGCCTGTTATATTTATGGATATAATGCCGACAACAAAGTTGGCTTTACGTTTGTGAAAATTTCTCCTACTGGTGAAATACTCACTATGAATTATAATAATTCATTTTATATTGAAGATTCTAACGACGGTAAAAACCCTTCTACGCTAATACAAAGTGCAGACAGTACCTATTTCGGAATCGTTCATGTGTTTAATTTGGGTAGTTCATTAGGAGGTATCACCTTTTTCAGGTTAGACAAACACGGTAACTTGATGTACAAAAAAACCTTTTATGGTGACAGTATTGCAACTTATAATACGCTAAGATCTGCCAGCATGGTTCAATTGAACGACACCGAATTAATGATAGGTTGCGCTTACCGCAAAGACGCACATGAAACTTCAGAGGTCCGGCACCATACCCGTTTAATGAAAATTGATACACTGGGGGAATTACTAGAAGAACATACCTATTATGAAGATGATTTAAGTTACGATTGTAATAGCTTAACCCGAACTGCGGACGGTGGCTTTTTATATGGGGGCAGAATAGGATTGTATTATCCAGAATACGATGGGATATTATATAAATCTCGTGTAGTTAAACTTAATGAAGATTATTCGGTGGCATGGGAGATACCTTATGGTGATTATTATACTTCTGGGTTTGCCAAGAATTTCACAAAAATATTGCCTTTAAATGAAAGGGAATTTGTGGTAACTGGATATGTCCATACAGAGACAGGTATTATGGGCTGTTTAGTAAAGTTTAATATTGACGGGGAATTATTATGGCACCGTAAATACATGAAAGTTCCACTGGCGGAATCGGGTAATGAACATTACTTATACGACGTTGAACAAACCCCAGACGGCGGTTTTGTAATGGTGGGTCAGGCTTTTGATCGACTCGAAATTACCGACCTACCCGGTCAAAAAGCATGGCTTGTAAAAACAGACGAATATGGTTGTTTAGTACCAGGTTGTGAAGATGATGATTTGGGGATAGATAATCCAGTTAAAACAGTGCAAAGCAAAATTTACCCCAACCCAGCAAAAAACACTTTGTTTTATTACCACCACCAAGATAATTTTGAACCTGTTACCATTACTATTCACTCCATTCATGGTCAACAAGTGCACGAATGGCAACTCCATAGCAACGATATCACCTGTGAGGTTGATATTTCACATTTTGAAACTGGGGTTTATGTGTTGAATGTTGTGAGTGAAAGTGGAGAGATGTTGGGGAGTGAGAAGTTTGTGAAGGAGTAGGTTGCTCACTGGCGTTCACAAGAGTGAATAGTTGTTAGTAAATAGGAAGGCATAAAAATAGTTTAACCACAAAGTTCGCCAAGGTTTTCACTAAGGCCACAAAGGCCCGCTTGTAATTTCAGACAAACGTGCATCTTGAACTTCTCTGAGAAGGAGGAATAGACCACGTCAAAAATCGTGAGTACTGGATCCTTTATTGACCCCTGCGTCGCCCTGAGCATCAGTCGAAGGGTAGGGGTCATATGTCCTCTGAATAATACACATCGAAAATAATCTGCAAAAATCCTTTAGAACTCAACACAACAACAGCCTTCAAATCGCAAAATCTGTGGTAATCTGAGTAATCTGTGGTAAAAAATATCACAAATATCCTTTAAATCGCAAAATCTGGCTTAAATCACATGTTTTTAATAAATTAAGATTAAATTTATTCGCATTAAATTTTTGGAAACCCTAACATGAATTCGATTAAAAAACCAAAGATCCACATGAGTATTTTTATTTGCGTTTTAGCCGTGCTAATAAGTTGCGCAGATACGGAAATTGAACTTGAAGACAGCATTATTTTTTCGGATACAGAATTGATGGATTCTATTGATGAGACTGAAGAAGAGTACGAAATAAAAATTATTTCTCGGCCCCAAGCGGTTGAAAAAATCCACAAAAAATTATTGGCAAATAAAAAGGAGTTTCTTCACAATAGAAACGTCAATTTAAGCGCAGCAGAGCGTTATAAAAAAGGAGATTTACGTGTAATTAATACGTTAATCGCTCAATTATCCGAACCATTTTCTGACATTAAAGAAATGATGTATAGAAATTTGATGCCAGCTTATGATGGTTATCCATATACAATTAAAGAGAAGAATTTAAGATCGGCAATAGTAAACAATTTATGGTCGGAAAATGAAGACGAGGAAAAATTAGTCATTGAATTATTGGGGAAATTAGAAATTCAAGAGGGGTTTGATGCGATGTATAAACATCTTATTAGCGATCAATCCATGTTTAATGGAGATTTGATTTTTTATTTAGCGAATGCACCAAATACAATTGATCCGCTTTTATTCTTTAAACATGAAATTCATGATGGTATTTACAGTAATTCTTATGTCGGACGTGTAATAGAAAGCTTTCCAACATATATAGCGAATGGGAATAAAGAAATAGAAAATGAAGTATTTGAAATATGCGAATTAATCTATACAGAAAATGTTATTCCTGCAAACGATTATGAGACCATGGACATGGATTACGAATACGGCAATCCACCAAAAGATTTATTGACTTTTATTTTTAATTATGGTGACGAGCGATTTAAAGATATAGCCAATGTGTTTTATGACGATTATACGGTGGGTGATTTAGCCGAAGAATATTTGCTAAAATTTGGTATGTTGCTGAGTAGGAAAGAAATTTTATTAGGCTTTAAAGAACCAAGCACTTTTTATGCGGCAATGTTACAGGCGCCAACTTTATATTCAGTTGAATTTGACACTAGGTTAATAAGAACAATGTTAGAAAATTTTGAACTATTGTATTTTGGAGATGCGTATTGTTTTAGCTGTGAGGATATATTAAGCGAATTGCCAATTATTTTAAAAGAGATGGACAGTTTAAATGCTGAAAAATATATTAATGATTTTGTTAATGATGGGTGGCTTCAAGAATATTTATTGAATGGTGTAAACGGCTGGCAAGATCAATATGCGGAACATATAAATTTGCTAAAAAGCATTGACTTTTTCACTGAAGCCGAAGGTGATAGAGCGATGACATATTTTGAAGATGGGTATATTTATTCTTCTCAAAATTTATTCAATATTTCCAATCGTTATTTTAATAGCAGTGATTACGCTTTTGATGATTATAATGATTTAATTGAGAAATTTAAAGCGATTAGTGATGGGGCATTAGACGGGATAGATATTCACGCGACAACCACTTTTAATGCTGAGGACACTGATCCTATAATACTTGTGCAGGCTTTTTTGAACGATACAATTTATCAATTAGAATTTGTCGATTATTATTATGAAGAGTATTGGAATTTGTCAAATTTGCACATTTTCATGAACCAACTACATGATGCTGCCAATGGAAATGAAGAGATGTCGATAGTAGTTTTGGACGAAGTTTACACTGAGTTTATTTATGTTTCGAAAGATCAAATGAAGCAGATAGGAACAATTTACCAATAACATTCAGGTCAAGTAAAATTGTGATTTTAAAATTAAAAAAGGACTGTCACTTCCGCAACAATCCTTTTTAACGTTTTTACTCATGTGTAATATAAAATATTATGTTTTTCGAGTAACAATAATTGTTTTTTTACACAGAAAAAAGAGTACAATTAAAATCTAAATAAAACATTTTTTAAATCGAAGTATTGCTAAAATTAACAACATTCAATTGTAGTTATGATTCGTTATAGAAACGGTTGACAATTTAAAAAGGTTGCCTGAGCGTAATTATTAACTTGATTATAATAGCGTTATAAAATACTGATTAAACACTATTTGCTAAGAAAGGTAAAACGGGAATACAGCGTTAAGTCATGCTGTATGGCTATTGAGGGCTTAATAAACAATTAATTTTTGTCTAACAATGTCTACTTTTGAGCCTGAATTAATGTCAACCAAATAAACACCTGGTTCAAATTCAAATTCAAGTTCAATTGAATTTAGAATTGTTTTAGTCAATAGTAACTCACCTGTTATTTTATAAATTTTCAATTCCCCAGTTACATTGTAATTTTCAATTTTAACCGTAAATTTTGCATCTGTTGGATTGGGATAGATTTTAAAACTAGGCAATAATTGAGATTCATTTATAGCGGCAAAGCAGGGACCATCATTTGGTGTATTCCCATTTTCCTGAACCCTTGTTGCATATAATTCAGCCATATTATTCGACCGGGTTATCCAATTATCAATTGAATGACCGTTATCCAAACAATCACCCATATATTCATAATTCTCTATAATTTCAACCGTTCTTGTAGGACTTGATCCTAAAGTAGCAAGATACGTTTCAATACCTTTAGATCCATAAGCGCGTGGATATTTAGCATAAGGTTGGCATAAGCTGGTCGGTGCAAAACATTCCCAATCTATTCGACCTAAAACCCGTCCATAATCATAATTCACGACAACATCCGACCCTTGATGAAACATATACAAAACAGGCCAATCTGTTTCATCGTTTAACATATCTAAATCCATCATACCACCGTAATATCCGCCTACACCTTGAACGGAAGCATCAAAACCGCCTAAATTTTTTGTTCCCGTAACAGGACCTAAATCTGGTCGAGTTAAACTATACCCATCAGGTAAACAACTTTCTAAATCCGCATCAGGGCTTGGACCATCATCTGTAACTCCGCAGAAAACAGGTTTTTCAGTTTCATTATTCATAAATGCCGTTGCAAAGGCAATGAATGCACCTGCACTTTCACCTGTAACAAAGAAATTATTCACGTCAGTCGAATCCAATTCGTGTCTATTCTTCATAAAACGAATAGCAGCTTTAGCATCTTGCTGTCCTCTGTAGTTAGCCCGATAAATTTCTGTACTGTCTGAAATATAAGCACAAGGTGCGGCAATGTCGTCACCACAAAAAGCATAACGCTCGTGATAGCTATTTTTTAGCGTTCCCAATCGATAATTTATCGTGGAAACAACCCATCCTTTTTCAGCAAAACTTCTCGCAATATTAACAATATTCACATCAGCTTTACTCCCTGCGATGAATGTGCCACCATGAATTAAAACCAAACAAGGTCTGGTACAATTATTATCACCAACAGGACGATAAATATCCATTAAAAGGCTTTCATTGATTCCTACATAATTAATGTCTTGAGCATATTCAACATCAGTTTCCACCGTATAAGTAAATTCGTTGGTTGTATAAGGAAGTTGTCCGTTAGCTAAAAAGCTAAAAAGGATTAAAAAAAGAGGAAAAAGTACTCTCATATTGCGTTTGTTATTTCTATGCAAGATATTCATTTTTAGATGAAAGCAATCGTTTTAACATAAATTAATACTCTTTTATAAATTTTAGCATCGTTTTTGTATTGTATGGGGTATGATGGAGAATGGAAATAGAGTAGCGCAAGTGCAAGCATTGAATTTATTGAATAAATTTAGTCCAAAATGTAATGGATTAGAAGTTGCTTTCCCTGGTATTTCTGTTGAGGAGTTCAAAGATTCTTTGATAAAAATGATTGAGAATCCTTCAGAAATTACACAAAGCAGTCATCCAATATGTGGAATAACGACCGCACTTAAAGTTGTGGCAATTTTAGATCCTGTTGCGCTGGTTAAAATGGCGGCTCAATTATTTGCGAATGGGGTTTATCAACCCAAGTCTTTTTTAGTATCAAAAATAAAAACGAGTAAAAGTTTAACGGTGGAACAAGAACGATTTGGTTTAAGTCCTGCAGAATTTGTTTTGCAGACTTCAATTAAAGCTTTCTATAATCCTATCACTGGTTATGCGAATAAACCTAAAACAGTTTTAAATAACTGGCAAGGAATTACAATGCCTTATCAGATTAAACAATTCTTAACGGGTTATTTCCGTATTCAATTGATTCCAGCGAAAACATTTTTGCATTCAATTCGAGATATTCAAAAGCATTTATCAAGTGGCAATCAAATTATAGCATGGACATCATGGAATCAATTTAAAAACCCAGGAGGAAAATTTAAGATAACACAACAGCATTATGTTTTGATTAAGGAATTAAAGCAAGTAGATAAAAAGATTTACTTAACTATTGATAATCCTAAAAATAGAAAACAAACAGAAGAATTTATATTTCCAGATGATAAATCATTTTACAAAGCCATCATTGGGATTTACCCTTTTGTAAAAAGAAAATAAAAATAAATCAACCAGATCAGGTTACCTTTTAAACGAATTGACATATAGAGATGATATAAGCAACAACTTAATATAATCTCAAAGCGGGAGGAGTTAAGTTAAGCCGCATAGCGGTGAAAATAGTTTAAGTATTGACTGGTTGATTTTTAGGTTACTAACTTACCATTTAACGCCAGAACATTTCAGCCACGGTCAATACTAAACGAAAAAAGACCTTCTGAGTAGCAAACAGAAGGTCTTTTTTTTTATGAGATGATAGGGTTCATCGTTAAACTTTAATCAACAAAAATTTTCTCATTTTTATTGTCGTAATTGATATAATATACACCTTTTTTAAAGTTGCTATAATCAACAAGATTATTGTATCCTTTTTTAATGATATTTCCGTAATTGTCAAAAATCTCAAATTTGGTTTTAGTGCTTTTGTCCGCTATTGTAAATAATAGCTGTTTATTCGTTGTTGATTTCGTTAATTTAGGAACGATAGTATTGCTGCTAATAAATTTTATTTCTTGAGCGATACGTTTTTTACCCGTATTATCAATTTGGCTAACACGAATCGTATTTTCGCCAGAATGAGGGATAAGATCGAAAGTATAATAATTTAAACTTGGAATTCCATTTCCTAAAACTTGTCCAACTACTACCCATTTATTCCACTTAAATTGCTCAATAATAAAATCGAGTTGTCCTGATTCATCAGTTGTTGCCCAGCTTAGTTGCCCAGATGGAGCGCAAGACATATCTGTAAGCATGAATGTGCTTGTAGGTAATAATACTTCTGGATTCAATAATTTAGGTTTACAACCTGCTTCATGTTCAAAAACAATAAATATTTTATCGCCAACATTATAGTTGTATGCGCTTGGGTCAATTTCAAATGCACTAGAGTAAATATCAACAGGAATAACAGTTCCATTAATACTCACTTTACTGATACAGAAGCCGAATCCGTCTTGGTCTGAAGGACTCTGAACATAAATGCCCTTACCTTGGTAACGACCTTCAATAGAGAAATTGGCAAATGAATTTAAGCTAAAAGCAAAGATTAAACAAAAAGTAAACTTTAGTTTGTTTATGATTAATGGAGTACGCATTTTATTTTGGGGTTTTATACGTTTGTAAATAATAATTTCAGTTCAAATATACGTATTTATACTTAGTAATCGTCATTTTATGAAATAAAAAAGGCGTACAAAAGCTATTTTTGTACGCCTTTTTACTTAGTACGCTTATTGTTATTGGTCGATCTTCCAAGAAAGTCCTAAACCGAATACTTCTTTGAACTGTACTCTAGGTCCTGAACCTGTCGCAACCGTTGGGTTATCAACATCATTATAAATACTGATATTAATATCGTCATCATAAATTAAGTGCGTTGAAATGGTTGCAGATAAAAATTTCCACAATTTTATTTCAATTAAATTCTCCCAACTAACATCTAATCTTTCAGGATTGTTTAGATAGTTAGAGAACACATCAGCCTTTGTTTGGAATGAGATATTCGGTGCTAACTTAACTTTGTAAGTCATTCTTAAATATCCACCAAATTCAGATCTGAATCTTTTCCCTTCAACAAAAGTTCCATTTTCATCAGTAAAAGCTTTGTCTACACCAAAACTACCAGCATCTGCTAAAGTTTGATCATTAACAAAAGTTAATTTAGAAGTAATTGGCGCAATGAATAAACTGAAGTTATCGTTTGGTTTATAATCCATACCGATAGCAGTTAAGAAATATCCTGGAGCCATAAAGCCTGAGATTTCAGTAACATCATCCACAGCATAGTCATAACCAGCAGTTGATTGTGTTCTAAAATTCATTAAAGCAGCATAGTACCACGATTTACTCGCTCTTCTACCATATTTTGAAGTGATATCAATTCTATCATCAGTTTTGATCCATTTTCCACCTGAAGATCCGAATAATTCAGAACTTTGCTTCATTAAACCATAACCCATTGTAAAATTGTTCTCCCATGTGTTTGAGCCTTTAACTAAGTTGGCATATAAACCAAAAAGACCGTTTACAGATACAGAATTTTCACCACCGGCTACCCAATTCGTTAAACTCACTTGCGTTCCGTTTAATGAAAAGTAACCACCTTTTTTCCACCCGTCAAGTGTGTCAGTATTTTCTTTAACTAATGTTTCTTCACCTTCGGTAACCTGTCCAAAACTAACAACACTACCAAATGCAATTATTGCAAATAATAACTTCTTCATTTAATTCTTGTTTTATTGTATTTTTATTTTTTAAGTAAGTCTCTGATCTCAGCTAATAATACTTCCTCTTTCGTTGGTGCAGGAGGAGCAGCAGCTGGTGCTTCTTCTTGTTTCTTTTTCATTTTATTATAAGCCTTAACTACCATAAAGATTGCCCAAGCAACGATAATAAAAGTAATGATAGTATTGATGAAATTACCGTAGTTAATTGCTACTGCAGCAACTTCTTCACCATTTTCATCAATCCCAGCAGCTTGTATTTCGTAAGCTAATTTTGAGAAATCAACTCCACCCAATAATTTACCAATTGGAGGCATTATAATATCATCTACTAATGATTTAACAATCGCGCCAAAATAAGTCGCCATAATTAAACCTACCGCCATTTCAAGAACATTCCCTTTTGAAATAAACGCTTTGAATTCTTTTAACATAATTTATCTATTTAAGTTGGTTTTAGACTGCAATAATAATAAATTAGCTGCAAACATCTCAGTATTCAATCGTTCAAGTTGCATCAATTTTCGATGATTTGCCTTTTATGACCACTTATCGGATTTATTTGTACTATTCAAATAAGAATTAATTAATTACGCTTGAAAAAAAACGTTATTTTTAGCACTACTTTGAATGAAAGAAACTGATTTTATAGCACAGAATAAGGACAAGTGGGCAAGATTTGAAAAATTTTCTGCTAGCAATAATAATGACCCTGATGAGGTTTCAGAATTGTTTACAGAAATTACAGAGGATTTGTCTTATGCGAAAACCTTTTACCCTCGGCGCTCTGTTCGTGTATATCTCAATCAGTTATCTCAAGGTGTTTTCACGCGACTATATAAGCAAAAGAAACAACCAATTGGCAGTTTTGTCAATTTCTGGCGATTCACCGTTCCACTTGAAATGTACAGAAGTCGCCATAATTTATTAGCAGCTTTTATATTTTTCTCATTGGCAATTTTTGTAGGAGCAGTCTCACAAGCTTACAATCCTGAATTTGTCGAGTATATTCTAGGTAAAAGTTATGTTTCCGCAACGGAAGCAAGAATTCAAGATGGAAACCCAATGGGTATCTATGGAGAATCTTCTCAAGGGGATATGTTTTTACGTATTACAATGAATAATATAAGGGTCGCATTTTTTGCCTTTACTTTTGGTATATTTTATTCGCTTGGGAGTTATGTTATTTTATTGTCCAACGGCATCATGCTCGGGGCTTTTCAATGGTGGTTTCATGCAAAGGGTTTATTGTTGACTTCGTTTTTGGCAATATGGATCCATGGCGCATTTGAAATCTCAGCAATTGTTATCGCCGGAGCAGCAGGAATTACGTTGGGGAATGGTTTAATTTTTCCGAAAAGTTTCACGCGAATGCAATCCTTAATTTTCTCGGCTAAAAGAGGCATGATTATTTTATTGAGTTTGGTTCCTGTGTTTATTATGGCCGGTTTTCTTGAGAGTTATGTAACAAGGCACTATTTAACCATGGGCAGTTGGGTAAAGGCCGCAATTATTGGCACTTCCTTCCTCATTATAATAATGTATTATGTGATTTATCCTTTCATTGTTGCAAAGCGACATCCAGATAAAATTGTTTTAAAAGAAGTACCTAGATTCATTTCAAAAAAAGAAATTAATTGGCACGAAATTCGAAAATCTGGCGCAATCTTTACTGATACCTTTACCTACTTTATCACTAAAATTAGACCGCTTACAAAAATCATGATGAGCGTAATTTTACCAATAGCCTTAATCTTATTAGCACTCATCTTTTACTTAGATGTAAATGCTTTTAATTATCATTTAAGCTGGAATCAATATTCGGGTGTTTTATTTGGAACGGACCACGATTTCAGGTATTATAAATTTATTGGTTGGTCACTGATACTTACTTTAATTTTAGGAGCTGTTTTCTATTGTCTAAAACCAGTACATGAAGAGAATTTTTATAAACAGTATTTTAAATTCATGTTAAAACATGCGATAGCTTTGTCTATCTATTCCGTGATTATCTTTTCTATTCTTATTTTTTCGCCAGTTTATTTATACATCTTACTTTTCTTCATTTCTCCATTTTTGAATCTAATTCCAATTACTGCTGTTATTGAAGAAATATCATTCATTAAAGCGATAGGAAAAGGAATAAATTCGGCAAAACATGCCTATTTGGATATTATAATGTCTTTAGCTGGATTTATAGCAGTGGCATTGCTGTTTTCACTGGTTATTTCAAGTCCTTTTATGGGGGTGGTTAACTTGATTAATCAAATTCTCACAACTATTTTTATCACATTTACAGATCATTATTTAATCATTATTAACCTGGTAGATGGATTGATCTATTTGCTTTATTTCATGTTTATTTTATCCTTAACATTTATGTCATTCGCATTCTGTTATTATTCTGCGAATGAAAAAGCAACGGCGACTGGTTTGTATAATAAATTAGAACAATTTGGTAAGCGCAATAGAAACTTTGAATCCAATTTAGATTTTGAATAAAGTATTTTACATATTAATTCTTGTGATATCCTTTTCAGCATTCGCTCAAAATGATCCGCTTTACGACCATCAGTTGGATAAGAATAAGTGGCAAGAATTGCGAGATGGCGTAGAGTACCAAGACGGTGAAGCTCCAAAAGATTGGGCCAATCAGGATGGGCAAAGAAGAAATGGGAGTACTTCTAAGAGTAATAGTGATGGTGATGGTGGATCTGGTAGATATGACGGTGAACCAAATAATGAAGAATACGAAGAACGGGAGCAAGATAGTTCTTATGATTTTTCGCCATCACCCTTCCAAGGTTTAGGGGTATTTGGATACATCTTGCTTGGACTTTTTGGTGTAATAATCGTTGCCTTGATCGTTTATTTATTCTTAAACATTGAAAAAAAAGGAGCAAAGGTTGGTGATGCATTACCGATAGAAGAGGTGAATCCTGTTGATATCCCCTTGACAGAATTAGAAAGATTATTGAAAGAGGCTATAGACAATAGCGATTATCGTGGAGCCATCCGAATCTATTTTATTTTTATTATTCGCGGTTTAACGCAGAAGAATTGGATTCAATGGCAAAAAGAAAAAACGAATATTCACTATCTGCAAGAGATGTCCGGTCATGAATCCTTTGGAGATTTTAGTATTTCGGTCAGTTATTTTGAATTAATATGGTATGGTAAACGTGAAATTGATGCTGATAAGTTTAAAGAATTAGAGCCTAGATTTAAAACATTTTTGGATAAACTTGGAATTGAATAAGTGAAGCAGTCGAATAAAATATATATCCTCGGAGGCGTAATTTTAGTATTTATTGTACTGATTTACTTTTTTGGTCAAAGTCGTTCTGCTAAAAACAGTTCGGATGATTGGACAGAATCTTATAAACCTGCAGAAATTGGTCCTTTTGGTACTTATATCATGAAAGAACTGATCGACACTGTTGGCTTATTCGGTAACTTCATTGAATTGGATCAAGAATTATCGGATGTGCTGGTTGACAATCCTGATGAGAATGATATTTATTTTTTTATTGGGAAAACCAATTTTCTAAGTGAAGCTTCAACTACGTATTTATTAGATTTTGTAGACGCTGGTAATGTCGCATTTATGTCGGCAGAGTATTTTCCAACCGAATTTTTAGATGAGATTTGTTACGATCGAAATTGGATTTTTAGAGACTCAGTCTTGGCAGATACAATTCAACACTTTAAATTCCATCATCCTGATTTAGCAGCAAAAAGATACACTTTTAAATCTATCAAACAGAACAAGGTCTCAGAAAGACTTTGGTTTTATTTTAACGAATTTGCTTTTGACAATGAACATTTAAAATCTGTTCAATCAATTGGATCAAGTACAACTGATCAATGGAATTTTGTTCATATAAAATATGGAAATGGGCATATCTTCTTACACAGTAATCCTTATTTGTTTACAAACATTTCAATGACCAAAAGAGAAGGTTTTCAATATGCAGAAAACGTTTTAAAACATTTGCCTCCCGGACGCATTCAATGGGATAGATATAATTTAGAATGGCACAATGATAATAATGATGATGACGGGGGAGATGAACGCAGAAGTGTATTAGAATTTATAATGCAACATCCACCGCTTTATTGGGCACTCTTTTTATTGTTGATCGGGGCACTTTTGTACATTGTTTTTAAGGGGAAAAGAACGCAGCCATTAGTTCCTGCTATAGATATGAAAGAAAACACCTCATTACAATATATTGACACCCTGTCTTCGCTGTATTTACAGGAGAAAAAGCACAATAAACTCATTAAATTAAAGGAGCGTACATTTTTAAATTTTATTGCTGAACGGTATTATATTCAATCGAATAAGAGGGATGAGAAGTTTGTAGAAAAAATTGCCATCAAATCGCATGTTGATCCAGCACTTATTCGAGAGATATTTAAACAATTTGAAAGATTAGAGAAAGAGAAAAATGTAACAGATGATGCATTGATCTTATTACATAAAAAGATAGAACAATTTCATAAAACTTGTAGATAATGGAAGAGAATTCGATAAATGAAACGCCACAAGAAAATGCAAATGAGCATGAGGGGCAAAACGCGGAAAATACGAATACTGAACATCATAGTGAAGGGACAGACTCACCTATTGCTGAAACGAATGAGTCAGCAGATATATTCGGATCAAACCTTAACCTGAATTTCATTCAGAAAAAGGTCGTTGATACGCGTGCTGCTATTGCTAATTTTGTAATCGGACAGACAGAGATGGTTGATCTTTTACTAATTGCAATCTTCTCTAACGGTCATGTATTACTAGAAGGTGTGCCTGGAGTGGCAAAGACCTTAACGGCGAAAGTATTGTCTAAAACTTTGTCTGTAGATTTCAGTCGAATTCAATTCACGCCAGATTTGATGCCTTCGGATGTGATTGGAACCTCGGTTTATAATTTAAAAGATGGATCTTTTGATTTTAAGCAAGGGCCAATTTTTTCTAATATCATTTTAATTGATGAGATAAATAGAGCGCCGGCTAAAACGCAAGCCGCTTTATTTGAAGTGATGGAAGAACGTCAAATTTCTTATGATAGCCATGTCTATAAAATGGCATTCCCGTTTTTGGTTTTAGCGACTCAGAATCCGGTAGAACAGGAGGGAACTTATAATTTACCTGAAGCGCAATTGGATCGATTTTTATTCAAAATCAAGATCGATTATCCAACATTAAGTGATGAAGAGGAAATTTTGAAACGCTATAAGAATAATATACAAGCCCCGGATCTAAAACAAATTAGCGGCATTTTTTCTGCGAATGATTTGCAAGAAATTCAGGACATTGTTCAGCAAGTAAAAATAGAAGATCAATTGATTTCTTATATCGCTAAAATTACGAATGAAACAAGAAATCATGCCAAATTGTATTTGGGAGGTTCTCCGCGAGCTTCGCTTTCAATGTTAAAAGCATCGAAAGCAATGGCCGCAATTCAAGGACGAGATTTTGTTGTGCCAGACGATATTCAATTCGTTGCTCCACATGTGTTAAATCATCGTTTAATTCTTACACCAGAAGCTGAGATGGAAGGAATGACAACAGAGGATATTATTTTAGAAATAGTTCATGAAATAGAAGTTCCAAGATAGTTGATGAAATTACTTAAAGGTCTTTACCTCTCATATCGATTTTTTATTTGCATTATCCTTATTGCATTCGTTTTTGTATTGGGTTTTATCTATCCAATTCTATTCATTACAGGGCAAGTTATTTTGGTTGTATTTATAGCCATTGTATTGATAGAGGTGTTTTTTCTTTTCTATAAGAAAGATGCAATAGAAGCTTCGCGGAATGTTCCGAATCCGATGTCATTGGGTGATGAGAATAATGTTAAAATATCGATTTTAAGTAATTACTCCTTTCCTGTTAAAATTCTGTTGTATGATACAGCTCCAGTACAATTGCAATTACGGGATTTAAATTTCAAATTTAATCTCACACCTTTTCAATCTCATCAAGTAGATTATAGCGTTCGACCAACTGAAAGAGGTATTTATGAATTCAAACAGATGCTTGTATTCGCTTCTACATTAACGGATTTATGCCAACGCCGTATTAGGTTGAATCACATTGAAGATATTCCCACTTATCCATCGATCTTGCAAATGAAGAAATACGAATTAAAAGTATTTGCAAAAACGGCACAGTCTGGTATTAAAAAGATAAGACGTTTGGGGCATAATAACGAATTTGAGCAGATAAAGAATTATGTGCAAGGCGATGATATTAGATCGATTAATTGGAAGGCAACCAGTCGTAGAAACGAATTAATGGTCAACCAGTATCAAGATGAACGGGCACAACATGTCTATTCGATAATTGATAAGAGTAGGAGTATGCGCATGCCGTTTAATCAGCTTTCATTGTTAGATTATGCGATTAATTCAACTTTGGCTTTTTCTAATGTCTCATTACTTAAAGGTGACAAGGCAGGTTTAATGACTTTCTCAGATAAATTGGGATCAAAATTAGTGGCGGATCGATCGAATAGGCAATTGCAAAAAATAATAGAGGTTTTATACAATCAAAAGACGCGTTTTTTAGAAGCGAACTATGAGATGCTTTATAACGGCATCAGGAATCATATTAAAGGACGTAGTTTGGTGATGTTGTACACCAATATCGAATCTGAATATGCATTAAAAAGAATCTTACCAATCTTCAAAAAAATTAATCAGCTACACGTATTAGTAGTGGTGTTTTTTGAGAATACTGAGGTGGCTAAACAGGCAGAATCAGAACCTAAATTCGTTCGAGATATCTATCTTAAGACGTTTGCAGAAAAATATGCAATGGATAAGAAGAAGATTGCTTTAGAATTGCGAAAGAATGGAATTCAAGCCATTTTAACAAAGCCTGAGAGTTTGACGATAGATACAATCAATAAGTATTTAGAATTGAAAGCAAGAGGGGTAATATAGAGACAGAAGGACAAAAGATCCATCTTCGCTAAGTCCTTCGACATAGGATTCGAACCTCGATGAAAGCTTCGTCGGACAAAGAAAAAGTCGGAAGATCAATTTCAACGAGCTTAAAGCTAAAAGTAGATTTGAAATTAGAAAAGAGTTGCTAAAAAGATAGGAGATGGAAAGAAGAACTATTCCTTCAATACTACAACTTAAGAGAATCCTGTAAGCGCTAACACTTAACTATCACTCCAGTCCAATAACGCCCAACTCCTCATCAAAAACTAATACGCCCTAAACAAAAATTATAGATTATAATTCGCTTTAAAGAAAGTCATGTATTGCGCTATATCTTTTTCTTTGAAAAGTGTTGCAAAGTTTTTAGAATTAATCACAAACGTTTCGTGATCTTTAGCAAGACTGCCAATATCTTTAACAGCAGCATCCGATCTAAATCCTTTTAAATACTTAATCGCCTCGTCAGCATCTTTAAACGAACGGATAATAAATATTTGGTCGTCACTTCCAAGTGGAGAATTAGTTAAACTTAATTCTGATTTACTAAAGAAATTTTTATTGAAATTAGAGATACTCACCTTTGCTTTACTAGCATTTCCAGCATTGTTAGGGAAAACAAGAATGAAAAAATGTTTCTCGTTATTATTTACCACATATGGGGATTCCTCAACATTGTTTTCTGCCTTAGTTTGATCATCTTCAGGTACAATAGGTTCACCTGTTTGTAATTTCCCTAAATAAATTTTTGCTTGTTTACCTTCTTCACTGTCCGGAGAAAGCTGTACTAAATCCTTAAGTGGTTCTGAAATAGCATTCGTATTACCAGCATCAATTTTACTGATAGCAAAAGCCTTTAAAAGGTAATATTTATTGATGAATTGATTGTCTTTCTCGTTTTGGAACACATTATTTGCAGCAGTAATAACAGGTCCATATCGACGTCTACTATAATCTAACATCACTAATTTGTACGCTTCAAACTCTGCCTTGTCTAAATCTTCTTTTTTCTTTAAATAATCTGGATCCATCAAAATTTGAGCGATTTCACTTTCAGGGTATTTATTGAGGATAGATTGCTTGTAACCGTCCGCTTTCGGTGAACCATTCTTTGTGTGAATTAAATACAATTGGTAGTATGCCGGCAATACCTTGTCGTGCTCAATATTTCTATTAATCACTTCGTTAAAATAAGAGATCGCTTGTTTTTCTTCAGCCAAATGCTCCTTATAGATAATCCCTAAATTATAGAGCGAATTCATAAGCTTATTGTTGGACGAATCCATCGCTTCGTTGGTCAAAGGAATGTCTGCTAAAAGTTGCTCAACAGTTAAACCGTTATCTTCAGAGAGCGAGTCTATTGTTTCTCCGTCATCATTCAAAAATACTGCTACCGAATTTTTATCAGACCTTCTCCAATCGTCTTCTAAAACACGTTGTCCCCATAATTTTCTATAATCGTTAAATCCTGACGCTACAAGTTTTGAATTAGAAAAATAACTCTTACCTGATTTACCCGAGCCACTTGGAGCAATAGCATTGATTCGATCTTGCGCTGCAATTAATCTTCGTTCTTCTTCTTGTTTTCTAAGTTCTTCTGCAGTTTCAATATCTTTGATTGTTTTTTCAATGAATTTGATTCGTTCTTTGTCAGACATCGATGCAATTCTTTGCACGCTGTCTTCATAAACAACCGTCTCGTAATTCTGAACCAAATCAGCCAACCCATTCGCTTTACTTTGTAATCCTTCAAATCCAGGATAATCTTCAGGTAAAACCTGAACACAACTATCATAATAACGCTGTGCGCTGAGGTATTCTGTTTTGTTAAAATGAATGTCTGCTAATTTTAAATAACTGATACCTTTTTGACGGTTATTGTTAACAGACCATAAAACAGATTTCGAATAATTTTCAATTGCACTAGTCTCATCGGGCGTTTTCATATCCAACTCAGCTTTTGCGTAATAAATTTGATCTTTATACTCACTATTTTTTTCGTCCTTCAACATTTTGTCAAGCTCTTTAATCAATACATCTTTGCCCGAAGTTGCGCTCAATGCATTTAATATCTTCGCTTTAAAACGCAATTCATAAGCCGCATTTGATTTCGCAACCAAATTGTAGTTGATTGCTGCTTGACTACCATTCCCTAGATTGGTATACAATTGTGCGAGTATAAATTGGTAACGCGCTCTAATTCTCTTTTTTCTTGTTAATTCTATCGCGTTTTCTAAATGGTCAATTGCTTTTTTAAACTCTTCTTGCGCAATATACTTCTCGGCAAAAGCAAGTTCTAAATCATCTTGTAATTTCTCTGGAAATTCTGCTGCTTTCTTTTTCTCTGCTTTCTTCTCCGCCTCTTTTTTCTTCTTCTTTTGGTACTTGCTTAATTTTACTTTTGATTTCTTAGCTTTTTCTTTGCCCGCAGTTGCAGCATCCTCTTTTGCTTTTTCTACAATTGTAAGTACGCGATTGGCTTCAGGAAAATTACCAGTAGCAACATGAACTCTTGCCAATAAAATATAAGCCTCATAAATTGAAGTCTCATTTTTATATGTATTGATGATAAAGTTAAGTTTGGTCTTTGAATCGTTATATTCTTTTTTAATGAAGTTGATTTTAGCCAATAAATACCAATTGTCATCAATCCATCTACAGCGTTCTTCTTTTTTATTGGTCACAACCTCTGGACTAGGCATACTGTGTTTAACAATAACAGTTTCTAATCTTTTAGTAGCGTCATCAAGTGGTGGTGTTACACCAATCACTTCATCTTCTGATGGCAAAACCTCAATTGGCAATAATTTTGTATAATCTTCTTTATAGGATTCTCTGTAACTAGCCAAAGTCTCGTCAATGATAACACCTGCATTAAAATAACCGTTGTACCGCGCTGTCATATTATGATAACCGATATTCAACAGGGCATCTTTTTCAGTAGAGCAAGACAATGCTATGCCAAAAGTGATGACAACAGTTAAAAGTAAAGATGTAGTAGTTTTCAATTTCATTTTAAGCTTATTCGACTTAGTATAACTGATAATCAACAAAAATATTTTAATTTATTTAAAAAGCACTAATTTCATTGCATTAAATAAAGCAGCAGGTGCTTCTAAAAAACTCATATGTCCAACATTAGGAATCTGAATTATCTCTGGTTTTATTGCTGCTTGTTCAACGGCTTCATTTAACTTATTGTTAGGTATCACCGGGTCATATTCTCCTTGAATTATGGAAATTGAATGGTGATTAAGTAAAATTGTATTGTCTTTCCTGTCTCTTAAGCCTCTTGTCACCGCAATTATCTCCTCAGCCGCTAATTTTAGGGCGATTTTCTTCAATTGTTCA
Organism: Crocinitomix catalasitica ATCC 23190; assembly: GCF_000621625.1. Classification (GTDB taxonomy): domain Bacteria; phylum Bacteroidota; class Bacteroidia; order Flavobacteriales_D; family Crocinitomicaceae; genus Crocinitomix; species Crocinitomix catalasitica. Next base: position 204,227 of record NZ_JHXV01000006.1, read on the forward strand.
ATTTCTACCTTTAATCTTGAACGGTTCGTTTGATAGAATAATGACGGAATTGACTCGTTAATAAAGAGTGATTTATTGGTGGCAACAATCTTCGCTACCCGATTCCTATTGTTCTTCTTTTCGGCATCATCCTCCCAAAAATTTGAATGTAAAAGGCAAATCTTTGCGGTGCGTAATTTCAGCAATTCAAGGGCTACATATCCACCCATCGAATGACCAAAAATAAATGGATAATCAATTTTTAATTGATCAAATAGTTCATTTACTAATCCAGCCATGAATTCCATCGTACAAATTTCACCTTGAAATCTGCTCGAACCATGTCCTGGTAGATCAATTAGAATAACCTGATATCCCAAGTCAATTAATTGAGGTGTCATAGCATCAAAAATATGATGATCCTCTAAAAACCCATGTAATAAAACAACGGGCTCACCAATTCCTAATTGCTTAAAAAATAGTGAACCCGTAACGCCTTTAAATTCCTGCATCATTATGCATTCATCAAATCTTCTATCTCTTCAATTTCTATTGGAATATTGCCCATTAAATTCTTAGGCGCTCCGTTAGCTTGCACTACCAAATCATCTTCAATTCTAATACCTAACCCTTCAGCAGGAATGTAAATTCCAGGTTCGCAAGTAAACACCATGCCAGCCTCAATCGGTTTCGTCCACGATCCAACATCATGCGTATCCAAACCAATAAAGTGAGATGTTCCGTGCATAAAATATTTTTTATAAGCAGGCCATTTTGGATCTTGATTCTTCAAATCTGTCGAATCCAACAAACCTAATCCAACCAATTCACTTTCCATCAATTTACCAACTTCTTTATGGTATTCGGCTAAATAAGTACCCGGAACTAATAAGTTTTCCGACGCTTTTTTCACACGTAAAACAGCATTGTAAACATCTTTTTGACGTGGAGAATATTTCCCATTAACCGGAACAGATCTTGACAAATCAGACGCATAATTCGCGTATTCAGCAGCAAAATCCATTAAAATCACATCGCCATCATTACAAACTTGGTTGTTCTCAATATAATGTAAAACATTCGCGTTATTCCCCGATGCTATAATCGGTGTATAAGCGAAACCTTTCGAACGATTACGTAAAAATTCGTGCATAATCTCCGCCTCAATTTCATATTCCGTAACGCCTGGCTTTATAAAACCTAAAATTCTTCTAAAAGCCTTTTCCGTAATATTACAAGCAGTTTGCATCAAATCAATCTCAATGCTATCCTTTATCGCTCTTAAACTGTGCATTATTGGTGCACTCTTTTTAATGTTATGAACTGGATATTTAACCTTAAAATCTTTAATAAATCTATCCTCACGTGTTTCAACCGTAGTATTAGCACGCGTATGTTCGTTGGTGTTTAAATAAACATTTTCAGCTTGCGCCATCACAACCTTCATAATCGTGTCAAACTGATCTAACCAATAAACATCCTTTATTCCAGTTCTGTCTAAGGCAGCTTCTTTAGTCAATTTTTCACCTTCCCAAACAGCAATATGCTCATTTGTTTCTCTTACAAATAACATCTCTCGGTGTTCTTCATTAAAAGCGTCCGGGAACAATACTAAAATTGTTTCCTCTTGGTCAGCACCCGTTAAATAAAATATATCTCTGTGTTGTTGAAAAGGCATTGTACTATCCGCACTAATCGGATAAATGTCGTTCGAATTGAATATAGCGATTGATTTTGGTGCCATTTGAGCAATAAATTTTGCTCTATTCTTAATAAATAATTCGCGGTTTATTTTCTCGTATTTCATGGTAATATCAACTATTTTGTAATTTCTAAAAAGTTAAAGTTACGAATAAATTAAGGCTTACAAATTTATTGAGGGCAGAATTGTATGAAAGGTTTTTAGGCCACTTGTACGGGCTATACATTATAGCAAAATAATAATTATTCTGGTTCAAAATACAATTTAATGGGGCTTCTAAAGTCGCCCAATAAATTTGTTTTTTCACACAAATAATAAGTTTTTCGCTGCCATTACTATCCCTAGTGGAACTCTTACCTAAAATAATAAGTCAAGTTCACACCAAAGGTTGATGCTACATATTTGGTATTGGCAAATGCACTATAATTATTTCCCGAATATTTAACCACGGTTGAATATGCCATATTGTTGATGCTAATATCACAAGCCAATAAAATGCTACCTTTTTTTAATTTTGTTTCTATGCCTGCCAAAAATATTGGCGCAACCTGAAAAGGCTGGTTGATTTTCAATTCATAATTATAAGTCATATCATCTATATTATAACCAGGTGATTCATCAAAAACATCATCAGTCTCAAGGTGATTATCTATGTGTGAGTTTAAAGAATTGATATTGCCATTGATGGGTTTTCCATACGTAAAATTTTCGCTAACCAATCCCAATCCAATACCTAAGTTTAGGTCCGTAGTTTCATTTATATTAAATTTCCGTCCAATAGTGAATTCGCCTAATATATTCTGTGTTTTTTGATTAAATGTATGACCAATGCTGAGGTCCTTCAAAGTTCCAATAACATAAGTTTGCTCAGTATTACTCATTCCAAACCCTAAACTTGCAACAAAATAAACTTTTCTATAACTAAATCTGCTCATCAGTGAAACACTTGCAGTACGTCCAGCCCCGTTACTATAAAAAAAATATTCGCTATTATGATCGTATTGAATGGGCTTTGCAAAACCATAACCTAACTCAACACCAAAAGCAAAAGTTATGGTGTCATAATTAAAATCGTATTCGTCCTCCTGGCCAATCGCGGTAGTATTCACCAAAAACAAAAAACTTAGCAATAAAAAGTTCTTCATAGTATTAATAATCTTTAATACACCTCACCGATGCGTAAATCCATTTAAAATCAAATGTTTCTAACTCGACATATTGAAATTGTCCAATGCGGAAGTTCTTGCCTTCTCCATTATCATTTGGATAGTTCAACCAAAAACGTGTTAGTGTATCTTTTTTCTTATACTCCATTGTACCTATACCAATGGCATATCCCGCGGGCAAAGCTTTAAAATGAAGGGATCGCCCATCTACTTGAGCAGAATAATTATCATTCCACAAGCCATCACCTTGTCCTAATCTACCTCCATCTTTTAGTAATGGGAGAGCATCATAAAGCCCTCCCAAATAATTATTAAACTTTGCAAAATCGGCATCAGTTGGTACACGCCAGCCACAAGGGCAAATATTGGCTGTATCATAAATTGCTCCGTACAAATATAGTTTACCAAAAAGGCTGTCGTTTATAGGGTCATTGTCGTAAATTACCCATTTTTTATTTTCGCCTAAATATGGAATGGTGTCACCATTGCAATACAAGCTAGTTTTTAAGTTTTCACTCATCCATTCTTGGTCGCCATAAATGGCAGTCGGATAAAAATTCCCTTCGGCATCTACAACGCCATCACCATCAATAATTTCAGGGTAGATAGATAAGTTGGGTTTGCAACTAAAGATCAGGGGTGTTATAAAAACAAGAGCAATAAATGTGATATTACAAGAGTTAGGGAGCAGGTAACTAAATTTCATTTTAGCATTTATTTCTATAGGGTTTAATGCCTAAAAATAAGTATTTATTTAATAAGTATTTATTCCCTTTTTTTAATTAAATCATCTGCATTTTAAGAATAAGTTGAAATGAATTTAAATAGGATCCAAAAAATCAGCAAAAAACGAGGCTATTTACACATTTAAAGCTAACTTTGCGCTTCCAAATCGGAAAGCATGTCTAAGGGAGTAAAAATATTTTCAGGAAGAGCAACAAGTGAATTGGCAAATAGTATTGCTGATACATTCGGTAAAGAGCTTGGTAACGTTGTTGTTACGGAGTTTAGTGATGGTGAATTTCAACCCTCGTTAGAGGAGACGGTTCGTGGTCAGGATGTATTTTTAATCCAATCTACCATGCCACCAACTGAAAACTTGTTCGAGTTATTATTGATGGCTGATGCTGCAAAAAGAGCTTCAGCGAAATCAATCGTAGCTGTAATTCCTTATTTCGGTTTTGCACGTCAAGACCGTAAAGACAAACCAAGAGTTGCAATTGGTGCAAAAATGGTTGCAAGTATGTTGGAAGTTGCCGGTGTTGACAGAGTAATGACAATGGATTTACATGCTGATCAAATTCAAGGTTTCTTTGAAATCCCAGTTGATCACCTTTATGCATCAACAATATTTGTTCCTTATATTCAATCTATTGATTCTAAGAATTTAATTATTGCAGCTCCAGATGCTGGTGGTGCAAAAAGAGCAAATTCTTATTCTAAAAAGTTAGACTTGGGTCTTGCAATTTGTCATAAACAACGTAAGGTTGCGAATGAGGTGGCAGAAATGACAGTGATTGGTGATGTACGTGGTAAAGATGTTATTTTAGTTGATGATATGGTAGATACTGCTGGTACATTAACAAAGGCAGCTGATTTATTTTTATCAAACGGAGCTTTATCGGTAAGAGCTATTTGTACACATGCTGTGCTTTCAGGGCCGGCATACGAAAGAATTGAAAAGTCTGGATTAACTGAATTAGTAGTAACTGATTCAATTCCTTTAAAACAAAAATCTGACAAAATAAAAGTGCTAAGCGTAGCGCAGTTATATGCAGATGTGATGCATAGTCTTGTTAAACACGAGTCTATCAGTCGTCACTTTTAATAAGTAAACACAGATCGGGCAAAATAACACCCGATCATAATTATATAAATATGAAAGAAGTATCATTGAGCGGTTCGGTTAGAGCGAACGTAGGGAAAAAGGATGCGAAAGCTGTAAGAGTTGGTGGTAACGTACCATGTGTAATTTACGGCGGAGAAAAACAAACTCACTTTAGTGTATCTCATGTAGATATGGAAAAATTGGTTTATACGCCAAATGTTTACTTGATCAATGTTGATGTTGATGGTAAAACAACAAGAGCGATAATTCAAGATATCCAGTTCCACCCAGTTACTGACAAAATTTGGCATGTTGATTTTATCGAATTAGATCCAAAGAAAAAGGTGAAAATGAACATACCAGTTCATTTAGAAGGACGAGCAATTGGTGTATTAAACGGTGGTCGTTTACAACAGATTTTTAGAACGGTAAAAGTATTTGCTTTACCTGATAACATGCCTGATTCAATTACAGTAGATATTACTAAATTGAGAATTGGTCATTCAATTAGAATTAAAGATTTAGCTACAGATACATTAGAAATTTTAAATGCTCCAAACGCAGTTGTTTGTTCAATTAAAATGGCTAGAGGTGCTGTTGATGAAGGTGATGATGAAGAAGGTGCTGAAGGAGAAGCTGGTGCAGAAGCAGCAACTGAAGAAGCAGAAGCTTAATCAATTTATCATAAATATTAATGAAAAGGTTGTTACTTTTGTAGCAACCTTTTTTTATTTTATAATATGAATTATCTTATCGTTGGATTGGGAAATCCAGGTTTTAAATACGCTGAAACAAGACATAATATTGGATTTAAAGTCTTAGATAAATTTGCTGAACAAAATGAGGTGAATTTTGATATTGGTCGTTTAGGTGAAATAGCACAAGTAAAACATAAAGGGAGAAATTTACTTTTATTAAAACCGAACACCTTTATGAATCTGAGTGGTAAAGCTGTCAATTTTTGGATGCAGGCGCAAAAGATTCCATTGGAGCGTGTTTTGGTCATTACAGACGACTTGGCTTTACCTTTTGGTGTATTGCGTTTAAAAGGTAAAGGAAGTGCTGGCGGACACAACGGATTAAAGGATATTATTGCAGTATCGAATACAGATCAATTTTCAAGGTTGAGATTTGGTGTTGGTGATAATTTTGCAAAAGGTCGTCAGGTAGATTATGTCTTGGGACAATGGAATGAAGACGAATTAATGACTTTAGACGATCGGATTGAAGTGGCTACAGAATTTATTAAGAGTTTTGTTACAATTGGTCTCGACCAAACAATGAGTGCTTGGAACAATAAATAAGGTGAAAGAATTATTCGATAAAATATTACCGGGTTATACTGCCGTATCAAAGCTTGCGGGTGGTGATATTAATCAAGTTTTTAAAGTTGATACGGCCAATAAGTCTGTTGTTGTTAAGATCAATAAAGCTGAATTTTACCCGAATATGTTTGCCTTAGAAAAAGGGGGGTTACAACTTTTAGGGTCGACAATAGATGTGCCAGAGGTTAAAGATCTTGGTTTATTTGAAGATCAACAATATTTGGTTTTAGATTATATTGAACAGAAGGAACCTGTGTCAAATTACTGGAAGAATTTCGCTAATAGTTTGTCTAATCTACATCAGGTAAAAGCGGATAAATTTGGATTAGATGAATCAAATTTCATAGGATCGTTGGTTCAACAGAATAATCAACATGATAATTGGGCAGACTTTCTTATAAATGAACGTTTAATGCCGATGGTTGAAATGGCTGTTAATAACGGCGATGTTAATTTTGTAGAGGCAAAAGTTATCGAAAAATTCTATAAAAAAATTCCTGATTTATATCCTGTCGAAAAACCGACGTTATTACATGGTGATTTATGGTCAGGCAATATCATTCGTGCTGGTGACAAACCGTTTTTTATTGATCCAGCGGTTTATTATGGACACCGTGAAATGGACATTGGAATGATGCATTTATTCGGTGGTTTTGACAAGTCTTTATTCCACCATTACGACACTTTTTTACCATTAGAACAAGATTGGGAAAAGCGTATCAAGTACAATCAGGTATATCCATTATTAGTTCATGTAAACCTATTTGGCAGATCGTATTGGGATAAGGTGGCCAATATTTTAGAAGCGTTTAAATAAAGTATTTATCATAGAATGCGCGAGAATTGATGAAGAATTACTTTGACCATATAAGTTTTCGTTCATCAGTGACAAATTTTTAGCACCGCTAAATGCTCATCTAAAATTCAAATGCCCACTCAAAAATATATTGCACCCTTGCAGGGTTTTAAACTTACTTAATGTAAAATTCCTACCGAAGGAATGGCTTCCTCCGCTATTTTATGTCGTCCCTTCGGGACTTATCTGCGGATAGACTTTTATTTTAAGCAAGAGGCAAAAGAGAATAGGCGGTAGGTTTGAAATGTCAAGGCTTAGGACAATGGACTATTTAATTATTTTAACCGCATAAGGCGCCAAAGAAGCTAAGAGGACTATAGAAAAATGTAGTCAATTCTAATCGTTATCAACTAGACCTTATACCCTAATTACAACCTGAAATAAAGATTTTTATCTACGCGTCCTCCTTATCCAATAGCAAAGGAGGAACAACTATCTTCTCTGAGCTATCCAATTCTACGAATATCAGCACCTAAATTGTTCAGTCTGAAATCAATATTTTCGTAACCTCTATCAATTTGCTCAATATTGTGGATCGTACTTTTTCCTTCAGCTGATAAAGCAGCGATTAATAAAGAAACACCCGCACGAATATCTGGAGAAGTCATACTAATTCCTCTTAACCTATGCTCATGGTTCATTCCAATTACAACAGCTCTATGTGGATCACATAAAATAATCTGTGCACCCATATCAATCAATTTATCTGTAAAGAATAATCTTGATTCGAACATTTTTTGGTGGATCAAAACAGAACCTTTGGCTTGTGTAGCAGTTGCTAGAACAATACTCAATAAATCAGGTGTAAAACCTGGCCAAGGAGCATCTGAAACTGTTAGAATTGAACCATCAATGAAAGTGTCTATTTCGTACGAATCTTGAGCAGGAATGTATAAATCATCACCTTTTAGTTCGATTTGAATACCCAAGCGACGAAAAATTGTTGGCATAATTCCTAAATCAGGGTAACTCACATCTTTAATCGTGATTTCTGATTTGGTCATTGCTGCCAATCCAATAAATGAACCTATCTCGATCATATCAGGTAAAACGCGGTGGTAACATCCACCTAACGAATCAACACCTTCTATTGTCAACATATTAGATCCAATACCGGTAATTTTTGCACCCATGCTATTCAGCATTTTGCACAATTGTTGTAAGTAAGGTTCACAAGCAGCATTGTAAATGGTAGTTTTACCTTTAGCCATTGCAGCAGCCATTACAATATTTGCTGTTCCTGTCACAGAAGCTTCATCCATATGGATGTATTTACCTTTCAGTTTATCTGCTTCGACAGTATAGAAAAAAGTCTTTGGATCAAAAGTGAATTTAGCACCTAATTGTTCAAAACCTTCAAAATGGGTATCTAATCTTCGACGACCAATTTTATCACCACCTGGTTTTGGCATATATGCCTTACCAAATCGTGCCAATAGTGGACCGATTATCATGATTGAACCACGAAGCCCTGAAGCACGAGTGGTAAAATCGTCAGTCAATAAATACTCTAAATCTATTTCAGCAGCTTTAAAATTGTAGGTACCACGTTCAACCTTTTCAATTTTCACACCCATTGCTTGTAACAAATTGATTAATTTGTTCACATCTACAATGTCCGGAATGTTACTGATTGTAACTTTTTCAGGAGTCATTAAGACAGCACATAAAACTTGTAAAGCCTCGTTTTTTGCTCCTTGAGGTGTTAGTTCTCCTTTTAGTGGTTTACCACCATGAATTTCAAAAGCGCCCATAGCTATTTAGAATCTTTTTCGATTTTTATTACGGTTCTTGTTATTATTATTTCTGTTCTTATTGTTATTCTGTTTCTTGTTATTACTGCCATTATTAACAGGAGTAACGGTTTTTAGAATAGAACCAGTAGACGGTAAGAAAGACAAGTCTTCTAAGATAATTTTTCCGTCAGATAGTTTTTTGATATGATCAGCAATTGTTTTATCATCGATAGATTGCGTATTGAATGTCAGATAAAATTGTTTCATCATACAGGCAACAGTTTTCACTAGGGCCTCTCTCTCATCCGGATCTTCCATTTCAATTGCTTTACCAATTAAAATTTCAACGTTTTTCCCGTAATGACCAATTTTGATTTTCTTCTGAGGATAATCTAAAGCTTCTGGCTTTGCGCTCAACACCTCTCTTTTTGGCATTGGGTAAGGTGAATCGACATCTAAATTAAAATCAGACATGATAAATAGATGTGTCCATAACTTCGGTTTGTATTCCTCTACATCACGCAATTCAGGCTTCAATTCCCCCATCACTTTAATAATTGCCTCTGCAACCTTATTTCTTTGCTCTTTATCTGGAATAGAAACAGCGTGATCGACCATCTTTTGTACATTTCTCCCATATTCTGGAATTTGCATTTTTGGTCGCGCTGTATTGTATACGAGCGAATCGTTATCTATCATAGTTTTCAAATTTAAGGTTTTTTGATAAAACCCAATTTTATTTGCATTAATTTCCTGTTAATTCACAATTTTGAATGAATTAAGCTTAGTTTTTAAGTTGTTTCAAAGCACCCTTTAACGAATTACTTGGTAATTTACAAGCGCCTTCAATACAAACAAAAATCATTGGCTCTCCTAAGAATTTACCTTCCAATAATGCCAAATCACTTTTATCTGTTGCACCCAAAACAATTTTGTTTGGAATATAATGTTTTTGCAAAGATTTGGTTAGTGTATTTGACCGGTCACCTGTTATTGCAACCTCATAATATATTCCAGTTAAATTGAGTGCTAATATTCCCCAATTTGAAACACTACTGCCATATTTCGGAAATTCTTGAATCACATTAGCAAGCATTTGTTTTGCAACTTCCTTGTATTCTTTTCTATCTAGAATAATGCCCAATTTATACATCTCGTTCGCCATTACAGAGTTTGAGCTCGGTATTACATTGTCATAAATTTCCATTTTTCTAGCGATTAAACTGCCTTCATCTGAAGTAAAGTAGAACATACCAGATTGATCATCAAAGAAATGTAACTTAGCGAAAGCAGTCAATTGATCCGCTTTTTCCAAATAAGATTCGTCAAAAGTATTTTCGTAAAGCTTTGTAAATGCAGCAATTGTAAAAGCATAATCCTCTAAAAATCCTGGAATAGTACTTTTTCCTTCTTTGTATGTATGAAATAAATGACCATCCTTTTTCATTTGTTTCTCTATGATCCACTTGCCATTTTTAATGGCCATCTGCAAGAATTTTTCGTCATTAAAAGCAGCATATGCGTCTAATAAACCAATTGTCATTAATGCATTCCAAGAGGTTAGGGATTTGTCATCCAGGCCTGGTTTAATACGTTTATTTCGTTCGGTAAGTAATAATTTATTGATTTTGTCTACTTTTTTAGTCAACGCTTCAATACTGAGGTCGCTGTCTGCAGCGAATTTGTCATTTGTAACTTGTCTTAATAGAATATAATTCCCTTCCCAAAGTCCTTTTTTATTTACGTTATAGTATTTTTCTACGAAAGAATAATCCTCGCCAAGTATCGTTGATAATTCGTCTTTTGTCCAAATGTAAAACTTGCCTTCTTCGCCTTCACTATCCGCATCTAAAGCCGAATAAAAAGACCCTTCTTTGGTCATCATTTCTCGTTTTAACCATTCGATAGTTTGGTAAACAACCTTCTTATAAGTCGCGGATTGAGTTCTTTGATAAGCTTTCGCATATAAAGAAACCAACTGTGCATTGTCGTAAAGCATTTTTTCAAAATGTGGAACTTTCCAATTTTCATCAGTCGAATAACGTGAAAATCCTCCGCCAATTTGATCGTAAATACCACCCAAGGCCATCTTTTCAAGTGTTAAATCTACTTGTTGCATTATTTTTTCATCTCCTGTTTGGAAAGCATACTGCATTAAGAAATCATAACTGTTTGGCAGTGGAAATTTTTGAGTTTGTTGACTTCCTCCTTCAGCATAATCTAAGGTTTTTTCCCAATTTTTCACCATCTCATTTATTTCATCACGGTTGAATTTCGTTCCGGTTGTAGATAATGTGATCAATTCTGATTGTTGCACACCTGCAGTTACTTTCGCTGCATACTCCTCCAATTTTTGAGGCGATTTTTCATAATTAAATTGTAAATCGGTTAGAATTTGAAGCCATTGTTTCTTTTCGAAATAAGTTCCTCCATAAACTGGTTGCCCATCAGGTAAAGTAATACAATTTAGGGGCCAGCCACCTCTGCCGTTGGTCATTAATTGAACAGCATCCATATAAACCTGATCAACATCTGGACGCTCTTCACGATCTACTTTAATATTGATGAAATGTTCATTCATTAATGCAGCGACATCTTCTTGCTCAAAACTTTCTCTTTCCATTACATGGCACCAGTGACATGACGAATATCCAATACTAATGATCACCAATTTATTTTCTGCTTTGGCTCTTTCAAAAGCTTCGTCACTCCATGGCACCCAATTGACAGGATTGTGCGCGTGTTGCAATAAATACGGACTGGTTTCATCAATTAATGCATTGGTATGCTTGTGAACAGTAGTGTCCATGTCATTCGTGTTATTTGCTGGTAAACTACCATTCGAACAGGATGAAAAACTAAGACATAAAATAAATATCGTGACTAAATTAAAGATGCGAGAAATAGACATTAAGAATAAGATAGATTAATAAAAGTAAAGATAAGCATCTTAAAATAGAATTTACTTAAAAATTGAGAGAAACAATATAATTCAATTACATTTATATATACCATTTCTTTAAGTTTAAGTATGAAAAGTTTATTTGATCGCATCTTTCTCTTCCAAATTTTAGCATTTTTACTATTGGTAAGCACTAATAATATCAACGCTCAAGATTATTTCCAACAAAAAGTCGACTTTAGAATTCAGGTTAAATTAAATGACAAAACAAATTTTTTAGACGGTTACGAAGAGTTTGATTATACCAATAATTCAAAAACAACTTTAAATGAAATTTACATTCATCTTTGGCCAAATGCATATAAAAATAATAAAACAGCATTAGCAATACAGTTAAATCGGGATAAGAATGATGCTTTAGAAACGGCAAGTGCTGAAGAGCTTGGTTATATCGATTCTTTAGACTTTAAAGTAAACGATGCAAAGGTTAATTGGTCGCTTGACGCAGTACATATTGATATTTGTAAAATCACTTTGAATACTCCGCTTAAACCTGGTGAAAAAATTACGGTATCAACACCATTCAAAGTAAAAATTCCTTCGGGTGATATTTCAAGATTAGGATTCGTTGGTCAGTCTTATCAAATTACACAGTGGTATCCTAAGCCAGCCGTTTTTGATAATGAAGGATGGCATCAAATGCCTTATTTAACACAAGGAGAGTTTTATTCTGAATTTGGGTCGTTTGATGTTGAAATAACGTTACCAAAGAATTATGTCGTTGGGGCAACCGGTGATTTGCAAACAGAAAGCGAGATTGAGTTCTTGTCGAGTAAAGCGAAAGAAACAGCGAAGAAATTTTTAGAAGAAGGATTTGCTGATGAGTCTAGTACTTCCTCATTCCCTCCATCAGCGGAGGATTTTAAGACGATACGATTTACGCAGAACAATGTACATGATTTTGCGTGGTTTGCCGATAAAAGATTTGAAGTTTTAAAAGGTGAAGTTGTACTTCCTAATAGTGATAGAAAAGTGGATACATGGGCGATGTTTGTTCCTGAAAATTATGAAGTTTGGCAAGATGCTGTAACATATATAAATGATGCCTTGTTTTATTATTCTAAATGGAATGGTGATTACCCATATAATCAGGCTACTGCCGTAGATGGAACAATTAGTGCGGGTGGTGGTATGGAGTATCCGAATGTTACTGTAATTGGAGAAACAAGGACGGAAATAGATCTTGAAATAGTTATTGTTCATGAGGTAGGACACAATTGGTTTTATGGTTTGTTGGGTTCGAACGAACGGAGCCATGCATGGATGGATGAGGGGTTAAATACACTTAACGAGATGCGATATATCGCAACGAAATATCCGAACAATTCTTATTTAACAGATATGTTGGGAGGTATAGGTCCAAAAGTCCATTTAGATAGTTTAAGTCACTACGATATGTCAATGCTTACCTATAAATCGGTAGCAGGTTTAGGATTAGATCAACCAATTGAATTGGAAGCTGATGATTATAAATCGATAAACTATGGTGCAATTGTTTATGGAAAGACTGGATTAGCTTTCACTTATTTAAAAGACTATTTAGGAGAAGAAGTATTTGATAAAATAATGAAAAAATATTTTATCGATTGGCATTTTAAACATCCGCAACCCGCTGACCTTCGTGCAGCTTTTGAAGCAGAAGTTAAAGAAGATTTCTCATGGTTTTTTGATGACATTATTCAAACGACTAAACAAATTGACTTTAAAATCAAAAGTGTAAGTCTTGAAAATGAAAAGACGGTTGTAAAGGTTTCAAATAAAGGTCAAATTGCAGGTCCTTGTAGAGTCGATGGATTAAAATCAGGAAAAATTGTCGCAACCAATTGGATTAAGCCGAATGCTGGTGAGCTTATTACCGAGTTCGATGGTGTCGATTTTGATGAGATAATAATTGATAAAGCAGGTGTGATGCCTGATATGAATTCGAACAATAATTATTGGAGAAATGACAAAGTTTTTAATCGTGTTGAACCTTTTAGTTTGGAATTCCTTGCTGGAGACAATGAAGGGAAAAACTGGAATGCGAACTGGTTACCAATCGCTGGATTTAATGCTTACGATAAATTTATGATCGGGATAGCGCTCCACAATATTACTTTTCCTAAAAATAAATTAGAATATACTTTAGCGCCAATGTTTTCTTTTGGACAATCTAACATTGCTGGATTGGCTGATATAAATTATTCTTGGGTACCTGCAAAAAACATTCGAATGGTAACATTGGGAGTTGAAGGAAAAAGTTTCGGACAAGGCCTAACAGAAACGCAAGATGATGCAAGAAATAAGGTAGGGAACTATTGGGTAGTTAGACCCTATTTAAATTTTGCTTTTGGCAAACCATATAAACGAAAAAACAATCTTCAAAATATAAAATTCCTCGGACATATTGTACGCGAAAATTCATTTGAACGCAGTAGAGATTTATATGGAGCAAGTGGATTATATGATTTGCATTATAAAAACGGCAGATCGGATTTCCGTTTAGATATTCGTTTCGATTTTTATACCTCGACAAATATGTTAGAGGACATCGTTTATACAAATCAAGTATTGAATAGTGGATTGACGGCTAATTATAAGCTGACTTATCTAAAAGAAAAAAAGAAAAAGATAGGATTGAGATTTTATGCCGGAAAGAACTTGTTGTCAAGAGGAATTCAGGATGGTCGTTTTGCTTTTTCATTGGGTGGTCAGAGTGGTTCACAAGATGTAACGTACGAACATTATTTATTCGGACGGAATAGAACCTCCGGATTATTCGCTCAACAAAGAATCTTGAATCAAGGAGGGTTTAAAACGGTTTCAAACTTTGGGACATCAAATGATTTTATTACCGCCTTAAATCTAACTATTCAATTACCTTACATTCCTTTCTTAAGTGTTTACGGAGATATCGGTGCTTTTACAATTAATAATAATCTTGAATTAGTAGGCGATGCTGGACTTGCAATTGAGATTGGTGACATCTTTGGAGTGTATTTCCCGCTTTATGAAACGCCAAATTTAAAAACAAGTACAGCAACCTTAGGGAACTATATGCGAACAGTGCGATTCACCCTAAACATGAATGGTTTAAACTTGAATGAAATTGTTCCAACCGCCCTATTGTAAAAAGAATACGATTTATAGAGAATATCCAATTATAGACTAATTAACCGCCTTAACAGGTGGCGAATTTATAATATAACAAGTTGTGAGTAATTATAATTTTTCAAGTCCAAATTGAGTAATCGACTTTAAAGAGCCTGAAGATGTTTATAATTATGCAGCGTAATAAGTTAGTAGTTAAATAATCTGTCTACTTATATCAGGGACATACATGACACGATCAACAAACAACGCCTAATCAGCCTACTTCATCTTCCCTCTTTTGCCTTTACTCATTTGCGCCATTCTCATTTGATTTTGAGATGTAGCTCTTCCCATTTGTTTTTTAAGACCTTTGATATGATCAGTTAGCATACCTTTAGTATCTAGTTTCTTCGCTTCATTCAACATCGATTCTGCTTCTCTTCGTCTGCCAGTTTGTAAACAAATAGCACCAATACTTAATTTTGCCATGGCTTGGTCATAATCTTTTTTTAAACCAATGCTTAAAGCTTTTCTAAAATAGGATTCTACTTGGCCCATTGATGAACCTTGCGAATTTACATGACCCATTAAAAAGAAATAATACGCTCTTTGTCCTCGAAACAAGTATTGAGGTTGTTTAATACGGCCTAAAAACTTTTTAGCCTTCTCCATATTTTGTTGACGCAGTTGTAAGGCAGCCATGATTAAATTTTCATTTCTGAAAATAAACAGCCCTAAAATTGCCGTTATAAAAATAAACATGATTCCCCAACCCCAAGATCCAGAAGCGAATAGGAAAATAGTGAATAATAACGAGCCTAATGTTAAGGCTCCTTTAATAATTAATCCAAACATTCTTTATGATTTTATTTTTTGATTGTTGCAATACATTTCAATTCAATAGCAATTGGTGTAGGCAGGCTGTTGATTTCAACAGTTGTTCGACAAGGTTGGTTGTCCTTGAAATATTCTGCATAAACGCGGTTGTAAACGTGAAAATCTCTTTTCATATTAACCAAGAAAACGGTAACATCCACCAACTGATCCCATGATGAACCAGAAGCTTCTAAAATTAATTTCACATTGTCAAATACAGAACGACATTGCGCTTCAAAGTCAAAAGCAATAAAATTACCATTATGGTCAAGCTCTAAACCTGGAACGGCAGAATCGTTTTTATTCGACCCAGCTACTCTTGGACCAACTCCTGATAAAAACAATAATTCACCAACTGTTCGTGCATGAGGATACAATCCTACTGGTTTTGGTGCCTTTGATGTGCTAATTTTTTCAGACATTGCTTAATTTTGTTACAAATATACCCATTTGCTTCAACTTAAAAAGTATGACTTCGAGAATTTCGGTTCTAATGAATTATATTTGTTTTAACTTACTTTTCATCTACGAACATTAAACACAAATAAATGAAGGTTCCTCATCTGGTATCAGCTGGTTTATCATTTTTAATGATTTTGATCGCAGTTTTTTTTGGTTCTAATATTTATCGTGCAAATGAAAATCGGTTCATAACCCATCTCAATGAAATGGATCGCATATCTTATTATGGGATCGCAGATATTCCTGCCCTAACACAAAAGGCGGTAGTATTTACCTTCCCGCTAATATTGACAATTTTTATTTTGACAACTTATATTTTGATTAAAAAACCTTTTCGTATTGTCAGAAATATAGCTATTGGTAATATGGTGATATCGACGATTATAATTGTTCTAAGTTTATTAGTTTTTAACGATCCAATTACATTCGATTTTAGCCTTTGGGGTTATGTGTGGATTACCATGGGTATTATTCTTATAGCCGGGAATATTCTTTCTGTTTTTATTAAAAAATCGACTTAACTTTAATCAAAAGGTTTAATTCGATATACGCTTTTAACAAAAATATAACAGGTTAGTCAATACATTATACAGATAATCAGTCGTTACCGTAGTTGGCACGCCAATTGCAATTTTCATAATATGTTTTACTAAAAAAAAATATTATGATTTCTAAAAAAAGTCCTAAAGCCAACCTTGAGAAAAAAAGGTATGCTTTTTTTCAAATCGGTTTAATTCTATCAGGTGGTCTTTGTTTGGCAGCTTTTGAATATGTATCAGCGAAAAGTGTTTCGCCATATTTTATTGCTGACAAGAATATTCCAGGTACAATTGACGAAGAGCCACCAATTGAAAAAATTTATACGATTGAAGAACAACAGCCGAAAAAACAGAATGTAATCAGGTATGATGATATAGATTCAATTATTCTGGTTGATAAAATAATTGATTTGGTTGCAATAGATGGAGACAAAGATACTACAACAAATATTATTGTAATGACTGATCCTATCCCAGGTGGATCAAGCAGCGGAAAAGGGCCTGCAGTTGATTCTACTTTTTCTGATTTGGATGTTGATGTTCCACCGGCATTTATCGGGGGAGAGGCGGCTATGGCAAATTGGATCGTTGACAATATTGATATTCCAAACTTTTTGATCTCTAAAGGAGGTGTGGTGTATGTCGGTTTTGTTGTTAAAAAAGACGGAAGTATAGATAAGGTAAATATTGTACGTGGAATTGAAAAGCCACTAGACAATGCCGCAATAGATGTTGTAAAAGGAATGCCGAAATGGAAGCCTGGTGAGGTGAAAGGAAAGCCTGTTAACGTTAGTTTCATTCTTCCTTTAAATATTAAGTTAGATTAAGCTACTAAATAATTAGAATTAGAGCCAGCCCATTAAATTGAGGCTGGTTTTTTTATTTCTGAGAATAACATTCTACCGTTATTAGTCGAATGAGATTAGATGTTTGAATTTGTTGGTACAATAATAGGGACGTTTGGAATTCAAGTTGAACCTATTTGATTGCATGTCAGTAATAAAATACGTGTAGAGCAAATTGTCTTCATTTAATATTTGTAAATAGAAATATTTAACATACACGTTTAAAACTGTTTAATGCAGAGTTTCACTTGGAATTTAAGATTTTTTAGAATAGATTTGCCTCCCATGCAACGTTTTTGTTGTTGTTTCGGTTTACAGAGTATAAAATTTAAAAATTATTCGAATGAAATTATTTAAGAGTTTATTGTTTGTCTTATTTGTACAGGCAACCACCTTTGCTCAAGAAGGAGATAGTGAGATCGTTTATGGTTCAGCAACAAGTACTGAAAATTGTTGTATAACTCTTGATGCATCTAGCCCAATACAAGAATATTACAAAGCTGATCTTAGTGTTTTTGGTTTCGAAAATGAAGCTGCAGCAGAAAAATTAATGGGGTTTAAATCAAATAATTTAGTTTCATTAAAAGCAGATTATGCGAATAATGTAATGTTGATAAGAATTCATACGGATCGAACTTCTACACCAAATGATATTGTTTGGTGGAATGATTATTTAAAGAGTATTTGTAAATAAACTAGGATAAAAAAAATTATATGTTAAAGCTAGATAAAATTAAAAACGCCTTTTTGTTTTGTTTATTTATCACAATAGGATCAGTTGCTTCTGCACAGATTGAAGGTGGAAATGGATATGCAATTGGTGACTATGTAGAAATTGCAATTAGTGGTGCAGGAGGACAAGAAGGAACTGCAGAAGGTGCTGGTTTCCATTCAAGAGGCGGTGCTTTTGGCACACCATGTGGTTTCGTTGCAAATCCGGCTAGAGATGGTTGGGTAGATTATGATGGTGATTTCTTTACACCAGGATCGCCTGAAAATGGTTGGGGAATAGAAATTAACGGTGTTAATTACGGGAACAATTATAATATTAACCAAATTATGACAACTCCTGATGGTGCAATCACGCACACAAGAGTAGGTGATTGTATCACTGTCGAATGGGAAGGTGAAGTTGAGGATGTAACGATTAATATTAAGTATCATTTATTTGTTACTGATTTATTTTACACAACAGAAGTGAGTATTTATAACGGTACCGGTGAGGATTTAACAGATGTTTATTATTATAGAAATGTTGACCCGGATAATAATCAACCAATTGGTGGATCTTTTGTAACACAAAATACAATTGTTTCGCAGCCCGGTGACGAATGTCAAAAAGCCTTGGTGTCTGCAGAACAATCAACACCTTGGGATTCATATTTAGGGTTCGGTGCTTTAGGTGATAAGTTCCGTGTTTCTTATAGAGGATTTAGTAATAGAAGTGGTTCTGATATTTGGAATGCTATTGGTCTAGAAGGTACACCAGGTGCTACGGAATCTGGTGATCAAGCAATGTCTTTAGCTCATAAATCAGATATTCCTGATAATGATACAGTTAATTTTACTTTTGCCATCGTTTTAAATGAAGAAGCCTTAGAAGGTGCATTTGCGAGTTTATATTATATCGATTATGAGTCTGCTGGTGGTATTGGTGGAGGTGTAATTAGCCAGTGTAATCCTACAGTTGATTCAGTAACGAGTTGTGCTGGTAATCCTGTTACTCTTACTGTTGATGGACCAAATGCAGGTGATTATGATTGGACTTGGTCTCCAGACTCAGGTTTAACTGAAACGACAGGACCAACGACTGAAGCCTCTCCAACTGAAACAACTACTTATGTTGTTGAAGGAACACCGGTTTCAGAATGTTTAACTTCAGGAATTACGAAAACTATTGTTGTCGTTTATTCTGAAGGACCGCAATTAGAAATTACTGATCCAGGACCGTTCTGTGAAGATTTTGAATTAGATTTATTAGAATGGATGGATTTAAATGATACTGAAGATGCTGTCTGGAATTTCTTCTCTGAAAGACCAGATAGCGCTAAACAAGTTGATCCTTTGTATGAAGATGATTTTATGGGACCAGATGATGAAGTTTGGTTGATGATTGGAGATACAGCAAATGGCTGTTTTAGTACTATGCGTGTTATCATTGATTTTGGTGGACTTGGTGCAGCAGGTGATGATAATACAATCGAATTATGTGGTGAAGACGGTGTAACTGTTGATTTACATGATTTAATTAGTGAAGGAGCAAATCCATTAGGAAGATTTAGAGAGGTAACAGCTTCAGGACAATTTACAGCTGGTACAGGTGTGCTTGATGTTGGTGGTCTAGGTGGTACTTATACATTCGAATATACTGTAACAGGTGTTGCTCCTTGTCCAGATGATGAGGCAATATTTACAGTTATAGTTCACCCACAACCAACTGCAGACTTTGAATATGAAGTAACAATTGATGGTGTTACATCATCATCAGCAGATGGATTAGGTAGTACTTGTTTAATTAATGAAATTGATTTTGTTGACGGAACAAGAATACCGGGCGGAGAAGATTATGAATGGTTTTGGAATTTTGGAGATGGATC
>NZ_JHXV01000007.1 GCF_000621625.1 Crocinitomix catalasitica ATCC 23190
AAAAGAGGCTAAAAAATATGCTTGTTATAGCGGAGTAGTTCCGTTTGACTACTCTTCAGGAACCAGTGTAAACAAAAGATCAAGAGTATCCCCGATGGCTAATAAATCGATTAAAACAATACTACATATGGCAGCAATGTCAGCGATTCAATGTGAAGGGGATTTAAAGCATTATTACCTTCGTAAAGTTGCTGAAGGAAAGAATAAAATGAGTGTGCTAAATGCGGTAAGAAACAAATTAATCCTTAGAATTTTCTCTTGCGTTAACCAAAATAGAATTTATCAAAAAAAGTTTAAATTAAATTTGGTTTAACCATAGAAATCGGGACCTCTCGGCTCAGCCGAGACCTCACTTCGGCAAGCTCAGCACGGAGCAGTCACCGCTAACCTCCAATTATTTGCACTGTTCCTTGACCAACTAGCTCAGTTCCGTCATCACTAATAGCTTCGTAGGTATAAAAGTATACGCCGTCGGGGCATGGGGCTCCGTTCATGTTGGTGCCGTCCCATGCGTCGGTGATGTGGTGTAGTTCGGTTTTGACTTGGCCCCAGCGGTCAATAATTATACAGTGGAATTCGCTGATAGATTTTGTTTTGAACTCGAAGGTGAATTGGTCGTTGATACCATCGTTGTTGGGACTGAAAATATTGACTTGATCGAAGACGATAGGTTCGTAAATGATCAGCGTTTTGCATAACGTATCGGTGCAACCATTTTTATTGAGTGCCACTAAACAGGTTGTGATTTCGTATGATTCACCTCGAATTTTATATGTAGTGTCAAAGGTTTCTTCGAGGGACTCACTGAGGATCCAATCGCCAGAAGGATCATCGAAATTCCAGAAAAAAGTAGTATCTGCTAAAGGGTTGTTGGGATTTGCAAAGTGCTGAGAGGTATTGGTATAGTGGGTTTCCACGTTGGCTGTGCCTTTATAATTGCTCGTGAATTGTGGTGAGGTGATTTCGAAATTGGCTTTTGGATTTAAGGAATCAACCGTTAGAATTTGAGTTAAAGTACAGCCGTTTTCGTCCGTAGCTACCATTTCATATTGACCGGGATTCAGACCGCCCCAAGTAGAATTCGTACTCGTTTCGCCTGTGGATAAATTGGTCCATAAATAATCATAATCTGGAATGCCGCCTGCCATGGCTGCTTTCACTACGCCATTTCCTTTTTGGTAATTGTATAAACGACAATAAGCAGGTTCAAATTCGAATTCTACAAAACGTAGTGAATCTGGTTGATCGATAATAAAACTAAATGAATTTGAACAACCATTGGCATCAATTACATTGACAATATGCTCGCCAGCTCCTAATCCTCCAGCCGAATCTTCAGCGATACCACTTAAACCATCAGGACTCCAATTGAAGTTGATTAGACCTAAATCACCAGTTGCATTAAAGACTTCATCAACTATCGCATAACCTGATTTGTCACCATAACAAAGCGGATAGACTGTTGTTAAATCAATATCCAATTCGGCTGGTTCGTTTAAGGTGATGGTGCCACTACCCGAACATTCGCTATCGTCTGTAACCGTGTAGGTATAGGTGCCAGCACCGAGGCTATTCGCTGCATTACTATTATCAATATTCTTCAATTCACCGTCTGCATTTTTAATTTCGAACAGCAAATCATCCCCTCCACCTTCTACACTAATAATAATCGAACCATCAGACAAACCAAAACAGGTAGGTTCGTTATAAATAATATCCAAAGGGATGCCATTGGTCATGGTGATGGTTTTGGTGGTTGTTGTCGAGCATCCTCCCGTTCCTGTGACTGTTAACGTTATTGTATAAGTGCCAATTGCACCATAAGTATGCTCAGGATTTTCATCCGTTGACATTCCGCCATCACCAAAAGTCCAATTCCAGCTAATAATTTCACTAGGCGGAATTACAGTTGAAAGATCATTTAACATAACAGGATTGATAATACAACCACCCGTACTGCCATCTTCAGATGAGGCACCGCCTGCAATAAATTCTATACTGGCGTTTGGAATATCATAGACAATTACTTCGTAAGACGTGGTATCATTACAAGAAATTTCACTGTGCCCAATTAGGGTAACGGTGTATGTTCCTGATTCATCGTAAACATGACTGGTATTTTCATCTGCGGAAGATTCACCATCCCCAAAATCCCATTCCCAAGTCGGAGCATCATCTTCCGACCAAGTAGAACTGTTCTCAAAATCAATTTCCTCTCCCAAACAAACATTTTCAGCACTAAAATCAGCATCCAATACATCAGGAAAATGAATAGTTTCAACCAATCTTAAACAACGTTCGCCAATGGTGTATTGTGCGGTGTAAATCCCCATTCCATATTCACTTGCGCTTACAGTTTCGCTGGTTTCACCCACTAAAGCAATGCCATCCTTATACCATTGCCATTCGCCGCCTAGCGTGTCAATAATTGCGGTGAGTAGTAGATTGCCGTCACACCAGTCACCAGTTTGGGAAATATCGGTGAAGTGGTCGGTGTCGATGAGGGTTAATTCATCAAAAAAATAATAGCCGTCTGGGTAAGTAATACCATCAATTACTTCAGAACCGCACTGCCCAGCCAAAGCAATGGCGTAAATATCTTCAGTAGGTGTAAATGTTAAGGTTACCTCCTGCCATGAGCCATCCATGACATAATTAATTTCAACATCAGCTAAATCTTGCCATTCTCCGAAACCTATTGGGCAATCAATTCCCGCCCAAGGTAAATTATCGCATTCAGGTGTGCCATATAAATGTAACTCTAAAAATTGTTCACCTTCACTCCAAGCGGTGTAAAAATTTAAAGTATAAACTCCACCTGTAATTATAGGGCTAAACAAACAGGTTCCTACAGTTTCTTTTGTGCCGGGCATAGCGGCAAAACCAACATACCCACTTCCACCTCCAGGTATTGGCAATAATGGAGGAATTCCAGCGACTTCTGCTAAATCACAATAATGAAAAAAATCTGAACTCCCCCAATTGGCTTCTGTCCAATATTCTGAACATCGAAAGTCTGGCTCACAACATAAGGTATCTTCAAAAGAGGGGTTGGGAATTAAACTTGAATAACCATCCAATTCCAAACAATCACAATCCTCATCATTTAAGTCAATTAATAAATCACCATCATCATCAATGCCGTTGTTGCAGATTTCTTGAGAGAAAGCAGTTAGCGAGAAAAAACAGAATATGAGGGTTAATAATTTCATTTATTGCAAGATAGGGATAACAGATAAAAGAAGGTAGACAAAAGACTTTTAATTTTGGCAGGAGGCAAAAGAGAAAAAGGTGAAGGTATAGATCCGTTTTAGAATAAGTAAGATCAGCCTCTAGCATTTATGTGATGAGCGATAAAGCAAATGCAAGTCCTGAAGGGACGCTTTTCAATTGCGAAGGAAACATTCCTTCGATAAGAAGTTTGCAATAAATAAGTTTTAAAACCCAGCAAGGGTGAGGTATTATTTTTGAAAGGGCATGATTGTATTTTAGATCATAATTTAAAGGGGTTTAGAATAGGTCTTTTCGGTTAGGGATAGGAGTGGGTATCCTTTTTATGTCCGCCCGCCTCAGGCGGATGGACAAAAAAGATAAGAACGGATAGCCCGCCCGTATGGGAACCGCCAAAAAATATCTACTAATAACTCAGGATTCCAGTCTCAAAAAAAAATCAAGTCACATCAAACCCACTTATATAAGTCGGTCTATTTTTAATTTTGTCTATCTCAACTGAAGTGACACCGTTAAATTTGGCTAGCACATGAACAGGAGTTTCTTGCTTTGACAGCTTGCCTAACCAACCCCACTGCATTTTATGCTGCGCCAAACGCGGAGATTTTGTATCCTCCCAAAACAACATTGAATTATAATTGGTGAGGTGTAGAATGCCTTCAAAAAAATCAGCCAATATATTTTCATGAACAGCTTGATAAAAGAGTCCTTCTGTTGCTAAAAACCGATAGTCTTTTGGGTTGATGAGTTTATTGATAAGGGGAATATAAGGGCAAATTTTGAGCAATGCTTTTCCAAACTTACCAGGTAAGCTAACAATTTCCCAATGGACTTTATGCACCTGCAATCCTGCAACAATCTCACCATTTACTTTGTAAACATAATATTGATCATTGTCAAAAATATGGGTGTCAGCATAGAAATTATGATCCTTATAATGGTTGGCTAATAAGTCCTTCACCAATTTTTTTTCACTGGAATGGATAATAGAAACTGCCGAACATTTTTTAGGATAAAATCGACTAAAGGGTAAAGTATTAAAAGCGCCAATTTGTATGAAATCAGATTTTAGTTGGTTGTTAAACGAACGCGAATTATGCGGATCGATATAAGCCCAATAAATAGATTTACCATAGGTTGGATTGTCGAGGTTTAAATTGTCTGTCGTAAATAATTGAGCGATTGATTTGGCAAAAACCGAATTCCCACGGCGTTTTTTACCACTGCCTTGTAAACCTTTAGCAAATGCGAAATACCTTAAATAATAATGTTTAATTCCAGGTGAAATAGCACGTTCACAAAAAGTAATATTCGCAATTGCTTGTTCTTGCCGTTGCAAATAAATGAATAAGGGCATGGAGAGATGATAAACCTTTTCTGGCGTGTCCAATAATTTATATTGCAAACCATTGGTACCAATAATAGTATCCGATAAAAGTTTTACAACTTCAGCAGGAGGAGTTTTAGAAAAATGAATCAGCTTGTTAAAAGACTGAGACACGGAATTTATTTATAACTAACCGCTTTAACGGCAGCAATAATTCTTTCAACATTTGGTAAAGCTTCAGCCATTAAAGTTGGGCTAAAAGGGAATGGCGTATCTGATTGCATTACACGTTTTACAGGAGCATCTAAATAATCAAATGCATAGTTTTGTAAGTGATAAGCAATTTCAGAAGCGATTGATGCGATTGGCCAAGATTCTTCAACAACAACACATCTATTGGTTTTTTTAACCGAATTAACAACCGCTGCATAATCAATAGGACGAACAGTTCTAAGATCGATAATTTCACAAGAAATACCATCTTTTTCTAATTCTTCAGCAGCTTTATGCGCTTCTTTAATGATTTTACCGAAACTAACAATTGTTACATCAGTACCTTCACGTTTAATATCAGCAACACCAATTGGAATAATGTATTCTCCTTCTGGAATGTCACCTTTATCGCCGTACATTTTTTCAGATTCTAAAAATACAACAGGATCGTTATCACGAATAGCGGCTTTTAGTAAACCTTTAGCATCGTAAGGAGTAGAAGGCGTTATAACTTTCAAACCTGGTACATGAGCATAAAAAGCTTCAAAACTTTGTGAATGCGTAGCACCTAATTGTCCAGCAGTTCCGTTACCACCTCTAAATACAATAGGACAATTAATTTGTCCACCTGACATTTGTAAAATTTTAGCTGCACTATTAATGATTTGATCAGCCGCTAGAATCGCAAAATTCCATGTCATAAACTCAACGATTGGTCTTAAACCATTCATTGCAGCACCAACAGCAATCCCAGTAAATCCTAGTTCAGCGATGGGTGTATCAATCACACGTTTAGCGCCAAATTCGTCTAACATTCCTTGTGAAACTTTGTACGCACCATTATAATTGGCAACCTCTTCTCCTAAAAGAAATACGTTTTCATCAGTTCTCATTTCTTCAGACATTGCCTCTCTCAGTGCCTCTCTAAATTGTACATTTTTCATACTTATCGATGGTTTACAACACGATTAATTTGCGCCAAATCTACAAAATTAAGAAATGAAACATCAAACTTTTTTGAATTTTTTATCTATTACACTGTGTAAATTTGACACTAAGAATCACTAAACCTTCCTAAAGGCTAGTATTTCGACGCGATAGTTAACATTCTTTTTAGGTAATAAAAATTATGTGTTTAGCAGTAAAAGTAAACTTTTAAGTCGTTGTAAATTCGTTTTCAATTTCCAAATTTCTTGTATTGGTCTAATTGAATTATGATATAATCATGTATCCAAGAACTTTAGCCCGATGTAAAACAAAAACTTAGACTGTTCCATACCAATAAAATGGGCTTTAACGGATGCTTATAAAGGAATCATATAAATTAAACAAAGTTATTCGTAAAAATAATCCTGTACTCCTTTCATATTTCAATGAATAGGACTATATTCGCAGATTCTTAAAAATTAACAAAAATTGAAATGGCTGTAATTGGAAATATTCAGAAAAACTCGGTACTGTTGCTTATTGTGATAGGTCTAGCGATGTTGGCATTTATCTTCACTGATTTCCTTAAGGATCCCGGTGGACAAGTTGAGCAAATAAACTCAGCAACTGTAAATGGAGAAGGAATTAATGAGGTTGAGTTTGAAAGACTTAAAACGGACTTTATTACAAGAGATAGAAATAATGCATTATCGCAAAATCAGGAGTATTCAAAATCATCTGAACGTGCATCTGAAGATAAAGCTTTCAACGAACTGGTTCGTAAAACCTTATTAGATGACGAAACTAACAAATTAGGTATCGTTGTTACAAAGGATGAAATGAACGATATGATTCATGGTAAAAACATTCACCCTTGGGTTCTACAAGTCTCAATTTTTAATGGTGCTTCTGGTTTTTCTAAAGATTCTGTAAGAAATTTCTTGTCGAATTTAGAGAACGAACCAACGAACGAAGCTGACATTCAACAATGGACTGACGCAAGAAAACAATGGAAAGAATTTGAAGATGGTTTAAGAACAGCGAGAGTTGCAGATAAATATGTTGCTTTAGTTCGTAAAGGTGTTTATGTAAATAAAGTAGAGGTTGAAGATAAAAACGAAGCTTTATTTCACAAAAGAAAATTCAAATATGTTGTGCAAAAGTACGCTGCTATTCCAGAGGATGAAGTAAGTATTTCTGATGACGAAGTGAAATCGTATTTTGAAAAGCATAAAGGCGAAAAGAAATATGAACAAGAAGAGGCAAGAAGCTTAGATATGGTTTTTATTCCTGTATCTGCAACGGCTAATGACAGAGCGATAACTAGAGATCTAGTATCTGCTTTAATTCCTAATTTAAAAACAACTGAAAACGTATTACAGTTTATTTATCAGAACAGTGATGAAAAGATAATGAATGATACTTTGCAGTATAACTATAGTGATGACAATAAATTTGTAATTAGCGGCCAAGGTGGCACTTATCCAAAATCAATTGATGAGGAAGTACAAAAAGGTAATATTGGTCAAGTATTTGGACCAATTACAGCACAAGTTAATTCTTCAGGAAAATCTGAAGAACATGTTGCTTTAGCGCGTTTATTGGATGTTAAGAAACAAAAACAAGCTTGGGTAAGACATATTTTGATTTCTTCTCAAAGTCGTTCAGAAGATGCAGCGAAGTCAATGGCTGATAGTATCATGAATATCATTCGTTCAAAAAACAATTTTGTTGAAATGGTTTCAATCTCTGAAGATCCTGCATCTATTCCAAATAATGGTGAATACAAATGGTTTCCTGAAGGACGAATGGTTCCTGAATTTAATGATGCTGCTTTTAATGGTCCAGTTGGAAAATTACAATTAGTAAAAACTGATTACGGATATCATATTGTTGAAGTGATTGAACAAGCAGAAAGAAATGTACCTGTTTTTGGAATTGTAACTAAAAAGATTAAGCCGAGTGATAAAACATTGGCAGATATGGAAATGAGATTATTCGATTTTATTTTTGCTATCAACGATGTTAAGGCTACACAAGACAGTGCTTTTATTAAAATTGCACAAGACAGTGGCTTCCAAATTCAATCGGCTAAAGTAATTTTAGCTAATAACTTTATCCCTGGTGTTACTACTCCAGATAGAGTGATGCGTTTTGCTTTTAATAAAAATGCAAAAATGAATGATGTTTCTGATCCAATTTTAGATGGGGATAAATTTATCGTTGCAAATATTAAATCAATTATTGAAGAGGGTGTACCGACATTTGAAGAAGTTGAATTAATTGTAAAAAGAGATGCTTTAAAAGAAAAGCAAGCTAATTTTTATATTGATAAGATGAGTGGTAAGCAAGGTATAGATGCCGTTGCTACTGTATTGACTGACGGAGCGATTAGAGAGACTGAAGTTACTTTTGACGGACAGTCAGTTGTTAAAGGTCAGGCTAAAGATCCAGCATTGGTTGGAAGTGTTTTCACTGATATTCCAGTTGGAGCAATGACGAATCCAATTAAAGGTAAAGATGGTGTTTATGTTTTCATCTTAGAAGAGGAAGAATTAGCACCAAAGGTTGAGGATTACGAGAAATTAAGAGGGAGTTTATTGACAACGCAAACAAGTGTTGCTGATGGCGCTATTATTGAAGCTTTAAGAGAGAAAGCAGATTTAAAAGATAATAGACAAGCGAAAAAGTATCAACAATAGTTGAAATAAATAAATGTATTAAATCCGTCTTCAACTCGTTTGAAGACGGATTTTTTTTTGTTATTATTCCCGGTTCGATTATTCCAAATACTCATGGTTGATTTCTCACCATTTTATAGACTTCAAAGGAAATTTGTAATGGTCGAACAGTGGTTGTAAACTAGTCTCATAGAATTGGTGTATTTTTGTACCGTAAAAATGACAGGCATGTTAAAAGAAAAAACACCAAACGAATCACTCTCAATCACTACAAAGGTTGTTCTTCCAAATGATACGAATACTTTAGGTAAGTTATTTGGAGGTTCCTTACTGGCTTGGATTGATGAAATTGGCGCTGTTGCTGCACATCGTCATTCTGGAAGAGTTTCAGTTACTGCTTCTATTAATAATGTTTCTTTCACGTTTCCAGTTGATTTAGGATCTATCATGACTTTGGAAGCTAAGGTTTCTAGGGCGTTTAATTCTTCGATGGAGGTTATCATTGATGTTTATATTGAAGATAGTGTTACGCGGGATAAGACAGCCAGCAATCAAGCGATATTGACTTTTGTAGCTATAGATGAAAATGGAAAATCAGTAGAAGTACCAAAATTAATTCCTGAAACAGAGGAGGAGAAAGAACGATATGCCGCGGCTTTACGTCGTAGACAATTGAGTTTAATTTTAGCGGGAAGGTTGAAAGCTGAAGATGCGCCTGAATTAAAAGCTATTTTTAAACTTTAATTACTTTTTATAGCAGACTGTATTTCGTTAAGATCTTGTTTGTTCATGCAATCAAAATGTCCTTTAGGGCATTTATCATATCCGATTTTAGAACAAGGTCTGCATTTTAATTCGACTTGATGAATTGAATACTTCGCGCCATTTTCTGGTAAATAAGGATACATTCCAAGTTCAGGCACTGTATTCCCCCAAATTGACACAATAGGTCTATTAAAAGCTGCAGCAATATGCATTAGACCGGTATCGTGTGTGATTACCTTACTAGATTGTTTTAAAATGGATGCGGATTGATTAAGATTTAACTCACCACATAAGTTAATTACATGCTTAAATCCCTTTGCAATGGCTGCTCCGTTTTCACGATCGGTCGGTCCACCAATCAATACAACAGTTTCTTCTATCGATTCAATAATTGAAATAATTTTGTCATTCGGCATTTTTTTAGTTGCGAATTGACCACCAATTGAAAAGGCAATATATTGATTTGATAAACCATATTGCTTAGGATCTACTTCATCCGTTTTTGGAATGAAATAATCTAATCCTTTATGGTCATTTTGAATGTTGAATTTATGAAGAGCACCGAAATACCTGTCAACAATATGAATGTCTGGTAAAAAATTTAATTTGAGCTTAGCCAAAAGAAACTTTTTCACATTCAATTTATGGAATGATGAAGATGGTTTTTTTAAGGCATACTTGAGTCTAAAAGACCTTAAGTTTTTATGTAAATCAATGATATGGTCATAATTCTCAGTTTTTAAAGCTGGAATGATTTCAGTGATTTCTTTTTGGAAACTATAAACTTTGGAAACATGTGGATTCTCTTCTAAAATTCCCGCAAAACTAGCTTTGGTAACAAAGTGGATTTCAGCATCTGGAATTCGATTTTTTAAGCATCTAATGATAGGACTGGTGAGCACAATGTCGCCAATAGAACTAAAACGTATGATTAAAAATTTTTTCACCAGTTCAAAATTAATTAAATGAATTTAGAATAGAGGTTTGCACTAATTTTTATTCCCTCGCTTTCGAATCAATGGATATCGTTACTGGTCCGTCATTTATTAATTCTACTTGCATATCAGCCCCGAATTCACCCGATCCAATGGGTTGACGCGTATAATTATTCAATGCTGTTAAAAATGAATTATAGAGCGGTATTGCTATTGAAGGTGGTGCAGCTTTTATATAAGATGGTCGATTGCCTTTTTTTGTTTTAGCATGAAGGGTGAATTGACTGATGACTAGGATTTCTCCTTGTATATCTAATAATGATAAATTCATCTGTTTATCCTCATCTGAAAAAATGCGAAGATTGACGATTTTTTTGGCTAGCCATTCTACGTCTTCGGCAGTATCCTCATGCTCAATACCAACTAAAATTAATAAGCCAATATCAATTTTACTTTTTATGCTATTATCAATGCTAACAGATGCTGATTTTACACGTTGAATAATAGTACGCATGACCTATTTGTAAATATCTTTTCTAAATGTTTCTGCCTCATCATCACCCATCATTTTAACGTAGTTAAGATAGCGACTTTCAGCGATTTCACTTTCAAAAAAGGCTTGTTTAATAGCGCAGTTCGGTTCGTTAATATGCTGACAGTTGTTAAACTTACATTGGTCGATTAATGCACGCATTTCTGGAAAGTAATGCGATAGAATTTTTTTATCAAAGTCAATCAAACCAAAAGCTCGAATGCCAGGTGTGTCAATTATATATCCGCCAGTTTTAAGCGGGAACATTTCAGCAAAGGTTGTTGTATGTAATCCTGACGAATGACTTTCAGAAATATTTGCTGTTCGCAAATTAAGATTGTTATCTAAAGAGTTTACTAAGGTTGATTTTCCGACACCACTATGGCCTCCGAACATCACTTTTTTGCCTTTAATTTCCTCTTTTAAAAATTCAACTGATGCTTCACGATTGGCAGAGATTGTAATACATCTATAACCTGCAGTTTCGTATATGTTTTTGGTTTCGTCCAATAATTGTAATTCTGGTGCTCCGTATAAATCTATTTTATTGAATAGAATGGTAATTGGAATGTGATAAGCTTCTGCCGTAACAAGAAATCTATCAATAAATCCAGTTTGTGTCTGCGGCGCAACTAAAGTGACAATTAAGTATACATGATCAATATTCGCAGCTAGAATATGAGAACGTTTACTGAGGTTGATTGATTTTCGAACGATATAATTTCTACGTGGAAGTATTTTTTTAATCACACCTACCGATGCATCTTCTTCTTCAATAGAAAATTCTATTTCATCGCCTACTGCAACAGGGTTGGTGGATTGAATACCGGCCATTCTAAGTTTGCCTCGTATTCTACAATCCCACAATTGTCCATTGGTGTCGATGACTTTATACCAACTCCCCGTCGATTTTATTACTGTTCCTTTTTTCAGAATTCTTTTTTTGTAAAAATATACATTAATTCTTTTTAAACCCTTTGTTTATCTTAAAACATAAATGCTTTGCAGGAACCAATTAAAAACGGTGTCAACATAGCGTGCAGGTTTTAATGCAAATATATTAACTTTGGCTGCTATGCATAAATTATCGATTATTATTCCTGTGTTTAATGAAGAGGCCACTATAGCAAAGGTAATTGATGTTGTGTCAAACTTAAAATTGATCAACAATATACAGAAAGAGATAATCATAATTAATGATGCATCTAACGATAAAAGTAAAAAGGCGATTGAACAGGCGATTAAAGAGGTGGGTTCAGAAAATATACGCTTAATCAATCATGCTAAAAACACAGGTAAAGGTGGTGCTATTCAAACGGGCATTCAATTAGCAACTGGAGATTATACAATCATTCAAGATGCTGATTTGGAATTGGATCCAAATGAAATAAATAGATTATTAGAAAAAGTCGAAAATAAAGAAGCCGATATTGTTTATGGTTCGCGGTTTTTAAACAAGGAAAGTTCGGGCGGAACAGGATTAAGCAATTTGGCAAATAAGGTATTAACTGGAATGTCAAATGTAATTTTTCGAATAAAAATAACAGATATGGAGACCTGTTATAAATTAGTGCCTTCTCCTTTATTTAAATCTTTAAAACTGGTAGAAAAACGATTTGGATTCGAACCAGAAATCACTGCGAGACTTGCAAAGCATAGAGATTTAAGATGGGCAGAAGTAGCAATTACTTATCAGGCGCGAACAGAGGAGCAAGGAAAAAAAATTGGGTGGAAAGATGGTTTCAGAGCCATGTGGTGCATTCTTAAATACGGCTTGTTTACTAGGAAATAGTTGGTTTCTTTTGAGGAAAATTAACTTGATTATAGAGTATACTAAGACAATCGTTATTACATTTACTGCTTAGAACTTAGATAAAGTGAGCAAAAAACAAGAGAAATATGATAAAGCCTATTTGCGTATGGCGCAAGAATGGGCAAAATTATCACATTGTAAACGTAAGCAAGTAGGCGCTTTAATCGTCAAAGATCATACAATAATATCTGATGGGTACAATGGAACGCCTTCGGGATTTACAAATGCCTGTGAGGACGAGAATGGTGAAACGCAATGGTATGTGCTGCATGCCGAAGCAAATGCCATCTTAAAAGTTGCAAAATCAACACAAAATGCAAAGGGAGGAACACTTTATATCTCTTTATCACCTTGTCGTGAGTGCAGCAAATTAATTATTCAAGCTGGTATTGTTCGTGTTGTATATAAAAACGAGTATAAAGACACTTCAGGAATTGAGTTCTTAGAAAAATTCGGAATTGAAGTAGCGCATATTAATGAAATATAAATGGAAGAGCTAAAACAAGATGAGATTGTAGGAAAAGAAAAACAAAGTAATTATGTTTTTTTGATTCCACTTTTAATGGGGTTGACCTTGGCCGCTGGTATTTGGTTGGGGACGATGTTTATTCCTACAGGAGGAAATTCTCAGCAGGTTATTGACGACGGTTCAAATAAGTTCAACACTATTTTGGGCATGATTGAGGCGCGGTATGTTGATACGGTGAATCATGAAGAGTTAATTGAAAGTTCAATTGAAGGGGTGATAAAGAAATTAGACCCACACAGTGCCTACATTCCAGCTAAAGATTTGGTGCGCGTGAATGAACAATTGGAAGGGAAATTTGGAGGCGTTGGCATCCGTTTCTTGATTCATGACGATTCTTTAGTCGCAACGGATGTGCTTGAAGATTCACCTTCAATTAGAGCGGGTATGTTACCAGGGGATAGATTGATTCAAGTGGATGGAGAGAATATAACAGGACCGGAAGTTACCAATCAAAAGGTGATGACAATGCTGAAAGGATTAGAAGGAACTGAAGTTAAAGTTAAGGTTTTCCGTAATGGTGAAACAAAAGATTTATCAATTGTAAGAGGATCGATTCCTGTGAGCAGTATTGATGTTGCTATTATGTTAGACGACGAGGTTGGTTTTATCAAGCTAAACAGTTTCACTAAAATGGCAGGGTATGAATTCCAAGAAGCGGCAAATAAATTATTGCAACAAGGCATGAAAAAATTGATTTTTGATTTGCGAAATAATGGCGGTGGATATATGTCTGAGGCTACTGAAATTGCTGATCATTTCTTAAAATCCGGAAATTTGATTGTTTATACTGCCGGTCGAATGAGTAAACGAGAAGAGTATTATTCGTCTGATAGAGGAATTTTAGAAAATGTAGAAGTGACAATTTTAATTAATTCACTTTCTGCTTCTGCCAGTGAAATTGTTGCAGGTGCTATTCAAGATAATGACAGAGGAATGATAATGGGTCGCAGATCTTTTGGTAAAGGATTGGTGCAAGACCAGCAAAATTTAAAAGATGGCAGTGCTTTAAGATTGACAATCTCTAGATATTATACACCAACCGGTCGTTCAATTCAGAAACCATATGGCGAAGGGGTGAATTATGAGAACGATTATTACGATCGGATTGAGCATGGTGAATTATTGAATGAAGACAGTGTAAAAGTAAATGAGAAACTAAAATATACAACAAAAGGTGGCCGTACAGTTTATGGTGGTGGCGGAATTTATCCAGATATTTTTATTCCGAATGATACAGCAGGTGCGTCATATTATTTAACGGAGCTTTATTATAACGGTGTTTTCAACCATTATGCGATCAATTATTTAGATCAGAATAGAACGAAGTTTAAAGACTTTGAAGATTTTAATCGACGTTATGTTGTAAGCCAATCGATGTTCGATCGTTTTATTAAGTACGCTGAAAAGTACAAGGTAGAGAAAAAGCCGAGCGATATTGAAATTTCAAATTCAGTGATCAGAAATAGAATGAAAGCAGAAATAGCACGTCATTTATGGAGAGAAAGTGGTTATTATGCTGTTTATTTGAAAGACGATCTCGATGTACAAGAAGCACTAAACAGTTTTAGAAAATAGTACTATGAATGATATTCACGAATCGGTTCAAGATTATTACGGTAAAGAACTTAAAAGTTCAGACGACCTAAAAACGAATGCTTGTTGCACATTAACTGCTCCTCCGACGTATATTATGGAGGCGTTAAATAAAGTGCATGACAAAGTTCAGTCTACTTATTATGGATGTGGTTTAACAATTCCTTTGCAAGTTGAAGGACTGCGTATTCTTGATCTTGGTTCGGGTAGTGGACGCGATTGTTATATCGCCAGTCAATTGGTTGGTGCAAATGGTTCAGTGGTTGGTGTAGACATGACCGATGAGCAACTTAAAATAGCCAACGATCACAAAGCTTATCATGCTGATTTATTTGGTTATGACAATGTTGAATTTATAAAAGGTAATATTGAATCCTTAGATGAATTAAATTTTGAAGCCAATAGTTTTGATTTAATTATCTCTAACTGCGTTTTAAATTTGGTGAATGATAAGCAGAAAGTGCTAAAAGATATTCATAATTTACTTAAACCAAGTGGTGAATTCTATTTCTCTGATGTGTATAGTGATTGTCGCATTCCAGTTGATTTACAAAACGATAAAGTATTGTGGGGAGAGTGTTTATCAGGCGCGCTTTATTGGAATGATTTTCTAAATTTTGCTAAGAAATCTGGATTTACTGATCCGCGTGCTGTTGAGAACAAGCCAATTACAATCGACAATAAAGAATTAGAGGAAAAAGTGGGAAATATTTCCTTTTTCTCAGTGACTTATCGTTTGTTTAAAATCGCTGAATTAGAAAGTGATTGTGAGGATTACGGTCAAGCTGTTGTCTATAACGGTACAATTCAAGGTGCGCTTTCAGCGTATGATTTGGATGATCATCATCACTTTCCAAAAGGTAAAATGATGTTGGTTTGTGGAAATACATACCGTATGTTGAATGATACACGATTTAAAGATCATTTTACGTTCTACGGATCTTGGGACACGCATTACGGCATTTTTGAAGGTTGTGGTGGTGCAATGCCATTTAACGTAAATGGAGCAGATACTGAAGCCGCTTCTTGTTGCTAATTTTATTCAATTTTTTTCTTTATTTGATTCTTCTCGCCAGTCTAAATTGAAATTAGATTGATTATATTGTCATGTACCTTTAAGAATTTTAAATGGAGAACATGAATCCTAAAGTAGATGAGTTTTTAGAAAAGACAGAAAGATGGCAAGAAGGCTTAACCAAGCTGCGTGCTATTTTACTCGATTGTCAACTTGATGAAACGTTAAAATGGAGACAACCTGCATATACATACAATAAGTCTAATATTGCCATTATTGGTGGGTTCAAAGACTTTTTTGTACTCAGTTTTTTTAAAGGTGTGCTCCTTGGAGATCCCGAAAAAATACTCGTTCAACAAGGTGAGAATACGCAATCGGCGCGGGTACTTCAATTCAAAAATGCCAGTGAAGTTGATGCGCTTAAAGAGACGATTAAAGCCTATGTTTTTGAAGCGATAGAAGTTGAAAAGGCCGGTTTAAAAGTCGAATTTAAATCAAGTACAGACTTGGTTTATCCGGAAGAATTATTGGAAGTGTTTGAAGCCAATCCAGCTTTTAAAACAGCTTTTTTTGCCTTAACGCCCGGTCGACAAAAAGCTTATAATTTGTTTTTTACAGGTGCTAAACAGGCCAAAACACGAGCGGCAAGAGTAGGAAAGTACCAACAAAGGATAATGGATGGCATAGGCATTAACGACTGTACATGTGGTTTAACCAAACGCAAGCCCAATTGTGATGGGTCTCATAAGCAATTGGAACGATAGTGGTTATAAACTTAAATTAATCAACCTAAAACAAAATAAATGGCGTCAATAAGTACTTATTTAAATTTTAACGGGAATTGTGAAGAAGCCTTCAATTTTTACAAATCAGTATTTGGTGGTGATTTCACTTTTATAGGTCGATTTAGCGAGATTCCAGCTAGTGATGAATATGTTGTTCCGGAAGCTGATAAAGATAAAATAATGCATGTGTCGTTGCCTATTGGTAAGAGTGTTTTAATGGGAAGTGATACTGGTTCATCATGGTCGTCGAAATTTATACAAGGGAATAATTTTTCAATTTCTATTCGTGCAAACTCAAAAAGTGAAGCGGATAAATTATTTGGAGAATTGTCAAAAGGTGGAAAGATTACCATGCCATTAAATGATACTTTTTGGGGTGATTATCACGGGATGTTGATCGATCAATTTGGTATTAGTTGGATGGTGGGGTTTGACCAAACAAATCAAGGTTGAAAAAACGAATTTTAGAGCGGGTTGATTAAAGTTTAGTGGGTGCTGAATAGTTGAGGCTTATTCGCTTTAGGGATAGCAGTGGATATCCTTTTGTCTTTCCCAACGGGTTGGGGAAGGCAAAAGATTAGAGCGAATAGCCCGACGCCAATACAATTTATTGGATAGGCGGAAAGCCCTAAAACAAATAAATAGAAAGCACAAAAAAAGGAATGGTCATAAAACCATTCCTTCCGTAATTATAATTGTTTTAAAGGAGTGCTTAAATTTTTCCTTTAATTGCTTCAGTTACATTAATAATATGATCACCAACTTTTTCACAAGAAGAGAATAAGTTACTGAATACCATACTGCTTTCCATGTTCACTGTTGAGTTGGTCATGTTGGCAATATGTTCCGTTCTCATTTCATCACGTTTCTTATTAATTCTTGTCTCAATAAGATTCGCAGATTCAAGAGAAACACCATCCCAATCTGAATTTAAGTTTTCAATCATTTGAATGAAGGCTTTATCAATTAAGCCAAACATTTCGAATAAACTCTCGCGTTGTTCTGGCATGAACCACACTTTCAGTTCTTCTTTTCTTTCAAGTGTTTTTGACATTTGATAGAAAATATCTCCAATTCGTTCAAGGTCATTCACGATACTGTTCATCGAACGAACCTGTTGAGCTGTTTTTTCAGACATTTCACCTTCAGAAACTTTTGCTAGATAAGTAGCAACTTCAATCTCTACACGGTCAGTAATTTCTTCGTATTTATGAAGCTTATCGTGTAATTTAGATTTCTTTTTCTTGTTCTGCTCGATCAATAACATTTGTGTGAATTTTGACATTCTACTTGTTATCTCACCGAATTTAGCAACTTCTTTCTTCGCTTCTAATATTGAGATATCAGGCGTACTCATGATACCACCACCAATATAATCTAAATGGAATTCCTCATCAGCCGCGCCTTTAGACTTTACGGTCTTTTCTGCCATTCTAACCAACCATGGAACAAAAGGAAGTAGTACGATTACATTCAATAAGTTAAATGCCGTATGGAACATCGCCAATCCTGTATTTGCATAATTCCCATCAGCAAATGGATCACCTTCCATGAAGTAAGCAATACCTTTTAAAATATAAGCGAAGAATATCAATGCCCAGGTAACACCAATAATATTAAATAGAGAGTGAATTCTAGCTGATCGTTTCGCGTGTACATTACCAATTAGGGATGCGATTTCAGCAGTAATAGTCGTTCCAATATTTTCACCTAGAATCATTGCTGCAGCGACTTCAAAAGGAATGACATTACCAGCAACCAAAGTCATTGTCAAGGCCATTGCTGCAGATGAAGACTGGATGACAACTGTAACTAATGCACCTAGTATTACAAACATAACTGGACCGTACCAAGCATCTTTAAAGTCAACGAAAAATTGAACAATAGATGAATCCGTTCCTAATGCTGGAACAGAATCTTTTAAAGAGTCAAGTCCCATAAATAGTAAAGAGAAACCGATAATAACACTTGCCCATGCTTTAGCTTTTCCTTTACTAAAAAATAAAAGAGGTGCACCAAAAGCAATAAACACAAAAGCGTAAGAACTTAAACTAACTTTAAATCCAAATAGTAAAATTAACCAAGCCGTTAGGGTTGTTCCGATATTGGCACCCATCATCACACCTGCAGATTGTCTTAAAGTTAATAAACCCGCATTTACAAAACTAACAGTCATTACGGTGGTCACGGATGATGATTGAACAACAGATGTGATTCCAAATCCAGTAAGTACACCTGAAATTCTATTCGATGTGATTGAACCTAACATGTTTCTCAAACTCGATCCAGCTGCTTTTTGCAGACCTTCACTCATAATTTTCATACCGAAAATGAACATACCTAAAGAACCGATTAGCACTAATAGTTTAAAGATACCCCAAGTTCGTTCAGCTTCAAACTTTGATTCTTTAGACCAAACAATTTGATCATCTAGTTTTAAACCTACTTTGTAAACGTATTTTTCACCACCAACTAATTCCTCTAATTTCCATTTTACTTTATTAATGTCTACAGCGTCTTCAATTATCCAAGGCGATTTACTTGCATCATCAGCATTTTGTTTTTTACCAATACTTGTATTGTATTTGATAATGTAATTAGCATTGGGATAAACTGAAAGTAATTCTGCTAATTTATTTGGCTCAATAGCCCAATAAAGTTCAGCTGCTTCTTCTTTGTCTTTATTAGCGTTAACCTTGAAGATTGATTTACTTAATGTATTGAAATGATGAATTTCGTCATCATAAACGATATCTTTTTTTGACGATCCACCACCAATTTTATATTCAAAAATGAGATTTTCTTCAATATCATTTATCGTAATAGCACCAGTTTTATTCGCAGCGCTTAATTGGTTCCATTTTTTGTCCCCCATTTTTCTATAACGAATGCCAACAAATGATTTAACTGGCTTTATAGTAGACCAATTAATATTAATTGTACCCGTGTCAAATAACGCCAGTGTGAGACTGTCGAAATTGTTTTCAAAAGAAAAAACCAGGTTTTTTAATTCAAATTTTGCATCAAATAATTCGGTTGAATCAGTTCGATTAGAATTCGCCAAAAAACTATTTTGATTGGCTTGAAGTGTTATAGACCACAGTATGGTCATTAAAACGAAAAGTGATTTCTTCATCAATTTTTATTTAAAAAGTAGCGCAAAAGTAGTGCTTTGGCAATGTAATTAATTTTATTCAATGTTAACATTGTGTTAACAAACTATCGGCATCATTTTTCCGATTTAGAAATAAAACTCAAAATTTATTACTGTAGTGCTTTTATAATGAGGTGTTTACAATTTGGTTTAGTCTAAATAATGGGTGTTCCGATGTTAAGAAAACATTAAGTATATTACCAATACATTATTCAAACGTTAATTAAACGTGATATTTGCACAAAATTTTAAATAATCATATGAATTTTAAGCTATTAATAATTGCACTTATAATATCGGCTATGACGGTGTTAAGCTCGAATGTAAATGCACAATATTTCCCAGATTCTTTTGGTAAAGGATTAAAAGTGGTTGGTAAAGATTCA
This sequence comes from Crocinitomix catalasitica ATCC 23190, assembly GCF_000621625.1. Taxonomy (GTDB): domain Bacteria; phylum Bacteroidota; class Bacteroidia; order Flavobacteriales_D; family Crocinitomicaceae; genus Crocinitomix; species Crocinitomix catalasitica. The sequence goes on from NZ_JHXV01000007.1 coordinate 19,887, forward strand.
ACCTTTGCTATTCGTTTTGGTTTGAGATTTCAAACACTTATGTCAAATGGATGGGATGTAACGAACGATGATTTGAGTAAAATAGGCAATCATGAAAGCAGTTTTTTATTAAGACGTTCAAGATTTAAATTCGATGGTTTTATTTTGAATCCCAAATTGAGTTATAAATTGGAGTTTAGTTTATCTAATAGAGATCAATTGGGTGGTCATAATGCAGAACATGGTTTTACACCTCTTTATATGCGTGATGCTTATGTTAAATGGAATTTTTATAAGAATTTCTCCATTCGAGCTGGCCAAGGTAAACTTCCGGGAAATAGAGAGCGTGTAATTTCTTCAGCAAATTTACAATTGGTTGATCGATCAATTTTGAACAGTAAATTTAACATAGATAGAGATTTAGGATTAGTCGTAGATCACCATTTTAAAATCGGTGAGAACTTCACCTTTAAAGAAATTGTATCGATGAGTAATGGTGAAGGAATTGGTATTACAGGTAATAATATTGGTGGTTATGATTATACATTCAGATTAGAAATGTTACCATTCGGTAATTTTAAATCAAAAGGAGACTATTTAGATTAGCAATAGCCGCAACTTATGACTTAAATGTAAATGCAGCTCGTCAGTCTGGTCAGTTGGGGGCCTTTATTTATAATCTTGATGGCACGCATACAGGAAAGACATTGCAAACAACGTTTGTAGATTTTATTCTTAAATATAAAGGACTAAGTGTAATGGGAGAATATGCCATGCGATCGACAACGGATGGCAATTTTAATATTTATGATGATGTGGATCCAACACAGCTTGTTGGTACCTATTATGTAGGGAATGCATACAATATTATGGCCGGTTGGTTATTTAATAATAATATAGAATTAACAGGAAGATATACACATGTACAACCAGAAGTTGGGGTAGGGTCAAATATAACCGAATCTACTTTGGGACTTTCTAAGTATTTTGTTGGACATAAACTTAAGATTCAGACTGACGTAACGTACCGTCAATTGAATTTTGCAAATGATATTAGTACAAATGGTGGTGCAGATGATTACTTATTCTGGCGTCTTCAATTAGATGTACATTTTTAATTGAAAAGGCGTTTAATGGAACCTTTTTTTGATGCTAATAAATTGTTAACTTAATATTATGTGTTTGGTTTATCTACTAGACCACTACATTTATTAACTAATTTTGACGAAAAAACAATGAGCAATTCAGTACTTGTAATAGATGATGAGCAAGACATCAGAGTGTTAATAAAATATAACCTCGAACAAGAAGGGTTTACCGTGACTGAAGCGGATAACGGAGCTAGTGGGTTGGAATTAGCCAAGAAAAACATTCCAGATTTAATTCTATTGGATGTGATGATGCCAGGAATGGATGGAATTGAAACATGTGAAAAATTAAAAGATATTCCTGAATTAGCCAATACGATGATCTGTTTTTTAACAGCGCGTGGAGAGGATTATTCTCAAATTGCTGGATTTGATGCTGGGGCTGATGATTATATAACAAAGCCAATTAAGCCTAAGGTATTGGTAAGTAGAATCGCTGCAATTTTGAGAAGAAAGTATGATGGCGAAGCACAAAAAAACGATATAAACGATAACGAAAAATCAATTCGTATTGATAGAGAACGTTACTTGATTACTAAGGATGGTGAAGAGTTATTTTTACCTCGTAAAGAATTCGAATTATTGGCATTGCTAATGTCTAAACCAGGAAAAGTTTTCCACCGTGATTCTATCATGAATAGTGTATGGGGAACAGATGTTGTAGTTGGAGACAGAACAATAGACGTTCATATTAGAAAGCTAAGAGAAAAAATAGGCGATTCGCATATTGTAACTGTAAAAGGGGTAGGTTATAAATTCGAGAATTAATTTGATAGATTACCATCATTTGAGGGATTAAATAATTGATATATTTTTAAACTAAAATAGTGTGTGTGCACTATTTTTTTTATTTTTGGGTGATGTCAAAAACACGTGAAAAAATATTGAGAGCGGCACGTTTACTGTTTAATCGGGATGGTGTTGCGAATGTTAGTCAGCGAATGATTGCAAACCATATTGCAATAAGTCCAGGGAACTTGACTTATCATTTCCAAAAAAGACAAGAAATTATTGATGCGCTATTTGAGGAGATGGTTGATAATTTTGAAGCGGTAAAGCCAAAAGGCCAAGCTGTCGAATCTGTATTGCCTGATTTAGAGAAGTGGTTAAAAGCCATGTATAAGGTCCAGTTCGATTTTCGATTTATACCAACTAATTTTGCATTTATTACTTATTCCAATCAGGCTATAAAAAAGGCATACGCTAAATTAGCCAAGGCGCGCGGAGAAGTTTTTAATAGTTTTATTGATGTATTGATCAGTGAAAATTTAATGCGTGATCAAGAATTGACAAATGAGTACGAATTGTTTTTAAAAAGATTCCAATTATTAAGTGATCACTGGGTATTGAATGTGCAAAACATTGAAGAGGAGGTAAGTCTAAAACATACCCGTGAGTATACTCAAAATGTGATGCAATCACTATACCCTTATCTCACGGAAAAGGGTAAGAAAAAGTTTAATCAACTTGCATAGGCTTATTCCAACCTAAATCATTTTTATTACGTTATTCACGTTAGACAAATTAGATATTATTAATTTTTATTTAAATTGCGGAAAACTTAAAAATCTTAAAAAATGAAAAAGCTATTACTAGGACTATTCTTCGTAAGTGCATTCACAGTAAATGCACAACAAAAGAATGCTGTTAAATTCACAATTTCTCCGGGATTAGTACTCTCGAATAATTTAGGATTTAACTACGAACGTAAATTAGGGGATCGTATCTCATTAAATACACGTTTTAACTTCTCAGCAAAAAACAAAGTGCCTTTTAATGGTTTAGCGAAATTATTCGTTGGTGATTTATTAGAAGATGAAGGTGTAAATTCAGACTTTTTAAATACTAAAATATCATCTTACGGTTTCAATTTTCAATTCAAATATTTCCCAGGAGCAGGTGCTTTACATGGTTTTTATTTAACACCATATTTTGGTTTTCAAAATGGTAAAATGGATGACTTTACATTCGATTTCCCAGACAGTAATGATCCTTCAATTGAACACGAAGGTCGAGTTGGAGCAAAATTCAACTACTTTGGAGCAGGAATTGGCTTAGGTAATCAATTTGTTTTTGGGAACGGTTTCACAATGGATATCCTATGGGTCGGTTTAGGCTGGGGGATGAATAAATTAACGATTAACGGAACAGATCCTTCTGGAGATGTAAATTATGAAGAAATTCATAACGACGTTCAACAGTTTAGACAAGATAATGCAGTTGCTATAGAGGATTTATACGCAAAAGTAAATTCTTCTTACACAAGTAATTCAATTGATATAATTGTTAAACACCCATTTCCTTATGTGAAACTTTTAAACTTTTCACTAGGATTTGCATTCTAATATTTACGCTTACTTACATTAAAGGGGGAATTTATTCCCCCTTTTTTTGTGCCCAATTTTAGCTGGAACTATTTTCTTGGAATGAAGTATGTATAGCTTATTTTAAATTTTGTAGAATTAATATTAATTTAATATTGATAATAGTTTAGCATAACATAGCGTTAACCCATTCGTAATACAAATTGGCTCTTTACTCAGTAGTTTTGTAAGAAAAATTAATGCAGGAGTACAGATTGTTACTGGTAGATGATGAAAAGGATATTTTAAAGTTATTGCAATATAACTTTGAACTTGAAGGGATGAATGTGCATACAGCTCAAACGGGTAAAGATGCCATTGATTTGGCTTTGAGTCTAATTCCAAATGTTATTCTGCTCGACGTAATGTTACCGGATATTGACGGAATAGAGGTCTGTGAGATTCTTAGAAAAAACCCTGTTTTAAATAATACAATTATTATTTTTCTATCCGCTAGAGGAGAGGACTATTCGCAAGTTGCAGGATATAGAGCTGGTGCTGATGATTATATTGTTAAGCCCATTCGAATCAAAGTTTTATTGCATAAAATAAAAGCTTTATTAGATAGAAATAGGGATTATAATGATTTTGAAAGCATCAATAATATGCAGATCGATTCCGATAGATTTTCAATAATGAAAGATGGGAAAGAATCGATTATTCCTAAAAAAGAATTTGAGTTATTGTCTTATTTAATGAGTTCGCCAGATAAAGTATTCCGCAGAGAAGAGATCTTGTCTGAGGTATGGGGAGACGCTTTTATCGGAGACAGAACCATAGATGTTCATGTCCGTAAATTACGAGAGAAATTCGGTCGTGAAATAATTCGAACAGTGAAAGGTGTTGGTTACCGATTTATGGGTAATTAGTTCGATTGTACAATAATTTTCTTCGTTATAATTTGCGCCGAATTTAATTGAAAGCGTACAATGTATATGCCATTCGAAAGTTGATTCAGGTCGATACTATTTCCCGTATTGGATCCTTCTTTAAGAATAGTTTGACCCAGGTTATTCGTAATCGTTATTTCGTCAACATTGGCACTTCCCGTTATTTGGTAGTTTAATATTGAACTTGTTGGATTAGGAAATACTTGCAATTGATAATCTTCAATTTTAGTGTCAATACTCAAGTCGGTTGAATTGGTAACAACAATATTAAAGTCGTCGAAATAAAAACCATCCATGGTCACATAATTGTCAGAGATAATTCTGAACTTAAGTTGGACATTCTCAAAACCTAAATAAACTTGTAAGTCAACCTCTTCTTTTACCCAACCTGTAGATGAACCATCATAAAGGGGTAGTTCATAGTCCTGATCAATTGTTCCTGCATTGGTATATTTTCCGCAAAGTGGAATCCAAGAATCACCGCTGTCAGTTGAAGCCATAAATTGTACATAATCGTAGTCAGCTTCTATTTCCCAATTTGCATTAAAATATACAAAAGCAGTAGCTGCATCTGATAAATTAATACTGGCATCGAGTATTGTACTTTTATTTGTATTGTTACTGTATAATAAATAAGGGCTATCCGTCATTGAAGTGCTTGGACTAACAAATAATTCATCTGTTGTCTCCCAATCACCTATCCAATTCGATGCATCACTAAAAGCGTCTATAAATACAATTTCTGTTTCTCCGTATATTTTAGTAATGGTGTCATTGTTTGTCCATAAACCATTGCTAGTTTGTAGGATGTATTTAATTTCAGCACCCGATCGTATTCCTGGAGTGAATGTGAAATTAATCGAATCAATTTTTACTTCACCACGGTCTAAAATATGTTCATTAGCATCGCCAACTGATGCTATGCCTATTAGTGGGAATAACGCAACTGATATCGGTCCATCTTCAATTCCTAATCTTGTAATTTCATAAGCTAAATAACCTTTTTCAGGACCTATGATACTCGGCTCAAGATCTCTTGTTGCACCATAAACATGTGCTAAATGTGCCATCCGCAAATTCGGAAAGACCATACTTTTACAAGTAGGTTCAATTAAATCAGCTGCAGGCCAAAATGACGGTCCTATTTCCGGTGTGATCGCAAATATCGCATCGTGCATATCTAAATCACCATCATACATCCAATCGTCTGATCCGCCTGAAGCTTCGTATAATTCTGATGATTTCTGTCCTTGAAACCCGTTGTAAATAGTCATATGGTTTGTGTACAATTGATAGTAATCATGATCGTCTGCGAAATGATCATCCGACCAACCAAAAGGGAATAACACCAAGTTGCCATAAGTATGGGCATTCGATGCGAACAAAAAATTATGATTTTCACAGAACCATTTTATTGCTTGTGTTTCTGGTTCTGAAAAAGGATGTTCACCGGCATAAGTATCACCATCCTCATCAGGACTGGTACCTGTTTCATTCCAATGATAATCGTAATTTCTATTTAAATCAACGCCTTTGTTAGAAGATCCTATATCAGGATTTCTATTTTTTCGGTGCATGCCACCACCAAATGGATTTCTGGTATGGTTGTATTTGTATCCATCCGGATTGACCATTGGTACAAAAAACATCGCAGTATTATCAACTAAATAACTTATTTCATCATCAGTACCATAATTCTCTAAAAGATACCACATATAAAATATCGTTTGTGATAAACTCATCGGTTCTCTTGCGTGATGAATAGAATTATATAGCACTTCTTTTTCTCCTTCGTCTATTGAAGGATTGTCAGATATTTTTACCCAATAAATTGGTCGTCCTTCATGACTTTCAAAATCAGAAATTGGTGCTTTTGCTGTGATTAAATCTGGATATTTCGATACCATCGAATCGAGTTCTGCTAAATACTCCTCGTAAGTATAATACCCACCCATTGTACCACGTCTAAAATTTTCTGGAATCGTAGGATCAAAATCTCCACCACTTTCTCCACCACATGATTCGCGATCTCCGGATAATGGTTGTGGTGATTTATTCTGATCAACATAATGTTTTTGCACATCATCAATCAAAATCTCATAGCTAAAACCAAGTGCGTTTAATACGTCAATATCTGTATTTGAAAGATCTGTAATTAACCAATGATTCGCTTTTGCTTTTCCGTGATCAACAGCCAATCCTGCTGCTGATAATGTTGTTAATTCGGCATTGGTTGCAAAGACTTTAACCCGCGAATATTGTGCATGAATTGCATTAAAAGATAGCAGGAAAAAAAGCAGAGAGAATAATAAAATCGATTTTAGCATTTTTAAAGTTAGGCTTTTTAGGGCATAAATCAAATTCTACAGGTTGATTCTAAATCTACAATTTGATGAAAAATGAATAAATTTATCGCATGCTACGCGGATTAAATTGAGGAATCTTTTTATATTTACACAAAAAAATATTCGATTATGTCAAGCGAAAAATCAGACTATAGTTATTTTGATGAATCAACTTCGATTTTAGTTCCTATTTATATAGTAATAGCTTTTATTATATTATTCGGAACATTATTTTCGTAAACAATTCGAAATAATATAAGGTATTGAAGACTCATTAGCAATTTGCTTATGGGTCTTTTTTTTCTTAAATTTTAATTCATTATGCCTTTCAATTCACTGTTTTCTTGGCTGATAAAAAAAAGAATTCATCAAATTGATTTATTTAAAAAGCATCCTTTCGATGTACAGAAAGAGGTCTTAATGAATTTGGTTTTTAGCGCCAAACAAACTGATTGGGGTATTAAATACAATTACAAAGAAATTGATTCTTATCAGGTTTTTAACGACCAAGTTCCGTTAACTGATTACACTATTTTAAAACCATATATCGATCGCTTATTAAAAGGCGAACAGAATTTATTGTGGAGTGATGAGATCAAATGGTTCGCCAAATCCTCTGGAACGATGTCAGGAAAAAGTAAATTTATTCCTGTATCAAAAGTGTCGTTAGAAGAATGCCATTATAAAGGAGGTAAGGATTTATTGAGCATCTACTACAATCAAATTCCAGACAGAAAATTATACAAAGGCAAACACTTAATTTTAGGCGGTAGCGCTGAAATCAATCACTTAACTGCAGATGCCTATTTTGGTGATTTATCTGCCATCATTTTAAAAAACATGCCTTGGTGGGCGGAATTAAGACGCGCACCAGCGAAGGAGATTGCATTAATGAGTCAATGGGAGGAGAAGATTGAAAAATTGGCGCATTCAACCATTAAAGAGGACATATACATACTTGCAGGTGTGCCGAGTTGGACTTTGATTTTATGCAATCGGATTTTGGAGATTACAGGCAAATCGAATATGCGGGAAGTATGGCCGAATTTAGAGTTATTTATGCATGGCGGTGTTAATTTCGAACCTTACCGCAACCAATTCAAACGCATCATTCCTTTTGATGATATGAATTATGTGGAGACCTATAATGCCTCAGAAGGTTTTTTTGGTTTGCAAGATGATTTTACCAAGGATGAATTATTATTGATGCTCGATTATGGCGTCTTCTTTGAGTTTATTCCAATGCGTGATTTTGATGGCATCCATTCAAAAAATGTAATCGGATTAGAAGATGTTGAGGTAGGGACGAACTATGCTTTGGTCATTTCTACCAATGCTGGTTTATGGCGTTATATAATTGGTGATACGATTCGCTTTACATCAAAAACACCGTTCCGATTCAAGGTAACCGGTCGAACGAAAAGTTTTATCAATGCATTTGGTGAAGAAATTGTTGTAGAGAATGCAGATATAGCAATTAGTGAGGCATGTAAAAAAACAAATGCTGAAATTATCGAATATACCGCAGCTCCAATTTATATGACAGATGGCAATGCTGGCGGTCATGAGTGGTTGATTGAGTTTAAAAAGGCACCGGAATCGATTGAAGATTTCACGCGTTATTTAGACGAAGCATTAAAAAATTGCAATTCTGATTATGAAGCCAAGCGGTCTCACGAAAATGCATTGGCACAAGTGAAAATGAATGTTGCATCTCCGGGTTTGTTCGAAAAATGGCTAAAGAGTGCTGGTAAATTAGGTGGGCAACACAAAGTACCGAGGTTGGCCAATGATAGGGTTTTATTCGATGAGATTTTAGCACTTAATCTAGATGCCTAAGTTATCTACTTTCCCAACAACCTTCTCAAATATTTCCAAATCATATAAATATCCGCATGTAGCTGCGTTGCTGCGGCTGTTAAATCTTGCAATAAACATAAATCTTTACCAAGTCACAATAAAGAAATCGGTTGTCTATAAAACTCAGCTTATTTACAATGTACCGCAGCAGCGCAGCTACTACGGAGTGCAGAATTTTCAGCTCCGCAGGATTTGCTCCGCATGTAGCTGTGCTGCTGCGGCTGGTAAATCTTGCAATAAACATAAATCTTTACCAAGTCACAATAAAGAAATTGGTTGTCTATAAAACTCAATTTATTTCGCTATTTTTAATTAATCGAAAAAGGTGTAAAACATACGATCAAATTAAATAGTAGTTATTATTTAACGCTAACGGTAGTTGATTGGATAGACGTGTTTACCAGAAACAATCATAAAAAAGCCGTTGTTGACTCTTTGCGTTATTGTATTAAAAATAAAGGACTAAATGTTTATGCATATTGTTTAATGACAAACCATTTGCATTTAGTTGTTAATTGCGATGAGCCTTTTCAATTAGCTGATACAATTAGGGATTTTAAAAGACATATAGTTAAAAAAGTGTTTTTCCAAATTATAAATGAACCAGAAAGTCGAAGAGAATGGATGTTAAATATGTTTCAGAAGAACGGAGAAACATATAAAAGTAACGAAAGCTTTAAATTTTGGAAAACTGGAAATCATGCAATCGAATTATTTACTGAAAAATTCGTTTGGGAAAAGATTAATTATATTCATAACAATCCTGTTCAAGAAGATTTCGTAATAAATCCTGAGGATTGGAAATATTCATCCGCTAGTAATTATATAAATGATACTGGAATTTTAAAAGAGGTTTATTGCTTGCCGCCAATGTTAAGGATGATAAGATGATTTTGGAAACAATGGAACTAGAGGTAACAGACCGCAGCAGGATAGCTACTACGGAGCTATGAGGATTTTAGCACTTAATCTAGATGCCTAAGTTATCTACTTCCCCAACAACCTTCTCAAATATTTCCAAATCATATAAACACCACCTAGAATGATAATATAAGGCAGAAATTTATTCAGTCCTAGTTCTCGTTTTTCAATGAGAAAATAAATCGCAACTGCAATAAACATGATTCCAACGCCTATAAATAGGTAAGGTGTCAGTCGAGATAGGATCTTAAAATTATTTGGAACGGCTCCGTTTTGTAAAGCCAATATTTCTTCGTCAGCTATAATTTTTACTATTTCAGAAACCTTATCCTCGTCTAGTAGATGAACCTCTTTTAACTCCGTTTTAATGGTGGTTAAATCAATTTCACCATTTATTTTTTTTGCTAAATAATCGTCGATTAATTGCTCAAAATTATGATGGGTATCACGCATATGCTAATTAACTAATTCGATGGTATTAAGGATGGCGTCAATCTCTCTGATATAGTCACGCTTATTGAATTTAGGCGCATAGACATAGCCGCAAACAGTGATTACTAGGTTCCTAGTTTCGTTTAAAATAGTGTATTGAACAAAAGGTCCGCCGCCTCCAATAAAGGATTCGCCTTTGTATTTCCACAATCCTCTCACTTCAATTGTGTAATGTCCATTGTATCTGAATACTTTCGACTCTGGCTTATAATACTCGTCATATTCTGTGCCCATATAGGTGCCAGAAAGACGTCCTGGAATATTAGCTTTTAAAACAGAATCACGATTATTTAAAACGCCTTGCACAGTTAATTGAGATTCGTCTTTATATGGTTCTGCCCAGAACATAAAGCCTTGTTGAATCCAAAAAGTTCCGCCATCAGCATTGGTCGATTCGTTCGCCATAAACGAACTTGATCGATCGCGTTTGATGAGCATAAATCCATCTTTCTCGTATTTGAATTCCATTTTCTTAGGCAAAGCAATCGAAATTCCATACATCTCTTCCGTTCGCGCTTTAATATTTCTATTCGCTTCACTTCGATAAATCTGGCCCAATTGTTTGATTTCGTTGGCTTCAAAAATATCAACTATTTCGTCGAAATTATTTTTTACATAATTATACAATCGTTCTTCATCCGAATCTTTTAAGATGACCAATAATTGATTTTTGGCGAAGTAATTTGGTTTTAATTCAACTTTTGTTTCCGTATAGGCCGAATCACGATCAATCATAATACGTAACATATTTCTGCGCAATTGATTGATATGGTTGAGGTTTTTTGGTGTTGTATGAGAGAAATAATAAGTCGGCTCAGGTCGTAAATAGGGACCTTTTGCTTTTTTAGCTAATCTAGTTCGAACCATTTCTCCGATTTCTCCGTCCCAAATTTGATTTTCAGTTAGGATAAATATCTCTCCGTGTTTACCACTTGCATTGGGCAATAAATCATCGCGATTTACATTGTTGTCACAGGAGAAAAGAAGAAGAGATAAGGCACCGAAGAGTAAAAATTTCATTAGCTATACTTTTAGAGGCGCTTTATTTTGATTTTGTCGCCAGGTTGCATTCGTTTAGGATCTAATCCTTTATTTAATGCTTGTAAATCAACAAAAGATATGCCAAATTTTTGACTTACTGTCCAAAGGCTTTCTCCTGAACGTAAAGTATAATATTCATACTTGCCATCATCTACAGTTTTTGTACTTGATGACTTGTGACTGCTGCTCGGTTTTGATTCGATTTTAGCGGCTTCACTTTTTTCAATATATCTTCGTTCAGTTACGCGTATTGTTAATCGTTGACCTGGATAAATAGTACTTGATCGCAAACCATTCCATCCTTTAATATCACTCACAGTTACGTCGTACATTTCTGCAATTTCTAAGATGCGCTGATCAGGTTTAACAACATGTGTTTTTTTCTTTTCTAAGGCAACAAAACTTTCACCGATAGATTCTAAGAATTTGTCGTAAGCATATAAACTGTCTTCAATGAATAAGAAACTATCTATTTTTTCAATCGGCAAAGTGATGCATTGATAAGGCATTGTTTGCGGAACAATATCCGTTTTATAAACAGGATTTAAATAATTAAATTCATCCTTAGTTATTCCTAAAAGCGTATCCAAATGTGAAATTCTAAAACTAGATTTTACACAAACTGTATCAACATCATGCAAATAAACCTGTGCTTCTTTCGCTGTTATATTGTGATCTGCATAATAGGTCATCATATAAAGCATCGCAATAAAATTAGGCACATACATTTGCGTTTCTTTCGGTAAAAAGGGTCTCAACTCCCAATAATTCATCTTGCCCCCTGATCTTCTAATTGCTTTATTAACGTTACCTGGGCCTGCATTATATGCCGCCAATGCTAAGCTCCAATCGCCGTATAAACCGTAGAGATATTTTAAATATCGACAAGCTGCATCCGTTGCCATTTCTGGATTCATTCGTTCATCAACATACGAATCAGTCTCAAGACCAAACATTCTACCTGTTCGGTACATGAATTGCCATAAACCAGCAGCACCAACCCTCGACTTAACCGTAGGTCTCAATCCACTTTCAATAACAGATAAATATTTCAATTCCATTGGAATCTCATACTTGTCTAAATATTGCTCGTACATCGGGAAAAACATCTTCGATCGGCCTAAACAAATCGCCGTAAACGTTCGACGGTTTCTGATAAAGTATTTTAAAGTTTTAATGACATCCTCGTTGTCTTCAATATCAATTATTGTCGAAGCGTTTAAAGTGTTTAAGCGCAGCTTATAAATCGAATCAGAGAAGTCAGGTTTATCATCTTCTGCATAACCAAGATCTTCAATAATTTGATAAGCATTGTCTTTGCCCCAAGTTTCAATATTGTATGCTCGAATAGAGTTTTCTATAACATCTAAAAATCGTTCGTAAGTTAAAGAGTCATCGTTATGATCGAGATTCAAATCAGTTGAATCTTGAGCAATAGATACAAAGGACATTAGTCCAATAAATGTCAGAAACGATTTAAGCATTATTTTATTTAGTTTTTATTGGCAGCCATTAAGTAGTCAGAAAAAGCAAATAAATCAGCTTCCTGAAATGGTTTGCCCATTAACTGAATACCAAAAGGTAGTCCGTTCGAGTGATTTCCAATCGGTAAAGAAATCGCTGGATTCCCTGCTAAATTCGCTTGTACCGTGAAAATATCTTGTAAATACATTGTAATTGGATCTTTGTCATTTTTACCAATTTCAAATGCTGTAGATGGTGTAGTAGGGGTTAAGATGATATCGTAATCCTCAAAAATAGCTTTCGTTTTATCTTGAATGACACGTCTAACTTTTTGTCCTTTTGTATAGTAAGCATCATAATATCCATGAGATAAAACAAACGTACCTAACATAATTCTTCTTTTCACCTCTTCACCAAAGCCTTCAGAGCGAGATTTTTTATAAGTATTTTCTACACCTTCAGCTGTGGGAGATTGGTAACCAAAATGGACACCAGAATAACGTGCTAAATTTGAAGATGCTTCAGCGGTTGTCAATACATAATAAGTTGGAACCATTACATCCAAAAATGGGAATGAAACAGGTTCTACCGTATGACCTTCTGCTTGTAAAGAAGCAATAATTTCTTTGGTGCGATTTACAATTTCAGAATCGATGCCTTTACTTTCAAGACAATCTGAAATGTATGCGATTTTTAATTTTTTATTTGGGTCGAACTTTAAAGATAAATCTGGTGCACCTTCTTGCAAAGCTGTACTGTCATACTCATCTTTCCCACACATGATACTCGTCAATAATGCACTATCTTCTACCGTTGTTGTAAACGGACCAATTTGGTCAAAAGAAGAAGCGTATGCCAATAAACCATATCTAGAAATACGACCATAAGTAGGTTTAAATCCGATAGTCCCAGTAAAAGAAGCTGGTTGTCTGATTGAACCTCCTGTATCACTACCTAATGCAGCGGTACAAAGATTTGCTGCAATTGCAGCTGCCGATCCACCTGACGACCCGCCAGGAACCATTTTCTCGTTGATTGGATTGAGAACAGGACCAAAAGCCGAATTTTCATTCGAACTGCCCATGGCAAATTCGTCACAATTTAAACGACCAATAATAATGGCATCTTCATCCAATAATCTTTGTACAGCAGTTGCTGTATATAAAGATTCAAAACCTTCTAAAATTTTAGATGAATTGGATACATGATGACCTTTGTACGCAAGATTATCCTTTAAACCAATCACCATACCAGCAAGTTTACCTGCTGTATTCGATTTTAGTTTAGCGTCTACTGCTTGCGCTTGAATTAATACATCTTCAGTAAAAACCTCCAAAAAAGCATTTAACTGCTTCGTTTCTTCAATTCTACCCAGATAGTATTTCGCGATGCTTTCAACAGAAACACCACTTTGTATGGCAGACTTAATTTCTGCAAAATTTTTATACATAATTAAGCAAGTCCTTTATTCTTCTATTTTGTCTTTCGATTTGTCCTTTTCTCCACCCATTTCATCCTTAAATCCCTTCAGTCCTTTTCCAAAACCCTTCATTAATTCAGGTAATTTTCGTCCACCGAACAATAAAAGAATTACAACGGCGATCAAAATAACTTGTGGCATCCCAATCATACCGGCATAAGCTACATTTTCCATAGTTAAATTATTTACATTAAATGTGTCTGCGAAGGTACTAATTTAATGTGAAACGCTATCTTCTTTTAAATGATTCTTGGCACGAATTCAACTCGTCAACACAACATTCAGAAAGATTATCACTAAATTTAACCTTGCTTTGGAGATCGACATCTTCAAATTCCTAATACTAATGCATGATGAAAGAGATTAAGAATTATATCAACGGTAAATTTTTAGCGCCAGTTTCAGGTGATTATTTGGATAATATTGATCCATCTCGCGGGAAGGTTTATTCGAAAATTCCTAATTCTACCAAAGCGGATATCGATTTGGCTGTTGATGCTGCTGAAAATGCATTTCCAGCTTGGTCAAATATGCCAAAGGATGAACGCAGTGCCATTATGGTTAAAATTGCCGATTTAATTGAGGCGAGAATGGACGAATTTGCACATGCCGAATCGTTGGATAATGGTAAGCCAGTTTCATTGGCAAATCATGTTGATATTCCACGTGCAGTGAGCAATATTAAGTTTTTTGCGACAGCAATTTTACATTATGCGGCAGAATCGCACTATATGGAAGGGGTAGGTATTAACTATACTTTACGTAAACCGATTGGTGTTGTAGGTTGTATTTCTCCTTGGAATTTGCCATTGTATTTATTTACTTGGAAAATTGCGCCAGCATTGGCAGCAGGGAATTGTGTCATTGCAAAACCTTCAGAAATTACGCCGATGACTGCTTTTATGTTGTCTGAGGTTTGTGCCGAAGCAGGACTTCCTGCAGGGGTCTTAAATATCGTTCATGGTTTAGGACAAAACGTTGGAGATGCTATAACAAGAGATCCGAAAATTAAAGCCATTTCATTTACAGGTGGAACATCAACAGGTGCGACTATTGCAAAAATTGCAGCGCCGATGTTTAAGAAATTGTCATTAGAATTGGGCGGTAAAAACCCAAATATCATATTTGCTGATTGTGATTTTAAAAAGGCATTGAGTACGACGATTCGTTCTTCATTTGCCAATCAAGGTCAGATATGTTTGTGTGGTTCTAGAATATTTGTTGAACGACCGATTTATGAAAAATTCAGAGACGCATTCGTTGAGAAAGTGTCGCAATCGAAAGTGTCTTATCCGGAGGATCCTGAAGCAAAATTAGGCGCCTTGGTTTCTGAACCACATCTTGAAAAAGTATTGTCTTATATTGCTTTGGCAAAAGAAGAGGGTGGAACAGTGCTTACAGGTGGAGAGCGTGTTTTTTTAGAAGGTGAATATGCAGGTGGATATTATTTGCGACCTACAATTATCGAAGGTTTAGCTTTTGATTGTCGAACGAATCAAGAAGAGATTTTTGGGCCAGTTGTGACTATCACGCCATTTGACACAGAAGAGGAAGTCTTAATGATGGCGAACTCTACCGAATATGGTTTAGCAGCAACAGTGTGGACTGAGAATTTAAGCAGAGCACATCGCGTTGCTGACGAAATTCACAGTGGCATTGTATGGGTGAATGCATGGTTAGTTCGCGACTTAAGAACGCCATTTGGAGGTGTTAAAAATTCGGGTGTCGGTCGTGAAGGTGGATTTGAAGCACTGAACTTTTTTACTGAGCCTAAAAATGTGTTTATTGCTAAGGGTTAATTACTCGTTAACTCTTTGAATACTTGCTCCATCGATTTTTCATTCAATGCCATACTCAATACAAGTATGTTTTGTTCTTGCCCAAAACGTGCAATGTTTTTTCTGATATCACCATCACCAGCAATCAACCAATTATTGTTCTCTAGCTCTTTTACTGAGATTACGCCGTTAATTTTTGACAATTGATTTTTGGATACAACATCTTCAAACTCTACGAGTATGGTTTGTTCTTGTATGTTTTTCTGTTGAATGTGTTTGGCACTATCATCAGCAACAATCTTACCTTCTTTAATGATAATTACACGATCACAAATAGCTTCCACTTCTTGCATTATATGCGTCGAAAGCATCACTGTTTTGGTTTTACCAATTTCTAGAATTACTTTTCTAATGTCAACCAATTGATTAGGATCCAATCCACTTGTTGGTTCATCTAAAATTAAAACTTCAGGATCGTGAATGATCGCTTGTGCCAATCCAACCCTTTGTCTATAACCTTTCGAAAGTGCTCCAATTTGTTTGTTTTGCTCTTTCCCTAATCCAACTAAATCAATCATCTCTTTAACACGATTGGCTTTATTCGGTAAGGAATAAACACCTGCCACAAAACTCAAATATTCCTTCACATACATATCCAAATACAAAGGATTGTGTTCAGGTAAATAACCAACCTTTTTGCGGACTTCAATCGCATGTTCTTCAACATCTAAATCGCAAACTTTTATGTCGCCAGAAGATTTTGGTAAAAAGCAAGTAAGTATTTTCATCATCGTCGACTTACCTGCTCCGTTGGGACCAAGAAAACCTACTATTTCTCCTGAGGGAATTGTGAATGAAACATCGTTTAAAGCTGCTTGTTCACCGTAGTACTTAAATGCGTTTTTTACTTCTATCGACACGTTTAGAATTTTTTAGAATTACGAAAATAACGGTTTTTAGGGCAAATAATTACAGATCTCTGTTAAAATACTTAAAAACCTGCGGAATATTGAGCAAAAAAAAAGGACTAAAGTTTTAGTTTCAGCCCTTTTCTATGATTTACAATTTTTATTAAGCGTTAAAAGCTTGTGTAATATCAGCGATAATATCATCCGGATGTTCAACACCAACTGAAATACGAACCAATTGGTCTGAAACGCTATGTTTTAATCTTTCTTCAGGATCAATTCCGGCATGTGTCATAGATGCTGGATGTTCAGCTAAACTTTCTGTTCCACCTAAACTAACAGCTAACTTTATCAATTTAAGGGCGTTTAAGAATTGAAAAGCTTCTTTTTCTCCTCCTTTAATATCAAACGAAACCATACCACCTGTTCCAAGACATTGTTTTTTGAATATTGCGGCTTGGGCCGAACCTTCAGCTAAATGACCTAAATAATAAGTGCGTTCTACTTTGTCATGATTTAATAAGAAATCTGCAACAGCTTTCGCGTTTGCTTCTTGCTTGTCCATTCTTAATTTTAAAGTTTCAAGACTTCTCATTAATAACCAAGCCGTATTCGGACTGGTTTGGTTACCTAAGAATGTTCTCATTCCTTTAATTGCAGCCATATCGGTTGAATTACCTAGAACAGCTCCTGCGATAACATCACTGTGTCCACCAATATATTTCGTTGCAGAATATAAAACTAAATCTGCTCCTTGATCCATTGGATGTTGCCAAATTGGCCCCATATAAGTATTGTCAACAGTTAAGATTACTTTTTTATCGTCAGTCGAATATTCTTTTGAAATTTCGTGACACATTTCAATATCAATTAATGCATTGGTTGGGTTGGCAGGTGTTTCAATATAAATCATTGCCAAAGCATCACCGTGTCCGCTTTCATTGATTGTTTTTTGTATTGATTCTTTCGAAGCATTTGCGTCAAAAGGAACGATATGAACGCCGAATTTTGTTAAAACATGTTTAATAAAATGATCCGTTCCACCATAAGTTGGATTGCTGTACAATAATAAGTCACCAGGACTTAAAAAAGCCAATAATGTTGTTGAAATTGCAGCCATTCCACTTTCAAAAACTGCGCAATCATCTGCTTTGTCCCACAAGGTTAAACGTTGCTCTAAAATCTCTAAGTCTGGATTGTTAAGTCGACTGTAAATAAGACCCATTTCTTCGTTTTCGCCTTTATCTCTTAATCCATAAGCCAATTCAAAAAAGGCTTTACCTTCTTGAGCATTTTTAAAAACAAAAGTTGATGTTTGAAAAATAGGACATTTAATTGCTCCTTCTGATAGCTCTGGTTTATAACCGTAAGACATCATGAGGCTTTCTGGGTGAAGTTTCTTTGAATTCATATTATATAGATTATTGAACTGTAAAGCTCGGTATATATAGAATATAAAACTGTAAAATCGGATTGGTTTAGAAAATTTAACTAGCTTATTAAGTTTTTATGTGTTAATTTGCTGATATTTACTTTGAAAATCGCTTTTACTAGAAAAATCGACCATGGCATTAGATAATATTGACAAACAACTCTTACGTTTTTTACAACAAGATTCGTCGATGACAATTAAACAATTGGCATTCGAATTGAAATTGACAACTACACCAGTTTATGAACGAATTAAACGGTTGGAAAAAAGTGGTATTATTGAAGGGTATCGTGCAACTATTAATCCTGCAAAAGTAGGACTAGAATTGTCCGTACTTATTCATATCTCCTTAAAAGAACACGCCAAAGCGCTTTTGGTCAATTTTGAAAAACAAATTAATTTATTGGATGAGGTGACTGAATGTTATCACGTAACGGGTGAGCACGATTATTTATTAAAGGCTTATATTCCGAATATGGAAGGTTATCGAGATTTTCTAACCAATAAATTAGCGAAAATCCCGAATATTGTCAATGTACATTCTTCCTTTGTTGTGAGCCAAATTAAGCAGGGTGGTATATTAGAATCAGTTTAATGAAAGGTAGATTGAACGAACGGCACCAGCGATATATTCAATACCTATAGCAATCACAATAAATCCAATAATTCGCGACAAGGCATTTATACCTGATGCGCCCAAAATTTTGACAATCAAAAAGGAGCTGCGCAACACCAAGTAGATTATAATGGATACAAAAACAATGGCGCTTACAATCCAAACTCGGTCTAAGTCTAAAGTATATTCTTGGTTATAAGTAATCAGCAAAGAGATTGTTCCTGGGCCAGCGAGCATCGGTATGGCAAGAGGTGTTAAAGTCACTTCAGAGCGATTAAAGGCATCGTCTTTTTCTCTTTTTTTCATTCCTTTATGTTCTGTGAACTTTCCTGTAAGCAACGCAAATCCTGAGGATGTTATGATTAAACCACCTGCAATTTTTAGTGCGTCTAAACTAATTCCGAAGAAGAGTAAAAGGTATTTCCCTATAAAAAATGAGATCAAAAGAATAATCAGAACATTAGTCGCCGCCCAAAAAGCAGTCGATTGTCGTTCACGTTTTGAATTTGATTTTGTCAGTCCAACAAATATGGGCACTGTACCTAGAGGGTTGATCACTGAGAATAATGCAGCGAAAGTAAGCATGAAGAGTTCCATCGTTTTTTTTCGGCAAAATTCTTAAGAATAAACTGGTCGATTTGTATTCGATAGATTACCCTTATGTTAAGCAAATATTAATTGGCCTTATTTAACGGAGAATTTTCTTTTCGATAAAAAGATAAGCAACAGTAAGAATAATTAGAACGCCCAATAATTCATAACTGCTCAGGTTAATGGTGTAATTGCTATTATAAACCAGTAGCAATTGGATGCAAACAAAGCCTAGCAGTAATGAAAAGATAAGTCGGACTAAAAACCGCATTAAAATATCAAAGTCTGCTCAGCAACATTATCTCCGAAAGTATAAGCCATATAGGCAAGGGAAGGCATCGGTTTGGTGATAATAATATTCGCTTTTTTACCGATAGTGATTGAGCCTAATTCGTTCGCAATTTCCATGGCATATGCACCGTTTATAGTCGTTGCATTAACCGCTTCAGTTGGTGTCAATTTCATTTGAATGCAAGCCAGAGAGTTGACAAATTGCATATTTCCACTTGGTGTTGAACCGGGATTAAAATCAGTTGCCAATGCGATAGGGATATTATTGTCTAACATTTTTCTAACCGGAGCATAAGGTATACCTAAAAAGAAAGAACAACTCGGTAATGCGGTTGCGATTGTATTTGCTTCTTTTAGAATAGCAATGTCATTTTCATCCATTTCTTCAAGGTGATCAACAGAAACGGCTTGGTGTTTCACTCCGATTCCAATTCCTCCTAAAACAGAGAATTGGTTTACATGAATTTTGGGCTTTAATCCTGCAGCCAATCCAGCTGTAAGAATTCTATCCAATTGATCGGGAGAAAAATAATTTCGCTCACAGAAAACATCAATATAATCAGCAAGATTTTCTTTTACAATAATCGGTAACATTTCATTGATGATCAAATCAACATAACCTTCTTGATTCTCTTTAAATTCAGTAGGGAAAGCATGCGCTCCTAAAAAAGTTGCTTTAATAGTTAAGGGCGATGCTGCTTTCAATCGTTTTATTACACGCAGAATTTTGATTTCAGCCGCTGTACTTAAGCCGTAACCACTTTTTATTTCTACTGCACCCGTTCCGTATGATTGCATTAATTCTAATCGAGCCAAAGCATCTTCGAATAATTGATCTTCCGACATATTGGCTAATTTGGCTGCGGAATTTAAAATACCACCACCTTTTTTACCAATCTCTTCGTAAGTCAAACCTTTAATTCTATCCTCAAATTCATTTTCACGACTAGCAGCGAAAACGGTATGCGTATGAGAGTCACAAAAAGCGGGCAAAACAAATTTTCCTTCTGCATCTATAATTTCTAAATCTGTCCAGTCTGCAATTCCAGCCAATTCATCCATCGGTCCATAGAAAGATATTTTTCCATCTTCAATAGCAAGGAAGGCGTTTTCTAAAATATTGATCTGATTTAATTCATCACCGCGCAATGCAGCCGTATTTTCTTCCAAAACACCAACTAAACCCTTTATATTTTTGATCAAAATTTTACGCATAATTCCTTTTTAAGTATCAAAAGTAATAAATAAAGCAGGGCGAATTATAAGAAATTATGAGTAATATAGTTTGTGTGAAAAGTTCAATTCGTTTTACACGAGCTAAAACATTTAGATACTAAAACGATTTAGATAATTAAAAGACGATTTTGGCACAGCGTTTGTATTGTTACTTTCAAATAATTAAATTAGATAAAAATTGAAGATATGAAAAAGGGTAGACTAATTTTAGGAATGATGATTGGCTTGGTATCATCAATTGGTTTTGCGCAAGAATTATTGCCAGATCAAAATCCTAACTATCAAAAAAGTGCAGAGAAATATGCTGAAAGATCAGTAGAATTAACTGCCAACCAAAGTCAAACGATACAAGACACATATAAAGCATACGATTGGCGCGAAGCAAAACAAGAAGCAAAAGATTTGCGTTTAGAGCGTAAATATGAGTTGAAAAAATTGCGTTACGAAACAAGAGGTAGATATGATGGATGTTATGGAAATTATTATGGACCATCATATAATAATTATGGCAATAGATATTATAATGGATATCGAAATTATGGTTATAATTACCCTCATTATAACAACATCAATCCATTACTAGGTTTAGGTGCTGGATTAGGTCTGTATTATTTATTAAGATAAAAGTTTGAAACGATAAAAAAGGAATTATGAAAACGGTAGGAATTAAATTAGTTTTTTTGGCTGTAATTGCCATGACAATGCAAAGTTGTTTTAGATCAGTTTCTAGAGTAGATCCTTCAGAGGAGATTGATATTAGTGGGAAATGGAATGATGTGGATTCGAAATTAACTGCAGAAGCAATGGTAGAACAGGTGTTGTCTGAAGTTTGGTTAAAAAATCATATGACACAAGTAAAAGAGAAGCCGGTCGTAATTGTTGGTTTTGTTAAGAATAAAAGTCATGAGCATATTGATGCAGAAACTTTTATGAAAGATATTGAAAAGAGTTTTATTACTTCTCAAAAAGTGAGATTGGTGCAAGGTGGTGAAAAACGTGAAGCTATTCGTGGCGAACGTGCAGATCAACAAGATAATGCATCTGTATCAACAATGAAGAAGTGGGGTCTTGAAGTTGGAGCGGACTACATGATGCAAGGATCAATCAATTCGATTGTGGATGCATTGGACAGAAAGAAAGTAGTTTATTACCAAATTGACCTGGAGTTAACCAATATGCAAACGAATGAAATTGTTTGGATCGGTGACAAAAAGATTAAAAAATTCGTTAAAAATTAATTCTTAAAACGAACTTTATTAGAGCAATGCGTCGAATCGAGTATTCACGCATTGCTCCAACCAAATCCCTAATTTAATCACATGTTTCGCAATAGATTAACATATCATTTCTTGATTGTTCTGGTCGGACTTTTCGTTATGGGTTGTGCAACTTATTACGATAAGACTTCTTCTGCAGAACGTGCTTTACTGAGCGGTGATTATAAAAATGCGCAATCGGTAATTGAAAAGAACAAGTATTTAAGTAAAAGGCGTAACAGCTTATTGTATTACCTTGAAATGGGTCGCTTAAGTAATTTAAGAGGCGAATTCGAACAGAGTAATGTTTATTTGAATAAGGCTGATGATATGATGGGAATGTATCGTAACATATTTGAAATGACGGTTGGTGCTACAGTTAATCAATCAATTCAACCTTATAAAACTTCCCCAAACGAGGAGATTTTAGTTCATTATTATAAAGCATTGAATTATTTGCAATTGGGCAATGTTGAGGAGGCGCTTGTTGAAGCAAGGAGATTAGATTTAACAGCTGCCCAAAATGACGCTGATGTCAATTCGAAAGAAAAGAAATATGGCAAAGATCCGTTAGGGATGATCATGATGGGCATGTTATATGAAATGGATAATGATTATAACAATGCATTTATTGCATATAGGAATGCGAAGGAAATTTATTTGAATGATGAGACGGGTTTGTTTAAAGGAAACATTCCAGGTTTTTTGGAGCAAGATATTTCTAGAACGGGGGCCTATGCTAGAATGACTGTGGATAATCCGGTTCCTTATCCAGATGTAACGAATGGCGAAGCAATAATTTTTTGGGAGAATGGTCTGGCACCAATTAAGGATGAGAATAATTTATTCTTTTCATTGGTGAAAATAAATGGTGTCTATTTCTTTCAATCAGGGGATATAATTATTCCAGTTGACTATAATTTTGAGCAGGACAATCCGAATTTCAAAGCAAGTGATATTGGACTGGTTCGTGTGGCTTCAGCATTCTTGATTCCTCGACCGATTCCGAATATTCAATTAAAAATGCAGGCGAATGGTCAGACAGAAAGAATGGCTTTGGTTGCTGATATTACGGCAATCGCATTACAATATGAAAAGGATAATTATTTAAAAGAATTAGGAAAGAACTTATTGAGATTAACATTGAAAAAAGTGTCTGAATTGGCCTTGGCTAAGGAGAATGAATATGCGGGAGCAGCACTTGGAATAGTGAATGTGGCGACGGAAAAAGCAGATACGAGAAATTGGCAAACATTACCGGGTCAAATTCATTATACGCGCATTCCTTTAAAGGAAGGTGAGAATAAAATAACGTTGGAATTTAGTAATGGTCAATCTTATGAATTTATATTTAATGGGAACGGTCAAACTTACTTTAAAAATGTGGTAACTTTTTAGACAGATTATATATAAAAGCATAAAAAAAACGAGTCCTTTACAAATTGTAAATGGACTCGTTTTTAGTTTGATAACATTTTATTTTTTACCGGTAATCACTTTTTCGTCTACTAAATGTTGGAAGAAATCAGTAATTGTTTCTGTCATTGGGCGGTAATTCATTCCCAATTCTTTTATACTCTTTGAATTGTCTGCTTTAAAAGGATAGCCGATATTTTTGGCAACCGTTTTACGTGTCATGCCTTGAGAAGGTCCTGCTAACCATACCAAAAATTTTGGTAGTTTTTTAGATGGTAATGGATAACTTGGGAATGTCTTGCTAAGTTTTTCAGCTAAGCCCAAAAAGCTGGTGTTTTCTGCTGAAATGATATGTCTTCCCTGTGCTGCAGGAATAAAGCCAGCGTTATAATGAGCGGTTGCGAGGTCACGAACATCAACAGCGCCAATTTGGTAATCTGGAGCCCCCATTTTCATGTCTCCATTCCCTAACATTTTCATGATCGAGAAAGTCTCTGACGTTGCATGAGGATTGATTCCCGGTCCTACAACCAAAGATGGGTTAATCGTAACAAGATCCCATTGACTTTGATCTCCTGCTAATTTCCAAGCTTCTTTCTCCGCTACAGTTTTCGAGTACGAATAAGGTTGGTGTGTTAGCGACGAACTCGTATTCCATATATTCTCAGTCATTGTTTGGTTCGGCATGCTTAAAACATCTTTATTGTCACCGTAAATCGCCGCACAACTGCTGGTTAAAACAACTCGTTTCACGGTGCCAGATTTTGATGCAGCGTTCAAGACATTACGGGTTCCTTTTAATGCGGGATCGACCAAATCTTTTTGTGCATCTTTCACACCTAAACTAAATGGAGATGCTGTATGAAATACTAATTCACAACCTGCTGCAGCTTCGTCATAAGATCCTTCAGCCAACAAGTCTGCTTTAAAATATTTTATTTGGCCAGAAGATTTTTCTGCAATGGCATCTAAATATTTGGTTTTGTTTTTATCGTTGGGATTTCGAACTGCAGCATGCACAGTTAATCCTTCGTTCAATAGTTTTTCAACTAATCTACCTGCTACATAACCGGTAGCACCAGTTACCATTACTGGTTTAGATTTATCTATTTCTCTCATAATGTATTTAGGTCTTATGTACTATAAATTGTATTTCTGTTTTAGGCTTTCTAAAATCAGTTTTAGGTCAGTTTGTTTGTCTTTTAATAAAATATGTGTTGCTGCTCCATCTAAGAAAAGCAAGAGTAGTTTTGCTTCTGTTGCTGGATCAGCATAACCTAAAGTCTTAAAAGCTTTGCTTGCTAATTCTTCTAATACTTTTGTTGCATCCGTATTGTATTCTTTTTTCTGCCATTTTAAAGCGTATAATAGTCGCCAAAAAGCATGTTCCTTTTTTTTAATTTTAAAAGGAATTTCTATAATATAGGTTAGCATCAATTTCGGGTCCTCTAATTCGAATATTGGTGCAATATAATTTGCGATTTTATTCCCTCCTTCACTTAATATTGCACTTAAAAGGCCTTCTTTATTTTGAAAATGTCTAAAAATTAAGCCTTCTGAAACACCTGCCTCAATAGCAATATTTTTAGTTGAGGTTGCGTCATATCCGTTGTCTGCAAAGAGCTGTAGCGCAACATTTAGAATTGATTTTTGTTTTACCGTCATATAAGTGAGTAATCACTTACAAATGTAATGATAAATAATTTAAAGTCAAAATTAAAAGCAACCCCATAAAATTTCAGTGTGTCTTAATGGTATAAAACTTACACTATGAAAAAACTACAATTTTTATTACTCGGACTGTTGGGAATAGTCCATATAAATTATTCACAAGAATCCATTTGTGCAGATTTAACAGATGAGGTATCCTGGCCTGAAGCTGTATATATGTATGATGATATCATAGGAGATTGGGATGGGGATGATTTATCATTTTCTGTTAGTGATCCAGGTATAGGAGATGGGGGGATTGGTTTAAATGCATACGAACCGGGGCTCTATGGCTGGAATGCACAAGTCGATTTTGAATTTTCTGGTGAAAACCAACTAGTAAATTATACTGTTTATGGATGGTTAGAGTCTTCAGAATGGGGATTTAGTATTAATGGCTCAGCAATGATTCCAATTAATTCTGTTTTTCCGATGACTGTTGACGGGGTTGTAATCGATTTGGATGAATCTGCACCAGATTTTGATTCATGGGACGTCTCTTATTTAAGATTTGAAGGTGAAATTGATGATATAGGAATTATTTTATTTGAGTCGGGAATTACATTTTTATGTGCAACTGACATCCCAGATGAGCCTTTGGCTGAAGGTTGTGAAGATTTCACTTTGGATACATGGGGAGAGGCTACTTATGAGTCCGGAGATATTGCAGGAACCTGGGGTGAAGATGATTTGTCGATTTCTATTAGCGATCCTGGATTAGGTGGTGTTTGGGCAGGATTAAACGCATTCGAGCCAGGTTTTTATGGTGTGGATGCACAAGTTGATTTTGAAATGACAGGAGATAATCAAAGCATTTCAATAGAAGTATTTGGTTGGTTTGTATCAGACGAATGGGGTTTTACAATTAATGGCTCTCCATTTTACCCAATAAATTCATCATTTCCAATGACAGTTGATGGTGTTGTAATTGATTTGGATGATTCAGCTCCTGGTTTTGATTCTTGGGATGCGGCTTATTTAATATTTGAAGGTGAAATAGATGAAATTGGTATTGTTTTATTCGAATCAGGAATTACAGGTATTTGTAAAACAGATTTGCGTGATGTTATGCCAGAAGGTTGTGAGGATTTCACGTTAGATACATGGGAAGAAGCTACTTTCGAAGCTGGTGATATTGCAGGAACTTGGAGTGAAGATGACTTGTCAATTTCAATTAATGATGCTGGCTTAGGTGATTTGTGGTGTGGACTGAATAGTGATGTTCGAGGTTTTTATGGAGGAGATGTAGAAGTTGGGTTTGAAATGACAGGTGAAAATCAAATTGTTTCGGTTGAAGTTTATGGTTGGATGGATGCTGACGATTGGGGCTTTACAATTAATGGCTCTCCATTTTATCCAATTAATTCTTCATTCCCAATGACAGTTGATGGTGTTGTAATTGATTTGGATGATTCAGCTCCTGGTTTTGATTCGTGGGATGCTGCTTATTTGACATTCGAAGGTGAAATTGACAACATTGGTATTGTTTTATTCGAATCTGGCATTACAAGTATTTGTAGAACGATATTACCTGTTGAACCTGAACCAATGATGTGTGAAGATTTTACATTAGACGCATGGGCACCAAGTATGTTAGAAAATGGAGTAGTGGGTACATGGGGCGAGGATGATTTATCAATCACTTTAAGTGACGAAATTGATGATATTGCGCCTTATGTTGGTATCAACCAAATGAGTCAACCAGGATTTTATGGTAGCAACGGTGTTTTAAGCTTTGCTATGTCAGGTGAATCACAAATTGCAACATTCGAAATTTATGCAATGGAAGCACAATTGGCTTATATGGGATTCGCTATTAACGGCGGTAGTTTTACTTATCTTGATGGCGCTTTTCCAATGACAATTGAAGGGGTTACTATAGATTTAGATGAAAGTGCTACAGATTTTGATATGTATAATGGTTACTACCTTACTTTCGAAGGTGAGCTAAGTGAAATTAGTCTTTCATTGTTCGAATCTGGAATTAAAAGTATTTGTTCGGAAGAATCCGGAGAATTAGGGATAAAGAATGAGGTTATCAATAGACTTGAGGTTTACCCGAACCCAAGTCATGATATTGTTAATATTAATGCTGACCAATCTATTCAATCAATTCAGGTTTACAATATGGCTGGCGCATTGATTCTTTCTAAAACTATTGGAGAAACAAATCAATCTATATTGAATGTTTCAGAATTAGAGCAAGGTGTTTATTTAATTAAAACTAAATTCAATAACGAATCAGAAGCATTGAGCAAATTCATGAAGAATTAGAAGATTACGTATTTAGTTCAAGCGTCCTATTAAAATATTAATAGGGCGCTTTTTATTTTAAACGATTTGCATCGTGTTTTTGATGTGAATTTTGATGTCTCGATTCAACTTATTTTAGAATTAAATGCTCTTTTTATTTACGAAACATAAAAGTAATAAGTCTTTTAATACATCTGTTTTTATTGGGGAAGTATTGTCGTGTAATTCATTGTAAAGTACTTGATTAATAGTGTTTAGTGTGGTTTAATATTTTAGGTAAAAACGATTCGATTTATACACATAAAACGAGTTGTTAATTTAATAAACACATCATTTAAGGCAACCTATTAATTCATTTAAGGGTCTTATATATAACTAATAACAAAACTTATAACTATGAAAAAGTTAAGACTACTTTTCATTTTATGTTTGCTAGGAATAGTGAATATAAATTTTGCACAAGAAACGATTTGTGAAGATTTCACAACAGAATTATGGGAGACTTCTACCTTCGAATTTGAAGACACGATTGGAGATTGGAGTGATGACGAATTAAATATTGCCATAAGTGATCCTGGATTAGGAGGTGGAGGAGTCGAATTAAATTATTTTCAGACAGGAATTTATGGTTGGAATGCATTAGTGGATTTTGAATTGTCAGGTGATAATCAGAAAATTGAGATAGAAATTTATGCTTTTGATTATCAATTAGGCCAAATGGGATTCAATGTGAATGGCAGTGCAACCTTTTATATGGATGATGTTTTTCCGATGACAATTGGCGGTGTTACTGTTGATGTAGACGAAAGTGCTCCTGATTTTGATGAATGGAGTGGGTATTATTTAATATTTGATGGTGATATCGATGATATTGCTGTTTTACTATTCGAATCAGGAATAAAAAACATTTGTAAAACTATTGAACTTGAAGAACCAGAACCAATGATGTGTGAAGATTTTACATTAGGCGCATGGGCACCAAGTATCTTAGATAATGGAGTAGTGGGCACATGGGGTGAGGATGATTTATCAATCACTTTAAGTAACGAGATAGATGATATAGCACCTTATGTTGGTATCAACCAAATGAGTCAACCTGGATTTTATGGAAGCTATGGCGTATTAGGCTTTGCCATGTCTGGTGAATCACAAATAGCGACATTTGAAATTTATGCAATGGAAGCGCAATTATCTCAGATGGGGTTCGCTATTAATGGAGGTAGTTTTGCTTATCTTAATGGCGCTTTCCCAATGACAATTGAAGGCGTTATCATTGAATTAGATGAAAGTGCTGCAGATTTTGATATGTTTAATGGTTACTATCTTACTTTTAAAGGTGAGCTAAGTGAAATTAGTATTTCATTGTTCGAATCTGGAATTAAAAGCCTTTGTTCGGAACTTGCAGTTGATTTGAGTATTAAAAAAGAGGTTATCAATAAATTAGCGGTTTACCCGAACCCAAGTCATGATATTGTTAATATTAATGCTGACCAATCTATTCAATCAATTCAGGTCTACAATATGGCTGGCGCATTAATTCTTTCTAAAACTATTGGAGAAACAAATCAAACTATATTGAATGTTTCGGAATTAGAGCAAGGTGTTTATTTAATTGAAACGCAGTTTGACAATTCAGTATCTGCTATAAACAGATTCGTTAAGAATTAAAAAATAGAATATTATTTTCAAAGCGTCCTATTGAGAAATCGATAGGGCGCTTTTTGTTATAAGGATCGTCATTCTTGAATTCGAGGCAGCGTTCTACCATCTAACACCACTTACGCATAAAGCTACTGTGGTTAAGAAGCGCAGCGTTCTAAAATCTAAAAACGAATATCCTTAATCATCAATTGCAAAGATGAGCTACCATTCCAGTGATTTTCTTCAATGGTATAAACAATGTCAAAAGGTTCATTTTGAATGCGACTATATAGATGTCCAAAATTAAAAGCAATGGCATTAATTTTAATCTCGGGGAAATCATCTTGAAAAAGGTTGAGCTTCACATGTACATCTTTCAATAATCTAGAAAAGCCGGTGTCCTTAACATTGTAAGAAATGAAAACAGGTGCCATATTATCGGGACCAAAAGGAGCCAATTGTTTTAAAACACGATAGAATTTTGGAATGCCTTTCGTTTGGCTACCGAAAATATCTCTAAACTCTAATGGCATATCTATTTCAAGTTGAGGAACAAGCATTTCCTTATCAATCCATTTCTGTGCAATTTGATCAAAACTATTTTGAAAATCTTCAACATTCTCTAACGGCAAACTCATTCCCGCAGCAAAAGTATGCCCACCAAATTGAGTCAATAAATGAGAACATTCTTCAATCGCATCATAAAGGTTGAACCCTTTTATGCTTCTAGCAGATCCTACAGCTACCCCGTTCGATTCAGTCAAAACAACCGTCGGTCTATAATGTTGCTCAATTAAACGTGATGCTACAATGCCAACTACACCTTTGTGCCAATCATTCTTGAACACTACAGTCGATTTTTTATTGCTGTAATTTTGGTCTTTATCTATTAAATCAAGCGCCTCTTTAGTTATTGCTTTGTCTAAACCTTTTCGGGTTTCGTTTTGCTCATTGATTAATTTTCCAATAACGTCAACTTCGGTTAAGTTTTTACCCAATAATAATTCAACAGCATCATTGCCTGATTTAATTCTACCTGCCGCATTAATTCGAGGCGCCAAGGTGAATACAACATCCATCACGCTTAATTCGCCCGTTTTATTCGCTAGTTGAAGCAGTTTTTTAAACCCAATTCGAGGTTTTGTATTGAGCACTTTCAATCCCATCGAAGCAAGGGTACGGTTCTCCCCATTCATAGAAACTAAATCGGCACCAATACTCACAACAAGTAAGTCCATTAATGGCAATAAATGATCGAACGGTTGTTCTCTATTTTTAGACAAGGCATGCACCAATTTGAATCCTATGCCGCATCCTGATAATTCTTGAAAAGGATAAGAACATTCGTTTTGTTTTGGATTCAATAAAATTGCATCTGGTAGTTCTTTTCCAGGATTGTGATGATCACAAACAATGAAATCTACACCGTTTTCTTTGGCATAAGCAATCTGTTTAAGTGCTTTGGTTCCACAATCTAATGCAATAATTAAACTAAAACTATTGTCAATTGCGAAATCAACGCCTTGCATTGAAATTCCGTATCCTTCCGAATATCTGTCTGGGATATAATAACCTATCTGATCATATTCTTCAATCAAATATTCATAGACTAATGCAACAGCAGTTGTGCCATCAACATCATAATCTCCATAGATTAGAATATTTTCATTTGAAGCAATGGCCTTTTCAATTCGATTGACAGCATGCCCCATATTTAACATTAAAAAAGGGTCAAGAATATTTTTTTTATCTGGCCTGAAGAATGCTTTGGCACGATCAAAAGTATAGATATTTCTTTGACCTAAAAGATTTGCAATTGGACGGGTAACACCAACTTCTTCAATTAGTTGAGCAATGGTGTCGGTTGGGGCATCCTTTTTTATTGTCCATTTATATTCCATTGCTTTTTTATAATGTTTGGGATTTAAATATAAGAGAATTATGTGACAGGTACCTCCTTTTGATTAGTTTTTTGTCAAACGTCGAAAATTAACTAATTTTATACACTTGACTTATGTACCATAAGTAGTTTAACGCGTTTATAATTTTATGAAGTATTTTTTGTTTTGCCTTACGTTGCTAAGTATGTCTGTTTACGGTCAGAAAAAATCGGATGTGTATTCTGTTTTCTTTGCCGATAATACGGCCCTGGATCTTAAAGCACTTTCTAATTTTAGCGAAGAGAATTACAAAGTGTATTCACTCGAAGAGAATGAAAAGAATGAGTTTCGGAATGTTGTAGGAAACGAATTGGGAATCGACGAACGTGGTTTATATCTTGAAAAGAATAGGCTGTTGAATATCAGTCGTGAAGAGATTCGAGAGAATTCGAAATATTCCATCAGAAACGGGTATTTACTAGGAGTATTGCCAAGCGATTCAGTGCAAGTAGCTTTAGACGGAGAGTTTTATTATTTCCTAATGCCCGTAAAAACTTATTTATATGATGCGACCATACCTGACAATAAACTATACGAAGGTTTAAATCCTGGTGAGTATCTGATCTTATCTAAAGAAGATAATGGGTATTACTCTGCCAATAGCATTAAAATAAGTGCGGGTAGTTTAGAAATAAAAGAGTTGGATTTAGATAATGATGCGATAAACTTACGTAAGATCAATAATAAGAAAACTAAAATTGATAAGATCCCAACTTATATTCTAAGCCCCAAAACAGATGAATGGAAGGAAATTCTGAAGTGTTTTATTACTTATGATGTTTATGTTTTGAAATAGTTATTTGATCCAGAATTGGTCGGTCAAGGAACAGTTCAAATTGTTAAATAAAAATTAGCGGTGACTGAGGATCAAAACGACACAGTCGATTTGATGGACTCGAAGTCACAAGCGTAAGTCTTGTCGTGCTCTCATAAAGATTTAACGAATGAGAGAAGAAGGTGAGCCTTTTTGTCTCTTCTATCAAGTCCCGAAGGGACGATATAAAATAGCGGAGGAAGACATTCCTTCGATATTTACAATAAATAGGTTTAAAACCCTGAAGGGGTGATGTAATATTTTAGAATAGACATGTTTCTATTCAATATGACATTTTAGTAATGTTAAAATTAGTTTTATCGGCACCAATAATTGGTCCCTTTATATTGACTATAGCGACAATTCATGCCTAGTCCTCGACCTACTTAAGCACCAATAAAAACCGGCGATAATTGACCTTTTAATTCAAAAATCCAGTCTTGAGCTTTATCTACCGTAGAGAAAACGCGTCTGGGTATTATATTTTTTTGTTGTCTTAGGATGTGTTTTGCAATTATTCTTTGCCCCAGCGATGTCACCACAATAGCTTCAGCGATAATAAAACCTTTGGTCGCATCAGCCATGCACGCTTCACGCGTTTCACGGTTAGGAATAGTTCGCTCGCCGATTTCGATTAAATTGTACACCTCTCTATTGCCTGTTAGACGCAAAGATGCCAATCTGATCTGTTTATAATCCATTAAAGCAATTTCTTCATCTTTTGCCAATTGGATATATAAAATATCGTGATCGATTAAACTGATATTTGATTTGTCAAATTCAATCATTTCGCATTAAAATATTGGTTGTAGGTTGTTAATTTAATAACAATCACCTTGGCCAAATATAATAAACATTTTAATTGAAATGTTTTCTTGGATGACAATGATATCAACGTTTAAATGGAATTTCCAATGCGAAAACCCATCGAAAAACATGCTTGTAAAAGAAAACCTCCAGTGGGTGCATCCCAATCAATCATTTCTCCAATTACACCTAAATGTGGATGTTTATTCAACCATAAATCCTCGGCAATCTCTTGTGTATCAATACCACCAACGGTTGAGATAGATTCTTCTATTGGTCGAATAGAATAAGTGTTTAGTCGGGTATTTTTAATGGTTTCAACGAAAATATACGGATCGAGATAGGCTGTTTTAGACAGCGAATTTTTGATTAAGAAAAGCGTTTCACTTGTTAAATTAAAAACGAACTTATAGTTTTTTGTTTGTATTTTCTTGTTTTTAACCTTCGCTAAAAGGCTTTCTAAACTATTATTGGGCTTAAAATCTATGAAAATTGGCACTTCTTTTGCCGTTTCTAAGCCTTTTCTGATATGCGGAACAATAGGGTAGATTGCATTGCCTTCCAAGCCAGTTTTAGTAATTAAAGCTTCGCCTTTTAAAATTGTATCGCCAATTTTTACTGCTATATTTTTTAAAGGCTTCCCCGCAAAATCAGCATAGAAATTTTCGGGAAGATTAATATTAATTCCAGCATTAGAAGATTGAAATGGTATGGTTTTAACACCGATCGAATCGAATAAGGGAAGCCACTTTTGGTTGGCTCCAGTAATTTTCCACGAAGCACCACCTAATCCAAAAATATAACGGTCTGCTTTAGGGGTAAATTTTTCGTTTTCAAATTGTAGAATAGGGGAATGGCTATCATCGAATCCTACGAATTCGTGATGCGTAAATATTTCAACACCTTGCTCAATCAAAACGTTTTTAAGCTTTAATAAGACATCTCGTGGTTTGATGTCATCAACAGGAAAAACACGACCACTTGAGCCTATAAAGGTTTCAATACCTAGCTCATTTAACCAATCAATCGTTGCTTTAGAATCAAATTGTTGGAGGAAGGGTTGCAGGAATGTTTTCGGGGTATAAACTTTATGCAAATCGTCTGCTAAAGCTGAATTAGTAAGGTTAAATCCTCCATTTCCAGCAACCAAGAATTTCCTTCCTATTGTTTTCCCTTTTTCAAAGAGTAAAACATGGTGTTTTTTACTCAACCAATAAGCCGCCATCAAATTTGCAGGACCACCTCCGATTAGCGCTATTGTTTGTTTCATTTGCTTAGGGTTGAATTTCCTTTTTCACATGCTCGAACCAAATCTTGCCCGATACATATTCGTCAACCCAAGTTAAGAATTCGAATTCTATGCCTAATTCAGTTACCGTAAATCGATGCCATTCTTCATCAAAAGCTAAACTTGTTTGCCATACTGTTCTCACAATAATATTGAAAAAAGGTTCACTAATTGTAGTTTGACAAACTGCTTTTAATCGACATTTAGGATCGACTGTTGGTTCAACTTTACGTACATCAAAACCATCAATTTCTGCAAGGTAGCGGT
This sequence comes from Crocinitomix catalasitica ATCC 23190, assembly GCF_000621625.1. GTDB lineage: Bacteria > Bacteroidota > Bacteroidia > Flavobacteriales_D > Crocinitomicaceae > Crocinitomix > Crocinitomix catalasitica. The sequence continues at coordinate 54,114 of NZ_JHXV01000007.1, forward strand.
AAATATCTTCCTGCATCTGCAATATATCCTCTTCAAATGCTGGTCGAATTGATGCATCAAGACTTGCGATTTTCTCTTCTAGGTTCATTATCTAGGATTAAGAATAAGGTCTATTTCAGCTAATGCGTCCTCTAAATGATATTTACTCATCTTGTCACTCGTTCTACCAACAGCAGACTTAAGGTCTTTTTCCAAAGCTTTTAATTCAGCTCTTGCAACCGAACGGATGTCTGATTGACTCGCGTCTACATTTGTTCGAACAATGAAACGAGCAAATTGAGGTGGAATTGGCGTTTGTTCTTTCGTCATCAAATTCGACAATTGCTCAATATGTGCTTTCTGTAAGTTTCTTCTGTAAACATCAATCTTAGCCCCCGATTTAGTTTCAGACCAAAGTCCTTTTCTTAAATCTTCCATTGCATCAACAAGCGCATAAGCAGAATCACCATTTATCGCTTCGTTTTCAATCATTCTAGCCATTCGGCCAAAGTCAAGTAAATTATTTAATGTAGCAACTTGCACTTTTCTAATTCGTTCAACACTACCATCATACTCAATTTTATTAAAAATATCTTGATTCAATAACCAAGTTGGCGTCGCAAATAATTCTTTTTGTAAAAAGTCCATCGCGTCTTTTTGTAGGTCTAAAGGAACATGTGTGTATACAGCACCTGCTTGATCGTAGGTTTTATACATTTCATAAACACCACCAATATTCGCAGTTACATGCCCCATATAACGGTTGTATTGTCCTACAATTTGTCCATAAAGTGTTTCTAAATCGCTATAATCTTCACCATCTTTTGCAATCCACTCCATCATATTTGGAATGACAATTTTAAGGTTGTTAATGCCGTAAGTACTTGCCTTCATAGCATTGTCACCAAGATCCTCTGTTTGTGAACTTGGATCAATTACACCGAATTGTTGTTTGCCAAAACGATACAAAGGATCACCCGCTTTTTCAAGAATCCAACCATCTAATATTTTCTTTTCGTCTTTTGCATCGTCAACCTCTAAAATCGGTCTATATCCCCAAGCAATTGAATACTTGTCGTAAGGACCAATATCCGGCATCAAAGCAACATCACCATCACCTGGTTGTGCAATATAATTAAATCGTGCATAATCCATAATTGAAGGTGCCGTTCCGTATTTTTTAGTAAATGCAGGCGAGCGCAAAGAATCAACTGGGTAAGCAACACTACTACCCATATTATGAGGCAATCCTAAAGTATGTCCAACTTCGTGAGACGATACAAAACGAATCAATCGACCCATCGTTTCATCATCAAATTCTGTTCCTCTAGCAGCCGGATTGATTGCAGAAGTCTGCACAAAGAACCAATTGTGTAACAAAGTCATCACATTGTGATACCAGTTAATATCCGACTCTAAAATCTCACCACTTCGCGGATCGCTTACATGTGGTCCATTCGCATTAGGAATAGGAGAAGCTAAATAACGCACAACAGAATAACGCGCATCCTCTGGACTCCAATCTGGATCTTCTTCTTTTGTTGGAGGATCCATTGCAATAATGGCATTTTTAAAACCTGCAGCTTCAAATGCCACTTGCCAATCTTCAATGCCTTCTTTTAAATATTTGCGCCATTTTTCAGGAGTCGCTCTGTCAATATAATAGATAATCGGTTTAACAGGTTCAACCAATTCGCCATTCTTAAACTTCTCAATATCCTCAGGTTTTACTTCCAATCTCCAACGATCAAGATATTGGTACGATTTGGTTTTTTGTGCTTCATCACCATAATCCGTTTGTTTTGATGTAAACCAACCTACACGCTCATCAAAATAACGGCGACGCATTGGCGTTTCAGGTAAAAGAATCATTGAATTACTAATCTCAACTGATATTGCGCCTACACTCGAATTTGATGGTGGTGCAGCAGCATTATAAGTTTTTACATGACGCGATTCAATATTGATAGGATAAGCACTAATTCTATCGATATACGAACGTTTATCGTCCATTCTAGTCACTTTATATCTTTTTCTATACGATTCCGGAAAACCCAATGCATGTACATCGGTGTCAAATAAATTCGTTACATCAATCACAACCGACGCTGAATCTTTGCCCAATGCTTTAATCGGGAACATAAATAAAATAGGTTCAAAATTCGAATTCAATACCGCTTCGTGAACGGGTAAAGAATCAGCCGCATAAATTGCATTCGACACAACACGCAAAAGAATATCATCTTCACGTCTTTCCCATCGCAATACCTTTTCGTTGGTTTTACCTCCACCAAATCCAATTCCAGTTGCTGTTTTGGCAATTCTTGTTACCATTAGCATTTCCCGATTTAATAAACTGTCGGGAATTTCATAATAAAATGCTTTATCAATTTTATGTACAGTAAATAATCCATTTTGCGATTCTGCATCCTTTGTTATCACTTTCGTGTAAGGCTGCATTCCGTCTTTTTTAGGGCTCTTATGTTCCGTTTTAGGTTGGTCTTTTTTCTTGTTTTTTTTAAAAAGCTGACCGTAGGAAATATTGGTAATACTTAGCGTCAGGATTAAAAAACTTGCTTGAAGAAATGTCTTTTTTATCATGGAGAAAACTTTGTTAAGATACAAGTATACTGTTTTAAGCTTAATTTTCAATCAGGATTATGGATGAAAGCTTTGTGGAAAGGATGAAAGGTTGATTATTTGGAGGCTGTTAGTTGATATTCGTTAGTCCTGAGTCTATAGGAAAAAAGGATGTTTAGATGGGGAATTGTTTTGGATTAATAATTAAAGTTAGGGCGTTCCCTACCTGGCTCGCTGAGCGAAGCCGAAGCGGGCGCGCTTTCCGCTCTAATCTTTTTACTGCCGGATGCAGAAAAAAGGATATCCGCTGCAATCGCTAACGCACATAGTCTTAGAGTTGTTAACAGTTAGTCCTGAGTCTTGAGTCTATAGTGGTTAGTAAAAAAAGTGTGATGTAGGTGAAGCAACCTGAATCTGATGGTAACACTAATTTCCCATTCTCGCGCTCATTTAGCAAAGCGTAATGAGTGTGTTCTTATTTTTGGCATTTGTAATGCCACTACCAATAATCATTTAAGTTATTAACCTCAGTTATTTAGGATATGAAGAAGAGAACTGTAAAACTCTTAATGTGCCAATTGTACGCCTTTTTTAAAATTCAATATTATTCGCATTGCAAATGCGACGGAAGAACACACTCATTACGCTAACGCTAAATGAGCGCGAGAGAGGGGGAAAAGGTATTACTACGCTGTAGCAAGTCGGTGCCACGGTGTGGCGATTTTTTTTTATTGAGGTTTCGCTACGCTGTAGCGCGTTTTAGTGTTAGGATTATGAAAAAAATGAGGTGTTATAAAAAGTGGATGAGTTATGATGGAGATTCCAGATTGTGTAATCCTCATGCTTAATTTTCAACTTTCTAAATCAGAGATAATCTGTATTCATCTTTGGTTTTTAATTTGCGTCATCTGATGGAAACTATTATTGCGACATGATTTAAATTATAGGACAAAAAATTGCAAATCAAACGTCTAAAAATTCCTTTTCAAAATAAGTCATTACAAAAAAATGAATGAAAACAAAAAAGCCATCCGTACGCCTCAGGCGTACGGATGGCTTATAAAAAAAAATGTTTTGAAAAAAAATTAAAAATTCATGCTGAATTTCGCACTGAATGTAGTCCCAGGACTTAATCGTGAGAAATATTGATTATCCGTTTCGAAAGATCTATAAATAGACTCTTTATCGTCATTTAATAAGTTATTGATTTTAACACCTATTGTATACTGACCTTTTTCACCAAAGCTTTTGTTCGCATTAAAGTTCAAGCTATGGAAAGGAACAGAATAGATATCTGGTCTATCAACAATACCAACATATTGTAATGTTCTACCTTGTACGTTATAATAAACACCAGCTTCAAATCCTTTTAAGAAACCTTCAGTACCACCTCTATAAGAGAAACCTAAGTTAATCAAGTAAGGCGCTTGTCCTGCCATGTCTCTATAGTCACCTATTGTTTGACCTGTTCTAGCGTTTAGTTCTCTACTTTCCTTTTCAGTTTCACTATATTGAATTCGAGAAGCTGTATAAGTCAAGTTTAAATTGAAGCTAAAGTTTTCGAACTTTTCACCGAGTTTTTTAAGGTTTTGTCTCATTTCAAATTCTCCACCGATAACCTCACCGTTACCAACGTTACGTGGTTGGAAAGATCCAGTTTGAGCAGCAAATTGAACAATTTCAATCGGGTTTAAGAATTTTTTATAGAATGCAGTCAATGATACTGTAGATCCTGGCTTGTTGAAAAATTCCCAACGTGCATCAAAATTGTGGATATCTGTACTTTCTAATTCACCATCCCAATAAACTTTACCTGAAGCTTTGTCAACATCTGTAAACAAACCACCAATAAAAGTACGACCAGTAACTGGATCATATATCTCAGCATATGAAAGTTCCTTAAATGACGGGCGGGCAACTGTTTTACCATAAGAGAAACGGAAGTTTTGACGATCATCAACCTTATAAGTCATGTTTAATGATGGATAAAGTCCTAAATTATTTAATACTTCATCATTCTTAAATACGTTGGTTCCTAATTGATCCTGTCCAGTATAACGTTGAACATAATTTTCAACCCTAACTCCAATTGTTGTTGAAATACGTTTCCAAGGATGTAATTCTGCAGAGATATAACCTGCTGTATTGTTCACATTAGAATTGTATTTATTAGGATTTGCAGGAAGGAAAGAAGCTTCGTAAGTTGTCCCTTTTGAGATATCGCCATTGATTGGCCAGATATTCTCATCTGCAAATAATTCATCAGGATCACCTGTTAAATTTACATTTCTAATATTCAATGCGAAATTTCTAATTACGAAATCTCTTTGCTTATAAGTATGTGCAGCACCAAATTTAAATTTAGCATCTCTTTCTCTAAATTTAAAAGTCTTTGTTGCGCCAACCTTTCCAGAAAGGTTTTTTTCGTTCAACTCTCTCCAAATACGTTCTGGAAAACCAGCTTCTGTTCCAATTACTAAAGAGTCACCTCTTTCTTCGTATCTTGTAAAACGAATGTCTGGATCTTTAATTAAAGACAATGTTGGAGCTAATTTCCATTCAACATCCCATTTATTTTCGTAGTTACTGTGCTTACCAGTCAATAAAACATTCGTTAAAGAACGTTGACTATATTCAAGATTGTGTTGATATCCGTGAAATACAGCACCTTGATCAGAGTTATAATAATCAAAAACACCTGCTTTAGACTCACCATTTTGAAGGTGTAATAAATTTAAAGTGAATTTCGCTTTTTGCGTCTTAACAGCAATACCTGCCATACCTGTCATTAATACATTATTAACGCCATACGATCCAGTTTGTAATTCACGAACCTCCATTTGCGTATTGTCTAAATCACCAGCTAAACCATATCTACCAAATTCAGCTTCTTTATAATATTCAGTTGAATTTTTATAAGATCCGATTACATTATAACCGATGGTTAACTTTTTCTTTTTGAATTGATTTCCAAAAGAAAGAGATGCAGATCCATCCATCAAACTCATTTTACTGAAAGTTGCCATTGTTGAATTAAAGCCACCCAATACTTCTTTGTATCTAGTCGCTTTTTCTTCATCACCAATTGCTTCAGCGAAAAACGGAATATTAGATGTCGCAGGAATATCACGTGTTCCATCATCAAAACCTAAAAAGTCAGTTTTACCACCTTCGTAAGTCATATAATCTTGTTGAAAGTGAAAACCTGGATTGTAACCAGCACTGATAGAAAAACTTCTTTTTCTTTCTTCAGGGAAACTTTTTAATGAGATATCAACTACACCACCTGTAAAATCAGCTGGAAGTTCAGCAACAAATGTTTTATTCACAATAATATTATCTAAAATATTTGTTGGAAAAATATCCATTTGGATTGTATTTCTGTCAGGATCAAGACCCGGAACATCCATACCGTTTAATAATGTTTTATTGTAGCGATCACCTAAACCACGTACATAAACATATTTACCACCTGCAACAGATACACCAGGAACTCTAGTCATTGCCGAAGCAGCGTCAGAATCACCAATTTTCTTGAATTGAGCAGAAGATATACCGTCAATTTGTCCAACAGCAGTTTTTTTCATGTTTAAAACTGCATTTTCAGTTGAGCGAACACGTTGTTTAGTAACAACTACTGTTGTCAACTCGTTCGTTGCCTCTTGCATATAGATGTCATCTACAAGAGAAGCTTCTCCTGCTTTAACAACAACTGCTGGAATGATAATTTTTTCAAAACCAATAAAGGTTAATTCTAAAGTATAAGTTCCAGGAGCAACTGTAAAACTATATTTACCATCCAAATCTGCTCTAACACCTTTTGTTAATTCAGGTATGCTTACCCTAACCCCAGGCATTGTTTGGTTCGATTTTTCATCAATTATTGTCCCGCGAATAAATCCATTTTCTTGACTTAATCCGCTATGAGAAAACAACATAGTTGTCAATAAAAGAATAGAATATAGAAACTGTATTTTCATTTTAAAAATGTTTAAATTGCTTAGTTGTGTTTTAGCAAAAAACTCGTAGGTATATTTTAGTATACCTACGAGTCAAAAAAGTTATAATGTTTGTTCTAGATTAAAAATCAGCTAAAGATCCGTTAACTGCAGCCCAAGACCAAGTATTGAATACTGATTTGTCAGCACCTACAGTGTTTGCACCTTCAGCAACTGTTGTTACAAATGCATCAGCACCATCTTTAAAGAAAGCAGTTACATCAGCATCTGGAAGAGTAGCTTGAAAAGCAGCAAATGCACAAGCGTAAACTGTTGGGATTTGATCGAAATCTTGTCCTGCAGAAACTCCGAAGAAATAAATATTACTCATATCTACCCAAGAATTGTCATCTAAATCAACTAAACCATCAGCACCGTCAGCATAAACTGAACCGTTTTTGATTGTGTGCTTAGCTTCCATTGCTCCTTCAGGACCATCTAATTCAAAACACTCATCACCTGCGTTTATTACGATAAAGTTATCTAAAGTACCTGACCAAGATTGATCCGTATCAATTGCATCATCACCAGCATTCCAAACAACTGCGTTGTTTACAGATACCGATCCACCAAACCACTCAATACCATCATCTTGATTAGCGATAATCTCAACGTGATTAATTGTAGTTCCTGAACCAACACCACCTAATGTTAATCCGTTAATTTCATTTCCTTCACCGATATTCGCTCCACCATGTCTGATTGAGATATACTCAATAACACCTGAGTTATCAGCGTTGTTAGTTCCACCATATAATCCGTTTGGATCAGAAACTGGAATTCCTTCGATTTGAACAGATGCAGCATCTGCAGAAATTTCAGCATTTCCAAGAATCAATAAACCACCCCATAAACCATCTAAATCTGGAGATAAGTTTGGAGAAGCAATTTGTCCTGAAACAATTTTATCAGCAACTGAAGTAAAGATAATTGGTTCAGCAGCTGTTCCTTTTGCCATTAATTTAGCATCTTTTGCAATTACTAAAGCAGTTGCATTAGCTCCTGTTCCAGCATCACCTTTAATTACTGTTCCAGCTTCAATTGTTAAAGTTGCACCTGAAGTTACAGCAACACGTGTAGTTAAGATATAAACTTTATCTTTTGTCCAAGTTGTGTTTGATGTAATGTTTCCAGTAACCTTTACTTCGTTTCCTTCAACCTCAGTAATACAAGATCCGTCATCTTTTTTCGCATCTTCGTCATAGTTAGTTGCAGCTGCATCAGTACAACCTTCTTTTTTACATGATGTCATGCCAGTCATTAAAGCTCCTGCCGTTACTAACATCACTAAAGTTAATTTCTTTTTCATATTCAATTTGTTTTTCAATTTTTTTTGACAAAGATCAGTCAGATTTACTCAAAGGATATTACAGTAGTTTTAACAGTAGATAAATAAAACGCTAACAACGTTAATTTAATGTTACCAAATAATACTTAATAGTCAGAAAATAAAATAGTTAGGTCTTAATGTTGGAGGTGGGTAAAAGCAAGAGAATTATTTTTTTTTGTTTATTGATGTATTTATTTCTAAAACTTTTAATACAGTAGATTGGTGTGGTTAGGAAACTGGTTGTTTTCAGGGATAGATATGGGTATATGATTGAAGTATATTTGTTTATAAATATTGATCGATAATTATTTTAATATTTTTGTTGTCTAAAATTCACCTATGAACCTACTCAAGAAAGCCAATTTAATGGCTGTCGGACTGCTATTGCTTTTTGCAGGATGTAAAAAATTAGATCCCTATAAAGATTTAAGTAAAATAACAAGCACTTCCTGGAATCCAATACTTGCAGTCCCTGTAGCGCATACCGAATTTGGTGTCTATGACATTCTTGCCAGAACAGATAGTACGGATCTTGTAATCATCGATCCAATTACAGGAGAGATCGCTTTGACATATAAAGGTGAAATATTATCCTTTAGAGCCGAAGATTTATTTGATATTCCAGACTTTTCTGAATCATTGCGGTTTAGTTTGCTTGATTTAGGGCCGCTGCCTGCAATAAGTTATTCGGGAACTGCCACTTCATCTGAAACAAGTAGTTTGTTGATTGAGCCAGTAGCTGGAATGGAAATTCATTCGGTTACTTTTAAATCAGGTTCCTTAGATTTTTCCTTTTCTACAGATCTTAAACATGATTTGACGATTGAAATTGAAATTCCTTCATTATTAGTCGGAGGCGCGCCAATTAATGAGTCTTTTGAGTTGACTTATGATGGTGATGTTCCACAAGAACTGGCTAGGTCAATTGACTTGGCGGGTGCTATTGGTGATTTTACTCTAGATGGAATGACTGTAAATGAAATTGAAGCGAATTATTCAATAACAATTAATGGTACAGGTGAAGAAATAGTAGGAACTGAAAGTTTTGAAACATCCATAGGATTTACTGATATCAATTATAAAAATGCAACAGGTAATTTTGGAATGCATTCATTAGGTAGCTACAGTGATTCAATACTATTGCGCATTTTTAATAATGCAATTGATGGTTATTTCGAATTAACAAACCCTAAAATTAGATTGGAGATGATCAATTCATTTGGTTTTCCAGTGGAAGTGAATTTGTCAGATTTAAAAACAGTCAGTGAGGTCACAGGAGAAACATTTGTTTTGGATGGGTATCCTAGTACAATTTCAATTCCGTATCCAACAGAATTTGGCGATGATCGGTCTTATTTATTAGAGTTGAATAAAACGAATACGACTAATATTTCAACGATAATTACACCTGTCCCGAAATACTTTCATTTCGCAGCAAGTGGGCTAGCAAATCCTGATGGTCCGCCGGTAACGCCTAACTTCATTGAAGATGTAAGTCAATTTAAAATAAATGCAGAAATAGAATTACCGTTAGAAGGTTTTGCGCACGGTTTTCAAATGGTAGATACGGTTGAGTTTGACTTTTCAGATGATGTAGAAGAAGTTGAACGGGTTATGTTTCGATTGATTATTAACAATGGATTCCCTATTGATTTATCTGCAGGTGTGACTTTTGTTGACGAAGATTATACAACCTTGTTAACGCCAACTATTGGTATAGAAAACATAGTGAAATCGGGTCGAATTAATGCAGATGGTTTAGTGATTGACAAAACGGAACAGATCACAGATATTTCAATTGAAAGATTGGATGTGCCTAAATTGAAACATGCGAAATATATAATTATTCGCACAGATGCAGAAACTGCGAATGGGATAAATGGTGATATTGTTAAACTCTACGATTTCTATAGTCTATCAATCAAATTAGGAATGCAGGTAGAAGGCAAGCTTAATTTTTAACTGTCAAAAAATTCGATTATGAAACAAATAATTTTGGCATTAGGTTTTATCCTTACTTGCTTTTCAGGTTTATATGCGCAATCTAATTTTACACTTTACAATATGGACAATATTGTGCAAGGGCAATACGAAAACCCCGCATTTCGATCAAAAGCGAAAGTAGGTTTGTCTTTTGCTCCGTTCAGTAACTTAATTCAAATTGGCGCTTCTAATTCAGGGTTTTCTATTGAGGATGTCCTAGAAAGTAACAATGCTAATGATTCTTTAAACTTGACCATAGACAAGGCGCTGAGCCAAATGAAAGCGGTTAATTATTTTGATATTGATATGCGGAATGAATTGTTTGCATTTCATTTCACGAATGAAAAGTCGACTTATGGGGTGACGATAAACCATGTTTTACACAGTAATTTTAATTATCCTAAAGGTTTGTTAGAATTGGTGTATTATGGAAACGGTGGTGAGGAGACAATCGGCAAAAGAGCCTCATTTGATGGTTTAGGATATAATATGATGTCTTATTTAGAATTTGGGTTCGTTTGGAACAGAAAGTTCGGTGAAAAATTAGTAGTTGGGGCTAAAGTAAAATATCTTAAAGGTGTGGCAAATGTGCAAACAGCGAATAGTAATTTTGGTTTATATACGGATGCAAAAACATTTGATTTAACGGTAGATGGAGAGGCTTTAGTGAATACCTCAAATACTGCAGCGTTTTATAATGATAGTGTTGCAATTGATAATAGACAAGTGAGATCGGCAATAAAAAGCAGTAGAAATAATGGTATTGCTATTGATTTAGGATTGACATACGACCTAACAGATAAGATTCAATTAACAGGTAGTTTAATAGATTTTGGGCAGATTAAATGGAAAGACAATGTGACCAATTATAGCATCGAAAAATTTGCATTTAAATATGATGGAATTGATTTAGAGCAATTTTTAGAGGATAGCACAGCGATTTTTGATAAGATGTTAGATTCTTTAGAACAGTTGGCCAATATCAATGAGACCGCAAATGCATATAAAACTAAAACCTATTCGAGGTTCTATGTTGGAGCGAATTATGATGTCTCAAATATTTTTAATGTGGGTTTAACTTGGTACAATTCGTTGAGTTACGACCAATACAGAACAGCAGTAAATTTATCTGCCAATTTACGCGTGAAATACTGGTTGTCAATGACGGCGAATTACGGAATTTACAATTATGGTAAGTCGAATTTAGGTCTTGGTGTGAGTGTTCGTTTGGCTACGTTTCAAATATATGCCATGACAAATTCAATGTTCGCTTTGATAAATCCTCAATCACAACGTTCGGTAGATGTTAGTGTTGGCATGAGCTTTCAGATTGGTAAGGTAAAAGAGGATAAAAAGAAGCTTGTTCAAGAAGATTAAGGGCAGTTTTTAATTATGGAATTTTACCATCAATAAATGTTTCCACCCACAATTCTTCCGCTGATCGTGTAACTGCATTCACAATGATTAGTTTCGTCTTATCATTTAAAGCGGTTGTATATATGAAGTCCTTTTTTGGGTTGAATTTCCAATTTTTTAATTCTGGAAAATTAGAACTGATCATGGTAAGCTGCGTTTTATGCTGGTTGTTAATCGATATTACTTTAGTTAACGGAACTTCCATCATTTTTTCAATTGAATTGTTCGTTAGTTCATAGTCAGAATTTCTATAATTCGAGTAGGGATATAACTGTCGAATGAAATCAAAAAAATCTTGATCTTCACTTATAACGTATCGATAGGTCATTAAATTTTCAAGTTCTATATTCCAACTGCTAAACTCATTGTCATAGATTGATAAATAAGAATTGATAAAATTCTGGTCAATGCTTTTGTCCGCTAAAATATATTTTTTCACTGTTGGATATAGCTTTTTAGCCATAGCGTTGATATAATGCATATTGTACCAATCAAGCGAATCAGCTACGCCATTTAGATCTTCGTAAACATATCCATTGCCGATGGCAGTTGCCAACACTTCATTCATTAACAACAAGGCATATTGGGCGTTGTTGGAATTGCTTTGGTCAAACCAATCATTGATTTCATTTTTATATTTTAAATTCTGTTCGTCGTATAGAATATGATAAATTTCATGCATTAATACACTGAATAGAATATCGTATTGGTCAAAATCTAATTGGATTTCACTCACGGCTTGATTCGAAAAAGCGGTAGCTGTAAAGCCATTTTTTTCAATTGATGGGATAAAAGTGATATTAAAAGGAATTGCATAATCCCAATTGGTATTGTAAAAGTTTAATCCATTTTGAAAATAACCGCTCAAATTTACTGAATCGATATAACGGCTGAGGTCTTTTACTTTTGATTCGAAATTTAGTTTGTTAGGTTCATAAATCAATGTGTTATAAACAGGGAGGAATGTCTCAATGATGTTGGCAAGGGCATAGATTTCAGAACTTGGTACAATTCCAAAAGCTTGGGTTTTGAAATCATTAAGGTCTGCTGATTCTATTAATAACCTTTGTATTTGATGGATTGTAATTCCTGGCATTTTTTGTCCTACTTGAAAACCGTTAAAATTATAAGAAGCATAGATGTCGAGCGTGTCGAATCTTGAAATTAAATCGCTGTATTTAGTTGTATTGTATTTGGAGGTAGAAAAAAGTTCTTTATAAGCATTGTCAGGATAATAGTCGGATAGTTTTTGAATAAAATCGTAGGTAGCATAGTATTTTGAAAAGCCAATGTGAATTGATGGTTTATTTTGGGCAAAACAGTATGAGCTGATTAAAGTAAATAAGGGTATGATCAATAAAGTACGCAGCATATATTCTGATTTTAAGCCAAAATATTACAGATTATGAAATATTTCAAGATTTATTGCGCGTCGAATTGTAATGCTTAGCAAACTTTAACATTTGCTATATAAAAGCTGAAAGCATTTTCAAAGCAATGCGTAATAACTTTACTTGTTTGCTTTCTTCAAAAACTTACGCATCACTTTGGTATTGCTGGGTAAATTATCATGCATAGTTGCGTGGCCAGCACCTTTTATGACTGCCACTTGAGAATTCGGAACCAATTGCTGAAAATAAAGCAAAGTTTCGGGTCTAGCTTCGTCATATTCTCCTGTGATGAATAGGGTAGGGACAGAAATCTTTTTTAAGGCAGCAATATTGTCGTAAGTCTTTAAAGTACCATTAGCAGTAAATTCTGTTGGTCCCCACATATAATTATAGATGAAATAATTACCTCGAGCAACAACAGTGTCTAGGTCGCTTGATAAACCTTTTTTTCGCAAACCGTAATTGGCCAAATAAATCCTGTTGGCATTTTGATAAGCAGGCGAGCTAAAATCACCAGTTTTTTCGCCCATTGCAATGGCTTTTTGAATAGTGTCAGGCAAGGCCATAATTAATGTGTCGGCATCAGCTTCCCAAATAGCGGTACTAAAATAAGGGCTATTAAAAATAATTCCTTTTACACCTTGTGGATGTGCTACATAATATTCGAGTGCTAAAGCAGTTCCCCACGAATGACCATATAAATAGAATTCGTTGAGGTTTAAATGGGAGGTTAAGGCTTTTACTTGCGCAACAAATTCATGGACTTTTAAAAGATTGGTGTCTTGGTGGTGATCTGAACGACCGCTACCAAATTGATCGAATAATATAATCGGTTGATCTTTGGTTAATTTCTCAAATAAATAAAACGAACGACTGGTACCACCTGGTCCGCCATGCATCATTAAAAGTGGGGCTTCATTTCCTTCACCCAAAATGCGGTACCACATTTTGCCGCCATTCACTTCGACATAACCTTCACTTGCCTTTAGTGTTGGATTCGTTCCGGCTAAAGCAGTCGAACCACCAATTAAAACTAAAAAGAAGCACGTAAAAGTGATTAAGATTTTGATTTGCTGCATGTGTTTTTTATTTGAAATTTTCTAATTCCATTGAGTTCATTGTATTATTCAATTAGCTGAAAAATATAGTTTACTTGAAACTAGCTTTGTTTTGCCTCGAATTTATTAAGAAGTTCATTGGTACTGGCTTGTAATTTTTTACGAAAGAAACCTGTTCCACCAATCAATCTACCTTTAAAACCGAACGCTTGTTTTGCCCAAGTATGTAAATTGAAATCGTCATGATGTTCAATGATTTTTCCATCTTTAATTTTGAATTTAGCATCCACTTCGTTCACTACTTTATTCCCAGTTTGACTGAATGTGTATTTTGCTGTCCAATGCGCAGAACCTTCGTTTTCTCCTCCTTTTACATCGCGAAATGACATATTCGTTTCGCCTTTATTAGACAATAACATCCGCCACATATTTTTAGCTTTTTCGCCTTTTAAAGTGCCAAATGCAGGATCTGAAAATATCACATCGTCCGAATAAAGAGACGTCATTTTAGCAGCGTCACGATTCGTAAAAGCAGTATAAAACTCCTCAATTATTGTTGCATTATTCATTTGTTCTGTTTTTTTATTTTAATTCTAAAACTGTTATTTCTGGCCATATACCAAGGCGTCCAGGATATCCCAAGAACCCAAATCCACGGTTAATATACAAATACTGATCAGCGTTTTGGTAAAGCCCTGCCCAGTTTTTATAACGCAATTGAATTGGACTCCATTTTAATTTGCCCCATTCAATCCCCATTTGAGCGCCGTGTGTATGTCCACTTAAAGTAAGATTGATGTCTTTATTATTTGTAATTACTTCAGCATCCCAATGACTAGGATCATGAGACAATAGAATTTTTACTGGTGCTTCACAACCTGCAGATGCCTTTGCCAAATCGCCGACTTGGTGGAATCCTTTCCCCCAATTTTGCACACCTATTAAGCCAATTTTATCTTGTCCTTTTTCTAAATAAAGATGTTCGTCTAGTAATAGGCGCCAACCCATTTTTTTATGAACGCCTTTTAAGTCTTCTAAATTTTTTGCCTTCGCCTCTTTACTTGGCCATTGTACATAATCACCATAATCGTGATTACCCAGAATAGAATATACACCCAAAGGAGCCTTCAATTGGGAAAATATAGAAATATAAGGATCCATTTCTGTGGCATCATCGTTCACTAAATCTCCTGTAAATACAATGATATCTGCCTTTTGTTGTAGAATTAAATCAACACCTCTTTGCACAGCCTTAGGGTTGTAAAAACTACCAGAATGTATATCCGATATTTGAACGATTTTAAGTCCTTTAAATGATGCTGGCAAATGTTTGATTTCAATCGATGTTCTCCGAACCTTATAACGATATGGTCCTATGATCATGCCAAGTATGAATAGGATGGCGGGGAGAATAGAAATAACAAGACCGATATAAATCAGTATTACACTGCGTGGATTTTCATCGACAAAAAACATTGTAAATAATCTTCGGATGTCATCAAGTAGGAGGAATAAATCAAAAGTTAATAATGTGAATAGATCGATGAAGACGAATGCAAAAAAAAAGTTTCTTAACGATTTTGATAATCGGTTTCCACCAGCAAAGATAATCAGTAGTGATGCAATGGCAACAGCAAATAAACCGTAGTGAATTGTTTGGACAACTGTACTAAAAACATCATCAGATAATAATGCTAGCCATGACAATCCATTATACGCATAGCCTTGTAATAGAAAGAGAATTCCAACTATAATAAATGGCAGTATGCTAAATCTACTATGCATTATTTGAATCGTTTTTATGTAAAGTCATTACTGTAATTTCAGGCCATATTCCTATTCTACCAGGGTAACCTAAAAAACCATATCCTCGGTTAACATAGAGATATTGTTGCTGTTCTTTGTATAGTCCAGCCCATTTTTCATACCTTAAACTAATGGGGCTCCACTTAAAACCTCCAGTTTCAATTCCCATTTGTAAACCATGTGTATGTCCACTAAATGTAATATCTACATCTTTGTATTCTTTCCTTACTTGCTCATCCCAATGAGTAGGATCATGCGACAATAAAAGCTTAACAGGTGCGTCACAATCTTTGGCTGCCTTTGCTAAGTCACCGACTTGGTGGAATCCTGCTCCCCAATTCTGAACGCCAATTAAACCTATCTTTTCACCTTCTTTTTCAATATATACATGCTCATCTAATAAAAGTCGCCATCCTAATTCGCCGTGTATAGCTTTCAAACGGTCTAGATTTGCAGCTTTATCTTCATCATTCTTCCATTGTCTATAATCGCCATAATCGTGATTGCCCAGAATGGAATAAACACCTAATGGCGCACTTAAACGAGAAAACACGTCCATATAATTATCCATTTCAGTGGCAGAATCATTGACTAAGTCTCCCGTAAAAAAAATAATGTCAGGTTTTTGAGCCAATAATAAATCGATGCCTTTATTCACTGCTTTTTTATTGTAGAAACTGCCAGAATGAATATCAGATATTTGTACAATTTTCAGTCCTTCAAAAGCCGGTGGTAAATTGGGTAAATTTACTTTTGGTTGATGCAAAGTGTATTTATATGGACCGACAAACATGCCTGTGGTTAAGGATGCTACTGGAACAGCTGCGACGATAGCACCAGATTTCACCATAAAGTCTAATCTCGATATACCTTCTTTCTCCTCACCGGTTGAATTGTTGTTCGTTGTTTTTTGTTTGATCCATTTACCTAAACGAATGATATCATCAACCAATAGAATAAGTGTAAATAGAAACTTAGAAATTAAGTTAATGATGACTAAACCAAAGAAAAAGTTCAGCATCCAAGAAGGGAAATTTCGTCCAATTAAAAACATGGCTGCAATTCCGATGATTGACAAAATCATCAACGTTAAATGCCCATATTTAAGGGTGATTCGCCACCTTTTAGTATAGTTTGACCATCTAGATTTTAGTGCTTTATAAGTGTAAATTTCAATAAATAATAATATTGAAATTATTGTTAAAGGCATTAACCAAGTTCTCATTCAATTCAATTTGGTACAAATATACCGCTAATTGAGACGAATTATTTGTTTAAACATTAATAAATCAATGCTAATTATGGTCGCTTTCCGATACCAACGACAAATTGTAATAGAACTCCCCATCTTTTTTCTTCAAATTCAACAATTGAAGAATAGTATGTGTTTAAGCGTAATCGGGTATGTGGAGAAAAGGAATAGGTAAAACTGGTAGCACTTGTCATGTTCAGGTGATAGACATCAGAACTTAGTGAATTTAGGTAGTTGCATGCATAAGATGTGCTAATAAAAAATCTATTTTTAGTAAAAAGGTCTACACTAGATTGAAAATGTAGAGATGAAAAATGACCTTCTTTATCTGAATTTGTGTGTCCAAGAGTAACTTGGTTGGTGAATTTAAACTTTTCATAATACTTAAATACCCAATCTCCACCAATTCGATTTATTTGCACAAAATCATTAGGGATAATGGTATTTGCAATTTTTCCGGAAACCAAATTAATGCCGAATTCGTTTTTTCGGTAAGTAGGGTTGCCAATATGAGAAGTTACCAGCCAGGTATTTTCATAAGCATAATTCGACAAAGAAAAAGCAGGCTTTAAGTCTTGTGTATTATCATCATTAATCAGATTGTCACATATAAGTACATGTTTATTGAGCACACCTCCAGATGTTATAGACAGTTCCATATCGAAATTATTCGAAATTGGAGTTTTAAGAAACACACCTAAATCTTGAACAAAACCAATATCCATCTTTATTAAATTTGTCATGAAACTTGACACAGGGTCGAGTTTTGGATTATGTCCATACGGGATTGATTTATTACCGATCCAAAGTGTTGTTCGATCCCATTTAGTTGAGAATTTAAGCCAAGTATCTAAAATTTGAAGTTTAAAATCAGCTTCACGGTTACCTAAACTATTTACGGTTTTATTAAAAGGGATAGAGACGCGAATTTGAGTAGCATTTAAACTTAATATTTTTACATATCCTTTTTGCATTTGCTTTTTATTCATTGAAAAGAATTGAAAAGCCAATTGATTTTTTGGAGATCGATTTGTAACATCAAAACGCCCTCCATTTAAATCATGGATGTAGCCACCATGCAGGTTTAACTGGGTATAAAAAAAGCGCGTTTGTTGTTTTGTTTGTTTAATCGCATTTTGTCCCCATCCACTAAATGTTGTTAGGAATACAAAACAGACTAGAAGTCTAAATATTGATTTCATCTTAATAATTGTAAAGTCCTTTGCGTATTCTTACTTTTTCACGCATTTCTTTTGTGAGTTTAACTCTAGCCATCCATACTGGCGTTATTCTTTCGTATGACAAAACATAAATAACGAGCACGTCTTTTTCCATCGATTCGTACGTTAAATAAATTTTTTCTATGCCTTTATATTGATTGTTTACCCATTTATCGTCGTCCTTGTTTGTAAGAAAGACATAAGGTTTTATGTCATTGGGCAAAAGATCTGCGTCAATTGAAATCGTACTTTGA
Source organism: Crocinitomix catalasitica ATCC 23190 (assembly GCF_000621625.1). Classification (GTDB taxonomy): domain Bacteria; phylum Bacteroidota; class Bacteroidia; order Flavobacteriales_D; family Crocinitomicaceae; genus Crocinitomix; species Crocinitomix catalasitica. Next base: position 72,381 of record NZ_JHXV01000007.1, read on the forward strand.
ACAGGGTTATATCTTCTGTTCTTTGGATAAGTATTGATACCAAATAATAATCCGAATAATTTTTGTTCACTCAGTTGCGCAAGGTCTATATTTCCTATGTTTATTTTATATGGGGACCATTGGCCTGTTAATGTTAATTCGATATAAGCATCTGTTCCTTTTACATTTACAACATCAAGATGAACAGAGTCTAAATGTTTCATCCAGTTTAAGTCAAATTCTTTTGGTGTTAATTCTGTATAGAAACCTGCGTCTTGAAATTGTGTTGTTTTAACAGGAGTTTCTAAAATAGATGTATAGGTTTGATCCTTACCTTCTAGCAGTAATTGATATTCTTTTTTATAAAATTGTTCGTTATCTAGTGGTTCAATTTGTCTACCCGTTTTATAACCTAATTCTAATAATTCTGTCTTTGTTCTATATTTTATAGGTTCTCTTAGTGTAGAAAAGTCAATTGCAACCTGTTCTGCCTTGTCTGAAAGTGCTGAATAATCCATATTAAAATCAGCGTTAAAATCAGGATTCTTTGCATGAATTAAAGCTGCGTAAAGGTCTTTATCCATATAGAACCAACTGTGTGACAGGATTCTGTTTTGGTTCAAATTATGCGTCTCCTTCAGCCTTTTATTAAAATCGGAATAATCTTCCGTTGTTAGCGAAAATTCCCATTTTGTAGGAGCCAAGCAGTTGTTCACTATTTGGCATCGGTAGGCTCTGTCTTCAATGGAATTCAGTAGGTCAGAATCTTTATTAGCTAATTCTATTGAAAATTCATCATGTTCTTTTCTAAATGTATAGCCAAATCGGTTAAACTCTTCTTCAATTATTTCAGGATAAATCATGTCTCCGGAAGCATCGAATTTCGGGGCTAATCTCAATAAATCAACATCGTTAACTAAAACTTTGTTTAAATCGTCATCTATAAATGCAATATCTACAATCACTTTACCTTGTGGCATTTTATCATGCAACTTCAGCGTAACCTTATTAAAACTAAATGAATGTTTACTATAACCATAATAAACATCTTTTTCGCCAATATCATATTTGTAGTCTGCACCGGGACAATTTGCATCTAGAACCATTATTTGATCTGGATATTTATTGAATAGTGCAGTTATTTCTGCTGGGGCTTCAACTAATACACCTGTAGTGTTTAATGAATTCCATTTTATGGTGTGACAAGACATGATGAGTATGCCGAATAATGCCGAAAGAAATACGCTTTTTTTCATTTGTATTAAACTTGATCTCGCTAAAATATTCGACTAAATTACTTTTTAAATAGATAAACATGTGTTTTTTTTCGATAAAGATTTTAAAATAATGTTTTACCGCACAGTTTATTTACAAATTGATTTGACAATTTGGTAGAAAATAAAGGCGCATGTATTTTTGAGATAGGTAGTTATAAGCCTATTTAAATCAATGAAAATACGATATAATAATAGTTCGAATTAATGCGCAGCCAACCAGTTATCAGCAAATTTATAATCGATGTCTAAAGGAACTGTTAGTTGAACTGCAGATTCCATTTTTTCTTTCACCAATTTTTCCATGATTTCTTTTTCATCTTTGTAAATTTCAAAGACCAATTCATCATGTACTTGTAGCAACATTTTCGATTTCAATTCGCGGTTGGTCATGGCATTGTGAATGTCAATCATGGCGATTTTAATCACATCAGCAGCAGAACCTTGAACAGGAGCATTGACAGCATTTCTTTCCGCAAATCCTCGTTCAATTGCATTGGCAGATTGAATATTAGACAAATAACGGCGACGTTTTTTTATGGTTTCAACATAGCCATGGTCTCTTGCGAAATCAACCTGACTTGCCATATATGCTTTCATTTTTGGATACTGCTCAAAATAACTGTCAATCATTTCTTTGGCCTCTTTTCTAGAGATGCCTAAGTTTTGAGATAAGCCAAATGCAGACTGTCCATAGATAATTCCAAAGTTTACAGCCTTAGCTGCACTTCTTTGTTCACGTGTTACATCTTCTATGTTTTCAACATGAAACACTTTAGCTGCAGTTGCTTTATGAATGTCTAAACCAGATTTAAAGGCTTCGATCATGTTTTCATCCTCACTTAATGCTGCAATTATTCTCAATTCTATTTGCGAATAATCTGCTGCTAATAAGGTATGATCGGCATCCTTTGCAATGAATGCTTTTCTTATTTCACGTCCTTTTTCTGTTCGAATAGGAATGTTCTGTAAGTTCGGATTGTTTGAACTCAGACGACCAGTTGCAGCAACTGTTTGCATATAACTCGTATGAATGCGACCTGTAGTTTTGTTGACCAATAAAGGCAATGCATCTACATAAGTGCTCTTCAGTTTTTTAAGGGATCGATAATTTAAAATGAGCGCAATAATTTCATGCTTATGCTCAAGTTTAGTCAATACATCTTCTGACGTTTTATATTGGCCAGTCTTCGTTTTTTTCGCTTTAGGATCTATTTGCATGACATCAAATAGTACTTCTCCTAGTTGTTTTGGTGAGTCGATATTAAAATCGCTTACACCTGCTAATTTTTTAATATTACTTTCAAGATCTTCTAAAGCGATAGCCAATTCTTCAGAGAATTTAGCAAGTGCTTCTGAATCTAATTTGATACCTTCTGCTTCCATGTCTTTTAGCACTCTTGCCAAAGGCATTTCTAATTCGTAGAATAAGTATTTTAAATGATCCTTATTAATTTCAGGTTCAAAAATTTGTTTTAACTGCCACGTTATATCAGAATCTTCACATGCGTAATTAACGATTGTTGAAGGTTCAAGATCAGCCATATTACCTTGGTTTTTACCTTTCTTACCAATTAATGTTTCAATTGAGATTGGTGTATAATTCAAGTATAATTCAGCCAGGTAATCCATATTGTGTTTCCCTTCAGGCGTGATCAAGTAATGTGCGATTAAAGTGTCGAATAAAGGGCCTTCAATTTTAACATCATATTTCTCAATAATTTTAAGATCGTATTTAATATTGTGTGCAATTTTTTCGATCAAAGGATTTTCAAAAAAGGCTTTAAATTCGTTGACAATGGCATGGCGTTCTTCAGGTAGACAAGGAACATAGAATCCTGTTCCTTCTTTAAAAGTAAACGACATTCCAACGATTTCAGCTGTTATTGCATCAATTCCCGTTGTTTCTGTATCAAAACAAACCGAATCTTGATCGAGTAATTGCGTTAATAATTCCGCTCTCTTCTCTGGTGTATCTATTAATTGATAATCAATTGCGACATCAGTAATTGTTTTAGCTGTAGCTGGACTTGCATCCATAACAGTTTGCGCATTCACTTCAATTGCTGGTCCACCAAATAAATCAAGTTGTCCTTCTGCGCTTTGCGTTTGCCCGATTACAATCTCTTCGCCCAATACTCTTTTGGCAATGTTTCTGAATTCGAGTTTTGTAAATATGTCACGAATTTTATCGTTATCAGGCTCACCCAATAACAAACTCTTTTCGTCAAATTCAACATCTACATCTAGATCAATTGTTGCCAATCTTTTAGAGTCTAAACCTTGCTGAGCAAAGTTTTCAAAATTTTCTTTTTGTTTGCCTTTTAACTCGTTGATGTTTTCTAAAATCCCCTCTACCGTTCCGTATTTATTTAATAATTTTTTAGCTGCTACTGGTCCTACACCAGGTATTCCTGGAATATTATCCGCTGTATCTCCACATAATCCGAGATAATCGATTACTTGCTCGCAAGATTCTAGTCCGAATTTTTCAAGGACTTCAGGAATGCCCCAAATCTCGGCAGGATTGCCACCGCGACCAGGTTTGTACATGAATATGTTTTCTGAAACCAATTGCGCAAAATCTTTGTCAGGTGTCATCATATAAGTAATGAAACCTTCTTTTTCAGCCTTTTTAGCAATTGTTCCGATAATATCATCTGCCTCATCACCTTCGCTAATTAAAATTGGAATGTCAAAAGCGCGAATTATTTCTTTTATCGGTTCAATCATCGAAGCGATATCTTCAGGCATAGCTTCACGGTGTGCTTTATAATCTTTGAATTCTTGCGCTCTTTTAGTTTGCCCAGGAGAATCAAAAACAACAGCAATATAACTGGGGTTTTCTTTTTTAATAATATCCAGCATAGCATTCGTAAACCCAAAGGCTGCCGAAGTGTTTTGACCTAAACTATTGATTCTAGGATTCTTGATAAATGCATAATAAGCTCTATAGATAAGGGCAAAAGCATCTAAAAGAAATAATTTTTTATCGTGTTTAGGCGTCATAATTTACTGCAATTTATTGAGCGTCTAAGATAGTATTTTATATCGAAGTAACTCGATTGCAAAACGCGTAAATTAGAAGCTATGATTCAACTTGATTATTACCGATAATTATGGTTAAAGATGTAATCTATATGCGCTACTTGCAATTACAATAGTAGTTTACTTTATTTTCTAAATCTATTTCTTTATGAAATAATCTAATTATTGTATCATGACCAAGGACGGGTTTTATGAAATCATAGATTAATGCATAACCAACTTCATCTTTGTATTGAATATTTCCAAATTCAATGTCTATAGATTTTTCCTTATTCAATTTAGTGATTATATTTCGATAAGAATTATTACTAAAAATATCGGGATGTATATCAATACACATCAATAAATTCTTACAAAATGTTATTTCTGCACTGATCTTCATATCATAAAACTCAAAATCCAAATAAGCGTTTTGAATATTATTTCTCACCTCTTTAAAATGGGCAGATGGGTTCGTTTTTTTAAAATCTTCTTTAGTTTGATAACTAAATATACCTTTTGCCAATTCTACTTTTGGATGATTAGTTGTACAAGAATAACTTGAAAATAGTAATATAAAGCAAGTCGATTTAACTAATCTGTTCAACATTTGGTAAAAATTAAGTTAGATAACATCAAGTCAGATTTAGTTATGGGGTTAATTATTGAGGAAACTTTTTTTCGTCTTCAAATAAATCAAGTGATAACCGAAGACCAATTTCAAATAAATAAATTTTTCGGATTGGAACGTCGATGCGCCAAATATTATTGTTGAATTGAAAGTTATATTTTGCGTAAACTCCAAACCAGTTCTGAAAATCTTTTATTTTAAAATCGAATCGTATGACAGGTGCTATTCCCCATATCGTATTTTTATTAAATTGTTCATAATAATTGGTCGCACCATTTAATACTTGATTTAAGGATGTGATGGAGTCTTTAAATTCGAAAGATATTTTATCATTCGCTAGAAAAAAATTGAAACCAATAGATAATATTTTCCGCTCTTGTTTTATTAGTAAGTCACGATTATAACCTATGCTGGCCATGCTTCGCATATAATCAATTCTCAATGTGTTTAAGGTGTTTTTAACTACATTATTAGCATCATGAAAACCTACCGAAATTGTTATGCCATTTCCGGAAAATTTAACTTCACTATTGATATGAAAATTGGATCCATTACTTTTTATTTTTTCAAACGAATAAGTATTGGTCAGGTCAATTAAATTTTCGAATCCTTTAAAATTAGAATAACCTGATGAAATTCCGAAATTAGAATGAATATTGTAATCCTGAGCAAAAGTTGAAATTGAAGAACAGCAAACAAATAAGAAAATGGAGCTAAATATTTTTTTAGCGTGCTTATTTCCGTGTTGAGTTCTCATTAAAAAATTAAAATCTAAGATTTACTAACCGGTCTTGCCTCTAAACTTTTACCAATATACTTTTGATAATAGGTCCAATTCTCAATCACTTCTGTCATTGTTTGGCTATCACCATCCTCAGTCATACGCATAATGTTTTCGGTAGACAAATCGTTAGGATGTTTAGAGCCTGTTGCAGATAATAATTCTAAGAAAGCATGCACGGTATTTTTATGATAATTAAAAGCGCGCACATATTTATCGTTCACATTCAAACCTTTCATTAAACGTTTGTCTTGAGTCGCCACACCAACGGGACAGGTATTGGTATTACATAATTGCGCATGAATACATCCTATTGATAACATCATTGATCGAGCAGACTGTGTTAAATCAGCGCCCATTGCCATTGCTTTAAGTATACCAAAACCGTTGAATACTTTTCCAGAAGCAATGATCTTAACTTTCTGACGAATACCGTGTTTAATTAAAAGTTTATTGGCAATTACCAATCCTACATAAAGCGGCATACCTACAAAGTTGGCGAATTCTAGTGGTGCCGCACCTGTTCCCCCTTCAGAACCATCTATAGAGATAAAGTCAGGATAAATTTCAGTAGTTGCCATGGCTTTGCAGATGTCTTCAAATTCTTCGGCTTTACCAATACATAATTTAAATCCTACAGGTTTGCCGCCAGATAATTCACGCAGTTCAGAAATGAATTTAATCAAGCCCATGGGGCCATCAAAAGCGCTATGCCCAGCAGGAGATAATACTGTAATACCAGGTTTTACACCTCTAATTCTACCAATTTCTTCGGTATTTTTTACGCCAGGTAAAACACCGCCATGTCCAGGTTTTGCTCCTTGAGACAATTTAAGTTCTATCATTTTAACTTCAGGTCGTGTGGCATTTTCAGTAAAACGTTCTGCTGAAAAACTTCCGTCTTCGTTTCGACATCCAAAATATCCGGTACCAACTTGCCAAACTAAATCACCTCCTTGTAAATGATAAGGTGCTATTCCACCTTCGCCTGTATTTTGATAAAATCCGCCCATGTTAGCACCTTTATTTAAGGCCATTACGGCATTTTTTGATAAAGAGCCAAAACTCATGGCTGAGATATTATAAATTGAAGCAGAGTATGGTTTCTTGCAGTCCGCACCACCAATCATTACTCTTGGCTCTAATTCTAATAATGGAGCTGGGTATAAGGATTGGGTGATGAACTCGTAACCTTCACTATAAACGTTTTCTTCTGTACCAAATGGATGTGTTGCACCTAAATTCTTTGAGCGTTCATAAATGATGGCTCTTTTGTTCTTATTGATAGGTGCACCATCTGTTCTTCTCTCAACAAAGTACTGCTGAATTTCTGGTGAGATAGATTCTAAGATATATCTCAAATTTCCAATCACAGGAAAGTTCTTTCTGATGGCGTGTTTTGTTTGAAAAGCGTCCCAAGTTCCAATAACAATCAATGGCGCAAATAATATAAACCACAAAAAGTAATTAGGGTTGATATAAATTCCCGCTAAACAAATTGCTGCTGTAATAATAAAAGCAGTTACAAAGAAGATGGTACGTACCATAAGGTTTAAGTTTTAGGATGATTATCTTGTCCTGGGAGATGAACAACGCGTTGAGGGTAAGGAATTGTGATTCCATTTGCCCTTAATTCTTTTTCTATATCAAAGCGAATATCACTTTTTAATCTTTCAATAAATAAATTTTGATGCGCCCAAAAAACCAAATCCATTTCAAGTCCACTATTACCGAACTTTAACAATCGTACGAATGGTCTTTTAGATTTATATACATTGGGATGTTTCAATGCTGCATCAACTAAAATTTCTTTAACTTTATCGACATCAACACCAAAATTAAAGGTGATTTCAATAGAAAAACGATTAATATGATTGCCTAAGCTCCAGTTGATAACACTTTCGTGTGTCAGTTTAGAATTTGGGATGACTAAAACCTTATCGTTCCGCGTCAATACTTTTGATGTTCTTAAATTAATCTGTGTGACCTTTGCTATAAAATTACCCTCTTCAATATTAAGCGATTCAATTTCTATTACATCTCCAACCTTTACCGTTCCTTCAAAAAGAATAAGTAGTCCCGAAAAATAATCCCGAAAAATTGTTTGCAGTCCCAATGCAACACCGACCAATAAGAAGGTGGTTGCACCAATGAATAATGCTAGATCGATTCCGAAACTTCGCAATAAAACAATGATTGCAATGCCGTAAATAAGGTACTTTGCCAACTGTAAATAAACATACTCGGTACCTGAATCATATTTATCGTTATTCCGAACGGTTTTTAGCAGATATATTTTCAAGAAATTGAGTAATACTCTTGCTAAAAAGAAGATAACAATGAAAACAAAAATATGGTACACCGCAATGTGGAATGATTTAACACGAACAAATTCGAAACCAAGAATCATGCTTGGGTCGAAGTTTGGGTTTTTGATAGATAATGAAAGAAAGGCCAGGTAGAATGCAATGAGATAAATGATTTGTTTGGTTAATCGCCATACAGCAATCTCTTTGCCTTCAATTTTTAATTGTTTCTCTGTGAGATGTAATGCTTTGAAATACCGCTTAATATATTTAATAAAAATTTTAGTTGCTAAATAGATTAACAAGACTAAAATGATGTGGATAGGCATGAATTTAAAGCTATCCGTAGAAATTATTGGCCAGGTGAAAATAGAAGTAATACTGTCAATCATATTTAAATAATTGTGCGTCCCAATTTATCTAGTAAAAGTAATTTAACTTTATCTAATTTACTATGTTCAATCATTAAATCCATGATTTGATCAATATTTTCTTGTGTATCAACTTCGTTCAGTCGATTTATTTCACTTTGAATGGCTTTAATTCGAGTGATAACGACAGCCTGTTTAAAGGCGTAAATAGTCTCTAAAACAGCTCTGTCAAGATTGTCAATTTCTGTATTGATGCGAACTTTTAATGTTGACCAATTCGCGCTAATTTCATATTTCGGCGCGACCAGGTCGGCTGCTACACTACTAATATCACTGTTTTCATGGCGTGTAAATCGCTCAGAATTGTAAAGTATTCCTTCCGCTAATCCTGCGCAATATTCGTTATAAATCGCATTAAAGGTTTCGTTTTCGAAAGACATTTCATCTTTATTGATTTCATGTGTAATCAATTCTACGACAGATACTTCAACCGCAGTTTCTTTTTCTTTACCATTTTCATCCACTTCAATTGATGTGGTTCGAACAGAATAAACAGCATAATTGAGCAGAATGCGAATTACATCCAATTCATAATAATAAAGAAAATCATCTTTTGGCTTAACAGTTGTTGTTGGTTGCGCATCGAGATACTCGGGCGGAATCATTGCCTCAAGTGGAATTTCGTCTGCACTTAAACTTACTACTGGTTTATTCGTTTTTTGAGTGGCGTTGTCGGGCGTTCTTTGACTGGGATATGAACGTTGCGCATTTTGACTGTTTTTCTGACGAGATTTATTGACTTCGTTGGTTATCGTTTGCTCTTCAAAATCAAATATCTTGGTACACTCTTTAATGTAAATTTGTCGCTTAATTGCATCCTCAATTACCGCAATTGAATTAACAATATCATTGATTAATTGTGCCTTTTTTAAAGGGTCATTTCCTGCGTCGGCGAGTAAAACATCCGATTTAAAGACGATAAAATCTTTTGCATTCGTTTCTATATAGGTCTTAAGCTCCTCTGTGGTTGATTTTTTAGCGAATGAATCAGGATCGTCACCATCTGGAAACAAAACTACTTTCACATTCATCCCTTCAGAAAGAATCATATCAATACCTCTAAACGAAGCACGAATTCCAGCAGCGTCACCATCGTAAAGAATGGTTACATTGTCTGAATACCGTTTAATCAATTTAATCTGATCGACTGTTAATGATGTACCTGAAGAAGCTACGACATTTTCAACACCAGATTGATGCATTGAAATTACATCCGTATAACCCTCAACCAAATAACAGTTGTCGTATTTTATAATGGCATTTTTGGCGAAAAATAAACCGTATAAAATTTTACTCTTATTGTACAATTCGCTTTCAGGAGAATTGAAATATTTGGCAATTTTTTTGTCAGACTTTAACGTTCTTCCTCCAAAACCTAATACTTTACCAGCAATACTATGAATGGGGAACATCACCCGACCTCTAAAAAAATCGAATTTTCTGGTGTCTTTGACTTTTGTTAAACCAGATTTTTCTAGATAGTTTAACTTGTAATTTTTAGCAAGGGCGGCCGATGTAAAGCCGTCAGATTGATCTAAACAATAGCCCAGTTGAAATTTTTCAATAATATCTTCCCGAAAACCTCTTTCTAAAAAATAGGATAAACCAATGGCTTTACCTTGTTCGTTTTTTAAAAGATTATAATGAAAATGATCTTTGGCAAATTCGTTGATAATGCTGAGATTTTCTCGAATAGAGTAATTCTCAATTTCTTGAGGCGTTCTTTCTCTGTCCTCTTTAATCTCAATATTATATTTGTTAGCGAGCCATTTTAATGCCTCAACATAACTATAATGTTCTGCCTCCATTAAAAAGGAAACAACATTCCCTCCCTTACCACTACTAAAACATTTCCATATTTGTTTCGCGGGTGATACCATAAATGATGGCGTACGCTCATCTACAAAAGGGCTTTTCCCTTTGAAATTAGAACCCGATTTTTTGAGTGGGACGAAATCCGCAATCACTTCTTCAACCCGGGCGGTCTGAAATATTTCATCTATAGTAGACTTAGGTATCATTCAATACAAAGTTAATTAAAACTGTAGGTTTTGATCGCGTTCAAGTTAAAAAGAGTGATTATTTGTTTTCTAATAATACTTACACTCAAAAATTCACATTTTGTTATTTTATTAATATGCGAGACAACCATTTAAATCCTATTTTGTACTAGAATAGAACTAATACAATTGAAATGAAAAAATTATACTTTTTAAGCTTATTAATTTTTGCAGGGAGTATCTCCTTTGCACAATGTGATTTGTCAACTTCGTTTACGTACGAAATTGAGGATGGCACAATTAATTTTACGAATACATCGACTGGCGTCCCTGCAGATCCGGAGTTTTTATGGATAATTGCAGAAGTTGAATATGATATTGAAAATCCATCTGTTGATTTTGACGATGCTTACCTTCATCCAGGCGTTTATTTTGAAATTACTGGATTAGTTGATGGGGAAAGATGTTATGATTCTACTTGGCTTTATATCGAAGAACTAGTAGATTCATGTGATATCAATACGAATTTTACATGGATATTTGAAGATGGAAGATATTATTTTACAAATACTTCAACAGGTGAAGATGGTGAATCGGTTTATTCATGGTCTGTAGACGGTATTGATTGGTCGGATGATGAAAACCCTTCATTAGGTGAAGGTGATATACTTGACGGAAGTGAAGTTTGTTTAGAGATTACAGATGATGTTTCAGGTTGTCATGATGTTTACTGTTTCTCTTTTGTTATTGAAGAGGATTCTTGTGTAATTGACGCCAACTTTACATGGGTATTAGATGGAGATACTTATTATTTTACGAACACATCTATCGGTGAGGGAGATGTGCCAACGTACCAATGGTTGCTAGATTGGGAAGAATGGTCTGATGATGAGAATTCAACTTTAAGTGCTGATGATTTAGTGGGCGGAGGAATAGTTTGCCTTGTTGTTTCAAATGAATTAGAAGATTGTGAACAAACTTTTTGCTATACTTTCGAAGCTGCTCCATGCGAACTATTAACTAGCTTTTCTTACGAAGTAATAGGCGATAGTTTCTACTTTACCAATACGTCAACAGGTGAAGGTGCGGGTTCTGTTTATTCTTGGACTTATGATGGTGTTGAATTCTCAGCTGATGAAAATTCGTCAATGTTAACAGATGGTGTTCCAGATAGTAGTTTTGTTTGTTTTGAAATTTATGATTCAATTACGGATTGTCGCAGCATGTCATGTATTGATATTCATTCGGACGAATTTGACGACTGTGGAATGATTGTAGATTTTACAATGGACGTAGAAGCTGATAGAATTTATTTTGTTGCAGAAGTAACTGACGGGCCAAGTGGCGCAGAATACGAGTGGTTTGATGATGGTGTATTGATTGCTGAGGTTGCAAGTCCTGACTTTGCAATTGGAGATATTGAAGTAGATAGTGAAATATGTTTGCGTGTGACAGATGGTTTTGGCATGTGTAGCGAAACAGATTGTGATATCTTTTTAGGAGCAGGAGATTTGAATATTGAAAATGTAGAGTTGAACAACTTTACTTTATATCCAAATCCAGCGAACAACCAAATCAATATTCAATTTGCTGAAAACACATTAACACAAGGTCAAGTGCAAGTTTATAATAGTATTGGCGAGCTAATCATTCAACAAACAATTAACAGCGGTAATGCGATTGAAACAATTGCTGTGAGTGATTTATCAGAAGGATTCTATATTGTGAAAATTACAGATATGAATTCGGGTTATTCGAATCAAAAACGATTTGTAAAGCAATAGAAACATTAAATAATTATTAATTAGAAGGCGGACATTGTTCGCCTTCTTTTTTTATACACTATTTTTGCAGAAATAAATTGGATTGACGAAAACCGAAAATATCGTAGCGGTTGCCAAAGCTATAACTCCTTTTTTACCAGTTGCAACGGTAGATTATATTGCAAAGTTCATTGTAGAACATGATGTTCACTTTACAATTGCAAAAAAGCGTAAAACTAAATTAGGAGATTATCGACAGCCTTTTAGAGGTAGTTCGCATAAGATTTCAGTAAATGGAAATTTAAATAAATATGCTTTTTTGGTAACTACAGTGCATGAGATGGCACATTTAACCACTTTTGTTAAATTTGGGAATCGTGTGATGCCGCATGGGCAAGAATGGAAAGCAGAATTTAAATTGTGTTTCGACCCCGTTTTTGAATTGAATATTTTGCCGGAGGATGTTGAGATGGCTTTGCAAAAATATTTACGGAATGCCAAAGCATCTTCGTGTGCGGACGAACCACTTTATAGAGTGTTAAGGCGTTATGATAAAAAAACAAAACTATTGGTTGAACATTTAGCGTTTGGTGCAACTTTCCAACTAAACGGAAAAATTTTCGTTAAAGGTAAAAAGTTAAGAAAGAGATACGAATGCAAAGAATTTAATACCTCAAGAATGTATCGGGTATTAGGTCTTGCAGAAATTGATAATATAATTGAACATGAGTAATAATTTTGCAATAATAATGGCAGGTGGAATCGGAAGTCGATTCTGGCCAATGAGTCAAGAAACACATCCTAAACAATTTTTAGATGTTTTAGGAATCGGTAAAACTTTGATTCAAATGACTTACGAACGATTAACTAAAATCGTTCCAGACAATCAAATTTACGTTGTAACGAATGAGATGTATGCTGACCTAGTAAAGAGTCAAATTCCTTTAAGTGACGCGCAGATTTTAACGGAGCCAATGCGTAAAAATACGGCTGCGTGTATTGCTTATGCATCTCATAAAATATATGATATTAATCCTGATGCTAATTTAATTGTTGCCCCTTCCGATCACTTGATTTTACAAGAAGAACGTTTTTATGAAATCGTAAAAGTGGCGCTTGAAAAGGCAAATTCAGGTGATAGCTTAGTAACATTAGGAATTAAACCTTCACGTCCTGATACAGGATACGGCTATATTCAATTCGAAGATGGTGGTGATATTTTGATGGGTGAGGTGAGAAAAGTAAAACAGTTCACTGAAAAACCGAATAGAGAATTGGCCGAATTATTCGTTAAAAGTGGTGACTATTACTGGAACTCAGGAATATTTATTTGGAAAGCAAAAACAATTATTGAATCGTTAAATAAGTTTAAGCCAAGCTTAAATCAATTGTTTGCGACCAAGGGGAATGATTATAATACACCACAAGAGCAAACATTTATCAATAAAGCTTTTACGGATTGTGAAGATATTTCTATTGACTTTGCTGTATTAGAAAACGCAAAAAATGTTCATGTTGTATTGGCAAACTTTGGTTGGTCTGATTTGGGTACATGGGGATCGTTAGACACGCATTTAGATCATGACGTTGAAGGGAACGCGGTGATAGGAGATAAAGTGCATATGTTTGAAAGCGAAAACTGTATTGTAAACCTTCCAAACGGTAAAATGGCAGTACTACAAGGTTTAACAGATTATATTATTGTTGAAGCACATGACATTTTAATGGTTGTGAAAAAAGACCACGAGCAAAGAATTAAAAGTTATTTAGGCGAAGTGAAAAAGAAGGATCCTGATTACTTTAAGAAGAAATAGGTAGATTATAGTTTTTCTATTTTAATAAGGTCGTAATTTTTCTCTGTAGCCTTCGTACCTTTTGCGGTGTTAAAACTTCATCCTTTTCTTTTGTTTTCCCCTTTCCACTCAACCAAGTCCTGAAGGGACGACATACAATAGCGAAGGAAGGATTCCTTCGATAATTAAGTTGCCATAAGAAAGTTTAAAACCCCGCAGGGGTGACATCATATTTTTGAAAAAGTATTTGAAATATGGAAGAAAATATAGAGGTGATTAAAAATTTTATCTTTCATCCATCCTCTTTTATCTCTTCGCGTTAGGGATAGTAGTGGATATCCTTTTTGTTTTCCTGATACTAGTCTTTACCAACGGTTAGAATTTTGTTCACAGGGCACTGAGGGCGTCGGCAAAAACAGCTCAATTAAAACGAGAATGATAATCGACGTGGACTCGAAGTGCCATTAAGTTAGAATTTTGTTCACAAGGCACTGAGGGCGTCGGCAAAAACAGCTAAATTAAAACGAGAATGATAATCGACGTGGACTCGAAGTGCCATTAAGTTAGAATTTTGTTCACAAGGCACTGAGGGCGTCGGCAAAAACAGCTAAATTAAAACGAGAATGATAATCGACGTGGACTCGAAGTGCCATGAAGTTAGCATTGTCTATAACAAAAAGATAAGAACGAATAGCCCGACCCCAATACCTATCCAAAGTATTGGGTAGGTATTGGGGTAACGCCCAAAATTTCTAATTTCTATTTATGTAAAACTATCGACTGTAAAAAAGCCTAGTCAATCCAAAATAAATATGGCATTCTAGCTTGAATGGTGCTTTGAGATCCTAGACCTTTTAGTTCATTATAGATAGACATTAATTGTTGATTGATATTGCTGTGCGCTGCAATCGTTTCGTCTTGTTCTTCTAACATTTCAAGGAATTCGAAAAACTTGTTTTGCTCTTGATTAGGAATGTATTTTAAACGAATGTCTTCAGTAGCAATACCCGCTCTTTTAGCCGCGTCTGCAATAGCAGTATTGATTCCACCGAAAGCATCAACTAAACCGATTTCAATTGCGTCTTTACCAGCCCAAACACGACCTTGACCAATGCTGTCAACATTTGCTTTTGTCATTCCTCTACCTGATGCAACCTTACTGATGAAATCGTCATAAATATCGTCAACACCGCCTTGAATTAATGACAATTCGTATGCATCTAATTTTTTATTTAAAGATAAGATACTGTGTTGATTTGTTTGAACACGATCAAAAGTAACACCTAATTTATTTTTGAATAAATCACCTGTATAAGGTATGATTCCGAATACACCAATTGAACCAGTTATGGTATTTGGCTGTGCATAAATAGTATCTGCAGCACATGCGATATAATAACCGCCTGAAGCAGCTACATCACCCATTGAAACAATTACAGGTTTAACCTCTTTTGTTTTGACAACTTCACGCCAAATAATATCACTTGCTAAAGCACTTCCGCCTGGTGAATTAATTCGAAGAACAACAGCTTTAATTAATGTATCCATTCTAGCTTCTCTTATTTGATTCGCTAAACGGGTTCCGCCAATTTCACCTACCGTACCTTCGCCATCCACAATACTTCCTTCTGCGAATATTAATGCAATATTTGTTTTGTCTAAAATGCCTAAAACACGTGCTTCATGTGTTTTTTTCATTGCGTACTTATGGAATGGTAATAGCGCCAATTCTTTATCGCTATCAACCTTTGCTTTGGTTGATAATAAGTCTAATATTTCGTCATAATACTTAACACCATCAGCCATTTTATAATCGACAGCATCACCAGATTTACGAATGAATACACTATCTGCAATTTCATTTAATCGATCAACTGAAAGGTTTCTTGATTTACCGATTGAAACGAGCATCTCGTTCCATAAGGCATCCATGTATTTTTGTGTTTGTAATCTGTTTTCATCACTCATTTTATCGTAAATAAGTGGTTCGATGGCACTTTTAAATTTATTGTTTGATCCACGAATGATTTGCATTTCAACATCTAATTTTTCTAAAGCACCTTTTAAGAAAACCAATTCAGAGCCTAATCCTAAGAACTCTAACATGCCACTTGGGAATACGTGTAATTCGTCTGCTACGGTTGCTAAATAATATGCTTTAGCGGTATAGTTCTCGTGATAAGCGACAACGAATTTACCATCCGACTTGAAATCTTCTAAAGCATCGCGAATTTCTTTCACGGTTGCCATTCCAGCATTTAAACCATCAACATTTAAGAAAATTCCCGCAATTTTATCGTCAGTTTTTGCGATTTTAATTCCTTCTAGGATTTCATTTAATCCAAACTTTTTTGTTAATTGAAAACTTGTTTGGTCGAATCCTGCATAAGTGAAATCACCAATTTGACCATCTAAAGTCATGTGCAAAACAGTTTTATCCTCAACAGCTAATTTAGGTGCTTCTAACATGCTGCTAAAGCCCGCAACAATACTGCTTAATATTAAAAAGAAAAGGCCTATTACTACAATTCCAGCAACGATACTTGCGATTAAACTTGCCCAAAAGGTTTTCCAAAATGTCATATTCATATACTATAGTTTGAAGTAAATTTAAAAAGGAATTGCAAATTTAGTGGAATTAATATTTATAAGGGAAATTAACAAGTACAAACGGTTAAAAATCACATGAATTTGTTCTAAGTGGATGTAGAACGTTAAGAATTTGGTCTTTTTCTATTGGGATTGTTTACATTTGTTTTGAATCTTATGAAAAAACGAATCATTGTTTCGGTTACGAACGATATTTTTACAGACCAACGTGTCCGTAAAATATGTGAATTTTTAGTTTCTCAGGACTATGATGTAACGCTTGTTGGACGGAAATTAAAATTGAGTAATGACTTGCCCGAGTATGGTTTTAAAACGGTTCGTTTTAAGTTGCCATTCACCAAAGGTGCTTTATTTTACGCCACCTATAATTTACGTTTGTTTTTATTCTTATTATTGAATAAAGCAGATGTGTTATTGGCAAACGATTTGGATACTTTATATGCTAACCATTGGGCGCGTAAATTCAAAAAGAACTGTAGGTTAGTTTATGATTCGCACGAATATTTTACTGGTGTTCCTGAATTAGTGGCGCGACCAAAAGTTCAGAAGATTTGGTTAAAAATTGAAAAAAGAACATTGCCGAAAGTTGATGCGATGTATACTGTCAATCGATCTATTGCTGAGTTGTATCAAAAAGAATATGGGATTAAAGTAAAAGTGGTTCGAAATATTTCTGACTTTGTTTATCCTAAGTTTTTAAAAACAAAGGAAGAATTGAGCCTGCCGACGGATAAGAAAATTGTGATTATGCAAGGTGCTGGAATTAATATTCAAAGAGGCGCTGAAGAATTAGTGAAAGCGATTCAATTGGTAGATAATGCCGTGTTAATTTTTGTGGGTGATGGTGATGTTATTCTTCAATTAAAAAGAAAAGTATCAGAAGAAAACCTGTTCGATAAAGTGATGTTCTTTGGGAAGCGTTCTTATCAAGATTTAATGAATTTCACCATCTTATCTGATGTTGGTGTGTCCATGGATAAAGATACGAATGTGAACTATCGATACTCTTTGCCCAATAAGATCTTTGATTTTATTCATGCAGGCATTCCTTTGCTTGTTTCGAATTTGAAGGAAGTGAAGAATATCGTTAAGAAATTTCAGGTTGGTTTAATCTGTCCCAATCATGAAATAGAGGAGATTGCCAAACATTTAGACTTGCTATTAAATGATGAGAAATTACGTGAAAAATGTATAGCAAACACCAAAATTGCTGCAAAACAGCTGACTTGGGAAGGGGAATGTAAGGTCTTAAAAACGATATTTTGAGTTCAGCAAAACATATACATTTAGTGGCTTTTGATGTTCCTTTTCCGCCGAGATATGGTGGAATTATTGATGTGTTTTATAAGATTAAAAAATTACATCAACACGGTGTCAAAATCACATTGCATGCATTTTATTACGAGGGACACAATCAGCCAACAGAAAGGTTAGAGGAGTTCTGTGTCAAAGTTTACTATTATAAACGAAAGAAAAAACTGACTAAGGTTCTTTTTAATAAGCTCCCGTTCATCGTTTCAAGTAGACAGAATAAGAACCTTTTAAAGAATTTATTAAAAGACGATTCACCGATTCTCTTTGAAGGATTGCATACTTGTTATTATTTGAATGATCTTGCTTTAGCAAAGAGAAAGAAAATAGTTCGTGCCCACAATATTGAACATGATTATTATAATGGTTTAGCCCAATGGGAAGATAGTATATTCAAAAAAATATATTTAAAGATTGAAGCGAAGCGATTAAAAAGATTCGAAAGAATTTTGCGTTTTGCGAATGTGATTTTGCCGATAGCAAAAATGGATGTTTCACATTTTAGTCAATATACCGAAGTTGAATATATCGGTCCGTTTTATAATGGAGATGATCCAATTCCACCGGATATTAATAAAGTGAAGGATCAGATTCTTTTTCATGGAAATTTATCAGTAAAGGAGAATGAATTCGCGGCGAATTATATGCTGAATGAAATTGTTCCTCGAATTAATTACAGATTCATTATTGCGGGTTATCAGCCAAGTGAATTATTAGCAGAAACGATTGAAAACATTCCCAATGTAGTTTTGATTGAATCGCCGAAAACTTCACAGCTCGATAAATTAATATGCGAATCACAGATAAATTTATTGCTTACGTTTCAGCAAACAGGGGTTAAATTGAAGTTATTGCACGCGTTGGCCAAAGGGGGACATGTGATTATCAATGATAAGATGGATGACGATCACATATTTGAGAATATTTGTTCGGTGAACAATACTACCCAAGGAATCGTGGATAAAATAAATGAATTAATAAATATTGAATTCACAACGGATGATCAACAACACCGAAATGAATTATTGGATGCATATTTCAACTGTGAAACAAATGCACTGAAGATTATTGATTTGATTTAAATTTATTCGAAGCTAACCTGTTTAAACGGATCAAATTCGTTCATAGGATTCAATTCTTTTACGGTTTCATTTTCTACACGAATAGTACGCGCAGGGAATTGCTCCATAATCGTAATATCATGAGTCGCCATTAAAACAGAAGTACCTTCTTTTGCAATTGCTAATAAAACAGAAATAATTTCTTTAGATGTTTCAGGGTCTAGATTTCCTGTTGGCTCATCTGCTAAAATAAATTCTGGTTTGTTGACTAGTGAGCGTGCAATAGATACACGTTGTTGTTCTCCTCCAGATAATTGTTGCGTCATTTTATGTCCTTTATGATCAAGACCGACTAAACTTAATACTTCGTGTGCTCTGGCTTGAATCGCTTTTTTGTCTTTCCATCCTGTCGATTTCATTACAAAAATTAGATTCTCAACTACATTTCTGTCAGACAATAATTGAAAGTCTTGAAAAACAATACCCAATTTTCTTCGCAAATACGGAATGTCTTTTCTTCGGATCTTTTGCATGTCAAAATCGGAAATCATTCCAGTGCCGCTTGACAATTTAATTTCACCGTAAAGCGTTTTTAATAAACTACTTTTTCCAGAACCAGTTCTTCCTATTAAGTAAACAAACTCTCCTTTTTCAAGATGCAGATTCACATTTTTTAAAACAATATCACCTCCTTGACGGATTTCACCTTCTTTAATCCAAAATATACTGTTTTTGATTTCCATATGTCAACTGCTTATTTTACAATTCAAAAGTAATAAAGTATCAGCGATTAAACTAATTCACAATTGTATTTAGCCAATGCAATAATCTTAACAGATCCCCGTTTATAACTTTTAAGAATATCAATTCAAACCACACTCATTCACAGTATTTTTACAAGTTTAATTGCACAAGCTAAAGTTTTAATCTTGCTTACAAGGTTTAAATTATGTTTTGAAATTGTTATAAAAGACTATGTTAAGAGCCGTTTCCGTCATACTAATTTGCCTAAGCATTTCCGCTTTTTCTCAATCGACTGAGAAATACAAGTCGGATTATGAGCGCTTTTATAAGGCCGAAGATTTGTATGAAAAAGGTAAATTTAGTGCCGCTGAAAAGGAATTCAACCTTTTCATCAAAGAGTACAATGAAGCGAATGATCCATTGTTCATTAAAGCCAATTATTACGCAGCATTAAGTGCGTTAAAATTGTACCATGGAGATGCTGAAATATTACTTTTAACTTTCCTTAAAAATTATCCTGAATCAATTTATCAAGAACAAGTTTACCTTGAATTAGGTCGTTTTTATTATCGCAAAAAGAAGTTTGACAAAACGATTGAATGGTTGCTAAAAATCGACCCGTACAATCTTGTTAAAGATTATAGAGACGAGTATTATTTTAAGTTAGGCTATGCTTATTTTAGAGAAGATCAATTAAAGAATGCGAGAGATGCATTTTTTGAAATTGTTCATTCTCCTAGTCCATATCAATCGCCTGCTTTATATTATTATTCGCATATCGCTTATACAGAAAAGAGTTATGAAACTGCATTAGAAGGATTTAGAAATCTGGAAAATGATCCTAACTTCAGTGAAACAGTACCTTATTATATTGCGCAGATATACTATTTGCAAGGTAAATATGATAAATTACTTGAGTATGCACCAACGATTCTTGATTCGTCTGATGCTAAAAATGCTAACCAAATGTCACACTTAATTGGTGACGCTTTTTATAAGGTTGGTAAGTATGACGAAGCGGTGCCGTTTTTAGAAGAGTACAACCGTAAAAGTGAGACAACAAGAGATGAGGATTATCAATTAGGTTACGCTTATTATAAAAGTGGAATTTATGACAAAGCGATTCGTACTTTCAGTAAAGTATCTTCTATTGAGGATGAGCTGGGTCAAATTGCACATTACCATATTGGTGAATGTTATTTGCAACAAGAGAATTATTTATATGCACGAAGCGCATTCGAAAAGGCGTCAACTTTGCCTTTTGATAAAGCGGTAGAAGAAGATGCTTTATATAATTATGCCGTACTTTCTTATAAATTAGATTTTAACCCATTTGATGAAGCTGTTGAAGCACTGAATTTGTATCTAACGCGGTATCCTAATTCTAAGAGAAATCAAGATGTTTACCAGTTTTTGGTGAACGTTTATACGACCATGAAAAATTATAAGTCTGCTATCGAATCAATCGATCGGATTAAGGATAAGGATTTTAAAATGAAAAATGCTTACCAAATAATGGCTTATAATTATGGGGTTGAGCTTTTTCAGAATGGAGAGAATGATCAGAGTATCGATAATTTTAAATTGGTAAAACGTTATCCAATTGATCCTAAATTGAATGCCTTAAGTTATTATTGGATCGCAGAAGCTTATTTTAAAATGACTGCTTATGAAGATGCAATTACTTGGTATAAAAGCTTTATTGCTGAGCCTGGCAGTTATGGTTTGAATCAACACAATGATGCGTATTACAATATTGCTTACTGTTATTTTAAACAAGGTAAATATGATTTAGCGATTCAGTCTTTCAGAACATTTACGCAGGACACAAAAGAAGTGCATAAAGAAAAAATCACAGATGCTTACTTACGTATCGGCGATGCTTATTTTGTCAAGCCAAAAGTAGATGGTAATAATGATGATGATAATGCCATTCTGTATTATAATAAGGCTATTGAAACAGGAGGTGGGCAATTGGATTATGCAAAATACCAAGTTGGTTTAACGTATGGTTTCAAAGGGAATTATGTAGCTAAAGCAAAATCTATGTTGGATATTGTGAATAATTACAATAAATCAACATTTGCAATTCCAGCACTTTTTGAAGCGGGTGAGTCTTATCGATTAATGAACAATAGTGATGATTCAGATCATTATGCGAAAGCAAAAAAGTATTATAACCAATTGATTAAAGATCATCCGAATCACGCAAAGGTTGTAGATGCCATTTTTCAAATCGGAATGTTATCATTCATTTCAAAGGACTATGCGGCAGCTGAAGCACAATTCTTAAAAATTATTAATGAATACGACAATAAGGAGAAAGAGAAAGAGGCATTAAGTCGTCTTGAGGATATCTATACAGCTACAAATAAGCCTCAAAAGTATCTTGATTTATTAGATAAGATTGGGGTTGTTTACAATAAGAGTTATGAAGATTCTATCACTTACGAATCAGCTTACCGATCGTATGAAGATTCATTGTTCTCAGATGCTGCGGCTTCGTTTAAAGTGTATTTAAAAAACTTTAGTCCACCACAAAACGAATTGAACGCATTGTATTATATGGCTGTATCTTACCAAAAAACAGGTAATGAGGTTGAAGCAATCTTAGCATACAAATCAATCCTTTCAAAATCGACAAATAAATATACTGAACGAGCTGCGAATATCGCTTCCGAACATGAATACAATCAAAGGAATTATCAATTGGCTATAGAGTACTATCAGAAATTAGCTAAAGTTGCAACTTATCCAGAGAATAGGTTAAAAGCACAAATCGGATTGATGAGGTGTTTTACTTTTGAAAACGAGTTAAGCGCTGCAAGAGAGTATGCCAAACTTGTTCTGAAAGATCCGTTAGCGCTTGATGTTGCAATTACAGAAGCACATTATGTGATTGGTAAAGCTGAACTTGAACTCAATAATTATGATTTGGCATTAAAAGAATTCCGAATTGTAACAAAAACTACTGTGAGCATGATTGGTGCTGAATCTCAATACAATATTGCCTTTATTTTTAACCAACAAGAGGAATACAAAAAGTCAGAGGATGAGGTGAGATTGTTGATGAAAAATTATACTGGTTACGACTATTGGTTGGCAAAAGGCTTAATTATTCAAGCTAAAAACTCAATAGGTTTGGATGATTTTGTAACAGCTGAGTATACATTGAATAGCGTGTTAAGTGGCTATAGTAATAAAACTGATGGAATTTTAGAAGAAGCAAATGTTGTGATGAGAGAAGTGTTGGCGATTAAAAATCAAGGCAAGGATATCCAACCGCAGAATAATAACACAATTGAAATAGGAGATGGTAATGATTAAGATAAAGAAACATATAGTACTTGTGCTCCTGTTGGCTTTTTCAGGATTGTCTTTCGGACAGGAAGATGTGCTTATTATCGCTCCAGCGGATAGACCAATATCTCCGTCGTACAGAATTACTGAAAGACCAGGAATTATTGATACAATTATTCCAATACCAGACATTAGTTATCCGCTTTTATCGCGGAATATGAAAACCGAAATCACATTAGAGCAAATTGAACCTACAAGTGTTGCTTTAAGAGATAAATTAAGTAAGCTTTATCCAGGTTACGTTCGTTTAGGACTTGGTAATTACATTAGTCCTTTAGGTGATTTGTATTATAATTCAGTAAGAAATAGAAGAATGTCTTACGGTATTCATGCGAATCATAATTCGTCTTTTGGAAAAATAAAAGATTATGCGCCAAGTTCTTTTGACCATACAAAAGCAAAATTATTTGGAGATTTCTTTACACCTCGTTATTTGATCGAATCTGAAATTGATTATATCAACAACGGATACCATTTTTATGGCATTAAAGATTCGACTGATAGCATTGAGAAGGATTCGTTAAGAAATAGAGTGCAGGGAATTAAAGGAGGGTTTAGATTCTCGAATTTCACGAAAAAGGATAGTGCGATTTTGTTGTATACGATCAAGACAGAGTACATGTATTTCCATGAATTCAATCAAGATTCAATCAACGAAGGCCGCAATGCAAGGAATAGTAATTTTGCTATCGGAACAGAATTGAAATATAAATTGAACAAAAATTTATATGCGCTTGATTTTGAATTCAGACAAAACAATTACAAGTTTGCTGAAGATGATCCTTTATTGCCTTATGATTTAAGACATAATGATAATAATGTCCTTATCAATTTAAAACCGACAATTTCAACTTATGGTAAAAATTGGAAAGTATTGGTCGGGTTAGATTTAAATTTCGATTTACCAAGCACACAACAATTTAAAGTGGTGCCTATTGTTGAAGCTAAATACAGTCTACTCAATAATATGTTTATACCATATATTGGTGTTGGTGGTGGCGTAAAACAAAATAGCTTTTATACATTGAATAGAACAAATGAATTTATGGTTTCGAGTTTCGAGCTAATGAATACCAAAGAGTTTAAAGTTTATGGTGGAATAAAAGGAACAATAGCGAAGGAAGTTTCTTTTGACCTTCAATTACATTCAACAACATTTACTGATTTACCACTATTTGTTAATGATACAATTTGGTCGGATAAATACAAATTCCAAGTCGTATATGACAAGGTATCTGCTTTAGGTGTAACGGCAAGTATCGCGTACCAATTAACAGAAAAGCTTAAAATTGATGCGATTGGAAAGTATAATAAGTATGTTGCAGCAAACGAATTATATGCATGGAATTTACCAATGTTCGATTTAAAATTAAGAGGAGCTTATAATCTTTATGATAAGATTTATGTCAAAGCAGACATGACTTTTTTAGGCGGTCGTAAAAGTCCAAATGGCTTGTTTATCGCTGAAGACAATACAGAGAAATACGATTTAGGGTTCGTTGCAGACATCAATTTGCAAGGAGAATATAGATATAATCAGCGTATTTCTGTTTTTGTCCAGTTGAACAATGTAGCAGCTCAAAAATATTATCGATGGAATATGTATCAAGTACAAGGATTCCAGGTTTTAGGTGGATTAACATTTGCTTTTTAGAAGCTTAATAATTGGACTGGTATTTGCATCGATTAAAATAGTTCGTAATTTAACTGAACTTAATTTTATCTTTTAATGAGCGTAAAGCGAATCTTCTTATTTCTTTTCTGCTTGTCGATCTTTCAATTGGCATTTGGACAATCACATCAATTTATTGCTAAAGATTCAATTATCGGTAAATACGATTTGTTCTCAGTCGATAATTTAGGTCGAACAAATCTTTGCAGAAACGATATCATCATTCAATTGGATAAGACAAAGGATACATTGTATGCTGCATCATTAAAAACGATGCGTCCAAGTCAAATGGAAAGTGTTAAAACTTTCCGGACATTGGTGTTTGATAAAGACCGAGGCGTTATTAGTTTCTTAGATAATACGCTTACCGATATAAATGGCGAAATCGATTTAATGCAGCTTGACATTCTGCAACCCATCTTGGCGTGTGAATCATACTTAGGGAATAGTTTTTGGGTCTTAGATGCAGCGCAAAGAAATTTATTGAAATTGAATTCGAAATTGGTGATTCAAACCCGAACAGAAAACCTTTATCAGGTGTTTGATTATGAAAATCCACCTACACAAATGCTTGAGTATAATGATTTCCTATATATCTTAATTCCGGACGAGGGTGTTGCTATTTTCGATGTGTTTGGAACCTTTATCAAACTTTATAAAACTAAAGCTACAAGTATTGGTGTTTATGATCGTTATCTTTTATTGCAAACAGGGAATAAAATTGAAGCAATAGCCAACAAAACCTTCAAGAGTACTGATCTAATTTATACCATTCCAAAAGGGGTAAAACAATTTTATTTCACCCATGACAAAATCTATTTATTGAAGCAGAAAAGTTTATTAATCGGGCAATTCAATCAATAATAATATCACGAATCCTATTGCAAATTATAAGAAGAGAATAGCAAATAATAAGAATAACCTTATAAAGCTTATCTTTGCCAACCATTTTATAGTAGATTGCTTATATTTGTGTCGACTCAGCCAATAATTATGTGATTAATTAAGGGCGGATTATTAGAGATTAAATGAAAAAATACATTAGATTTTTTACGAGTAAATTATTTTGGTTCAATATCGTTGCCATTTTATTGGTGTGGATTGCGATCGTTTTTATTGAAAGTCGTTACTTAAAAAGTTCTACCAATTTTGGTGAGCAAATAGAGGTGCCAACTTTTTATAAAATCCATATGGATGATTTGGATGAGTTTATAAAAGGAAAAAACATTACTTTTAACATTCAAGATTCTGTTTATTTAGATGAGTGGCCAAAGGGAACTGTTTGTTGGCAATATCCGCGTCCTACAGATTCAAGTGGAATGCATGTAAAATCAGATAGGGTTATCCAGTTGTCTATTGTACCGTTAAATCCACAGATGATTAAAATTCCTAAAGTGGAAGAGATGTCTAAACGGATGGCTGAAACAACATTGAATTCGAAAGGGATAAATACTAAAGTTAGCTATAAACCAAGTGCTGTTGGCCCAGGGTATGTATTGGAGCAATTGTACAAAGGAAAAAGGATTGCACCGGGAACCTCAATACCAAAGGGTAGTCGTATAGAAATCGTGGTGTCTCAAGGTGGTACAGGTGACTCAACGCCATTACCTAATTTAGTAGGACTTACAATAAATGAAGCAAGAGAGCGTTTATCTACGCTAACATTATCAATTTATTTTGAGTGTTCTAACTGTTTAAATAGTGCCGATTCAACCAACGCTATAATTACACGTCAAAACCCTGGTGGTGGCGAAGGTGTGAATGTTGCGGCAGGTACTACTGTTACAGTTTGGGCTGAGAAATAACAATTGAAATAAATTACTTTAAATGACTAAATTATTCCGCATTGTTTTTTGCTTAATCGGCTTTTCTGCTTATTCGCAAGAGTATGTAGCTCCCTTAAAATACAATCAAGAAATTTTAAATATTCAACCAGCAGCATTTACTATTGGGGCGAATATTGATAGCTTAGTAATATTTAATATCGATACGATTGAGCTTCCTTTAGTTGACGATTTTTCTGTTAATCGTTTTGAAAAATATGAACCTGTGTATGAAGGTCCAGGTGTAAGTAGTGTATTGTATCATCATTTAATGGATGAAGACGAAATAACACCCTTACCGCCGGATGCTATTTATTGTGATTCAAATCATGCCCATACAAGGGTGATTAATATTGTAGGGGAAGAAGTTACGGTAGATACAGTTTATAATTTTATTAGTGAATCTATTTTTGTAAATGATTTATTCGAATTTCCTGTTGTTGGTCAACTAAGAGAATTGTATGACGAATGTTATATTCTAATTGACACTATTATAGATGGTGTTCCAGATGTGGCAAAAGATACGGTTTGGTATAATGAGGCTCCTGGACCAGCTTTTTGTCAAGATAGTGCAAGGGTTTTTACGGCTGATTTAGATAATGCAGAAAATTTTTGGCAGGATAATGATGCATATCATAATTATACTTATGCGTATAATCCGTGGTCATTAGGTGTTGTAACTTTTGATGGCGTTGATAAAGATGGCTGGCCTTATGATATTGGTGATTATGATTCTTACGGTATAGCTGATGTGCTTACTTCTAAGCCTATTAATTTATTAGGACAGACAGATGTTTATTTAACGTTTATTTATCAAGCGAAAGGTTTTGGAGATGCTCCTGAGCCTGAAGATTCGTTGCTGTTAGAATTTTGGAGTACAACGGAAGAGAAGTGGATTTCTCCTACGGAATGGGAGGGTGGATTACCTGAATTTATTTCAGAAAACACTTGGGATACCGCACATGTATTTATTCGACCGGGTTTGTTGACGAATGGTTTTAAATTCAGATTCAAAAATTATGCATCCCTTTCAGGTTCTTTAGATCATTGGCATATTGATTATGTGAGTTTAAAGGCCGATCGAGTTTCTGAAGCTGAAGATTTTAGTGATTTGGCAATTTCATATCCTGTAAATTCATTGTTAAAGGATTATACTTCTGTTCCTTGGGATCATTATAAAAACACAATAGGGAGTGAGAAAATGTTAGAAAAAGCAGGGTTAGATGTTTATAATTCTGATGCAACCAATACTATCTTTGCGCCTGGGAAGTACAGTGTCAAATATGAAGGTGTTTTGCAAGGAGGCAGTCCTTTTAATATTGTGAATACTGGCATTCCAGAACCGAATTATATCGTTGGAATCAATAATTGTTTATTCAATGTCGCTTCTGAATATTCTTATGATCAAGGTCTTGGTGGAGATCGTGCTAGTTTTGATGTGCAGGTAAATATTGCTTCAGCAGTTGCTGGTGAGAACGTAATTCGTGAAAATGATACCACTAGCTTTACGCAACGTTTTTCAAATTATTACGCTTATGATGACGGTTCTGCCGAGGCTGCTTACGGTGTGTTGGATAATAATACGCAATTGGCTTATAAGTTTGAAGCTTATGAGGCGGGTTTGTTAACAGGTTTGCTAATGCATTTCGTTCCTACCATTGACGATCTGAGCGGTGAGATATTTCTCTTAACTGTTTGGGCAGATGACGGTGGTGAACCAGGAGAAATTATTTATCAAGACGATTTTTTCAATACGCATTCACCCGAGTATAGCGGAGCTCCAAATGGGTATAAATATTATACTTTTACAGACGATGTATATCTACCAGTTGATAAAATATTTTACGTAGGTTGGGAAAACATAGATGAGAAGAACTTGCATATTGGTTTAGATTGGAATAATAAAAATGCTGATAAAATATTCTGGAGTGCCGATGGCGACAATTGGCTGAATAGTCTTTTTGATGCTTCATTGATGATTCGACCAGTATTCTCAACAGCACTTGATTATACCTTGTCAAATGCGGATAATGCCCCGGTAAGAGAAGTGATCAATATTTATCCAAACCCATCAAATGCATACATCAATATAGATGGAATTACAGAACCTTTTGATGTGCAGCTTTATGATTTATCAGGAAGACTTGTGTTAACGGCAGAGAATGAGAATCAAATTAATATAGCAGATTTTAACAATGGTGTGTACTTGGTGCAAATCAGAAATAGTTTTGACGAGATAATTCAGACAACAAAACTCATTAAAAATTAGTATGAGTAAAGAAGATATAGAAGATAATATTGAATCAGTTGAGGATCAGCAGACGGAAGACATGTTCGAGCATCACCATGTCATTGCTGATGTAGGTCAAGACGCTGTAAGGATTGACAAATTCTTAATGGATAGATTGGCTAATGTTTCGCGAAATAGGCTGCAAAACATTGCGAAAGCAGGTTCGTTAATTGTTAATGGAAATCCTGTAAAATCGAATTATAAAGTACGTGCAAAAGACGATATTTCTGTCGTTTTACCCTATCCAGTTCGGGAAATTAAATTAGTCGCTGAAGATATTCCAATTGATATAGTTTACGAAGATGATGCTTTGGTTATCGTGAATAAACCAGCAAATATGGTTGTTCATCCCGGTTTTGGAAATTATTCTGGAACTTTGCTAAATGCTATTGTGTATCACTTCGAAGGATTGCCTCAACGAGAGGATTATTTTGGTCGACCAGGACTGGTTCATAGAATTGATAAACATACCACAGGAATTTTGGTTGTTGCGAAAACTGAATTGGCGCTAACGCACTTAGCTAAACAGTTTTATGATCGCACAAGTGAGCGAAAGTATTATGCTTTGGTTTGGGGCGATGTTGTGGAGGATGAAGGAACAATTACAGGGCATATTGGGCGTTCTAAAAAGAATAGAAAAGTGTTCCAAGTATACGAAGAGGATGAAGGTTTTGGTAAAGATGCTACAACCCATTATAAGGTGGTTGAACGTTTCAGATACGTGACACTAGTAGAATGTAAGCTAGAGACTGGTCGTACACACCAAATTCGTGTGCATTTTAAACATATTGGTCATCCACTGTTTCACGATTTAGAATATGGTGGAGATCGCATATTAAAAGGTACAACATTTGCTAAGTATCAGCAATTTATAAATAATTGTTTTAAGTTAATACCAGGTCAAGCATTACATGCAAAAACTTTAGGATTGACGCATCCTACAACCGGAGAAAGGCTCTTTTTTGATTCGGAATTACCAACTGGTTTTACGCAACTTCTTGAGAAGTGGAGAAATTACACGAAGATCAATTAATTGAATAAAAACTGTTCTTTGGTACAATTATTCAGTAATTTGTGTGCTTATATTAAAATAATTTCTTTATTTTCGCCTCTTGAGTATTAAGCTTATATCAGAAAACAAAATTATTATATGAAATCATTAAAATCACTATTAGTTTTAGTAGTAATTCTAACAATCGGAACTTCGGTAATGGCTCAAGGTGAAACGGCGGCGACAAGAAGTTATTCTGGTGAGGCAATTAACCTCTGGAATGCAGGAGAGTATAGTGAAGCTGCTGAAGCATTTAAATTGGCTGCTGAGAAAATCAATGTACGTAACGATAAAGCAAGACAAAAGAAAGGTTATTATACTTATATGTCAGGTCTTTGTTATGAATTATTGAATAAGCATGCTGCAGCTGAACAACAATTTGAAAAAGCTGTTTTAATGCGTTACTATGAGTATGAGCCAATTGTTTATTTCAAGAATGGTGAAATGGAAATGGCGCAATGTAAGCACAACGAAGCAAAAGAAAGTTTTGAAAAATATATGAAATTTGAAGCTTCTGAAACTGCAAAAAGAAGAATCGAATCTTGTGATTATTATGCAGAGCAAAGTCAAAATCCTACAAAACATCTTGTAACTAACGTAACAAAGCTTAATACTACTTTTTACGATTATGGAACAATCATTGATTCTAGAGGTCAAGAAATTTATTTTACTTCTTCTCGTCCAGGTTCAACAGGTGAGAATACAGATGGTATAACTGGTGAGAACTTCATGGATATTTGGGTGTCAAAAATTGATAGAAAAGGAAATTGGGGACAACCTGAACCAATGGCAGCGCCAATTAACTCTGCTGCAAGTGAAGGTTCTATTGTGTTTGATGAAAGAGGTAAGACAATGTGGTTCACACGTTGTATTGTTGATCCAGATTTAAATATTGGTTGTGATATCTATACTTCAGAAGCGAAAGGTAAAACTTGGAGTGAGCCAACTAAAATTGTATTGAAAGATCATGATACGACAAATGTTGGTCATCCGTGTGTTTCACCTGATGGTAAAACGTTAATCTTTGCGTCTAACATGGCTGGTGGATATGGTGGTCTTGATTTATGGTATTCAACTTATGATAGAAGATCAGATGCTTGGAGTTTGCCTGTAAATTTAGGACCAGAAATCAATACGAGTGAAAATGATTGTTTTCCAACTTGGGGTAAAAATGGTGAGTTATATTATGCTTCAAATGGCCTTGTTGGTTTTGGTGGATTAGATATCTACAAAGCTGCAAGAATTGGTGAAGAAAATAAATGGGAGAACCCAACGAACTTAGGTTTACCGATGAACTCATGTAGAGATGATTACCATATTCTTTATACAGTTCAAGAAAAAGAAGAAAGAGGATTTATCTCTTCTAATAGAAATGGATCTAAAGGTGATAACTCTCACGATATTTGGGATTTTTATTTACCACCATTGTTGATCGATTTAATGATTATTGTTGCTGATCAAGAAGAAGGTACACCAATTCAAGATGCGAAAGTTAAATTGGTAGGTTCTGACGGATCAAGCTACGACTTAACTACTGATGCTTCAGGTCAAATTAACTTAGGTGAAAAACCTGATGGAACAAGATATTTAGAGCCAGGTGCAACTTGGACTATTGAAATTGAAGGAATCGAAAAAATGTATTTAGGTGCTAATGATAACTTTACTACTGCTGGCGTTGGCACGAATACAAGAATTATTCGAAACTTAAAAATGTTGAATATCGAAAAACCATTGCGTTTACCAGAGGTACGTTACGCATTAGGTTCGGCTGAACTATTGGTTGATGAAACAATTAACTCAAAAGATTCATTAAACTATTTATATGATCTTTTAACAGAGAATCCAAACTTAGTAGTTGAATTGATCTCTCATACTGATTGTAGAGGTAGTGATGCAGCAAACAAAAAACTTTCTCAAGCAAGAGCTGAATCTTGTGTTAGATATTTAGTTGATGAAAAAGCTATTGATCCTGCTCGATTAATTCCTCGTGGTAGAGGTGAAGCTATTCCAGCAACCATCAAAGAGAAAAATGCAGCTGGTGACGTGGTAAGCGAAACTAAGTTGACTTGTGATTATGTAACGAAATTCAAAAAATCAGATCCTGAAAAATTCGATTACTACCACCAATTAAATAGAAGAACTGAGTGTGTTATTTTAAGTTTCGATTACGTTGCGCCAAATAAATCTGCCAACGGAGCGAATTAGATAAGACAAATAAATTATTATAAGCACTTATACACATTACTGTGTGTGAGTGCTTTTTTTATTTAAGTATAAATAGAACCAGTATAATGACAGATCAAAGATATAACTCAAGAGGTGTCTCGGCCTCGAAAGAAGATGTACACAAGGCAATAAAAAATGTAGACAAAGGTTTGTTTCCTCAAGCGTTTTGTAAAATCGTACCAGATCATTTAACTGGTGATGAAGATTATTGTATCGTAATGCATGCAGATGGAGCTGGTACGAAAAGTGCTTTGGCATATATGTATTGGAAAGAAACTGGTGATGTTTCAGTATGGAAAGGGATAGCACAGGATGCATTAATAATGAATATTGATGATCTTTTGTGTGTTGGAGCAACAGAAAATATTCTGCTGTCTTCGACTATTGGAAGAAATAAAAATAAGATTACAGGCGAAGTATTGTCTGCGATAATTAATGGTACTGAAGAATTATTAACTGAGCTGAGAGGGTATGGTGTAAATATCCACTCTACGGGTGGCGAAACTGCTGATGTTGGTGATTTAGTTCGTACGATAATAGTTGATTCAACTGTGGTGGCACGAATGAAACGTGAGGATGTAGTTTCGAATCATAATATTCAAGATGGTGATGTAATTGTTGGATTGGCATCATACGGTCAAGCGAACTATGAAACAGAATACAATGGTGGAATGGGTAGTAATGGATTGACAAGTGCAAGACATGATGTCTTCGAGAAATACTTGGCAACTAAATATCCTGAGAGTTTTGATGCAGAAATTCCTGAAGACTTAGTTTATTCTGGTAGTAAAAAACTAACGGACAAAGTTGATAACGCACCGTTAAATGCAGGTAAAATGGTATTGTCTCCAACTAGAACTTATGCGCCTATTATTAAGTCTATCTTAGACAAACACCGCAAAGAAATTCATGGTATGGTACATTGTAGTGGAGGAGCACAAACAAAGGTTTTACACTTTGTTAAAGATCTACACATTACAAAGAATAACATGTTTCCAATTCCTCCGCTATTTGATATGATCCAAAAGGAATCAAATACGGATTGGAAAGAAATGTATAAGGTATTTAATATGGGGCATAGAATGGAAATTTATGTACCAGAAAGCCTTGCGCAAGAAATTATTGAAATATCTGAAAGTTTCGGAGTACCTGCTCAAATTATTGGGAAGTGCGAGAAGAATGAAGGAAATAAATTAACAATTAATTCGCCTTATGGTGAGTTTATATACGAATAAAGAGCGTTTAATTAGGTTGAGATGAGTGATTTATTGCAAAAGTTAGAATCAATTTCTATTCGGTTTAATGAGGTGGGCCAACAGATTGTCGATCCCGATATCATTGGTGATATGGATCGGTATGTGAAGTTGACAAAAGAGTATAAGGATCTTCAAGCTTTTATGGATATTTATAAAGTCTATAAAGATGTGATGGGAAATATCGAAACTTCAAAAGAGATGATTGAGCTTGAAGATGATCCGGAAATGAAGGAGATGGCGAAGTTGGAATTAGACGAACTTTTACCAAAACGACAAGAATTAGAAGAGGAGATTAAGGTGATGTTAATCCCTAAAGATCCCGCTGATGATAAAAACGTTATTGTAGAATTACGAGCAGGTACAGGTGGAGATGAAGCATGTATATTTGTGGAGGATATCTACAGAATGTATAGTATGTATTTTAAGAATCGAGGTTGGAGAGTTGAATTGGTCAATTCGAACGAAGGTGGAACAAGTGGATATCGAGAACTTTCATTCGAAGTGGAAGGCGACGGTGTATTTGGAACATTAAAATTCGAATCAGGTGTTCACCGGGTTCAACGTGTACCGGAAACAGAATCGCAAGGACGTGTGCATACATCTGCTATTACAGTGGCTGTTCTACCAGAAGCTGAAGAAGTAGATATTGATCTGAATATGGCGGATGTCAAAAAGGATACTTATCGTGCATCAGGAGCCGGTGGTCAGCACGTCAACAAAACTGAATCTGCAGTTCGATTAACACATATACCTACAAATACTGTGGTGGAATGTCAAGATGGACGATCTCAACATAAAAACTACGAGAAAGCACTAACCGTTTTAAGATCGCGATTATACCAAGCTGAGCGAGATAAAAAGGACTTAGAACGATCTGCACATAGAAAATCATTGATCTCTACAGGTGATAGATCTGCAAAAATTCGGACCTACAATTATCCACAAGGAAGAATAACAGATCACCGTATCAATAAAACAATGTACAATTTGTCAAGCTTTATGAATGGAGACATTCAAGAAATCATTGACGCCTTGAAAATTGCTGAGAATGCTGAGAAAATGCAAGAAGGTACAAGCGTTTAATTTTTGCTAAATGAAGAAAGAAGAATTACTAAATAATATCCGACTAAAGAAATCATTCCTTTGTGTTGGTCTTGATGTTGACTTAGATAAAATACCGAAGTTCTTATTGGATTTTGAAGACCCAGTTTTCGAATTTAATAAACGAATCATTGATGCTACTAAGGATTATACAATAGCTTATAAACCGAATATTGCTTTTTATGAATGCTTAGGAAGTAAAGGTTGGGATGCGCTTAAAAAAACAGTAGACTATATTCCAGATAATATTTTCACTATTGCAGATGCTAAAAGAGGTGATATTGGAAATACATCAAAGAAATACGCAGAAACGTTTTTTGAGTACCTTAATTTTGATGCGGTTACCGTAGCTCCTTATATGGGCGTAGATAGCGTTACACCGTTTTTAGAATATGAAGATAAATGGGTTATACTACTAGGGTTAACTTCGAACAAAGGAGCGCTTGATTTTCAATTCTCAACTGATTTGAATGGTGAAAAGCTATACGAAAAAGTGATTAAGAAATCGATGGAGTGGGGTGAAGACGATCGATTGATGTACGTAGTAGGTGCGACTAGAGGTGAGTCTATTAAATCGGTTAGGGATATCAGTAAAAAACACTTTTTTCTTGTTCCAGGTATTGGTGCTCAAGGTGGTTCGTTATCTGATGTAGCAGAATTCGGATGGAATGATCAATGTGGCCTAATCGTAAACTCTTCAAGAGGTATTATATATGCTGGAAATGATCAAGACTTTGATGTTAAGGCTAAAGAAGCAGCGCAAGCAATTCAATCAGAAATGTCTATAATAATCGATGATAAAATAAAATTAGGCTTATTTTAGTAAGCTATGAGAGAAGAACGTTCGCCTGAAGAGATCCAAAATTCAATAGACGCAGCTAAAAGAGCGACGGCTAAAACTAAAATCGCTAATGAAAAAAAAGCGATCAAAAGTGGAAGGAATGCTTTATTGGTCTTAGGTATTTTGCAAATTATTTTGGCTTTGTATTATTATTACGGTCCTTATAATTTAGTGGAAAGTCTATATATTGACGGTGGCTTAGGTTTGTTTTTTATTGCGCTTTACTTTTATGCAGCAACTAATCCCAGGGTATCTTTTATAGTTGCCATTTCTCTTTATCTAATGACAATAATTTTTGTCGCCTTTGTCGATCCAACGACCTTATATAAAGGTATAATATTAAAAGCTGCTATTATTTACTATTTGTATACGGGAATTAAAGCGACCAAAAATTATGTGCAGCAGCAAACGGATGAAAATATTTTGGATCAGTCATATTCCGATACATTTGAAGAAATTCGTTAAAAATCATTTCAAATTCATACTTTTTAATTATCTTAAAGTCAAAACATTAACTTGACTGAAGATTATTTACAATATTGTTTTCGAGAAAAAATATTCGGTAATGCTTTCACTACATCTACTGGCGAACCTTTATCTATTATAGATTTTGGGACACATAATATTAATGCTGGTCCAGACTTTTTAAATTGTAAAATCAAGTATCAAGATAGAATTTGGGCAGGTCATATAGAGTTTCATATCAATGCCTCTGATTGGTTTAAACACAAGCATCAGTTCGATCCTAATTACGAGAATGTAATTGCCCATTTGGTTTTTAAACATGATAAAGATGTGTCAAGTGGTAACTATTTATTACCGACTGTTGAATTAGCCAATCAAATTGATGAAAAGCACTTTGAACAGTATAGAAAACTATTTGGCAGTACAAATTGGATTCCATGTGAAACACATCTTATAAATACTCCAGTTCAATTGAGTGAAAATATGAGATTAGATCTAGTTTTACAACGGCTAGAAAGGAAGTCTAATGAGATTTTAGCACAATTAAAAAGTAAAAATGGTGATAGAAAAAAAACATTTTACCAATCATTAGCGAAAACATTAGGAGGTAAAGTCAATGGAGCGTCTTTTGAACATCTTATTCAATTATTAGATTTCAGATGGTTTGCCAAAGTTAATTATGACCCCTTAAAAATAGATGCACTTATTTTTGGTTTGGCTGGATTCTTAGAGCAGGATGCCAATTCAGAATATCAAAAAAGATTGAAAGAAGAGTTCTTACATTTAAAACACTTATTCAGGCTGCAACCAATGTCGTTTACGAATTGGAAATATTCTAGAATGCGACCGAATGGATATCCAGACATTAGATTAGCACAATTGTCAGCAATATTTCAAATGAATATACCAATTTCAAACGTGAAAATGAGCAAATCAACACAATCACCGTTGAAAAATTTAACGCTTAACGAATTTTGGAAAGAACATTACCATTTTAATAAGGAAACAAAAGTTAAATCTTTCCAACTGTCAAAAGGATTGATCGACAGTATTAATATCAATACAATAGCACCATATCAATTTGCTATGGGTAAACTTTTACAACAGCAAAAACAAAAAAATGAAGTTGTTGAAAGTTTAGGATTAATAGCACCTGAAAAAAATTCAATTATAAAAAAGTGGAAAGAACTAAGAATAAATGTAAATTCAAGCTTTGATTCGCAAGCTTTAATAGAGTTGAAGAATGAAATGTGTGAAAATAAAAAATGTTTATTTTGTGATATCGGTAAAACAATTTTAAAGACATGAATTTAATTCAGAAAATAGCGTTATTCTTCGAGTTGAGATCCTTTGGGGTGAGTACTTGGTTCGCGCGAAAAATGCATGTGGATGTTTCCCGAGTTCGATTGTTTTTTATTTATGGTTCATTTATAGCTTTAGGTTCACCCGTGATTATTTATTTAATCATGGCCTTTGTTTTAGAACACAAGCATATATTTAAACTACAAAGAAAACGCAAATCAATTTGGGAAATCTAGATGTTATTAAATTATAGATATTTCGCAAAAGTATATTACGCCCTGTTTTTACTTGTGGTGGTAGTATTGTCAGGAACGTTTGGATTTATGATTGTTGAAGGTTGGTCGTTTTTTGACTCCTTTTATATGACAATCATAACTGTTTCGACCGTCGGTTTTAACGAAGTGAACCCGCTTTCAGATGGTGGTAAACTTTTCGCAGCATTTTTAATTATATCCAGCTTTGGTACTTTTGCATTCGCAATATCAGCGATTACTTCTTATATTGTAGGAGGTGAGTACAAGGCATATTTTCAAGAGTATAAGTCAATTAAATCAGTAAAAAAAATGCAAGATCATATTATTGTATGTGGATTTGGTAGAGTGGGAAGACAAGCTGCTCACGATTTGAAATTTTACGGAAAGAATTATGTCGTTATAGAAAATGACAATGAGGTAACGGAGGATAGAAAATTCCATGATATAACCTTTGTGAAAGGAGATTCAACAGAGGATCAAACTTTAATAACAGCGAATATTCAAGAAGCTACAGCCTTAATTACTGCGCTACCGAAGGATGCGGATAATCTTTTTGTGGTCCTTTCAGCGAGAGAATTAAATCCGAATATTAAAATCATATCGAGAGCCACAAGTTATTCATCCATGCGAAAATTGAGAATTGCTGGTGCAGATAATGTAATTATGCCCGATACTGTCGGTGGTGCACATATGGCTTCGTTGGTCGTAAATCCAAACATAATGGAGTTTATGGATTTAATTAAGGTATCAGGTAAAGCTGAAATTAATTTAGAGGAAATTTCTTACAATGACCTGCATGAAAACATGTTACATTCGACTATAGGTGATTTACAAGACAAATCGATGTCAGGTTGCAATGTAATAGGATACAGGGATGCGAGCGGGGAGTATATCATTAACCCAGCCAATGATATTAAAATAATGCCCAATTCAAAACTTTTCGTCTTGGGCAATCCCGAACAAATAAAAAGATTAAACAAAACTTTAGGAATAGATTAGATGAAAATTTTAGTAACAGGTGCTAACGGTCTTCTTGGACAGAAAATAGTCAGGCAATTATTAAAAAAGAAAATAGATTTTTTAGCAACCTCTCTAGGTGCTAACAGGAATTCGAATTGTCCAGACTCCGTCTATCAGTCATTAGACATCACAAATAATAAGGAAGTAGAGGATTTGATTCGTTCTTATCATCCCAATGCTATTATTAATACTGCGGCAATGACAAATGTTGATGCTTGTGAGAATGACGAGGTTAATTGTCGATTAATTAATGTTTCTGCTGTAGATTATTTATTTAAATCGGCTGAAAAAATAGGTGCACATTTTATTCATCTTTCTACAGATTTCGTTTTCGATGGTGAAGCGGGGCCATATATTGAGACGGATAAAAGAAACCCTTTAAGTATTTACGCCAAATCTAAAGTTGAAAGTGAAGATATTTTAATGGCGAGTGAATACAAGAATTGGTCGATTCTTCGAACGATTATTGTTTTTGGAGAAGGAGAAAATTTAAGTAGATCGAATATCGTTTTATGGGCAAAAGGGGCTTTAGAATCTGGTCAAGAATTAACGA
Organism: Crocinitomix catalasitica ATCC 23190; assembly: GCF_000621625.1. Taxonomy (GTDB): domain Bacteria; phylum Bacteroidota; class Bacteroidia; order Flavobacteriales_D; family Crocinitomicaceae; genus Crocinitomix; species Crocinitomix catalasitica. The sequence goes on from NZ_JHXV01000007.1 coordinate 111,306, forward strand.
TTGTAGACGATCAATTTCGCGCACCAACTTGGGCTGATGATTTAGCATGGGCATGCCTTAAAACAGCAACTGCTCAAAAAAATGGAGTTTTTCATATATCTGGACCCGAAACTGTTTCCGTTTATAACTTAGTAAAACGAATCGCTAAATTCTGTAATTTCCCCGAAGAGCTTGTCAAACCAATCAAATCTGAGACTTTGAATCAAAAAGCAAAACGTCCTCCCAAAACTGGTTTTATTCTAGACAAAGCAAATAAAGAATTAGGTTACAAACCGATGAGCTTTGAGGAAAGTCTTAACCTACTTTTTGCTATGAAAAGTCTTTAATTTTTTTATATTTGTTAGATAGTGAATCTCAAATTTTATCCAAATAAATTTTTATGCACAAAATAATACTTACGCTTTTATCATTCTTGCCTTTTATAAACTTTGCTGCCGAGGAAGGTGTTGATCAAAAAATCGACCGTCTTTTCGGAGATTATACGGGGTGGTTTGTAGAATTTATATTCTATCAAATTGAATTTTCAGAGAACGTAAAAATTTATTGGGTACTTTTTCCATTAATCCTAGGTGCATTATTTTTTACTTTCTATTTCAAGTTTATCAATGTTCGAGGTTTACTTACTTCTATTCAAATTGTCAGAGGTAAATATGACGAATTAGATGAAAGGGATGATCACAAAGTTGAAGTTTCAGAAGGTGTACATTTAGTAGATGGAGATAACCCCGACACGATAAGAGTTGAAGGACATCAAGGTGAGGTTTCGCATTTCCAAGCCTTGACTGCTGCTTTGTCTGCTACGGTTGGTTTAGGAAATATAGCAGGTGTTGCAATCGCCGTATCAATAGGTGGAGCAGGTGCAACGTTTTGGATGATAATCGCAGGGTTTTTAGGAATGGCGACTAAGTTTGTCGAGTGTACATTGGGTGTGAAGTATAGAGAAATTGGTTCGGATGGAACGGTATATGGAGGTCCGATGTACTATTTACGAAAAGGTCTAGAAGCAAAAGGATTCAAAAAACTAGGTAGAGTTTTAGCAATCTTATTTGCAATAATGTGTATCGGAGGCTCATTTGGTGGTGGAAATATGTTCCAAGTTAATCAAGCTTTCCAATTGGTGGAGCATGTAACTGGTGGTAAAGAATCTATATTGAATGGTAATGGCTGGATTTTTGGAATTGTAATGGCTGTACTTGTTGGTATCGTGATTATTGGAGGAATTAAGAAGATAGCTAAGGTGACTGATAAGATTGTGCCATTTATGGTTGCTATCTACGTTTTAGCTGCAATCTTTATTCTCGTAATTAAATATGATGAAATTGGTGGTGCTTTTGTTGCAATTTGGGATGGAGCTTTCAGTCCTGTTGGAATTGCCGGTGGGGTAATTGGTGTTTTGATTCAAGGTTTTAAAAGAGCAGCATTCTCAAACGAAGCTGGAATTGGATCTGCTTCAATAGCACATTCTGCAGTTAAGACGAACAATCCAGCAAGTGAAGGAATGGTCGCCTTATTAGAGCCATTTATTGATACTGTTGTTGTTTGTACAATGACGGCGTTGGTACTTATCATTACAGGGAATGTGACTGCGGCGAATTCTTCAATGAATGATGCGCAAGCGATCTTATTAACTTCAACTGCTTTTGCCTCGGTTATTTCTTGGTTCCCTTATGTATTAACAGTAGCTGTAGTCTCATTTGCTTTTAGTTCTATGATTTCATGGTCTTATTATGGTTTCCAGGCTTGGTCATACCTTTTTGGTCGATCTAAAAAAGTTGAATATGCTTACAAAATATTATTTTGTCTTTTCGTGATTGTTGGCGCCGCTGCAAGTCTCGGGTCTGTGATTAATTTCTCTGATGCAATGATTTTCGCCATGATGGTACCTAATATGATTGGTTTAATTCTTTTAGCACCAAAAGTGAAAGAGGAATGGAGAAAATATACAGGTAAGATTAAGGCATATAAATTAGAGGGTAAAAAAGCTTGATATTGAAAAACTATTTTAATTTTTCTAAAATTGATAAAATTGGAGTAGTAACTCTTTCATTCCTTATTCTCATTCTTATAGTTTTATTGAATGTAGGCGGAAGATCTTATATTCCAGATCCTTTTCGATCTGATCAGTCAGATTTGATCGTGACGCAATTTAAAAAAGAAAAATTAGCGGAAGTAAAGGAATATAAAAGTCAACAATTCGAGAAAAAGGATAAAGAATCAATTCGTAATTTTGATCCAAATTCACTCGATAAAGAAGGATGGATTAAATGGGGTTTTTCGGATAAACAGGCGAATGCAATTCTGAATTATTTGAGTAAAGCAGGTCCGCTAGAATATAAAGAACAACTCAAAAAAATATATGTCATCAATGAATATCAATTCAATAAGATGTCACCTTATATTTTATTGCCAAGTCAAATAGATGCTGAAAGTAATTTGCCTATAGAACGGATAGAAATAAATACGGCGACAATAGAAGAATTAAAGTCGATTAAAGGAATTGGAGAGTATTACGCTTCATCAATTGTAGAGGCGCGCGAAAAGCATGGAGGATTCACAGATTTTAGTATGCTCAAGTCCTTTGCGAAGCTACCTAATGACGTTGACAGTCTATTAAATGAGCAATGTATTATCTCTCCCGATTTAATCCAAAAGCAAAATATAAATTCGATCGATAAAAGAACATTGAGGAAAATCCCTTTTATTAATTGGGAAATAACAGCTATGATTCTTGAAGAACGGTCTAAAAACAAGATTGAAACACTCGATTTCTTGACAGATTCCATATTAAGTAAGCAAAACAAGGCGCGGTTGCATCATTACTTCGATTTCTAACTGAGCTGGCAAAAAAAATCAAAGTGTGCTAATCCCAGTTTATTAATGAGCTTTTTTTAAAAGTTTAAGTTTGTTGCTGTGATTGAATTTCAAACTTAGAATAGCAAGTATAAAAGGCGCTAGCAACTATTTATTGATTCATTAACCTTTCTATATTTTTCCTTTTTTGATGTATCTTCGAACGAATTAATCCAACACTGGTGCTTGTTTCATTTAAGGGGCTATTATTTAATTTTTAATTCTTAAATTTACCACCCGAAATAACAGGAAGATTATGCTGATAAAAGAAAATGAGAACTCAAAAATGGTAAGACAAATGGTGAAAGATTTCGCTGAAAAGGAAATCCGACCTAAGATGATGGAATGGGATGAGGCACAAATCTTTCCAATTGAACTATTTAAAAAATTAGGTAATTTAGGTCTAATGGGTGTCATTGTTCCTCAAGAATATGGCGGAAGTGGCATGGGTTATTACGAGTATATTACAGTAGTTTCTGAAATTTCTAAAGTTTGTGGATCAATTGGATTATCGGTTGCTGCACATAACTCACTTTGTACTGGTCATATTTTATACCATGGATCAGAAGAACAAAAAAGAAAATATTTACCAAAATTAGCGACAGCTGAGTTTATTGGTGCTTGGGGTTTAACAGAAACAGGTACTGGTTCTGACGCAGGTGGAATGGCTACAACAGCTACAAGAGATGGTGATTTCTACGTAATCAACGGTTCTAAAAACTTTATTACGCATGCTATATCTGGTGACGTAGCAGTCGTTATCGTTCGTACTGGTGAAAAAGGCGATTCGCACGGAATGAGTGCTTTCATTATAGAGAAAGGAACACCTGGTTTTATGTCAGGTAAGAAAGAGAATAAATTAGGAATGCGTGCTTCTGAAACGGCAGAATTAATTTTCAATAATTGTCGTGTTCACAAAGATCAATTGATTGGTAAAGAAGGTGACGGCTTTATTCAAGCAATGAAAATTCTTGATGGTGGCCGTATTTCTATCGGGGCATTAGGTTTAGGAATTGCACAGGGAGCATTTGATGCTGCTGTAAAATATTCTAAAGAAAGAGAGCAATTCGGTAAACCAATCTCTCAATTTCAAGGTATCGCATTTAAGTTAGCTGACATGGCTACGAAGATAAAAGCTGCTGAATTATTGTTATTAGAAGCTGGATACAAGAAAAATGAGCATTTAAAAATGACTGTAGAAGGTGCAATGGCGAAATATTATACGTCAGAAATTGCTGTTCAAGTTGCTACTGAAGCAGTTCAAATATTTGGTGGATACGGCTATACTAAAGACTTTCCAGTAGAAAAGTTCTATAGAGATGCAAAGCTTTGTACCATAGGTGAAGGAACGTCAGAAATACAAAAGTTAGTTATTTCAAGAGAAATTTTAAAATAGATTTGTTAAAAAGTTTTTTTGCATTAACTTTGCAGCCTTGTTTAAGATATATAATAAAAAAAAGATATGTTAATAATACCATTGAAAGAAGGAGAAAATATTGAAAGAGCGCTTAAAAAGTACAAAAAGAAATTTGAGCGTACTGGAATGTTGAGAGAGCTAAGAGATAGACAAAATTTTACTAAGCCTTCAATTACAAACAGACAGATGAGACTTAAGGCTGCTTATATAGAGCAGTTGAGAAGAGAAGAAATGTAAGAAACATTTTCTTCATTCTACCGTATATATAGGGTATAGCTTTGCTGTACCCTTTTTTTATGCTTTATATATCCAATTTTATTGATCATCTAACACATGAACTGCGTTTTTCAGACCACACGGTTACGGCGTACAAGAATGATCTTGAACAATTTTGTCAGTATCTCGATTTAGAAAAAGATAGTGATCTATTAGAAGTTAATCATAGGTTGATGAGAACCTATTTGGTTGAATTGGTCGAGTCAGGTCTCGAAAATAGCTCAGTAAATCGCAAATTGTCCTCAGTCAAGTCTTTTTTTAAATATTTAAGACAAGTAGGGGTTGTTTCAACCAATCCGGCCATCAAAATACAGGCACTCAAACAAAAAAAAGTTTTACCGCAATTCGTTCCTGAAAAACAATTGTGGACAAGTGAGATTTTTGAAGAGGAAAGCGATGAATTTAATCAAGTAATGATTGAATTAATTTTAGAGGTTTTTTATCAAACTGGAATTCGACTTGCGGAATTGATAAATCTATCTGAAAAAAATATTGCAGCTACACAGATTAAGGTACTTGGAAAAAGGAATAAGGAAAGAATTATTCCTATAAGTAAAGATCTTTTTAATTTGATTTCTAAATATCGCAATCTAAAAACTATTGAATCCATAAAATCTGATTTGTTATTTAATACTAAAAAGGGTAAAAAATTAACAGCGAAGTTTGTTTATAGTAAAGTTAATTACTATCTTGGTAAGGCGACGAATTTGAGCAAAAAAAGCCCCCATGTTTTGCGTCATACCTTTGCAACACATATGTTGAACAATGGTGCTTCATTAGAATCTATCAAGAAACTTTTAGGGCATACAGATTTAACATCTACGCAGATTTATACGCACAATTCGTTTAAGCAAATTAAAACTATTTATAAACAAGCGCATCCTCGCGGTGCGAGCCAAGACTAGATTTAGACAAGGTTAAAAAAATCGGAAGGAATATGGATATTCAAGTGCATTCAGTACATTTTGATGCTGATAGAAAATTGTTGGACTTTATCGACAAGAAAATTGGAAAATTAGAACAGTACTTTGGTCATATTATTAATGGTGAAGTTTTTTTACGATTAGGGAATCCTTCAGAGCCGGAGAATAAGGTGGCAGAAATTAAATTATCGATTCCGGGAAAAGAATTGTTTGCAAAAAAACAATGTAAAAGTTTTGAGGAAGCGACGGACTTAGCGTGTGAAGCATTGCGTAAGCAAGTGACTAAGCATAAAGAAAAAAAATAGTATTCAAAGCTCGACAAACAGTCGAGCTTTTTTTATAACCAACAAAATTAATTTTGACATGATGAGAATATTTCTAATACTATTGGCTTTTACGTTGAGTACGCAAGGTTATTCACAAGCAAAAATCGCAGGTCACATTCTGCCGAAGGTTATGAAGGTCGGTGATCAATACTTAAAATTGAATGGAGGCGGCGTTCGAGAAAAAATGTTTATTGACCTTTATATAGCAATTCTTTATTTAGAAGCACCAACTACAAAAGCGAATGATATACTTACAGTAGACAAACCAATGGCGATTAAACTTAAAATAGTTTCGTCGATGGTTGACAAGGATAATTTTGAAGCAGCACTGCGCGATGGATTTAAAAAATCGACAAATAATAACGTTGCTCCCTACAAAGATCGAATTGAGAAATTAATTTCAGCTGGTTTTAAAGAAGAAATTACCGATTTAGATATCTATGATTTGATATATCAGCCAGGAATAGGAACGACTTTAATGAAAAACAATAAAAAATTAGTCACAATTGAAGGTTTAGACTTTAAGGATGCGTTGTTCGGAATATGGCTAGGGACGGCACCTGCGCAGGTAGATTTGAAGAAGAAAATGCTTGGAGAATAAAAAAAAGTAAAAAAAAAACGAAAAAAATTTAAAAAGGTATTGCTACAATAAAATAGTTTGATATATTTGCACTCCCGTTCTGAAAATAGCGGGAGTTTTTAGTTCTTTAAATAGATTAATTACAATTAAAATTTGCCTCTGTAGCTCAGCTGGCTAGAGCAGCTGATTTGTAATCAGCAGGTCGTGGGTTCGAGTCCCTCCAGAGGCTCTGCTTATTTTGATTGGGGAGATACCAAAGTGGCCAACTGGGGCTGACTGTAACTCAGCTGACTTCGTCTTCGTAGGTTCGAATCCTGCTCTCCCCACTTGAAAAACAATACCAATGTAATTAATTAAATAAGCGGGAGTAGCTCAGTTGGTAGAGCGTCAGCCTTCCAAGCTGAGGGTCGCGAGTTCGAGTCTCGTCTCCCGCTCAAATTAAAAGGGTTTTGGTTTTATTCAAAACCCTTTTGATTGAAACAGAATGAAATGGTAAAAACGGAGGTTTTGCCGATTAAGTATGTTAACGTATCTTTTTCGTTAGGTCTCGTTTCTACATTCATTGTGTCGATACTTGCTTGTCAGGTATAGGTACAAACTTTGGTTTTGCCAAAGTTGAAAATGTTGTAATGAGATGTGTATACTTGCCCTTTATAAGGTGTGCGCAAAAGTTTAAATTTCATTTTGAAATATTCTTTAATTCTCAAACAGTATTTTCGAAAATAGTTTAGTACAGATTTGACCGTGTTTACTGACATTATGTCTGGTAAATTTTATGGAATAATTAATGTTACTAAACGGATTAGGTTTGTGATATTGATTTATTATAAACTAGCTTAATTTTAAAAGCGCCGGTGTAGCTCAGGGGTAGAGCGTTTCCTTGGTAAGGAAGAGGTCATGGGTTCAATTCCCATCATTGGCTCTAATGGAAGAGAGTGTCCGACTTAGTCGGATATTTTGGGTTTTGTTAATTTTGATAATAAATAAAGTAAAAAGTAGATTATGGCTAAGGAAACATTTGATCGTTCCAAACCGCATGTGAATATTGGAACTATTGGTCACGTAGATCATGGTAAAACGACTTTAACGGCAGCAATTACTGTAGTTTTAGGTAAAGCAGGCGGTGCTGAGGTAAGAGATTTCGATACTATCGATAACGCTCCAGAGGAAAAAGAAAGAGGGATTACAATTAATACTTCACACGTGGAGTATGCAACTGCAACTAGACACTATGCACACGTAGATTGTCCAGGTCACGCCGATTATGTAAAAAACATGGTTACTGGTGCTGCTCAAATGGATGGTGCGATCTTAGTTGTTGCTGCAACTGATGGACCAATGCCTCAAACTAGAGAGCATATCCTATTAGGTAGACAGGTTGGTATTCCTAGAATGGTTGTATTCATGAATAAAGTGGATATGGTTGATGATGAGGAGTTATTAGAGCTTGTTGAGATGGAAATTAGAGAGTTATTATCTTTCTATGAATATGATGGTGATAATTCACCAGTAATTGCAGGTTCTGCATTAGGTGGACTTAACGGTGAGCCAAAGTGGGAAGCAACTATCATCGAATTGATGGAAGCTGTTGATAACTGGATCGAATTACCAATTAGAGAGGTTGATAAATCTTTCTTAATGCCAGTTGAGGATGTATTCTCTATTACTGGTCGTGGTACTGTAGCTACAGGAAAAATCGAAACTGGTGTTATTAACTCTGGTGAAGAGGTTGATATCTTAGGAATGGGTGACGAGAAATTAAAGTCAGTTGTTACGGGTGTTGAGATGTTTAGAAAAATATTAGATAGAGGTGAAGCTGGTGATAACGTAGGTCTTTTATTGAGAGGTATTGAAAAATCTCAAATTAGAAGAGGTATGGTAATCGCTAAACCTGGTTCTATTAAACCACACAAACAATTTAAAGCAGAGGTTTATATCTTGAAGAAAGAAGAAGGTGGACGTCACACTCCTTTCCACAATAAATATAGACCACAATTCTATATCAGAACGACAGATGTTACTGGTGAAATTATCTTAGGTGAAGGCCGTGAAATGGTAATGCCTGGTGATAACGTAACTATTACAGTTAATCTTATCGTTCCAGTTGCAATTAATCAAAACTTGAGATTTGCAATTAGAGAAGGTGGTAGAACTGTAGGTGCTGGTCAAATTACAGAAATCTTAGATTAATTCTAAGTTGAGATAAATTTTATGATGAGGATCCTCCCGATTTTTTTCGGGAGGGACCTTTTTCATATACGGGCGTAGTTCAATGGTAGAATGTCGGTCTCCAACACCGCTGATGAGGGTTCGAATCCTTCCGCCCGTGCAAAGTTTGGAAAATAGTATTACACGTTTGAAGGTTAATCCTGAAAAATAATTAATACAGTTTAACCAACAAACCTAGGAATGAAATAGAGTTAATCGAGGTTAACAATGTTACAGGTCGTCAGGTTAAAAAGATTAAAATTGAATGACTGAGAAATGTCCCAGTTATTGTTGAAATTAAAGTCAGCATTTGCTGAATAGAATAAATTAAAAATTAAGACAGTGGCGAATATTATACAATACATCGAAGAATCTTTTAGTGAACTTGTTCACAAAGTTACATGGCCAACTTGGCCTCAATTACAAAGTAGCTCAATAATTGTATTGGTAGCCTCATTAATTTTTGCATTAATTATTTTTGCCATGGATTATGTTTTTGGTATCAATGTTAAATATGAGAACCAATCAGCGAGCTTCCCTTTTTGGAAAGGAATTTTAGGTTTTTATTACCACATTATTGGCGCATATAATTAATATTTAGAATGGCAGAAATTAAAAAACGTTGGTACGTAGTACGAGCAATTGGTGGTAAAGAAAAAAAAGTTTTAGACGCTATTGAATTAGAAATTAAGCGTGCTAAGCTTGAACACCTTGTTGGTCAAGTATTAATTCCAACGGAAAAAGTTTACCAAATTCGTAATGGTAAAAAAATAAGTAAAGAAAGAAATTATCTTCCTGGATATGTCCTTATTGAGGCGTGTCTAGAAGGAGAGGTTTCTCACGTTATAAAGAGTGTGCCGAATGTTATCGGGTTTATGGGTGCTGTTAAAGGTGGTGACCCTATGCCGATGCGTGCAAGCGAAGTGAATAGAATTCTTGGTAAGGTTGATGAATTGGCTGAACAAGAAGAGGAGATGAATATTCCGTTCGTAGAAGGAGAAACTGTAAAGGTTATCGATGGTCCGTTTAACGGATTTAACGGTGTGATTGAAGGTGTGAATGAAGAGAAGAAAAAATTACAAGTAATGGTGAAAATTTTCGGCCGTAAAACTCCACTTGAGTTGAGTTATATGCAGGTTGAAAAGAACGCCTAGTTAAATTGTATTAACGTGTAGGAGTGCTGCTCGGGTGTAATAGAATGTTTCCCGTCCGAGAATAACAGTGCGATTGACTACAAAAACTATATATATAATGGCAAAACAAGTTGATGGATTAATCAAGCTTCAAATTAAAGGTGGGGCAGCTAATCCTTCACCTCCAGTAGGACCTGCATTAGGTGCAAAAGGGGTGAACATCATGGAGTTCTGTAAGCAGTTTAATGCTAGAACCCAAGACAAAGCAGGAAAAGTACTTCCAGTAGTAATAACAGTTTATGGAGATAAGTCTTTCGATTTTATCGTAAAAACTCCTCCAGTTGCTGTACAACTATTAGAAGCAGCTAAATTAAAATCTGGTTCTGCTGAACCTAATCGAATCAAAGTAGCAAAAGTAACTTGGGATCAAATAAAAGTAATCGCTGAAGATAAAATTCAGGATATGAATGCTTTTAAAATTGAGTCTGCAATGAAAATGATTGCTGGTACTGCACGCAGTATGGGTATCACTGTTTCAGGCAATTTTCCAGTATCTAATTAATTTAAGCAATGGGAAGAGTAAGTAAGAAAAGAAAAGAAATCCTGTCTAAGATTGACAAGGAGAAAGCTTATAGCGTTGCTGAAGCATGTACATTGATTAAACAAGTAACTACTACTAAATTCGATGCGTCTATTGATGTTGCAGTTCGTTTAGGGGTTGACCCTCGAAAAGCAAACCAAATGGTACGTGGAACAGTAGCTTTACCACATGGTACAGGGAAAGATGTAAAAGTCTTGGTACTTTGTACGCCAGATAAAGAAGCTGAAGCGTTAGAAGCTGGTGCTGATTTTGTTGGATTGGATGATTATATCACTAAAATTAAGGGTGGTTGGACTGATATTGATGTAATTGTAACTATGCCTTCTGTTATGGGGAAAGTTGGTGCGTTAGGTAGAATTTTAGGGCCAAGAGGTCTTATGCCGAACCCGAAGACTGGAACAGTAACAATGGATGTTGCAAAAGCAGTAACTGAAGTAAAAGCAGGTAAAATTGACTTTAGAGTTGATAAATTCGGAATTGTACACTCGGCTGTAGCGAAAGCTTCTTTCGAAAGTGACAAAATTGAAGACAACTTAAAAGAATTATTGTTGACAATAGTTCGTTTAAAGCCTACTGCTTCTAAAGGTACTTACATTAAAAGTATTTACTTAAGTTCGACAATGAGTCCAAGTATTAATATAGACGCTAAGGCGTTTGCGAACTAAATAACCCCGAAATTATGACAAAAGAAGAAAAATCGCAGTATATTAAAGACTTAGCTGTAAAATTGTCTGAGTCGGGTGTTTTCTATTTAACGGATGCTGCAGGATTAACTGTAGAGTCTGTTAACCAATTAAGAGAAAGATGTTTTAAGAATAATATTGAGCTACGTGTTGTAAAAAATACATTGCTTAAGAAAGCTCTTGAAAGAGTAGAGGATAAAAACTATGAAGAACTTTACGGAGTTCTTGCTGGTCCTACTGCTATCATGTTCGCTGAAGTTGGAAATGCTCCGGCAAAATTGATCAAGGATTTTAGAAAGAAAAATGATAAGCCCCTTCTAAAAGGTGCTTTCATTGATGAAGCTATTTTTACTGGTGAAGAGAATTTAGATTTCTTATCATCAATCAAAAGTAAAGAAGAACTTGTCGGTGAGATTATTGGACTTCTTCAATCTCCTGCTAAAAATGTTGTTTCTGGACTTAAAAGTGCAGGTGGTACATTGGCAGGTATTATTAAAACGCTTTCAGAAAAGGAAGCTTAATCAAATTATTAATCTAAATTAAAATTAAATAAAATGGCTGAATTAAAAGAATTCGCAGAACAACTAGTTAACTTAACAGTTAAAGAAGTAAATGAATTAGCTACTATCTTAAAAGATGAGTATGGTATCGAGCCTGCTGCTGCTGCTGCAGTTGCTGTTGCTGGTCCTGCTGCGGGTGGTGAAGCTGCTGCTGAACAAACAGAATTCGATGTAATCCTTAAAGCTGCAGGTGGTTCTAAACTTGCTGTTGTTAAGTTAGTTAAAGAATTAACAGGTAAAGGTTTGAAAGAAGCTAAGGAATTAGTTGATAGCGCACCAGCTGCCTTAAAAGAAGGTGTTTCTAAAGACGAAGCTAACGGTCTAAAAACTTCATTAGAAGAGGCTGGAGCTGAAGTAGAAATAAAGTAAAAATACTTAAGTTTTACAGGATAGGCACTGCTCAATTTGGGCAAGTGCCTACTCCTGTTTTATAGTTGAATATTTCGTATTCGTATTTTTTTTAACAAAATTATTTAGCCTTGGTACCAAATAACATCATTAAAGAAAGAATTAACTTTAGAAGTCAATCAGCGTTATTTCAATATCCTGATTTTCTTGATATTCAGTTAGAGTCTTTTAGACAATTCTTTCAGTTGGAGACAACGCCTGAAAATAGGAGCGACGAAGGTCTCTTCAAAGTATTTAGTGAGAATTTTCCAATCACTGATACAAGAAACCAGTTTGTCCTTGAATTCTTAGACTATTTCGTAGATCCGCCGAGATATACTATCGCAGAATGTATCGATAGAGGATTGACGTATAGTGTTCCCTTAAAGGCAAAATTGAAATTGTATTGTACTGATCCTGAACATGAAGATTTTGAAACTATTGTTCAAGACGTATATTTAGGTACAATACCTTATATGACCCCTAAAGGTTCTTTCGTAGTAAATGGTGCTGAACGTGTTATTGTATCGCAATTACATCGTTCGCCAGGTGTGTTCTTTGGACAGTCTCGCCACGCTAACGGAACAAAATTATATTCTGCAAGAATTATTCCTTTTAAAGGTTCATGGATCGAATTCGCAACTGACATTAACAGTGTTATGTATGCGTATATCGACCGTAAAAAGAAATTACCTGTAACTACACTTTTCCGTGCCCTTGGGTATGAAAGTGATAAAGACATTCTAGAAATTTTTGACCTTGCTGACGAAGTGAAAGCTTCTAAGGCTGGTTTGAAAAAAGTATTAGGTAGAAAATTAGCTGCTCGTGTTTTAAAAACATGGATAGAGGATTTCGTAGATGAGGATACTGGAGAAGTTGTTTCTATCGAAAGAAATGAAGTTCTTCTTGATCGTGAAACGATCATGGAAGAAGAGCATATTGACTTGATTCTTGATGCTGGTGTAAAATCAGTAATTCTACATAAAGAAAATATTAACTCAAATGACTTTGCAATTATTTACAATACGTTGCAAAAAGATACATCGAACTCTGAAAAAGAAGCTGTCGAACATATCTATCGTCAACTGAGAAACGCTGAGCCGCCAGATTTTGAAACTGCAAGAAGTGTATTTGAAAAATTATTCTTCTCTGATTCAAGATATGATCTTGGTGAGGTTGGTCGTTATAGAATTAATAAAAAGTTAGGACTTGATACCGATATGGATCAAAAAGTCTTGACTAAAGCTGACATTATTCTTATTGTTAGGTATCTAATTGAATTGATTAACGCGAAAGCGGAAATTGATGATATTGATCACCTTTCTAATAGACGTGTTAGAACTGTAGGCGAACAATTACATAACCAGTTTGGTGTTGGATTGGCGCGTATGGCACGAACTATTCGTGAGAGAATGAACGTTAGAGATAATGAGGTATTTACACCGATCGATTTGATCAACGCTAAAACTTTATCGTCTGTAATTAATTCTTTCTTCGGAACGAATCAGTTGTCTCAATTTATGGATCAAACGAATCCATTATCTGAGGTAACACACAAAAGAAGGCTTTCTGCCCTTGGACCTGGAGGTTTATCGAGAGAAAGAGCAGGTTTCGAAGTACGTGATGTCCATTATACACATTATGGTCGTTTATGTACTATTGAAACACCAGAGGGACCAAACATTGGTTTGATCTCTTCTCTTTGTGTATTCGCAAAAGTTAATAAATTAGGTTTCATCGAAACGCCTTACTGGTCTGTAACAAACGGTAAAGTTGATAATTCTGGTGTTCCAACTTATTTAAGTGCTGAAGAAGAAGAAAACAAAATTGTTGCACAAGCAAGTGCGGAAATTGATAAGAACGGTAAATTTGTAAATGACCGTATTAAAGCAAGACTTGAAGGTGACTTCCCGGTTGTAGCTCCTGATGCGATCAGTTTAATGGATGTTGGTACCAACCAAATTGCATCTATTGCCGCTTCATCAATTCCTTTCTTGGAGCATGATGATGCCAACCGTGCCCTGATGGGATCTAACATGATGCGTCAAGCTGTACCTTTATTAAAACCTAATTCTCCAATTGTAGGAACAGGTATTGAAGGTATTATTGCACGTGATTCTCGTGTATTGATTAACGCCGAAGGTGAAGGTGTGGTTGAATATGTTGATGCTGACGAAATTAAAATTAGATATAACTTATCTGAAGCTGACCAATTGGTAAGTTTTGATGGTGATGTGAAAACATATACACTTACAAAATTCCAAAAAACGAATCAAAGTACAACGATTAACTTGCGTCCGATCGTCTTAAAAGGTGATAAGGTAACAAAAGGTCAAGTGCTTTGTGAAGGTTATGCAACACAAGCTGGTGAATTAGCATTGGGTCAAAACTTAAAAGTAGCATTCATGCCTTGGCAAGGATACAACTTTGAGGATGCAATCGTTATTTCTGAAAAAGTTGTTAGAGAGGATATATTTACTTCTGTTCATATCGATGAGTATTCGTTAGATGTGAGAGATACTAAACGTGGTCTTGAAGAATTAACTGCTGATATTCCTAACGTTTCTGAAGAGGCTACAAAAGACTTAGATGAAAACGGAATTATTCGTGTTGGTGCTGAAATTAGAGAAGGTGATATCTTAATTGGTAAAATTACGCCAAAAGGTGAAACTGATCCGTCTCCAGAAGAAAAACTATTAAGAGCAATCTTTGGTGATAAAGCTGGTGATGTAAAAGATGCATCTTTAAAAGCATCTCCTTCTTTAAGAGGTGTTGTAATCGCTAAGAAATTGTTCTCTAGAGCAATTAAAGATAGAAAGACAAAAGCAAAAGATAAGCCAATGTTGGCACAATTGGATGCTGACTATGATGTGGAAGCTGGACAGTTGAAAGGTGTTTTAATTGATAAATTATTAAAAATTCTTGAAAACCATAAAGCTGCAGGTGTATTTAATAACTATAAAGAAGAAATTCTTAAAAAAGGTGTTAAATTCTCTGAGAAAAACTTGATGACTGTTGACTTTAGTATCGTTAATCCAAATGATTGGACAACGGATGCTGATACAAACAAGTTGATTCAACGTGTTCTTCATAATCACTCTATTAAGGCAAATGACTTATTAGGGATTTATAAAAGAAAGAAATTTCAAATTTCAGTTGGTGATGAATTACCAAATGGAATTGTGAAAATGGCGAAAGTTTATGTTGCTAAGAAACGTAAATTGAAAGTTGGAGATAAGATGGCAGGTCGTCACGGTAATAAAGGTATTGTTGCAAATATCGTACGCCAAGAAGATATGCCGTTCTTAGAGGATGGAACACCGGTTGATATTGTATTGAACCCGTTAGGTGTACCTTCTCGTATGAACTTAGGTCAAATTTATGAAACAGTTCTTGGTTGGGCTGGTGATGAATTAGGTGTTAAGTTTGCTTCACCAATTTTTGATGGTGCTTCAATCGCTCAAATTAATGAATATACTGATAAAGCTGGAGTACCTAGCTTTGGTAGATCTTATTTGATTGATGGAAATACTGGTGATCGTTTTGATCAACCTGCTACGGTAGGTATCATCTACATGTTGAAATTAGGTCACATGGTTGATGATAAGATGCACGCACGTTCAATCGGACCATACTCATTGATTACGCAGCAACCACTTGGTGGTAAGGCTCAGTTTGGTGGTCAAAGATTTGGTGAGATGGAGGTTTGGGCATTAGAGGCTTATGGAGCGTCTAATATCCTTAGAGAAATCCTTACTATCAAGTCGGATGACGTAATGGGTAGAGCTAAAGCTTATGAAGCAATTGTTAAAGGTGAGAATTTCGGTGAACCTGGAATTCCTGAATCTTTCAACGTATTGTTAAATGAGTTGGCAGTTCTTGGACTTAACATAATCTTGGATTAAGAACTTTTATTAAAGAGGAGATAATTATGGCTTATAGAAAAGAGCAAAAATCGAATAGTAATTTTAATAAAATAACAATTAGTTTGGCATCGCCAGAAATGATTTTGGAAAAATCATTCGGTGAAGTATTAAAGCCAGAAACTATTAATTATAGAACTTATAAACCAGAACGTGACGGATTATTCTGTGAAAGAATTTTCGGACCTGTGAAGGATTATGAGTGTCACTGTGGAAAATACAAAAGAATTCGTTATAAAGGAATCGTTTGTGATAGATGTGGTGTTGAAGTAACAGAAAAGAAAGTACGTAGAGAAAGAATGGGACACATTTCATTGGTGGTTCCTGTTGCGCATATCTGGTACTTTAGATCGTTACCAAATAAAATTGGTTACCTATTAGGTTTACCAACTAAAAAATTGGATCAAATTATCTATTATGAAAGATATGTTGTGATTCAAAAAGGTATTGCTGAAAGATTAGATGGTGAGCCGTTAGATTATATGGATTTCTTGACTGAAGAGGAATACTTAGATATCATCGACGAGTTACCTAAAGAGAACCAATACTTAGATGACAACGATCCAAATAAATTTATTGCAAAGATGGGTGCTGAGGCATTACATGATTTATTGCAAAGATTGGATTTAGATGTATTGTCTTATGATTTAAGACATAAAGCAAATACTGAAACTTCTCAACAACGTAAAAAAGAGGCGTTAAAACGTCTTCAAGTTGTTGAAGCTTTACGTGATTCTCAAACAAGAGTTGAGAACCGTCCAGAATGGATGATCGTTAAAGTTGTGCCAGTTATTCCACCTGAATTGAGACCATTAGTACCTCTAGATGGTGGACGTTTTGCAACGTCTGATTTAAATGACCTTTATAGAAGAGTTATTATTAGAAATAACCGTCTAAAAAGATTATTAGAAATTAAAGCACCAGAAGTAATTTTGAGAAATGAGAAGCGTATGCTTCAAGAGTCTGTTGATTCTTTATTCGATAACTCAAGAAAATCTTCTGCTGTTAAAACTGAATCAAACCGTCCTTTAAAATCATTATCTGATTCATTAAAAGGTAAACAAGGTCGATTCAGACAGAACCTTTTAGGTAAAAGGGTTGATTATTCTGCACGTTCTGTTATTGTTGTTGGACCAAAGTTGAAATTACACGAATGTGGTCTTCCAAAAAACATGGCAGCAGAGTTATTCAAACCATTTATCATCAGAAAACTGATTGAAAGAGGGATTGTAAAAACTGTTAAATCTGCAAAGAAAATAGTTGATAAGAAAGAACCAATTGTATGGGATATTTTGGAAAACGTTTTACGTGGCCATCCTGTATTATTGAACAGAGCACCGACACTTCACCGTTTAGGTATTCAAGCTTTCCAACCAAAATTAATTGAAGGAAAAGCAATTCGTCTTCACCCATTAGTTTGTACGGCATTCAACGCCGATTTTGATGGGGATCAAATGGCAGTTCACTTACCATTAGGTAACGCTGCAATTTTGGAAGCACAAATGTTAATGCTTTCTTCTCACAATATCCGTAACTCTGCAAATGGTGCTCCTATTACTGTACCATCTCAGGATATGGTTCTTGGACTTTATTATATCACCAAGTTGAAAAGAACGATGGATGATGTGATAGTTAAAGGTCAAGACATGACTTTTTACTCTCCTGAAGAGGTAATTATTGCAATGAACGAAGGGCAACTAGACATTCACGCAGGAATTAAAGTAAGAACAAACGATATTGATGAAAACGGGGAACCGGTTACAAGAATTATCGAAACTACAACAGGTCGTATCATCTTTAATCAATTGGTACCTGCTGAAGTAGGATATGTAAATGATATCTTAACTAAAAAAGCATTAAGAGATATTATCTCTAAAGTCTTAGCGGTTTGTGGTACTGCACGTACGGCACAATTCTTAGATGACATCAAAGGATTAGGTTATCATATGGCCTTTAAAGGTGGTCTTTCATTCGTATTGGATGATGTAATTATTCCGCCAGAAAAGGAAATAATGGTTGACAAAGCCAATAAGGACGTTGAAGAAGTAATGGTGAACTATAATATGGGTCTTATTACCAACAACGAACGTTATAACCAAATTATTGATATTTGGACGCATACAAATACTAGATTGACTTCTGCATTGATGAATCGTTTAACGAGTGATCAACAAGGATTCAACTCTATTTATATGATGATGGATTCTGGCGCAAGGGGTTCTAAAGAGCAAATTCGTCAGTTATCTGGAATGAGAGGCCTGATGGCGAAACCACAGAAATCTGGTGCGTCTTCTCAAGATATTATTGAAAACCCGATTTTATCTAACTTTAAAGAAGGATTATCGGTATTAGAGTACTTTATTTCTACTCACGGTGCACGTAAAGGTTTGGCCGATACAGCACTTAAAACGGCCGATGCAGGTTATTTAACAAGACGTCTTGTTGATGTTGCTCAGGATGTTGTGATTAACGAAGATGATTGTGGAACTTTAAGAGGAATTACGGTTTCTGCTTTAAAGAAAAATGATGATGTCGTTGAATCATTATACGCTAGAGTATTAGGTCGTGTAACTGTTCATGATGTATTCGTTCCAGGAACGAAAGACTTAATTGTAGAATCAGGTGTTGAAATTACTGAGAAAATTGGTCGTCTAATTGAAGCTGCTGACATTGATGAAGTTGAAGTACGTTCAGTACTGACTTGTGAAATGAAGCGTGGTGTATGTTCTAAATGTTATGGTCGTAACCTTTCTAGTAGCTTAATGGCTGTTAAAGGTGATGCTGTAGGTGTTATTGCTGCACAATCAATTGGTGAACCAGGTACACAGTTAACGTTACGTACGTTCCACGTTGGGGGTACTGCATCTAATATTGCTGATGATTCAAGTTTATTAGCGAAATTCGGTGGTAAAGTTGAGTTTGACGAATTAAAAACTGTTCTTTCTAAAGATAAAGAAGGCAACAAAAGTGAAATGATTATTGGACGTTCTGGTGAAGTTCGTGTAATTAATCCTGATACTGGAATTGTTTTAATGACTGCTAACATTCCTTATGGAGCTGAATTAGTTGCAAAACCTGGTGATATTCTTGCCAAAGGTGATGTGATTTGTAAATGGGATCCATATAATGCGGTAATCTTATCTGAATCTAAAGGTAAAGTTGAATTCGAACACATCATTGAAGGTGAAACTTTCCGTGAAGAAATCGATGAGCAAACAGGCTTTAGAGAGAAAGTAATTACTGAAAATAGAAGAAAGAAAAATATTCCTACTGTTAAGATTATTGACGCAAAGACGAAAGAAGCTGTGCGTACGTATAACTTACCTGTTGGTGCACACATTATTGCTGAAGATGGTGAATCTATCGAAGGTGGTAAGATCTTGGTTAAGATTCCACGTGTTGCCGGTAAATCAGGGGATATTACAGGGGGTCTACCTAGAGTAACTGAGTTATTCGAGGCAAGAAATCCTTCTAATCCAGCTACTGTTTCTGAAATTGATGGTATCGTAAGTTACGGTAAAATCAAAAGAGGTAACCGTGAGATCATGATCGAATCAAAAACTGGTGAGAAGCGTAAATATTTAGCGCCATTATCAAAACACATTTTGGTTCAAGAGAATGATTATGTAAAAGCAGGTCAATCATTAACTGATGGAGCGATTACACCAAAAGATATCTTAAATATTAAAGGGCCAACTGCGGTTCAAGAGTATTTAGTAAATGAGGTGCAAGAGGTTTACCGATTACAAGGGGTGAAAATTAATGATAAACACTTCGAAGTAATTGTACGTCAAATGATGTTAAAAGTTGAGATTCTTGAAGCTGGTGATACCAAATTCTTAGAAAATCAATCTGTACATAAAGCTGATTTCTTCGAAGAAAATGATGCACTTTTTGGTAAAAAAGTTGTTGTTGATCCAGGCGAATCTGATTCTTTAAAAGCAGGACAAATCATCACGGCACGTAAGTTAAGAGATGAGAACTCATTATTAAAAAGAAAAGATAAAGCTTTGGTTGAAGCAAGAGACGCAGTGCCTTCTACATCAAGTCCGGTGTTACAAGGTATTACTAGAGCATCACTTCAAACAAGAAGTTTCATTTCTGCTGCATCTTTCCAAGAAACTACTAAAGTTTTAAATGAAGCTGCATTAAACGGAAAAGAAGATTACTTATTAGGATTGAAAGAGAATGTAATTGTTGGACATAAAATTCCAGCAGGTACAGGATTCAGATCTTTTCAAAATACAATTGTAGGAAGCCAAGCTGAATATGATCAATTGACAGAAGATAAATAATATTTAATGACTAACTTAAAGGCGTTTATCTGAAAATGGTAAACGCCTTTTTTTATTGATAAAAATTAAGATAATGAACGAACCAAAAGACCAAAAAAATCCAAATCAAATTAATATCGAATTGCCAGAAGAAATTGCTGAAGGTCAATATTCGAATCTTTCTATAATCACACATTCAGCAACTGAGTTTATTGTTGATTTTGTGCAATTAATGCCAGGAGTACCAAAGGGAAAAGTGAAGTCTCGAATTATTGTTACGCCTGAAAATGCAAAGAAATTGATGTTGGCTTTAAAAGATAATATCGATAAGTTTGAATCTGTGCACGGTAAAATCAAAAACCAACAACCACAACAGGGTATTCCTTTGAATTTCGGAGGACCGACTACAGAGGCTTAAGACGCTTTTTAAAATATTTATAAAACCAATTATTGTCCTGAATTGAAGGAGAGTGATTGGTTTTTTTATGCCTTGCACCTTCTTATCCACGATTCAAAGTAAAATACTAAGTAGCGCGTTAGTTTCGATAAATTAGAAATGGTTAAAGGTCTACCAAACTTGTTATTCGCATAGACGTGTCCGACTATTAGCTGATTAATATCCTGTGTAACGGCATCTTTTAATTAAACATCTTTATAGCAGCTAAACTGCGGAGTAGAGGGAGTTCATGATTGAGTTTTAGATGTTTTTGAGGTCTTCACTTAATCTGTTAACTCAGGTAATTAGCCATTCAACCCATTAGAACTTCAAATAGTCACTTGCTTTATAGTCCTTAAACATTATATTTGAGTTGAATAGACCGCAATTAAATGCATACAGGAACCGTTTTCAATTATTTAAAAAATGGGAATGTGTTTTATTCGGTTGTTACTCAGAATTACAAATGAAATACCCAAGTTTTAACGTAAAAGAATTCCTTGTTCCTGAATTTACATTAGATTCTGGAAAAATGATACGATTTTGGGTTCAGATAGTACCCGAAAAGGAAAATCAAACTGACGGATATTGGGGAGTGAAAAAAATATTTGAAATAATAGAAAACTACAATAGCCAGAATTTAGGAGTAAAAATACATTTGTGTCCTAGTAAATTAAAAATGAGTCTATTTGATTTCATTAAACCAATAAAAGTTGGAGAATATTTAGAAAAGGTATTCGGATTAAAGAGTAGTAAAATAAAAAACGATTTAAACTCTTTTAATATTAAACCTGAATATACTTTAAGAAAAATGGGATTTGCTCATCAAAAATTATTCTCAATTATTTGTGGAATTGAACGGAATGATATAATTGCATTTGATTTTTATGGATTTGCTCCAGATACTGAAATCAAATTAATAAAATATATCCATACAAAACTTGATGAGGGAAAATCATTATTAGCTTTTGATAATTTAGGATATAAGGAAGAAAATTTTGACACGCTAAATATTGAAAACCTAATAATAAAGAGAATCTGAAAATAAAAAGCTGGTAACATTATATATGAAATCAGAGCAAAGTTTAGTGCTAGATCGAAAGGTCATTTCCTTTTTGCAGTGGCGCTAGATTTTTATAAATTAAACAAGATATAAAAATGCGCAGATAAATCGATTGGCTCAGGTATGCTTGCCTTGCTCCAATTCATATATTTGGCATTACCAATTAAAAAAGACTCAAATAATTAATGAAAAATGAAATTGAAAATATAACTTTTTCGCGTTTTGTAAAACAAAAGCTCCCTTTTGATTTTGTTACAATACAAGAATTATATGAAACAATTTCAGAAAATAAATTTGATTTATCAAAACCTCATAGAATTGAATTTCATGCTTTAATTATAATTTTAGATGGAGATAGTAAACACTTTGTAGATTTTAAGGAAGAAGTTTTATCTCCTGGAACAATTTTACCAATAGCAAAAGGACAAATTCATTCATTTAATAAAGAAATAACCGTAAAAGGTTATGTAGTTGGATTTGAAGAAAGTTTTATTACGCAGAATATTAATGAAAAAAACTTATTCCATTTTTTACAAATTTATAATACGTCAAATATTCAAATAGCAAAAAAAAGCATTGATACTTTGAGACCTATTTTACAATTAATAGGAAACTTACATAAAGATATAGACGATAATTTAAAGTCAGAAATTATTCATTCTACTTTTATGATTTTACTCTTTCAAATCAAAAGACTGGCATGTAATGAACATGTTTTTTTTGATAGTGAAAGATTAAAAAAATTCTATCTATTTAAAGAATTAATTATTAAACACTATAGTGAAATACATAATGCAAAAGATTATGCGAAAAGATTAAATGTATCCTACAATTATCTAAATGAAATAAGTAAAGAGATTACAAATAAAACAGCTAAAGATTTTATTGACAGCTGGTTATTGTTAGAGATAAAACGAAATATTTTAGAAAAAAAATACACTTCTCAAGAAATTGGATTTAAAATGGGATTTAAAGAACCTTCTAACTTCATTCGATTTTTTAAAAAACATACTGAACTAACCCCTCTTCAATTTCAAGAAAAACTTAAAAAAACTAACACGATTAGAGATTGACTATCTAAAAAAACAGATTGATAATCCATTATGCTTTATCACTGTCGACATTTACATCAAATAAAATTTGATATAAATTAAAAATAAAGACATGATAGAACAATCAGAAAAAACATTAAAACAAGTAGGTGAAAACTTAATAAAAGCAGGAACAACTTTTGATATAGAACAACTAGCATTTTTTTACCATAAAAACCTTAAAGTCTTTTTGGTTGACACTAATGGTCAAAGCAATATGTTAGACAAAAAGACTGTTTTAACAATGTTTCAATCAAAACGAGACAATGGAGATGCTCCTTTAAATAATTGGGCTGAGTATAGTAATATAGATGTAAATGGCGATTTAGGTCATATAATTGTAATACGAAAAGTTAACTTAACAGGTGTTGAGCAAAAGTTTGTATTTAGTCTTGAATTGATATGGGAAGATAATCGTTGGCAAGTAACTAGAGAAGTTGCTGTTATGCAACCTGAAAATTAGTAGATAAATAATAGCCTAAAGTCATCTAAAAAATGACATAAAACTGGCAACAACATCGTTTGTAAAAATCAGCAGTTAAGAGCTTAACATAAAGTTAGGCTCTTTTCTATTATTTTTGTTTTAATACTGAAAATTAGTTTATATAAATCTGCTACTTTTCATGTGTAAACCGTTGTAAAACTTTGGAAAACCAAAATAAAATGAACGAAACAAGACGAGAATATCTCAAACGAATAAATTTCGTCTTAGATTTCATTGAAAAAAATCTTGATGCGGACCTATCACTTGAATATTTATCTAAGAAGGCCCATTATTCACCTTACCACTTTCATAGAGTATTTTCAACAGTAGTTAACGAAAGATTAAATGAATTTATCAATAGAAAAAGAATTGAGCGTATTGCTTCAATTATACTTGTTGAACCAAAGATTCCTTTAATCGATTTAGCTTATAAATACGGTTTGAATAGTGACAATTCTTTTTCACGAGCATTTAAAACCTACTACGGAGTTAGCCCAACCAGATTTAAATCAGAAGGGAAAAAATTATTTAGCAAGATTGGTATAGAACCTTTTTCATCCGAAAAATATATTTGTTCCATTGAAAACACTAAACAATGGATTAAAATGAATGCACAAATAACGATAAAAAAACTTCCAGCGCTAAAACTTGCCGGCATATCACATATTGGAAAATTTGATAAAGCTGGTAATATGTTTCAAAGGGTAATGGAATGGGGACATCAAAAAAAAGTATTAAATACTACAAACTTCAAAGCTATTACTATCTATCACGACAACCCTAATGTTACCCAAGCTTCAAAATTAAGATTCAGTACTTGCGTAACAATTAATAAGAATATTAATGCGGATGGAGAAATTAGGCAAATAGACTTAAAAAAGGGCGTTTATGTAGTTGGTCATTTTGAAATTAAAGGAGAAGAAATTTCAAAGGCTTGGAAAAGTATGTGTGTTTGGGTAATTGAAAATGGTTATGAATTTAGAGATGGAGATTATTTTGAAATATATCATAATGACCACAATACTCATCCTGAACAGAAATTCATAATGGATATTTGTATTCCACTCGAAAAAACAGAAAATATTAAACTTGGAGAAATCAACAATTTAAATCTGTCGAAAAACAACTCTCAAAACAAAGAATGCGAAAACAACTTAGATGATCATCAATTGATAATCTATATGAAAGAATTGAGACTCTTTTTTCAAAAGGAGTATGATACAATTTTTAAACTTGGAAAGATTTATCAAGGAGACCCCAATTTTTCCTACTTTTCTCTAACAACAGAGGAATTAAAAAAGCAAAAGCTTAAATTTGTTATCATCTTAAATCATAAAGATTTGTCTTTTTCGATTTGCTTATCGGGTCAAAACAAAAGCATTCGAAAAAAGTATTGGAAGATTTTTAAAGGTAGCGATTGGAACAAATACCATTTAGCAGAATCAATTGATGATAGCTTATCGATTATAGACCAAACAATTGTTGAAAAACCAAATTTTAATAACAAAAGAAATTTAACCGAAAAGATTGAAAAGGAATCACTGAAATTCATTGAAGAAATTAAGGATATACTTGAATAAAAAAACGACCACACAGCACTGTATAAAAAGCATAGGGCGTTTGGTGCTTAATCCGAACGTCTTTTCTATTTTCAAAGACCGCCAAATATAAAATTTGGGCTTTATAATAGAAAAAGATAAAAACAAAATTTTATATTTGGCTTAGTATCAATCCGAAACAAAAGTACTTATTTATCGCCCAACGTTTCTTATACTAACCGTTGTAGATAATTACCCAAACTCACTTAATGATTGGAAAAATATTTTTAATAGTTCTCATTTTTCTTGGATCGAATACGACAAAGGCATGCTCATGTGACACAATAGCTTTTAATGATGCCATTGACTGGGCCGAAGAAATTTTCACTGGTCATATAATTAAAATTGAAGCAATTGACACAAGAGGAGATTACTATGGATGGCGTTGGAAATACACTTTTAAAGTAAATGAAAAATGGAAAGGCTCAAGTGATTCAGAAGTAGAGATATACCACGAAGGTAGCTCTTGCGACCCATATTTTGAGATATACCAAAGTAACTACTTAATCTATGCTTCGAAAGATAATGAAAGAGAGGTTTATAGCGAATCTGTTGGTTTTAATACCGCAAATGGTAATTTATCTACATGGCTTTGCGCCAGAAACGTGGAAGAAAGATGGGAAAACTCCTGGTTCGATCAAGATGTTAAAAGGTTAAACAAATTATTTCCTGAAAAAGTTAAATTAACAAACCCTTTGGTCAAAAAATTAATTTGGACTCTGATTATAACTGCCATCATTGTGCTATCTTTTATAATTATAAGACGACGGAAAAGAAAATTATCACGAATAAATTAAAGGATTGCGATTTGATCTAGCCCAAAACTCATTTGATTTATTTTAATTATTTCGCAAAAGGTGAATTGATTTCAACTTGTCTTGAAAAACTACCTTCAACACAAAATAAATATCAGCGCTCCGCGCCGACAGCATAAATGCTTATATTTATTCAACCGTTATAGGTTATTGCCAGTAGTTTGTAACTTAACTGTTTTATTGGATTATATAATTATGATGAAATCGCTTTTAATTACTTTGAGTTTTTTTGCCAGCCTCTATTTAATAGGGCAAGAAAAAGCAGAGATTTTAAATTATAAAGTAGATTATTACTATGATTCTGTTAACTATGAATTGAAATGGATTTATTACAGTGAAATAAAGAATGAAAAGTTCTATAAAAGTAGATATCCGATAAATGTTATAGATTCACTGGAATGGATAAATGACTCTACTTTCATTGAACGTTATCGCAAAGATTCATTTCACTATGAACCCTATTCGTATCTAAAAATCAGAGATACTCTATTTATTAATTTTAAGTATTATCCGTCAGACAAAGACACAGCACTTACTTGGACTAAAGAACAGAAGGAAGTGTATTACACAAATTGTTATTTAAACTCTGAGTCAGAAGAATATTGCAGATGTCTCACAAATTTTTTAAGTGGAAATATCAACTACTATGAATTACAGACCGCACGAAGAAGAAGTTTTTTGTTAAGACAAGCACACTTAGAGTGCAAATAAAACAACCTATAACAAAGAACTTAGAAAAGATAATAACCCTCATGAAAAACTCAAATCGCAATGCAGACAACAATTCGACAATTGTAAATAGATTAAAAGAAACTTTTGATAAGACTTATGAAGCTCCTTTGATTGTATGGGAACAATTTGCAGAATTTTGCAAACTGAGATCGTTTAAGAAAAATGAGATCATAAAAAAAGCCAATACAATCGAAAGGTATGGTTACTTCATTTTATCTGGTTCAGCGGGCGTATTTGTATGGAAGGAAACAAACTATATATGTCTCGATTTAATGTTTGAAGAAGACTTTTTTGGCGATTCCATGTCACTTAATACAGGTAAGATCACTCCTATTGAAACAATGGCGCTTGAAAATTGTGAAATGTTACAGATTTCATTAGAGAATATTAACAAGTTAAAACAAACTGATTTTGGTAAAATTCTTTTTATGCATGCAGCTGAAATCGATTTTGTAAATAAACAAAAACAACAGATCGATTTATTGCTAAAAACAGCCGAAGAACGATACTTTGACATTATAAACGAAAAACCAAAAGTAATTCTCCGAACCCCTCAAAAACATATTGCATCTTATCTTGGTATCACAACCCAAAGTCTAAGTCGAATCCGAAAAAAACTAAATCAAAAGGATTAATTACCATAAGGTAACTTTTAAAATCCATAAATCAGGGATATTTGCGTCAAATTAAAATTCATTCAAAATGAGGAAAATAATTCCATTCGTAACTATCCTATTTCCAATTATTCTATCAGCCCAAAATTTTCCGTCCAATCAAATTCAAAAAATTTTAGATAAGTCAATTGATAATAAGCAAATATTTGGTACGGTTGTATCTATCAGTAAAGGGGATGAATCATATCATTTTGCTTCAGGTAATATGGAAGTAGATGATGCTTATTTTATTGCAAGTGTTACAAAACTTTACACCTCGGCAGTTATTTTCAAATTAGCAGACCAAAAAAAATTAAGTCTTGATGATTCCATTAAGCAATATTTGTCTACGGAAATCATAAACGGACTGCATGTTTACAACGGTCAAGAATATTCAAATGATATTACGATTCGTCATCTTATAACCAATACATCAGGACTTTCAGATTACTTCACGCAAAATAATAGCGATGAAAGCAGTTTATTAGACTACCTTGTTTCTGTAGGAGACACTTCATTAACGTTTGACCAGATAGTAGAAAAAACAAAATCACTCGGTTCAAAATTTCCTCCGGGAACCAAAGGCAAGGCACACTATTCTGACGGTAATTTTCAATTATTAGGAAAAATCATTCAAAACATAACCGGAAAATCAATGGAAGCAGTATATGAAGAACTTATTTTCGAACCATTAAAGACAAAACATACTTATTTGTACAACGATACATCAGATACTATACCTAGAATTTTCTACTACAAAAATGATCCTTTAAATATTCCTAACATGATGAAATCCTTTCAATCAGATGGAGGAATTGTTTCTACATCCAAAGAGAATTTAATTTTTCTTAAATCCTATCTTAATAGTGAATTCTTCTCAGAAGAGAACATAAATATAAAATCCGATTGGAATAAGATTTACTCCCCCTTTCAATACGGAATAGGAATAATGAAATTCAAATTCCCTGGAATGCCGGAAATGATTGGTCATTCAGGAGCAAATGGATCATTTGCTTATAACATACCTGCAAAAAATGTTTATATTACTGGAACTATCAACCAAATTGATAAACCACAATTAGCGTATAAACTAATAGGGAAAATATTAAGTGAAATTGAAAACTAACGACAACACAATAAAATGCATTAAAACGCATTTTACCCGAAACGTTAGTTTTAATAACTAAAAAAGAATAATCATAAATGAAGAAATGGCTTAATGAAATTGAGTTTAAAGGAGATTTAATAACTCTAGAACTTCTATCAACTAAACATATTGAAAGTTTAACTGAGGCTGTTAAAGATGGAGAATTATGGAATTTATGGTACACTTCTGCTCCTGAACCAAATAATGTAAAAAACTATATTGAAACTGCCATATCTGAATTCCAAAATGACAAATCTTTGCCTTTTGTCATAATTCGAAAAAAAGACAATAAAGTTATTGGAACTACTAGATTTATGAATGCAGACGCACAAAATAGGAGAGTTGAAATTGGAACGACTTGGTATTCAAAATCAACTCAAAGAACGGGATTAAATACAGAATGTAAATATCTATTACTTAAATATGCATTTGAAAATTTGGACTGTATAGCTGTTGAATTTAGAACTCACATACATAACAATCAATCGCGAGATGCAATTGCAAGACTTGGTGCGAAACAAGATGGGATATTAAGGAATCATATAATTGATAAAACTGGTTGTTTAAGAGATACAGTAGTTTTTTCAATCCTAAATAGTGAATGGAATACTGTTAAGAAATCTTTAGAATTTAAGATAAATAAAAAGTACTAAAGCTAACAATGGTAGATATCACCTTCTTTTTTATTTGTATTGCTATAGCTACAGTGGTTGTTTTAATGGCACGAAAACTAGGAATGAACTTAAAAAGTCATAACCCTGTGGTATTTGACTTTAAATTTAGCATTCTTTTGTTTTGTGCAATGGGATTGGTTGCGCTTTTAATGTACTTTTTAACCGCATAGTTTACTGCTATTGTTAACGACAAACAAACTCAAAGACTCATCAGGATTGTGAGAACGGTCGTTAAGATATTAAGTGAAAATCACGTTCCTTCCTTTGTTCATCACTCTTCTCTCTCATTTGTTTGTCCAGTACCTTGGGCATACATCATTACGGACCCCGATGCTACCGCACGAAATGAAATTCGAAGAAGTCAATCCTTTTGTGTGGTTTTATAACTGGAGCTCAAAATACTAACCATGTAAAATAATTTACTTGTTAATGCTCAGTACATTACCAATTATTTAACAAGGAATGCTATATTTGAGTGTAAATACAACCCGAATACCTAACTTGAAATTCTCTTTTAGCAGCTTGTAAATGTTTACAAGCGTTTACCAACAGATAATTGAAGTGGAGTTTATATAAAAGGAATAAAAACTAACTTGTCTCGGCTTTGGCCAGATAGGTTATATTCGGTTGTTGGCCTCTATTACCATTATATGAAAATCACTTTAGTAGGAATTATTTGTTTAATCTGTTTTTCGGTCCAAATTAATCAGACTTATCCTGAAGAAGGTCATCCATTTTTTGAAGATTATACTCAAGTTTTACATTTTAAATACAATATCACCAAGGAAGAGTCACATGATTACTGGTCGTCCAAGAACCAAGAAGATAAAGGATATCCTGATTGTTTGTTTGAAACATTACCTGATATACTAGATTCTAAACTAGCTAAAAAACTATTTGACTCCGGTTTTATAAGAAATGAGATAAGAAAAAAGAATTTGAGTAAACTAACTGAAATTTTTCAATATCGCTCTACAGACGTAATAAGAGTTGCAGAGTGTCTGCCTACTTATAGAGATGTCCTCATTTTCAGAAAGAAAAAAGAAGTTAAAGGAATAGTCCAGATTTGTTTTACATGCTCTCAATATCAGATTATCGGCTCTGAAATAGACACTCGTCTCTTTGGGCAACAAGGTGAATTCGAACATTTAAAATCTCTGTTATACCCAGATTGAATACATAGGCTAACACAAAATAAAATTCACCCCGTACCTTTAGGGGGCGCCATAAATCGCTAATTTTATTTACACGTTAAATATTTCATCGTCTAAATTTAAACCGGTGTTAAATGTAAATAAGTTAATTCCCAGATCTACTCTGGATCACCCAAAATTTTAACAGCATTGCTGCCATCTAAATCCATCATCCAAATTTCGTGTTGCTCGTCTAGCTCGCCACCATTTATAACAGTTGTAATTATTCGCTCAACTAATATTTTATCACCGCTAGGTGAAATGCTTAAGGTATTGTAGTAGTTTTCATCACATCCACATTTAATTCGCGTGCTTTCTCCAGTTTGAACATTAATTTTTAATAAATCATTTAAGAATTTGGATAGGTAGATGAACCCGTCGTAGTATTTCACATTTTTTACCAATTGTAAATTATCTTTTTTTAAATTCCATATATGCACAGGTAAAATTTCATTATTCAGTAAATTAAAAGTATAAATTCCATCATATTCTACCCCGTCGCCCCATGAAAAATATACTAAATTATCAGCAAAGTCCGCTTGGTGCCACTTTTGATAAAGAAAAGGTTGGTCAGGTTTATTACGAATATCCGGTGCTAAAATTGAATCTACTGGCGCTCCATTCAAGCTGATGCCAATTATTTTGGAATCCTTATAAAGCTCGGGGTTTGCTTCAAATTCAGGGTTGGAATACATAACCTTGCGATGATAATAAATAATGGCGCCATCAAAGTTGAAATAAGGGAAAATATCCCAACGTCCAAAAGTTAGTTGTGTGAAGTCTGTACCATCATCCTTAATTTTCCATATTTTATTATTGAGTGCTGAAAAAACAATCCAACCTTCGGAATTCCAAACAGGCTCGGATCTGACATAAACAGAACTCAGTAAAACAGTTTCAGACATATCAATGAGATTTACTTTGACAAGCTCCGTTCCTTCAGATTCACTTTTTCGAACATAAATAAATTCTTGATCATTGGCTGGATTATATTTAGGTGTCAAGTATTGCGGGCCAGTAAAAATAGTTGAATAACCAAAAGGCGAAGTACTTGGAGGAATGTCATTGCATGCAAATCCGCAATCATTCTCAATTATAATTTCATCTTTTAATTCAATTTTGGCGTCTTTTCGACAACCCAGAAAAATAATTAGCATTACAGCTAAAAAATGTTTG
The DNA here is from genome assembly GCF_000621625.1 of Crocinitomix catalasitica ATCC 23190. Lineage (GTDB taxonomy): Bacteria > Bacteroidota > Bacteroidia > Flavobacteriales_D > Crocinitomicaceae > Crocinitomix > Crocinitomix catalasitica. The sequence continues at coordinate 142,509 of NZ_JHXV01000007.1, forward strand.
CTATTTAATAGATGTAATTTAAAATGATTCATAATTAGAACTCCTATTCATTTGAATATATATCTTTTAGAGAAAATGGAACGTTTATTTTTATAATTTGTTTTATGATGATATACTAATATTTGTGCTATTAGTCTCCATTGTCAAATTTGGAATCGACCCTGCCACGCGCTGAACGAAACCCACTCCGTAGTAACAGCTGTTGTAGTTTAACCCATACAAGAGTAGCATAACTTCTCCCCAAAAGGCTAGTCGTATTCCCGCTGCCTCAAGTCCCTATTTCTATCGGGAGTATCTCGTGGTTTTATAACAGCACCGCCAAAACACAAACACAACCTAAAAAAAGGGGTTTTTCCTATTAATGCTCAGTAGATTACCAATATTTAACAAGGAATGCTATATTTGAGTATAAATACAACCCGAACACCTAACTTGAAATTCTCTTTTAGCAGCATGTATGTGTTTACAAGCGTTTACCAACAGATAATTGAAGTGGAGTTTATATAAAAGGAATATCGAACACGTGTGAGATATTCGGTTGTTACCTGCAAGCACAAAAAAAACTATGGATAAAGGAAATCATTATAAAAAATGTGACTTACAAGTTCACACACCAAGAGATAGAAACTGGAAAGGTGGACAAAAGGTAACTGAAGAAGAAAGAACTGAATATGCGAAAAAATTCATAAAAGAATGTAGGGATGCAAATCTAAATGCAGTTGCAATTACAGACCATCACGACATGGTATTCTATGAATACATAAATAATGCTTCAATAAACGAATTAGATGAAGATGGAAATACTGTAATACCAGAAAATAGAATTGTTATTTTCCCAGGAGTTGAACTAACTCTTCATTCACCACCTATACAAGGTTTATTAATATTTGATGCAGATTTCCCTGAACATTTATTTCCTACAGTTTTAGGTACATTGTCTCTAGCTCAAGCTCCTAAATCTGATTCTAAAACTGCAGAGACTCAACCAATACCAAGTGGAAGTATTAGTAGTATTAATGATATCTATTCAAAACTAGACGGAACTGATGGAGTAAAAGGACGTTATGTTTTTCTTCCCCATGTAAAAGATTCTGGTCATAAAACCCTAATGCGCCATGGTTTTCATGAAGCTTATGCAAAAATGCCTTGCGGAGGAGGTTATGTTGATGGGAAATTTGAAACTGGTGGAACAGGATATACTAAAATAATTAACGGGCAAGTTGATGCTTATGGTTTTAAACCAATAGCTATAATACAGACAACAGATTATAGAGGCGAAACTGAAATCAAAGAGCTAGATGTGGCTACTTGGATAAAAATGAAAGAACCTACAGCTGAGGCATTGCGTCAAGCTTTCCTTGCTAGAGAATCTCGTATAAGCTTAATTACGCCCGAAATTCCTAATGTATATATTGAGAAAATTGACGTTACTAATTCTGCTTTTCTATCAAAGTTCGATTTAAACTTTAATCCACAGCTAAATTCAATCATAGGAGGTAGAGGTTCTGGTAAATCAACCATTTTAGAATATTTGAGATGGGCTCTTTGTGACCAAACAGAAACTTTTGGTAATGATGATGTGAAATCTGAAATTGAACGTAAAAGGAATACATTAATTGAAAAAACACTAAAAGAAGTAGATGGAGAAGTGCGTATTTTTTTCAATGTAAATGGAACTCGACATATAATAAAGAGAAATCCTAAAACAGAAGACGTCCTCCTTAAAATTGGAAATGGAGATTTTCAAAGTGTACGACCAAATCAAATTAATAATTTATTACCAATTCAAGCATATAGTCAAAAACAATTAAGTAGTATATCCATAAAACCTAAAGAACTTAAACGATTTATAGAACAACCAATAGCTCAAGAAATAAAAGAAAACGATAGTAAAATTGAAGATGCTTCACGAGATGTTAAAATAGCGTATGAAAAATTATCAGATAGTAAATCTCTTGAATCTGAAATAAATAAAAACATAATTGAAACAACATCATTCAAAGAACAAATAGTCAAATTAAAAGCTGGTTTAAAAGGTATCTCAGAAGGTGACAAAAAGATTATTGATAGAGCAAAATTTTATGTAAATGAAAAAAACAGATTTGATGAAGTTCATATAGAATACTCGTCTATTAAAACTAATATTCAAGCATTAAAAGAATTAATAGAAAGTTTTCAAAAAGAAGAAGAACTTAAACAAGATTTCGAATTTGAAAATAAAGAACAACTTGATTCATTAAATACTGAACGTGATGATTATCTAAAAAATCTTCTAAATGATGTCATAGGTTTAGAAACGAAATTTATAGCATCAAAAAAGTCCATAGATGGGTTAAATGAAGAATGGAATGTAATTAAGACATCATTTGCTGTTGAATATAAACAAGCTAAAGAAAAAACGACTTCAAGCCAAGCTACATTAACAGCCATTAAAGACCTAGAAGATAAACTTGAAAAGCTAGAATTATTAGTTCGCCAAAAGAAAACTAAACTATCTGGTTTAAAAATTACTGATGAAGATTTCAAAAACACTTATGATAACTTTATAACACTTCAAGAATCAAAAAATAAAATTTTAAAAGATTCAACCGAGTTATTTACAAAACTATCAGATGATTTAATTACAGTCGATTTTTCCAAAACAATAAATGTAGATAGTCTTTACCATTCCGTATCATCTATCTTTTCAAGTCATAGTTTGAATATTCAAAAAACTAAAATCAAAGAATTTACTGAATTAATTTCTATTGACGCAGAACCTCTAAAAAAATGGACTGAGGCTATTGTAGAATTTAAATTGTTAAGTGAATTTAAGTTACTTCCTGATGCTCAGGAAGAACTTCCACATACACCAATAATAGACAACATAGGATTTACTTTAGCTAATAAAAGGAAAATATCTGAAAGTTTATCAAGCGAGGGACTTCTTAATCTTGCTACTATAAAACTTGAGTTTTTACCTAAATTCAAATATCAAACTCATAATCTAATGGGAGATGAAATTCCCTTTGAAGATGCTTCTGCAGGTCAACAAGCTACTGCCTTATTGAATGTATTACTAAATCAAGATGGCTTCCCTTTAATAATTGACCAACCAGAAGATGACATTGATAATAGAGCGATTGAAAAAATTATTAAAAACTTATGGAATTCTAAAAAGAAAAGACAAATTATAATTAGTAGCCACAATGCGAATTTAGTCGTTAATGGAGATTCTGAATTAGTTATTTGTTGTGATTATAATGAAACAAGTGAACAAACGAAAGGGCATATTAAACAAGAAGGTTCAATAGATAAAAAGGAAATAAGAAATGAAATTACATCAATTATGGAAGGTGGTGAAAGAGCCTTTAAATTGCGTAAAGAAAAATATGGTTTTTAATAATAAAGCCAGCAGGTAACAATGTATAAAAAACATAGGGCGTTTGTGCTAAATCGAAAGGTCTGTGAATATTAACAAAGTCCGCTAAATATAAAATTTGGCATTTAAGAGAAAAAGATAAAAGCAAAATATTTATATTTAGCTAGGCAATAAACCGAAACGAAAGTGCTTATCACCTGCCCTAAGATTTCTTATACTAACCGTTACCAATCCATTAAAAAACAACAATAATATTAAATGAAGAAAAGTACATTTTCAATTCATCAAACCTTATTACAGATTTTTATCGTGCTTCCTTTTCTTGTTTCTGTAATCCTATTGATTACTGCTTTGAAAACTCAGAATAACATTTCGCTTCTTCCTCCATTCAACATAAATTTTAGCATTGTAATTATTACATTTTTAAGTTTTTCTGCGATAGTTGTTTTTCTAGCCAAATGGAAAAATATAGATATGGGTTTAGCAAAGCTAAAAACGATTAAACGTGTCTTACTTTTAGTGTTGGTTTCAATTCTATTTTTTCTATCGAGCTTACTAATAGTTATGAGTTTAAAAATGAACTTAAATTATTGGTTAAAAAGTGATGTAATTGAAAAAATTGAAATTACAGTTGACGACAAAAATGTTTCATACGGTAGAGGAACTGATTATTACATTGTATTCTCTTCAATAAATGGGGATTTTTCAAATAAGGTATCTCGTAAAACTTTTGACAAGTTTAAACCTGGTGAATCATTTAACGTCTCTGTAAATCAAGGCTATTTTGAAGGCTACTACTTGATACAAGTAATAAAATAAAACTATACACAACAAAATTTATAGAATATTAGGCGGTTCAGAGGTTTCGAGAGGACCAAGTTACCTATTGTCATAGCCAAATTTACAATCTGGCTCGGAGCAAACCGAAAGCGAAGTGCTTCCCAATGCCTTATATTCCACAAATAAAAAGCCTCAAAATTAGAATTTATTTAGCTGCGAATCAGTATATTTTCCCCCTCCCCGCGTTAAGGATCGCAGCGGATATCCTTTTCCCTGACCGCCTCGGGCGGAAGTACAGGGAAAAGATTAGAGCGTAGAGCCTGACCCGTTAGGGGAACGCCCAAACACCAACAGTACTTAGTGACCGCTCCTTGTTAAAGCGCATTGTCTGCGACAGGAATTAATAATTAAGGTTTGGGAGTAGCTTTGTTTTATTCAAACTCAAAATAGTTCGCTTTAGCCACCTTTTCAAGCGACTTGAGTGTCTTTTTGTCGAGTAGGGCGCCTTTGTCGTAAAGAAGGTAATAGAGGCTTTCCTTTTGCTTGAGGTGACTTGTTTGATTGATTAAGGTGAGGATGGTTGCTGATGTTTTTGCTGACCACTGCGTTTGTTGGTCTAAAATCTCTACTGACGTCTCAAAATAGGGCATTTGATGGAGTAGTTGCTGACTTAAAATTTCGATAGCGGATAAAGACAAAGTCTCGGTTTTTAATCGTTTAATTATTTCTGTTTTGGTAATATCGAGATTTGTTTTACCATAATGATTCAATAGTGTTTCTTGCATATTGGCATGGCTTAAACTGTTATCTGGAACGAGTTGAATGACAATTAATGCCAATTGGGTATCAGCCGAATCAATAATATTAATCAATTGTTGGTCGATAGATGAGTTATCAGTGGTGTTCTCTATTTGATAAGCTAATGCTGCCAATTGACTTGCGGCGTTGCTATTGGCGGTGAAATAATTTAATGGGTATTGCTTGAATATAAATTGATTGGAATAGTTAAGAATTTCGGACTGGGCATGGGTATGCACCAAATGCCAAAGGGTATAACACGAATATAAGGCTCCAGGCACAAAGCTATTTTTTAGGGCCACATCAGTTGCTCCTGTAACACCGTCGACTTCTGATTTGGCTTGGCCAGGTTGCACCAATTCGTCCATATTAAAATCTTTTAATCGACTGTTGGGGTCTTTTAGAATTTTGTCTAATTGCAAATAGTCTTCGGCTGTGAAAGGTAAATGATCAATTTTAGTGAGGATCTCGTTTTCGGGAAGTTCGTAACGAACATAATTTCCGGCAAAATCCCAATAAATTCGAATGCGGATAGGCATACAATCACTGCTTGTGCAAACGGGGGTGAAAATGTCGCTGACGTATTCAGTAGGCATTCCATCTTTTAACAATAATTCAACGGAATTATTCATGGTGTCTAATACAATACCTGTCGATTTAGAATCTTTACTAGGTGCAATTCCTGTTAAAATAGAAACGGTAAATACGATAATTAAACTAAAGCTAAATTTCCAAAAATGATTCATTTCGTCTGTTTTATTCAGACTTCAAAGCTAAATAGAGATGAATGGTATCACAATACCACTTTTGTGGTATAGCAAAAAAGGCACGTTGAAATTGATTTGAAATAGTGTTTTAAATAACTGAATGTCAACTATTAATATTTAGATTGATTCTAAACAAAACATTTTCTTAACCTGAATATACCTCATTAGTGGTATTGTTTGAGGACAATTCTTAACGTAAAATTGCATAAAAAATACAGGAAATGAAGAATATTATTGTTAGTTTAAGTGTACTATTATTATCTACTATGACATTAACAGCACAACAGAAAAAAGCAGAAGACATCAAAGCCATAAAATCATTATGTGGATGTTTTGAAATTGACTTTGATTATACCGAAACATTTGCCAAGGATACCAATTATGTAAAGCACGATGATTATCATGCGACAGCTGGTGCTGAATATGCTTTTATTGTGGAAGAAACTGAAGATTTAATTTCTATTCAACATTTATTGATTGTAGGTGGTGGGCATATTGTTAAGCACTGGAGAGAAGATTGGATTTTTGAAAATACTGATTTTTACGAATTTGATAGTGAGTTAAACTGGAATTATTCGACACGTAAAGCAAGAGAAGTAAAAGGAACTTGGACACAAAAAGTATATCAAGTTGATGATAGTCCGCGTTACGAAGGATTTGCGACTTGGGTACACGAGGATGGGAAACATACTTGGTCAAGCATTACTGACGGACCATTACCACGAAGAGAATATTCGCACCGTTCGGATTATAATGTATTAAAAAGAGGAAATAGATTGGCCTTAACGTCTACTGGTTGGTTACACGAACAAGACAATGTAAAAATAATTCGAACTGAAAACGGTGACGAAGAATTGGTACAAGAAAAAGGATTCAATAATTATAAAATACAAGAAGAAGGTAAGTGTCAAGCAGCGATTGATTGGTGGAAGAAGAACGAAGCTTATTGGGCATTGGTTCGTGCTGAATGGAAAACACTATTCGAATTGAAACAAGATATTTCTATCGCGCAAAAAGTTGATGACAAAATGTTATGGGAAGCATTATTCGGTTTAGGTACTGAAGTAGCTGAGAAAACACCTATCGACAATGACGCAGCAGTAAAGGATATCACTGCAATTATTCAAAAATACGCATTAACGAAATCTTAGTATCTAAGTTCGTTTATTATTGAGTGTTTGGTTGGAAATAGCGAAATTTAATTTTGTTCTATTTCTGACCAATCGCTTTTTAAGGAAGTAATATTTCCAATTCAATGGCCATATAATTTACGTATTGGCTCATCCAAAATAAAGTAAGCTATACAATTTTAAAAATACCCTTTTTAGGGGATGTTGATTTACTTGTTTTACCTTTTTTAGGGTATTGCGAGCGGGGGATTCCTCAACTACATTTGCACTATTAAGAATCATTCTAAATAATAACAAAACAATAAAATGAAAAAAATTATACTTTCAATCGCAGTTTTAACAAGCGGATTAATCTATGCGCAAGTCAACGATTCAGTTGCTTTGGGCATGGGATATGCCAATCAATCTTTCTATAGTTTAGCAGATGGCGAAGTTGGAAACGAAGACAATGGCAACTGGGATTTAGCCTTTGATGCAAGTCCGTTCGGATCTACCATTCGTTTAAACAGAAGAATTAATGAAGTGTTTTTAGCAAGTGAAGATGAGACGACTTGGGAAACAATTGATACAGCAGGAATGGCTGAATGGCCTTCTTATATAAATGGATATGATAGTTGGGCTGAAGGTGCTTTAAATGCGCCAGCTGATTTAGCTGTTCCTGAAGATTTAGGTTGGGGGATTTACAATACAATTACCCATGCAACAGAGGGGAATAGAATTTTTGTAGTGAAATTCGGAGACGGATCTGTTAAAAAATTATGGATTCAGTCGTTGGCGAGTGGTGCTTACACTTTCCGTTTTGCGAATTTGGACAATACAGAAGATGAAACCGCTTCCATTTTAAAAGGAGATTATTCAACGAAGAACTTCGCTTATTATTCGTTAGCTACAGCTTCAGTTATTGATAGAGAACCAGCGACTGGCAGTTGGGATTTATTGTTTACCAATTATGTTTTAGAATTGGCTCCAGGTTATATCAGTGGTGTAACAGGTGTGATTTCAAATTATGAAACAACTATCTACGTGGCAGCAGAAATGCCTGTTGATGTTGCTGAATACGATGTTGATGGATTTGAAACTTCAATTTCTACGATTGGTTATGATTGGAAGTCATTCGATTTAGACACTTATACCTACAATGTTGTAGAAGATCTATCATACTTTGTAAAAACGCAAAATGATGAAATATATCAAATTGTTTTCACAGGATTTAATGGATCAAGTGATGGTAAATCATACTTCACAAAAACAAAAGTGACATTTGCTAGCTTGGTAGAAGAGGAAGTTTTTATTGCCAATATTTATCCTAATCCAGCGAACCATAAAATTACTATTGATGCACCTGTTCAAGGCATTCAAGGCGTTAAAATTTACAATGTAAATGGTCAAATGGTATATACGGATGCGCAAATTAACGGGCAGCATCAAGTACATGTAGATGTAAACGAATTACCTGAAGGATTTTATATTGTTCAAATCACGGACAATGCAAACCAAGTCATTACTAAAAAGATTAGTGTAGTACATTAATAAATTTTCTTTCGTAAAATAAATCCGGGTCTTTATGCTTGTCATAGGAGGATAAAGGCCCGTTTTTTAATCCTATTAAATGTCAAATAATTGTAAATATATTGAAATCCACTCAGCAGCAATTGGTGCTGTATTGGCTTGCAGTAAATGTGATACATTGAAGATTGAGATAGGCAATATGATGGCTTTAATTTCTCCCAATTCGTTCGATGCTATTCATTTGGACTTTACTGAACGTATAGCACATTATACATTCGATGAAAATTCTATAAAGCCTTTATATATCTGTTTAAATGCAGGGAATTTATTCTTGAAATTAACACCTAATGAGTTTCTAGAATTAGTTGAATTATTTGGTATTGCTAAACATATAATGGTTGCACAGACCTATATCAATTCTATCGCATGAGAATCTTAATATTAATCATCACTTCTATAATTGTCAATTGTTCGTGGTCACAGATCAATTTTACAATTAAAGATGCGCATGAAAACACAGTAATTCCTTCGGTTTTAATGCAGACCAAGAATATTAACACCGGGGAAGCAAAGACGTATTATAGCGATGAAACAGGCGAAATTCTAAACATCAATGCTTGTGAGCAGTGTTATGTAAAAATAAGTGCGGTTGGTTTTGAAGCCATGATCGATACAATTGCAATTACATCTTCGGCTACTTTCAAATTAAACGCAGATAATTTATTTAATGAGGTGGTTGTTACAGCGCAATATCACCCCATCAGTCAAAACAAAGCTGTTCAAAAAATTACGATAATCAACCAAGAACAAATTGAAAATTCCGGGTCGAATAATTTGAGTGATATCTTGGCTTATCAATCAGGCATTCGGATGACACAGGATAATATTCTGGGAAGCTCATTGCAAATGGGCGGAATGTCCGGACAAAATGTGAAAATATTAATAGACGGTGTTCCAATTATTGGTCGTCAAGACGGAAATCTAGATCTCAGTCAAATCAATTTAAATAATATTGAACGGATCGAATTAGTTGAAGGTCCATTGTCTGTCAATTTTGGAACAAATGCACTGGGAGGAACGATTAATTTGATTACAAAAAAAGCAAGTGGGAAAACTGTTTCCGTGTCTTTACAATCTTATTATGAAACGATCGGGAATTATAATCTGAACCTAAGTGCTTCAACAAAATTGAATAAAACAACCCTTTATTTATCAGCTGGTCGGAATTATTTTGATGGTTGGTCAGCTACCGATCCTTTTATTCAATTTCCTAAATCCCGATTAGCAGATACGAGTCGTTTTAAAACCTGGAAACCAAAAGAGCAATACTTCGCAGATGTATCCGTACAAAGAAGTTTAAACGGATGGAATACCAAACCATATTTCAGATATTTTGAAGAAGTCATTACCAATAGAGGATATCCCAATAAACCCTATTTCATCAATGCTTTGGACGATTATTATGCAACCAATAGAACAGATGTTGGTTTAAATGTAACCAAAGACTTTAAAGGCAGCAATTTCAAAGCGGTATTGGCTTATAACCAATTCAAACGCATTAAAAACACTTATTATAAAGACCTAACTGACCTTACAGAAGTATTATCAGAAACGGACGGATCTCAAGATACTTCACGATTCAATCTAATTAATTTAAGAGCCAATTATAATTTTGGTTTGAGCCCTAAACTTCGTTTTGGAGTTGGAACAGATTTAAATTTAGAGTCCTCTTATGGGAGAAGAATAGCAGATAAAGAGCAAGTAATTGGAGATTATGCCGTTTTTGCCACTGTAGATTGGACTTTATACGATCAAATCATCATCAAACCAGGATTGAGATATGCCTACAATACGGTTTATAAAGCACCTATCATACCTTCGTTAAATTTAAAATGGGGGAATAAAAAATGGGCGGCAAGATTCTCTGTTGCAAGTGGATTTAGATCCCCTTCATTAAAGGAATTGTATTTCGACTTCGTCGATATCAATCATGACATTCAGGGCAATCCCGATTTGCAGTCAGAAAAATCAATGAACTATTCTTTGCATTTAAATTGGCGGAAACCAATCTTTAAAAAGAGCTTATTTAAAATAGAATATGGTGCTTTTTATAATGATATTCAAAACTTAATCACCCTCGGAACATTAGCCGATAATTCTTATACCTATATCAATATTGGAACCTATAAAACAATAGGGAATCAATTAGGATTCTCATTGCAGTCGGGAACTATAACGGCACAAATTAATGGACATTATACAGGTAGATATAATTATTTGTCAGAAGAAGATGAAAGTGTTGATCCTTATGCTTTTTCGCCAGAGGTAAGTTCGAATATTACCTATAAAATTCTAAAAGGTAGAATGAGTTTTAACCTTTTCTATAAATTCAATGGCCCGATTAATACTTTCAATTTAGATGCAGACGAAAATGTTTATACAAGCAATCAATCGGGTTATCATATACTCGACTTTAATGTCGGATTCCGTTTATTAAAGAAGAAATTAAATTTAAATATTGGTGCAAAAAATATACTGAATGTACAATCAATCAATATTACAGGAACGAGTGGGGGAGTCCATTCGAGTGGTGGAAGTTTAAATGCAGGGCGAGGAATTTCAGGATTTATATCCTTAAAATATACATTAGATTATGAAAACAAGAATGGTAATAAATAGTATCGGTGTACTATTAATATTGGCGGTTTTAGTTGCTTGTGAAAAGGAAGAGATTCCAGTTCCAGCGCATATTCCAGGAGATGGAGAGACCAATACAATAGAATTGGGTCAATATTATGAGAATCAATTATTTTTTGATTTGGGAACGAATACTGTAGTGGCATCTAATTTAAAATCGGCTTGGGATTTATCATTCGAAAGTGCTGAAGATGGATTTCACATCTTTTTAAATTCTGCAAAAGGAATGGCTATTCACCGCAGTGATTTATCATTCGATGCGATTACGAGTGCTGATGATTTAGTTTGGAAATGGGACGCACATTCAGGGAATATTGATTCAACTGCAATAGGGAATTGGCAATTGTCAGATCAACTTTATGTAATTGACAGAGGATATGATCATACAGGCACCCATTTAGGGTATTATAAACTAAAAGTGAATGCATTCGATGCCACTTCTTATACGATATTGGTTGGTGATATTTCATCAAGTACAGGTGTTGAAAAAGTGGTTATGAAAGATGCCAGTCGACATTTAACGTACTACCATTTAGAAACAGGGACTATTGAAATCGCTCCAAAAGATGAATTATACGATATTGTTTTCACGCAGTATACCTATTTATTTACAGAACCAGAGATGCCTTATTTAGTATCAGGGGTTCTATTAAATCGCCAAAACACATTGGCAATTGAATTGAAAGAAACGGATTATAACAGCGTTAACTTAAGTGATATTATCGATTTGGAATTGAGTGGAGAGCTAGATGCAATTGGGTATGAATGGAAATTCTACGCATATGACGAAGGTGTTTATTTAATCGATCCAGACAAGGTTTATATCATTAAGACGGCAGATGGACTTTATTATAAATTACATTTCGTTGGTTTTTATAATGAATCCGGTTTAAAAGGATATCCAAGTATTGAGATTCAGCAATTATAAATAAGACATTTATCAGTTTGACAATTCAGAACAATGGATTAAATAAATACCACAGCTACTGCGGAGCATGGTCTTCGGCCGTTGATGAAAACTTCATGCGTCGCATCTTTGGTAATCGTATTGCGACCGAAGGAATGTTAAGCCTTCGCTGAAAGCGGCAAAAGTAAATATTGACCTCTATAAGTTCTAGGGTAGCAATATCTGTTCCTTTTATTGGGGCATACTTTTTAAAAATAGCATATCCAAAAGCTCCTTTCATTAACCACTAGTGATATCCGAAAAATTCAGCGCTAGCACTAAAAGTAAGATTAACCCTATGTTTTTACAGTCGCTCTTTTCCATTTTTAAATCCTCTTGAAGGTCTAAACTTACTTACTATCAAACTAATTACCAGTTGACTAATTTAAAAATAAACTAAATTTTATTTGCTTGGTAATAATGTTTTTAATATATTTTCAACATTAAACCCAAAACCTAATCTTTTAATTGTGAAAAAGTTACTCCTTATTTTCTCATTTTTATTGCTCCTACTTTCTTGTAAAAAAGACCCTCCTATTCCTTCTATATCTTTTTGTGAAGAGTTTCCTGACGAATGTGTGGACGTAAGAGAAGTAAAAGATTATTTCTATTTCAATTATGGTTCGTGGTGGGTGTATGAAGAGGAAAATTCGGGGTTAAGAGATTCGGTGTATATAACGGAAACCTTTACGGATAAATCATCTGTTCTTTTTGAGACATGGTTTTATAGTACTTATGATGGATATTTTTACATTTATTTCACAACTGGAGTTAGACCTGAGGTCAAAAATAATATGGCGAAGAAATCAGAAAAATTAACTACAGTCTATCGGTCAAAAGGCAAACCAGGAGACTATGTGGCGGAAGGAGAGTGTTTTATGTTCTATCCAGTACCCGGTTTGTGGACTTATTCTTATGGGGGGGGGTATATTGGTTTTGACAATATACTAGAAATAGAAGATGTTTTTGCTGACTATATGGTAATTGAGGAAAATTTCCAAAAAGTTGTTAAAGTAACAGAAGAACATACGGCAATTGAAGAATCTCAACCCACCATTCATTATTACTGCCCCAATGTGGGTTTAATTAAAAAAGAATTATTGGATAGTAACCAGATTTGGAATTTGGTTGATTATCATATCGTTAAATAACTTGTTCGTCTACTGACGGAACCTAAAACTTAATATCATGATTAAAAGACTAATTGTCGGGACATTAATTTGTCTCGTAGGGAGCTTGTATGCCCAAACGGATGCATTAAATGCAAAAAAATACTGGAAGTTTAGAAATAGTTTTCGGCAAGACTTTGTGAAAATAGGGCCTGAAAGAGGCGAAGGTATACCTATAGCATCAAGACTGCCAACAGGTTGTACAAATTTAATTTCAGGAGAAGCACAAGGTATGGTAAGATGGGCAGATGGGATGATTTTTCAGGGCCATTATATTGGCTTTTTGGCAACAGAATACCGGTTACTCAAGGATAGAGGGCAAGATGTGGAAGCCACACTGAATGAATTGTATTATGCGCTCAATGCGATTAATCGTGCTGATAAGTTGGCTGAACCAATTATTACAGGAATAGATGATAATGGTTTGCCCATTGAGAAACCAGAATCTTTAAACGGTTTTTATTTACGGGATGATGCCGATCAATTTTCCTACCTAAATTGGGAAAACGCAAAAATAGAATGCAAATGTTCGCAAGGGTCAGCATTTTTCAGCAATAATATGAATGGTACGAATTCAGGTGATTGGAAATCAATTGCAGAAACAAACGATCATTCAACTCCAAGTTTAGACCAAATGACATCACTTTTAGTTGGTATTACAGTTATTGATAAACTGATTGAAGATGGTGTGTATGTTCAGCCAACACCAAGTGATTCGATTATGGATATAAAAAATATGGCACTACAAATTGCTAATCGGTTAATAAGCTATGCTCGTTCACATAATTATTTTCTATTAGATGAATGGGGTTGGCCAGTTGGTAATGGAGGTGGAGAATTAATTGCGACCGCATATCCCATCTCAGTGATTGGAAATAATTTATTAGGGAATGATTATTCATTGACAATGAAAAGAAAAATTTGGCGATATGGTGCGGCTCAGAAGTATTATAGTACGCTAGACCTCGATAGAAAAGTAAGTATACTTGATACTTTGACAATGTCAGAAATGAACCAAATAGGTAGGTTTTCAGCTATAAACCCTTGGCTTGATGGCACAGGACTAAGTAATTTTGAAACCTACAATCTTTCAGGTATACCAGCATCGATTTCAACTGATTTTTCAGACAATTTATGGAATTCTTTTTTACCAGAGAATATTGATGAGATGATTTTAGATTGGGAAGATAATAATAAGTATGATGGTTCTGCTGGGGATTATGATTATGATTATCTTTTAGCGATTGCAGGTTTATTTATAGACAAACCATTAATAAAAGATTATAACGCAACTATTATGTTTAATTTGGGGGTTGCTAGCGGTATTTTTAGTTCAGATCAAGTTTTAGCATGGGGTGGTGCAACACAAAATTATCAATTAATTTTAGTTGATGCAATTTTAGATGAAACTACACCAGTAACTGGCACAAAAACATATTTTAAATCCTTGCTTGATTCTATGCCTGAATATGGTGGGTTTAAATTTCATAGCGAAAAGTATTATGTACTTGAAGATAGTGTTGGGCCGAAACAAACGGTTTGGACAAAAGGATGGGGAGGTGAATATAAATGGAACGATCCATTAGAATCTCATTCCGAAACTGGACATACAGGTCAGTTCAACGCTTTAGACTATATGTACTTACATAATTTATACTACTTAGTATATGGAGGAGAAATTGAGCAAGAATATACAGATAATTACGATTGTTTTTGCGGATCTGTTACATGGAATGATATTAACGATTTAACGGTCGTAGAAGATCCAGGTGGATATAGTCAAGAATTATCTTCAATGTTAAGTCTAGATGTAAACATAAACCCAAATATGAAAAAACAACTGGAGATATTAGAATTTTGTAGTAACAATGCTTTCGATTCCGTGGTGACGATAACGAATGATACTTTGGATCAACTTTTTGACAGTTATCATGACATAGGTATTCTACTAAATAAATTTCAAACTAGTGAACATACGGTTGAAGATAATGGTGGAATTAATATTAGAAGCAGACTAATAATTTGCGAGGATAAAACAATGACAATTGAAGATGGAGGAGAAATAAATCTTCAAAAAGGTGAAATTTTAATAAAACCTGATGCAAAACTAATAATTGAAGGATTAGTTAACGTCCAATATAATACCAAAATTATAGTTGAAGATGGCGGTGAAATAGTAATAAAAGATGGTGGTATTCTTGAAAACTCTGGATATATACAACTTAAAACAGGTGCGAAATTAATTTATGAAGAAGGTGCAACAATAAAAATGCAAGATGATTTAGCCGAAATCCATTTTGATGGTGGTGATCTTGAAATTGGGGAAGGTGCTGTTTTTACATTCGAAAAAAGTGCTTCACAAAGTGGTCATTTACGTTTTTCAATGTGGGGTGACCATATTTTTGCAGGATTAAATTCTGAAATAATACTAGAAGGTAATGGTAAATCCGATCCAATTTTAGTTTTGGATAAAAATGCAAATTTTTGGTGTGATTCTGACAGCTTAAATGAGGTTACTTTAATAGAAGGACGGGTATTGTTTGATACGAGTTCAATACTTGTGATACCACAAGTATTTACAGCGAATGATGTATTTTTTGAAGGTAAAGCAACGAATAACGGATTGGCACTTTTTGATGAATCAACTATAATTGACTGTGAATTTAATGAAGTGCCAATAGTAGCTCCTCTATATTATAAAAGGTCAGGTGATTTTAACATGTATTTCTCTGAATTTAATAATAATTCAGACCGTCCTATGGTGAGAATAGAGGGGATGGGGTACGTTGTTAATAATACAGAGTTTAATGGAACAGCTTCATATATGTTTGATGCGAAAAACACTACGCAACAATCTCAAATTTCAAGTTCAACATTTAATGGAGATATATCAATGGTTAGTGTAATTGATAATTCAAATGCTGAGTTGTCAATTTCTAAATCTGATTTTAATACATCGTACGCAGCCGTACATAAATTGAATGGAAAGCTAAATTTGAAATGTAATGATTTTAATAATTTTTATCGCGCGGCGGCAGTGGCAGATGGTAACAGTTTACTTGACATGTCTGGCAGTTCAGCTGGAGGATATAATGTTTTTGATATCACTGGCACTAGTAATGCTAATAATATTGCTTTATGGGGTGCTCAAGGGTTCTTAATCGATAGGGGTTATAATTATTTTGATGATGCATCTACAAATGCTATTATTGGGGGGGAGATACAATACCGTTGTATGCCTGGAGTATTATTGATGGGGTTAGCAAGGTCAAATCAATGGAATCTTGCTAATTCTGCTCCGTCAGCTGCGGATATTGACGTTGGTAGTGTTTATGATGGATGTCCATCAATCTCATTTCTAACAACTGATCGTGGCTCAGCCACATGCCCGGTAACAGAAGGTGATTTTGAAGGTAGCTTTTTCTCCTTAATTCCGTCAACAACCCATGGATTGGAATCCATTTCAACGACTAGTTTTTACAATACAACTTTATCAGATGCTTTAGATGCTTGCTTAGAAATGACAAAAATGTTTGATGATACAAAAAGTGACGTAACTGCTCTCGCTTTATTTGAAGAGGTATTAACGACTTATCCTACATTAAGTGATACTAACTTAACAACTCAGGGTTTAGTTAATTTAGGAGCTCAGTATATGAAAAACACGCTTGGTCACGCATTATTTACATCTGAAATTACTAGATCAAATAATCAAACAAGTTTTGACCAAGGTGTGCAAGATTATGTAAATGTATTAAATGCGTTAACATCTGTCCCCTTAACACAAACCAATTATAAACAACAGTTTTATTGGGAAATGGATAAAGCACATTTATTTCATACATTTGGTAAGCACTCCATGGCATTATCAATATTATACAACATGGAAAGTTGTGGAGTTGATTCGTCAGAACAAGCACATTTAAATTATTGGAAACGTCAATTTGAAGAAGAAAATAATAAAATTGGTTTTGGTTATAGAGCTGAATTTATAGATTCAGTTTGGACTGATACAACGAACTATTTGATACCAGTAAACAAAAATTTTGGTGATTTTGGTTCAATGATTATGAGTCTTAATAGTGTATATTTTTCAAGTTGTTCTGGAGGAAGTAATATGAAATTGCAAGATAATGCATTTAGTAGAAATAGTAATATGATTGATAATGGTGATCGACATTCTATTAAAGATTCAACCTTTGCAACGCTAAATGAAAATACTGCATTTAATATTTTTCCTAATCCAAATTCGGGATTCTTTAATGTGCAATATTACATGCCAAAAAATTCAACTGGATATTTGGTGATCCATAGTATAGAAGGTAAAAAAATTCACCAGATTAAGTGTGCAGAAGGATCACATAATGAAAATGTAAATTTGTCAACTATAGAGTCAGGGACTTATATTTATAGTTATGTAGTTGACGGAATTCGTGTACAAAATGGTAAATTAATTATCTACGATTAATTATATATTTCTTTACAAAATTAGTTAACTAAAGGCATCTCTAAATTATTGGAGGTGCCTTTTTTACGTATATACTTAAATTCCGATGTAGATTATACTTTGATCTTTGTTTTTTTTGACTTTTGCGTTAAGGATAGAGTGGATATCCTTTTTTATCCGTCCGCCTCAGGCGGATAAAAAAGATAAGAACGTATAGCCTGACCTTTTCTTTACTCACTGAGCCATAGTATTGAGTGGCTGCGGTGATAGCTTGTCGAGGTGGATAAAGGAAAGGGAACGCCCTAAAAATTTAAACTCATTCGCTTCTTTTCGCTGTTTGACAGAAGTGTGACAATTCAGAGCAATGGATTAAATAATTTTGCGCTATGAAAGGTCAAATTATTTTCTTTTTACTGCTATTTGTCTTTGGCAATCAGCTTGTTCTTGGTCAGGTTGTTAAAGGTACGATTATAGATGAGGAAACAAGAATGCCACTTTTTGGCGTATTGGTTCATTTAGAGGGTGAATTAAATTTAGAAACGAAGTCTGATTCTTCTGGAAATTTCCGTTTTGAATCTGTTCCATTCGGCCGTATTAATTTAGCATTCGGTGTGGGTAAATACCAGGACGTGAATATCGAAAACATCTTCGTTACCTCAGGGAAAGAAGTTGAGGTTTCAGTTGAAATGAAACATTATGTTCGTGAATTGAAGTCGGTAGAAATAGGCATTCGTCAGAATAGTGGGATTGGTCAAAACAGAATGGCTACAGTCAGTAATCATGTTTTAAAAATAGAAGAGGTTGAAAAATATGCTGGAAGTTTAGATGATCCAATGCGATTGGTTACCAACTACGCAGGTGTCATTCAACAAAGTTCTGGATTCAATAATTTCACCGTACGTGGTAATGCGCCGATAGGTATGTTATATCGATTGGAAGGAATTCCAATTCACAATCCAAATCATTTCGCAGAAATAGGTTCAACTGGTGGATTTGTGACGCAGTTCAGTACACAATTATTAACAACGAGCGAATTCTTTTCTGGTGCGTTTCCTGCAGAATTCGGGAATGCAAATTCAGCTGTATTTGATTTTAAATTCAGAAAAGGGAACAGTGAAAAAAGAGAACATGCCATTCAAGTGAATGTGTTTGGAGTTGATGTTGCAACAGAAGGTCCGTTTAAAAAGGGTGGGAAAGCCTCTTATCTTATTAATTATAGATACTCATCATTAGGTTTATTGGCTAAAACTTTCAGATTCGAATCGATTGTTCCAGCATACCAAGATCTTTCTTTCAACTTGAATTTCCCAACAAAAAAGATGGGTAATTTTAATATTTTCGGAATTGGAGGATTAAGCGAATTAACCATTGCACCATCGCGTGATTCGTCTACTTGGGATGCGGAAACCAATAAAACACAAAGGAATTTAGGCAGTAATTCGGGAGCAATAGGATTGGTTCATTATTTACGAACTTCCGACAAGGGTTATTGGCATTCCGTTGTTGCGGGATCGATCGGTAAATATTTTGACAATGCTGCTTATCTTGAAAATGATTTAAAACTATATACAAGAGATTGGTCGGATTATCAAGATTCAAGAATAACATTCACCAGTGATTATAACCATAAATTTGGGCGTCGTCATTCGAACAAAACAGGTGTGATTTTAACCCAATTGAATCATGATTTTGTATCAGCGCGATTCAATAAACAAGTCTATGGAATGGATACCTTAGGTGTTTCAACAGGTGGCAGTCAAACCGTTCAAGCTTATACACAATCTCAATTCAATTTAGGTGGGAGATTAACAATTAATGCGGGCTTACATTATTTGCTTTTTGCGTTGAATCAAAAACAATCATTAGAACCTAGATTAGGATTCATTTACCGTATCAATGACCGGTCGTTATTGTCTGGAGGTTATGGTTTGCATAGCAAAGTTGAAGATTTAAGCATTTATTTTTATCAAAAGGAACTAGAGGATGGTACAATTTATCAGCCGAATAAGAATCTTGACTTAATGAAGGCTCACCATGGTGTATTGCGATACATGTACTTTATTCGACCGAAATTAAAGTGGACCACTGAAGTTTATATGCAATATATGTACAATGCTCCAGCGGCACCAAATGGCGCATTCTCAACAATGAATCTACTTTGGGAATTCCCTACAATAGCTTTAGAAAACGTTGGGCAAGGACGGAATTATGGGATCGAAATGAGTTTAGAAAGATCAACTAAAAAGGGCTATTACTTTTTGATTACTGGTGCATTGTTCAGTGCAGAATATGCAGGAGGAGATGACGTTTGGAGGAATACAGAATTCAACCAATTGTTTTCGTATAATGTATTGGTTGGCAAAGAATACGACAGAGAGAGCAAAGGAAATAAACAACGTTTTTTTAGCTGGAATGTGAATATGAAACACAGTGGAGGAACATGGAGAACACCTGTTGACATCGATCAATCTAAATTATATGGTTGGACACGTTACGATTTTGATAATCCTTATACCAACAAGCAGCCGAACAGTTTCTTAATCGATGCAAGCATTCGTTTTAAAAATATTCGACCAAATATGACCGGTGAATTCTCTATTCGAATTAAAAACTTATTGTACAATCGTACAGTGATTAATGAAGAATGGGATGACAATGCGCAGGACATTAAAATTATTCGCGATTATGGAATGATTCCATTGATCGGGTATAAAGTGTGGTTTTAGGTTAGACCCACCTTCATCAAAACTATGGTGGGCAAGGAAAAAGAAGAAAGACAAAAGATTTGCTCCGCATGTATTTGTGCTGCTGCGGTTGTCAATCACACGAAAGGTTATAATCAACCAGCAATTCAATTAAACTACAAAATGCTGAAACCTCTTATTTTTAGTTGATTGAAACGGTATATTAATAGATTTTAGTAAAATACGTGAAAAACGATTGCACGATAATTACGACACGGTCTGTTCGTTGGACAATGTAAAAGACCATTGCTGTAGGAAATGAAAGGAAAATTTTTAGTCTTTAATGAAGTGATTAATCCATCCATTTTAGAAGACCGAATCCGAGCGCTAGCCAAATCAATCCTTTTACTAAGAAAAACGTGAAACCTATCCAACCAATTTTTTTTAACCAAGGATTTTGGAACCATTTATTAGTTGATTTTTCGTTTTTATTTTCCTCGCTCATGATCTTGCTGCACCAACTTAAATCTGTTTGAAGTGTGCTGTACAAAGATAGCCATTTCTACATTTTTTAGTATGAAATAAAGGAACTTATTCTTGGGTTAAAAATCTTGAATAAAAGAAGTAACGTTAGTAATATAAGTTTCAAAGCCCATAATTTCTGGAATATTTGAATGATTCGCTCCTTCAACGCGGTAAGGCACTTTAGGTCCTGGATGATTTTCGAATACCAATTCCCCATTTTGAATGGCTACATAATCATCGATTTTACCATGAAGCCACATGAGAGGTGCATCCACCTTTTTTATTTGCTCGGCATTATCGAATTTTAAAGATGATAAGAAAGAAGGTTTAACCTCGAGGAATAAAGAACTTTCAATGAGGTTGGCAACAGATGCCAAAGGCGATTCGAGTATTAATTTACGCGGTTTAAAATCCGTACGATTGACAGATCGTTCGATCAGAGGAATACAACCTAAGCTATACCCGTAATAATAAGTTTTTTCAGCAGAAACACCTTGTCCTATTAACCAATCAATACAAGCATCCACATCTTCAGATAAACCAGCTTCGCTCGAATTCCCTTCAGACATTCCATAACCTCTGTAATCCATCATTAAAACCCCATAATTCATATGACCAGATACATTCGCTAACAAAGTAGCGCGCGAATAATAATTATCCATATGAGCAGATTGACCATGCGCATATAAAATAACAGTGTCAGCGGCAATCTTACTCAAATCACCAATATAAACAGCATAAATAGCAAAGGATTCGCCAGTTGCTTCGTCAATCGATGTTAGTTGTATTAAATTCCTATCAGCAGCAGTTAATTTATATTCGTCTGGAATTTCTAATTCGTAGTCCGTTGCAGCCTCGAATTGGTATTCGGTTAACTTTTCACTGGGGAAGCCTAAGGCATCCAAATTGGCTTTTTTACAACCTATAAAAAGTAAAGCAATACTGATGGCAATGATAAAGTTCTTTTTCATGACCTAGTTTTTTCCGAGTTTATAACGTACACCTAAATAGAAACCATTCGCTCCATTTTTACCAGTTAATGAGGTATAAGGAATGAAAGCATACGAATTATCTTTATAAGGAGCCAAGAATTTTAATTCTGTGATGATCTCCCATTTATCAGACTTGGTTTTCCATATATGTCCAATTTGAGGATTAAAAATCCAATGATCCGTTTGCGTTTGGTCGTTCGCTTTGGTTTTAGACAATTCGAAATAATTATTAAACCCTATATAGAAATAACTTCTCCTTTGCCCGTAATTCCAATAAGCGTTAAGATCGACAGTTGGCCAAAACTTAGCCGCTTTATCATTGAAGTCGTAGATGAAATTAAAACCAGGATTCACCGAGATATTTGGCCGGTATTTATTTTGATTGAGTAGTTTAAAAGTGACACCTGCATCTATTTGAAAATTTCCAAATATTGCAGCTGTTGTATGCCAGGCGCCATGTAGCGTTAAATTTGAATCCAAGCCGTAGCCCAATTCGATTGCAGTGATCGGCATTGGAATAGGTGCGCCGAAGTCAATAACCGGTCCACCTAAATGCGCACCGACTGAAACTTCGCCCTTGTCGAGCGGTTCGACAAACCGAGAAGGCGCACAATTGTAGAGTCCAAATATGGGTAAGAGGGTTAATATTATCCAAATATTTTTCATACTTGAAGGTAGGAAGAAATTGGTAATTAAAGTGAGTAGAGGGGTTATTTTTGGTAAAGGTGAATTACATATCTGAACATTGGACTTGGATAAGGGACAACTTCAGAGGGAATCACAACCCTTTCACCAGCCAGAATTTTTATAAATTCAGACTCGTTTGGCAGACGTTCATTGTAAATAATTTCGTCGAAATCGATTTGTCGATTTGAGGTCAAGAATTTCCAATTATAAAAAGCCAATGCTTGCGGATATGTTAGGCCTTCAACTAAGTCATTCGGGTTCGATTTGAAATCATAATCCGCTACATTTATTAAGGAGTCAGGGCAAAGTTGAATTGAATGTTGAGTTGATTCAAAGGTGCTTTTATGATTGTGTTTACAGATCTCATTACAGCTCACACAATTAATTTGAGGGTAAACATTTATGCTTTCTGTAATTGCGAATTTTTCATAATTCATAGTTCTTCTCATTCCATGTCCCATATCTTTTTCGCGTACATTCCAATGCCAATTTGTGCTATCATTTACTTCATAAACTTTATTGTTTTCATTCCACTCAAAATAGCCTATGAAAGCCATTCTCTTTAAATCTTGCCAATGATAGGTGTATCGATATTTGGTCTTAATTATGGTATTTAAATCTGATACTGAACCATTATTATTGTAGAGCGGACTAAGCAAAGGTAAATACGCTTCAGGGTTGATCTTTTTATGCCATTTAAAATTATAATCAAAAGGAAATAATACTCTATTTGGTAATAGTTCTGAAGGATCAAATTCTCTCCATTCAAGATTGGCTTGGTCATAATAAACATCAGGATGTTTTAATAAACTTGCGATCTTTTCTTCATCTACGGGCTTATTATTCGTTGAAGTTGTATTGTGATATAAAATCTCGCGAATTATTGAGTCGCTAACAGCATTCAAAAACATTTTGTATTCTTTGTTCGTTATTCTCCAGTGAGAAGTCATATCTTTTTCTGCAATGTTAAATTCTAGTTTTTGGTCTATATAGTTCGGGTAAGATTCATATAATTCTGAATTGTGAGGTAGTGTAAGACGAACTTTATAATCTAATTCTCTAGCGTCAATCTCTTTTTGCAGTTTATCTTCTAAATAAGCCAAATAAGCTTCTGCTTGAATCCCTAAAACGCCCTGTACTGGGTAATTTTCATATTGCTCATCCTTATAATAATGGTTTGCTAGATTATAATGATAATCAAAAGGATGATTAGAATTTTGCGCCCAATTTTGTCGATCTCTTGAAATAAGAATGGGGTTTTGATCAAATCGGTTACGCTTAAAAAACCACATCCTTTCATCAGATAATTTACCTTCGAAAAAGTAGATGCCAAATTGATTACTCGTATAGAAGGTTGATAAAATTGGAATTGTTTCTCTATAATCTATTCTTTTTCGCCAATTAAAATTATAATCAAACGAATATCGTTGTCTATTATATTCATTTAGCCTAGGATCAAAATAAGCAGAATCTTCTCCTTGAACATTTGTATAGTATTTCTCACGTAATAACAATCGTTCTATTTGCCAATCTCCAATTGACCTAGTGCCTGCTGGATCAATATTTCTATAAATAGCTTCACGAAAAATTGAGTCAACTACCCATTCACAGAATTCATCATACTCTTTATTTGTTACCCAATCTGTGCGTAAAAACTTCCAACTTACAGAAGTCAATGTACCCATTGATTCATCAATAGAGGATAGGTATTCAAGGTCATTGCTAATTCCGGTAATCTCGCCCTTTACTGTTGATGAAGGATATTGTTTGAATGCTCCTACGCTATTATTTGAAATGTGCGAAGAACTCAGTTGAATCAAGTTATTCCCAAATATTGGGGTTAGATCCTTTAAGGATTGTGCTTGAAGGTTTGTTAAAAAAAGGCAGAAGGATAGAAAAAATATCTTATTCATTAGGTTTACGTCAAAATACAACCATTAATGTTGTAAATGTAATAAAGTAACCTAATTTCGAACAACCTTTTTGGTGATTACAGAATTACCAACTGTACTTTGAACCATGTATATGCCGCTTTCTGGCAATGTTAAAACAACAGTAGAATATGCAGTTTGAATAGTTTGAACTAATTCACCGAGCCCATTAAAAACTTTAAGAGTTCGATCCGTATTTTCATCGAATTTTAGATTGATTTGTCCAGAATTCGAAGGATTTGGAAAACAAGTAAAACCAGATGAAGAATTTTCAATTTCCTCGACAGCACTTGTTAAATAGCCAAGTGTATACTGGCTAAAAAATCGCCATATTTCTTTAGAAGCATCTATATCTTGATTCGTAATTCCCATTCCATAATCCACAGCACCTGGCCAAGTATGCTCACCGTTATTAATTCTATATAGTTCAATTGTACTACCTAACAATCCTCCTTCATAAAGAAAATGAGTAACAGTAGAACTGTCATATTCGTCAGTATCAGGAACCTCAGTAATAGTTGGTTCTGGATTACATTCATTAAAATCTACCCAATGTTCAATAGTTTGATCTACAGATTTAAAAAAGGCAGAACCTTCGTAAGCGACTGTAGGGTCGTCCGTACCATGAATCTGCATTACAGGCATTGGATGGTTGGTCATGCAATCATCAAATTCTGCCACAGTCATTGTTCCAGTTACCGATGCAACAGCAGCAATTCGACCGCTTAATTGGCAGGCTAATTTATAACTCATAAATCCGCCATTACTCATTCCTGTTGAATAAACTCTAGAATGGTCGATGGAATATCGCGAAGCAACCGTATCAATTAATGCGGATAAGAAATTCACATCATCTACACTTGAAGTACCAAAAGTATTCCAGTGCGTTGCACCGAAGCCATCTAAGGCACCGTCCGGACTAACAATAATGAAGTTAGCTGTATCAGCTATTGGTCTAAAATCACCGTAAAGTTCTTGTTCAAACCCGTTAGATCCGTATCCGTGAAGATTAAGTACTAGAGGTACGGCATAACCGTCAGTATAAATTTCAGGAATATAAATACGATAAGTCCGTTCTAGCCCATCCATTTCGAATCCACTAATAATCGTTGTTTGTGAAAAACCAGCATTTAAGCTGAAAATGAAAAGGATGAATATATATGTTTTTTGTAGCATTTTATTGTTAAATCTAATCTAAATACGTTTTAAAAGTCATAAAGGTTAGTTTATGAAAAGAAAAATTCAAGAGGATTTGACATTTGGTATGTCATTGAAAGCAATGATTTAGATTTTGAATTGTCTACAATTTTATAACTACTGTTCCCTGTCGCGTTAAATTGAGGAGGAGTAAGACTTAAATTATAAGCTGCAGCATTGTAAAAATCATCGCGTTTAGGATGTTCATCAGCGCAACCATTAATTATTTCACCCCATACACTTTGTTCAATAATAGAACGGACAATTTGTATACAATCATCCAAGTGGATTAAGTTAACATACCCATTTGGATTGTCGATATCATCTACCTTCGATAAAAAACGACCAGGATGCCTGTCAGGTCCAACTAATCCTGCAAACCGAACAATTGTAGCGCGGTTACCTAATGATTCTGATATACGGTTTTCGGCGTTCAATACTGCTTTACCGCCTGCTCTAATTGGAGCAGGTAAAGTAGATTCATTCACTGACGCATTCGAATTTCCATAAACAGAAGTAGAACTAATAAAGATTACTTTGGTTTTAGTTTCCAATACATTTAAAATTGTTTGGATTTGTTGCCCATAAGCATCATGACTTTTATTTCTATCCGGTGGAATATTAAGCACCAATACATCTACATTTTCAATAAATTGGCCTAGATTACCAACAATACCGTTCGATTTAATGATTAATCGCCGTACTTTGAAAGGCTGGTTAACGAGGTCAGCAAATTTTTCTGTAGAAGTGGTACTCCCGATTACTTCATAATTTTTATCATATAGATTCTTTGCTAGCGGCAGTCCGAACCACCCTAATCCTATGATTGCTATTTTTGTTTTTTTCACTATTAAGTAATATAAGCTATTATTACGGGAGTCAGTATAAATATTTGAAGGTTACAAATTTACGAAATTTTCAACCTGATTTACATCACTTATTGTTAATTTATTGGTAATAGAAATTATCATTCGTGTTTTTATTTTTATAGTTTAGTAATTCACAAAAAAATAATAACAATGGAAAACGGAGAAATGATAATTGATGATTACGAAAATGGTAATGATTTAGCGTTGTCTACTACAGCATTAGGCTTTTTAAAAGAAACAGGTAAATGGGCTAAATTTATTTCTATTCTTGGTTTTATAGTTGTTGGGTTTATGATAATTGCTTCGTTGGTCATGATGATGGCAGGTTCAGCACTTGGTCGGAATTTCGGCGGAATGAATATGGATGCCACAATTGTAGGTCTGATCTATTTGGGAGTAACAGCACTTTATTTTTTCCCAATTTATTATCTGTATAATTTTTCTGTGAAAATTCAACACGCCATTCTTTCAAAGAATAATCAAGTATTAGAAGATGCATTAGAATTTTTAAAATCTCATTATAAATTTATTGGCATTTTGATGGTGATAATGCTAGGGTTTTATGCATTGATTTTTCTAGTCGGATTATTTGGTGGATTAGCGGCAGCATTCTAAAATAAGCAAACATAAAAAAAGCCGAAACAATACGTTTCGGCTTTTTTTATGTTTTAAATTCTTACAGTTTTTATTCGAACAATAGGAGTAATAATTAATTATTTATTCTGGTATTGGTAGACTTTTTCTAGGTCATTTGCACTATTAATAGACATCTTTAAGTTTTTTACTAAGCCATCTTTTAAGCTATAAACCCAACCGTGGATATAAGGAAATTCACCCGCGTCCCATTCTTCTTGAACGAATGATACTTTGGCCAAGTTACTGACTTGTTCAAGTACATTTAATTCAACGAATCTATTTTCTCTATCTTCAACCTTTTCAATTTTGTCAAGTTCGTTTTGGTGCAAACGATAAACATCTTTAATGTGCAAAAGCCAGTTGTCTAAAAATCCAAATTTGTCATTTGTCATTGCCGCTTTAACTCCTCCGCAACCATAATGTCCACAAACAATAATGTGTTTTACTTTTAATACTTTTACTGCGTAATTAACAACGCTCAATAGGTTAGAGTCGGTGTGTACAACCATATTCGCAATGTTCCGTTGTACAAAAATAGAGCCTGGCATCGCATTGGTTATTTCAGTAGCTGGCACTCGACTATCAGAGCAACCAATCCATAAAAATTTGGGGGTTTGTCCTGCAGATAATTTTGAAAAAAATTCTGGTCGTTCTTTTGCTGTATTTGCAGCCCAATTCACATTTCCTACTAGTAAGTCTTTGATTGTTTCAGCCATCGATAGTTTATTTATTGTATGATTCGAAAGTACAAAATCGATAGGTTATAAATTGAATTTAAAAATAATTTTTTACGAATTATCAGATCGAAGTCAAAAGAGAAGATGGAGAGAGAACGTTGGAGTAGCACAGTAATTTCTGAAAAGTTCAATTTGAGTTTTAAGAAATTGCATTATCTTGCGGGGAATTATGGCCCAATACTCAGGTTCACAGAAAGCTAGATTAGAGCAACAAAGACGTCAACGACTATTTTATGAGCGTCAACGGGAAAAAGCTGCGAATAAAAAAGGGAAGAAGAAAAATAATGATGATACATATTTTTTCTTTGAATACTCCGAATGGCGTATGAGAAGGTTGGCTCCATTTGCCTTATTAATTCATTCATTAACAATTCTGTTTTTGCTGTCATGGTTTATTAGTGCACGGTCTTATGAAGTCAGTAATTTTCATTTTAATGGAATCGGAGAAGTAGAAATACCAGCAGATAATGGTCTTTATAAGTTTAATATTAAACAGAATTTACCAACAGATAAAGCTCCTTTATATTCCGAATTGGAAATTGAAATTTTAGACGAAAATTTTGATCATGTTTATTCTGTTTATAAAGATTTATGGCAAGAATTACATCAAGATGAAAATTATAGAACTAAATTATATAGTGATTTGAATGTTGAATTTAAGTTAGAGCTGCAAAAAGCAGGTATTTATCACATTCGAACGATAAGTCATAATAATAACTATGGTTTGTTTACAGCGAAAGTAAGTAAAATGGTTTTTGGAGGTATGTATTTTCCATTCTACAGTATACTCTTTGGGGTATTGTCTGTTCTACTTTTTTTTGCGTCACCAAATTTGGGATCTCTTTCGGATATGTTGGCAGTCTTGCCTAAGTTGAGAAGTTGGAAACAGAATAGAGCATTTCATTATGCATTAGGTGTGGCTTTAGTTTTATTCATTGGCTGTTGGGTTGCCGCATTTAATAATTATGGTTTTGCTTCTGGTGGAGATGAAACAGTATTGCCCACTTATTTTTTTCGTAATAACGCAGTAACATATTTAGGATGATATCATTAATAAAAAGATTATTTGGAATTCGTAATGCAAACAAAGATACAACTGATACAAAAATTGACTTTGATATTCCTGATTTAAAGAAGGGGTACATATTTGATTATGATATGAGTAGTTGGGAAGTTGAAGATGTCGTTGTGTATACCTGGGATAATGGGGTAAAGGACTTAGAATTCAATATTTTTAATGGTAAAGATAAAATGTACCTTAATTACGAAAAGGTGGGCAGTCAAGTGAGTATTTTTTGGGAAGCAAAATTAAATGATGTTTGGGCAGAGGCAAGGAATAATATTCGCAAAAAGGTAGATATTTCAGAGCGCGAATTCAAGTATAAAGGTAATACCTATTATTTCGCTGGAGAAGGTTCTGCAAAAGTAAGTTCATCTACAGAAACCTTTCATATGCAGAATTGGTTATTTCAAACGGATTCAGATGATTCGCTAGTTTCAATAAATAAATATGAGGATAACTCGATGGAAGTTTACGTTGGTAAAAAACTCAAGCTACACGAAATAAGTAATATACTTCCGCGATAATGCAAATACGAAAAATCATATTGTTTATAGTCTTATCAATCTTGATGATTGCATGTGGCGGAAAGGTTTTACCGGTGAATCCCATCAAAATAATGAAGGATAAATTCAAAGAGAAAGAAGCTTATACTATTACACTTTATGACATGGATTTACGCGAAGGAAACTATGTTCATAGATATAAAATATTTGAACCAAAAGAAGGTTCGAAAGTCAATATAGAAACAACAGATTGGACAACTGTAGACGATGATTTTTTCTTACTACATGTCGATAATTTAGGGATGGAAATTTTTTCAAAGAACCGAGATGGTTTATACAATAATTTGGTTACTCCTCCAGGGTTTAGCCATTTTGTTGGGCATGATAAATATGGCCAATGGTCATCGTTATCAACTACTCAGAGTACGGATAGTTCTCGTGTTTGGCGTTTTCATGAATCAAATGGCGAATCAGTTTTAGAAAGAGAACTTGGTTTGGCAGGATTAAATATCACCAAAGGGGAATACGACCGTTTTCTTGATAAATACCAGTTAAACCGACCGTTTTACGGGGACCAAATCGCAAAAGATTCGACAAAATACGGAACAAGTAGTAGACATTGGTTTTTAATGCGACCTATGTTTTATACGAGAAGATTAACTAAAAAGAATTTTGATAAACCATACCGTGGATCATACTCGTCGAGTACAAGAGGTGGTGGAGGATTCGGTAAATAAAATATTATGGAAAAAGAATTAGCGTTTGCTTGGCAATCGGGTTTGTTTTTAATTATCTGTCTTGGATTATTTTTTATTGCAAAGCTGATATTTAAGATGTTTAACCCTAAAATTAACTTAGGATCAGAACTAGTAGACAAAGACAATACAGCATTTTACATTGTTTACATTTGCTACTTCTTAGGGTTTTTATTGATTGTTGGTGGAATAATGAACAGTGAAAGTAGTGGGCATTTTTTGCAAGAAATAACCTATACCTTGGCTTATGGATTAGTTGGTGTTTTTTTATTAAACATCATCACTATCATCATGGATAGATTCGTGCATACGTCTCTTAAATTATGGGATGAAGTAATAGAAAAAACGAATATTGCAATCGGTGTTCTAAAAGGAGGGAATTATCTAAGTGCGGGGATTATTATTAGCGGTGTAATGTTAACCGAAGTGGATAGACCGATACAAGCGGCGGTATTTTTAGTTTTTGCTTTGGTGATCGCGTCAATAGGTTTTGTGTATTATAATTTGACGACACCTTTTAATGCTAAAACCGAAATTTATAAAGGAAATATAGCGGTTGCAATCAGTGCAGCTGGTGCTCAGGTGGCATTTGCTATATTGATTTATGCAGGTTTTCAAATTGAACATACTTCTTGGGTCGATTCTTTAATCAGTATTGGTATTGATGTATTGGGTGGAATTATCATCCTTCCATTGATTCGTTTGATTGTAGAAAAGGCGTTTATTTCTAAGCACAGAAAAATAACGGATGAAATGATTAATCAAGATGTACCGAATGTGGGGTTAGGTATGTTTGAAGCAGGAGCCTATATTGGAGGGGCTCTACTTTTCATATGGTGTTGGAATTTGTAATTGATTAGTTGTGAAGAAAATCGATTATTCTAGGTTACTCAAAGTTTCCATTTTTGCAACAGGCCTTTCTGGTATTGTTGCTGAATATGTATTGGCAACTACAGCTTCATACTTCCTTGGTGACTCTGTTTTTCAATGGACCATTATTTTATCTCTCATGCTTTTCTCTATGGGGTTGGGTAGTCGGTTCAGTAAAAAAATTGAATCAAATCTTATCGAATCGTATATTTTACTAGAGTTTTTATTGTCACTCATTACTTCTTTCTCTGTTATATTTCTATACGGATTAATGCCTGTCATTTCTAGTTTAGATGTTGTTATTTATGGTTTGAGTATGTTGGTAGGATTCTTAATTGGAATTGAAATCCCCCTTGTAACACGAATTAATAGCGAATACGAGGGGCTAAAAACCAATATCTCTGGTATGATGGAGAACGACTATTATGGGAGTTTAGTTGGAGGTTTATTTTTTGCTTTTATAGGCATCCGTTTTTTAGGTTTGACCTATACACCTTTCGTTGTAGGTGGTGTTAATTTGATGGTTGCAATCATTCTATTGTTCTCATTTACCAAATTTATTTCTAAAATTAATGCAAAGAAATTAAGGATATTAGGAGGGGTGATCACAACAATATTTATACTTGGAATTGTATTTTCAAATCCAATCGTTGAGTATGGAAATCAAAGTCGATTTGGTGAAAAGGTAGTCTTTACGGAGCAAACACCCTATCAGCAAATTACCATTACACAATGGAAAGATGATTATCAACTTTATTTAAACCAAGGAAAGCAGTTGAGTACTTTTGACGAATGGTTATATCATGAACCGCTAGTGCATCCTGTTATGTCTTTGGTGAAGGGCGAGGTTGATGTTTTGATAATGGGCGCAGGTGATGGTTGTGCCATTCGAGAGCTATTAAAGCACGATCGTGTGAAGTCAATTACACTTGTCGATTTAGATTCGGCTATGACGAATTTAGGGAGAGAACACCCTATATTTAGAAAACTCAATCAAGATGCCTTCTTCTCTAAAAAAGTGAAAGTAATTAATACTGATGCCTTCCATTATTTAGAGTCAAGTCCTATATTTTTTGATGTAATAATTGCCGATTTTCCTGATCCACGGACAGTAGAATTGAATAAGTTATATAGTTATGAATTTTATAAGCTTTGTGGACATCGCTTAAGGCCAAATGGTGCATTTATTACGCAATCTACAAGTCCATATTATACAACACATACATTTCGTTGTATAAATAAAACACTCCAAAAGGCTGGTTTTAATACATTGCCTATTCACAATCATGTATATTCGTTTGGTGAATGGAGTTGGATTATTGGGTCTAAAAACTTGAGTTCGAACCAAATTAAAACGACGATTCAGAAAGCTGATATATCTAAAATTGACAAGTTAAAATGGATGACCAAAGAGTCTTTGTTACTTATCACATCTTTTGGTAAGGACTTAATTGAAGTGGATACATCAAAAATAGAATTCAATACAATACACAATCCAGTAGCTTATAAATATTATGAAAAAGGAGATTGGTCATTCGAGTTTTAAACAAACGAATTGGCTGATGTCTTCTTGGGCTGATGTCTTCATTCTTTTTGTTCCTGTTTGGCTTTTATGGGTCATTTTCTTCTCGAATGCAAGCTATTTTCAGTCAGTGGAATTGCCGGTTTGGGCTTGGGTTGTATTCGTGTTGGGTATTGATGTAAGTCACGTATGGAGTTCGTTATTCAGAACATATTTGGTAAAAGAAGATTTTCAACAACACCGTAAATTATTATTGCTTACGCCAATTCTTGCACTGATTGCAAGTGTCTTATTACTGAGTTTTGCAATGGATTGGTTTTGGCGTGTAATGGCTTATGTTGCAGTTTTTCATTTCATCAAACAACAATTTGGGTTTGTGGCTCTGTATAAATTGAAAGTCGGTGAAGTTCGAAAACAAATAATATCCGACAAAAAAATCATTTATTTAGCGACGGTTTATCCAGTGCTATATTGGCATTTTAATTCCACTGCAAAGTTCAATTGGTTTGTTCGAAACGATTTTATTCCTTTATATAAATTGTTTCCTAGTCAAGATATGATGTTACAATTTTTTCAAGTGATGAATGTCTTATATTGGGGGGTAATCGCATTTTGGTTAGTCTTTGAAATAAAAGCATTCGTAAAGAAGGAGAAAGTGTCGTTGGGTAAGATTTTATGGGTGCTAACAACAGCACTAAACTGGTGGTTTGGCATTGTTTATTATAATTCGGATGTAATTTTTAGTGTCTCAAATGTCGTTGCGCATGGTATTCCGTATATCGCTCTTATTTATTATTATAACCTCAAAAAAGAGGAGATAATAACAAAACAATCATCAAGTTTAAAGCGGAAAATAAAATGGGTCATTGCCTTATTGGTTACAATTCTAATAGCAGCCTTAATCGAAGAGTATTTTTGGGATATGTTTATTTACAGAGAACACATCGCTTTTTTTGAGAATATTCATCCGTATCGTTGGGATCAGCTGGCGAATGAATGGGGTATTATTGTAGGTGTCGCAATTCTAGCATTGCCTCAACAAGTACATTATATTATTGATGGTTTTATATGGAAAATGAATGGTAAGAATCAATATCTAAAACCAATTTTTAAATCGAAAGATGAATCGTAGAGGTTTTATTCAGATATCGAGTGTTGCTGCTTTGCCAATCTTACTTGGAATTTTTCCAAGGAATAAAGGCAAGCAAGTACCGTATAAAATTAATGTCCGTTCAAATCGATCATTCGGTCATTTACTGCGTGAAAAAGCAAATGTAAAGCCTACCTCAACCTTAAGTACAGACTTTATTATTGTCGGTGGCGGTGTTGCAGGTATTGCTGCTGCAACGGTTTTAAGAGATCAAGATTTTTTATTGTTCGAAGGGGATGATAGGTTAGGAGGTTCGTCAGCAAGCGCTTCATGGAAAACAACAGAATTTGCAACCGGAGCACATTACGAATTGGCTTATCCTGAAACATTTGGTCAAGAAGTTATTGCATTACTTCGGGAATTAGATATTATTTCGTTTAATTCGGAGACCGCGCTTTACGAGTTTAATGATAAGGCATATATAATTTCTGGAGATGAAATGGAGCAGTGTTTCAATGGAGAACTTCTATTAAGTGAGGTAATGGAAGCTGCAGAAGGAATTCAAGATTTTAACAAAGCTTTAAAACCATTTATCGGTCAAATGCATCTACCAACGCGTTTAATAGGGGAGGAATATCAGTATCTGAATGCATTAAGTTTTAAGGATTTTTTAGAAGGCCAATTCGATTTGTCAGCAGACTTATCCCAACGAATTAGTTACCAGATGTTAGATGATTGGGGTGCTCAAATAGATGAGGTTTCGGCATTAGCGGGAATACATTATTATACATGTCGACCATACAATACTAAGGATGTGGAATTATTCTCTGCTCCAAACGGAAATGCATATTTTACAGAAAAGATGATTGGACTGTTGTCCAATCCAGAAGCTTTTGTCACAAACACGTTTGTGAGAAGCGTTCGAGAGACAGCAGATGGAGTAGAAGCAGAGGTCTTGAATAAAAATGGATCAATTCAACTCGTAAAAGCTAAGGGCTTGATATATGCGGGTCAGAAACATGCCTTAAAATATATTTTGGCGCAAGAAGAGTCGCGGTTTCAAAATTCGTATGCCCCATGGCTCGTTTTAAATATCGTTTGTCGTAAAGGCGTTGATTTTGAAAAATGGCAGAATGATATTATTACACCTGAATTACAGTTCTTAGGTTTTATAAACTCGTCAAAACAACATGCAAGACCTTCTGAATTTGATGTCTTTACGGCTTATTATTGTTTTAAGGAAGAGGATCGA
Source organism: Crocinitomix catalasitica ATCC 23190 (assembly GCF_000621625.1). GTDB lineage: Bacteria > Bacteroidota > Bacteroidia > Flavobacteriales_D > Crocinitomicaceae > Crocinitomix > Crocinitomix catalasitica. The sequence continues at coordinate 177,426 of NZ_JHXV01000007.1, forward strand.
GGTAAACTTGTTGAAATTGAAAAGAATCCTGATGAGTTTGTAGCAGGAACGATTGCGCTAATAGAAGAAGAAACAGGAACAGCTTTAAGTGATTTTGTTGCTTATGTAAATGTGAATGTATTAGGGCATGCTATGCCGATCGCTAAGCCTGGTTATTTAAGTTTTAATGATGTGCCTTCATTTTCAGATCGTATTGTTTATGCGGGGGTAGATACAGGACGTTTACCATTATTCTTCGAAGCATGTGATTCAGGATTACAAGCAGGAGAGAAAATTTTAAATAATATAACTAAAAATAAAGCAAACGAATTGTGAAAGCAGAATTATATAGTTTGAGATGTTGGGTAAAGGAGAGCGATGCAGAATTATTAAAAAATGGTTTAGGGTCGTTGTTGGATCGTTGTACATTCGAAAAATTAGGATTCGTTGAACATTATTTTCAACCGCAAGGTTATACTTGTTTGTGGCTGTTAGGAGAAAGTCATTTAGCAGTGCATACTTATCCTGAACACAATAAAGCTTATATCGAATTAACAAGTTGTGTTAAAGAAAAGAATGATCTATTTATGGAGTTAATCAGTCAGATATTCGCCTCCATAACAGGTATTAAAATTGACAAGTCGGAGTGAGTGAATTTCGAGCCGGAATAAATTCTAATTGTTGAATTTTATAATACACCTCCCAATCATTTGCTCTATTAGTAAAAGCTGAATTATATTTATTTAATAGATGATCATTAAGGCGAACTTCTATATTAATAAAACTACCAATATAGAACTTATCGATTGATTTAGAATAGAGAATATACACAATGGCCATTCTGACAAAATAAGCAATTCTTTTAAAAACAAAAAACCTCAGCTTCTAAGGGCTGAGGTTTTTCTACTTGTCTGAATTGGAAGCTCATCCAAGGTATTTTTAATAATAAATAAGCCTGACCGCAGTCAGGCTTTTAGTACTCGAGGCGGGACTTGAACCCGCACGTCCTAATGGACACAAGATTTTAAGTCTTGCGTGTCTACCAATTCCACCACTCGAGCAACAATACTCTTTTTATCTCTTGTGTGTCTACCATCCCGATAGCTATCGGGACCACACTCGAGCAACAATACTCTTTTTATCTCTTGTGTGTCTACCATCCCGTTAGCTATCGGGACCACACTCGAGCAACAATACTCTTTCTTTGTGTTTAATCTCCCAAACGTTCTCAGGATAACACTTTGCAAAAATACTCTTTTTTCGACTTAATGCAATGTTTTAATAACATTAATTTAAGTTGAATTTTGATCGGGTAGATCCCGGTTAAACCGGGATAACCTCCACTGTGAGCGGGAGACGGGGCTCAAACCCGCGACCTCCACCTTGGCAAGGTGGCGCTCTATCAACTGAGCTACTCTCGCTTATAATTTTCAACAAAATTCGCTCTATCATCCCGACAGCTATCGGGAGAGCTACTCTCGCTTATAATTTTTCTGTTTCGTCTTTTTTGACCGTGATCAAGTTTCAACTAAACTGAAAGAATCGTTTTTCTTTCGGGCGACAAATATAGTAGTAATTGTTTAATTACAAAACACATTTTCAAAAAAAAATGAAGAATATTTTTATTTCAAATGTTTTGCATGTAATTGATGAATCATACCATCTGATAATCCGATCTTTGGCACAAACAATCGTTTGACTTCCATTTGATTTAAAATTGTTAAAAATATTTGAGCCGCTGGAACAATCACATCTGCTCTATCGGGTTTTAATTGGTATTTAATAATTCTCTCATCAAAACTCAACGATTTTAAGTCGTCATAAAGTGTGTTGAACTCTTTAATACCGATTGGTAAACTACCTTTTTTACCTAAAATTTTATGAATTTTATTAATATTTCCACCGGTGGCAAATACATTATATTTTTTATTCGGCTTAATATTTTTGCTTAACCAATCTGACATGTCCTCCCATGTTTCCGTTGGAACTTTATCTTTTAAAATTCGAATGGTGCCTATTTGGAATGATTTTGAGCAAATTTTTTCGCCCTTATAGAAAATAGAAATCTCAGTACTACCTCCGCCAACATCTATGACAATAAAAGGCTTATTCATATTAAAATCAAGCAAAAGAAAAGACGTGAAGATGATATCTCCTTCTTCTTCTCCATCAATTATTTCAATATTAACGCCGGTTTCTTGAGCGATCATTTTCTGAATAGCTTTTCCATTCGATGCTTCACGCATAGCAGAAGTCGCACATGCACGCAGATCTTTCACATGAAAGACTTCAGAAATTAACTTAAAAGCCAACATTGATTTTTTAAATTCTTCGGCTTTATTTTTGGAAATTTTACCATTTTCAAATACATCCATCCCCAATCTTAAAGGAATACGTGTATATGATATTTTTTTCACGAAGGCAAAACCTCTGTCATTTGTAACTTCTCCAATTAATAATCGTGCGGCATTGGTACCTATATCTATCGCTCCAAAATGCATTTATTTAAGCTTTTCTTTAAAATATTTATAAATCTCTACTTGTGCGCTGTATTTAGTTTTAACAACTGATTTTACGTTTTTGTTCGATTGGGTAACATCAATCTCACGCGCTTTCTGATTGTCCATTAGACAAGCATCAAGCATAAATTTAAGATCTTTTTGGACTTTTGGATCGTAAATGGGCACAGTAACTTCAATTCTGCGATCTAAATTCCTTGTCATCCAATCTGCAGAGGATATATAATACTTATTATCGGCTCCGTTTTTAAAATAAATGATTCTTGTATGTTCTAAATATTGTCCAACAATACTGCGTATTTTGATATTTTCACTTTGCTTGGGGATACCTGGAACTAAAGCACAGATTCCTCTTATAATACCGTCAATTTTAACGCCGGCATTAGAAGCCTCGTAAAGTTTTTTTATGATTTTACTGTCTACCAAATTGTTCAATTTGATGATGATATGCGCTTCTTCTCCTTTCTTAGCGAATTCTATTTCGCGATCAATCATCGCATTTAACTTCCTGCGAATATTAAATGGTGATACCAATAATTCCCTGAAAACACTTCGATCTATATTGTTCTTGAATATTTTGAAAATCTTTTCTACTTCTCTTGTGATGGAAGGATTCGCAGTCAATAACGAACAGTCGGTATAAATTTTGGCAGTTTTTTCATGAAAATTCCCCGTACCAATATGTGCAATGCTCTGTGTTTTATTCCCTGTCTTGCGTTTGATAATGAAAAGTTTGGAATGTACTTTCATATTTGGAATACCAAATAATACATTTACGCCATTGTCTTCTAGTACGTTCGACCAATAAATATTATTCGTTTCATCAAATCGGGCTTTTAATTCGATAATAGCCGTCACCTTCACACCGTTCTGCGCAGCACTTATTAATGCATTAATAATATGTGAATTTGAAGCGACCCTGTATAGGTTTATTTTGATAGAAACCACTTTAGGATCAATCGCTGCTTCACGTAAAACATCAATTATGTATTGGAACGATTGGAAAGGGAATGTCAACATAACATCCTCAGAAAGGATGTGTTTTAATAAAGATGTATCTAGGTCTTTTAATTGAGGATGTGAAAGTGGTTTGGTTGGTTTAAACGTAAATTGCTTTTCGCCAAAGCTTGGGAATTCCATAAAATCCTTGAAATTATGATATTTACCCCCAGGAATAATGTTTCCTCCGGCTTTCAATTTTAATGCGTCCATCAAATATTGCAGTACATCAATAGGCATTGCAGCATCGAAAACAAAACGAACGGTATCACCTTCTTTTCGCATTTCAATACTGTCCTGCATCTTCTCGACATAACTTTTAGAAATGTCTTCGTCGACCTCTAATTCTGCATCTCTAGTGATCTTAAATGCATTGGCCTTTATTTCATCATAGCTAAAAATGGAAAATATTTCTTTTAAGTTAAATCGGATGATATCGTCTACTAAGATTAATTTTTTTGGTGCCCCTTCCTGTGTTGGGATAATAATGAAACGACTGCAACTAGCAGGAATTTCAATTAAGGCATATTTAGTTTTTGACTTGGCAAAATTGGTCATGCGCACAGCCAAATAATTTCCGCCATCTTTTAATTGAGGAAAGGCGATCTTATCAGAAAGCATAATCGGTACAATCAATGGTCGAACACGTTCTCTAAAAAAGGATTGTGTAAATAATTGCTCCTCATCGTTTAAATGATTTTCATCCGTTTGCAAGATGTGAAGCTGCTTTAATTCCTTTAGAATCTTTTCATATGCTAAAGCAAAAGTCCGCTGTTGATCAATTACAACATTCTTAATTGCTGCAAGTAATTCTGTTGGGGTACCATTAAATCCTTCAACGGTTTTCTTACCAATCAAAATTAATCTTCGAACGGATGCAGCGCGAACGCGATAAAATTCATCCATGTTGTTCGAGTAAATTCCTAAAAACCTGATGCGCTCAACAATTGGATTGGATGGGTCTAACGACTCCTGCAAAACTCTTTCATTGAAGGATAGCCAGCTTAATTCACGATTGAATAACTTCATTTAATTAATAGCGATAAATTTAACTTATTTTAAAAACGATCTTTTATAAAATAAAAACACCAGCTAACAAATTAGCTGGTGTTTTCACCTCAAAAAACTATGTTTCCATGAAAAAACATATTCAAAGTTAAAGTAAAAAACTTATTAACCAAATTTATTGAGATTATTTTACAGTTATATTTTTGTTTTCTGATGTTATTCGACCAAAACAGTACGTTTGCGACTGATGCTTACTGCACTAAAAAATTACAACCACGTAAATCAGCATTGTCGTAACGTCCAAGGATTTCAATATGGTCTCCAGTTATCTTACCTAAGTCTTGTGTTTCTATAAAAGCACAAGAATGAATATTAGCAAGGTCTATAATATTAATCCCGCCTGATTTCCGTTGGGTATAGTTAAAAGGATCATTGTATTCGCGCGTGAAAAACTTCATCCAAGGTGGGCAAGAAAATTGTGTGCCTGTGCTATAAGCCTGAGATAATAATTCGGTCATTCCATATTCCGAATAAATTTCTTTGACATTGAATCCCGCTTTTAAGGTTTCATGCAAAACATCCTTCGTCAATTCTTTTCTTTTGCCTTTCATTCCCCCTGTCTCTAATATGATACATCCGGAAAGATCTGGATGATATTCCTCTAAAAGATCAAGTAAGGCATAAGTAACGCCGAAGAGTATTATTTTTTTATCCTTATTATCTGCTATGATTTGCAATAATTTTTCATCTTCATTTAAAAAAAAGCCACTCTCACTATATTGAGATGCTTGAATTAAATGATCAACCATATAAATCAATGATGAACCTGTCCGTTCTAAATATGAAGGTAATAATCCTAGAAAAATATAATCTTTAGGATCTCCAAAATATGCTGTAAAGTATTGCATAAAAGAGATTTCATATAACTTCAGATCGAATATCTCATGTCGGCTATTAATGCCACCTGTACCGCTACTAGTAAAAACAATTTCTGGTTCTCCTTCAAAGCATTTTACATCGTGTGTTTTGAAAAAAGAAATGGGAAGAAAAGGAATTTTAGAATAATGATCAATGTTATTCTTTTCTATTTTGATCAAATCGCAATAATCATGATATACAGCATTGTTAGCATATTGGAAGTGGAATAAATCCAAAGCCATTTTATTGAAGCTAGCATCAGAATCGATCTCAAAAATTTTATTTGGATGCCAAGGTAATTTATATGAATTATTTTCGTTCAAATTTTATTGGTAACTTTATTATCGCAAATTGCTATTGATGAGAACAAAATTAGTTTTTATTTTTTCCTTTATCGCTACGATATCAATTCTTTCTTCTTGTTTTAAGAATGAAGAATATCCGAACGAGCCAATTATTTCGAATCCTCAAGTGTTTTTCTCGGGAGATAGTTTGAAATTAACATTCGACTTTACTGATGGTGATGGTGATATTGGATTGGATCCGGATGAACTAGATTCACCTTTTGACGCAGATTCATATTTCTACTATAATCTTTATATTGATTATTTTGAGAAAGACGATGAAGATGGATGGGTGAGGGGCTTAGATTTTTTAGGCGATTCTATTTCGTTTAAATACCGCATAAAACCGATAATTGTTAAAGGGAAGGCACGTGGAATAAAAGGAACAACAGAGGTTTATATTAACGAGTTTTATAATAAATTATCTGACGATTCTGACACGATAAAGTACCAGATTTCTTTTATCGATAAAGCACTAAATATTAGTAATATCATAGAAACAAACGAAATTCTACCTTGAGTCTAATTTTTAGATTAATTTAGTTCTTGTTTTTGTAAAGTCATTTATGCTCATCTACATTTTGTCTCGAGGTGCCAATTTATATTCGACTACTCGATTGTATCAAGCGGCTTTTGCCAAAAAGCATAATGTGCGGATTATCGATCATATGCATTGTGATCTTTTAATAGAAGACGGGATTTATAAAGTGATTTTTAACGGAGAAGTACTCATTCGTCCAGACGCAGTAATAGCGAGAATTGGAAGTTCGAATACTTATTATGGAACCACTGTTGTAAAGCATTTTGAGGAGATGAAAGTCCCCGTTTATAATACTTCAAAAGGAATTTTAGCATCCAGAGATAAGTTCAGGTCGATGCAAATTCTGGCAGCGAGTAAAATAAGAATTCCAAAGACTTACTTTTCGTACGATTTACATCAAGCAGAACGCATCATTGCTCAAAAATTTAATTACCCTGTAATCGCAAAATTGATTGAAGGAACGCAGGGAGCAGGTGTTTATTTATTGAACAATCAAATTGAAGCAAATAATGCTTTTAACAAGTTTATTTCTGATAATACTAAAGTGTTGTTGCAAGAATTTATTGCCGAATTTAAAGGGAAAGACATTCGTGCTTTTGTTATTGGCGGAAAAGTAGTCGCAGCAATGATGAGGATCGCTGAAGGAGATGAATTTCGGTCGAATTTACACCGAGGTGGTAGGGGGGAGAAAATTGTATTGTCTGAAGAGGAAAAAGAAATGGCCGTTCGCTCTGTAAAAGCATTGGGATTAAAAATAGGTGGTGTTGATATTTTAAGATCTAAAAAAGGATCGATGGTGATTGAGGTGAATTCGTCGCCTGGATTAGAAGGAATTGAAGCAGTTACAGAAATAGCGGTGGCAGATAAAATAATAACATATATAGAAGAACATATTTAAATAAATTATGGAATTAAATGGTCGAATAATTAATCCTGGAGAAAGATGTGTGGTACAGATTCCTGTTGCCAATTTACCATCTGGAACGGAGATTAATTTACATGCACATGTCTTTAATAGTAAAGAGCCTGGGCAAACAATTTTATTAACTGGCGGCGTTCATGGTGACGAAATTAATGGCATCGAAATTGTTCGACGTGCTATTAAATCACCTAAAGTTAGAAACCTTAAAAGAGGAACTATTATTGCCATTCCACTGGTGAATGTTTATGGATTTATAAATTTTTCACGTGCTTTTCCTGACGGGAAAGATGTAAATAGAAGTTTTCCGGGAACAAAGAATGGATCATTGGCATCGCGAATAGCATATACGTTTACGAATAAAATTCTTCCACATGCCGACTATTGTATGGATTTTCATACTGGTGGAAGGAGTATCTATAATTATCCGCAAGTACGATTCGATAAAAAAGATTTATTGAGTAAAGAATTGGCGCAAACATTCGAGATGCCTTATTTAATTGAATCATCTCATATATCGAATTCGTTGCGTAAAACTGCTTTTTCTAAAAATATTCCGATGATTGTTTTTGAAGGTGGTGAATCTTCTCGAATAGATGAGTACTCAATTAGCGAAGCATTAAAAGGAATTGAAAGAGTATTGGTTGAAAAAGGAATGATAGAAAAGGAGATTGTTAAAGGCGAGTCCAAAGAAATACATGAAAAATCGTGGGTTAGGGCTAATAAATCTGGAATTTTTATCGCAAAAAAGCTATCAGGAGACTATGTAGAGAAGGGAGATGAATTAGGCGCAATTACAGATCCTAATAATTCTTATCAAAGTAAAGTCACTGCTAAAGCTGCAGGTTATATTTTTGGACACAATAATAACCCCGTTGTAAATAAGGGAGATGCCCTTTATCATATTGGTAATATTTAATATTTAAGATGGATTTTATACTGTACAATGTTTCAAAAGAAACGATAAAAGATTTTAATACTTTTCTGAACGAACTGAATGGAATTGTTCAATTGATTTCGGTGGTTGATGCACCTGGATTGGCGAACGTACCTTTGGTGAGTGATGACAATAAAATATTCCGATTTACAGCCAGTGAAAACGATTATACAATTGATTTTTATGGGGAGATTTTAGCCGAGGAAAAAGTGGTGGATTTTGGACTAAAATTCAAAAATAAGTCGATTTTCTCTGTCAATGCTGTTGAGAAATTGGGTGGTGCTTTTAATATTGCTTTCAAGTTGAATACAGACAATGAGTCTACCATTCGACAAGAGATTGAGCGCACATTTATTGAGATGGATGAGCCGATTAACTTCGATCATCAGGCCGCAGAAATACCGTCTGAATTAAACACAACTGTTGAAACGAATAGCATACCTGTCCCTGTAAGCACTGTAGATAATGATGTGCAGGCGGTTGCAAATAATGCTGAGGCATTAGTTGAAGAAGTAGATTTCGAAATAAATCAATTCGATTTAGGGGATGACTTGATTTTAAAATTGAATGCAGCTGCACATGATTTAACAAGAGGTGCAGCACCAGAATTTAGTGTAAGTCAATTGAAAGAAACAACTTTAGAGAACGGTGCGAATATTAAATTAGTGGACTTAGAAAATAGTACGCATAAACTAATTTATCGAAACGGTAGTCTTGGTGATTTGTCTGAGATTAGCTTTTTTGTTGAGACGAAATCAGCAGATTTAATTGCTGAGGTTTATTTAAGTTCTGAAGGTCGTGCAAGATTCATTTCAAACTATCAAAATAAAGCGGGGAATATTAAAACAATACGCGCTATTATTGGGTTGTAGTTGTTAGGTTATAGTTTTTCATAATTGTGATTAAAATAGTTTAAATCATTGACTTCCGTTAACAACCTTGTGAAACTTTACAACTAACCCCTAACCCCTCGTCCTTCGAAGCCATAGCGTAGGAGGAACTAACCACTAACCGACTACAACAAAAACTCTAACACCGTATTATAAAACTCTTCAGGCGCTTCGGCATGAATCCAATGGCCAGATTCTTCGATTGTATAAATAGTAGAATTCGGAAATTTCGTTTTAATATCCTCAAAATCCGATGCAACAATATAATTCGATTTTCCACCACGCATAAATAGTGTATTGGTCACAATTCTATCGAATTCAATCGCGTCAACAATAGATTCTATCTCCCTTGTTAATACAGGGATATTAATACGCCACCCCAATTGGCCTTTTTCAACCCAATATAAATTCTTCAATAAAAATTGTCGTACACCGATTTCTGGAATGGAATCCGCCAATATTTTATCCGCCGCACCTCTTGATTTAACAACAGAAAGGTCAATCGAATTTAAGCCGCCTAAAATGGCATCATGATGTAAAGGATATTTTTTATGACCGATATCAGCGACAACCATTCTGTCAATGCGTTCGGGATACAAAGCTGCAAAACCAATAGCTGTTTTTCCACCCATCGAATGGCCCAATAAATTGAATTTATCCAATCCTAAATCATCTACCAATTCCTTTAAATCAGCAACCATTAAATCATAACTAAACGAATCGCTATGCGGTGAATGTCCGTGATTTCTTTGGTCAACAAAATAAACCGTGAAATGTTCTGCAAATTTTTTGCCTAATGTTTGCCAATTGTCGGCAGAACCAAAAAGACCATGTAGAATAATTAACGGTTCACCTTCTCCTATTTTTCGGTAGTGTAATTTCATTTATTGTATTATTAAAGCCTGCTTGTACATGCGCACTGTATTTTCTAAACCTAAGTATAGCGCATCTGCCACCAATGCATGTCCAATTGAAACTTCGTCAATTGCAGGAATTTCTGATATAAAATAATTAAGATTATCTAAATTTAAATCATGACCAGCATTTAAGGCCAGACCATTTTTTAGTGCAATTTCTGCAGCTGCTTTATAAGGAGCAATTGCTTTTGCTTTATCAGCATGAAAATTTGCGGCATATGTTCCAGTATAAAATTCAATTCTATCTGTTCCAATAGAGGCAGCACCTTCAATTAAAGCACGATCAGTTTCAATAAAAATAGAGGTTCTAACACCCATACTTTGAATGGTTTTAATCAGATCCTTTAACCAATCGGCGTGTTTAACTGTGTCCCATCCAGCATCCGAAGTCAAAACATTTGGTGGATCAGGAACTAAAGTTGCTTGCGCTGGTCGAATTTTATCGATCAAATCTAAAAAGCGCTCATCAGGATATCCTTCAATATTGTACTCCGTTTTTACAACTTTCGCTAAATCAAAAGTGTCTTGCGTTGTGATATGTCTTTCATCAGGTCGCGGATGTACAGTAATTCCATCAGCACCAAACAGTTCACAATCTATAGCAACTTGCACAAGGTTTGGAAGATTACCACCTCGAGCGTTTCTAAGGGTTGCTATTTTATTTACATTCACACTTAATTTAGTCGCCATCGAAGAAAGGTTAAATTATTTCTCGTCAAATTTATAAAGTATCGCCCAATAATTAATTACATTAGCTTATTATTCTTGAATTGAATTGAAATAATTACACACTTTATAAGTTAAGTTTTGCATGAACGCAGAAAAATTAATCTCTGAAATTATTCCACCGCTTAAATCGACAGAAAGTGGCAATAAAGCACTTGACTGGATGAACGAATTTAGGGTGAGTCATTTACCTGTGGTTAGAGGCAATGAATATATTGGCTTGATCTCAGAAAACGATGTTTACGATATGCCAGATCCTTCTGTGTCGATCGAAAAATATTTCCACAACTTACCCAATCCATTTATTTATAGCAATCGACATGCTTATGAAGTCATGAAAATGATTGCTGATTTAAAGATCACTGTCGTTCCAATTCTAGATGAAAATAATGAGTATATCGGCTGTGCTGATTTACTTTTTTTAATGTCGCAAATTACAGCAGTTGTTTCAATTAAAGAGCCGGGTGGAATTTTGGTATTGGTAATGAATAATCACGATTATTCTTTGTCAGAAATTGCTAGAATTGTCGAGGAGAACAATGCGAAAATACTAAGTTCATATATTACTTCAGCAGTCGATTCTACGGAGATTGAAGTCACAATAAAAATAAATACAGTTGATTTAGATTCTATTATTCGAACATTTAATCGCTATGATTATGTTATCAAGGCTACTTATGCCAAAGGTGATTATCAGAATGATTTAAAAAGACGGTACGACGAATTAATGAACTATTTAAATATGTAGTCTATGAGAGTCGGAATATATGGAAGGTCGTTTAATGATAGTTTCATTCCTAATATTCAGGAATTGTTCAATACATTGGCTTTATTTGAATGGGATATTACGATTTATCAACCCTATAAATCATATTTGAATCCTCGGATTAAAATTGAGCATGCCACGGATGTATACAATAAGCATATTGATATTAAAGGTAAGATTGATGTTTTAATTTGTATTGGAGGTGATGGTACTTTTCTAGAGACAATCAATATCGTTCGTGATAGTGGCATTCCAATTCTTGGTGTGAATACAGGCAGATTGGGTTTCTTGGCGTCTACATATAAAGAAGATATAGTAGATGTTTTAAATTCAATTCGCGAGGGAAAATATAGATTGCAAACAAGGTCACTTATTCAGTTGATTACCGACGACGGTTTATTCGGTGAAGACAATTTTGCACTAAACGAATTAACTGTTCATAAAAAGGAGAGTTCATCCATGATCACCATTCATACTTATATTGGTGATTTATATTTAAATAGTTATTGGGCAGATGGGTTGATCATTGCGACACCAACAGGTTCTACAGCGTACTCGTTAAGTTGCGGCGGACCAATTATGGTTCCTGGTGCTAAAGATTATGTAATTACACCCATTGCTCCACACAATTTAAATGTGCGACCGGTAGTTGTTCCGGACGATCGTACCATTCGTTTAAAAATTGAAGGCCGCGGACGAGAGTATTTATGTTCGTTAGATTCTAGATCAGTAACAATTGATTCTTCTATAGAGTTGACAATCAAAAGAGCCGAATTCCAAATCAACGTAATTCAAACGGAAAATCAGAATTTTCTAAATACAATCAGAAATAAAATGATGTGGGGATTGGATAGACGGAATTGATACAGATTTCCTTTTACAGTTTCAAATTATTCTTCTAGAGAGCTGACAATCGAAAGAGCTGAATTCCAAATCAATGTCATTCAAACCGAGAACCAAAACTTCCTTATTGTGTCTGGATGGTAATTATGGAATCTTTATAAATCGATAAATTTCAAGAAATAGTTTTATTTATTCCTATAGGAGATGCATCGCATCAGACGACGAGGAATAAATAAAAATAGAATTGAAAGGATTGATTTTAAATTTCATTAGTTGCGATCTAGGCACAAATAATACCATTCGAAATAAAATGATGTGGGGACTGGATAGACGGAATTAATTTGAGTATTTCAAAAAACAGTACAATTAATCAAAGACTAATTTGACCAAAATTAAGTAAGTATTAAAACTATTAGGGATTGTCCGGAAACGGCAGTCCCTTTTTTGAGTCAAGACGAAAAAGGATGAGATTCAAAAGTATTGCGACTATTCAAAGCCATTCTGCCGTTCAATTGTGGCATTACAAATCACATGCGACATTAAGGTAACGTTAGGGCAAAATTAAATCTCATTTTACTGGGGATTGTCTCAAAAGACATAGGCTTCTTTTTTTTTTTTGTTGGTAAAAGTTGAAACGATCTGACAGTCTTGTATTATACGATCAAAAGGAAGCGTAATTTGAATTATTTATCAACGACATCAAGAATTTTCAGTTAATAACTTCTATTGTAATGAACTGAGATTCTCTTCAATAAATCTTAACTTAATAAAAAAACTAATTACACGATATGGCGAAGCGAGCAGTAAAAAAAATCTTTGTATTGGATACATCCGTTTTATTATTCGATCACAATTCGATTAGAAATTTCGAAAACAATGACGTTGCAATTCCAATTACGGTTTTAGAAGAATTAGACAATTTTAAAGTCGGAAACGACACTAAAAATTTTCAAGCAAGAGAGGTTATTCGATTTTTGGATAAACTTTCTGCAGGATCAGGCTTAAACGAATGGGTAAGCTTAGGACCAAAAAGGGGCAGTTTAAAAATTGTGATGTCGAACCTAATTAATGGGAGAGATGCAGAAAAAATATATGGCGCAGGTAAAAATGATCACCGTATAATCAATTCTGCCATCACAATGGCGGATACCAATAAAACGCGACCAGTTATTCTGGTCACCAAGGATATCAACCTGCGTTTAAAAGCGAAAGCCATTGGACTTTTATCTGAAGATTATGAAACAGGCAAAGTAAAAGATGTAGACGATGTTTCATTAGGTTTTCCAACGCTAGAAAATGTCGATTCTAAAAAAATTAGTGCACTCTATAAAAAAGGATTCATTCCAGAAAAAGGAATGCTCGGTGATTTGAAATCAGCCAATAGATATTATATCCTAAAAAATGGAACGAGTGAAACTGTACTCAGTCGGTATAACCAAGCTTTAGATCGGGTAGAAAGGGTGGACAAGGAATATGTTTACAGTATTAAACCTAGGAATGCCGAACAAGCATTTGCAGTGAATGCATTATTGAATCCTGATATAAAATTGGTGGCATTACAAGGTGTTGCAGGAACGGGGAAAACGTTGTTGGCTTTGGCGTCTGCTTTAGAGCAAAAACATATTTACAATAATATTATTCTAGCACGACCGATTATTCCTTTGAGTAATAGAGATATTGGTTTTTTACCCGGAACGGCAGAGGATAAAATTTCACCTTATATGCAGCCACTTTGGGACAACCTCAAATTCATTAAAAGTCAATTCCGCCCAGGCGAGAAAAAATACAAAGTTTTAGATGAAATGGAGGAGTCTGGCGAATTATCTATCACCGCCTTGGCATTCATTCGCGGGCGAAGTTTATCGAATGTGATGTTTATTATTGATGAAGCACAGAATTTAAGTCCGCACGAAGTGAAAACGATCATTACCCGTGCAGGCGAAGGAACAAAAGTTGTGTTTACAGGAGATATCAAACAAATTGACACCCCTTATATGGACGAAGAAAGTAATGGATTGACTTATTTAATTGACCGTTTAAAAGGAAACGCTTTATTTGCGCATATTCGATTAGAAAAAGGAGAGCGATCAGAGTTGGCAAATTTAGCCAATGAATTATTGTAAATTTTAATTACACTATTTAGCATAAAAGCGAGGATGTAAAAGTCTTCGCTTTTTTATTTCCTATTCCTATTAATAGATGCATTAGTTAGTATCGGTTCTTGCAAATTTAACGCTAGCATTTCCTTTTACGCACCACCTTATAGCTTTACGATTAATAATCCTTTGTCTTTAATCTTTTGTCATTGTTCTAACTCTCTTTTTCTTTTATCTTTGCCAAATATTTCAAAAACACAATAAAATGTCAATCAATTTAGTTGAAGAATTACAATGGCGTGGAATGTTGCAAGACATCATGCCCGGAACGGAAGAATTACTTTTAAGCGGTGTAATTACAGGTTATTGTGGCTTTGATCCTACTGCTGATGCTTTACATGCCGGGAATTTAATTCCAATTATGATGTTAAAGCATTTACAAAGAGCGGGTCATAGACCAATTGCTTTGGTAGGTGGAGCAACAGGTATGGTTGGCGATCCTTCAGGTAAGTCGGACGAAAGAAACCTTCAAGACGAAGCAACTTTAGCAAGAAATATAGCTGGTGTTAAGAAGACATTAGAACGATTCTTAGATTTTAACGACAGCGAAACGGGTGCGATCATGGTCAATAATTTTGATTGGATGAAAGAATTTTCGTTCATCTCATTCATTCGTGACGTTGGCAAGCACTTAACAGTAAATTATATGAGTGCCAAAGATTCGGTGAAGACCAGAATTCAAACCGGTATCTCATTTACAGAATTCTCTTACCAATTAATTCAAGGGTATGACTTTGTTCATTTAAACCAGAATTACGGTTGCCAAATTCAAATGGGAGGAAGTGACCAATGGGGAAATATCACAACAGGAACGGAATTAATCAGAAGAATGACTGGTGGTGAAGGTTTTGCTTTTACTTGTCCTTTGATGACAAAAGCAGACGGGACTAAATTCGGTAAAACTGCTGGTGGTGCTGTTTGGTTAGATCCTGAAAAAACATCGCCTTATGCGTTCTACCAATTCTGGTTAAATGCAAGTGATGAGGATGTTTCTAAATACATCAGAACATTTACTTTCTTACCAAAAGAAGAAATTGAAGCCTTGGAAAAAGAGCATGCTGTTGAGCCACATTTAAGAATCTTACAAAACAAATTGGCGAATGAAATTACCACAATGGTTCATGGTCAAGATGCATTGGATAGTGCAATAAAAACAACTTCAATTTTGTTCAATAAAAAAGCAACAATTGAGGATTTAAATCAATTGACTGAGCAAGAAATTTTAGACGGATTTGCAGGTGTTCCTCAAGCGACTATTTCAACAGCCGAATTAAACGCCGGTTTAGGTATAATTGATGCATTATCAGCAAAATCAGGTTTTTTAGAATCGAATGGAGAGGCGAGAAGAGCGTTACAACAAAACGCTGTTGCAGTGAATAAAGTCAAAGTAAAAGAAGATTACACCTTATCAGCAGCTGATTTGATCTGTAATAAATTCGTACTTTTAGGAAAAGGCAAAAAAGATAATTACTTATTAATTGTTGAGTAATTCAGAGAAAAAATTTAAAGATGAGCGTTAAAAAAAGTATTATCATTTTAGGAATTGCCTTTGCGGCAGTAGCTTGTAGTACAAGTAAGGTTATTCAATACGAATATCGTTCGACGACTATGATGGGCAAACGCGCATTGTATATCACGCAAGACTCTGTGATATCTGATTATACAGGTAGATCAAATTCGAATAGAGTAGCGAGAGCGATTACTCCAGAAGAATGGGAAGCTGTGAATAAAAGTATAAAATCAGTTAAGCTAGATGATTTAGATTCTTTAAAAGGGCCAACAAACGAGCGTCAAACTGATGCATCACCTTATGGTTTGATTGTTGTCACAACAGCTGATAGTGTTTATTTTTCCGCAACATTCGATGGGTATAACGCGCACCCTAAATTGATGCCTTTTATTGAAGAGGTGAAGAAATTGGGGACTATTCGGTAGTTTCTTATTCGGCGATACATATCGTTTTGATTTGGGTTTAGCGAAGGATGAATATCCTCCGCAGCCAGTCTTAAATCTCGCGCTCTCCCGACCACTTTCGGGATAGCCTTGGCGTAATGAGCGTTGCACTGAGCTTTTGCCGAACGTGTGTGTCTTTTGCTTGCATTTTTAATGCGAAAAGTCTAAAAAAGTCCATTTAAGCTATTTTAAATAAATTTCTTTATGAGTACCTTCATTCGTTAAATCGAGGTCTCGTGGATAAGCTAGTAAATATATATAAAATGAATTTTAGATTGGGCATTGCAAATGCCTAAATAAGAACACACACTGAGCAGGTTGATGAATATCCTCCTCCGCAGCCAGTTGATACCTATCGTTTTGATTTGGGTTTCGCGAATTAAGTTTGATGTTCGCTTTCATATGTTGGTGCTTTGTTAAAAGCGGTCAACCTATATCAGGGACATACATTAATCTTTAATCTTTTGTCTTTAATCTTTAATCTGTCCAAAAAAAACAAGGTTTTTTGGACAACTACTTCACCCCCATATACTTCTTAATCTCATTCAATTTCATTAAAGCCTCAACTGGTGTTAACGTATTGATATCGATATTTTCAATCTCTTCTTTGATCTGCATTAAAACAGGATCGTCCAATTGGAAGAAACTCAATTGCATATTGGCATCGGCTGCGATTGCTTTTACCTCTTCTTTTAAATCACCCGAATGACTCTTCTCTAATTGCAATAAGATTTGATCGGCACGTTTTAATACTTGTGCTGGCATACCAGCCATTTTTGCAACATGAATACCAAAACTATGCGCACTTCCGCCAGGAACGAGTTTACGCATAAAGATGATCTTATTTCCCACCTCTTTAATGGAAACGTTGTGGTTCTTGATGCGGTTAAACGTGCCACTCATTTCGTTGAGTTCGTGGTAATGCGTAGCGAATAATGTTTTAGGTCGCGCAATTTTATTTTCGTGCAAATATTCGGTAATTGACCATGCAATTGAGATCCCGTCATAAGTACTTGTTCCACGACCGATTTCATCCAGAATAATCAAACTTCTTTCAGATAGGTTATTCAAGATACTCGCCGTCTCATTCATCTCAACCATAAAAGTCGATTCACCAGATGAGATATTATCAGAAGCACCAACGCGTGTAAAGATCTTGTCAATCAATCCTAGTTTAGCGGATTTAGCAGGAACATAACTTCCAATTTGAGCCATTAAACAGATCAGCGCCGTTTGTCTTAATAAAGCCGATTTACCAGACATGTTTGGACCAGTAATCATGATGATTTGTTGCGAATCATTGTCCAGCATGACATCATTCGCGATAAAAGGTTCGCCAATTGGTAATTGATTTTCAATCACAGGATGTCGACCTTCTTTAATGTCAATAATTAAAGAATCATTTATCTCTGGTGCTGAATAATTATTTTTAGTCGCTACCTCTGCAAATGCATGTAAACAATCTAGTTTAGCTAGAATAACAGCATTGTGTTGTATTGGGGTAATAAAGTCAGCCATTGAATAAACAAGGTCTGCCAATAAATTACTTTCTAGCACATGAATCTTCTCTTCGGCACCTAGAATTTTACTTTCGTATTCTTTTAATTCCTCCGTGATATATCTTTCTGCATTCACCAAAGTTTGTTTTCTAATCCAATCTTCAGGAACCTTGTCTTTATGTGAATTTCTAACCTCAATATAATAGCCAAATACATTGTTAAATGCAATCTTGATCGAGGAAATACCTGTTCGTTCAACTTCCCGTAAACGCATATCTTCGAGGTATTGTTTACCATTGGCAAGAATTTCTCGTAGATCATCTAATTCAGGACTGATGCCTTCAGCGATGATTGGGCCTTTACCAACTGAAATTGCAGGTTCGTCTAGAATTTCATTCTCAATTCGAGAACGCAAAGCCACACATAAATTCAGTTGATCACCTAATAGCGGCAAGACTTTAGATTTAGCTTCTGCACAAGCCGTTTTTATAGGATCGATAGCAACCAAAGCCCTTTTCAGTTGAATAATCTCTTTCGGATTAATGCGTGTTGTTGCGACTTTGGCAATAATTCTTTCCAAATCGCCAACCTCTTTCAGTTGCGTCTCAATCGTCGATTTAAAATCGTTGTGCTCGAGATAATGCTTAACGATATGGTGTCTTTCTTGAATCGGTGCGAGATCCTTTAGTGGCAAAACCATCCATCGGCGCATCATTCGAGAGCCAGGAGGTGTTAATGTTTTGTCAATAATATCAATCAGCGTTGTTGCTCCTTCGTTTTGTGAATAAAGCAATTCAAGATTTCGTATAGTAAAACGGTCCAACCAAACATACCTATCCTCTTCTAATCGAGATAATTGTTTGATATGACCTAATTTATCATGTTGTGTTTGTGCGATATAATGTAAGGCCGCACTAGCAGAAATTATCGCCAATGGAAGGGTGTCTATACCAAATCCTTTTAACGATTTAACTTCAAAATGTTTCTCTAAATTCTCTTGTGCAAAGTCTAAAGTAAATACCCAATCCTCTAAATTATAAGTGTAGAATTTATCGCTAAAATGCTCGTGATAAATTTTTTGTTTTCCTTTTTGATAGAGAATTTCTTTTGGAGCAAAACTTTGAATCAGTTTGTCGATGTATTCAAATCCACCTTCAGCGACCAAAAATTCTCCAGTTGAAATGTCAATGAATGCAACACCTGCGCGATTGCCGTCAAAATGAACGGCTGCTAAGAAGTTGTTTTCATTCCCGTTTAAAACTTTGTCATTGTAAGAAAGACCTGGAGTAACCAATTCTGTTACACCTCTTTTTACAATGGTTTTAGTCATTTTAGGATCCTCTAATTGATCACAAATCGCAACGCGAATGCCGGCTCGAACCAATTTTGGAAGATAAGTATCTAAGGAATGATGAGGGAAACCTGCCAATTCTATTTCAGACGGACTGTCTTTTCCTCTTTTGGTTAGAATGATATTTAAAACGTTAGACGCTTTAACGGCATCTTGTCCGAAAGTTTCATAAAAATCCCCAACACGAAATAAAAGCATAGCATCGGGATACTTCGCCTTAATTTGGTTGTATTGTTTCATTAACGGGGTTACCGTTGCTTTTGCACTTGATTTTTTTTTCGTCACGCCTTAAGAAAATTTGGAATAACGAATTTAAGGCATTGTTCCTGCTTTTAGAAATTTGAGCAATCGGACTTATCAATACTTGTTAACATCTAAACGACGCCTAGTGTACAATTAACTTCTGTTCGGAGCTTTCATGCTCGTCAAATACACGAACAATATAAGTTCCAGGTGCTAATTCGTGTACATCAATTGAAAAAGGAGAATACAATAGTTGAGAGTTGAAAATTATTTTGCCAGACAAACTGATAACTTGAACCGCTAGTTTTTCATCGATTACATCATTAGGCAAAGAAATGTTTAATACTTTATTTGCCGGATTTGGATGAATTTTGAATGGTAAGTTAGAGATATCATAAATGGCAAGAGGTGCTGCATATTCGTAAGCGCCAATATCAATTTTATCAGCTTCCAATAGGCGTTCTTGCGCAGTAAGCGGATGAATATAATGGAAGTCAGGATTTAATTCTGGAATTACTGTAAAGCCTGAATCTATTACTGGCGATAGAATGGTTAATTGATAATCGTATTCAGGTTCGTTTTGAAAGTAGAAATGATCAATCTCAACATTGTGATAATTATTGGTTAAAGTCGTTGCTTCTCCGTCAATAACATTGCCTGTGCCTGCAAATATATTGTTCACTACATACACATCTGCACTGCCTTCAGCGATATGTAAATATTTACAAGAAGCTTCTCTTTTATTCACTATGGTATTATTCACAAAGCTAAAATGATGTGGACTTGTATTGGTCAAACCTTCCAAGCCATAACCAATTACATTGTTATTGATGGCGTTTACTCCTTGCATCAATGTATTGCCTTTAAGTAGACTTGTTCCTCCGTTAGGCAAATCAATTAACCGACTTGAGTTCCCCGTTTCTTCATCCATTATTCGATTGTAAACGATGGTATTATAATTGGCTCTTGATTTTAAATTATGCCCCACAAAAGTATGGTGAGAATAGCAGAAACGCATGATTAAAGAATTGACATGACCAACATAAATATTGTGTGTATAACCGTCTCCAAATCCATTATAAGCAAATTCGCTATATTCAATGATGATGTCACCATCGTATGGATTACTGGTTAGAATGCCGTTTTCATTCTCGTGGAAATAACAATAACGAACGGTTAAACCAATTCCATCAAGTCGAATACCAGCTCCATTTTCATCTGGAACAGTTGCACCAGAAAACTCAATGTTCTCAATCGTGATATTGTTTCCTACACAAACCCATATTCCTTTACCTAAAATATTTTCTCCATCTGCAATCATTTGAGGTTGTCCTTCAATGCCTTTAATATAAAGGTTGTTTTGTTGCCAAGCAGCTAATGCATCTGTGCCAACATAATCGCCGGCGATGATATAAATCGTGTCAAAATCATTGATAACAATATCCCCTGAAAGATCGGCCATATAAAGCGCGTTCGGCGAAGTGTAAATTCCTGAAGGGTCTACATTCCAGATTGTTGCAAGACTGATATTGGTATAAGCCAATACAAAACATGCGGTGAGTAAGATTCGGTGAAGTTGTTCTATTCGTTGGAGCATACGTTTATCTAACTATGGACAAATATATACGAGGATGTATTGAATTGGTTACAGGAATTAAAGTTGAGAAAATAAACTTTCAATAATTATTGAAAGTTCGAAAAATACATTTATATTTGTACCATGACATTGGAAGAAGCAAAAATGGAATTCGTACAAACTTGGGGAACAATAGGCAGTGCTTGGGGTATTCCACGTTCGATGGCGCAGATTCATGCATTGCTTTTAGCGAATAAAGAATCGTTAAGTACAGAAGAGGTGATGGAGACCATACAATTATCACGCGGCAATGTCAATATTAATATGCGAGAATTGATCAATTGGAAATTGGTTCACAAGCAATCAAAACTAGGGGAGCGTAAGGAGTTTTTTACAGCGCAGCACGATATAATGGCGATGGCTAAAAATATTGTTGAAGAAAGAAAAAGACGTGAATTACAACCTGTGCAAGAGTTGTTGCGACAGTTGAGAAGCGAAACATTGGAAGGGGATAATGCAGAGATTGAACATTTTCAAAACTTGATGCAAGAGCTAGATGATTTTATTCAACAATTAGATCAATTATCAGAAATATGGCTGAAATTAAAAGACAATTATTTCTTTAAAAAGATGATAAAAACCATGAGTTAATATTTTTTTTAAATCAAACTTTCAATTTTTTCTAAAACTTCAAAATGTATGATAAGTTCAAATCAATTATTAATCGACAAAAACTGCCCCATGTGCAGTATGTATGGTAAATGTTTTATCTATTTTGATTTGCTTCAACCTAATGAATTGGTTTATTATCAGGATGTAGATGATGCGGTTTTTGAAAAGGTTGATGCCGAAAGAGCTAAGTCGGAAGTTGCGTTGATTGATGCGGAGAAAGGAATGACGGTATACGGCGTGGATGCTTTTATGATGGTGTTGTTTCAGAATTGGCCAACTATTTTACGTTTTTTTCACCTGCCCATGATTCATTTTCTCGTGGTGAAACTCTATCGTTTTATTTCGTTTAATCGACATGTGATCTCTGGTGAAAGAAAGGCAATTGTTAAACGTGATTGTCATCCACCTGTTCATTTGGCTTATCGTTGGTTGTATATTCTGCTCGTGGCAATAGGTACAGGTTTTATTGTGAATCAATTTTCCATTCATTTAGATCATGCTTTAGGATTGGAGCATCATCACAGTCGCGAATTCATTATTTGTTTCGGTCAAGTTTTATGGCAATTGGTTGCTATCAGTATGATTAATCCTTTAAAACGAATGGATTATCTTGGGAATATGTCAACTGTGTCATTCATCGGAGGATTATTGCTGTTGCCACTTATTGTTCTGGCGAATTGGATTGGTCTTCCTTTAATTGTATTGGGGCTTTATTTTTTACTTGTTGTTGGGACGATGTTTGTCCTACATGTAAAACGATGCAAAGCACTTGGATTACCTTTTACGATGTCTATTTCTTGGGTAGCCTTTCGGTCGGTTGCGCTATTAATTATTCTCTCTTTAATTTAAAATTATGAAAACTAAAAACATATTGATTGCAGGTGGTGCCGGTTATTTGGGTGGTTTATTAAAAGATTATTTTGGTAAACAAGGATGTCAAATTAAAGTCTTAACGAGGAACCCGAAGAATGAAGATGAAATATTTTGGGATGGAAAATCTAAAGGCGAATGGATGTCAGCACTTAATTGGGCTGATGTACTGATCAATCTAGCAGGCAAATCTGTTGATTGTCGATACAATGATCGCAATAAGCAGGAGATTTTGAATTCTAGAATTAACAGTACAAAAATATTGACGCAAGCAATTCTAGAAGCTGAAAACGCCCCAAGTGTATGGTTGAACGCTAGTAGTGCAACCATTTATACGCATGCTGATAGTTTAAAAATGACTGAAGATGAAGGTGTGATAGGGGATGATTTCTCCATGAATATTTGCAAATCGTGGGAAGCAGCTTTTTATGAGGTTGATATGCAAAAGACAAAACGCGTAGCCTTGCGAACCTCAATTGTATTTGGGAATGGTCATGGAGCTTTTCCGAAATTAAAAGCCTTAACAAAATTATTCATGGGCGGTCAACAAGGCAATGGTCAGCAGTATGTAAGTTGGGTGCATGAGGTTGATTTTTGTCGCGCAGTTGATTTTATTATAGAAAAACCGCAATTGGTTGGTGCTGTAAATATCGTTGCTCCAAAAACAGTAACGAATGGACAGTTAATGGTGAAAATGCGAACCTATTTAAAACGACCTTTTGGTCTCAGCCAGCCTAAATGGTTGCTTGAATTTGGGGCAATGCTAATTGGAACAGAAACGGAATTATTACTCAAGAGTAGAAATGTGTATCCAGAGCGTTTATTGGATGCAGGATTTGAATTTAAATTTAATACGATGGACGAAGCCTTGCGGGATTTGTGTTGAATTGATAGTGATTATGTATTGGTTAACCGCATTAGCGATTGACGCAATTGTATAAACCTGAGTTTGACCATAACAAATTTCCACAGAAGCAATGAAAATAGTAAGGTTTTGATTTGAAAATAGCGAAACTAATGGGGTAGGTTAGCACTTTTTTTGTTCATAAACTACTATTTTCATTGCTTCTCGCTTATGGCGAGTTGATTTCATTTTATTTATACTGCGTTATAGTTTTTCGTAGTGAATACTCCTTCAAAACCATGCCTTGTCTAAGAAAATTGAAATCAACTGTGAGCGTTTGTTATAATCAAAATCAGGTTTGAGCTCTTTTGCTTTTTTTTTGGTAAAAAGCGAGTGCAGAAAGCGCGCCGACAGTTTTTTACTGGCGGAATGCCCAAAAAAATAAAATTGGTATCAAGTCTTTTCCTAAATTTGTTGCACTATGGCAAGTCGTAAAAAATTAAAGCTGGATGAATTGGAACGAATAGACGTTGCGACTTTTAAAGAGTCTGAGAAAACGCCTATCATTATTGTTTTAGACAATATTAGAAGTTTGAATAATATCGGTTCGGTTTTCCGAACGGGTGATGCTTTTCGAATTGAGAAAATTTATTTATGCGGAATTACGGCGCAACCTCCTCATCGTGATATTCAGAAAACGGCATTAGGTGCAACGGATTCTGTGACGTGGGAATATGACGAGGATACGGTTGATTTAGTATTGCGATTAAAAGAAGATGGCGTTTTAACTTATGCTGTTGAACAAACGGAAAATTCGATTTTTTTGGACGATTTTAAACCGGTGCCCAATAGAAAAATTGCGGTTGTGATGGGGAATGAAGTAGAAGGCGTGCAACAGGACGTAATTTTGGCTTGTGATGGCGTAATTGAGATTCCTCAAATTGGGACAAAGCACTCATTGAATATTTCTGTATGTACAGGGGTTATTGTTTGGGATTTATTTAGTAAAATCAACAAAAACGTATGAAAAAGGCAATTTTAATAGGTGCAACTGGTTTGATTGGAAAGGCATTATTGACGCAATTACTCGACTCAGCAGAATATGATGAGGTGCGGGTGTTTACCAGACGAAAAACGGGTGAAAATCATCCGAAATTACGTGAATTTATTGTTGATTTTAATGCCATTGAAAACGCTAAAGCCGACTTGGTTGGGGATGTGCTTTTTTCTTGTTTGGGAACAACTTTAAAAACTGCTGGGAGCAAAGAAGCGCAATATAAAATTGATTTCGATATGCAATTTAATACCACTAAAATTGCAAAAGAAAATGGCGTTGAAAATATGGTGCTTTTATCCTCTGCAGGTGCCAATGCAAAATCGTCTGTTTTTTATTCCCGCATGAAAGGGGAGTTAGATGAAGCTGTTGAGAAATTAGGATTCGACCGTGTTGGAATTATTCGACCTTCAATGTTGGCAGGCGACCGAAAAGAGTTCAGATGGAGTGAGAAAATTTTCACACCCATTATGTATGCTTTTTCATGGATTCCAGGTATTCGTAAATACCGCCCAATTAAAGATAAAACGGTTGCCAAGGCCATGATAAACGCTGTTAATGATTCTGCCAAGTCGACTGAGATTTACGAATTAGAAGCCGTTTTTAAGTTGGCGAAATAAAGTGCTGGAAAACTAAAATTTCAATTCTTTTTTAAATTTCTCGTAACCAATTCATGGTGCTAATATTATAATAGCAACACCTCAAAAAAATAATATTAGCCTATGAAAACCATGAGTTTAACGACTTTTGTCGTATGTATTCTCTCGTTCTTAAGTCTGGCCACTAATCGGGTTGAATCTTATGAAAAAGCAGAAATTTATTGTCTAAGTATTCAAGGTGAATTTGATGAAATTGCATCGACTTACGATTTGGATTACAGGAATATAATACCAATTATTTTTCCGGAATGTACAAGAATAAATGAGTTTTCAGATCAAATGGAAACTACAGCCTTGGAATATTTTTATGTGAATTATGGATCGGATGGTGCGGATTTTTCAATAGGAAATTTCCAAATGAAACCGAGTTTTATTGAAGATTTAGAGCAATATATTCCAAGTTTAGATTTCACTGAAACTCAAAAAAATCAATTTAATTTTCTTGCGAAAACGACTAAAGAAAAGAGAGCAGAAAGGGTGGCACGATTAAGTGATATTACCTGGCAAATTCATTACCTATGTCTTTTTTATAAGGTGATGGATCATCGTTTTCCTGAAATAATATGGCAGAACAACCAAGAACGACTATCCTTCTATGCAGCGGCTTATAATTACGGCTTTTTAAGTACTGAGAAAGTGATTCGCAATTGGGAATCCAAATCACAATTCGGAATAGATGAATTTGGCAATGCGGTATCGTACTCGAATGTAGCGTTGGATTATTACTTAAAAATTAAAGGCCATGAATAAATTAATTACACTTGTTGTTTTGGTCTTGCTCGGCACAGCTGTTCATTCACAAAACACAATTCGCGTTCGACCACAACATCAAAAAGAACACCTCTATTCTTTTAAGGATGATGAGCGATTGGGCAGAAATGAATCGAATTTAATGCTGCATTTAAAGGGTGCTGATTATTCGTTTATGACCACTCAAGGCGATGTTTATTATCGGCATACACGGGCTGGGGTTAAGAAACTGATTGGGCAACGATTTATACCAATGACTTTTAAGAATTGGCGCGTTAAGGAGTCTGGAGAAAAATTCCTCATCACGCTTAGACATTCTGGTAAAGAATACGGACCAATAAATAGACCTGAATTGTATTATGACCGCAAGATGGATGTCGATCCCTCAGGTAGATACGCAAGTACAAAAAGTGACTTGTTTGGTTTTACTTATTCAGAACGTAACCCAACTACAAATTCTTGGGAGCGCTATATTGTTCAACCTGGTCAAAAACCTAAAGGGCCTTACCAAATGATAATGCTAAGACAGGCGTCAAAAAATGAATTCATTTATTCTTATATAGCAAATGGCGAAAGCTTTTTAGTGAAGAATGATAAGACTTACGGGCCGTATTCAGAACTGGATTATATTAAATATAAAGTCAGATCGAATGGGGCTTTAATTGACAAAGATTTATTTGCTTATCGAGAAGGTGTTGTGTGGAAAATTGACGAAGAAATGTTCAAGGAATTTACTTTTAGTGAAAAGCCACGGGTTGAACGGACGAGGAATGGATTTGCACTAAAACTTAAGATTATTGAGAAAGGGAATAAATATTTTGTTGTGTTAAACGAAGGGAATATAACAGAAGAGACCTATGACTTTTTTAGCATGTTGAATAAAAAAGGAGAGTCCTTGAATTTTAAAGCAATAGATGATAGTACAAGAAGGGAAAGGATTAAATATACTGTCACTTTTAAGGATGAATTGGTTGGTGAATTCTATTTGCGGAATAAATCTATTTATTTGTTTCAAACTGATCAGTCTGATTATTTTGGGATGCCTATGATTCCTGTAGATTCTGCGGACAGTGAAGATTATATTAACGGCTTTGTTTATTATAGCCCGACGAAGGGATTAACAGAAGTTATACAAGAAGTTGCAGGCGTTCAACTCTATTTATTAGATGATGGATATGCCTTGTATTATAGGACGGCTGACTCGTTGATTTACAAAGATCAATTGTATAGCGATGTCATTGCGGTTGATTTTAACGACTATCCTAAAAATTGGTGGATGATGAGGAAAGATGGTGATATCGCTCAGCCTTATAAAAATGGTATTCGAAATAATTCATTCAGTACCATGCCGAAATATTGGGATAAATTTCCGACGGCAGATAAGCGATTTGTTATCGCCAAACGAGATGATGAATTTTTCATTCGACCTAAGCAAAGCAAAAACTTATTAGGCCCCGTTGAGCAATATAGCCAAACCGTTATTGCTGATGATCAAGAAAATTATGCTGAATGTAAACGTGCAGGCAATACCATTTGGATAAATGGAGAGCTCATTTCAACAGGATTCTATTTGGTGTATAACGATCAAATGAATGCTTTTCATTGGTTCAGTTTATTGAATGAGAAAGAAATTTACTTGCATACTTACGAACTTAATTAAAACCTTAAACTATGAAACGATACATCCTTATTTCATTACTTGCCATCCTTTTTGTAAGTTGCAAAACTAACTTAGAAACGTCTACATCAATGGTCAAGCCGCCGTTTGAAGGTTTTGATATTCCATTTAAATCTTATCAAATTAATCCGACGGAAGAAACGATACTGCATACGGAAAGAGGGACATTGATTACCATACCTGCCAATATAATTGTTGATGGGGAAGGTGAATTGGTAAGAGAATCGGTCACAATTAATTATCGACCGCTACATAGTTCTGCAGAAATTATCACGAGTGGCATTCCGATGTCTTATGATTCTTTAGGTCTCAATTATGACTTTATTTCAGCTGGTATGTTTGAATTAACAGCAGAGGTGAAGGGAGAGGAAGTTTTTGTAAAAGAGGGCGGATCAATTGATATGGAATTTGCTACTTATAATGACGCGGCAGGATTTAGCTTTTATACGCTAAATGAAACCACAGGTGATTGGTCTTTTGTGGAGCCGAGCAAAGCTGTGGAGAATGAAAGAAGAACAACACAAGTTCAAGATTTCAAAGATGCGTTTATTATTGAGCTGGATATCGATTATCGCAATAATCCAGAACTCAAGGTTTTTGATCAATTAAGTTGGGTTTTTAGTGGTGATAATCCTGAAGACGACCCCAATATGAATCCATGGATATTTGAAGAAAAATGGAGGGATATTAAATTGTCCAAGATTGATGCGGAAAAAGGACTGTATAATATGCATTTAAAAAGCCGTAAAAAGAAATTAGACCTTGTTGTTTCTCCTTATGTTCAAGGTGATGAAACTGCTTTTTTAAGCGCTCTTGACGCAGGGATATTGGCACAGAATGAAGTGGTGCAGGCCAGAAAAGAAGAAGAATTAAACATCTTAATGCAAGCAAGTATGATCCGAAAATTTAGTGTTTCAAGTTTTGGGATTTGCAATATTGATAAAGTAAGGCGTCTGCTTGAAAGTGAAGAATATTTTGCAACAAATGCCCGTTTTAATATCAAAAATCAAATCATGCAAGAACCGGGTAAGGTTATTCTAATAAGTGGGAATGAAAAAACAATGGTGTCAAGACATGACTCAAAATGGGAGCAAATGATTTTTAAAGTGGATGAAAAAAATACGTTGTTATTCATTCTACCGAAAAACGAAATCGCACTTTGTCATCTTGCTGAATTTAACAAGGCAAGGAACGAACCGAATTACGACTTTAAATTCACGGAATATCACAAGATTACAGATTTAGAAGATTTTGAAGCCTTGATTGCTAGTCTATAACCATAAAACAAAATATCAGTAGCGCTTGCTCATTCATTCAAGCTGAATTTGCAAGTCGGGACTACTTTACCGCTGGTATAGCGAGTTTCTTTTCTTTGTCGAGAGCTAAAATATCAGGTAAATCCTTGTTGGGATAAAATAGATCGAATTGAATTTTAATCCAGATGAGGATGCAGGGTACACCTTTTAAAACAAAGGGCTTTATAATGGTTTCACGAAATTCACGTGGAAATATGTCGGTAGGGGAGAGCATGGTGAACAATACTGCGAGCAAAAATAAAGAAGTGTTGAGTATGTTTTTAGGTGAAATCACAAACCAAATAGCTACCCCTAACATCGCAATAATAAAAGTTGGTGATTCGGCTTTATGATTGAAAATAACCAACCAGATTAACAGCGAAGACAGGATGAGTAATTTTCCGTGCATTGAATTGCGAACTTTAACCGAAGCAAATGGCACCATAAAGAACAAAGCTCCAAACAGAACAATGATATTTTTATTGACATCTAAATTGAACCAAGTGTTTAACCAGCCCATAACTGAATACCCGTACGAAGTGCTGAAATCGTTAGAAAGCATGTGCCAAAAACTCTCTAAAAGAAAAGCATACTGTACCCAATCAACAAATAAAAATGGAAGCAATGACAAAACAATAAACCACATGATTGAGTACAGTGCCAATTTCCATTTTTGAGGATAAAATAGAAAAAGAACAAGCGCAACTATGCCAAAAAGTTTTATAAAAACCGTGCTCATGATAAACAATGAGGCCCATAAATAATTCCGTTTTTCTAGGAAGGAAAAGGCGAGAATGATCAATCCAGCGATTAAAGGGTTTGACTGTTCGTTTTGAATAGAAGTCACCAGTTCAATAATCACAATGACGAGAATTAATCCCTTCTTATAATTGTCAATTGAGGGTAAAGAATAAATGGCAAAAACTAAGATGACAGTGTTTAAGATTAACCATAAAGTCAATCCAATCCAATCAGGAAAGACGGCAAAAACAGAAAAAACAGCAGCAAAAGTAGGGGTGTACTTGTATAAATCCCAATACTCTTGAGGATAGGCTTGATACAAGTCTTGTTGTTGTTTTAAATGATAGTAAGACGATTTAAATATCGTATAATTATTGTATTCCAATGTGCCCTCTTCTTCGGAGTTTCTCTCAGAAATAATAGCTTGAAAACTGGTGATTAATGCAAGGACAAGGTAAATAGAAAAAATCCATTTATTATTCCCAATGAAATTGCGAAGTTTTGTCCCTTTCATGTTTTCAATTAAATAATTTTGAGATTAATTGATCATCTACCAAATTAGGGATCGTTACTTTCAAGGTTGGTGTGCGCTCCATTTCACGTTTTATCGCGAAAATAGCACCTTCATTTCTCGCCCAACTTCTTCTTGAAATACCATTGTTCACATCCCAATGTAACATCATTTTTAAACGCCGGTCAGCATCTGCCGATCCATCCAATAACATGCCAAAACCACCATTAATCACTTCTCCCCAGCCAACGCCACCGCCATTGTGAATAGAGATCCAAGTGGCACCTCTAAAGCCGTCACCAATAACATTGTGAATGGCCATATCAGCCGTGAATTTTGATCCGTCGTAAATATTCGAAGTCTCTCTATAAGGCGAATCCGTTCCAGAAACATCGTGATGATCTCGACCTAAAACAACCGGTCCAATCTTGCCAGCCTTAATCGCATCATTAAATGCACTGGCTATTTTAATTCTACCTTCAGCATCAGCGTATAAAATTCGGGCTTGTGAACCAACCACTAATTTATTGGCTTGCGCCCCTTTTATCCAAGTAATATTGTCCGCCATTTGTTGTTGAATTTCAACTGGCGAATTTTTACGAATTTCTTCCAATACCTCACAAGCGATTTGATCAGTAATGGCTAAATCTTCTGGTTTTTCAGAAGCACAAACCCATCTAAATGGTCCAAAACCATAATCAAAACACATCGGTCCCATAATGTCTTGTACGTACGAAGGGTATCTAAAATCAAT
Organism: Crocinitomix catalasitica ATCC 23190; assembly: GCF_000621625.1. GTDB lineage: Bacteria > Bacteroidota > Bacteroidia > Flavobacteriales_D > Crocinitomicaceae > Crocinitomix > Crocinitomix catalasitica. The sequence continues at coordinate 208,338 of NZ_JHXV01000007.1, forward strand.
CCCATTTTTCGCCATGATATCTGCTCCAGCACGACTAGCTTCCAAAAGAAATGCATTGCCATAATCAAAGAAATAAGTTCCTTTGGCTGTATGTTTATTGACCGCTGCTGCGTGTCTTCTTAAGGTTGCTTGAATTTTCTCTTTAAACAAATCAGGCTGATTCGCCATCATTTCATTCGCCTCATCAAAACTCATGTCCACCGGATAATATCCACCAGCCCAAGGGTTGTGTAACGAAGTTTGATCCGATCCCAATTCAATAAAAATATCCTCAGCATCAAACTTTTCCCAAACATCAACGATATTCCCTTGGTAAGCGATAGAAACAACCTCTTTATTCGCCTTTGCCTTGCGGACTCTTGTACACAATTCATCCAAATCACTAATCACTTCGTCCACCCATCCTTGCGAATGTCTGGTTTGAGTAGCTTTCGGATTCACCTCTGCCGTAACAGAAACCACACCTGCAATATTCCCTGCTTTAGGTTGCGCACCACTCATTCCGCCTAAGCCGGCAGTAACGAATAATTTACCCGCAGTTGTGCCGTCACCAGCTAATTTTCTACAAGCATTTAAAACCGTTATTGTTGTGCCGTGAACAATCCCTTGAGGACCGATATACATATACGATCCAGCCGTCATTTGTCCATATTGACTCACCCCTAAAGCATTCATTTTCTCCCAATCGTCAGGTTGCGAATAATTCGGAATAACCATTCCGTTTGTTACCACAACTCTTGGCGCATCTTTATGTGATGGGTAAAGCCCCATTGGGTGACCAGAGTACATGGTTAAAGTTTGTTCGTCCGTCATTTCAGCCAAATAAGCCATGCATAAACGGTATTGCGCCCAGTTCTGAAATACAGCACCATTGCCACCGTAGGTAATTAATTCGTGCGGGTGTTGCGCCACAGCATAATCCAAATTATTTTGAATCATTGCCATAATTGATTTCGCCTGCAAACATTTGCCAGGGTACTCGTCAATTGGTCGTGCATACATTTTATAATCAGGACGTAGGCGGTACATATAAATTCGACCGTAATCCTTTAATTCTTGTGCAAATTCCGGCGCCAATTCGGCATGTTGATCTTTCGGAAAATAACGCAAAGCATTGCGCAAAGCCAATTGCTTCTCCTCTGCAGAAAGGATGTCTTTACGATTAGGCGCATGATTAATGTCCTTTTCGTACACCTTTTTCGGTGGAAGATTAGCTGGAATTCCTTGAATTATGTCTTGTTTAATTTCGTCTATCGTCATGCCAATGGTTTAGTCTTCAAAAGTAGTAAAAAAAGAGGGGATAGATGATAGTTAATAGTGGAGAGGATTTTTCTTTTTGAAAGATGGTTGTATTGAACTTGGGCGTTACCCGCAGGCGCGGGGGCAGGCTTTACGCTCTAATCTTTTTTGTTTGGCGGCGAAGTGAGGTCTCGGCTAGCCGATAGTTACGAAGGGGTTCCGCCAAACAAAAAAGGATATCCGCTGCAATCCTTAACGCAAACCATTGGTATTCGTTAAAATAATCGGTTAAGGTTTGTAGTGAATCGTGTTCTGCTTTGAATGTTATAAACAACGTTCTTTTTGGGACTGAATCCCTTTTAGTCAAATGCTTAATGCAAGTTTGTGATTCATCTATTTTATTAACTTTAGTGCAACACTAACAGATAAAAGAAATAATACACATCTGTTTATTATTTGGGGGGTAGCAATTATTGAATGAAGAAGATTGTATTAATATTAATTCTATTGACAATAGGAACCATTGGATTTCTAGTTCTTAATAAGCAATATGCTCTAACTTATTATAAAATCCCACTTTTTAGCGTTCCAAATGGACAAGTAAGAATTGATTTTGTAAATAAATCTAATGAAAATATTAAGTCCATTTCATTATTCCCCAGTACCGCTAAAGTTGAAAATATTAAAGTAGGTGAACGACGAACCGTGACAATTGAACATGCCGGAGAAGGAACTTATCAATTCATAGTTAATTTTGATTCAGGTAAGCAGATTAATGAGGGCGAAAGGTATGTTGAAGGTGGATATTTCTTAACTGAAAACATCTACAATAATGAAGTCAAAACGGATTATTAAAAATAAAATAACGTATACCTAATAACTAAGAATTCCCGTCTGAGACGGACACGTGCCGCGCCAATCTTCATGCATTGCCTTCGCGTATCCGCTAGGCAGAGCAAGGCCACTAATAACTTAGCCCCCAAAACCCAACCTTCTCCAAAAAAAAGGGGTTTTCCCTACCTGTTTTCAGGGATTTTTCCTATTAATGCTCAGTAGATTACCAATATTTAACAAGGAATGCTATATTTGAGAAAATTACAACCCGAACACCTAACTTGAAATTCTCTTTTTAGCATTTTGTACATGTTTACAAACGAATAAATGAAGTTTATATAATTGGGATAAAAACAAACTTGTCTCGGCTTTGTCTGGGTAGGTTTTATTTGGATGTTAGATGCAAGCTAAAAACAAGATATAATTGACCAAAATATTTAAAATACCGCCAATCTGTTTAGGAAATAATAATTTCATACATGTGATTGAAATTCAAACCATTGACCAAGACTTTGGTAACTTTATAAATGAAAAAATAAGACTAATTACTGAAGGTTCTACAGATACTGAAATCCCTAAGATTAAAAAGAGGTTGTGTGAATTTTTACAACGTAAAAAAGGGACTACTATTGAAATGGGAGCAGTAGCGGAATTCATGGTTCACTTGTATATGAATGAAAATGGTTTTAAGCAGGAATTCGTTTTCTTTAATTTAGAAGAAAGGTCAATTAAGAAAGGATTTGATGGTTATTATACGATTAATGATGAAGAATGGATTCTTGAAAGTAAGTCAGGTACTATTTCTACATCAGGAATAAGCCATAAATCCAAACTCCTTGAAGCTTACTCAGATTTAGAAAAAAAAGTCAAAGATTCTGAAGGAAATAATCCATGGAGAAATGCATACAATCATGCTTGCCATCGCCCAGTTGAAAGTGCCGAAGATATTATCAAGAATTTAAAAACGCTTGCAGAAGATTTTGATAGTGGTGTTTACAAAAAAATCGAAAATTTAAACTTGTTGCCTGCAACAACAATATTTCTTGAGGGAAATTGGAATAATATAGACCAAATAGCTTTGTTAACTGACATTAAAACAGCTCTCACTACAAAAAAATTTAAGGGTATAAATATTTTATGCATACATAATAAGTCTCTTGAACTTTTAGAAAATTTTCTGACTACTTAATCATGAATAAGCAAGTAAAAGCAAAACTGACAAGAATCGGGAAAACAGAGAAATTTCAATCAGTTTTTCAAAAACTTACAACTAACAATGAGCTTACTTATGATGAGAAATCTTATGTCTTAGCAACCGCAATATTGTTTATTCGTCACTACGAAAAAAACAGGAACTATAAAACCTATGCTGATATTGCATACTATATTATTCTCAAATATTCTCATAAATACAAAGACTACGAGCCCCTCTACGATTTTTCCATAAACTTTGGATTCTTCCCTATTGTCCAAGCTCTTTTAAATGAAGAGTTGCATGAAGAAGGTAAACTACTAGAACTAATTGTTAATTATAGATTAAGTGAATTCAAAAATTCCAATAATTACATAGAAACTCTAGAGCAAAATATACAGAGCAACAACTTTTTGGAGGACAATGCAAATGAAAAAGCATACTTGGCGCCTACCTCTTTTGGTAAAAGTTCAATAATAATTGATTATATAAAGAATAATCTCAGTAAGGATTCCAACGTTGTCATTGTTGTTCCTACTAAGTCACTCTTAATGCAGACTTATCAAATGATAAGAAATGCAAATTTGAATAGAAGAATTATTATACATGATGAAATGTATAATTCAGAAAAAAACTTTGTAGCTATTTTCACACAAGAACGAGCTTTAAGACTTTCGAATAGAAGGAATGTAATTTTCGATTCTTTGATAATAGATGAAGCTCATAATATTTTGAAAGGGGGTAATGATAATAGACAAATTTTACTTTCAAGACTTATTGCTCGTAACTTAAATAATAATCCAACTCAAAAAGTCGCATACTTGTCTCCATTAATCAATGACATTTCAAACATTCGTATATCCAATAATCAAAACATAACTCCGCATCAAATACATTTCAATATAAAAGAACCAGAGATTTTTGAGCTAACAGTAAACTTTGATAAATTTCAATACAATCGCTTTGTAAATCAGTTTTATCATTTAGAGTCTAATGTTCCGAACAAGTACAATTATATTTTGAGTAATTCTTTATTTAAGAACTTCATTTATGAAAATTCTCCAAGGAATATTGAATCAGAAGCCAAATCACTTTCTGAACACCTTCCGATTATAGAAAATGACAATGCAATAAACAATTTATTAGATGTACTGAAACAAGAAGTTCATAAAGATTTTTTCGGAATCAAATATTTGAAAAATGGCATTATTTATTTGCATGGAAAGCTTCCCGATATAATTAAGGAATACTTAGAAAGTAAGTTCAAGGAAATATCCTCTATCAAATTTTTGGTTGCTAATTCTGTAATTCTTGAAGGGATTAACTTACCTATTGATTCCCTATTTATATTAAATACTTACCGCCTTTCAGGTAAAGAACTAATTAATCTAATTGGTAGAATAAATAGGCTTAACGAAATATTTAATTCTGAAAATTTAGAACTGAGCAAATTACTGCCTAAAGTACATTTTATAAACAAGAAAGAATATGCTGATGGTCACAACAGTAAAATTCAATTATTGAGAAGTAGAATTTTTGAAGACAAAATTGATAATCCAACACTTGAAGCATTTGATGATTCTAATTTAAGCCCTTCAGAAAAGGAGAACATAGATAGTCTATTAGAAAATGAATCTATGCTATTAGAAATACAATCTACAACTCAGGAGAAACTAAAGCAATATCTAATTGAATCTGGAATAATCAATTATTATATAGATATAGATTCGTTTATTAATACTTTTTTAACCATTTATGAAACAGTTAAGAATGGAGAGAATACAGCATGGGACTCTTTAAACACAGTTGAAAAAGTCAATATGGTTTTCATAGAACCCCATGAGGTTTCTGATTATGAATTTAATAGATTAAGAAATAAAGCAGCTAGGAATTATTACCATAACTATATTACGTATTCTAGAAAAGAAGCTTTCAATCAACGTGTGATATCTCATGTTAACTATTTTAAGGAACTAGCAAATAATGAAAATGCTCAGCAAAGACTACTTTATGTAGGTAAATCTTATGGAGAAACTTCTTATGAAAATGATGTTAATAGTCCTTACAAAAATTACGTAAATCTAACATCTAAATCACATGAAGAAGTAGTTAATCTGGCAATTGTTAAATTAAAAATGGAAGATGATTTTCTAAGTTTTAAATTGAATCGATTTGTTGTAATGCTTTTTGATTATGAGCTAATATCTTCAGATGAATATCATAGTTTCATTTACGGAACTACAGATGAAAAGAAAATTGCATTAACACGTAGTGGTTTAACGATAAGTCTAATTGGTAAATTAGAAGGTGATAATCAAATGACTAATGTTGAGTTTGATTCATTTAACAACCTTATAGCTAATGATGCTTTTCGAGAATACCTTGCAACTTTAAATGATTTGAATAGATATGAAATGGAAAAATACATATTATAATACTGCCAGCATCTAACAAGGTGTACAGAGCATTGCTACCCTGCGGGATAGCTTCGACACCATACACGGAACGTTATGAGAACTATTTGATAATAAACTTAAGAAAACTATTCGGGATTAAACCAAAACAGAAAAAGCCATACGAGTTTGCTGATGTATTACATATGTGGGAAGATGACCATTTAATGATTGAATTATTTCCAAAAGACAATGTAGAATTCATAAAAAAGGAATCGAATAGAATTGAACTTGTCAGTGGCTGGAAAGTTGAAGTTGCAAGGGAATGTTTAAATAGGTTTGAACGGATTAGTGGCGCTGTACTTGAAGACTTAGAAGAGAAATGGGCAGTTCTATTTGCAAAATTAATTGAGTAAATTAAAACATTAGCCAACAAAAAGTATAGTGCATAGCTGCGACACCATGTACAAACGTAGTGTCGCAGTATAAATAAAGTTTTAATATCTTGTTTAAACCTTTTAGGTAGAATAAATTTTTTTTATATAATCGATTTTGTACCTTAGAGTTATGCAAACTTTCACTACAACTATAAAATGTCAACTTCAGTAACAAAAGACTTTACCCATATAGATTATCAAATTGATTTAAATGAAAAGAGGCTAGATTTTTATAATACGAGTTATCAGAAAACTCAAGCGAAATTCACATTAATTATGGTTTTCTATTCTGTATTCGCAGTTTATATTGCGCAATTGTTTTTTTTTATTGGAGACTGTATAAATGGTAAGATATCTGAGTTTGTCATTCTATTCTATGTTGCATCATTAGTAGTTTTTCTGTTTTTTCTTTCCCGCTCAATTTATCACACTGCCAGATTTTTAATCCCAATTGAAATTGCATACATGGAATTACCCGAAGTCTTTTACAAAGATTGTTTTGCGGATTATAAGAAGAATGGAGTTAAAAAGGAAGATTTAAATGGTAAAATAAAATCTTCTTATTTATTGCAACAAGAAGAGTCTTTACGGCATAATAGAAAAGCATTTGAGAACAAAAGTGTGCTTTTTTATTCTGCTCTAATTAATGCGGTTTTCGCATTAATTCCTTTCATCATTTCGGTTAGTTTCTATATTGGTAATGAGGATGATGTACAAAAAATAAAAATAGAAAATGTCGAACAAATAACTCAAAACTATGAACAACAAAAACAAAAATGAATCTAATACTAGTTCAGAAAATTCTGGAAGTGATAATTCAAACTCTGGACAGTCAAATGATTCGAGTGCAGATGAAACTATTCGTGTTGCGCCAAGAATGGTAAAGGAAAACTTTGCTGACCAAACTAGTAAAAAAGATTCGGACAAAAAGAAGGATTAAAAACAATATTTGTACTACACTACTCAGCTGTGCAGTACATTAAGTTAAAGGTGAGTTATTTCAGGTATGAATGAAAACACTAAATATGAAAAATTTGCGCAAGAAATTTATCAAGAATTCTTGTCAGAAGATGGAATAACAACTGAAATCAAACATGACGTAAAATTACAGGGAAAGTCAACTAAACATCAAATTGATGTTTATTGGGAATATACCTTTGCGGGAGTTAATCACAAAGTTGCTATTGAATGTAAAAACTATTCCAGAAAAATAAGCGTTGGAATAGTACGTGATTTTTATGGAGTTTTATCTGATATAGGAAACATTAATGGAGTCATCGTCACGACCGTTGGTTATCAAAAGGGAGCCAAAGATTATGCTGAACACCATGGTATTAACTTAAAAGTATTGCGCATTCCGAAACCTGAAGATTGGAAAGGTCGAATAAAATCAATTCAAACTAACGTTAGTATAATTACTCATGAAGCCAAAGAATATTTTGTTCAATTAGACTTAAATTGGTGTAAGGGAAATTTAACTCAAAATCAAATGGATTCTATTGATGTTAAGTTGTCAGGGTTAAATAATCAAATGTGGATTTATGATGAAAACAATAAACCATTCAAAAATTTTTTACAGCTGCAAGATGAACTGCCTGTAGACAATAAAAAACTGAATGACAATTCCCATTTTTACAAGTATGATAATATGTTTGTGAAAAGTGAAAATTGTGGATTCATTAAAATAATTGGTGTAAACGTTAAATTTAACACTTCGATTTGTAGTCAGCGTTGGGTTTTAGATGCAGAACATACCACAAAAGCAATATTAAAAGATGTGCTCACGGGTGAGATGAAATTTATAAAGTAACTTAACACGTGCTATAAGCCACTGCACGGCATATAGCCGCCCGCTATCGCGCAAAATGAAATTCGACAATGTCAATCCTTTGACGTGATTTTCTAACTTAACCCTAAATATTAATATCTACAACCCCTTTTTCCTATTAATGCTCAGTAGATTACCAATATTTAACAAGAAATGCTATATTTGAGAAAATCACAACCCGAACACCTAACTTGAAATTCTCTTTTAGCAGCTGTAAATGTTTACAAACGGATAATAAGTGTTTACAAATGTTTAACAAATAGGAGTGTGTATTATTCGGTTGTTAGAACTCATTGCGAACATGGGAATAAGAATAAATAAGATATTAGAACAAATTAATGAATATTGTTTAGTTGATTTGACTCATGGTGAGAATAGACTAGAAGCAAAAGTCCATGGCAAGGAAAATGATATTAAAGATCTAATAAGTGTTGAGGATCTGATTGTTGAACTAGATTATAATAAATTACTAAAAACCACTTTAATTCAAAATTTCAATGATGATGACTCTTTAATTAAAAAAATAAATGATCATTTTTTAATTAAAGGAAGAGTCATTAACATAATAAAAACTGAAAAAGAATTCTTAATTGATATATATCTGCGAACTTGTGCGGACTTTATTTTAATTGAAGAATCTCTAAAAGAAGATTTGGAACTGAAAGAAGGTTACGGTGTGGAAATTGAATTGACCGACCTAATTTTTTATCCAACTAAAAATTAATATTAAACGAGTTCTAACAACAGGTGATACACCATAGCCCCGCAAAGCCAGCACACTGGTATTTGAAAATAAATACCTTTGCCAAGCTACAGTGCATACCTTAGATACGTTCGCCACTCCTCAATAACTCCTCTGCTGCGGCTCAACCTATACAAAAGGAGAACATCTAATCCCCAAAAGCCAGTCGCATACCCGCTACGGCACATCCAAATTTCTATCGGGAGCCTCTCGTGATTTCTAACTTAACACTAAATATTAATATCTGCAAAGCCTTTTCCCTATTAATGCTCAGTAGATTACCAATATTTAACAAGGAATGCTATATTTGAGAAAATAACAACCCGAACACCTAACTTGAAATTCTCTTTTAGCAGCTGTAAATGTTTACAAACGGATAATAAGTGTTTACAAATGTTTAACAAATAGGAGTGTGTATTATTCGGTTGTTAGTAGCAATAAACCAAACCACTATGAGTAAAATAAGTAGTACCACTCTTTTCCATTTTATGCAAAAAAAAGAATGGCTAGTAAAGACTTTAAAAGAAATGAAAATGGCGCCGAGATATGTACTCGAAGATTATCCTTCATTTAAAGAGAAATATTTAATATTAATGAAATGTTTTTGTGATATCCCATTAAGCAATATTGCTAGTCATACAAATACTTATGGTAAATATGGAATAGGATTATCAAAAAAATTTGCGCACAAAAACTATATTAGCCCAGTTCAGTATTTTCATAAGGCATCTCATCCAGTTTTCGCTCTGATGACAGTGACTTTTGAGCATACAGATGATTTTATAAATCTGATTCCCTTCTTTAAGTATATGCATTCGTCTGACAATTCTGTTTACTACTACGAAGAGAGAGAATGGAGATATGTGCATGGTAAACCCGTTGATGTAACAAAGAAAACTGAAATTGAAATTGAAGAAATTAAAAAAGAATTAAACAATGAAATTGATACAGAAATAGATATAAATTTTGAAGATATTGAATACTTGTTTGTTGAAAACAAAAAGGATTTATTAGAATTTATAGCAGAAATTGAAAAAATGAATTTTAGCAGAATCGAAAAAAATATTATTTTTAGTAAAATTATTACTATTGAGCAAATCAAAGTTGACTTCTAAAGTTAAGTGTGATTAAACGAAATTGTAGTTTTTGTGCCTAAGTCAAAATGTCGTGACACTTTTCTTCAACTTATTTCTAGCCTTAAAACGATAATTAATAAAACATGAAAAAAACTCTTAGAAAACCTGAAAACTGGCAAGATTTTGAAAGTCTCTGTAAAAAATTATGGGGTGAAATTTGGGAATGCTCTGAGATCAAAAAAAATGGAAGATCTGGGCAGAAGCAACATGGAGTTGATGTTTATGGAATTCCAAAAGAGGAAGAACAGTATTTTGGGATTCAATGTAAGGGTAAGGATGATTACACAAACGCTTCTATCTCTAAAAAAGAAATCGACGCCGAAATTGAAAAAGCTGAAAAATTTCAACCAGAACTAAAGAAATTTTATTTTGCTACATCAGCCAATAAAGACTCTTCAATTGAAGAGTACGTTAGACTAAAAGATATTGAGTCAAGAAGAATAGGTCTATTCGAAATTCATTTATTCTGTTGGGAAGATATTGTTGACTTGATTGAAGAGAATAAAAAAACATATGACTGGTACGTGAAAAATATAGACTTTAAAACTCATTATTCTGTTTCAGTCAGATTTCAAGATGATTCCGATAAGTTAGTTTTCTTACCAAAACTTTATAAAAATAATATTACTTATAAATTAAAACAACGCGAAGAAGTTAGTTTTGGTTTACACCAATATTCGCCAGAGGACAATAGAAGAATAGGACTTGAAATTGCAGCTGAACCTCAACCCATCAGGTATTTTATTAATGACTGTACGTTCAATAAAAGTGCTTCCGTTTTCTCTCTTGTTTTCACAAATACTGGAAATACAGCAATAAAAAACTTTAAAGTTTACTTCCAATTTATTGGGGAAAACTTCACAATTGACACAGTCACTAAACAAGATAGTTTTCTTGATATGTATAAGTACACATACAACACTTTTATTAACGAAGGTAAGAACGGAGCTGTCTTTGAACCACAGCAAGAGATATTAGTTCAAAAAGACACTGTAAGGACAGATGATTTCTGTATCCGCCCAAATATTGATGGAGTTCAAGATGTTGAAATAAAATGGCAACTAGTTTCAGAGGATTTTGATGACAGCGGAAGTTTATTAGTCCAACTTCAACCTGAAATCATTGAAAAATCAAGTACTGTAGGATACGAATTCCCACTTGAAAATGAAATAAGATTCGATAATTATCATGAATAACAGCAACTAACAAAAGTAACCGTTGCACAACCCCACAATTCCATTAAAAACTGACTTCATTTTAGCCGTTTTAAGGGCAGTTTACTTTTGGGAACTTCTAATTTTAGTTTAAAATAAGTGGTATTATATCAAGGCTTTTCGCGTTTAGCAGGCCCTTTATTTCAAGAAAAAAGTTGGCAAGTGCTTTTGCCTCACTTTTAGCTAGTTTTTGAGTGAATTTCAGATATTTTTTGAGGTTGTAAGCCATGGCGGCGAGGTGCATAACTTTATTTGCTTGTTTAATACCTATTGTATTCACTTTTCTTAAGCCCATGAACTGAGTAAGTGTGCCAAAAACTGGTTCAACTGTGCTTTGTCTTTTTCCTTTCAAGTACTTACCTTGTGGGCTATTTACCCTAGCAATATTTCGCTGATATTCTTCTTTAAAATAGGTGATAGCAAATTTCTTCTCTTTAGCAGATTTACCTAAACACTGTGTTTTAATTGCGCAGTTTCGGCATTGATGTGTTGATCCTCGGTATTCTTTCTTTAAAGTTTGAGTTCTTGAGTCTCTAAAAACTCTTTTAAAAGGTATTATTTCGCCCTTTATACAAGTATAATTATCTTTTTCTTTATCATAAACAAAGCCCTCTGGTCCACCTTTGTACATTCCGTGTGGCGGAATAAAACTTTGCAGTTTAATCTGCTCCAAGAAGGCATAATTTTCTCCACTACTATAGCCTGTGTCCGCAACACAATTACGCCATAACAAACCAGCATTATTCAGACGTGGTTTCAAACGTTCAACAATATCTTGTAGGTATTGATTATCTTTTTTGTCAGCATGGTAAGCCCATATATCTGTAATAACATGATGACCAGTATCTACACTAAGTTGACTCATATAATTTAGTTTTCTGGCCTTACCCGGTTTTACACTAATTCTTGCATCAGGGTCTGTTGGACTGTAATGGGTCTTATTACTTGTATATTTACTCCCTTTATTACCTGCTCCAGGGCGTTGATCCTGATCTTTTGACCACTTCTTGTTTCTACTTTTTATTGCCGCTAACTCCTGTTTATTAGCGCTGATGGTTTGCTGTTCTTGTGTGGCTTTATTTTCTTTTGCTTTTCGTTTTGAGGTTTCTTTGTCACTCGCGCTAATATTTCTTATTTTAAGTAAATGTGTTTCTAAATCTTCTTCCGGTACTTTGAGTTCTAAACTATCCATAGAAGCGTTGGCTTTAACCGGAGCCGAGTCTATAGCTTGTGTATGCCCACTAACCATGCCTTTATTGATACACATTTTAAGCACATTGGTAAATACTTCTTCGAATACTTCCTCTGGAAATAACTGTCGTGTGCGACTAATAGTAGAGTGCCAAGGAAGTTCATCTTCTAGATCGTAATCAATAAAAAATAGAATATCTAACCGCATACTACAATGCTGAATAAGCTTCCTATCGCTGATAATATTCTCTAAATACCCCACCAAACACAACTTAAAAAATACAACGGGATCAATACTTTTTTGCCCACTTTCACCATAAAAAGGCTTGGTTAACTTATACAAGTAATTTAAGTCTAAAACCGACTTCAATTGTCTATAAAAGTTATGTTCAGGTACACGTTCACTCAGCAAAAACTGAGTAAATAACTTCTCTTGATATGTTTTTTTACCCTGCATACCTAAAAATACGAAATTCAGGCTTTTACTTAAAATCTAATTAATTATATTTATCAACAGATTAGTTGTGCAACAGGCACA
>NZ_JHXV01000008.1 GCF_000621625.1 Crocinitomix catalasitica ATCC 23190
CTTCTAAAAAATCAGCACAAATTCCAGCGGTGGCTGAGGATCAAATCGATGCAATCGATTTGGTGGACTCGAAGTCACAAGCGGCAATCGAAGTCACAAGCGGATCTATTTACCAAATTTTCAGTAAATTACATCCACTTAATTTTTTCACCCAAATGAAATTATGAAACTAGGATATACTTATATATTAAAATGTTCAGACGATAGTTATTATACGGGAAGTACAATTGATATTAAAAAAAGACTAGCTCAACATCAGAATGGAGAGGGAGCGAATCATACTAAAAAATACTTTCCTGTTGAATTGGTTTACCTCGAATGTCATAGTACAATTTATGAAGCTTTTCGTCGTGAAAAACAGATTCAAGGTTGGTCTCGTGCAAAGAAAGAAGCATTGATTAATAGTGATCTCAATAAATTAGTTGAATTGAGTAAAGCTTTTTGGGAGGACGAAAATTAGAACAAGTTCCAGCGGTGGCATGGTAGTCGGTGCCTTCACGGTAATCAGAACAATTACTAGCGGTGGCTGAGGCGCGCTTTTGCGCGGGACTCGAAGTCACAAGCGGCAATCGAGGTCACAAATCTCTACCCAAAAATCCCCTTTTTCTTTTTCTCAACGAACAAACTATCCAAAATCTCAGGATTAAAATCGTTGTTCTCAATAGGACTGACATCCGCAACTTGGTGATAAACCGTTGTGATAAAAACCATTTGAGCCGATGAGACAATACTTTGTATGAAAAACACCAATAAAATCCCAGTGCCAATTCCTAGAACAGGATGAATGAGATAAGACAATAAAAAACCAACCGGTAATGCGATCAGCAAAATGCCTAGAAAAGTTAAAATTCCAAAGCTAAATGAAGCGCCAATTGATTCTCCCCATTTTTCTTTCATGATAGCGCCTGAACGTTTCAAAGCTTCGATAGGTCCAACCTCTTCGTATGCCAGAACAGGCACCACAAAAAACGTGGCGATAGACCAGATGATTCCAACAATATTGGATAGAATATTGCCAATTGTACCAGTGTTTTCTTGAATGCCTTTAATGATTAATCCGACAGTTGCTGAAAGCGCAGACCAACCTAAGATGGTAGTAATTCTTGTCTTGCTAAATTTAACGCCATCACTAAATTTTGGTGTGCCGCCTTCAAGGTAGATTTTTGTGCAATGGACCAAACCAACATTAAAGAATATGATGATAAAATAAGCGATGAGATAAAATACAAAGGCGATAGCATAGTCAGTTACTGAGCCTTGCTCAATTCTTTCAATGGCTTCAAATCCCATTTGAGAATAAGCCAATCCCATAAAACTTCCAATCACCAATACCAGGAATACACCAGAAATGATGGGGAATAATACCAATTGTTTATTCTTTTTAATGACGTTTAAACTTGTTATGCCTAATGTCCATCCTTTGCCAATTCTATCAAATACACTCATTTACGCTCTTTTTTTACAAAATACAGATTTTATTTTAATCTACGCACTCCTCAAACCTTCTTCTATAAATCATCTCCATTCCTGACATACGTCATATTAAATTTGTAGTGGAGGTTGTACATTTGAGTATACTAATACAATAATTATGAGCACTATTCACGCACAATCGATTCATGAGAAGTTTATTTCAGTTTGGATGGACTTGGTAAATTTTAAGGCTTTAGATGATCAAAAAAGCTTCAATAATTTAATGTTGGCCGCTTTGCCAGAGATGGAAAAGTATGTGGCGAGTAGGTTGAGGCTTGCGCATAATAGAGGTCAATTGCCTGAAGGGAAATATGAGGTGAGTGATTTTACGAACGACTTGTTTATTGCGGCTTATGATGAATTTGCACGATTTAAAACGGCGAATGAGTTTTCGAATTGGTTGTATATTAAAATGGATGAGTTAATTGAAGATCAAATTGTAGAGGAAGATTTTGACGATTTTTTCTTCAATGATTTTGGCAATTATTCGACTGATGAATGGCAAGCGTTGGAAGATAAAATTGATACGTCGGATAAAACGGGTAAGGTTGAATTGAAAATGTCTGACAGTGCTATCACAAAATCCGGTGAAAAGGTATTGGCTGAGATTTTTAAAACGGATGCTGAACGACAACAATTGGAGCAAATTCGGAATGAGGTTGGGGATAAAGGTATTGCTTCGCATTTGAATTTGGTGATGAACCAATTAGCGCCTTTGTCGGCCGTGACGTTGAATTTAGTTGTGGAACATGGCGTGACTCCAAAAGATGCTGCTGAGATTAAACAAATAAGTGAAAACGAAATTGAAGCGGATATTAAAAAATCTAAAGGTCATATATTAGATAGTTTTGCATCAAGGTTTAGGAATATCGTTTTTTAATAGCGGTGCCTTATGTTCTTGCATTGAGCGAAGTCAGTACATCGTGCTAGCACTTTGTCCAACGAAGCTTTACGCTTAGTTGGATCTAGCACCTCCTAAAAAAAACAAATAGCTACCTTTGTCGTATGAACGAAACGGATTTATTCAACAAAGACGCCATGTTTTGGCGTGAGGTTAACTTCTATTTACCTGCAGCAAGTGCTGAACTGGAATTGAGTACGGCAATAGATATTGGGGGTGAGGACGCAGTTGAATTTGTTGAGGCAATAATTTGTAGTTTGCTTCCATTTGATTCACATACAGTAGAATATGAATTGGAGGATGGAGGATCGTTCACAAAAAATGAGGTAAAATATTGGCCAATTGTATTACTAGCGGATTTGGATTTTTACAATGATAAGTCGAATGCTGAAGACGACCGGAAAGCAAAAATTAAGCACGTCCCTCATGAGCATTTAAAATCAATCACGATTAAGAATAAAAAAGGCGAAACACAATTGCATAAAGCAAAGGTTTAGGTCTTTGTTGCAGGCACAAGTGCTTCGTTGAACCCTGCACCGATGCTTCCGTTGTCGCTCAGCACAAGTTTAGTGGCATCCTTTTTTTTTTGCGCAGCTAATAAAAAAGATATAACGAATAGCGGGATCGCGCAATGCCTATTGCGGGAGCTGGCCAAGTCATAAATTTTCTTAAGAATAAAGACTTCAGTAACAATTGTTACCGTGCAAGTATGTTTGAACATGTATCTTTGTAGTGTAAAAGCAAAAGAAATGAAAACAATACAACTAACGTCGGAGAAGTTTAAGAGTGACGTTTTCGACTATACAAAAGATAAAGAGTGGAAATTTAAAGGTGAAGTACCTGCATTAATTGATTTTTATGCTGATTGGTGTGGACCTTGCCAAATGATTGCTCCTGTTTTGGAGGAATTAGCAGCGGAATATGGCGACAAATTAGTGATTTACAAGGTGGATACTGAAGTAGAACAAGAATTGTCGGCGATGTTTCAAATTAGAAGCATTCCTTCTATGTTGTTCATTCCATTAGAAGGGCAGCCAAAAATGCAGGCGGGTGCATTGCCAAAGCCGCATTTAAAAGAAGCAATTGATAAAGAATTATTGAGTTAGTAACTAGGTTTTTGGGTTAACTTAGTTTTTTATGAGTCCTCTGGGAAATCTGCCTAGGGGACTTTTTTTGTTTTAAATTTTGCTGTAATAAGTGCAAATAGTTCAGGGGTAATTACCTTCATTTCCCAACTATAGTTTGTATCTTTAATGATATGGAAAGCACTTTCGATTTAAATAAGATTCCAGCTCAGAATGGCCGTATTGCTATTGTGACTGGAGCAAATACTGGATTAGGTTTTGAAACAGCGCTGCAATTCGCGAAGAAAGAAATAACAGTAGTTATGGCTTGTCGGAATACGAAGAAAGCGGAAGAAGCAAAGGGGCGTATTCTTGCTGAGATTCCAGCTGCTAAAATTGAACTAATTCCATTGGATTTAATGGATTTAGCATCTGTACGGTTATTTGCAGAGACGTATAAAAAGCAGCACCAACAACTCGATTTATTGATCAATAATGCTGGAATTATGATTCCTCCGTTTCAAAAAACGAAGGATGGTTTTGAGAGCCAAATGGGGGTGAATTATTTAAGCCATTTTTTATTGACGGGTTTATTGATCGATTTATTGAATGCCACACCAAATTCCAGAGTGGTAACCTTAAGTAGCAAAGCGCACGAAACGGGTGTGATTGATTTTGAGAATTTAAATGCCGAAAAATCTTATTCAAAAATGACGGCTTATGGACAAAGTAAATTGGCTTGTTTACTCTTCGCGCAAGAGTTGAATAGGAAGTTAAAAACAGCCAATAAAACAACGGTTTCTGTGGCTTGTCATCCAGGTGTTTCCACAACCGATTTGGGTAGACATATGAATAAGGTGTTCTATTATGTATTTATGCCTGTTTTTCAATTTTTCACGCATAAACCCGCCAAAGGTGCATTGCCAACTTTAATGGCGGCGCTTGATGATGATGTGCAAGGTGGAGATTATTTTGGCCCAATCGGCTTCAAAGAAATGAAAGGTCCACCAGCAAAAGTGAAAGCAAAACCAAGGGCTTATGATGAGGCTATTGCCAGCAAATTATGGTCGATCTCAGAAGAACTAGTCGGTTTTGAATATGACATATAGTTATTATATCTTGGATGCCCGTTCACTGAGCGTAGCCGAAGTGAACCTGTCGTCTCGCAAGACCTCTGTCACCTTGTCTTCGGTATAGTATATGCTCAATATGTTAAATTATATTAGCGTTAACTGCCCTGCAGTACTTTCTCAAAATTCAGTCTCTTGTGAGCGGTGACTGAGGACCAAATCGATGTAATCGATTTGGTGGACTCGAAGTCACAAGCGAAAACTAAAGTATACAAGACTTTCCAAATACGATTCCAAGAATAAATAATTAAAGCACATTTCAACGGTTAAATTTTAATTATTTTAGACGTCTCATTAAACATGTCTTACATAAAAAATATCGTTACTCGCATGAAAATCATTTTTTCATTCCTTGCAATTTGTCTAACAATTGCACAACCATTTGCTCAAACCAGTTCAACCATTGATACCAGTCTACCAGCGAAAGTTTATTTAGCTGATCTATTTGGGTCGAATCAAACTTATGCTGCAATAACAGAACAAGCGGATACTTATTTCGCAATGAAATATCCTGATTTAACGCCGGCAGATTTATGTGTAGGTGAATTCAGAGATGGTGCTTTTGTTAAATATCAACGTTGGTCTTCGTTCTGGAAGAATCATTTGAATGAGGATGGAACTTTAGGTGATTTTACAAAATATGCACAAGGTATGGATCGTGCTGCCGAATGTGATGATAGCGACTTTGCTGTGGATTGGGAAAATATTAGTTATAACAGTAATATGGGGTGGCAAATTGACCAAGGTAGAACGAGTTCAATTGCTTTTCACCCAACCGATCCTAACACCTATTATGTCGGTGCGGCATGGGGAGGTTTATGGAAAACAACTGATGGAGGTTTAACGCATACCATTGTTAATGACGATTTGCCACTGGCCGCCGTGGGTGGAATCATAATCGATCCGGAGGATACCGATCGAATTTTAGTGGCTTTGAGTGATATTGTTTGGTATGGTCCTGGTGGAATTGGTATCTATATTTCAAATGATGGAGGGGTGACTTTTGAAGCGACGGATTTAACGTGGGAATTGAGAAATGATAAACGCATTTATTATCTTGATCAGAATCCTTCGGATGGAGAAAGTGTAATGGCTGCTACTGCGAATGGACTGTATAAGAGTGAGGACTTTTTTGCAACGAACGAACGTGTTTTAGAAGGGAGTTTTCATTCGGTAAAATACAGTCGAACGGATCCTAATATTGTGTATGCAGGTGAGAGATCTGGCGAATTTTACAGAAGTGAAGATGGCGGTGATAGTTTTGAATTGATTCAAGATTTTGGAGGAAGTGATGTGCGCATCGCAGTGTCATTAATGGAAGGGTCGGAACGAGTGGTAGCCACGAGTGCTGGAAATCTTTATACGTCAATTGATAATGGATTAACATTTGCAACAAAGGTTTTACCTGAAAGTAATATGGTGATTGAATTTTCACCTGGCAATGATGATGTTTTGAATGTAGGAAATTTTGAAGTGCATCAATCAACTGATTTTGGTGATAGTTTTGAGCCAGTAACACAATGGTTAGGAGCAGATGGTTTGCCATTCATTCATGTTGATCAACGGAATGTTTTTGTGAATCCTTTGGTGGATAATCAAGTCTATTTTTGTAATGATGGCGGTGTCTTTCGTCAGCATACAATCACCAATACATTTGCTAACTTAAGTACAGATTTATTGATTACACAATTCTACGATATTGCAGTTTCACAAACAGAGACCGAAGTATTAGGAGGAGGATCGCAAGACAATGGAAATGTTTTTAGAGGAGAGGATAGTGAGTGGTGGAGATATGCCGAAACTGGAGATGGAATGGGACAAGATATTGATCCCTCAGATGCTGGTGTGCGTTATTGGGCGTACCAATTTGGTGCAATTCGAAGATGGGAAGACGGAGAGAATGTAGATATTCAACCTGAAGGTGAAAGTGGATCTTGGGAAGCGCCTTTTAAATTAGATCCGAGTAATAGTGATCGCTTATTGATTGGTTATACTTCGGTTTATGTTTCAGAAGACAATGGTGATACTTGGGAAACGCTTGGCGATCCTGTTCTAGGTGGTGGAGCTGATTTAGATCAGTTGGCAATTGCACCATCGAATCCTGATAAGGTATATGTAAGCCGAGGAAGTAGTTTGTATGTGAAAGAAGCAGGTCTTGAGGCTTGGGAATTTATAAGAACGCCATATTTTGGATCAATCACTGATTTGGAGGTTGATCATTTAAATGAGGATATCATCTATATTAGTTATGGTGGCTATTCCAATGAAAGAAAGGTTTATATGTCTGAAGATGGAGGCGAGAATTGGACTAACCTTTCTGATGGTTTACCAAATTTACCAGTCATGTCTTTAGAACTTTACGAAAACAAACCAGGGGGCGTTTTTATTGGAACTTATGGGGCTGTTTATTATAGAGATAGCACGATGACCGAATGGGAAAAGTTTGGATGTTTACCCAATACTTCTGTTAACGATATTGAGATTCAATATTTCACAAATAGAATATTTATTGGTACGCATGGTCGAGGTATGTATGGCGCTGATATTCCGTTTGGAGATTTTGCTGGTTTGAGTGAGCTTGTTAATGAGCAAAGTGAAATTGAACTTTATCCGAATCCAGCGAGAAATTATATCACAATTAAAAGTACTGAAATTGATTTAGCAACTGCAGAAATTATGTTAACAGATGTGTCGGGAAGAAGTATTGATGTTTCACATTTTAATAATTCAAGCAACGAAATCACCATGGATTGCACGCGCTTATTGCAAGGGAATTATTTTGTAGTGATTCTGGACAATGCAAATAAGAAACACGTTTTAAAACTGTCGAAAATTTAAGCCTTAATAAAGGTCTAAAACAACCTCAGTATTTAATGCTTAATCCATTTGATAATAGTGCATGCTCGCATGATCGGTATCTATTTTGATTTGGGTCGTACTCACAGTATTGACATGTGGACTGTTTTCAAGTAATAAACCATTCTTCGATTTGGATGCTTGGTGCATTTGCCAAATTTTAGCAGCTTCCAAATTGTTTTCGTTTTTGGCCCAATTCTGAAACATGATTTCGCGTTCGTGCCGTTGTTCGGCCGGATAAAGGGTGTAAGCCGACCAGATTTGTGGTTGGTTAGCATCAAATTCTTCCATCCATTTTTTTGAACCGTTCCACTTAATAACAAAAATTTTTGGTTGCCTAGGTTGAATGCGCAATAGGGTAAAAGGATTTGCTTTTTCAAAATTTCCATTCGCTAAGAAGTCTTCTGCATCAGCAAATAAAAAACTATCTAATAATACTTGCCCGCGACTTTTATCGGCTGTCTTGCCTAACCATGGAAGCTCATCTTTGGCTCCATTCAAAATACAAGAAATCATTCCGCTTTGACCCACAGCAACCCAAGTTCCTCCAGCCAACTGGTCTTGGGGGAATAATAATTGTAAATCTCCTACTGAATGAATTTGAGGTGGTGAGGTTGGGCGCGCAGCTTGCTCATCACGATTGGTCGTGAATATAATACGGTTGTTTTTGTCTTTGATATAGGTTGCAGTGCACATATTAATTCATTTTTATAAAGTTAACGATCGCCACCCAATAGTTATAAAATTATCAGGAGTTTTCATCAATCTCTAGATGGCCAGAACAAATTCCAGCAGTGGTTTTTCCGGTACCTTCGAGTCCAGTACCCAACTGGCGTTGGTTCCTCCTCAGTCACCTTTCATCTTCATTATCAATTAATACCTTTTCAAAATTCAGTCTCCTTCCAGCGGTGGTTTTCCTCATACTGAGTAGGCGCACTGAGCGAAGCCGAAGTGGAAGTCGAAGTCACAAGCCCCTACCACAATAACGAATTCTGCTTATAATTCTTCATGGCATGTAACATTGTCAAAACAGCAAGGAGTCCGGCGCAAATTAAGGCGGTATAATAAATCGAACTAATTTCACTGCGCATGGCAATGGCGATTAGCGACCATATACCAACCAAACAGAATTCACGCATATTTCTTGTGTATAAAACAGCAAGATTTACAATTGTTGCAACAATCACCATTCCAATCGTATAATTCACTTCGTTTACATTGTCTGCCCAACCAATTTTAGCAAAGTAAGCGGAGATATTAGCAATCAAAGCAACAGAAATCCATCCGAAATAAATGGTGTTCGGCCACCAGGAAAGCATAATCACTTCTCGCGATGGGGTATGGTTTTCTAAGCGCAATAAGAAGGTTATTCTAATGAGTGACAATAGAATAACAATCATTACCAGCACAGAAAGTCCTGTATAGTCATTGAGCCAACAATAAATCCATGTGCCGTTAGCGATATTAGCAATAATGAGCCATGGTCCTGTTAATACATCTCTTTGTTTAGACTCGTCATTGCCATAAGCAACTCTCAATTGATAAATCGCATTGGCAATTAAGCCAAGAAAAATAACACCCCAAATGGCAAAAGCATAGTCTGCAGGTGTAAATAGATTGTCAATTTTATCACTAACTTCTCCAATGGTTTTACCATTTATTTTACCTGTATTTGAAACGTAATTCCAGATGATAACTGTAACCACAACAATTAAGTTCAATACTGCATATATTTTTTTCATAAGTTGGAAGTTTAGACTTAATAGTACGAAAAAAATGGCAGAAATAGGTGATGATTCGTGTTTTTCTAAGCGATTACATAGCTATTTATTCATTGATTCGTAGATTTTATCTAAGGCATCCATTGTCATTGCTAAGCCTTGTTTCATTCCTATTTTATCACTGTTTGCAAATCGAATACTGAAGCGTATTTAGTAACCATTTTTAGCTGTGTTTTATTGCTTATTTCTTTAAAAATATTCAAGAATTTTACTGTGTTTCGGTCTTCTAATTAAGTAGGAGAACTTCAGTTTTCATGGCATGAAAAAAGGGAACACGTATCACGTATTCCCTTTTAAAAAGCTTTTTAAAGCAATATTATTCCTTAATCAATTTTTGAATCCCTTCGTCAGATTTAACTAAATATAAACCATCAGGTAAATCAGTTAAGTCTAATTCTAAAGTATTCGTCATATTAATTACCATTTGTCCTGTTGAATTATAAACTTCAACATTGTTCAATTGTCCAGTAAAAGTTACTTGACCATTTGTAGGATTCGGGAAAGCAACAATTTGTTCTTTTGTAATTGTGTTTTCTAATCCAGCAACTACATTATTGTCTTCAAGAATTTTAGTAATGTCCGTATGTACATTTCCAGTTACAGATCCTAATCCTGTGATATAATTGTAAACCAATGTTCCTTCGCCTGGTGCATCTGGATTTGGTACAAAAACAAGAATTAATGGAATTGATCCTTCACCATATTCTGCATCATAAGCTGAAAAAGTTGGAATACAATTAGCGAATCCTGGGTAAGTTAAATCTAAATCTTCCTCCCAAGCTAATACGTCGTCACAATCTGTTGCAGCATAACTAGCGTTTTGAATTAAAAAATCAAATACATATACACCTTCTTCACCAGATCCAAAATCTGTCCATACTTCTTCAAGTCTTGGAGCATTTGCAATACATGGTCCACACCATACGGCAGAAAAATCAAGAATAACTACGTTACCATCTGCTAATAAAGATGACATATTATACTCAACAGGATCGTCTCCACATGATGTATGCGTCCAATCTGGTTGTGCAAAACTGAAGTTGCATATTAATAATGTTAGTAAAAAGTAAATTTGTTTCATGTTTTTATGTTTTTATGTTTTCGTGAATATACGGATTTTTAATAAGCCTTGAGGAACAATAAGTTAGCATTATTGGCTTTGAAAGTTATACTTGTGACACTTATTGATATGATAATCAATTTTTTATACATTTTTTAATGCCATTTTAAACCTTTCTATAAGCTTATAGTCTAAGCTCGTAATTAAAAAAGTTAAAATGTAAAATAGAATAGTTTGATATGCAACTAAAAAAGATTTACATTTATTTAAATTACCTTCATGATCTATTGAAATAGTCCTTTTTAGTTGTTTTTAGTCTGGTTAATTTTCAAAAAATTCTTAATTAGTTGTGTATGCAACTAATAATTGTATTACATTTGCAGCATGATACCAAAAGATTTTCAAAATGCATTGGCGCCAAACTTAGGAAGAACGGTGAAGTTAATGGAGCATCGGGTAGATGATATGTTAGCAAGCAACGGTTTTGACCTTACTAAAATGCAATTTATACTATTGCTTAAATTGAAAGACCACATCGGTGTTAGTCAAAATGATTTAGCATTTTTTTCAAATCGAAATAAATCATCACTTGCACGGGCAATCAATACCTTAGAAAAGAAAAATTATTTGGCAAGAATCCCTTCCGAAGAAGATAAGCGGGTAAATCAATTATTCATTACCAAAAAAGGGTTAGCTATTATAAAAGATGCAACGCCAGTTTTTATGGAGGTTTTTGAAATTATTCAAAAAGGTATCAGTCCAGAAGAAATAGAACAAACAATTAATATTTTAAAAAGAATCCAATCAAACATAATGGAAGGATTTAATGATCAAGCACAATCAAATAAAGACCAATGAGAAAAATTATAATTACCATATCCGGAATCGCCATCTTAGCATTAGGTTTTTTAGGAAATCGTCTATTGACAAATAGCAAGAAAGAACCAGAAAAAAAGATTGAAAACACTGTAAATTCAGTTTATGTTCAAATTGCTGAAAATAAAGCAGTGCCAGTTACAATCGCAACAAGCGGAAGTGTAGTTGCAAAAGATAGAATGGAAATTTATGCTGAAGTTACTGGGGTTTTTCAAGGTGGCAGCAAATCGTTTAAACCTGGAACGGCTTATTCGTCGGGTTCAACCTTAATTCGAATTAATAATGCGGAATATAATGCATCTGTCGTTTCTCAAAGAGCTGCTTTTAAAAATGCGGTGACGGGAATCTTAGCGGATATTCAATTTGATTATCCAGGGTCTTTGCAAATGTGGAAGGATTATTTGAGTTCAATCGACATTGAAAAGAATCTGCCTAGTTTGCCAAAAGCAAAGTCAGAACAAGAGTCGCATTATATAACAGGGAAGAATATTTCTACAACCTTTTATAGTATCAAGAATTTAGAGACGAGGTTGAATAAATACACAATCACTGCACCATATAGTGGTGTATTGGTTGCTGCAAATGTTACGCCTGGAACTTTGGTGAATCAAGGACAAAAATTGGGTGAGTTTATTAAGCCTGGTGTTTTTGAATTAGAGCTGAATGTGAATTCGACTTTGAAAGACTTATTGGCAGTTGGTAAAGAAGTAAGCTTAACCAATATCGATAAATCAAAATCTTGGACAGGTTCAGTAACAAGAATTAATCCACAAATAAATACGAGTTCTCAAACCATTCAAATTTTTGTTGAAGTAGTCGCGAAGGATTTAAATGAAGGTGAATTTATAGAAGCTGATATTGATGCACATGATGTGATTGATGCAATTGAGATTCCAAGAAATTTATTGGTAAATAATCAAAGTATCTTCATTATTCAAGACAATCAATTGAGCCTTTTACCGGTTGATATAATTTTTGACAAATCAAATTCAAGTATTGTTAAAGGAATTACTGATGGTGTTAAAATGTTGGCGAAACCTTTGCCTGGTGCTTTTGAAGGAATGCATGTGACAGTTATTGAAACAATTGTAAGCGAAAACTAAGTCATGAGAAAAATAATATCTTACTTTATCAAGTATCCTATTGGTGTAAATATTATCATTATTGCATTTGCAATTTTTGGTATCCTTGGATACAAATCTTTGACTTCTTCTTTCTTCCCTCTTTCCGAATCGAATATTATTGTGATCACTTTAAATTATCCTGGGGCATCTCCTCAAGAAATGGAAGAAGGGGTCGTATTGAAAATTGAGGACAACCTTAAAGGTTTGGAAGGTATCGATCGAGTTACGTCCAAATCGAATGAGAATGCGGCAGTCATTACCGTTGAAACTTACCGAGAATATGATGTAGATATCATTCTAGCAGATGTGAAAAATGCGGTGGATAAAGTACCAAGTTTTCCATCTGGAATGGAACCACCCATTATTGCAAAACAAGAAGCCTCAAGGGAAACTATTTCCTTTGTAGTAGAAGGTCAAAACGTACCATTATTCACGCTGAAGCAAAAGGCGCAAGCCATCGAAAAGGAATTGCGATTAATGGATGGCATTTCCATGGTTACAATCAGTGGTTATCCTGACGAAGAGATTGAAATCGCCGTGAGAGAAGCTGATATGCGTGCTTATAATTTGAGTTTTTCGCAAGTAGCAAGCGCTGTTTCAAATAATACGCTTTTAACGACGGGTGGTTCTATCAAAACAGTGGAAGAGGAGTATTTAATTCGAGCTTCACATCGTGCTTATTATGCAAGTGAATTGAATAATATTGTCGTGAAGGCCGATCAAAATGGCAACATTATTAGATTAAAGGATGTCGCTGAAATTAGAGATCGATTTAATGATACACCCAATAGTCTAGCTTTTAATGGGAATAATTCCGTTCGAATTGTAATCAATAATACCAATAGTGAGGATTTAATTTCTACCGCTGAAAAAGTAATTGAATATATCGCTGATTATAACGAAAACAATGAAGAGATTAAATTGGCAGTAATTTCAGATTCGTCAATTACCTTGAATCAACGAACAGAATTATTGCTTAGAAATGCTTGGCAAGGGATGTTGTTGGTATTGATTATATTGGCACTTTTCTTAAAGCCGAGATTGGCTTTTTGGGTAGCATTTGGTCTGCCAGTTTCCTTTTTAGGCATGTTCACTTTCGCCGGTCAATTTGATGTAACGATTAATGTATTGTCTTTATTCGGAATGATAATCGTAATCGGAATTTTAGTGGATGATGGAATTGTGATTGCTGAAAATATTTATGCCCACTACGAAAAAGGTAAAACCCCAATTCGTGCTGCGATTGATGGAACTTTAGAGGTTGTTCCTCCTATTTTTTCTGCCGTTGTTACAACTATTCTCGCCTTCTCCACCTTCTTGTTTTTGGATGGTCGACTCGGGCAATTCTTCGGCGAGGTCTCCATCATTGTTTTATTAACTTTAGGAATCTCATTATTGGAAGCGCTGGTCATTCTGCCCGCCCATATTGCACATTCTAAAACTTTAAATAGAGACGCAAAGCCGTTTAAATTTAATGTTGTTGCAGAAAAGGTAATGGTTTATCTAAGGGATACTTTATATGTGCCTGTATTGAATTTTACAGTAAAGAATAGATTCATTAGTTTAACGATTTTAATTGCGCTATTTCTAATTACTGTAGGTGGTATAAGTGGTGGCATTATTCGTACGACTTTCTTCCCAGAGATTGCGAGTGATAGAATATCTATCAGTTTAACCATGCCTCAGGGAACGAATGTGAATACTACCGATTCTATCATTTCTATTATCGAAGAGAAGGCTTGGGAAGTGAATGAAAAATATTTGGACTTGCAAAGTACAGGTGATTCTGTTGTGCTAAATATTATTAAATCAATCGGTCCAGGAAGTGCGACGGCAAAATTAGATATCAACCTTTTGCAAGGTGAGTTGAGGGATTTTTCAGCGCCAGAATTGACGAAGGAAATTCAAGATCTCGCAGGTGAATTCTACGGAGTTGAGTCGCTGGTATTCGGTTCGGGTTCTCAATTTGGTGGAAGTCCAGTTTCTGTTTCCTTATTGGGGAATAATGTAGCTGAATTGAAATCAGCAAAGAATGAGTTGAAGTCCGCAATGCTGCAAATAGAAGGATTAAAAGATATTACGGACAACGACCCGCAAGGGATTAAGGAAATAAAGATTGATTTAAAACCCAATGCTTATCTCTTAGGCTTGACTTTAAACGATGTAATGTTTCAAGTGCGATCTGCTTTCTTTGGTAATCAAGTGCAACGTTTTCAAAGAGGACAAGATGAAATTAAAATTTGGGTGAGGTATTTGGAGAGTGAAAGAACTTCAATTAAAAACCTTGATGATATGCGTATCCTAACAGGTGCAGGTGAACGAATTCCTTTCAGTGAAATTGCATCTTATACAATCGAACGGGGTGAGATTACAATCAATCACCTAGAAGGGCAAAGAGAAATTCAAATTTCGGCAGATATGAAGAATAGTAAAGCCAGTGCGACTGACTTTATGAGCAATATTAAGAATGAAATATTACCTGAAATTTTTGCAAAACATCCTACCGTTTCTGCCTCTTATGAAGGTCAAAATAGAGAAGCTGCCAAGGTGATGAATTCAGCTAAAGTGGCCGGCCCTGTTATTCTGTTATTAATTTATTTTGTGATTGCCTTTACTTTCCGAAGTTATTCACAACCAATCATTTTATTGCTTATGGTACCATTCAGTTTAATTGGTATTGGTTGGGGGCATTATATCCACGATTTCCCAATTAATATCTTATCCATGTTGGGTATTATCGCCTTAATTGGAATTATGGTGAATGATGGATTGGTATTGATCAGTAAATTTAATATCAACCTTAAAGAAGGAATGACCTTTGATGCTGCGCTAGTGGAGGCTGGAAAATCGAGATTTAGAGCTATTTTCTTAACCTCTATTACCACAATTGCCGGATTGGCACCTTTAATCTTCTTTGAGAAAAGTTTACAAGCCCAATTCTTAATTCCAATGGCCATTTCTATCGCTTATGGTATTGCTATTGCTACTGTATTGACATTAATATTATTGCCGATTTTATTATCTTATACCAACGGATTTAAAGTGAATATGATCCATTTTTGGGAAGGTAAAAGACCAACGAACGAGTCGGTTGAAAGAGCAGTAAAAGAAATTGAATCAGAAAAAGAACATTAAAATTCAGATGATGAAAAATATAATAAAAACTTGTTTTATTTTATGCCTAAGCATAACGGTAAATGCACAAGAAGTCTTACTTATTGATGATGCGATTGCCATCGCTTTGGAAAAAAACTACGACATACAAATTACTGAAAATAATTTGATGGTTGCAGACAATAATCAAGACATAAAAAATACTGGTTTTCTGCCAACTGTTGCGGTCAGCGCAGGAGGGAACTATGCCAATAACAATGCACATGTTGTTACCCAAACTGGGGAAGAACAGGATATAGATGGAATTGAGTCTACAACCTATAATGCATCCATTGGTTTGAATTATGTCTTGTATCAAGGTATGTCACGGAAACATAATTTTGATAAACTCAAGACAGCTTACGATTTGGCAACGGTTCAAAAGCAAATTCAAATTGACAATACCATTCTAAATGTTTATACTACCTATTATAATATTGCTAAATACACGGTGAATCTGAACATCTTTAAAGAGTCTTTTGAAATTTCAAAAAACAGATTAGTACGTACCGAGTATCAAATGAAATATGGTCAAAAAACGAATTTGGATGTGCTAAACGCAAAGGTGGATGTGAACAATGATTCTCTGAATTTAGTCAATGGTCAAATTGCTTTGGATAACGCGAAAAGAACCTTGAATTATTTATTGGGTCTTCCTATTGACCAGTCATTTGCTGTAGAAGATACGGTAGCCGTAAATGCTCAGCTGAATTTGGCGACGATTAATGAAAATATGAACCAAAATAACAATACGGCTAAGCAATACGAATTGAATAAAGAATTGGCGCTTTACGATGTGAAAATTAATCAAGCAGGTTGGATGCCGACAGTCTCTACGAATGTTGGGTACGGTTTAAACAATGGTAATTACGGACCTACTTCGTTATTTGCGACGCAAAATGCAACGGGCTTGAATGCAGGTTTGAGTTTAAGCTGGAATGTTTTTGATGGTGGTGCAACAAGTACTAAGGTTCAAAATGCGCGAATTCTAGCCGAAAATCAAGTCTTATATAAAAGTCAAGTTGAGTTAAATTTAAACAACGAATTGGCAAATACTTGGGCAACTTATCTCAACCAATTGATCATTATTAATTCGGAAGAAATGAATGTCGAAGTGAGCAATCAAAATTTCTTAAAAACGCAAGAACAATACAATTTAGGACAGGTTAATTCAATTGATTTTAGACAGGCTCAATTGAACTTGATAAATGCAAGAGTGAACCTAACAAATGCCATGTTTGATGCGAAAATTGCCGAAATGCAATTGAAAAAATTAGAAGGATCTTTGGTCGTATTATAAAGGTTTATAGTTGAGTATTATCTGATTGCATCCTCTTTTTGCTAAAATACTGTCGTTGAGTCATTCGTCGATTTAGTTCGTTCAATCAACCTTTTTGGTAACTGAATTTAAAATTTAATTGTAAATTTAGAGATCTAAGTATTGACCCGAAATTAGATTATGAGTGATTATAGAATTGTAATAATTGAAGATGATAGATGGTACGCTGAAGTGCTAAAACATCATCTTGAATTAAATCCCGAATACCTTGTTAAATGGTATGAGGATGGTTTAACTTTCCTGAATAAGGTTAAAATTGAACCCAATTTAATTTGTTTAGATTACTCAATGCCAGGTTTAAAAGGGGATGAAATGTTGAGCAAGATTAAAGCCAAATTTCCCAATACAGAAGTCATTATAATTTCTGGTCAAGAAGATGTTGCAACGGCCGTTTTATTATTAAAACTTGGGGCATACGATTATATTATTAAAGACGAGGATACGACTACTAGATTGTGGAATACTGTCCTTAAAGTTAAAGAGAAAGATGCCTTAAAGTCTGAATTGAAGACCTTAAAAGCAGAAGTTCAATCGAAATTTGCGCCTAAAAATGCATTTATCGGAGAGAGCGCTGAAATGCAGTCTGTTTTTAAGATGATAGAAAAGGCAGCAAATGCAGATATAACGGTCTCCATAACTGGCGAAACAGGAACAGGTAAAGAGGTTGTTGCTAAATCCATTCATTATAATTCTCCAAAAAAAGATAAACCATTTGTTGCTGTTAATGTTACTGCCATTCCTAGGGATTTGGTGGAGAGTGAATTGTTTGGCCACGAAAAAGGCGCTTTTACAGGAGCTGCCACGCGAAGAATTGGGAAATTTGAAGAAGCGAATAATGGTACTTTATTCTTAGATGAAATTGGTGAAATGGACTTGAATATGCAGGCCAAATTACTGAGAGCATTGCAAGAAAAAGAAATTATTCGTGTTGGTGGTACGCAAAAAGTAAAATTGAACCTGCGGGTTGTAGTCGCAACGCATAAAAATTTATTGCAAGAGGTTAAAGCAGGAAACTTTAGACAAGATTTGTATTATCGTCTTCTTGGTTTACCAATCGAATTGCCGCCTTTGAGAGATAGGGGGAAGGATATCGTTTTAATAGCCGAATTTTTTCTTGAAGATTTTTGTAAGAAGAATGGCAAACCAATTCAAAAATTAAGTCCCTCAGCTGAGAAGAAATTGTTGGCTTATTCATTCCCGGGAAATGTGCGAGAGCTAAAAGCTTTGATTGAATTAAGTTCTGTAATGACGGAAGGTGATGTAATTGATGCAACTGATATTATGTTGCATACAAGTGGTGGTGATTTAGGTGATTTATTGGATGTTGAAAGGACTTTAAAAGATTATACGAATAAAATTGTACAACATTACCTGAATAAATTTAATGGGAATGTTATCAAAGCAGCAGCTGCATTAGATGTCGGTAAGTCAACGATTTATCGAATGATTCAAGCGAATGAAATTAAAGCTTAAAGAGTAGATTATGAAAGGAATTGTATTCACTGAATTTTTAGAACTTGTAGAGGAAAAATTCGGACTAAAAACCGTGCAAGAAATTATCGACAGCTGTAATTTGGCAACAAACGGTGTATATACTGCTGTTGGAACCTATAATCATAAAGAAATGTTTGAGATGGTTGAAAAACTATCCGAACTGAAAAGTATACCTGTTCCAGACTTATTGACCGAATATGGACGATTTTTCTTCAAGGTTTTAAGCGTGAACTATCCGCAATTCATGGATAAAAATGATTTGTTTACTTTCCTCAATTCCATTGACGGTTATATTCATCCAGAGGTATTAAAACTCTATCCTGATGCAGAATTACCACGTTTTACAGCTGCCCTGAAAGGTAATGATGAAATGCAACTAATTTATGAATCATCCAGAAAAATGGCACACTTTGCAATTGGACTGATTCTCGGAGCATCTGCTTATTATAAAGAGGAAATGGAAGTCGCGATTGTGAAGGAAGAAGAAGGAGGAAAAAAAGTAATAATAAGTCTTCAAAGAAAATAGTTTTGGAGGACGATATAAAATATTATAAACTCGCACTCGCAAGGGAAAAAGCTGCCCGTAAAGCAGCCGAAAAAATTCTTGAAGATAAAGCACTTGAATTGTACCAAGCGAATAATGAGTTAATCACAAGCAACGCCAATCTCGAAGAAACACTTGAGATACGAACAGCTCAAATCAAAGAGACAGAGAAAATGTATCGCCATTTGGTCGAATCGGCCAATGATATAATTTTTCAAACGGATATCAATGGTCATTTTACATTTGTAAATCATACCGGAGAACTCATTACGGGTCTTACTGTAAGTGAAATTATAGGAACGCATTATACGGCATTTGTCGATGAAGCTTTTCATGAGGGGATGGCCAAATTGTATCACAATCAAGTTGAAAATAATATAGAGAGCGCTTATTTTGAGTACAAATTAAAAACGAAGACTGAAGAAGAAATATGGTTGGGTCAGAATACACAACTCATCCATGAAAACAATAAACCTATAGGTTTTTTAGCGGTTTCAAGGAATATTACGGAGCGTGTTAAAAGTGATAATGAACTGCGTAGAAGTGAAGAGAAGTACAAGAAAATGTTTGAAGGCGCATTCGATGGAATGATGCGTGTCGATGTCAATGGAAATTTCGTTGAATGGAATTCGAAAATGATAAAAATGTTAGGGTATACGAATGAGGAGTTGAGCGCTATGTCAGTTCAACAAATTATACATCCCGATGACGCAGAAAAGTCGAAAGCGTATTTTGAAAAATTGAAAAAAGAAGGTTATTATACCAATTATAACGGTCGCATTATAAGTAAGAATAACCGCATAATAAATGTTGAAGTGAATTCGACTGCAACTTATGAAAACGGTGAGATATCAGGTTCAATTGATAATGTCAGAGATGTTAGTGAAAGGGTGACAATTGAAGATGCGATTATTTATAGCGAAGAAAAATATAGAAGTATTCTCGAAAATCTAGAATTAGGCTTGTTAGAGGTTGATGTAGAAGAGAATATTACAAAGGTTTACCCTTCTTTCTGCGCCATGACAGGTTATAAAAAGGAAGATTTAATAGGGAAAAATCACAGCCAATTTTTATTGCATCCTGATTCGCCTGAAAAAATGGAAGCGCAAGAGATCAATAGAGGAGAAAGTGAAGCTTCAGTATACGAGGTCCAGATTAAAAAGAAAGATGGTTCCTATACATGGGTAATTATGAGTGGTGCGCCTTTTAAAAATAGAAATGGAAAAATTATTGGAGCAATAGCCATTCATCTTGATATCTCTTCACGTAAAAGAATTGAACAAGACTTGAAACAAGCCAATCGATTGGCGGAAGAGTCTTCTAAAGCGAAAGAGCTTTTCTTGGCAAATATGAGTCATGAAATTCGAACGCCTTTGAATGCAGTTATTGGATTGTCGGGTCTCTTAAGAGATACGGATTTAAATGATGTACAAACGGCTTTTGCGTCCAATATTTACAATGCAGGGCAAGGATTGCTTTTATTGGTGAATGATATTTTGGATCTCTCTAAAATAGCAAGTGGTAAGCTCGAATTGAATATGGAATCCTTCGATTTAAGGCAAACAATGTCTACCATTATTTCATCATCGGCATACTTAGCCGAAGAGAAGGGGCTTCAGATTAGTTTGAATATTCAAGATGATTTATCTGATTATTATAAAGGTGATGAATTAAAATTGACTCAAATTTTAACCAACCTGGTCAATAATGCTGTTAAATTCACTGCCAAAGGTCTGGTTGAAATTCGAATTGAAAAAATAGCCGACGAAAACGAACTACATACGCTTAAATTCCAAGTAATAGATACGGGTAAAGGGATTGCTCCAGATGCACTTTTGTCTATTTTTGAAGATTTTAATCAAGAAGATAATACGATATCAAAAGTATTTGGTGGTACTGGATTGGGACTAAGTATTTGTAAAAAATTAGTTGCTTTTCTAGGTGGTGATATTTATGTCGAATCGACTTTGGGAGCAGGCTCAATATTTACAGTTATACTGGGATTCGAACCGATTCAACAATATGATTTAATTGAAGAGTCTGTTGATTTTGAAGATGAATTGAATTGGGAAAATGTTAAGATTTTAACCGTCGAGGACAATCATTTAAATCAGTTTGTACTTAAAGAAACACTTAAAAGATGGAATGCCTCAACCGATATCGCTGAAAACGGAGAGGAAGCGATTGAAATTCTTTTAGAAAAAAATTACGATATCATTTTAATGGATATGCAGATGCCGATAATGGACGGTTTTGCAGCAACAAACATCATACGAAGGGAGTTGAAATCATCTGTTCCGATCATTGCTTTTACAGCAAATGCGCTTTCTAATGAAAAGGAAAGATGCTTGGCGATCGGAATGAATGATTATATCTCAAAACCATTTAAAGAACAAGAATTGAAAGAGAAAATATCTAGACAACTTAAATTAAATGTAGAGTCAGAAAAATACATTTTATCTAAAGAAGTAGGTAAAGAAAATACAGATTCAACCATCTTTACAGTAAATAGGTTGTTTGAAATGTCTCGGGGTAATAGTGAATTTGTGAATAAGTTACTCGATATTTTTATTGAAGATGGCGAACTTTCAATAGCAAAAATGAGAACAGAACAAGATGCAGATCTCCTCGGTAAATTGGCACATAAAATAAAACCGTCAATCGATTATTTGTCGAATGTTCACATGAAAGACCTCGTTCGAAAAATTGAACAAATGGATTTCGTTCAATCTCCTGAATTATTAGATGCCTTTTTAGAAGGGTTAGGAGATATAATCGCAGCAGCTAAAAATCATTTAAAGCAATCATAGCCAAATCTTTCGCTCCAGAAATTAGAAAAATGTCCCATATTGGGAATGATTTAAGTGTAGGTTTGGAATTCTACTTCTGGTAATCAGTTACTTATCTTGTTGGCACAATATCAGCCTATGTCGATGTAAACAATCGATATGCAAGAGTTAAAAATTTTCAGTAACAATAGTTTTACCCAAGAATTTTGGGAATTAAAAACTGATCTTGAAGGAAGCGTAGTTCGTTTACCAATTGATCTAGACCAAATCTTAGCGGAAATCGCGCAAGATGAACATTACTTAATCATTGATTTCTATTTTGACGATTTATTAAACCATCAAAAAAACGTGATGATTTATGCAATCAAACATCAAGTTTTAGAATCGGGTTATACTAAACGTGTCATTATACTAAGCCAATTATTTGCTGATGGACATCAAATTCTTGCGGATACAACGCAATTGAATGGGGTAAACTTTTCGGGTAAATTCTTAGATGAATTAGTTAAAATTTCGAATCAAATCAAGATTAATAATCACAAAAATGATGCAAAAAGAGCTTAATCAAATGGAAAGAATATTCATCGTAGACGACAACCAATTTTACACCAATATTGTTGAAGCTAAATTGAGAGAAATTAGCGGTTATACAATTGAGAAGTATTTAACAGGTCAGGATTGTATTAATAACGCTTTTAAACAGCCTGAGATAATTTTTCTAGATTATCATTTGGGTGATACCAACGGGTTTGAGGTTTTGAAAGAAATCAAATCAACCTATCCAGATATTCATGTTGTAATGTTGTCTGGTCAAACAGAAATGAAGGTTGCAATTAATTCATTGCGATTCGGTGCTACTGATTATTTGCTGAAGGATACAGATGATACAGAAATAAGATTGAAAAAAATTGTGCAAGACTGTCAGCAAATTTCAAATGCTCGTAAAAAAATTAAGTTGGTTGCTAAAAGTAAATTCCGCGGATTATTCTTAGGACTTTAAGCTTCAAAAAACGATACCCATGAAAACATTAATTGTCCTTATAACGACTTTAGTTTTAATTTCAAGTTGCAAGACTGAGCAGATTTTTAAAGCTTCAAAATATAAAGAATCTGATTCTTTACAATTCGAATTGTTAACGCATAATTATCAGCATATTCTCTCGCCAGACGACAAGTTGTCTGTGAGTATATGGAACCATGACGATTTAAGTATCGGATCGGTTTATAGTATTTACAATACAAATGAGGCATTTGGAAAATGGGTATTGATTGAATCGGATTCTACCGCTGCAATTCCTTATATGGGCACCACAATTGTTGGTGGCATGTCGCTAAATCAAGCAGAGGAATTAATAAAAGATAGTTTAGGGACTTACATTAAGAATCCCATCGTTGAATTGCGGGTGTTAAATAGAGAGGTGACGATGCTAGGTGAGTTGAATGCTCCAGGGAATTATCTTTTAGAAAAAGAAATTTCAACCTTAGTTGAGTATTTAGGAAAAGCTCAAGGTCTTACATATTATGCCAATACCAAAAAAGTTCAGATCATTCGAAATGAGATCTCTTATACAGTGGATCTTCGAAAATTGAAAGAATTTTCAACCAAAAACATTTTTTTACAAGCTGGCGATATCATATATATTCCAGCGAAACGCGGAAAAAATTTAGTAATGAAAGCGCCCGTTTTGATTCCATTCGCCTCTTTAATTACTTCGTTGGGTGTACTAATTTCTGTATTGCCAGAATAAAACAAGCGCTATGAAAGAATTGCAACGCATAAAACGATTGATTATTCCTTTGCTTAAAGGCTTGCCGATTATTATTGGATGTTTGATCGTGAGTTTATTGATTGCACGTAAAGCAATTCAATACAGTACACCGAAATACCAAAGTATGTCTAAAATTAAATTGGATGATAGAAAATATGGGATGTCGGGGAATAATTTATACGAGGACTTTGATGTGTTCTCTTCGGAAAATAAAATTGAAACAGAAGCTGAGATTTTAAAATCGCCAATGCTAATTGGTAAAACGGTTGATGCTTTAAGAATGGATGTGTTAGTAGCACGTGTAGGTTCAATTAAAACATCTTGTCTTTATAAAGACAACCCTTTTATTTTTGAATTTGAACGTGAAGGATCAAATTTATTGGATAAAAAATTCTTAATCGAAGTGAATCAAGCTGATTTTAAAGTGTTAAATGAGGAAAAGGAAAGTTTAACACAAGGTAAAATTGGTCAAAAGTTTATGTTGAATGGTGAGGAAATGACGATTCTATTGAATGCCGATATATTAGCTAAAAAGGATTTAGAAATAAATGGCCTTTTTAGCTTCGAGTTTAAATCGAGAAATAAATGGATTTCATTTATTAATGAACGATTGGATGTGAAGGCAGTGGATAAAGAAATTCCTGTAATTCGTGTCGTTATTACATCTGAAGATGCGCAATTATCAGCTGACTTTGCTACTAAATTATGTGAAGTATATGTAGATGATTATATCTATACAAAATCGGTTGCAGCAACAAAAACACTTTCGTTTATTGATGAACGAATGAGCGAATTACAAAAAGTACTAAGTGTTTCAGAAAACAAATTAGAAGGATATAAGAAATCGCACGATGTAGTGAATACATTGCAAGAAACTGAAACAGGTCTGCGTGATATCTCTAAATTAAAATTGCAATTGATCAATCTAGAAATGGAAGAAGAGTCGATAATAGAATTGGAAGGCTACATTTCAAATGGTGATTATTACGAGAAAACAGCCATTAATTTTGGGTTTGGAGACTTATTATTAACAGAGTTGGTTAAGAAATTGAAATTGTATACGGATGAGAAGAGAGATTTGTCAATGAAGTATACCGAGAATGATATGCGTTTAATCAATGTACAAGAAAAAATTGACGATATCGAGGATTATGTGAAGGAAGCAATCGTTCAAAACAAAAGAAATATACAAACCAAAAAAGCGGAAATTGAAAGTTCAATTGATGAAATGAGCGGTCAATTCGCACATATTCCAACAAGAGAAAAGGAATTGCGAATTTTGGAACGCGATTTTCAAATCAACGAATCTGTTTATACTTTTTTAGCACAGAAAAAATTAGAAGCACAAATTGCATCTTCGGCTTTAATGTCATTCCACCGTATCATTCAACCTGCCACACCTGCTACAGAACCTGTTTCGCCGAATAAAGTGTTGATCACTTTTGTCTGTGGATTCTTAGGGCTTTTTGGCGGAATTTTAATTGTCTTCGGATCGAAAGCAGTAAGTGGTAAGATTCACAATAAAGTTGATATCGAAAAATTAACGGCAACACCATTTGCTGGAATTATCACAAAAACAAAAGATTTAGCAGTGCGCAAAAAGGATTTTATCGCTTTGGCTACGACTTTTAAAATGAAACAAAAGGGTGAGAAGTTAACCATGACGGTAACTTCTGCCGCAAGGAACGAAGGGAAGTCCTTTTTTGTAGAAAATATCGCACAAACTTTCCAAAGTATGGGGTATAATGTCGCAATACTAGATGTAAATCCAATGAATGCGAATTTTATCAATGATGCAGACTTTATTTTACAGGACTTATTGCAAAATGGAACCGCGAAATTTAAAGCAGCTCCTTTAATTCAAAATGGAATTTATACACTTGCTATTGATCCACAAAGAGAGGATGCAAATCTTGTTCTTGCGCATAAAAAAATGGATGCCGTAATGGACGATATTCAATCTAAATTTGATATCGTATTAATTGATACACCAGGCTCAATAATTTCTTCTGAAGCGCTTTC
The DNA here is from genome assembly GCF_000621625.1 of Crocinitomix catalasitica ATCC 23190. Classification (GTDB taxonomy): domain Bacteria; phylum Bacteroidota; class Bacteroidia; order Flavobacteriales_D; family Crocinitomicaceae; genus Crocinitomix; species Crocinitomix catalasitica. The sequence goes on from NZ_JHXV01000008.1 coordinate 25,376, forward strand.
AATGTTGAAATATTCGAAGCTTTGTGTATACATGATGCGGACCAAAGTGACCAACGCAGAGTATGTGCCAAATGTAGATGTTATTCAAGAAGATTTTAATTTTAATGCAATGCAAATTGTCTTAAATGGAGCGCATAAGTCCACAAGTTTTTCAGGGAATTTTAATGGAGCGCAATTGCATTACCGTGAGGTGCCAAAAGGGATTTGGAATAAATTGAAATATTACTTTGCGACGTATGCTAAATAAGGGAAAAAAAATATTGCCCTTGGCTGATCAGCTGATTGTAAGTGGTGCTAATTTCACATTAGGTATTCTTATTACAAGGAATATTGGTGTGGAAGGGTATGGAGAATTTACCATGTTTTGGATAATTTTCCTTTTTTTACACGGCTTATTTAATGCCTTTATCGGTTTACCAGCGCAAGTATTATCGAATTCTCAACCGAATAAAACAGAATATTTGACGCGAAACAATCACTTGGCGACAGTTTTGTTATTGATCATTTTACCCCTGTTGTATTTGGGGTTCTATGTGTATACAACTTGGTTTAATATTGAATTGTCGAATGGGATCGTATTGTTCCCGCTTGTAATTGTGCTTTATGTTAAGCAGGAAGTGAATCGTAAATATTTTTATGCGAAAGAGAAGATTCAAAAAGTAGTGACTATTGATGCTGTGACCTATCTAAGTCAAATTCTTGGAATTTTCATCCTTTCACTACAAGGTGAGCTTACGCTGTATACAATTTTGATTGTGATGACTGGCGCTGCTGTTCTCGGGCAAATCACCTTTTATTTAATTAAAGAGAAAGCAACGACTTCATTTAGTTTTTATCAAATGCCTGTTCGAGTAAATTGGCAATATGCAAAGTACTTAATTGGAACATCATTATTGCAGTGGTTTTCAGGAAATATCATGTTAACCATGGCGGCTAGTTTGATAGGGTTGAGTGCAGTAGGTGCGGTTCGAATTTTACAGAATATTATGGGTGTGCTGCATGTGCTATTCTTAACGTTAGAAAATGTTGTGCCTGTTAAAGCATCTTTTTTATTGTCAAATCACAGCAGCGTACACATGTTTACTTATTTAAAGAAAGTAACATTGTTTGCTGGATTTCTTTACGCAATTTTATTGCTAGTGATTTCGTTTTTTGGAGCTGAAATCATTGCGTTCTTATACGGCTCAACTTATCTAACATATCTCAACGCATTTTACATGTTTATTGGGGTGTATATTTTGGTGTTTGTCAATACCATTTTACAGATACTAATTAAAACTTTACAATTAAATAGTGGGATTTTTAAAGCATATATTCTCTCATCAATTACATCGTTGATCATTGCTTATCCATTGCTGATGAACTTCGGAGTTTATGGTATTGTATTGGGATTTGGAATACTTCAAATTGTGAATATATCAATGTATCTATTAACAATTAAACGCGATAAATTATGGGCCTAAAAATAATACATATTGGTTTGGGTAAAGCCAATCCTAATCGATTGAATGGTGTCAATAAGGTGATTGATAGTATCGCTTCTGCTCAATCAAAATTAGGGTTTGATGTTTCTTATTGGGGATTGACGAATAATCTTTATCACGATTATCCAGCGCGGAATTATAAAACAAATTTATATTTGGATACAGGTTGGTTTCAAATGAATTCTTCAATTAGAGCGGCTGTTCAAAAAATAAAAAAAGGGGAGACAATTATTCATTTTCATGGGGGATTTATTCCTCAATTTGTGAAAATAGCACGTTATTTAACGAAATTAAATATTCCTTATTTTTTCACTCCACATGGCGCCTATAATTTAATAGCACTCAAAAAGTCTAGCATTAAAAAAAAGGTATTCATTCAGTTTTGTGAGAAAAGTATCGTGAACAATGCTGTTGGTACTCAGATTTTAGGGCCGTCCGAATTGGAAGGTTTGAATAAGTATTTTAAAACGAATGAGGTGTTGGTGCCGAATGGACAAAAAATGTACGGGCATTTAAAACAATCTAAAGAGGCTGAAAGTATCTTGAAAATTGGATTTATCGGTCGAATTGATATACGTACTAAAGGATTAGATGTCTTTTTGAAAGGGATTAAAGTCTTTGTAGAAAAAACGCCCATAATTGTAGAGGTGATTGGTGCTGGAGGAGAAGAGAAATTATTTAAAAAAATGGTCGCTGATTATGGGTTGCAAGATGCGATTATATTTAAAGGAGCTTTGTTTGGTGATGAAAAATTAAAACAAATTGCAACTTGGGATGCATTGTGTTTACTTTCTCGTAATGAAGGCATGCCAGGTGTAGTGCTTGAAGCTGGAAGTGTAGGTGTGCCCGTTATTGTAACTGAACAAACCAATATGGGTGATTATTTGCGTAAATATGACGCGGGCTGGATATTGGACGCGCCAAACGTAACTGATTTTGTGGCGGCTTTAAACGAATTGAAAAGTAAGAAGCAAAGCGGTGAGATAAAAAGGTTAGAGAATAATATTGAAGAGATGGTCGCAACCGAGTTCGATTGGAATAATATAGCAAATACTTTGTTGGCATCTTATGTTAAAAGATAGGGAACCATATCTTATTCGAAATATTGGCGGCATACTAAGTTTGGTATTGTTCATTAAAATTGCGGGTTATTTTTCTATTACGGATATTAAAATAATCACACAAATATTTAAGGTGATTTTACGTGTGGGAATGACATTAACTGTCATCCTAATTTTAAGAAAACTCAAGTCTTACGGATGTGTAAATATTTTGCAATTGAAGAATTCGATGGGGCTTATCTTATACGTTTTGTATTTGATTCTTGGATTTGCTTCTTTTGCTTGGTCAACTGATCCAAAATATTCGGCATTACAATGGTTTATGACCTTCGAGAGTTTTGTGTTTGTTTATTACTTTTTTGTTGTTGTTTATACCGTTAATATCTTTTATCCGCATAAGAAAATTAACCTCGTTCAACTTTTTGTCAAGTCAATTTTCCCCATTATTCTCATCTTTATTATCGGTTCTTTTGTGCTGCCTGATTTCTTTTACCGTGAAATGAGAGGCGGGGAAGAGATTCGTTTGGGAGGTTGGATTATGAATCCAAATGAATTGGGGATGTTGGCTAGTATGTTGGGAGCATTGGCTTATGTTTATTTAATTGATGTGAAGGGTAAACAAAAAATATTTCCGATCCTTGCAATGATCGGTGCCTTGGTTATTCTTTTATTGACTTCTAGCCGCTCTTCATTAATTGGTTTTCTGCTCATAATTGGTTTGTTAATCTTTAAATCTGAGAATAAAAAATTAAAAATTGCCCTTTTCGCTATGATGATTATTGTCGCTCCACTGGCTATCAATATGATCATTTTTAAAGATGGTGGAGGTGTCGAAGAGGTGATGAGTATGACCGGTAGATTGCCGTTTTGGACTGCGCTATTGAATGAAGGTATTATCAAAGAACCATTTTTTGGCTATGGTTTTATGCGGATTAATTATACTGATTATTTTCAAGGATTGAATACCTATCCGGGTAAAATGACCCACAATACTTTTATGCAAGTGCTAATGAATTTAGGATTTGTAGGCTTGTTTATCGCGCTGTTTCAGGTGATTTTTACCATCCGGAATTTTTTTATTAATAAAGGGAATGATTATGGCCATTTCTTTATCGCAATGGTGATTCCTGTAATGATCAATTCTTTTACGGAATTCGGCATATTCGGAGACGCCAATTATGGTATTCTTTTCTGGCAATTCCTTATCTTCTTGTTCTTGTTTGAAAAAAGAACATTCTTAACTTCCATTGAAAAAGCATGGATGAGCAAATTCAACCACAACGTATTGAGCTAAGGTATGATTAAGAGTCTCCCAGAATGGGAAATTTGATTCTTTTTAGGATAAACCGTCTCATTGTATATTTTTTAAATCGCTTAAAACCAGTGAAGTAATTTCATGGCATGTTTATTACAAAGGTCTAGGAAAATCAAAAATGATGACCATGCTTAATTTTAAACGCGCTATAAAGTATTCTGATTTAATTGCAATTGCAAAATTGCTTTCAATTGATCCAATAGATATCTATACTTTCGATCCTTATGGGAAAATTGAATGGGATATGGATGAACAGTTCGCTACAACCATTTCAGATGTTAAAATACTTTTCAATTTTGGAGATGAATTGATGCGGTTTAAGGAATTCGAATTATCTGACTTTGACCATATCATCGATTTTAGTGAAAAGATGATCAGTGCGCCTCACAAATCGTATCAATTGAATTTAATTCAGGCGCCGAATGGTCACGCGCGCTATATTTTTCAAAAAGGTGATCGATCAATGCGTGTTTTAGATTTTTTACCAAGCATATCACTCAAAGCAAAAATTAAAAAGGGTCTTCTTAAAACGGTTTTGAAATTGAATAAAGTGAATTGGGTGGGCAAGTCTTTTCAATTATTAAGTACAGTGAAGCCTTATTTTATTGAGCAGACTGAAAATGTAATGCATGATTCATTTGCTGTCTTTTTAGGAACACCCGGTCATCACAGGAAACCAGTTGTACAAGTGAGTACAAAAGGGGTGGCAACGAATTATTTAAAATTAGCCAATTCCACTCAAACATACAATTGTATTGAAGCAGAGAAAATTAATTTAAAACGATTGTCTAATCTGGACTTGAAACAAATGAATATTCCAATTACAAACATGAATCAATCAGCTGGTATTTTAATCCAAAAAGCTATTGATCGTTCGAATAAAACTAATTCTTCAACGCTAACAGAACAACATATTGAAGCTGTTTTAGAATTGACTGAAGTGAGTTTGAAATATAAAAAATTAAGTGAAACTGATTTTTATGAAGATGTGGTTGAGCAAATGTATACACTGAAGGGAATTAAGTCTGAAAATTTATTCAATTTAAGTGCAAAATTAAATGCTTTAAAAACGAATATTTACCGCCATCAATATGTTTATACTGCCATCAATCATGGTGATTTTACACCGTGGAATGTAGCTGTTGGTGAAGATGTTTTGCAAGTGTTTGATTGGGAAATGACAAGGTTTGATGCGCCGGTTTTATACGATTTGTTCCATTTTATTTATCAATCAGAATTATTGGTGAATAGAAATGGTTTGCGTGGTGTTGAAAAGGAAATTAAACGCATGTTCAACCATCCACAGATTAAAGATTTTACATTTAAACACAAGGTCAATATTGAACGCTGTCATCAGCTGTATTTATTAGATGTAATCGGAAAGAATATCATTCTTTTTGACCAACAAGGCAATTTAAGTTTGGACCATATCGAACTGTTAAATGGTTGGCAAGAAGCACTGTCTAATTTTAATTTTCCAAATTTAGAAACGGATTGTCGTAGAGAATTTCTTATCGAATTTCAAGCAGATTTATTACCGAAAAATTATGTGGCTTTAAAATACTTTTTAAATCAATTTAGTGACTTGCCGTTGAATTCAGATTTGGATTTTGCTATAGCCAAAGATGAAATTGAATCGGTTTTGAAGTTTGTTAAAAGTCATGAACTAGTGGCTAAATGTGTTATTGTAAAGAAATCATTCATGAGCACTGCTCAAATTCATTTTATCAATGGTGCATTTTTAAGTGTTGATTTGATTCATGATTTTGTTAGGAAAGGGAGAAGGTATTTAAATTGTTTATCTGTTCTCTATCACTCTCGTTTAGTCAATGGAGTGAGACTTCCTGCACTTGTGCATGACTTGGCGTATACCCAACATTTTTACACCCTAAATAAAACAGCAATGCCGCTCAAATATCAACAAATATTTGCTGAAGCTTTATTTCAAGAAGGCGCAATTAATGGCTATCTCGATATGTTTAGAAATAATTACGATCTCAGGGCAACTAATATCTTTGAAACTTTCGATTTTAGTACAGAAAAACTAATTCAAACAAAACGATTTTTAATGTATCAATTCAACCGCAATATATTCAAGGGTTTCTATAGAAAACTACAATATTTAAATGATTTACGCATTGATATAACCGCAAATCGTGGTTTTATGGTCACTTTTTCAGGTGTAGATGGTGCAGGTAAAACAACCATTATCTCTGAAGTTAAACAACAGTTCGAACAGAAATATAGAAAAAAGGTGGTATTGTTGCGTCACCGACCGGGTATTCTTCCAATTCTAAGTGCTGCAAAATATGGAGGGAAAAAAAATGCTGAAGAAAGAGCGGGAACGCAATTGCCTAGGAAAGGAACGAATAAGAGTACATTGTCTTCTTTCTTGCGCTTCAGTTATTATTATACCGATTATATATTGGGCCAATTTTACGTCTATTTTAAATATATACTGAAAGGCAAAGTGGTGATTTACGATCGATATTATTTCGATTTTATTAATGACGCAAAACGATCGAATATTCAATTGAACCGACGATTTACGAAATACTTATACCGCCTAATTTACAAAGCAGATTTTAATTTTTACCTCTACAATGATGCCGAAACTATTTTAAAAAGAAAACAAGAGTTAAATGCAGCGGATATCAATCAGCTTAACGAACGGTACAATACGCTTTTTGTCGACTTGAAATCTTCTCGGAATGAGATTTATATGCAAGTTAAAAATGATAAAAAGTCGGTTACCGTAGGAACAATTTTTAAAGCAATCAATAAAACAGCCTAATCATGACAAAACGTAAAAATGTATTATTGACGGCTTATGCAGTAAATCCTTTTAAAGGTTCTGAAGATGGCACGGGGTGGAATATTTCGTTAGAATTGGCCAAGTCACACAATGTTTTTGTAGTCACACGGAAGAACAATCAACCAGAGATTGATCGGTTTTTTAAAGAACAACCGGATCCCTTGCATAAGAACATGCAGTTTTACTATTACGACTTGCCAAAATGGGCTATGTTTTGGAAACATAAATTAGGTGAAAGAGGTTATGTTTTGTACTTCTACCTCTGGCAAATGTTCCTCCCGTTATTTGTTAAAATGAAAGGAATAAAACCTGATTTGTCGCATGCTGTAAATTTTCACAGTGATAGTCATCCTCAATTTTTATGGATGCTCGGAAAACCTGTTTTTTGGGGGCCAATCGGACATCACCCTCCAGTGCCAAAGGATTTTATTGCACCTGTTTATAGTCGGAAGAATTATATGAAAGATAGAATGTATAATGCCGTCAAATTTGTGATGCGGAATGCTGATCCTTTTTATTATATCTCTAAATGGACGGCTAAAAGAATCTTTGTTATCAATTCTGGAATCAATGATGCGGTTCGTGCAAATCAAAATAAAATTATTGTTCTACCTGCTGTGGCGAATGAGAAAGTACCAGTAATGGAAGAGGTCAAAAAGGAAGAATTTACGCTACTCAGTATTGGTCGATTTGTTTATATGAAAGGTTTTGATGTGACAATAAGGGGTTTTGCAAAATTTTATCATCAGCTAAAGCCAGCCCAGCGCGATCATGTTAAATTGAAATTAGTGGGTAAAGGTGAGGAGCTAGCAACAATGCAACAATTAATTCGTGAAGAAGGTATTGAAAGTGTTACTGAAATTATTAAATGGGTAGACAAATCAGAAATGGATGCGATTTATCGTTCTGCCTCTGTCTTTTTATTCGGTTCGCACGAAGGTGCTGGCATGGTGGTTCCCGAAGCATTAAGTTATGGATTGCCTGTGGTTTGTTTTGATAATTATGGTCCAGGTGAATTGTGTGACGATTCATGTGCCATCAGAATTCCTTATGGTAAATACAACCAGTCAATTGTCGATTTTAGTCGCGCAATTAAAGTGCTTTATGAAGATAAAGAGATGTACAATTCTCATGCTGAAAATGCGATAAAATACGCAGCTAAAAATTTCCAATGGTCATCAAAAGCTGATGTGATCAGCAAAGCATACGCATTAATAAAATAATTATGAAAAACTTAGCGGTATTCCATCCAAGTACTGAATTGTATGGTGCAGACAGAATTCTTGTCATTGCATTAAAAGCAATGGTCAATTTTAAACCTATAATTTATTTGCCTTCTCACGGTCCTTTGATCGATTTAATTCGTGAAGAATTACCTTCAGCTGAAGTGAAAATTATAAAGGACTTGCCAATCATAAGTCGTGGAATATTTAATCCAAAAGGTTTGGTAGGATTTGGTAGGTCTTATAGGGTATTTAAGAAACTTATAAAGCAAGAAAATAAAGTCTATAATTTCCAGCAAGTTTATGTCAATACATTGGCTTGTTCATTAATGCTGCCAACTTTAAGTCGATTGAAGGTGCCTGTTTTTACGCACGTTCATGAAATTCTAGAGGATCCAAAAATAATTGCAAAACTAACCGCCAAAATGGTGTTTAAATACAGTCATACGGTGATCAGTGTTTCTAAAGCGGTGCGTGATAATTTAAATCGATTGGTTAAACATCAAAAGGCGAAAAGCTGTATCGTTCATAACGGAATTCCAGCCATGCCCGGAGAGAAAAACAAATCAGCAAATGAAGATTTGTCTTTTTATTTGTTTGGCAGAATCAAACCCGAAAAAGGTCAATGGTATCTACTCGAAGCGCTAAAGCAAATTCCAAAAGCTGAATTGAAAGGGGTTACATTCAATTTTGTAGGTGATGTTTTAAGTGGTCGTGAAGATTTAAAAAGTGATTTATTATCGAAAATTGAGGCTTATGGTTTGAAAGATGCTATTGTGCTGCATGGTTTTATGAACGATATTCAAGATGAAATGAAAAAAGCCGATATCTGTTTAATTCCTTCTTTAATGAAGGATCCTTTTCCAACCACTGTTTTGGAAGCAATGTCTGCAGCAAAAACTGTAATCGCATCTGATACTGGTGGAGCAAAAGAAGCAATTTCACATGGTGAGAATGGATTTATAATACCCGCAAATGATCCAACTGTATTTGCAGAAGTTATTCGTGCCCTAATCAATAATAAAGAGCTTATTCCTAATGTTGGTGAGCAAGCCAAAAAAGCTTTCAATAATCGCTTTACAATCGAACATTTTAATGGTAGATGGCGGAATGCAATTCCTGAATGTTAGTCGTCCCAAATTGGGATTTACATCCCAGTTTAAGACTTTTGTTTTTATATAAGGTTGTCTAGAGCGCTGTTTATCAGTGCTTTTTTATTTGTGGCAAGACTTTGGTAAATAAGAATGAAAACGCAGACATGAAAAACGCAAAAAAACGAATCGCAATTATTGGAACAACAGGTGTTCCTGCTCGATATGGTGGTTTTGAGACTTTAGCACATCATTTGGTGTTAAATCTTGGCGAAACTTACGATATGCATGTATATGCAAGTACAAAATTGTACGCCAAAGAAGAACGTGTTAAGCATTGGAATAAAGCACGCGTGCATTATGTTCCTTTGAATGCGAATGGTGTGTCCAGTATTCCTTATGATATATTGTCGATGGCGCATGCGATTTTGTATGCTGATTATATTGTCATTTTAGGTGTTTCAGGAGGTTTATTTGTCCCTTTTATCAAATGGTTTACAAAGAAAAAAGTTGTTGTGAATATTGATGGGCTAGAATGGAGAAGGAATAAATGGAGCAGGTTTGCGAAGTGGTTTTTGAAATGGTCTGAAAAAGTCGCTGTAAAATATTCGGATGCCGACATAACGGACAACGAATCTATTAAGGTATATACAGCAAAAAATTATAAAACGGCAAGTCATTTAATCGCTTATGGTGCAGATCATACATCGAGACAAGAATTAACGGAAAAGGAATATGTGAAATATCCCTTTATCAAAGAACCTTATGCTTTTAAAGTGGCGCGAATTGAACCGGAGAATAATCTGGATTTAATTTTAAATGCCTTTTCTAAAATACCGCATAAGCAATTGGTGATTGTGGGCAATTGGAAGAATAGTGATTACGGTAAAAATCTTAAAAATTTATTTGAAAAATACAAGAATATCCACTTGTTAGATCCAATTTATAATCAAAAAGAACTGGATCAGTTGCGCTCGAATTGTAATGTTTATGTGCATGGCCACAGTGCCGGAGGAACAAATCCTTCGTTGGTGGAAGCCATGTATCTGAAATTACCAGTCTTGGCTTTTAATGTTTCTTTTAATAAAGCAACAATGAAACAAGAAGGTCTGTTTTTTAGAAATGAAAAGGAACTGATTGATTTGATGCAAAATACTTCAGCTGATGCTTATGCTGAAATCGCTGATAAATTATATAAAATTGCAATGGTGAATTATACTTGGCATCACATTAGTCAAAGGTATGCTGGTATTATAGAGTCTTTTGATTTTGCCTACGAGAAGCCGAATTTACAAAATGAGATGCCTATCGAATATCCTGAATTGTTAGAGAGAGGATATGCGCATCTCGACAGATCAAAATTGTTTTATGAATCCTCTAATTCGTAACCATGGAAAATTTGAACGTCATCTATTTGTTAATTCCAGGAGTATTAGTCTCCTCATTGCTGCTGGCTTTTTGGTTCTATCCTAAGTATATCGCCTTTTTGAAAGTTAGAAATCTTATGGATATTCCAGATTTTAGAAAGCATCACATAGCTCCAATTCCATCTTCTGGAGGACTTGTTTTCGGTTTGTTGTCATTGATTGGAGCCTACTTTTTAATGCAACATTCAAGTCTTGTAATTCCCTATTTGTGTAGTTTAGTTTTGTTGATGATTGGATTTATTGATGACAGAAAAGACTTAACTGCGAAGACTAAATTTTTATTTCAAATCATCGCAGCGGTCTTAACCATCAACTATATTGGTGTTGTGCCAGTGTTTTCAGATGCTAGTTTTATAGGCAACTATATGATCACTTTCTTTTTTATAATTGGTTTTACGAATGCTTTTAATCTAATAGATGGCGTTGATGGTTTAGCAGGAACTTTTGCAGTATTCGTTTTGGTCATCTTTGTGGCGATATTAGCAATAGGTAGTGACTTTAATACATTGTTGTATGTCTTGTCATTGTTGGGAGGTGTGTTGGCTTTTTTGAAGTTTAACCTTAAAAATGCAAAGATATTCATGGGGGATACAGGTTCACTTTTCTTAGGATTTACAATTGCATTTTTATCTTTACATATAGTACAAAGCAAATCTATTTTCAAAGCAATGGGAATGGATACCGAGTTTATCGTACTCATTATTGCAGCACTTCTTTTATTGCCTGTATTGGATACGTTGCGGGTAATGTTTAAACGTATTACTCATAAAAAATCCCCTTTTCAAGCAGATCGGACTCATCTTCATCATATATTAGGAAACTGTGGTTTTAACTCTGTTAAAATAGCATTGACTTTTGTGAGCTTGTCTGCACTGTTTTTGATTTTAACTTTTACACTGATTCAATTGGAGTTTACGTTTGTCAATGTCTTAATCATGCTCATTATTGCAGCCATAGTTTGTTATGGGGTGATTTTTAATCATTATATAAAAGTACATGCCAATAGAGTTGCTGCTTATTATGATGAAGTCCTTGAGGTTAATGAAAACAAAACCTATCGTTTAATGGAGTTGAATAAACAAATGAGCTTGGGTGTTTTGAAAAAGTCTTCTTAATCCTACGATTTCTATGTTGCTCTATATGTAATTGGATAGTGAAAGAATACCAACTATCTTTGTCTCCATGAAAAATTTTCTTATACTCTTTTTAATCCTGCTAATTCCTCATTTTGTTCAAGCTGCCAAGTCGGATACGACTGTAAAGTATACCGATTATTACGGCGAAAAAACAAGTAAGCGGAAAGCAAGTCGGATGGTTAGAACAGTTCGCCACACAGACGGATCATTTTGGATGGAAAAATCAAAAATGGATGGGAAAATATTGTTGAGTGGTACTTATTTATCGGATAAAATGGAGATTAAAAATGGCTATTTTGTTGAATTTGATTCGTATCAAGGAGAGTTTTCAAGAGGATATTATGAGAATAACTATAAAGTTGGTGTTTGGGAAACGCAACCCGAATGGGGGAAAGTAACTGTGAAGGGCAGTTATACAAAAGGTTTGAAAGATGGACTTTGGGAATATTGGGAAAGTTATGGCGCTTTAATTAAGCGTTGTAATTATTCGGAAGATACATTGAACGGTTCTTATGAACTATGGGAGAACAAGCGCAAAACTGAATCAGGTTCATTTCTTTTAGGTAAAGAAGATGGCGCTTGGAAAGGATGGCATTTGAATGGTGAATTGGCTTACGAAGGTAGTTTTAGCAATGGCAGTCGTTCGGGTGAATGGACTTATTATTACGAAAACGGCAATCGTTCAGCTAATCATATTTATAAGGGAGAGAATGAACCGCAATCAACTTGGTGGGATGAAGCTGGGAATGAAAAAGAATTTGATGGAATAGAATTTCAAGATCCTGTTTATCCCGGAGGAGAACGGGCGATGTTTACTTTTATCCGCGATAATGTACAATATCCATCAAAGGCAAGGGAAGCAGGTGAACAAGGAATGGTTTATGTGGAATTTGTTGTGCAACGAAGTGGAAAGATATCGGATGCCAAAGTAATAAAAGGTGTTTCAGAGTCTATTGACAAGGAAGCGATAAGGGTAGTGAATAAAATGCCGAATTGGGAACCAGGTATTTCTAAAGGTCAAACTGTAAGGGTACGTTTTACAATGCCGTTGAGTTTTCGTTTGGGCTAAGTGTCGATCTCAGTTAAAAAGCCAAATAATATTGCCAGTTCGGATTTGAATGGGTTTCGGAGACTTTGAAATTATGGTCGCCAACAACAACGAATCCTAATTTTTCGTAAAAATTAATGGCGCGTTTATTTTCAATCCATGTAAATAACCAAATGCCTTTTTGTTGATTCGCCTTTGCCAATTCGCAATTAAAATTGAATAAGGAAAGACCTAGTTTTTGCCCGTGGAATTTTTCAAGAATATAGATTCGCTCTAACTTTGTGATTTTGTCATCCGACACCGCAGCAATAGGTTGATTGAAAATGATTTTAGAAAATCCAGCCAATTCCTCATTAATAAATAGTAAGTGATAATTGTTTTTTAGATCAGCTAATTCCTCTTCAAATTTTGCAATTGTATAGTGGTTGCTGAGGTAGTTTTTAATGTCGCTTTCAGGTGCGCTATGACCGTGCGATTCTATAAAGGTTTTCTTTGCAAGCGCTGTTAAAGCTTGTATGTCTTGACTTTTGGGCTTTGCTATGCGAATCATTCTTGATGTTTATACTGCAAACATAAGTAGTATTAAATGATTTATAGACTGTCCAAAGCGGGTTAATATTCTATGACTTCCATTATGTATCTAAAACCAATATTATTGGCGCCTTTATTCACGTCGGTATAATATTGTGAAATGCTGTTTTGTAAATAGTACCCCGGATCTTTCCAACTACCACCATGCGTAATTCCGGGTTCTGCAACCATTTCAGCGACATTGCCTGCCATATTGTACAAACCAAATCCATTAGGGTAATAACTTTTACTTGGTGCTGTTAAATCTGAAGCATCGTTTAAAACGCCACGCACACCATTGAATCCGCCTGGATGTGTGCGGTAAATATAAACTTCTTCAAATGCTCCAAACTCATTTTTTTGGAATAAGGTATCACGGTAAATATTTTCTGGTGAGAAAGTGATGCAATTGGCTTTGAAATCCCCGTCTGCAGTTGTTAAAAAATCACTTTCCCAAGGGAAAATCGAATTGTCCTTTCCGCCATTGGCAGCATATATCCACTCATCTTCGGTTGGTAATCGATAAAGTACTTTTTTGAAAATTTTGTCAGTATTATTATTGATTATTTCTGTTAACCAAGCACAATAAGCTTTCGCCTGATTATAGGTTACGCCAACAACAGGATAATTGTAATAAGCCGGATGATTGGAATAGAGGTTCACCATAGGCTCCATATATGTGTTTTTAGTTCGCCAAACTGTCGAATCAGGCATGTATGCACTGTATTTAGCAGTGTCTCGTTCTTTATAATAATGAAGGAATTCGCGGTAATCTATATTGGTGACCTCTCTATTTAACATGAAATAGTTATCGATTTCAACCAGCTCAGTTTCTCCTGCTTCTATGTTTTTAGTCAAAGTGCCTGCCGGAATCTTTACGTAAATATCATTCTTCAAGAATTTTTTCTCTAGCTTTTCAGCTGTCTTTGATAATTCTTTAACAGGGGCTTGCGCGGATAATTGTAGTGGTAAAACAAATATTAAACCACTGTAAAGTAGTCGTCTAAGCATAAATAGGATTTTGGTTAATGCTATAATGCTTGAGATTTATTTGGTTACAAAAGTTGGATCTTTAATCTTCTTACCCCTTTAATGCTAGCAAAGGCAAATGTGTTTTCTCTACAAGGTTTTTAGTAGTGCTTTTCATAAATAAGCGTTGAAAAAGTGAGTGATTATGAGGACTCGTGATAATTAAATCCATATCATTTTGCTCTGCAAATTCTAATATTTGATTATCAATACTTGCTTCATTACTCGCTTTTTCGATAATATCGATTTGTAACGATTGATCAATATTTTGTAAATCATATTTTAATGCTTCCATTAATTCTGCAGGAAGTTGATTTTTGAGTTGGATATTAATCAGTGTGATTTTTACATCATTTAGATTGATGTTTTGAATAAATTTCAGCAATGAATCTTTTGTTTTGGCAATATTCGAATCAATGCCAATTAATATGTTTTTTGGATTCTTTATTGGTGTAACAACAGGTACAACAAGGACTGGGATTTTACTGTATTCAATAATTTCTTTGGTGCTACTTCCTAATACTTCTTCATATATATTGCTCGATCCATTCGCACCCAAACTGATAACATCAATCTTTTTTAATTGTGTAAATCGATCAATTACCGCAACTAATGATCCCGGTAAAGCACTCGAATTTATGACTAATCCTGGGTTTTTTTTGATCAAAGATGCTTTCAATTCGTTTAAAGCATCTTCATGATAATCATCTACATCGCTAATAAAATCTCGACTGAAAGTAGCACCTGCTCGTTTTATTTCAAGAGCATTTAATAAATCATATTCTACATGCTCAGTCCCAAATAATTGTATAATATATTGAATGGCTTTATTTGCGCCATATGAAAAATCTGTTGTTAAAACTACATTCATCTTTTCTTACTTTAAAGTTTAATATAAAGTTAGGTTATTTCTTATAGATCAACTTTATGGAAATCATTTCTCAGCATGATTTTTATCAGTTCTCCTACCTTAAAGCCGCTTCAATTTTTATTAAAGTACTTCAGTGTAAAGAGGTTGGAATTACTAATTGAGTTGTTTTTTAAGGATGAAAATGGTATTTTGTGACTAAATCGTTAAAAATCATGATAATAATAGAGAATTTTAAAGGAAAACAAGTTTTCATAATATTTGCAATGGTCTTATTGTTGACTGCTTGTAAAAAGGATAGTCCAGAGGAGGTTATAGATGAGCGAAACTTTAAAATGGGGTTTACAGCTTGGCCTTATGGACCTACAGTGGAGGCAGTAAATGATACTTACGATTTTATCTTCGCAAATGGAGATATTTATACCGAACATGTCGACGATAGAATTCCTTGGGATGAACTGATTGCAGGTACATTTTTACCGGAAGACTTTAGAGCCAATATTGAAGGAAAAGCGGCAAGACGACCAATTGATAAGCATATGCTTTTATCCGTTAGTATTTTGAATTCGGCAAGGGATGATATTCAAGTTGGGATGGATAATGAATCACCCACTTATTCCGCTATGAATGATGTTCATATTGAAGATGCATATGTGGCATATCTGATATATTTAATTGATCAGTTTCGTCCTGATTATTTAGTCGCATCTATTGAATCGAACGATTTATTGCTTAATTCTCCCGATCTCTGGGATGATTTTAGAGCGCTTATGAATAATGTCAGGGTCCGCATAAAAAGTTTATACCCAAATATAAAAATTGCTGAATCAGTTACGTTACATAATTGGTATGAATCAAATCTAGCAGATCATGAAGGATATATTACCCAGGTGGATGCTTTGGTCGCGCAAATGGACTTTGCTGCTATTAGTTTTTATCCATTTTTTATAGGGATGAGTAAGCAAAAGGATTTTCAAAAGGCGTTCGACTTTCTGCATAAACACACAGCTAAACCAATCGCTTTTGTAGAAACGTGTCATATAGCGAACGATTTGGAGGTGGCTGCTTTAAGTTTGTCTATAGAAAGTGATCCGGAAGAGCAGGCTGCGTATCTAGAGACTTTATTGGTCAATGCTAATAATCATGATTATGAATTTATTATTTGGTGGGCACATCGCGATTTTGATGCTTTATGGGAAACTTTTCCTGATGATATTAAAGATTTAGGTAAGATTTGGCGTGATACTGGTCTCTTAAATGAAGATGGTGTTGAAAGACCAGCAAAAGAAGTGTGGTCGGCAATTTATGGATCATAGTTTTTAGAGTGTATAGTTTCTAATTCCCAGTCTTGAGTTTTTATGATTATAGTTTGTGGAAGGTCCATGAATCTAATCGTGTTTTTTATGTAATCATAAATGGCGAAATGAAACCTTAAGGAGTATAAGATTTTTAGTTTTATTTGATGCTAAAAAATGAATAAAATTATTTAGCATTAGCTATCCGTTTCTGTCAATCATCAGATATAAAGTTTATAATATTTCATATTGCTTTATTTATGTTAAAATAATTTCTAAATCGTTTTAAATGGTTAGTTTTAAGCTACCAAACTTTATTAATTATGAAAAAAATTATTTTATTTTATTCCTTTTTGTTGGCTTTCCCTGTGCTTTTTGCACAGAATGGAATCGATATAGATGGAGACAATGATCGTATTAATTGTGGAAATGATGCTACTGTCGGAATTACAGGGACAAGTCTAACACTTGAAGCGTGGATAAAGCCTAGGGCTTGGAGAGCAGAAGTGTGGCGTGGAGGAATCATAGTAAAAGAGGACGATGATGTGAATCATGGCTATATGATTCGTTGTGGAGACGATGGAAAATTGAACGTGAATATTGGTTCAGGAGCTTGGAATGAGTTGACAACAGATGCTGGCACATTAGTCTTGGGTGAATGGCAACATGTTGCTGCGACATACGATGGTGCGAAATTACGATTGTATGTGAATGGTATACCTGTTGATTCTTCAAATGTTACCGTAGATATTGCCGGTACTGATAATAATCTAGTAATCGGCAATTGGCATTATCCCGACGTTGATCGTGCTTTTGATGGAAGTATTGATGAGGTGCGTATTTGGAATATTGTGAGGTCAAAGGCGGAAATAAATGCAATGATGAACAATGAATTCTGTGTGATTCCTGAAGGTCTGATGGCTTATTATAAACTGAACGAAGGTGTGGGCGGAGCAGATAATGCTGGTGTTGTGATTGCCGAAGATGCAAGTGGGAATGGCAATGATGGTGACCTTTTATTTTTTGACTTGACTGGTGAAAGTTCGAATTGGGTTGATGGAGCAGGAATAGGTGGTCCTGCTATAGCGAGTATAATTTCTGTGAGTACATGTGAGGATGAATACTCAGTTCCGAGTGGTGATGAATCGTATGCAGATGTTGGAAGGTATGTTGTGACTGATACTTTAGCTTCTGAAGAGGGTTGTGATAGTATATTATTTATTCACCTAACTAAAGGGGCTGAAACAACGAGTACTGTCGAAAGAGAAAGATGCGCTTCTTATACTGTTCCAAGTGGTGATGAAACTTACACCGATATTGGGACATATGATGTATTGGATACATTGGTAAATACTTTCGGTTGTGACAGTGTGATAACTATAAATTTAACGATTTTTGGTCCAAGTTATAGTGAGTTTTCAGTCGAAGAATGTGGAAGTTATAGTGTTCCGAGTAGAGATGTGACTTATACAGAAGTAGGATCTTATGTCGTTAATGATACAATTAGAAACTTTAGAGGATGTGATAGTATTTTGACAATTAATTTAACAATTCTACCGATCTCTTCAAGTACCATTACAATTGAGACATGTAACGCGTATGTTGTTCCGAGTGGAGACGAAATTTATACCGAATTGGGCGAATACACAATCGAAGATATTATTCCAAATCATGTTGGTTGTGATAGTGTAATTACAATAAACTTAACGCTGTTCGAACAAGATGTGACGGTTAACCAGGATGGAACAATCTTGACGGCTAACGCAGAAGATGTTTCTTACCAATGGGTAACATGTCCTGATTTTGACATTATTATTGATGCAAACGATAGAGAATTCATTGCGGATGAAAATGGGAGCTATGCCGTAATCATTACAAATGGTGATTGCCGTGATACTTCTGATTGTAAAAGTGTTGTAAATGCAGGGATTGACAAAAATACATTGGTGAATAGTTTTAATTTATATCCTAATCCAACGAAAGGACAGTTCATAATTGAACGAACGCAAAACTTGAATGGTGTTTTATTAAATGTGACAGATGTAAATGGACGTAAAGTATTAGCAAATGTTGAAACTACAAGTAATCAATTTATTGTTGATCTGGATGCACCTGTCGGTGTTTATTTTGTAAATATCGTTTCAGATCGAGAGACTGCAGTGTTTAGACTGGTAAAAGTAAGTGAGTGACAATATTATATTTGATAAAATAATGGTGTGGTTGTTTTCAGTCACACCATTTTTTATGATCCCTATTCCAATGCGAATCAAAACGATTATTTAGCATTAACGGGCTCAAGTAATTGTTTCCGCGCTAATATATATCATTTAACATCTTTTCGTCTTTCTCCTATTTCAACGGTAATCTATAAATGAAACGAGCTTCTAAAGACAATCCGTTTTCAAATCTTGATGTAGCACCTGTTCTTTGATCTCCGAAATTAACTGGTCCTACTTTAAAATTCATTTGCTCATCACCTTCATAGGTTCTGTATTTTCTCAATATTGAATAACCAGCTTTTACATGGAACCATATGTTTTTACCGATGTTTTTCTCAGCGAAAAACCATAGATTATTGTCTGCTTTGTCAATATAATTATTCCGCTTTGTTCGGTATGATGCATTAACCCCATCGAATCTAAGTCCAGTAATAAATGTTGTATTCGGCTTATACGACAATTCGAAATTTAAAGGAATCACTAATTTTAATCTCCATTTCTCATTCATTTTCCAGTTGAATCCGAATAAAGGAACGAACATTGGACCGAAAAATTCGGCATTGTAGTACATCCCATATTTCCAATCAAAATTTGAAGTGCGTGCTGTTGTTCCTAAAACTAAACCTCCTTGTTGTAATTGATTGATAGAGAAGTTTCCGAAATCCGAATTAAGTCTTGTAAATGACATTAACAATACTTTGGATTTTGTATTCCATCTATGTTCATATCCAATTTGTAAAGCTGTTGAACTAAAATTTTCAGCATATAATTCTCTATTCGTTGATTGCAAAGTTGTCTGTTGGTATTCTGTCCCGAAAATTAAAATATTTTTATCGTCTAAAACAATTGGCAATTTAAAATCAATTGCTACCATATTCATAAATATTTGCTCTTTAGAATTCTCTATTTTATTAGCTGGTGAAGTTCTCCAATATACATTCGCCAAGTCAATAGAGTTTTGAGCGAAACCATTTGTAAAAATAAATCCTATAATAACGATTAATAAAGTTTTCATAATCTTTTTGTTTGATGTAAAAGTAGATCATGATCAGAGGGTTTAGGAATTGAAAAGAGCGCGCTTGCGAAGGGATTTGCGATTTTCGCAAATGGCTGATGAATTTTTAAATCGTATGAACGACAATGTTTAAAGATAGAAGGAAATAGGATTTAGATTTTTTAACAAATATTTAAATTTTCGTTCTTTTTATTTTAAGTAAATTTGCAAAAAACAAAACTTATGAAAAATAAATTATTTTTAATCCTTCCATTTGCATTGATTTTAATCGTTGCAGCTTGTAATAAAGATCAAAAAGCCGTTAAAACTTTAGATGGTTCATGGGAGCTAGTAAAAGTTGATGGAGAAGCTATAGAAGCTGAAGATGAAGTGACTTATACTTTTGATAATTGTAAATTAAGAAAAGAAGAGTATTGTAATGTTACAATGACTGATGCTGAATCAACGATTACTGAAGAATATAAGATTGAAGACGATGGCGAAACTTTAGTTATTAAAACTGATTTTGAAGGTGCATCATTCGAATTGTCAAGTAAAATTCTTGATTTAACCGATACAGATTTAAAACTTGAAATAAATTTATTTGGATCTCCAACAATTTCTGAGTTTAAGAAAATATAATTATTTAGATTTAACAGAAAAGCCCCATTGGTCAATTGATCGATGGGGCTTTTTGTTTTGTGTCAATTCATTGAATCATTATTTTAGAAACTTCTTTGCGGTATCTGATGTAAATTTGGTAAAACTAAAATTGTCGAATTGGGTTTAAAATTCTAAACCAAGAGACATTCGAATTTTGAGGAAAAATATATCTAAATTAAACCTAGGGGATTAAAACTGTAGTCCGATCATGCAAATGTCGTCGACTTGTTCATTTTGTCCTTTCCACAATTCGTGCGTTTCTTGTATAATAATACCTTGTTCTTTTATTGTTTTTTGATGATTAGAATGAAGTAGCTGTTTAGTATATCTGTGTTTAAATTTTTTATTGTTTGGTCCACCGAATTGGTCCGCGTATCCATCTGTAAAGAGATAGAATTGATCGTCTTTTTCAATGTTAAATCGGTGTAAATGAAAATTATTTTTTGCGCTAGTGATGTGTCCACCTATAGGTGATCTATCTCCTTTTATCTCGGTGATTTGATTGTTCCGGATCATAATTAATGGGCGTTGGGCACCACTGAAATTTAATTCTTTAGTCTTATAATCTATACTGATTAATGCAATGTCCATTCCATCATTTAACCTGATTTTTGTTGGGTAATTGTGTTGGTTATTATCGCTTTGGCTTAAAGCATTTGACATTTCGGTATCTAAGAATTGTAGAATTTCATTCGGCTCAACCATCTTTTTTACATTCACTGCATGGTTTAAAAAGTTGTTGCCGATTATACTCATAAATGCACCAGGAACACCGTGTCCAGTGCAATCACAAACTGCTATAAATACCTTTTGTTGAGCCTGTTTTACCCAATAGAAATCTCCTGACACGATATCTTTAGGTTTATATAGAATAAAGTGTTTCGGTAATAATTCATCAAGCGCAATTGGTTTTGGTAAAATGGTGTCTTGGATTTTACGAGCATAACGAATACTTGCTAGAATATCTTTGTTTTTTTGCTTGATTTCGGATTGTTTAGATTCGATTGCTGCTTTTTGAGTAAGTATTTTTTTTGCCCGCTCTTTCACTTTGGTTTTGTAGTTGCTAAAATGGATGACAATCTCATCTTCTAATAGTTTTAAGTTCTTTGCCAATTGAGCAATTTCATCTTGTCCTTTAAAGTCATTGTAATTAGCGGTTATTTTATAATTCGATTCAACAAAACTTTTGACATTCTGTGATAGCTTTTTAATTCCTTTTGTAAGGGTGCTAGACAGTTTAAAACTGACTGCAATAATGAATATAAAATAGAGTGTTATTCCTAATACAAATTGACTGCGTAAATTGACAAGGAGCATATTTTGTTCAGCTGTAGCAAGTGTTTGTATTTGCTGTAAACTCTTTTGAATGACCTTTCCTGTTTTATCTATTTTTGTCAATAAGCCGCCATTTTTAAGACGGATTGCTCCTTCTAATTTTACCAACGAATCGAAATAGGTGAGATACATTTTTAAAGTGGTAAGAGAATGGGTTTCTTTATTCGTATTAATGGTCGAATTTGTATTTATTTTATTGAAAATTCGTTGGTATTGTTGTTCGAATTTTGTTTTATATTTTAATTCTTTTCTTAAAATAAAATCTTTCTCATGTCTTCTTAGTGTTAGAATGTCTGCGGGTTCAACTATTTCTTTGTATTCTGTTTCCATTTGATGGGCAAACCATCGCATTTTACCTTCGATACCGTAGTCTTCAAATCCCCGGTTTAAGGTTAATATGACCAACGAGTCCATTTCTACCTGGAATTTTGAAATGTAGGATTTCAGTTTTTTAACTAATATTTCATCGTTTTCGTGCGTTAAATATTTGCGGTGAATTGAGAAATTATGAAGCTTTTGCGAAAAATTATTGATAGCTTTTTTAGAACTGTCTATATAATGACTCCGGCCACTTATAAAGAATTCAGGATTAATTCTTTCATAAAGTAAAAAGTCAGATTTAAATTGTAACGCGTCATGGAAATAATTACTGATTGTATTTAGTTGGGTAGATAAAACGTCAATTGAATCCTTCTTTTTTTCATAGACAATAAAAGCGAAAATTAATATAAATCCTAGAACAACAAGCGATAACATTGATAGCAGGATTTTACCTTTTATCGTCAATTTTTTTAGCATACATCTTTTAAATATTAGATGTAAAAGTAAAGTCGAATCAACGTTATGTGTGTTAAGCGAATATTAATTGATTCACTAATTTTTTAAGAACAATTTGTTAACCTAACTAAGTGTTTTCTGCTCAGTGATTTGCTGAGGGAGCAAATAATGTTCGAATTAAATATTTATTCGGATATAAAGTAATTCTATGTTCGTTTTGTCTATTCTCTACCCGAACTTACAATGGTGACATTGCCTTGGCCTTCGAATTTGTCTCCGTTGTCAGCAATCGCGATATAGGTGTAAAAATACACGCCATCCGTGCACATTTCACCTTTGTAATCAAGTCCATCCCATTGTCCTCTGATGTCACTTATTTCAGCAACTTGCACGCCCCATCTATTCACAATTATACAATTGAATTCGTCAATTCCCTTTGCGAAATGTTCGAAAGTAAAATGGTCGTTCTCACCGCCACCATTTGGCGTAAATACGTTAATAGGTGTAAATACAGGTGGTTCAAAAATTGTGACGGTTTTACAGACTGTATCACGGCATCCATTCTTGTTCATCGCTATCAGGCAAGCATTTATATGATAAGATTCTCCTAATTCTTGGTACATCGTGTCGAACTTTTCAAAATAATCATGACTGATCATCCAATCTTCTTCAATTGAACGGTCTAAATCCCAGAAGAAAGTTGTGTCAGCTAATGGATTATTAGGATTCGAAAAATATTGAGAAGTATTTGTGAATTCAACTGCTACTGGAGCAGTTCCTTCACAATCATCATTCAAATCAGTTGATTGCATCGTAAACGAGGCAATTGGATTAACTGAGTCAACATAAACAGTTTTTGTTAAAATGCAACCACCTGCATCAGTAATTCGTATGGTGTGTTCACCAGGATTCCGGCCACCCCATGTCGAATTATTAGATGTTGTTCCATCATAATCATACGTCCATTCATAAATGTAATTCGGACGACCACCTGCGGCAGCCGCATAGACAGAACCATTTCCGCTTTGATAATTGTACAATCTACAATAAGCAGTATCTGATCCCCATTCGGTGAAATAGAATAGAGGAGGATCCACTAGAGTGATGTCTGCTGTTTGAATACAACCTTTTGAGTCTGTAACAGTGACTGTGTAATCTCCTGCTTTCATCCAATAAGATGAATCGGCATCCAGACCTTCAATTCCAGCCGGATTTGGATCCCAATGGTATGATATCGGATTGTTTAAACTTTTATTGGTTACAGAATCAATGACCACATAGCCTGAATCACCTAGGCATGGCGGGTTGGCATAATGCAATAGAATATCAAGTTCTACCGGACCATATAAAGTGACAGTGTCAGATTGGTTGCAACCACCTCGATTATATAAATCAATATAATAGGTTCCTGGGCCAAGGCCTTCAAGTAAGTTTGGACCGTCACTTAATATATTCCTGTCTTCGTCTGAAATGACAATTCTAAAAAGATCGATATTTACATCTGTTGTAACTTCTATTGATCCATTTGTGAAACCATAACATTGTGGATCGGCAATGATTGTTGTTATTTCAGGAACATCAAAGATGTTAACCATATAGCTGTAATTGTCTTCACAACCAGCATTACTAATTACTTTTAAAACGAATAGTTTAAGGCCTGGTTCGTCGAATATTTTACGCGGATGTAATTCATCCGAGAATGTGCCATCACCAAAGTCCCATTCGAATGATTCTATATACTGCGGATCAGCAATAGTAGACAAGTTAGTAAAGTAAATCGTGTCGTTAATACAAGCATCTAAAAGACCATCGTTGGAGGATAGTCCACCAACTTCGAATTCGAATAAAGCATCTGGAGCAGGTAAAACTGTAACGATGTAATGTGCGGTGTCACCTGCACAATGACCAACGCCATCTAAAATATATAAGAACTCGAATGTTCCCTCGAGAGTTATGGCATTTAATACACCGGTTGAATCGTTAAACCTTCCGGAGGATGTGATTTCTTCATATCGCCCTTTGTTGTTGTCGTCAGGTTGAAGGAGCATGTGTAAATCGTATATGGCGCCTAAACCAGAACAAACTTCAATAGAAGAGTCTCTGCCCGCGGCATTATCTATTATAAAATAAAATTCTAATAATTCATAAGCATAACATCCTGTTACAGTATCTCTACAGAGCATCCAAACTTCATCACCCGGATAGACAACTGGGCCGTCAAAAGCTGGTTCCATTTGCCAAGCAGAATCCGGTTCTTCCGTTAAATAAACACATTCCATATGCTCACTTCCATAATCATCGTACACAACGAAAGTGTCTAAACTAAATTCATCGCAAATTGGACCTGGATCCTCTATAACCAATAAGAAACCGCCATATGGAAACACCTTTATTGCTTTTTTTATTGGAGTAGTTAAACATTCAGTAAGAGGAGTTCCTTCCACAGTTACCCAATCAAATGGATAGGTAACAGGGTGTTGAGGCATTAACCAAGATGTGTCATTGTCATAATCAACATTCCATTCCCAACTATAATCATCAACTCCAGGACCGGTAATATTGAATTGCATTAGATTTCCATAGCATCCGTCAAGCGTGAGGTATTCAAGACAGTTTACTTCTCCACCTGCACCAAAATAAGAATCATATTCGATATAATATAAACTTGATAATGAAGCGTCAACTTTTGATTCGTCGAGTACGATTGAATAAGTAAAATTGATTGTTTCACCCGCTGATAAAAGCGCTTCTTTATAGGCTAAAGAAATGGCAAAATCACCGGTTTGAATATCGCCAACATCACTATTTAATCCTGTACCATTCCATATGTCAGAACCACTTCGATTTGAAAAACCACCATGGCTTACACGGAAATTCTCACCATAACTTCCTATGCCAACATACGAATCCCAAGGTGTTGTTTGTTCGGCCGAAACCAATGCTTTTAAGCAGTCTTCGTCAGGTTGTGCAACAATGGTGTTTTTTGTATTAAAGTTTCTCGATAAGGCTTCGTTATTATCGGCATCTAAATTTCTATAATAATAAAAGTCCTCAATATCACTTCCAGATTCGTTTGTAATGGTGATTTCTGTTGTGTAATATAATGGGTCATATTCGGGACCATCAAACGTTACTTGATCAATAATTAAGTGGTATTTTATATTTATAGCAACGCCAGCAACTTTGCCTTCCCATTCAACCGTGATACACGAATCGACTTTAGTGTGGGTAATGCTTGTGCCTGGTCGTTTTGGAATTTGCTGTAGATGCGTTACAAGTGTTAAATGATTCCAAGCATTATTACTATAATTTCTTCCATTGATCTCCATTCCAAATCCATTCTCCGGTGTGCCGGAGGTGAAAAAATCTCCATCAAAAGTAGCCCAGTCATTAATTTGAGGATTTGCAACAAAACCATATTTTACATCTGTAACCCCGCCTCTTGAATGGTTTCCAGGCCAATCAATTGCTCCTTCATGACCAGCTTCCCCGTCAATACCAACTTCAACATATTCACCAATCATATATGCATTTCCAGCGACAATTTGACTCTGAACGTTGGGAATAATCAAGCAGCAAATTAGCACCGATATATTGCGTGCGTTTTTAATATTTGCTATGAGTATTTGCTTGATCATTTTTATTTTGAAAGGGTTTTATAAATGTACTATTTTCTTCCGGAATTTACAATTGTAACATTGCCTTGACCTTCGAATTTGGTGCCGTTGTCTGCAATGGCTACATAGGTGTAAAAATAGACTCCATCTGTACATAACATGCCACGGTAATCTAGTCCATCCCAATATCCTCGAATGTCATTTATTTCTCCAACTTGAATGCCCCATCTATTCACAATTATACAATTGAATTGGTCGATTCCTTTAGAGAAATGTTCGAAAGTAAAATAATCGTTTTCACCGCCACCGTTCGGCGTAAATACATTGATGGGGGTAAATATTGGTGGTTCAAAAATAGTGATGGTTTTACAGACTGTATCACGGCATCCATTCTTATTCATCGCAATCAAACAAGCGGTCACGTTGTAGGATTCTCCGTTTGCTTCATAGATTGTATCGAATTTTTCGTAAAAATCATGTGTAATTATCCAATCTTCTTCAATGCCACGGTCTAAGTCCCAAAAGAAAGTTGTGTCAGCAATTGGGTTATTAGGATTGGCATAATATTGGGAGGTATTGGTGAATTCAACCTCTATTGGTGCTGTTCCTTCGCAATCTTCATTCAAATCAGTTGAATACATTGTGAAAGATGCTATTGGGTTTACAGAGTCAACATGGATTACTTTTGTTAAAACACAACCACCAGCATCAGTAACTCGTATGGTATGATTTCCAGGGTTCCTGCCACCCCATGTAGAATTATTAGATATTGTTCCATCATAATCATAAGTCCATTCATAATGGTAATTCGGTATGCCTCCGGCAGCGGCTGCATACACAATACCATTCCCGCTTTGATAGTTATACAATCTACAATAAGCTGTGTCCCATCCCCATTCAGTGAAGTAGAAGAGAGGTGGGTCGACTAGTTTAAAATCTTTTGAAATTGTACAACCTTTGGCATCGGTTGCGATTACAGAATAATCGCCTGCCTTCATCCAATAAGAAGAATCAGCACCTAAACCACCAATACCAGCAGGATTTGGAATCCATTCGTAGGTGATTGGATTGTTCAAACTTTCGTAACTAACAGAATCAATTACTACATAACCTGAGTCTCCCAAGCATTTAGGTTGACCGATATGGAATAGCATATCTAATTCATTTGGAGTTCTAAATAAAACCGAGTCGACATTATTGCAACCTGCGTCTTCGTTCAATTCAATATAATATTTGCCTGGACCTAAATTGTCCATGAAAACATTTCCATCATTAATGATTGTACCAAACTCATCCATTATTATGCAGTCAAATAGACTAATATCGATATCAGAGGTGACTAGAATACTTCCGTTAGTGTCTCCGAAACATTGTGGTTGCTCTATAATTGTTTCAATATTTGGTTTGCTATATATTTTTATGGATCGCACATACGCATGAGCGCAACCGTTTTCGCTGAAAACATAAAGGGTGACGGCAAAATTTCCAGCACCAGTAAATCGATGCCTCGGATTTTCTTCTGCGGAATTCGTCCCGTCGGCAAAATCCCAACTGTACCGATCGATGACTTGAGGAGGGTCAATATAGGAGGTGTTGAAAAAATCAACGGTATCATTAATACATGCCTCTAATACACTATCAAGGGATGATAAACCATTCACTTCGTAATAAAATCTTGCATTTGGTGATGGTACGAGTGTTATTGTGAAAAGAGCAGTATCGTTTGGACATGGTGCTTTTCCGTCAACAATATAATAAAATCTGTATTCACCAAGTAAGCCTGTTCCACTGAAAATTCCTGTGCTATCATTCAGTGTACCACCTATATCCAAAGCTTCATATCTCCCATAAAGATTTGCGGTATCACCCAAAAGACCACTTAAGTCTACCATTGTTCCCGCTCCACTACAATAGGTTCCACTCGAATCAGGTCCTGCGCTGCCTTCACCTGTAAAATTTAACGTAATTTTTTTGAAACTATAACAACCTGTAAGTGTATCAGTACATGATATATAAACAATATCACCACTTCGAATAACTGTGTCTAAAAATGCGGGTTCGGTTTGATTTGCCTGCATTGGTTGTTCGGTTAATAATACACATGAGTTATTATCTCCATCTACATTTATAAACAAGCTGTCTAAATCCAGAAAACCACAGAGTTGTCCTGGATCGTCATAATCGATTGGTGGGCCAGCAGCCATTGCAACTCGAATTTCTACGACAATAGTTCCTGATAGACAATCGGAAATTGGAGTTCCAACTGCTGTGATATTTGTAGCGCCGGAAATGACGAATTCAGCTGAAGTCGAATCTGATTCTGAATCTTCCCAACTCCATTCATATTGATCAATAAAAGGTCCGTGTAAATATGCAGTTAACGATGATTCTGGACAGACAACAATTCCATAAGGTTCGTATATGCAGCCTCTATAAGCAGCCTCTCCTGATTCGTTTTCTGTTTCGTAAGACAAGTAGTACATACTCTTAAAAGCATCTTCAACAGCGTTTTCGTTGGTTACAACTACATAGTTGAAGTCTACTGTTTCTCCTGCTGCAATGTCTGTTTTATAAGCTATTGATATAGCAAAATCTCCGGTTTCTCTATCTCCAACATCTCCATTTAAACCCGTTGCATTCCAAATGTCAGATCCGCTTCTGTTTGCGAATCCACCGTGGCTTACTCTAAAGTTATCCTCCAATGAACCGAGCCCTAAGAAAGAATTCCATGGAGCGCTTTGTTGGGCAATAACTAATGATTTTATACAGTCTGGTCCTGGTTGTGAAATAATAGTATTTGTGGTGTTGAATTCGTCGGTTAGTGCATGGTTATTATCGGGATCGATATTTCTGTAATAATACACATCTCTTAAGGTTGATGGTCCAGTATTCTCTAATGAAATATGCATTTTGTAATAGCTATTACCCGTCTTCAATTGATAGCGGACAGTGATGATTACATTTTCGACGACTCCTTGCCATTCGACAATTCTACAACTAGCGTCTACCGTATGGGTTATGGTTGTTCCAGGTCGTTTTGGAATTTCTTGCATGTATGCCGATAATGTCGCAGGATTCCACGCATTGTTACTGTAGTTTCGTCCATTTATTTCTATGCCGAATCCGTTTTCGGGTGTTCCTGCTGTGAGATATTCACCATTGTAGTTGACCCATCCATCAGGAATTGGATTGGCAACAAAACCAAATGGTACATCCTCATTCCCGCCTCTCGAATTGTGGTCTGCCCAATCTGCGGTTCCCTCATGCCCAGCTTCACCGTGTACTGCTACTTCTGCGAATGTGCCAATTAAGTAAGCATTGTCATCTACAATTTGTGCGGTGAGGTTGGTTATGGAAAAACAGCACACTAAGATTATTAAAATCGACTTACAATTGAATTGATATTTCTTGTGATTTTCGGTCAATTTTTGAACTTATTTTCTTCCGGAGTTAATAATTGTAACATTCCCTTGTCCTTCGAACTTAGTTCCATTATCGGCAATTGCTAAATAGGTGTAGAAATAAACACCATCGGTACATTTAACGCCTCTATAATCAAGTCCATTCCAATGTCCTCGAATGTCATTAATTTCAGCTACTTGTACTCCCCATCTATTGACAATTATACAATTAAACTCATCAATGCCTTTCGAAAAATGTTCGAATGTGAAATAGTCGTTTTCGCCTCCGCCATCTGGAGAAAATACATTTATCGGTGTAAATATTGGTGGTTCAAAAATTGTTATCGTTTTACATGTCGTGTCTCGGCAACCATTTTTGTTCATTGCAATCAAGCATGCATTAACGGTATAAGATTCACCATTTGCTTCATAAATTGTATCGAATTTTTCGTAAAAATCATGTGTAATTATCCAATCTTCTTCAATTCCTCGGTCTAAATCCCAAAAGAAAGTTGTGTCAGAAATTGGGTTGTTAGGGTTGGCATAATATTGTGAGGTATTGGTGAATTCAACCTCTACTGGTGCTGTTCCTTCGCAATCTTCATTCAGATCCGTTGAATACATTGTGAATGATGCTATTGGGTTTACAGAGTCAACATAGATTACTTTTGTTAAAACACAACCGCCGGCATCTGTGACTCGAATGGTGTGGTTGCCTGGATTTCGACCGCCCCATGTTGTGTTGTTTGAGGTGGTACCATCATAATCATAAGTCCATTCATAGTGGTAATTCGGGACGCCTCCAGCTGCGGCAGCATAAACAATTCCGTTTCCACTTTGATAATTGTACAATCTACAATATGCTGTGTCCCATCCCCATTCGGTAAAGTAGAATGGTGGAGGATCAATTAATGTTATGTCCGCCGATTGTTTACAGCCTTTCGAATCTGTTATGGTGACCGTATAATCACCTGCTTTCATCCAATAGGACGAATCTGCTTCAAATCCTTCAATTCCAGCAGGGTTTGGTTCCCATTCGTAATAGATTGGGTTATTAAAACTTTGATTGGTTACAGAATCAATAACAACATAACCTGAATCGTTAGCACATGGTGGGTTAGCAAAATGTAGTAAAATATCAAGTTCAATGGGTTCGTATAAGGTAACAGTGTCGGAACCATTACAGCCTCTATCATGATAAAGATCAATATAATATGTTCCTGGACCTAAGCCTTCGAGTAAAGCTGGGCCGTCACTTAATATATTTCTGTCTTCGTCTGTAATGACGACTCTAAAGAATTCTATATTCACATCAGTTGTTACTTCAATCGATCCATTTGTGAACCCAAAACATTGCGGATCGGTGATTAATGGTGTGATTTTAGGAGAGTCAAATATTTTTATTGGCAATGAGTGATTATCGATACATCCATTGTCACTAACTACAACGAGGGATATTGAATGATTGGCGTCTTCTGTGTATAATTTCCAGGGGTGGAGTTCTTCCGAAAATTCGCCTTCACCCAAAGACCATTGGAAGGATTCGATATATTGCGGCGGGTCAACCCAGGAGAGGTTGGTAAAAAATACTGTATCGTTTATACAGGCACTTGCAATGCCATCGTTTGATGAGAGTCCAGCAACCTCATATTCAAATAAAGCGTTTGGGTTGGGGAGTACAGTTATGATGTAATGCGCTGTATCACTTGGGCAGTCACCGACGCCATCAACTATATATAAAAATTCGAAAGTCCCCTCAAGTGTGACGGCGTTAAAAATACCTGTCGAATCGTTTAGTTTTCCCGTACCGCTTAAATCGACGTATCTACCTTTTGAATTATCCGTATCAGAGAGTATAAAGTGTAAATTGTATATGGCACCAAAACCTCCACAAACTTCCATTATTGTATCTTTTCCTGCGGGATCAATACCAATAAAATTTAAGTCAATTAATTGTGTATAATAACATCCTGTAATCGTATCTCTGCATAAAAGCCAGACTTCATCGTCAGGATAAACAACTGGTCCAGGGAATAATGGTTCGACTTGGGTTGCAGAATCAGGTTCTTCTGTAAGAAAAATGCACGTAATGTCTGTTCCTCCGTTTACATCGTACATGACCAATGTGTCTAAACTGAATTCTTCACAAATTGGTCCTGGATCTTCTATTTGAATGATAGGACCTTCACTTAGTTCAATAAATATTTCTTTGGTAATAGAGCTTGAAAGACAAGGGGAAATTGGAACGCCTGTTACATAGATAGGACCACTTCCTTCTGGGTAGAATAATATAGATTCTCCTTCGTCACCAGTTGACCATGTCCAATTATATTCGTCGACTGCCGGTCCTTCAACGTTTAGTGTGATCGGAGCGCCTAAACAAGAAGTGACGATGATTCGTTCTAAACAATTTACTTCGCCACCACTTACAAATGGCGTTTCATAATTTACATAATATAAATTGGCTAATGAGGCATCAACCTGTGATGAAGCAAGTACGACAGCATAACTGAAATTTATCGTTTCCCCCGCACTTAATATCGCTTCTTTATAAGCCAAGGAAATAGCAAAGTCACCAGTTTCTATTAAGCCCACTGTACTGTTTAAACCAATGCCATTCCAAATGTCAGAACCGCTTCTATTTGAAAATCCGCCATGACTTACGCGGAAATTTTCACCATAACTACCAATACCAACATAAGAATCCCACGGTGTTGATTGTTCTGCTGAAACCAATGCTTTTAGGCATTCGTCATTGGGCTGTGCAATAATTGTGTTTGTTGTATTGAAGTTACCTGTTAAAGGCTCGTTATTGTCAGCATCTAAATTACGGTAGTAATAAAAATCGTTAATATCACTACCGGATTCGTTAGTAATGGTGATTTCTGTATTGTAATAAAGTTTATTTTTTACCAAATGATATTTCACATTTATTACAACGCCAGCTACCATGCCTTCCCACGAAACTGTTAAACACGAATCAACTTGCGAATGGGTTATGTTGGTGCCAGGTCGTTTGGGTATCTCTTGTAAATGCGTTGAAGTGGTATTATGATTCCAAGCATTGTTACTATAATTTCGCCCATTGATTTCAACACCGAATCCATTTTCTGGAGTACCTGCTGTAAAATAATCACCATTATAATTGACCCAACCGTCATCAGTTGGATTGGCAACAAATCCAAATATAACATCTGTTACGCCTCCTCTTGAATTATGATCAGGCCAATCTGCGGCGCCTTCATGTCCTGCGTCTCCGTCTATTCCGATTTCTACTTGTGCACCAATTAAATAAGCATCTCCGGCAACAACTTGACTATGAAGTGTGCTGGATATACAACAAAAAATTAACCATAAAAGTATAGTTGGCTGTCGTTGTGATCGTACCGAAATTCTATATAGAATTTTAGACATGATTATTTAATTTTCTCGCTAAGAGTTAGGTTTTCTAAACTTAAATGTAGTTAAAAATAAGTAGTATGAATACCTATTCTAGCTAACAGACGAAAATTAAGGCGGAAAAGTTGACGCAGCTATAGAATATTTAAGCTTTTATGTTAATGTTCGTGACAATGAACTTCATATGTGCTGTCTGTAGCGCTGTCATAGTAACCGTCATGTTCGATTGATTCTAGATCATCTTTACAGAATTCTCCTAACTCTATTTCCGACTCATTGAAATCATAATGGCATTCTGCACATTTTTTGCATGAAGCAAATGTTGTTAAAGCAATAATACTTGCAGTGTAAATTAAAGTTTTCATTTTTATTTTATTTTTAGTTTATGATTAAAAGCATATTTGAGTGCGAAATAATAATTGATTCCAGGATTCGGAATGCCAAGATCTTTTATCGCGGATAAATGGTTATAATAGGTCGTGTTAAGCATATTTCTTACACCCGTTGAAAAGAATAGGTTTTCGTTTTTACCGAATTTTGTTTGAATGCCAAAATTTAGAATGTGGGCATCATTTGTAATGTTTTCGTTCTGACTAATTCGATTCTGTTTGAAATAATAAAGGTGCTGTAAAGTAATAGCGGTCACCTTAAAAAAGGAAGCCATATTCGGATTGATTATGATTTGAGAATTGATTCTGCTTTGTGGGATCATCGGAATAGGGTTCCGTTGATTATCTTCAGCGAATACATTGGTTAAATTACTTTCAAAATGAAGCCAATGTGCAATGTGTGGATGGAAATGAATGCCAATATCTGCTCCGTAAAGCTGAGCGAAATTTGCCTGATTGTATTGATAGATTGTTAGGTCATCCTCTTTTAAATTGGTGTTTTCTAAATAGATGAAGTTATTAATTTGATTGTAAAATGGATTGACAATAAATTCGAAATCATTTAAATGTATGCCAAAACTAAAATCGATTTGTGTGCCTTGTTCTATTTTTAAATTTTCATTTCCAATCTCATATCTAACGGCACCGTGATGTGGTCCGTTTGATAATAATTCTGAAGTTGTCGGTGCTCGAAAACCGGAAGCAATATTCAACCTTAAGTTTGTCTTTTTTGTAATTCGTGCAGCGCCAGCCGAATAATTATAACCTGTAAAGTTTCCGTTAAAGGCATTAAAATTTGTAAATGTAGCATTCGTTGTTATATGGCGATTGTCAATTCTTCCACCAGTTTGGAATTTCCATTTTTTATGTTCGAATTGAAGTAAACTATAGATGCCTATATCTGTTGTTGTCGCGTCAGGAATGATATACTCGACTGCATTTTTGCCGTTGATCGAATTTTGATACATGCCTTGGCCTCCAGAAATAAGTTGGAACGCTTTATTGATTTTATATTTCCATTTTAAATTGATTAGACTGTTGTTGAGTTGGAGAATAATATCTGGAACGGTTATTTTTTCTTCATACTCCTTTAAAGCATTTAATGTTTGACCAAAGTTTAAGTATAATGTATGATTGCCGAGATAAAAATTATTGTCGACGGAAATAAAATGGTTTTGTACGACTTGTGCTGGCGCATTGTCAGTCCTATTCTGTGTTGCGGTTTGAAAAGAAGTAGGGTCGGGGTTGGCTTCATGACTATGTCCGGGTAAACCTATTCGCCCGCTATAATATGTGTAACGAATGTTTAGTGTCCATTTGTTTAATTGATAACCTATAGCTGTTTTGATAGAGGCTTGATTGTATCTTGAATTCAAAATTTTCGAACCTGAAGGAATGGTAAAGTCAGCAAAATTGTCGTATTCAGCGAAAAGGTTGAGTTTTAATTGTTTTTTAGCCCATTTAAATCCCAATTCATTACTCGATCCGAGTGAATTTAAATCAAATTTTGTTTTGGCATAGCCGCTAATTGTATTTGCAACGGCATAAGGCTCGTCAATAAAGTAAAGTACACCTCCCAAGGCATCAGCGCCATATAATAAGGATGCTGGTCCTTTAATAACCTCCACTTTTCCTATTCCAAGTGATGTGATAGGCAATCCATGATCTTCACCCCATTGTTGATTTTGTATCCGTAAATTATTCACGTATGTCACGATTCTACTACTCGAAAGGCCTCGGATTACCGGCTTTTTCACCCCATTGCCAATTCCACTTTGAGTGACTCCAGGGATGTTGTTGAGTGCATCACCTAAATTACTTGTTTCAATACCATTCAGGTCTTCTAATTTATGCGATTCGATATTGGTGATATTGTCTCCTTGTAAAACACCATAATTTGAAACAATTACTTTGTCTAAATGCCTATGGAATTCATATAGTTCTATTGTTAACGGAAAATTTTCTATTAACTGAATTGTAAATGTTTTTGTTTCGAAGTCCTTGGCAGTAACTTCAATCAAATATTTACCAGGTGCAAGATTAGTAATAATGAATGTACCGTTTTCATTTGCTTTGTATATGGTATCCAGCTGAATGAACTGTAATTCCGCAAATGGAATGGGTTGATTTTCTGCTTCTGCACTTATAACAACGCCATTATACGTTTGACTCCACAACGTTTGTGTTAAGAAGAATAGGAAAAAGGAATATATTAGTTTATAATTTGTCATTTAATAATCGCTATATTTGCAATGATGTTGCAAATATATGAATTTATGCAACAAAGTTGCAAAAATGGATAAATTAAATCTTTTAAAGAATAAAAAACTACGCGTTACTGATTTTAGATTAATGGTTTTGGCCATTTTTGATCAGTTTGACAATGCTATTTCGTTAGAACAAATTGAAGCAAATTTGGGTGATTTTGATCGGATTACTTTGTATCGTACATTGCGAACGTTTAAAAATAAGGGTGTTATTCATGAGATAACATTGCCGAACGACGAAAAAAAGATGGCACTCTGTAGTAATGACTGTTCTGAGAAATCACATACACACAATCATCTTCATTTTAAATGTACATCTTGTGATGAGGTATTCTGTTTAGATGTTCAACAATTTCCGAAAATTGACTTAGAGGGATTTAAAATCGACGCGTTAGAAATACAAGCTGTGGGTATTTGTAATACTTGTATTTGAAAATAAATAATTGTATATTTATCCTATGCTTTTACAGGTCAAGCTACCTATTTTAGCAAATCCAGTGAGTCCCTACTTGGTATACAAAAGTTTTTGGTTAATAACATAATGCTTTTGAAAACTAATCACTTGAACACATAAAAACGCTTGTATAACTGCAAATAAATATATTTATTTGTTTAAAATTCAACATTGTTCACGTAATTCAACACTGTATGCCACAACAGGAAAAAAAAATAATTGAGATTGGTTTTCAACATCTACGTTCAATCCTCGGTTCACAATTATCATGGGATTCCACAAGGGAGCTAGCTTCAGGATTAAATAGTTATTTTGATTTGAATCGTGCAATGGTGTATGTGGAGACCAAAAATGAAGTGCGAGCTACACAAATTGACAAAATATTTCACCAAAAAAAGCAATTAGGAAATGTGACAATCATTGCGAATTACATTGCTCCTAATGCGAAAGAGTTACTAATTGAGCAAGGCATTAATTATATCGATAAAGCTGGAAATATTTCTTTTAAACACAATTCAATTCATGTACATGTTGAAGGGAAGTTGAATCAATCTGAAACACAAACCTATTCGAGTAAAGCTTTTACCAAAACAGGTACAAAAGTGTTGTTCCAGTTTCTAAATCAGCCAGAATTATTAAATAAACCTTATCGCGAAATAGCGCGTTCTTCAGATGTTGCCTTAGGTACCATTCCAAACGTGATGGCAGCTTTAAAAGCGGAGAATTATTTAACGTCGAATGATCAAGACCGGTTGGAATTGGCAAAAGTGGAAGAGCTTGTTCAACATTGGTGTGAAGCTTATTTAACGAATCTTAAACCTTTGCTTTATAGACAATCATTTTCATCTACATCAGAAACTTTTAATCAAGATTGGAGCAATTTAACCGAATTAGAAGAAACTGTTTTTGGTGGGGAATGTGCTTTAGCGATGGACGATACTACTATTAAACCTTCTACATTTACTATATATTCGAATCAAAAGCAAAATGCGGTGAATTCCTATTTTCAACTAACTCCAGATAAATTAGGTAAAATTCATGTTTACGATAAGTTTTGGAAAGAAATTACGGAGTCAAAAATAACTTCTCAATTATTAATGTATGCCGATTTAATGGATAAGACACAAGGTAAGTTTATTGAGAAAGCGAATCTAATCTTAAAAGATATTGTTACAGATATCGAAGAAAGTACAAATCCTTCAAAAATATTAAAAGCAGTATAATTCCAATGGAAAATTGGGGAATTTCGACACATTTTTCGGGTAATATAAGCCCGATTTAAGATCTTTATTTATTTTAACTTATTGATAATTAGCTATCCATTAGCTTGGACTGATTGATGTATTAGTATAATCGAACCATAAAAATTAGAATTATGTTTAGATTATCAATAGTATTACTCGTCGTGGCAATAGTAGCTGCAATTTTTGGATTTGGTGGAATAGCTGCAAGTGCAACTTATTTTGCGAAAATCGTATTCTTTATTGCTATCATTTTATTAGCTATAAATGTATTGACCGGTTATTTTAGGAAAGGTTAGAAATATTTAAGTAATTTTAAATATGAAATTATTAATATCTGTATTTATACTCTTGCCTTTTTTAGTTAATGGACAGATTGTTACGGCTACTTGGGGTGTTTCTGATACAACAGTATTTGTAGATAGAACTACAGATGTGGGTGTTGTACATGGTTATTTTGAGATTTTTAATTATGCTGAAAGGGACTTGGAGATGAGATGGATTTGTCAGAAAGCCGAAGATTGGCCATCAGATTGGGATTTAGTATTCACAGACCCTGAGAATTACTACCCTATTGTTGAGCATAATGATAGTGCGGATTTTTTATTGACTTATCCACCCGGTTGGGCAAATAAGTTGATTTATGGAATGGATCATAAGGGTATTGCTGGAACCAGTTCTGCACGGTTTAAAGTATTTCCTTTGGATTTTCCAAACGACACAATTTGGCTTACATATTATTTCCGCATGACGGATTTTATTGGTGCAGGAATTGACGATGTTGTAGATTTAAATACACCAGCTATTCATTGGAATAAATCAAGTTTATTGTTAATGTTGAACAATGTTCCTTCTGGGGCTTCATTGGAAGTATACAGCTTGACTGGACAAATAATTTTAGAACAAACGAATCTGTCTGAACAGGAATCAATACCCTTTAACACTTGCGTAAATGGGAATATTTCATTAGCTGTTATAAAGGATGAAAATGGGAATGTCGTTCTGACACGAAAACTATTCTAGATTTTTAAACAAGTAGACCATAACTTCCTTCAATCTCTTAAATGGGGATAAATTGTTTAAACGATATGCTCGTATCTTGAATTTTAAGCTAAATTTTATATTAGCTTTGCTAGCCTAGAGTGTTAGAAATTAGTTTAAAAATACGATTATGAGTTTAGAAGATAAATTAAAAGAACGTTCAGGAAATAGCTGTGAACTTTGCACAAGTGCAGAGAATTTAAAAGCATACGAAGTTCCACCTTTTGCGCAAGGAACAATAGATGATACGATAATTGTTTGTGAAAATTGTCACGGACAAATTGAAGAAACAGAGCCAATGGATGTCAATCATTGGAGATGTTTAAATGATAGCATGTGGAGTGAAGTTGATGCTGTAAAAGTGATGGCTTGGAGAATGTTGAATAGATTAACTGACGAAGGTTGGGCGAGAGATTTATTAGACATGATCTATTTGGAAGATGAAGCACTAAAATGGGCAGCTGCTACAGGCGAAGCCGATGCGGAAGAAGATAAGATAAAACATGTTGATGCTAATGGAGTAGAATTAGAATCAGGAGACAATGTTGTTTTGATTAAAGATTTAAATGTTAAAGGTGGTGGATTTACTGCCAAACGTGGAACAGCAGTTCGAAGAATTTCATTGGTACATGATAATGCAGAGCATATAGAAGGACGTGTTGAAGGCCAACAAGTAGTTATTTTAACGCAATACGTAAAGAAGACGTAAATTATAAAATTCAATTTTGACGGAGGAAACTTTAAATAGCATCTTATTGAAAATGAAAGAAGGAGATTATTCTGCTTTCGAAAAAATATATGATGCATATTCCCCTGCTTTGTTCGGTATAAGTTCAAAAATTGTTAAGAATGATGATATCGCTGCAGATGTTGTACAGGAGACATTTATAAAGATTTGGAAAAAAATTGGATCCTTTGATAGATCAAAAGGAACATTTTTTACGTGGATCCTTAATATTGCTCGAAATACAGCTATTGATAAATACCGTAAAATATCTAAAGTATCGACCATTCCAATCCAAACAAGTGAAAATATCGTAGATCTTGGTAACGAAGAAAAATCTTCTCAAAAGACGGATCATATCGGAATTAAAGATTTACTAAAGGCTTTGCCTGAGGATCAGCAAGAAATAATTGAATATCTTTATTTTAAGGGATACACACAAGTTGAACTTGCCGATGAATTAAACATTCCTCTTGGAACAGTGAAAACTAGATCGAGGACAGCGATAAAAAATTTGAAGGAGCTTTTTATATTACTTGCAACATGGATATAAAAGAATATATAAAATCGGGAATATTAGAGAACTATGTTTTCGGAACGGCATCTGGTCAAGAAAGACAAGAGGTCGAATGTATGTCTCATATTTATCCTGAAATAAAAGTTGAATTAACAGCTTTACAAGATACAATTGAATTATTGGCAAAAAAAGCAGCTGTAAATCCACCTGATGGATTGAAAGTTAAATTGATGCAAGCCATAAAAAGTACACCTCAGGAACATAAAAATACGCCACTATCAAAAGTTGAGGATAATATTATTCCTTTAAAAACGAATAAAATTTATAGAAACCTTGCTGCTGCAAGTATTCTATTACTCGTCGGTTTAGGTTTTTATAGTGCCTTTTTATTCAGTGATATGAATAAGGTGAACGCGAAACTTTCTGAAAAAGCTACTGAAATAAATACGATTCAAAATTCGCTTGCTGACATTGAATCAAAACAATTGGCTGCTACGCAAGAATTAGATTTCTTACGTGATTTGCAAACAGTGAAAGTTGTAATGAATGGTACGGAAGCGCATCCAGATAAATTAGCAAGTGTTTATTGGAATAAATCGAATAAGAGAGTATTATTAGATGCAACCAAACTACCAGAGGCTGGTCTTGGTAAAGATTATCAATTATGGGTTATTGCCGATGGTACACCTCAGGATATGGGCGTTTTTAATATCGACGATGAAACTAGTATTGCTTTATTAGAAATGAAAGCAGTAGATGGTGGTCAAGCATTTGCAATTACAATCGAGCCTAAAGGCGGAAGTATTGCACCATCATTAGATCAATTAATGGTAATCGGAAACGTATAAAAAATTATTTTAAATTAGTTTTACTGATAACCTGCTCAAATTGAGCGGGTTATTTTTTTTATTACATTTTTTTTAGTTGTGTGCAATCCGTAACTAAAGATGAGGCGTAGGTATGTTGAAATCAATATTAATAATTAAAAAGTTTAAATGATGAAAAATATTATACGTTCTATTTTTACAATTTTAGGATTGGCTGTATTTGCCAGTTCAACATTCGCAAGTCACCTTGAAGGTCATTTGTTATTTACAGCAAAAATGACAGGGGATCAAGAAGTGCCTGCAGTAGTTACTGACGCAGTTGGTGTAGGTAGCTTTAGTTTGAATGAAGACAGAGATGAGCTTTGTATCAATATCGCTGTAAATAATTTAAGTGGTCCAATTACTGCTGCTCATATTCATTCAGGTGCAGTAGGTGTGAATGGAGATCCAGTTGTTAATGTGAGTACTGGAATCACAGGTAATCAAATTATGTACTCAGTGAGCGGTGCAGAATTGACAACTGAATTAATCGCGATGCTGATTAATGGAGAAGTCTACTTAAATATTCATACGGATGCAAATCCTGGTGGAGAAATTCGAGGTCAAATTACTTTAGAGACCGATTGGAGTTTTGTAGCAGATGCTTCAGGTAGTGAGGAAGTACCAATGGTAATTACAGATGCACAAGGATTAGGTGTGTTTACATTGTCTAAAAATCAATCGATGATTAATTATCAGTTTATTGCTGACGGTTTAAGTGGTGTAATTACGGGTGCACATCTTCATATTGCAGCAGCTGGTGAAACTGGTGATGTTGAAGAAAATTTAACAATGGATATTATGGGTAATTCTATTGTAGGGAATTTTGTCCCTTCTGAATTGTTATTGGAGAAATTAATGTCGAATGAAGTTTATTTGAATGTGCATACGGATGAAAATCCAGGCGGTGAGATCAGAGCTCAGTTATCAATGAAAGCATTTGCATTCGATGCGTGGTTAAATGGCGAGCAAGAAGTTCCCGCTGTGATGACAGACGCGATGGGAGTCGCTTCACTTAGTATAAGTGCTACTTTAGATACTTTATGGTATGATGTGATGGCTTCAGGATTGAGTGATGAAATAACAGGAGCACATATTCATGAAGCGGTTGCAGGTGAGTCGGGTGATGTGATAATTGGATTAACTGATGATATAGCAGGAAACAGAATTCAAGGTATGATTACTGGTGCCGATTTAACAGCTGATATGATCAATACTTTATTACATGGAGAAGGATATTTGAATTTGCATACTGATTTAAATCCAGGTGGAGAAATTAGAGGTCAGGTTTATCGTTTAGCAAGAGAAGGTTATACTTCGTTAGTGAATGCTGAACAAGAGGTGACAGCTTCAACTTCTACGGGATATGGATCAGGAATTGTTTCTATTGATCGAAACCAATCTAATGTGCACTTTATGTATGTTGTTGGAAATTTAGAAGGACCGGTAACGGCTGCACATTTTCACAATGCTGCTGCAGATGTTGATGGAGATGTGATCTTTAATTTAAGTTCGTTTTTTACTGGTGGTGCAACTGAAGATGCTGCATTTGGATATTGGACAAATGAAGATATGGATAGTCCGTTCTCAGCGACTCAATCTTTAATGTTTAGAAATGAAGCAGTGTATGTTAATCTACATTCGGACCTAAATCCAAGTGGTGAAATAAGAGGTCAAGTAGATCGTGGAATGGGTTGTTATGATGCACCAACTTTAGGTCTTGAGAATATCGATTTAGAAAATGTGATAAGTGTTTATCCTAATCCATTTACGAATAGTTTAAATATTAATTTAAACCAATCTGTAGAAACTGGCAGTTTAGAAATTAGAAATATGACTGGTGCTATTGTTTATCAAGAGACTATTGGTAACCAAAATTCAACGATGCAAATTGATTTATCTAATTTAGAAAGAGGTTTGTATGTTGTTTATGCAATGTCTGAAAAAGAAATAGTTGCTGTTCAAAAAATTACAAAGTTTTAAAATACCTATTCTCATAGGTTAGTTGTGTTAAGACCCATTCAATTTATTTTGGATGGGTTTTTTAATGCAACCTTCTTTTTTTAATCATCCCACCTTTTAAATCTTTTACACTGTTCATTACGATAAAAGCATTGATGTCAATTTTTTGAATTTCAGTCTGCATCCTTGAAATCTCTAAACGCGTAATCACCGAATAAATGATGTCAGTTTCAGTACTGCTATCTCCTTGCTTGCCGAATCCTCTGCGGCCTGAATAAATAGTTACGCCTCGTCCTAATTCTTCCGTAATCATTTTTCTAATTTCTTCAAAATGTACGGAAACGATTGTAACACCAATGTATTCTTCAACCCCTTCAATAATAAAGTCTACTGTTCTTGAAGCTGCTAGATAGGTTAAGATTGAATAGAGCGCCACTTCTATTGATAAGAAGTAAGCAGCGGTTGAAAAGATAACAATATTGAACATCAGAATTAAATCTCCAATTGTTAGACCTGATTTTCTACCTAAATAAATAGCTAAAACTTCTGTGCCGTCTAATACCGCACCACCTCTAACGGCTAATCCGATTCCTGCGCCTAGAAAAAATCCGCCAAATACACTAATCAATAATTTGTCTTCCGTTATAATTGGGTATTCGATAAAATGTAAAGCCAATGCTAAGCCAATAATGGCAATAAAACTTTTAACAGCGAATCTCAGACCGAATTGAAAATAACCCAATATCATAAAAGGTAAATTGATAAGGATAATCAGATAAGATAGGGAAACGCCAGTCAGAATTTGAGTTAATAATGAAATTCCAGTTACACCACCATCAATAAATCCGTTTGGTAATAGAAAGCCTTTTAGACCGAAACCAGCTATAATAATTCCTACCGAGACTAGAAAGATGTCTCGCAATATTTTCATATTAGAAATACGGC
The DNA here is from genome assembly GCF_000621625.1 of Crocinitomix catalasitica ATCC 23190. Classification (GTDB taxonomy): domain Bacteria; phylum Bacteroidota; class Bacteroidia; order Flavobacteriales_D; family Crocinitomicaceae; genus Crocinitomix; species Crocinitomix catalasitica. Next base: position 68,549 of record NZ_JHXV01000008.1, read on the forward strand.
GACGGAATTTTTGTTTTGCGGTGAGATAATTATCCATGAATTCAGTAAAAGATTTAAATTTTAATGAATTAAAGAATATTTTTGGTTTTTTACTCCATATAATCGAGTTTTTTATGAAAAAAAATGGGAATGGATTTTAATCCATTCCCATTTTGGAATTCATTTACTCATAATAGGAGCAATCTTTTAAGAAGTTTTTATCTGCATTGTTGCTATTGTCAACTCTTGCGATAGTTAGTTCCTCACTTGTTGAGTTGAAGTACCACAATGCTTGATCACCTTCTTTCTTGCCAAAAATGGCTGCTCCAGCAGGAGATAAAACCGAAAGCTTGTTTTTACTGATATCTGCTTCTTCAGGTAGTACAATTTTTAAACCTCGTTTTATACCAAATGATGTTTTGATGGATACAATACTGTTAAATTGAATTGTTTTCGCTGGAATTTCTGAAGCGAATAAAAGTTCAGCTTGTTCTAATTCACGTAAAAATAATTGATGGCTTCGCTTTTCGATAGGATCAATAGTGAATGAGTTTTCAATCAAATTAATGATCAAATTTTTATTTTCTCTTGTTATACATAATCTACCGCTTTGCATTTTAAATCTTTTTAAGTTCATTTAATACTGCTTGTAAACTCTCTTTGGCATCTCCAAATAATAATTTACAATTGGTTTTTTCAAACAAAGGATTCTCAATACCAGAATAACCCGTAGACATACCTCTTTTAAGCACGCATACTTGTTTCGCTTCAAATGCTTTGATGATAGGCATTCCATAAATTGGACTATTAGGGTTTGTTAATGCTGCAGGATTTACAACATCATTTGCTCCTATAACGAGTGCCATATCAAATTGATTCATATTGTCATTCACATCATTCATATCAACAATATGATCGTAATCTATATTCGCTTCAGCCAATAAAACATTCATATGACCAGGCATACGACCGGCAACTGGGTGAATGATATATTTTACCGTTGTGCCTTGTTCTTGTAGTTTGCTTTGTAGTTCAAAACATATTTTTTGCGCCTGAGCAACAGCCATACCGAAACCTGGAATGATTGCTACGTTTTCTGAATAAGCGAGAACGGAAGCCAATTGTGATGCTGGCATAGGGGTAACCAGTGCAACATCTTGTTCGCCTGTTTTTGTTGGAATGTTTCCAGTACTTGATTGACCGCTTAATACTTTAAGTAACGAACGATTCATTGCATTACACATTTGTACCGTTAAGAATACGCCCGTTGATCCAACAAATATTCCGCCTAACAACATAATCGGACTTTCGAATAGTAGTCCCGAAAATGCAGTTACGACACCTGTTACCGCGTTAAGCAATGAAATCAGTACTGGCATATCTGCTCCACCAACTGCACTTGCAAAGAATACACCATACAGCATAGCAATAACACTGAGTAGTAGTAAAAATGTAGCTACACCTATAAAATTGGTCAGAACAAAAAAGGAAACTATCAATCCTATTATTAATAAGACTGAAATGTTTGACCATAGTTTTGTATTGCCTAATTTCAATTTGAATTTTCCGCCTAATTTTAGATAAGCAACAATACTTCCGGAGAAAGATGCAGCGCCTAAAACGATGCTCAATAATAAAACGGTTAAATTCATTGAGCTGGAATTGATCAATCCAACTATTATTCCTTCGTTTATTGCAATAATTACGGCGCATAAACCACCTAAGGCATTAAATAAGGATACCAATTCGGGCATTTCAGTCATCTGGTATTTATAAGCCAAAAAGCGGCCGATAAATGTTCCTATTCCTAATACTAGAACAAGAATAATTAGGTTTTGAAAATTGTCAATACCAATTTTATAAGCAATTGTAGTACTCAGGATGGCGATGCCCATTGAAATTGCAGTTACAATGTTTCCAGACTTTGCGTTTTTTGGTGCGGACATTAGTTTTAAACCTAGAATGAAACCAATTGCTGAAGCTAGAAATGAAAAATTTAATATTCCGATCATTTTGTACTTTTTTTATTGGCAAACATGGCTAACATACGGTGGGTTACAAAGAAACCACCGGCAACATTGATTGCACCAATTAGTATGGCTGTACTAGAAATTGCGATTGTCATATACGCATCAGTTGGTGCGCTAAGCAGTTGAATTATTCCGCCTATGAGAATAATTCCACTGATTGCATTTGCACCTGACATTAAAGGTGTATGTAAAACTGCAGGTACATTTTTAATGACCTCAATTCCAATGAAAATACTGAATACTAATATATACCATCCGTCTATTGGGGATAAGTAAAACTCTTCTATCATTTTGTTTTTAAATTTGTTCGATTGCCTCTAATAGCCTCGGGTGAATAATTTGACCGTTGCTGATCACTTTAGTCGCGGTTAAAATTTCGTCTGATTCTTTATCAATATTTTTTAATAGGTATTGAATAAAGGATGTGAAATTCTGGCCAATAGTAGTTGAAGTTGCTACGCTGAATTCAGCAAAACGTGCAACACGCCCATCAATTGTAACACCGTGTTTAATGACGATTTCTCCTGGTTCAGTTAGTTCACAATTACCTTGATTTGAAGCGGCTAAATCGACGATTACAGAACCTTGTTTCATTGTTTTTACTACTTCTTTTTTTATCAAGATTGGTGCGCGTTTCCCTGGAATTTGAGCTGTAGTTATAATCATATCAGCTTTGCCGATTTCAATCGCTAATTGCGCATTTAATTTCTCTAAATACTCTGGATCTTGTTCAACAGCGTAACCTCCGCTAGCTTCATTTTCAGTCGCGCCTGGAATTTCAATAAAACTTGCACCCAAACTTTCTACTTCAGTTTTTGTTGCTCGTCTAATATCGAAAGCTTTTACACGTCCCCCTAGTCTTTTTGCTGTTGCAATAGCTTGAAGACCTGCAACACCAGCACCAATAACTAAAAAATTAGCAGGAGGCAAAGTGCCTCCTGCGCTAGTAATCATGGGCACCACCGAAGAGAAAAAGGATGATGCCCGCAATACTGCCTGATACCCCGCAATTGAAGCAATTGTTGACAGTATGTCCATGGATTGCGCTATTGAGGATCTCGGTATAAAGTTTAAACTAAAAAGATCAACATTAGTTTCTTTGAAGGGTAACAGAACAGAAAAATCATTCAAGCAATCGAAAAATCCGATTACGGTTATATTTTTATTAATGTTTTTAAATTGGACAGGACTAGAAAAAGTAACAATGATGTCCACTGCTTCAATGAGTTTTGTTCTGTCCGAAATTATTGTTGCCCCAGCCTCCACATATGCAGTGTCGGTGAATCCAGCGTTCTGGCCCGCACCGCTTTCAACGTATATGATGGTCTGATTATCTAAAAGCTTAACATTTGCAGGGGTTAAGGCAACAATTTTTTTTAATTCGGTTTCTTTTAAGATTCCTATTTTCTTCATTTCAAATTATGGGAATACCCCACGTTCTTTATATGTTAATTCTAATCTCGTTAATGCTACTACATAAGCTGCTGTTCTCATATCTGTTGAATGAAGTTTTGCCATGTCAACAGTTTTAAAATATGCAGTTGAAACTTTGTCTTGAATTAAGTTTAAAACGTCATCCATTTTCCAGTTCTCGCTTCTTTTATTCTGTAACCACTCGTAGTAACTACCAATTACACCACCTGAATTACAAAGGATGTCAGGAATGATATCAATACCTTTTTCTAATAATACTTTTTCAGCTTCAGTATCTAATGGTCCGTTTGCACCTTCAGCGATTAGCTTCGTATTAATTTTGTCTACATTGTCCATTGTGATTTGATTGCCTAATGCAGCTGGAATAATAATGTCACACTCAATACCAAAGAATTCTTCTGAATCAATGAATGTTGCATTTTTAAAAGCCGATATAGAACCGTTCGTCTCTGTACAGTGTGCGTTTAATTCGTCAGGATTAATTCCGTTTTTATTAATCATTGTTCCACTTGCATCTTGAACAGCGATTAGTTTTGCACCTTCTTTTTCAAGGAAGTACGAAGCCCAATATCCAACGTTTCCAAATCCTTGTACAATGAATCTTTTACCGTTTAAGTCTTGGTTATGTGCTTTCGCCCATGATTTAATCGTAGAAACAACACCAAATCCAGTTGCTCTATCTCTACCTTCTAAACCTCCCGATCCTACTGGTTTTCCAGTAACAACATGTAAGTTTTTTTGTCTGATCGACGTAGATTTAGTGGAAGAATAAGTGTCAGAAATCCAAGCCATAATCTGTGCATTGGTATTTACATCTGGTGCAGGAATATCATGATCAGGTCCAATATTTTCTCCTAATGCAAAAGTGAATCGTCTTGTGATTCGCTCTAATTCACTATTCGAATAGATTTTTGGATTCAATTGAATTCCACCTTTGCCACCTCCATAAGGAAGTCCAGCTAAAGCTGTTTTCCATGTCATCCACATTGCTAAAGCTCTAGCAGCGTCTATATCTACCGTAGGATGGTATCTTAAACCTCCTTTGTATGGTCCCAATGCATTATTGTGTTGAACACGGTATCCAGTAAATACTTCAATTTCGCCATTGTCAAGTTTCACAGGAAAATGTACAACGATTTCGTTGTTAGTTGAAGCTAAAATTTTTCTAATTCCAGGACTTAGAGACATTGTATCAGCAGCGTGATCAAATTGTCTCATTACATTTTCATACATGCCCTTTTTATTGGCAGCGTTTACTTCTTTTACTTCCATTATTTCTTTATTATTTATATTCTTCACAAGAAAAAATTACCATCTCTGGCGTTCTTAAATTACACGTCTCCTTTAATTCACAATTTCCACATAGTCCAAGAATTGTATTGGCAGTTGCTATGTTTGGCGCTGCAGTTTTTATAATTCGTTCTATTTTATCCATTGCTTTTAATTCATAAGATTCGCATTGATGGATAGGTGCAGATGCCGCAATTTCGAATAGACAAAATTGGTGTGCAGTGCAATTTGGACAGAGTCCAGATTGTGTGATGAGCTGTGTGTTCGATTCCATTGCTTTACCATTATTCAAAATGGATGCCAAACAATGGTTGTTGTAGCGATTATAGTTGAGAATTGCGGGTAAGTACCTGTTAAGCAATTGTTAATAAATTGGCACGATAACGAAGGTACTTTTTAGAAGAAGTGTTTTTTTTGAATTAAATCGGGGTGAAATTCCTCGGGTGGTACTTTTCGTACCAGTCTATTTTAGCTTCTCCCGAAGTGTTTTTCGATCGATATTCAGAATTTGCGCAGCTTTTGTTTTATTATTACCTGTCGCATTCAATACTTTTTGGATATACCTTTTCTCCATATCGGCTAACGTCATCATTGTGTCTGGAATTTCATTCGTTGGAGATTGCATTTTCATATGATTAGGAATATCCTCTATCGTTATCTTTTTATCAGTCATAATAACTAAACGATATACGAAGTTTTCTAATTCTCTAACATTTCCAGGCCAGGCATAATCAATCAATATTTTGAGTAGAGGTTTGCTGATTTTAAGCACAGCCTTTTTCTGTTCGTTACTGTATTTTTTATTGAAATAATCGAATAAATGAGGAATGTCTTCTCTTCGATCACGCAATGGTGGAATTTCAACAGTTACCACATTCAAACGGTAATAAAGATCCTCTCTGAACATTTGTTTATCGATCATCTCTAATAAATTACTATTGGATGCAGTGATAATACGAACGTCTATTTGTTGAGACTTTGTTGCCCCTAACATGGTTATTTCTTTGTCCTGAATAGCCCGTAATAATTTAGCCTGAACGGTTAGTGATGCATTGCTAATTTCATCTAAAAATAATGTTCCTGTATTGGCCGCTTGGAAAAAACCGGCTCTCGTTGTAAAGGCGCCCGTAAAACTTCCTTTTATATGTCCAAATAATTCGCTTTCTAAAAGTTGATCTGGAATAGCGCCGCAATTTACAGGAACAAATGGGGCAGAGGAGAAGTTCGAATTATAATGAATGGCTCTTGCAACCATTTCTTTACCCGTTCCACTTTCCCCCGTAATTAGTACGGTGGCTTTGTTATTTTTTGTTCGTTCAATAGTTTGATACAATTTTTGCATCACGTCAGACACACCAATTATACCGTGAAAAGAGCTTAGTTTTTCTGTACTAATAGCAGTTGTAATTTCTTGTATTTTATTACCCAATACATTTTCTATTGCCTCTTTTAGTTCGTCATTGGTAAATGGTTTAATCAAGTATTCTAAAGCCCCTAATTTCATTACATCAACAGCTGCGCGCACGTCTGGATAACCTGTAACAACCAAGACTGGCGTAATATTAAAATGTTGTGAAATGTATTTGACCAATTGTCGCCCATCAATTTTAGGCATATGTAAATCGGTGATTACTAAATCAATTTTTGTTGACTCTAAGATGTCAATCGCCTCTACAACGCCACTGCAAACAATCGGGTTCAATCCAAGGTCGTTCAGATTTCTCCTCAAAATTTCAAGCATGTCGACTGAATCATCGACAACCAATACCGTAAGTTGGGGATCAAGCATCTTTATTAAGTTTTAGTTGGATTGTAAATTCAGTGCCTTCACCTAGGTTTGAAATAACACTGATTTCACCTTGATGTGCTTGAACGATGCCATAAGTAACGGCAAGTCCTAATCCCGTTCCAGAACCGGCCTCTTTTGTAGAGTAAAAAGGTTCGAATATTTTTTGCATATTTTTAGGATCGATCCCTGTACCGCTATCTTTTATTTTTAATGATATATATTTTTTAGTATGTGTTGTTTTGATAGATATCGGTCCTCCATTCGGCATGGCTGCAATCGCATTTAAAATCAAATTGAATAATACTTGAGAAAATTGGATGGCATCAACTTTTACTTGCGGTAAATTTTCTTCTAAGTTAAAGTCGATATGAACATTCGCTTCTGCCAATTGCAGATGTAATAAATCTATGTTCTCAAGAATTAGTGCATTGATCTGTGTCATCTTAAATTGAGATGGCATATCACATGAAAAGAACATTAGTTTTTTTACAATATGTCTGGCATGTAAAGTTGATTTAATAATCTTCCCTAAGTCTGCATTCTTTTTGTCTTGTGTCTGCATTAATTCGGCATAGCCTAGAATGTTGCCGAGTGGCGTATTTAATTCGTGTGCGATACCTGCAGTAATTTCACCAAGAAGATTCAAACGATCGTTTCTACGCAATTGATCGTTCATCTTTTTTTCTTGTTGATTCTTTTGATATAAAGCAACAATGGCTTCTATTTCATGACCAATTTGTTCGATTAAATCTTGCTCTTCTTTTAAAAAAGGAACAATATTATTGGTGTCTATATGTTCTTTGTATGAAATGATAATCTCTCCGGCTTCTTTGCCATCAATGGCTAAAGGCATTTTTTGAAAATGACCTTTTTTTCTAGCGTTTCCGTAGTTCTTATCCAATAATTTAATGCTGACATCAAGAAAAGCTGGATATTGCCAACCTTCTGGAATTTCTTTGAGAATCTGATTGATCATCTCATCTAATGAGTCGCGGTGTTCTCTAGCAATCCTTGAAATTCTATAAAGACAAGTCAATTCTTTGACACGTTCTTGCAATTTTAATGTAAGGTCGTCTTTATTCGTTTCTTTGTCTAGCATGAATTCATTTTTATCAAAAATACAATATTCTAATAAAGCCTGCTTTCTACTTTTGATAAATTAATCTCTGTTAACTAGAATTTTATCGAGTTTGATGTCATGTGGCTCAGTTGGTACTTTGTCAATCTCTTGAAACGGGTAAAAAATACCCAGTTTAAAACTCTCAGGATGATTGTCTAAAAAATTGTCATAATACCCTCCGCCATAGCCTAAACGGAATAAATCGTTGTCGAATGCTAATCCAGGGATGATCACTAAATCAAATGGTCCGTCATATATATTAGCTTCTGCTGGATGCGTAGTGCCAAAAACACCTTTTTCTATATCTTTTAAAGAGGTCAGTACTCTGTTCTCTAATTTGCGTTTGGGAAGTGTTTTTGGTGTGATTATTTTAATTCCTTTTGCTAATAAACGCTCAAGTAAAGGGGAGATATCGATTTCTTTGCCCATTGGTAAATAGGCGTGAACGGTTTGATATTCTTGTTCATCTATAATGGCTTCGATTTGATCGCAGATCCATGAATCATAAATGATTTTATCGGCTTTTTTGAATTGAGCACGGCGAATTAGCATTGATTCACGTATTTGTTTTTTGCTGTCTTCAATCATGTTTTTGAGATTTGTTTCAAATGTATTAAAAAATTAACGGATAGTTTTGTCCGATTTATAAAAAGTGCTAAATTTGTTTCAAATTTTAATTATGTTTTCAAAAGCTTGTGAATACGGAATACGTGCTACGGTATATATAGCACAGGAGTCTTTGTCTGGAAACAGGGCAAGCTTGAAAGTTATTGCAAAAGAGATTGATTCGCCAGAAGCGTTTACGGCAAAAATTTTACAGCAACTGGCAAGACATAATCTAATTCTTTCAACGAAAGGACCGCATGGAGGTTTTGAAATTGCACCTGAAAATTTATATCATTTAACGTTGGATAAAATTGTAAAATCAATTGATGGAGATGAGATTTATCAAGGTTGTGGACTTGGTTTAAAGGCTTGTGATGCAGATAATCCTTGTCCATTACATTTTCAATTTTTAGAGGTTAGAAATAAATTGAGTCTGATGTTACACACCACAAAAATTTATGAAATGGCAGAAGGTATTGTTGATGGATCTGCTTTTTTAAGGCGATAAAAAAAAATTATTTAAATAAAGGACAAAAAGGTCTTAATATATTATTTACGAAAAATGAAAACCATGATATTCGAAAATCAAATCAAATTTTTTGACCGATATAGATATGGCGTGATGTCTGCGTATCTCGTGATTGGGTCATGTATAGGTTCAGCAGCTGCTTTGTTGATTCTAAAGGTCGATTCGGGTCCGTTCTTTTTAGCAATAAGTGCGGTGGCTACAATGGCATCGAATGCTGTTTGTATTGCGCAAGGGTCGCCTAAATTATGTGTATACACTTTTTATATTGCAACATTCATTAATATTATTCTAATCATTGCGCATGCTGTCATCTTATAGGTCGGATATCAAAGATATAAAGGACATTCAATTAATGGTGGATACTTTTTATAGTAAGGTTCGGAACGATACCACTATTGGTCCAATTTTTAATGGGGTTATAAAAGATAATTGGCCAATACATTTAGAAAGGATGTATAAGTTTTGGCAAACAATTTTATTGCATGTGCCCAGTTATAGCGGAAGTCCTTTTAATAAACATCAATCCTTACCAATAGGCACTGAGCATTTTGAAATTTGGTTGGATTTATTTACAAAAACGGTTGATGAAAATTTTGCAGGAACAATCGCAGAAGAAGCGAAACTACGTGCCGAAAAAATGGCGGAAATGTTTCAATTAAAGTTGGCATTCTTGAAAAAATAACGCAACCTTTAATTTATAGAATTTTATTCGCTCGTTCTTTTTATTCCTTGGGTAACGAATGAAATTCCTTGTTGCCCGGAAGTTGATATCATCACGGCTTCAAATATCGGTTCTAATTTTGAGTTTTCTGTCGCCCAATCAAAAATAAAGTTGCCACCTGTACCCCCTTTTTCTGTTACGACCAGTTCGGCTGTTTCAAGTGGAAGAATGTAAATTGGGTGATCAAAATAAGACTTAATTAAATGTCCTTCTGTATTGAAATAATTCGCGCTTAGAATAAATACTGTGTCGATAGATGAAGTATTCCGCATACTTAAAGTAACCGTTAAATTATGCGTAGTTTTTTCGTTATTACTGTATATCTCGGAATAAACAGATAGGTATGAACTGGCTTGATAAAGCGCATTTATATTTTTATTCTCAATAACTCGATTAGACCAAAAGTCATGCAGGTTAGGTTCCGTGGGAAGGCTGCCTGAGCAACTAATTAGAAACCCTAAGCAAACGGATAATGGAATGATTAATTTCTGGTTCATTTAGGTCGTTATTTTGTCTAAAAATACAAAAAATTAATTTATACTTTGTTGAAACAAAAGATGGTTGGCTCTTTGTTCACACCTTCGTTAGAAATTAACATGTCACCATTTGGCATAAATGTAATGCCTTCAGCCTGTGGAAATAATTTTTCATCTAACATCTCTACCGTTTTAATCTTACCCTTATTATCGCAAATAAGTATCATATGGTCGACTGCTGATAGGATGTAAAAATCACCTGTTTGTGGATGAACGGCTAAAGCTGAAATTCCTAATTTTAACGCTGACTTTGTTTTTTTATCTTTCGTTTTTGTCGGCAACTTTATCTTGTTCTTGTCTGCAAAATCAATCACATCGCTCAGGGTTATCTCCAAGAATGGGGATTTACTTAATTTCTTTTTGGTGAGGTCAAAAGCGTAAATCGCACGCAGGTTTTTAAATTCTTTTCCTTTCCCCACTTTCGATTTACAACCGATTAAAAGTTGATTTGTATTGTGATCGTAACAAAGACCTTCATTGTCTTTTGCTGTAATACTGGTTTCTATAATCTTTGCTGATTTTGAAGATGATTTATAATCTTTAATTTCAATGATTGCACCATCACTTCGCAGGATGTATATGTCCTCATCGATATGTGTGATTCCTTCATAGTCACCATCCTCGCCAAATTTAATGCGATCAGTGATTTCGCCAGTCGTTAAATTGTAGATAAAAATAATGCCATGCTCATCTTGTACACAGGCAATTTCATCATGACTAATATCGGTCAGTCCTGAAATTTCATGTAGAATTTTAGGTAACTTATAAGTCTTTGAGGGGGCATGTAATTTATAGTTGGAAACTTTATCAACATTGCTTGACATGCCGATAAATATAGTAAACATTACTGCAGAGACAAAAATTGTTATAATAGTCTTCTTCATTTTATTTTGATTTAAAGTAAAATACTTGCCCAGCGAATAACCCATCTTTGGATCCTTCACTTGAGATATATAGATCACCATTATTCGTAAAACATAAACCTTCTGGTTTATAATAAATTGTTGCAGGTAACGGGTAAACCGCAATTAATTTTCCTTGCTGATATTCGATCAATAAACGATGACTCGCTGATAGAATAAAGTGATTTTTAGTAACGGGATGAATGGCAACCGCAGAAGGGTTGAATTGAACGGGTTGTTTGTGATCAAAATTGTATTTTTCAGTTAAAAACGATGCAATATCATCAATATTAATCGTTAGTTCAATTTTAGGCTTATTGTTTATATTCGTTAAATCAAACGAATAGATATGACGTTCATTTGCTGCCCTATTCAACAGTGCTTCTTTCGATGCAATTAGTGTTCTTCCGGTTGTTTTATCGAAATAAACTCCCTCTACATTCATTGAATTTATCGGAAGGAAAATCGGCAATACTTGTGATGCATTTTTGTTTTTATTGATTTTGAAAACGGCTGCATCACTTCTGAGTACAACAAGGTCATCACCGTTTAGATATAAATCTTCAAAGTCACCAATGTCGGTAAATTTCTTCATCTCCTCAATTTGATTGCTCTTTAAATTATACTTAAAGACAATCCCTAATTCGTCTTGAACAGCGTAAATAATCGAATCATTTAAAACGGCTAAACCTGATATTTCTCGCAATAAATCGGGTAAGTCGTAGGTTGTTGTAGGGGTTAAAAAGGGGTAAGGTGACTGTTGCATAATAACAGCTGACTTTAAATTCTCTTCATTCCAAGGTTCTAAACTTACAATGCCTTTAGGTTTAAAACTCTTACCTTCTAAACTGAAATAAACATTCTGTTCTATTCCTTCTTTAATGATTTCGAATCGATAATAACTCGTGTCCTCTGTTGTGACTAAAACATGTTCGTCCAATAACCATCCCGTATGCTTTTTATTCAATTTTTTCTGAATAATTCCCATAATCACCGGTTGAATTTCTGTTTCGTTTTCTCTGAAAATAATATTGAAATTCTGATCAATCCCCATCTCAAATACTTCACCGTCACATAAGAATTCTACCTCTACATAATCTGTTTTAGATTCGTATTCGGTGATATCTGCATCAGGACAAAAGGTCAATACTTTTTTGATGTATTTAGATCTGTCTTGTTGTGCGTGAACGGTACCAATAAAGCCTATAAGTGCGAGCAAAAATATTCTAGTCATTGTGATGTTTTTATTGAGCTATTTGTATTGTTTCTACTTCTAATTCTACTTCCTCCAATAAATCATAATCAACTTCTGCGATGATGATTAACTTCGTTTTGTCGTCAAAAGGGAAAGAAGGAAGGTCTTTTTGGTCAATTTCCACTAAAATTTTTCCTGTTGCATCTTGAAACCAATAGGTGTCTTTGTTTATTTTTTGAATTACAAATCCTTCTACTTTAACTAATGCGTCTGTCTTGTCTAATTGTGACGCATTCTTTTTAATCGCTTCAACAGTAGTTGTTTTAGATGTGTTACTTGGTCCGTTGTATTGTGCATTAGCACTATTGAATAATAGTATAATTGAACTAATTGTGATGATTGCTAGATTTTTCATTTTGTATAATTATTTATTTATACAACAAATCTACAATGTGATTTAGGAGGAATTTGGGAGAAATGAATTTTAGCTGAAATGAATTTCTGTACGGTGAATTTTATTCGGTGAAATGGTATAGGTGATTTTATATTGATATCGATCACAAATTTGTTTCACAATGGATAAGCCAATGCCCATATTGCCATCTCTACCTTTGGTAAAACGGTTCATTAATTCGTCCGGATTTTTTTGAAAGCTTTGACCGGAATTAGTAATTACTAAAACGTTCGGTTTTAATTCAATTTCAATAAATCCACCTTCAATATTGTGTTTTACCGCATTTTTTAAAAGATTATTGATCAGAATGTCTGCCAAGCCTTTGTCTATGTCATGTGTCGATTGCGCCAGTTTTTTATCCACACGAATGGATCGCATTTTCACCATTTCATCAAATTTATCAAGGGACTGTACAATCGTTTCTTTGAAGTCAATGGACTCGTTTTGTTGAAATTCGTGATTGGATATTTTTGTCAATAGATTCAATGATTTTTGGGCCTGTGTTAAATCATTTACAGCTGTATAGATCTTCTGAAGATGCGCAACCTCTTCAGGGTTTTTATCCTCAATTTGATTAATTAAAGCTTCTGTATTGTTACGAATTAACGCCAGGTGAGTTTGCAATTCGTGTGATGTATTCTCGGTAAACTCCCTGTGATTCGTAAAGTCTCGCTCTATCTTACCGAGTATGTCTGTTAAACTTTTATTGAGGGATTCAAATTCATCAATTCCACCGCTGCTAAAAGTTGGAACAGGTTGTTGTAATTGATGCTGATTTAATTGCGTAATTGTATTGTAAAATGGTCGCCAAATTCGACCGGTAATATTTCTTAAGATTAAAGCAATAACAATTGCCATCAATAACATTACACCTGCAACAATCATAATTGTGCCTTCAAGAATATCGTCACTGCCCAACATTAAATGGCGCAATACAATATGGAAATATTTGTCTTTGTGTTGTAGTGTGAAGTGTAATTCTCTGTGTGGAACTAACTCGTTATCCAATGGCTCGAGTAATAAAGTGTCTCGGAAATAGGTTTGAATTGGTTTATCTGTTTCGTATAAGTCCGCTACTTTATGGAAGTCTGGTAAACTCTGGTTGGCATCATAATATTCCATCAAACGAACCTTTTCGTAGGTTAGAAATTCATCTGTCTCTTCATGTGCTATATATTCTATCATATAGAAACAGAAAACAGAACCGATTAACATCACAGGAATTAACCATTTTAATGTATGGAGATATGTACGTTGAATTAATTTCATTCTGCCGCGCTCATTTTGTATCCAATTCCGTACACGGCTTTTATATAATTCGCTCCGCCAGCATTTATCATTTTTTTACGCAAGTTTTTGATATGAGAATAGATGAAATCAAACGAATCTGCCATGTCCATATTGTCACCATAAATATGTTCAGCGATACTTTCTTTAGTTAATACACGGTTGGTATTTGAAATGAAAAATAACAAGATGTCGAATTCACTTTTTGTTAAGTTAACTGCATTATTATTGATGCTTACCGTATGTTGCCTCAAATCGATGCTGATACTTTCGAATTCCACTAAATTAGATCCTTCAAATTTTCTTCGGCGCATGATTGATTTTACTCTCGCAATCAATTCCGCCAAATCAAAAGGTTTGGTGAGGTAATCATCTGCACCTAAATCTAATCCTTCAATTTTATTGTCTAAAGAATTTCTTGCCGAGATAACTATGATTCCAGCTTCACTTTGAAATTCTTTCGCTTTTTTAATCAGATTTAATCCACTGCCGTCGGGAAGGTTAATGTCGATGATCATCACATCATATTGGTACAATGCAATTTTTTCTTCAGCCGATTGAAAATCATAAACAGCTTCACAGACAAAGTCTTCATTCATTAAAGCTTGCACAATTCCTTCACTTAATTTATGATTGTCTTCGACAAGTAAAATCTTCATTGCTTTAATTTTTTACGAAACTAAGTTTAAATTTAGGAGGAATTTGGGAGAAACATAGTTTCTCTTACTTCAAAATTGACAATAATAAAAGGTAGCTTACAAATCAGTCGAACTACATTTAGCATTTTTGTAAAAGAAAATAGTTTAAACAGCAAACAAGATTTTACATTTCATTTCCAATGCTTTAAAATGCTTGACTAAGTCCAGTGCGTCTGGAATTAACTCGCTACTCAATTCAATTTAACTGCCTTTTAGTCGCAAAAAGTATTGCTTTATTTCTAGCACTGGAATGAATGGCTAGATTAGCTAATGAGCCTAAATCGCTTTAATGATATTCTTTTTAACGCCGGTCAAAACAACTGTTTTGGCTTCTGCAAATGATATGCTGTAGATGCGTTTAATCTCGGTATATTTTTTTGGATACTTGGCTAATAATTTATCGTAGTACGCATCGAGTATCTCTTTTGAAGGATTTTTAAATTCGATTTTCATGTCGAACCTTCGAAGGAGTGCTTGGTCAATTAAATCAATTTGGTTAGTTGCGCCAATAAGTATGCTGTCTGCAGGAAAAGAATCAATTAACTGTAGAATCGTATTCACAATTCGTTTCATCTCAGCACTGTCTTGATTGTCATAGTCACGAATGCGACCCAACGAATCAAATTCGTCAAAGAACAATACTGCTTTTTTATGTTGTACGCTATTGAATAATGATGCGAGATTCTTTGCCGTTTCACCTAGTTTTGATGAGACAATTGAACTCAAATTGATAATGAATATCTTTTTATCTAACCTTTTAGCCAATGCTTTTGCGGTCATTGTTTTACCACAACCTGAAGCGCCGTATAAAAATAGCTTATTCGATACAGGTAATTCGTACTTAGCCAGTACTTCTGAAGCATCATACTCTGCAATAAAAGTATTGATCAATTCTTCAATCTTAGGTTCGAAAACCACATCCGCTAAATCGACAGGTGCAATATTTGTCAGGTATAAACTACTCATGTTTATGCAAAATAATTATTAATTTCTTGAATGTTGATTTCTTCCATGCTTTTTAAAACATGGTCAGCAAAATTAATTCGTGGATCTTTTTGGTGACTTAATTCTGGAATGGCAATGACCTTCATGCGTGCTGCTTTGGCTGCAATTATTCCGTTAAAAGAATCTTCAATCACTATACATTCTTCCGGTCGAACACCTAAATAACTCGCGCAAGTAATAAAAACACCAGGATGAGGTTTTCCATGCGGTTCGTCTTCGGCAGAGTAGAGGATGTCGAAGTATCTACGAATATCGAGTTGATCCACTACCGCATCTATTATTCTATTGTATGACGAACTAGCCAAACCGATTCTATAACCACTGTCAACAGTTTGTTTTAAGGTTTCAATTACGCCTGGCAAAGCTGTTCCCGTTTTCTTGATTTCTCGCACAACAATATCAACAACATCATTGGTTACTTCTTCAACTGTCTTATTGGTCCAACCTACACGTTTGTGCCACATCTCTACCACTTGGTCAATTCTCATACCAACGGTCTCTTCACAGTCTGTCGTTTTTAAGTCGAGTCCCACCTTTGCAAAGGCCTCAATTTCTGCAATTTTCCACAACGGTTCTGAATCAATCAAAACGCCGTCCATATCAAATATTATTGCCTTCATTTAATGTCTATTTTGTATAAGTTTCCACCGCCAAATCCTTTTTTCTTCTCGTCTGTGATGAAGAATTCATTCTTTCCTCCAAAACAAATGGCTTCTCTTTGGCGGGGTTTTTCTAATGTATAACTCTGGATATTACCGTTCCAAAAATCATTTTCCTCAAAATCAGTGAAGGCATATATTTTAGAATAGGTTAAGAGTACTAATGTATTTGTTTTCTTATCGTAGTCTGCTGCTGTAATTGAGCAGAAGCGCCAGCCCATTTGACAGAGGTTCATATTACCAATGCGTTTGGCTTCTTGTTTGCCTGGTTCAGCTTTCAATCGGTAGATATTTGTTCGACCTTTATAGGGTTTCGCACGACTTTTTGTAAATAAAATGATATGATCATCTTTCCAAATCATGGCTTCACAATCAAAATTCAAATCCTTTTTTTTAGGGGGATAATCCTTTTGATCCTCATAACTAAAACTTATTTTATCGACTTCAACTTCGCCTTTCTTGATAAACCCTTTTTTGAGGATATAGATCTGGCATTTTTTGCGCTTATTGTCATTGTTGCCAAAATCACCGATGTATAAGTTTCCTTTGTTGTCTTGTGCAATGTCTTCCCAGTCGTCATTATCAGCATTGGTAATCTTGATTTTTTTAATCAATTTACCAGATAGATCGAGAATAAATAATTCCGCTTTATTCCCACCATCGTTATGTGAAATAAAATAATTGTCTTGATACAAAACCAATCCTGATGTTTCTTCTAAATCATCATCCAATTCTGCAATTTTAGTCATTTTGGCCTGTCCGAATAAAACGAATTGGCAAAGCGTAAATAAGATAAAAATGAGTTTTTTGTGCATGCTTTTTTAAGATGATTGTAAAATTAGAGAATTCTTAGCGAAAGGGCAGTGAATAAGTTGAATAATCTTTAATTTAAGGTATTATCAAACTTAATTTTTTCTATTAGATCTCTGAAATATTCTGGACTCCAAATATTTAAAACATTATCATTTTGAATAAACCTTACAACATCATCTTTGACACTGTTGAAAGAAACTGATCTGATTTTGGAGTCTAATAGATCGATTATCTCTTTATCAGAAATACTATCGCCGTGCCAATCTTTTGAATCTTTTGCTCTTGTTAAGAAATGGTTGACATCCAAAGGAATTCCTTTTTTGACATACCATTCTAAGTCATACCAATCCCTTCCTTTGACTCTGTTTAGCCACTTTCTAAATAGCAAGGCATGCATTTTACCTGCAAATAAACTTGGTTTTGTATAACATCTTACGTAGAATGAAAATGGACGGAGCAATAACTTTTCTTCGGTTTTAAAATTTAACGGTGGCTGTCGATCAATCTCTAATTTTATCTTCAAAGTCCTGTTGGAACGAATTCCAATTTCTTTGATGAGGTCTTCAAGTACAATTTCTTGCCAAATTGTTTCGGCTTTTAGAAAAGCAGAATCAATGGCAGTTTTTTTCGTTTTTTTCTTCTCCTTTATATTAACAGTAAGTCCAAGTGATTTAAACTCATCAAGAATGGCGTCGAAATAGGGCTCAATTGAAAAATTAGGATCAGGTTTGAGTAATGAAAAGTCCAAATCTTCTGAATATCTATCCAATCCATAAAAAATCCTGAGCGCTGTTCCTCCATAAAATGCCGCTTTTTCAAAAAAATTAGTTCTTGATAAACCGGCTAAAGTAATTTCTTGCATTATCTCCCGTAATGCCGCTAATATTTCTTCTTCGTTTTGAGGATTATATTCCTCTATCCATTCCTTTATCATAATGCTTTCAATGTTTTAATCAGCATTTTAAGACTATTTTTTTTAGGCGCTTTTTCGATCCATAATTCCATCATTTTTATGTCTAATGTGCTTAATACTTCAATGTCTATGCGAAGATCTTCCATTAAAAAATCTCTTGTTTGTTTGATACTTCGAAGATAGATTTTAGGGGTTAAGACAACTTTGTCGCATAAAGCTTTTTCGGGTGAAGCAATTAACATGGTTTGCTTAGGTGAATATGTTATGTTTTTTATGCCATAAGAATAATAAGGAATCTTTAATTGTTGGAAATTAAACCGTCCTAAATGCGTATGATATAATTTAGAAGTTTTTATGGTAACAGAACTGATTTCATATGCCCTTTCAGGTATCATATTCCAATATGATAAAGCCGACTCTAAGGATACATAACTCGGCCCTCTAAGGTGATTTGCTATTAAAAAAGGTTCTGGTGTTGGTAAGTCCAATATTGGCCCTGTAATATATAGACCTCTTCTAACGGGAATAAGTTCTTCGCTTTTAATGAGCTCACTAATTTTATCATTAGGACGTTTATACACACTGAGTAATTCTAAAACTAAATGTCTAGATATAGGAGCTTCAGCATATTCCTTTATGGCCTTTCTAAAATTCATACTGTGATTATTGCATATTAAAATCGGAAAAATTCCGATTAACCTATACAAATATAGCAAAATTGTGCGAAAAAACGACTCTATAATCGGAATTATTCCGTTTATGCACTAATAAAACTACACTAATATTCTTTATATATCGAAATTATTCTTGTTCGTAATGCCGAATTCCGTGTGTGAGCGTTGTTACTTGTGTGCTATAAAGGATCGCTCTAAAATACCACTAGTTTTAAGGAAATTGAATCGTATAAAATATAATGCAGCCCAAAAATGTTACTATACAACTAAAGGTTGTTCCAACTATAAATAAGAATAACCTGTAATTGTCAATTTTGAACTTTCCTTTCAAGTAATGCAAGTTTAAAGCTTCCAGCACAAAACCTAAACAATAAAAAATATTAGCCGCAATTCCATAAAAGATTAAATCGATAAGGTCAATAATTCCAAAAGTAGTGATGACCAATGTCATTGCGAATACTCCAGTTAAACCAACAAAAAGATTGAACAAGACGCGCTTTTTTTCCCACCACGCAATTGCTGCACTTAACAATATTTGATTTTTGTTATCTGTGCTATCTATTATTTCGGATTCTATTTTATTCATCTGTTAGTACTTGTAATTTATTAAGACTAAACTAATTAAATATTTGCATTTTTGACTCACTTAAACGTCATCAAACAGGCAAGTTAGTTCTCTAAATGATCGATTGAAAGCATTTATTGAAACATCAATCGCAACGCAAAGCGGTGATGGGATAACCAAGGATTGCTATTGTCTATGAAAAAATTATAACCATAACTAAAAGTTGCGACTTGGTTGATATTGATTCCGATTTCAGGTGTAATGATATTGCTATTTACACCAAGTTCCTTTCTAAACGAGTAGGAGGTGGTGATAACTCCACCAATCATATCACTAAAAGGATGTAAGTACCGTAATGTTCCAAATGGGGCTATGTATTTTGTTTTGGTATGGCTAGTCAGTTGTGCGCCGGCTATTAAAGAAAGGCTTTGACGTATGTTAAATTTCTTGTTTTGATTGTAATAATCAAACTTTATCCCAAATTCAAAAACATGTTCTTTTTGGAAAATATAACCTAAAGAGGCGGAGCACTCATTTAACTTTAACTTCCAATTTAGGCTATCTGTTTGAGTGAACAAATGGGTAGTAAGTGTGATGAATAATATGAATAATGACTTTTTCAAGATGTTGCTCGATGTTGTAGACTTTATTTTATTTCTGTTGTCGTGATAACTTCCGTTTTTGTCTTTATTCCCTTTTTAGGATCGGTCCCTGAAACCATACTTGTGCCGACCACTTTTGTAATCCAGGTCGTTTGGTAGTCAAAAGTGATAACCTGAAGGTTCTCGATATCCATTTCAAACGCATCCATTTCTTTGGCTTTTACAGCAGTAATACTGTCGTTTGCTCCGAAAGATTGAGACATTTGTTGCATCATTCCTTTCATCATTTCAATGAATTCAGTTAGATCAAGTTCAACTTCTTGATGAATCAGACAAGTTTTTGCTTCCTTGTCTACTGATACAAGAGTAAGTAAAGTCGTTGCTGAAATTTGTTGCATCGGATTAAATGGATTCTCTCCAGTTTCAGTCGTGGTGATTGTCTCACCAACTTTAAAATATTTGTTAAAAGGAATCAATATATAGCCAATATTATCTTCCATATATGCCTCAATATTTTCTTTGCTTTCAAATACCTCCATTAAAGGCATAAGCATTATGTTCATATATGGGGCAATATCTGATGCTTTGTCCGCAAGGACGTTTGTTATTTGTTTGAAGCTTTCATTCATGAATTTCTGGGCTTCCTTCCAGTTTTGAAGTTCAGCATCTGATGTTTCTTTATTAATCTTGTATATCAATTTCAAATCTTGATAATCTTTTAATTCTTCATCTAGTTTGTCGTAGAATTCTATTGCAATTCTTAATGCTTGATTTTCTAAAAGAATTTCAAGTGTGTAATTTTCCTCATCCACTTTTAGGACTTTAAGACTAGCGCTATTATAAATGGTAGTGTCAGAGATTAAAATATCATCTTCATATTCTTTTTCAATTTGCGTTATTGTAATTTGCTTTTCGTCTCCTTTGTCCCAAACAGGCTTGAAGTTGAAGTCTTGAGCATAGCCTATTGATACAATGCATAGGAATACAATCGTAATGCGTCTTTTCATATTTTTAATTAAAGAACTGTTTAACTTTAGTCAAAGGTTCGACCCATAGAAAATATTCTCCTTCAAATTCTGCCGCTCCAGACAAAACACCTACAACAAAGCCATCTTTATCAATTACAGGTGCTCCGCTAAACCCGCTTGCATCAAATGTTTTTGTGGATTTAATAATCATTACACCGTTAATGTCATATTCGTTCATTACAGCATTATATTCTTTTTGATGGCATGAGAAATCTGAATGTTCACATCCAATTATTTCAAGCTTCTCTCCTTTTTTTATAGTAGTTAACCGAGGTTTTAAAACCTGTATTGTGTTAGCATCGATATTGTCATATTCCATTAAAATAATATCAGTAGAATTAATTTCTTTATTAATAAGTTCAGTGATTTTAAACGTGTCATTTGAAAGCTTATTGTTACGAGGGTAAGTGATCCAATAATCTAATTTTTCACTAAAATCTTCACTGCTTACTTCAGGAGAAATTCCCATTGCATCTCCTAACAAGTGTTTGGCAGTGCATATTACTGATGTATTGTTTTTTGATTCAACTAAAAATGCACTTGCACCTGAACTACTTGATTGTCCAAATCTGTACTCATTGGTCAATAATATTTGCTTTTGATTGATGTAATCGTCAGTTTTCCAGTTTTCTTTTTCGGCTTTTTTTTGTGAATTGTTACAACTAATAAAAGGTATAAGGAATATTATAAATAAGTATTTCATAATTTGTATTTGAAAAGTGTGGCTTTATTTTTTTACAATATTAGCTGTTTCCTTAGCGATGCCGATTGTTGCAATCGAACCACTATTAAAATTTAAAAAATCTTTTTCAATACCATCGCTAAAAATTATTCCATTATTCGGCATAAATGATTCTATTGTCAAAGTATCACTCCTTAAAACTCCAGCAGTCAATTCGGTTTGTGTTCTAATACTTTTGAAAGGTTCTCTTACGGCAAAAAGTAAATCGTTTTCTTTTAGTTTGGGTTGTTTCAATGTCAGATTTTTTTCAAACATATTTGTCACGCCATAAGCCATATTAAAAATTGAGCTTAACCAACCGGTAGAACCTGCCGGTGTAGAAACTATAATGCCACTTGAGGATTGTTGTTCAGTTTTGTTTTTATAAGTTATTTTATATCGCGCTGAAACGTGAGAAGAAGCCCCAATAAATAAGTCATTAAAGGCTAATAATTTTTGTCCGTCATTTAATTTTGCTTCGGCAAAACTCATAATTTTTGAATTGTAATTATCCGTAAGCACATTTTCAACGCCTTCAATAAAATTCGTTGTATTAAAAGGTAACAATACGCCATCATATCTTTCAGTGTCGGGATTTACTGCAATTATAGGAAGGTTGTTTGAGTATTTTGCCGTATTGGCTACAAGTCCATCTTGTCCAATAACAATTATAATATTCTTGCTCGAGAAAATATAGGAAGACACAAACTGCCTATCAATCGTTTTGTTTTTAATTACTTTTGAAAGTTGAGTTTGCAAAGAATTTAATGCGTTTTTAAATATGTCATCTTCAATTTCATATTCTTCAAAATTGCCTCCCAGTCTTTCTATGTAAAACTTGGCTTGAGCTTTTGTGTTAAATCTTTCTATAAGTGATTCTAAACGCGTTTTACTCTTTACAATTATAGCATATTCGAAACTCATTTTTTAGGAGTTCCTTTTTCGTTTAAAATGGAATCTAGTAAATCAGGACTTATATTTAAATTCCCGATTTTACCTGCGTTTTCAGCTAATTCTCTAAAAGCAAGTGAAATGTTAAATCGTGGATCTGCGTTATTATTTAAAGCAGTTAATGTTTTCCAATCCATATCTCGATAAGGTTTTAGGGTTGTTTCTAAAACATAACCTTTTGTTTCTGCTTCTTTTTTATCGTTGTCGGTTTTTTGCTCAATTAGTTCTTTTCGTTGATTTTCAACCGAGATATCGGCATCTAGCTTCATTTCTCTCAATTTTCTTTGATTATCAGATTTTTGAACATCCGATTCCATTTTCTTTTCTGCAATTTGCTTCTGTTTTTCCTCAACTGCGATTTCTGTATTTAGTTCGGATTCTTTAATTATACGTTCTTGTTCTACCGCAAAATTTCGTCTTTCATAAACTGCTTGGTCAGCCTCTTGTTGTAACTTTTCCCTCGTTTCAGTTTCTAACGCTCTAGCCATTTCAGGTGTTGCTTGAATAGCTAGAATATTAGCGCCAAGAATCTCTATACCTAACATTCCAATTGCTGTTGAGGACTTAAGGCCTTCAGTAATATTAACCTCAATTGATTTGGCGGATCGAATAGATTCTTTCAGTTTTATGCCATGTATGAATGCGGATGTAGCAGTTTGCGCTTCATTAATAATTCGTTGATTTAGTTTTTCAATGTCATTTTTCTTGTATTGTCCATTGTCTTGAACAGTAAAATCTAAAACGTCTGCTAGAGTTTTTGGATTACTTATTTTATAACTAATCTGGCCTTGAATTGTTACTGTTTGATAGTCATTAGTCGACTCGTTAAAAACAAATGGTAAATCATTACTTCCCATTGGTATTGCAACTATAGAACTTTTAGGGGCAAAATAGAAAAAGGATAGGCCTCTTCCTTCTTTCTTTATATTCCCATTTATGAAATGAAGAACATAGGTCATTGAGTCAAATTTTATGTGTTTAATTCCAAACATGGTCTTTTCTATATTTTAATTACAGTTTTTTAATGACATATAACACCCAAATAAAACATGCTAAAATGGTTACCCGTTAAACTAAATTAACTTTAATATTCATTTGTAAAAGCTTGAAAAAATTGATCGTCGCTAAAAAGTATTCAAGTTAGGTATTCGGGTTGTATATTCAAATATAAGTTTTCCTATCTAATATTGCTAAACTACAGTGTGCTTAATATGGAAAAAATAAATGAAGGTTAGTCTGTAATTGACGGGTGTGTTCAGGACTGGATCAACTTAACTGTTATTCCAGGATGGTTTAGGATGCATGAATGGCTTGTTTTCACTGATGGCTATACTTACCGCTATAAATCATCTGTAAAATGTTCTTTCCTTTTTGGTTTAGAAAACTTGTCTTTATTATATTCCTTTGATTTTCCTTTGGGTATAGAGAGTGATGTCCAATTGTCATTTTGGATGATTTTACAAATAAACACAATTTGGCCGATATGATAAGGATAATGAGCTAACTGTCTATTGATTGCTTCAGCTACTGAATGTCCCATATTTCGAATGTAAATCTCCTTTTCAAGGTCATTGTCCGTTAATGGAGTAATTGCATTGAATAAACATGCCCAACCTTCATTCCATTTGGATAATAATGCTGTTTTGGTTTTGATGTCGTTATCAAATTCTTCATCTCTTTTCCGCCATTCTTTTTCGCCATCAGTTGTTAAGAAGTCAGACCAGCGGGAAAGCATATTTCCGTGTAGATGTTTTACGATCATTGCAATACTATTACTTTCTTCATTCAGTTGCCAAAACAATTTCTCTTCTGGTATTTGCTCAAAAGATTTTTCTCCAAGCATTTTATAATACTCGAACTGTTTTTTTACGCTTTCTAAATAACTATTCATGTTTCTTGTAATAGTATGATTCTAATATTTTAAGGCTATATTATTGCCATTGCTTCCTAAAAATAACAATAAAATATCACTACTCCACTTATCCAATTAGCTTATCTAAATGTCTTTCTACTTTCATTTCTAAGCTGACAAATTCTCCTTAATAAAAAACACTATTAATGATCCAAGGAATGGGCATCTTTCGGCCGTCTTCTTGAGATTGAATGTGATGGATTTCTATGGGAATATTTTTCTCTTTTGCATAAGTCCGCAACAACGTGTTGGTGTAAAATTCTGTAAAAGGACAAGTATTAGAATAGAAAGCAGTGATTCCACCATTATTGAGACACTTTCCTGATTTAGCACTTTCAATAAATTTTGGGAATTCAGCTTTGGGATTTGTTTTTAATCCCCACAGTTTAAAATAAGGTTTGGCTTCATCAATAATCTCAAATCCGTGATGTTTAAGGAATTTGGGATCGGTCATAAATGGTCTTTTCTTGTCGCTTGA
Source organism: Crocinitomix catalasitica ATCC 23190 (assembly GCF_000621625.1). GTDB lineage: Bacteria > Bacteroidota > Bacteroidia > Flavobacteriales_D > Crocinitomicaceae > Crocinitomix > Crocinitomix catalasitica. Next base: position 93,440 of record NZ_JHXV01000008.1, read on the forward strand.
AACCGCAATAATTCCGTCCATTCCTTCGGCATCAGCCATGCATTGTTCGAGTAATTTTTTGCCGTTACCTTTTCCTTTGAATTGGCCAGAGACCCAAAAACAATTAATGACCATGAATTTCTTTCCTGTTAATGGAAGCCATGAATTTTCTATCGGAACGTATTCGATAAAAACCTTTCCTCGAACATCAACTTTTTGAAAATTATAACCGTTTTTAAATTCTTTTTTTAGCCAGTCTTTTTTCGCGTCATATCCATCCTGACATTTTTTGTCGCTTATAGCGCAGCAAATATGTTCGTCTTGAATATTCTTATCGGTAAGTTTTAGAATTTCCATTTTTTTTGGTTTTACCAAATATATAAAGGGTTTGCACGCTTTCCTATGACATTGGTCAGGTTTCTAAATGGGCTTGGCTTCATTTGTATTCGGAATAAAGTGATATGTTTATTATTCTTCAGTTATAATCTTTCCCATTTAATTCCGTCATTTGTTCCAACAGTATAATAAAAAATGTAGTCGAAAACTTCATCTTGTTCAAAAGTCACATTAGCGCCTACTTTAAGGTCAGAAATATTAAATGGTTTATTTGCTGGAATTACAATTAAAAAGGAATCAAATTAAGGTGGTGGTTGATGTTTTATATCTATGAAAATAATTAGTGATGGATTTTGTTCATGTTAGTTTTGATATCTGAAAATTAATCGTAAAGAGGTGTTTAAGGAATATTAGTTATATTTATTGACATACTTATTTATTAGTTACTCAATACTATAAATACATGAAAATCATAATTGTTCTAATTTTCCTAATTGGGATTAATGTTAATTCGTTCTCTAAAGTCAGGGATAGTGTTTTATTTCAAACAATTGAAAATGAAGATATTAAACCTGATCAATTCGACTTATCTATTGACCTGTATAGAAGCTTAAACGATTCTGCTAATTTGGCGAATAGTTTTGAAAGAAAAGCAGATCACCTGAAATCCTATTCTTCGGCAGCTGCGATAGTTTATTACAAAAAAGCAATTGAATTACGCGGGGAGTTGGGTCAAATTGAAGATGTTGTAAGGCTTAGCCAATTAGTCGCCAATGCATTTTACGACAATCAAGAATATGATAATGCCTTAATCAAGAGTTATCAATTGTTGAGGTATTATGAGCAAAAAGACGATACCTTAAAAGTGGCACAAACACATAGTTTAATAGGCTCAATTTATGGTGATATGCACAACAGAAGTTTGTCTTATAAACATCTTAAAACTGCTTTAGACTTATCTGTCGCATTGAAATCCAAACAGGGAATGGCTGCTATATCTAATAATATTGCTGGACTTTTTGTTGAAATAGACTCTTTTCATCGTGCTTTATATTATGTGCGTCAAGCTGAAGCTATTAATAAAGAAACTGGAAATGAATATTGGCTCAATATTAATTATATGCAATATGCCGATATTTATCTAGATCAAGGTATTTATGATTCATGTCGTTATTACCTTTTCAAGTCTAAGGAGTTTATAGAGCGAGAAGGGAGCCGAATTGACAGTACATACTTAATACGAAAATTAGGTATTTACTATTATTACGTTGATAGTATATCCATTGCCATACAATTCTTTAATAAAGGTGTTTTATTGAGTCATGAAATGAATAATATTAGTGTTGAAGCGAACTTTGTACATTGGTTAAGTGAGGTTTATGAAAGTCAGGGCGATGAAGTTATTGCATTGGCATTTCTTCAAGAGTACAACAGTTTAATGGATTCTATATCAGACCAAAAGAGCAAACAAGATTTAATCGCTTTTCAAGTATTATATGATGTTAACGAATTAGAAAATGAACTTTCTACTTCTCTAATAGAGCAAAAAAATGCCGAAAGGGAAGTTGTTAAAATAAATACGCGACTCTATGGTCTACTCTTTATTTGTCTATTAACCTTAATTTTTGGCGGTTTTTTATTCGTTCTCTTACGAAAATACTATCGTTCAAATCAACATCTATTGGATTTGAACTTAATGCTCAATGATAAAGAATTGAGTCAGGCGGATAAATATGCAAATTCTAATTTAAAAGATGAAAAAAAGAATCAAATTTTGTCTGCATTTTTGCAGTTAATTGTGGAGGAAGAAATATTTAAAGATCAAGCATTGAAGTTAGATGTTGTGGCAGAAAGATTAGACGTTAGTCGCACTTATTTATCTCAAGTGATTAATGAAACATATGAGCAAAATTTTAATGCTTATATAAATTCTTGTAGAATTAAATTATCAAAAAAATATATGGTTTCCTCAGATTATTCACAATATAGTATTCAAGGAATAGCGGAATTGGTTGGGTTCAAATCATTGAGTGCATTTAATGTCGCATTCAAGAAAAATACAGGGCTTACACCTTCTTATTTTAGAAAAAATGCGGGTGTAAAGCAACGTTAATTTTATTTTTAATACTTCCTGATTTATACATCAGGTGCACTAAACTGTTAAATTCAAGTGGTTTGTAAGTATATTTATTTCTCAAACTTAATTACTAAACAACATGAAACAAGCAAACTTTACAAAATTATTATTGGCAATGATATTACTCATTTGCAATGTCGGGGTACATGCTCAATGGACCATATCAGAAACACCTTCGAGTTATCATTTATATGGAATTGACGCAGTAACAAATGATGTTATTTATGCTGGAGGATATGGAGGATCTCTAGTGAAGTCTATTGATGGAGGGGAAACTTGGAATGCATTATCCATAGGGTCTTTTGATTGGGTCAAAAGTATACATTTCTTTAATGCAGATAATGGTTGGATTATTACAAGTAACGATATGGGAGATGGAGGAGATGTGTTAAAAACTACAGATGGGGGAGTAACATGGACGTCATCTCATTCTGGTTATGCTTATTCTGATATGCATTGGATCGACGATCAAATCTGTTATGTCAGTACTTGGCAAGGAGTTTTAGTTAAAACGACAAACGCGGGTGTATCATGGGTGGTTCTCCCAACGCCTTATCTGGATGTTAATGTCTATTCCATTCAATTCTTTGATGAAGATAATGGGTTTGCACTGAATACAGATTATAAATTGCTTCGTACTGATGATGGGGGTGCAACTTGGACAAATACTTATCATGCGGGTTTGTTAAACTTCTTTTTTATCACTCCAACAACGGGTTTTTGTGTGAATGACTATGGTGAAATCGGTAAAACAACGGACGGGGGGCTGACTTATGAATATGTCAGTACTGACTTTGAAGGTATTAAATTCAATGATATTGAGTTTTTAACGGAGGATTTTGGATATGCAATTGGCGGACTAGATTGTAGAGATGGTAGCTGTCTTCAATCTCCTGTTTTGTTATCGACAAAAAATGGCGGTGAAACATGGGAGTCAAATGCACATCCTTTAGAAGGTCAACTACGTGGTTTTTATGAGTTGTCTTTTGCTCCAAATGGTACACCTTTTATTGCTGGGTCTAATAAAATGGTACTGAAAAATACATCTTTTGTCGGTTTACCAGAAACGGATGAAGTGCAATATATTAATGCTTTCCCTAATCCTTCAAATGGTGTATTTACTTTTAACTTTTCTAGTTCTGTAGAAAAGATCAAAATAAGAAATATTTTAGGAGAGGTTGTGGAGATTATTGAAACAAACCACCAGCATACTATTCAAATCTCACTCTTTGATTATAGTGCAGGTTTGTATTTAGTTGAATTTCAAAATCAGCATGGTACGGTTGTTGGAAATAGTAAGGTTCAACTCAATTAAGCTAAGAATTAAATAAAATTGTCAGAAACGAGACTGTCCTTTGACTGTCTCGTTTTCTATTATAAAAAGATGGTTTAAGCAATTAAATCGTTGAAAGTTTAACGCAATTATAAAAAATGTTGTGATTTGCTAAGCGATATTTACTTATTTTTGATTAGCCTTATGAAATACAGGTATAATCAATGAAAATGAGTCCAGGTAAACGTGGATGGATTAAGAAGTATTTTTCCATCCTCGTAAACTATAAAGAGAATTTGAATAGATATCCAGGCGCATTACTTTCGCCTGAGGAATTATTCTATGCCTATTTACAGCCTACAGGAATCATGTATGGCTTTCCCGCCAACTTACTATTTCTGGATGCGAAAATCATGAAAGGCTGGTCGAAGGATGAGACTTTTCGTGTGCTTTTATTGGAAGGGTTAATCTTGGTTGATCATCTTAAAAAAGGTGAATTCGATATTGAAAGCCTCGAAGCTTCTTTGGGCCGATTCGTTGAGTTTTATGAGAAGACACAAATTGAACGCTCAAAAAAAAGTTGGTTGAATTTTAAGGATGCAACGGTCTACGAAAAGCTAGAGTCCATCATCAATCAACGAATTGATATTAAAACAAGTTTTTCTAATAAACTTTGGACGACTTATCTTTATAATAGTTTGATTTTTCATGATTTAATTCTTTACGATGAATATCATAAAGGTCATGATACGCATCGGATTAAAATTAAGCGAGAAGTTGTTGCTCTTGAGCTAGTGAAGGTTGTTGCTGCAGCTGCTCATTCCGGATATGAAATAAAAGAGCCTGAAAAAGCAATTTTTGATGTGTTTTTAGCATCTGCTGATCTTAGTAAAAGTGGAAGAGATCAAGCAAGAGATTTTTGGGATCAGAAAAAAACATTGGACGATATTGATTTTAAATTCGACCGCTCATGGGCATTGAACCGATATATTCTAGAATTGGCAGTACTTACTGTTTGGGGTGATCGACAAGTGAACGAAGCTGAGCATCAATTTTTGAATGATTTAACTGAACGTTTAGGTATTGCAGAAGAAGAAAAGGATGCTTCCTTTATTGCCATTCAATCATTTGTGATGAAGAACCACGAAGCTGTTCCTTATTTAACAGGGAAAAAAGACAGCACATTATTAATGGATGGTGCGACTGAACGTTGGCGAAATATTCTAGGGAGAAATAAAGAGAAATTGGCTACCGAGTTAAAAGACAGCAAAGAACTATTGGCATTGATTGCAAAATCAACGACTGAAGAATTAACGAAAGAGGAAAAAGAAAAAGCTAAAAATCAATTAAAGGATTTAGCGCGAACCATTCCTTCATTGACCCTGTTTATGTTACCTGGCGGAAGTTTATTGCTACCAATTATCCTTAAAATTATTCCAGATTTAGTACCGACTGCTTTTAGAAACAATCAGATTGACGACGAGGAAGAATAAGGGTTAAATCCAACTCAAATTTTAATACAAGAAATTATGGTAAGGATACCTTACCTGGAAAATCGCTTTGGCTTCTTTATAAAGCAATGCTTTTAATTCATCAATATTAATATTCTCCTGAGCTGAAATAAATAAACAATCCGTATCATTTAATTTCGCCATCCAAGTCTTCTTCAATGCATCTAAGGCGAAATCTTTACCATCCGGATGATATCCAATATCGGCTGGTTTTGGATTATAAGCATCAACCTTATTGAAAATAACAATCATTGGTTTATCAGCTACCGATTTGTCTATCTCAGCAATTGTTTCATTTACAACAGTATACTGGTCCTCAAAACTAGGGTGTGAAATATCAACAACATGAATTAAAATATCTGCCTCTCTAACTTCGTCCAAAGTAGACTTGAAGGATTCGATTAATTGATGCGGCAGTTTTCTAATGAATCCAACGGTATCAGACATCAAAAAAGGAAGGTTGTCTATCACAACTTTTCTAACCGTTGTATCTAAAGTTGCGAATAATTTATTCTCCGCAAATACATCCGATTTACTTAAGAGATTCATGATTGTAGATTTACCAACATTGGTATATCCAACCAAAGCAGAACGAACCAATTGGCCACGGTTGCCGCGTTGAACGCTCATCTGTTTGTCAATCTTTTTCAACTTTTCCTGTAGTAGAGAGATTTTCTCCTTAATGATTCTACGGTCAGTCTCAATTTGCGTTTCCCCAGGTCCACGCATTCCAATACCACCCTTTGTTCTATCTAAGTGTGTCCAAAGACCAGTTAAACGCGGTAATAAATATTGATATTGTGCCAATTCAACTTGCGTTTTGGCATGTGAAGTTCTTGCTCTACTAGCAAAAATATCTAGAATTAAATTGTTACGATCAAGAACTTTAATTTCGAATTCTTTCTCAATATTACGCAATTGTGATGGTGATAACTCATCATCAAAAATCGCAATATCAACACCATTGGCATCAATATATTCTTTGATCTCCTTTATTTTACCAGAACCAATATAGGTCTTGGGATTTGGACGATCTATTTTCTGTAAAAATTTCTTTTTTGTTTCAGCACCAGAAGTTTCTGCAAGAAACTCTAATTCATCCAGATATTCATTTGCTAACTCTTCGGTTTGACGCGAAGTGATTACTCCAATTAATACTGCAAATTCCTGAGCTGACTCAATGGGTGCAAATCCTGTAGACATGTATTTCCTCTCTTTTTAATTAAAACCAACCTCCACCAAGCGCCGTTCTGAACGGCCATGGAATAGCAATCATGATTATGATGAATGCGATGGTATAATATACAGCAATTGATTTGAATTTTTGTGTGTCAAGTGTCGCTTTCTTTGATTTTGAATGACCAATAGTGATCAAAATCATCGCAATTATCATCATTAAACTATGCTCAACTGTAAAGAAACGCAATAATTTATTGCTCATTGTTTCACTTATAAAAGCAACTTTTGGACTAACAAAATATAGTACAAGGCCCGCTAAAAATTGAATGTGGAATGCAATCATTGCGAACAATGCTAATTTTTTATTTTTATCAGTGAAAGTTTTATTGCCTTTCCAACCTTTATGCGCTTCAATTATAACTAAAACCAATAGGATCAAAACAATCCATCTCCAGCCAGAGTGTGCAGGGTTTAATATCTTGTACAATGTATTCATAATTGACTATTTTTGGACAAATTTACTGTTTAATCGGCTTATTTGAACATTTTATGCAGAAGTATATTATTTTAATATTGGTAATCGCGCTTTTACCAGTATTTGCAATAGGGCAACAAACCGAACCTGAAAATGGTGTAGCTCAGCTTGATATTGTATATGCAATATCGAATGCTAAAATTATTGTTTCATCCACTACTACAATTGAAAAAGGTACCGTAGTAGTTAAGGATGGTAAAATATTAGCCGTTGGAACCAATCCTGCTATACCTAAAAATGCTGTGAAAATAAATGGAAAAGGATACACTATTTATCCTTCCTTTATTGATGCTTATGCAACTGAAGGGTTTAAAAAGGTAGTGCCGAATAAAACGAGAAAACCGCAATTAAATACGTTGAAAATTGGTCCTTTCTATTGGAACGAGTCTATTCATCCTGAGTTTGATGCTTTTTCTGCCATTTCAATTAAAGAAATTAAGGATCATGAAAAATATATTTCGCAAGGTTTTGGAACGATATCTACGCATCATAATGATGGTGTTCTTCGCGGAACGGCAGCTTGTTTAACCTTGGATGATCAACAAAGGTATAATCAATTCATAAAAAATCAAGCGGCCAATCACTATTCTTTTTCTAAAGGGAGTTCTAAACAGACTTATCCATCTTCTCAAATGGGGGCAATAGCTTTAATCAGACAGTTTAATTTAGATGCTGATTGGTATGCTAATAATGACGCTGTGCAAGTGGATAATGATTCGTATAGAGCAGGAATTGAAAACTTAAAATTACCACAGATATTTGAGGCGGCAGATAAATTAGAGGTCTTAAGAATCGCAAAATTAGCGGACGAATTGAAATTGAAGCCAATCGTTCGTACAGGTGGTGATGATTACGAACGTATCGCTGAAATTAAAGCAAGTGGAGTTCGTTTGATTCTACCGTTGAATTTCCCGGTTGCTTATGATATGTCTGATCCTTATTTATCGCGATTTGTGACATTGGCGGATCTAAAGGATTGGGAGATGAAAAGGTATAATCCTTATATCGTCGCGAAGAATGATATTGAATTTGCTTTGACTGCAGAAGGATTAAAAGATAGAAGTGACTTTCTTAAAAATTTACGTTTGGCAGTAAAGCATGGCTTATCTCCAATGGATGCCTTGAAAGCTTTAACTGAACAGCCTGCAAATTTCTTGGATATTGCCGATGCGGTAGGTACAATTGATGTTGGAAAATGGGCGAATTTGATTCTAGTGAAAGGTGATGTATTTAAGGATGGTGAAATCTATGAAAATTGGATTCGTGGAGAAAGACATCGACTTAAGAATATTGAAGAAGTTGAAGTGCGTGGGACTTATGATATTAACCTTGATAATAATCTTTATCAATTAATTATTGCCGGTGATTTAGACAAGTTAAAATCAAAGGTTAATAGATATGATAAAACAACACAAGCCAATGGAACTGTTAAGATGGATACTGTTTCAATGGATACAAAAATGGAATTTGACGGTTTACAATGCAGTTTTAGTTTTATTGAAAAGCAAGGTCATTATGACGGTTTTATTCAATTAAACGGCTCTTTTAATCCAACTTTGGGTGTTTATCACGGTAAAGCAATGTTACCAACAGGTGATTGGGTGGATTGGAGTGCTATTAGAAGTAAACCATTTGTTGAAGATTTATCTAAGAAAAAACCTTTTACGGTAGATACCTCTGCAGTGAATAATATCTTTTTCCCGAATATGGCTTATGGCTTTGATACGATTCCTGCTGCTAAATCTTATTTCATTACCAATGCGACAATTTGGACGAACGAGGCTGAAGGAATAGTGAAGAATGCGACGTTATTGATTCATGAAGGAAAAATAAAAGCCGTTAATAAGTCGGTAGTGCAAATTCCGAACGGAGCAATTACGATTGATGCAAAAGGTAAACATGTAACTTCAGGAATTATTGATGAACATTCACATATTGCAATTAGTAAAGGTGTGAATGAAGGTGGGCAATCTGTTACGGCTGAAGTATCCATCGCTGATGTTGTGCGATCGAATGATATTAATATTTATAGACAATTGGCTGGTGGGGTTACAACTTCTCAGTTGTTGCATGGTTCGGCAAATGCTATTGGCGGACAGTCAGCATTGATCAAATTAAAATGGGGTACTGCACCTGAAGAATTATTAATGAAGGATGCACCTGGTTTTATAAAATTTGCTTTGGGGGAAAACGTAAAACAATCGAATTGGGGTGATCACAATACTGTTCGTTTTCCGCAGACAAGAATGGGAGTGGAACAAGTATTTTACGATGCGTTTATTCGAGCGAAAGCTTATAAAATCGAATGGGATGCATTTAATGAATTATCGAATAAAAAGAAAGCGGCAGTAATTAAACCTCGAAAAGATTTGGAGTTAGAGGCATTGAATGAAATTTTGGATGAAAAACGATTCATTACTTGTCATTCATACATTCAAAGTGAGATTAATATGTTGATGAAGGTAGGGGATTCGATGAATTTTAGAGTGAATACTTTTACGCATATTTTAGAGGGATATAAAGTCGCTGAAGAAATGAAATTGCATGGGGCAGGTGCATCAACCTTCGCAGATTGGTGGGCTTATAAATTCGAGGTGAATGATGCTATTCCGTATAATGCTGCAATGTTACATCGTATGGGGATTGTAACAGCAATCAATTCGGATGATGCTGAAATGGGAAGAAGATTGAATCATGAAGCAGCGAAAATTGTAAAATATGGAGGTGTTTCTGAGACTGAGGCCTGGAAGATGGTGACTTTAAATCCTGCTATCCTTTTACATGTTGACGATCGTATTGGAAGTATTAAAGTAGGTAAAGATGCGGATATCGTTATTTGGTCAGACAATCCACTGTCCGTTCATGCTAAGGCGGAGCAAACATTTATTGAAGGAGTTTTATATTATGATATCAACCGCAGTGCTAAGTTAAACACGCGTGATCAATTGGACCGAAGTCGAATTATGAAATTGATGATGGAGGAAAAGAAAAATGGGGCGGAGACCAAACTTCCAACAAGAAAAGAAAATAGACATTATCACTGTGATACAGTAGGAGAATAAGAAGCATATGGGACTTAGATTTTTATTAGCAGCATTTTTATTTTGTACTTCATTTCATGCGATGGCACAGGTTCCTTCGCCTCAAGTACAAAAACATAACCGTATTCTATTCAAAGGCGGATTTGCACATATCGGTAACGGATCGGTGATTGCAAGTTCATGCATTGGTGTAGAAAAAGGAAAAATAGTACTGGTAAAAAATGCATTGACTTACCAAATAACAAAAGCGGAGTGGGATACAATTATTGATATCAATGGTCGGCATATTTATCCTGGTTTTATTGCAACGAATTTAACTTTGGGTTTAACAGAGATTGATGCTGTTCGCGCTACGGTTGATTCGAAAGAAGTTGGAGAATTTAATGCACATGTACGTGCTTTAACTGCTTTTAATACAGATTCTAAATTAATCTATACCGTTCGGACGAATGGTGTTCTGTATACCCAAGCAACACCAAGAGGTGGAATTGTTTCAGGTTCTTCGTCAATTATGGCGTTAGATGGGTGGAATTGGGAAGATGCAGTTTTAAAAATGGATGATGGCATTCATTTGAATTGGCCAGAAAAATACAAACGAACGGGTTGGTGGGCTGAACCTGGAACGAGTAATGTCAATGAAAAGTATATTGAGAGCAAGCAAAAGATAGAAGACTTTTATCAAGCTGCGAGTGCATATTTAAATGAGAAAGATCCTGCGGAGATTGATCTGCGATATGAAGCAATGCGGAATTTAATTTACGGAAAAGCTAGGTTATACTTTCATGCTGATTTCGCTTCGGAGATTAACGATATAATTGATTTTGGTAGAAAATTTAAAATTAACAATCCAGTTATTATTGGCGGTTATGATGCCCATTTATTAGCTGATCGATTAAAAGAGAATGGTTTTTCTGTGATGTTAGGTCGTGCTCATGATTTACCGGAGTTTGAAGAAGATATGACTTATAGTTATTATCAAAAAGCATCAGTCTTAGCTATGACAGGTATTCCATTTTGTTTACAAGGTGCTGGAGATATGGAAGCGATGAATGCGAGGAATTTGCCGTTTTTAGCTGGAACAGCTTGGGCGTATGGTTTAACAGAGGAAGAAGCTGTTGGAGCGATTAGTTTAAATGCTGCCAAGATAATGGGCGTTGATGATAGAATAGGATCGTTAGAGGTGGGTAAAGATGCAAGTCTATTTGTATCGGAAGGGAATGCACTTGATATGCGTTCGAATCGTGTGGTAATTGGAATGGTTGAAGGCCGTTTTATCGATCTCAACAATCATCAAAAACAATTGGCGAAAAAGTATACGGATAAGTACCAAATTCAGCTTACGGAATAAATTAAGACGTTACTCTTTAAAAACAACAGCATTAATCAATTCGTATTCGTATCCTTTACTTTGCAGATAGCGTGTTAGTTTCGCTTTTTCGTCCCAAGTGAGGGTATTTGTTGGTTTTGAATTCTTTTTAGCTGCTAACTCATTTAAAGTAATCAAATAATCATCTTCATCAATCTCTTCCATTCCTTTTCTAATCGAGTAATCTGAGATTTGCTTTTGCTTTAAACCGGGGAGAATTTTCTTGCGTCCCCATTTCTTTATACGAAATTTGCCCGAGACATAGGCCCGGGCAAATCTTTCTTCATTTAAAAAATTGTTGACAATCAGATCCGCTAAAAGTTGATCGATGTCTTCACTATAAATTCCCCATTCAGTAAGCTTTTTACTAACTTCAAAAGCACTACGTTCTTGGTAGGCACAGTATGCCTCAATTTTTTGTTTCGCTTCGTATATAGTATACTTAGGAACCACTATTAGTTATACTACAATTTCATCTCCGTTTTTGTCCAAAAATTTATGTTCCAAAATATGGTTCGAATTATTGGCTTGAACGGTAATCCATTTTTTGTATTTAAAGAACCATTTTCTTTGAATAGACATGATTCCTTTCTTAAAGTACGATTCGAGATAAGGATGAACAACTAAAGTGACTTTTGGTTCTTTTTTGCTTGTCAATAAGTAATCCAAAGTATTTTCAATTTCATCAGCGAACATAATTGACGCTTGAATTTTTCCAGTTCCACCACAAGTTGGACATCCTTCAGATGTTTCAATATTGGTAACCGGTCTAACTCTTTGTCTAGTAATTTCAACGACACCAAATTTACTTGGAGGAAGAATACTATGTTTCGCTTTATCTTGTTTCAATAATTCCTTCATCTTAGCATGAAGCATCTTATTGTTATCTCTTTTGTGCATGTCTATAAAGTCAACACAAATAATTCCACCCATATCACGTAAACGCAATACACGTGCAAGTTCTTCTGCGGCTTCTAGATTAACTGTGATCGCATTGTCTTCTTGCGTATCATTTTTCGCACTTCTATTTCCACTATTTACATCCACCACATGCATGGCTTCTGTATGTTCGATGATTAAGTAACCACCACTAGGTAATGGCACTTTTTTACCGAATAATATCTTTATCTCTTTGTTGACCCCGAATTGTTCGAATATGTCAACTTTTCCTTTGTACTCCTTTAATATTGCAACTTTTTCAGGTGCAATTAATTGAACATAATCTTTCATTTCAGCCAATAATACAGGATCATTGACATGAATTTTTGAATAGTTCGCATTTAAGGTATCTCGTAACAAAGAAGAGGCACGATTGATTTCTCCTAAAACTCTTTTTGGAGATTTGGAATTCCTTAAATTGCCGTGCATTTTTCGCCAACGTTGTAACAGATCCTTAAGATCGCTATCAATTTCCGCTAGTTTCTTGTTTTCGGCAACTGTTCGAATTATTACTCCGAAGTTTTTCGGAAGTACGCTTTTCACTATTTCTTTTAATCTCTTTTTCTCTTCAAGATCCTTGATTTGTTGAGAAATCGATATTTTATTCGAAAAAGGTACAAGCACTAAAAAACGACCAGCAACAGTAATTTCTGAGCTGAGTCGGGGACCCTTTGATGAAATAGGTTCTTTGGCGACCTGCACCAAAATTTCACGAGAACTAGAAAGAATATCGGATATTTTCCCATCCTTTTCAATGTCTGGTTCAGACTTGAAATAAAGTAAATCAGCTACATTTTGTTTACCACGTAATGTATCCTGAGTAAATTTATCTAAGGAGTTGAATTGTGGGCCTAAATCTAAATAATGTAAAAATGCGTCTTTTTCATAACCAACATTTACAAATGCAGCATTTAGACTTCCAACTACTTTCCTAACCTTACCAAGGTAAATATCGCCTACGGCAAAGTCTGTTTCTACTTTTTCCTCGTGCAGCTCTATCAACGTTTTATCACGCATTAGAGCCATTTCTATTTCTCCGCTGGGTTTTGAATTTACTATAAGTTCAAAACTCACTGACTTGAAAATTTAAATTAGAATAAACCAAGAAAACTTAACAGTAATTACTGTTAAGTTTTTCAAGAATTAAATACAAAATGAAAGTTCTATTAAAGAACTATTTTTTCTTTTTGTGTCTGTTTTTTCTAAGTCTCTTTTTTCTCTTGTGAGTAGACATTTTATGTCTTTTTCTTTTTTTACCGCTTGGCATAACAAAGATTTTTTTTATGAATTAATACTTTAACTTTTATTTAATATGTAAAAAAAACTCCCTGAAAATCAGGAAGTTTTTAATTTTTCATCCTTAAATTGGAGGACAAAGATAGTAAAACTATTTACTAAATGCAAAAGTTGCTTATTTTACTGCAACTTTCTCTTTAACCTCTTCAATAAAAGTCTTTGCAGGCTTAAATGCTGGGATGTTATGTGCTGGTATAATAATAGACTCATTCTTTGAAATGTTTCTACCTGTCTTTTCTGCACGTTCTTTTACGATAAAAGAGCCGAATCCTCTTAAATACACGTTGTCACCGCTACTTAATGATGTTTTTACTGAGTTCATGAAAGCTTCTACAGTTGCCTGTACAGCGATTTTTTCAATTCCTGTTTCGTCTGAGATTTGTGATACAATATCTGCTTTGGTCATAACTTCTTTATTTTTAATCTTTTGTAAATCATGACAAAAATAATTCATATTCTTTGGATTGTTTTAATAAAAAGTAAAGAACTTTGTATTTTTTATACTAATGGCTTATTTTTCAATATCAATACACCAATGGTTTAGACAAAGCTCAAGAAGCTTACCTTGGAGAAAGACTAATAATTCATATAAAATATGGTTATCGGAGATAATATTGCAACAAACGAGGGTAGATCAAGGCTTAAATTATTATTTAAAGTTCGTAGAAAACTTTCCTACCGTTTTTGATTTAGCAGAAGCGTCTGAAGATCAAGTCCTCAATCTTTGGCAAGGTTTGGGTTATTATAGTAGAGCTCGAAATTTACATTTTACCGCAAAATTGATTGTTGATCAGTATGATGGCGTTTTTCCTACAGCATATAAAGATGTTCTCTCGCTTAAAGGGGTAGGTGTATATACTGCAGCGGCTATTTGTTCTTTTGCGTCAAATTTGCCTTATGCGGTTGTGGATGGGAATGTTTATCGCGTTTTGGCTAGGTATTTTGCTGTAGATACGCCTATTGATAGTACAATCGGTAAGAAAGTGTTTCAAGATTTAGCGGACGAATTGTTGGATCGTGAGCAACCTGGGAATCATAATCAAGCATTGATGGAGTTAGGGGCTTTGGTCTGTACGCCTAAATCTCCTGATTGTGAAAATTGTCCAGTCGCCTTAATGTGTCAGTCTAGAAAGGAAGGTACGCAGTTGTCATTTCCTATAAAAACCAAGAAGATTAAAGTGAGAAAGCGCTACTTACACTTTTTTGTTTTCTGTGTTAAAGATAAGGTTGTGTTATTAAAACGTGATGAGAACGATATTTGGAAAGGCTTATATCAATTTCCATTAATTGAAACGGATTCGGAAATTTTATCTGGAGATGAAGTTCAAAATCGTTTTGGAGATATTACCGCAATAACTGATATTACCTTGAAGCATCAGTTAACACATCAGACTTTATTTGCAACTTTTCATCGTGTATTTGTGGACGAATATCAAACATTAAAAGGTGAAATTCTTGTAAAAAACATCGACTTGATTGATTATGGAATGCCACAACTGTTAATAAGATATATGGAGGACCGTGATATTTTCACCCTATAATACTTATATTTGTAGATAATATTGAAACGTTATGGCAGGTAGTGTGAATAAAGTGATATTGATTGGAAATTTAGGACGTGATCCGGAAATTAGACACCTCGAAAGTGGCGTTTCTATTGCACGTTTCTCAATTGCTACTTCTGAGACTTTTACTGATAAAAACACAGGTGAACGTCGTGATGTTACTGATTGGCATAATATTGTTTGTTGGAGAGGTTTGGCTAAAGTGGCTGAATCATATCTGAAAAAAGGAATGAAGGTTTATATTGAAGGAAAATTGAAAACCCGTTCTTGGCAAGATGAAAATAATCAGACGAAATATTCAACTGAAGTCGTTGCGGATCAAATGACAATGTTATCGAGAGCTGAAGCAAATAATATAAAAACTGAATATCCTAGTTCGGTTGAAAATAACCCAGTACAGCCGCCAGCAGCGGATTTAACTTCGGAGCCTGAAGATGATTTACCGTTTTAATTGTACAAAAACTGAATTTTGATGGATTCTTTAGAATTAGTGTTTGCAACAATTCAGTGGAGTGATATCTGGTTAACAGTTAGCTTTAGTATTGTATTTATAATTCTCCTATTATTTGCGTCAGCATTGGTGTCAGGTGCTGAAGTAGCCTTCTTCTCCTTAACTCCATCCGATCAGGAAAAAATTGGCGAACAACCTGGTAAAGCAGCTGAAACAACAATTTTGCTTTTGCAAAAACCTAAAAGTCTATTGGCTATTATTTTAATAACGAATAACTTTATAAATGTCGCTATCATTATATTATGCTCTTATCTATCGAGTACAATATTTCCGCCTGATCAAGTCGATTCTTTAATCAAGTTTTTAATAGATGTTGTTGCAATTACTCTTATTCTTTTATTGTTTGGTGAAGTAATACCAAAAGTATATTCTGCTAAAAATGGTCAAAAAGTAGCCTTGTTTATGGCTGTTCCTCTAAAAGTAATTGGGAATACTTTTCCTATCAATCTATTAAAAAAGGGACTTGTTCAAGGAACGTCGTTGATTAATAAAAAAGTTAAAAAAAGGGTAAAAGATTTGTCTCCAGATGATTTAGCAGGTGCAATCGAATTGGCGAGTGAGGCATTGGATGATAAAAGAGATCTAGAAATATATCAAGGGATTGTTGAATTCGGGAAAAAAGATGTAAAACAAGTAATGCGTTCTAGGATGGATGTAGAGGCTGTTGAAGTGAATCTTAATTTTCATGAATTACTAAATAGGGTAGTTGGTAAAAAAGGGAATTCGCATTTTTCTCGTGTGCCAGTTTATAAAGAGTCTTTTGATCATATTGTGGGTGTACTATTTGTCAAAGATCTATTGCCCTATGCTGAAGAGAAAGAAAATTTCGATTGGAAAGCCTTGGCAAGGGAACCTTATTTTGTTCCAGAGAATAAAAAAATTGACGATTTACTTAAAAGTTTTCAAGAGCGAAAAATGCACATGGCTATTGTTGTTGATGAATATGGAGGTACATCGGGAATTGTGACATTGGATGATGTGTTGGAGGAAATTGTTGGTGAAATCTCTGATGAATTCGACGATGAGGATTTGACTTATTCTAAATTAGATGACAATAATTACATCTTTGAAGGGAAAACGGCCTTAATTGATATGTATAAGGTACTTGAAATTGATGGTGATCGATTTGAAGAGGCAAAAGCTGAGTCTGATACAATTGCAGGATTCATTATTGAGCAAGCAGGGAAAATTTTAAAGAAAAATGAAAGGGTAGTTTTTGAACATTATACTTTCACCGTTGAAGCTGCTGATAGTCGCAAAATAAAACGTGTCAAATTAACAATTCAACAGCAAACAAATGAAAATTAATTTAACCATAATAGGAATAGTATTCTTGAGTTTTTTCGGCATCTTAGCTTGTGACGAAGAGGTGGATTATTATCCTAAACCGCGTGGATTTATGAGGTTGGACTTTCCAGAGCGGACTTACCAAAGCTACCAAGACGATAGTTGCCATTATTCATTCGAATTGCCAGACTATTTTTCAGTCGTTGATAAAGAGAACTGTAATAAAAATATTGAAATTAAAAGATTTAATGCCACCTTATTTTTAACATATCAACCGATTGATACCAATCTGTTTATGCATTTAGAATATGCCCGTAAATTGGTCTATGATCATAGTATTAAAGCAGATGAAATTTTAGAAAAACAAACAATCGATACCACAAGGGATATTTATGGCGTCAATTATATGATTGTCGGAGATGCAGCTTCTCCCTACCAATTCTACTTAACGGATAGTACCAATCATTTCTTAAGAGGTGCGCTTTACTTTAATGTTAAACCGAATTATGATTCTATTCGAACAAGTTTGGAATACTTGATAGAGGATTTTGATCATATGATTGGTACAGCCAAATGGAATTAAAATGAATCTGTCAAAACCCATACATTTAATATTGATTGGGAGTACACTACTTTCAGTACTTGTATTTTCTACTTTGTTATTATTTGAATCTTTTACAAAGCTAGATTTTAGCCTCTGGTCCCTATTTTTAATTCCTCTTATAACTTTTGGACTCTCTTTAGGCGTCTTTACTTATTTAGTTGGTCGTTTTATTAATGATAAGATTAAAGTGATTTATCGTATCATCAGTAAAAAACAATTACAGGACGAAGAGAAAAATGAATTAAGTATCAGCGCTGATGTATTAACAAAATTAACTGAGGATACAGCGCAGTGGGCAAAAACACAGAAGAAACAAATTATTGACCTTCAACGTCAAGCTGAGTTTAGAAAAGAGTTTTTAGGAAATTTAGCACACGAATTGAAGACCCCAGTTTTTAGTATACAAGGTTATATTTTAACTTTATTAGAAGGCGGATTGGAAGATGAGCGGGTGAATAGAGATTTTTTAGAACGGGCTTTAACTGGTGTTGATCGTATTTCGAATTTATTGGAAGATCTTGATCATATTTCTACCCTTGAAAGAGATCGTTTTGCTTTGAATAAAACGAAGATTGATATCGTTGACTTAGCAAAACAGTCTTTTAAAGAATTGGAAGGTAAAGCTGACGATAAACATATAAAATTGTCTTTTGTCAAACACTATGATCCTATTTTTATTAATGGGGATCGCCATAAATTAGCACAGGTTTTTATCAATTTAATATCGAATTCAATTTCTTACGGAACTGATGGAGGATATACTAAAGTGCGTTTCGAACGGATTGAAGAGGGTAAAATTTTAATTGAAGTTTCTGACAATGGGGTAGGAATGGATGAACAACATATTCCAAGATTATTCGAGCGTTTTTATCGTGTAGATAAAAGCCGGGAAAGAAACGTAGGTGGCTCAGGATTAGGCCTTGCCATTGTAAAGCATATTATTGAAGCACACGAACAATCTATAAATGTTCGGAGCACAATTGGTGTTGGCTCAACTTTTTCATTCACGCTCGATAGAATTTAATTGTAGTTTTTTTGTAATTTAAAGCTTTGGTCTGGTAATTTGACAACCCTTCACGTGTAGTTTGCGTTACCATTTAACGATACTTAATTAACCTACATGAAATTTATTTTAGGAGTAATTTTTGTTTTATTCAATGCTTCTTATTCTTTTAGCCAAATTGATAATACCGTCCTTTTAGATTCTATCCAATCGAATAGTGATGAGACTTATTTTTATTTTTCTTCAAACGAATCTTTTATTGCCGGTGCCAATTCATATGTGCTACATATTGGTGCGAAACCATTTTTACTGAACGAACATCCCAATGGTAATTTAAGCCGGCTAATCTTTAAAGTTCCAACCAACGATTTTGAGGCCTTAAAAATGAATGCAGAAATTGTATTGGTTTATGGGTTTTACCATTCAAATACACAACAAGACGGAGAAGGGAATTTGACCAATGGCTATGTTGGCATGCATTGGATATTGGGTCAATTGCAAGATTTTAAAAATAAATAATTGATTGTTAACGCTTACTTTATGAAAAATATCACCTCAATTTATTTAGTGTTTTTTGCGCTTATTTCTTTTGCACAAACACCTGATCCTGGTCTTCCCGGTGATTTAGATGTTTCTTATTTGGAATATGATTTTGGGGATGAAGAATTTGATGCGCCTAGTTTTCCTGACTTAATTGAAGTAACAGGTTCTGTGCATTATCCAACAGATATGAGTGAAGGTCCATATCCTGTGATTTTGATCCTACACGGTCGTCATTCTACTTGTTATAGTGGGGGTTCAACTAATATTTCTTGGCCTTGTACCGGAGGATTCGAACCGATTCCAAGTTACCAAGGATATGATTATTTAGGAGAACATTTTGCCAGTCATGGTTATATCGTAATTTCAGTTTCTGCAAATAGTATCAGTTCGACTGACAATGGTGTAGGTGATAGAGGAATGCGTGCGCGGGGTGAATTATTGCAATATCATTTAGATTTATGGGACGAATGGAATACCGTTGGTGGTGATCCTTTTGATGAGTTATTTGTTGATAAATTGGATATGGATAATATCGGAACGATGGGCCATTCTAGAGGAGGTGAAGGCGTAATTGAGCATGCTTTATACAATCGTGAATTAGGAAGTCCTTATGGAATTCATGCTGTTTTAACTTTAGCACCAGTTGATTTTAATCGACCGGTATTAAATGGAATTGCTTTAATGAATATTGCTCCTTATTGTGATGGAGATGTTAGTGATTTACAAGGGGTGCATTTTTATGACGATGCGAGATATAATGATCCCGATGATACGACGGCAAAACATAATATTCTAATGTTGGGTGCCAATCACAATTACTTTAATACGGTTTGGACACCAGGACTTTTTCCAGCAGGTGCAGCAGATGATTGGGGTTATGTCGACGGTGGTCAATCTGATGCGCATTGCGGTTCTTCAAGTCCAGATAATAGAAGATATACACCCGAAGTTCAACGGAATGCACTTTTAGCATATTCGTCTGCATTTTATCGTGTTTATATTGGTGGTGAAGATGAATTTGATCCAATTCTTAAAGTAGAGGATGTCGTCCCTCCTGTCTCTTCAACATTGAGTGGTGATGATATTTATATGTCTTTTCACCCACCAATGCAAAAACGTGTTGACTTGAATCGCTTGGATACCGAAGAAACTGAAGATATTAATTCTCTTGGTGCTGCAGCTTCAGAATCTGGTTTAGTTACTTATGATATCTGTGGCGATGACTTTGGTGAGCAATATTGTATTGGAGTTGGGACAGCACAAGAACCACACAATAAAAATGGTGGAGTAGTTACTTTAGGATTGTCGCAAATAGAGATGGCTTGGAATTCGCCGGACGATTTTTATCAGAATGATTTGCCCGTTTATATGCAGGACTTATCTCAATTTGATGCGATACAATTTAGAACCTCCGTTAATTTTCAATCATCACCTTTTGAGGTGCCCTTGAATTTTAGCGTTGTATTGCAAGATTTGGATGGCGTTACTTATGATTTAGCGGTTGAAGATTATAGCGATGCTTTATTTTTTCCTCCTGGTGATTATGGTACAACTTTACCGCGTATTATGCACAATACGATTAGTTTGCCTTTAGCTGATTTTGAAGATGTCGATATTACACGAGTTGAAAGTGTGAAATTCTTATTCGATAAATCAGCAAGTGGTGCTGTACTGGTTTCTGATTTAATTTTTAGTGCTGGTGAGAATGTTTTATTCCCGCCAATTGCTGGTTTTATAGCGAATGTGACTTCAACATGTACGGGTATTGTTGAATTTACTGATTTGTCTGATTTTTCACCAGCTGAATGGTTGTGGGAATTTGGTGATGGAACAACTTCAGCTGAAGAGAATCCAACGCATATTTATGAATTAAGTGGTACTTATACTGTAACTTTAACTGTGTCGAACGAAGCTGGTGATGATAGTGAAATAATTGTTTCTTATATCGTGGTTGATAAGCCTGAAGCACCTGTTGGAGAGGATGTAAGTATTTGTGGTCCTGGATTGGTTACAATGAATGTGACAGGTACTGGTGGTGATTTGGAATGGTTTAATGATGAAGTTGGTGGCTCCCCAATTTTTACTGGTGACGAATATCTTATTCCAATAATGGATACACGTGATTTCTATGTGCAACAAACATTTGTAAGTCCGTTACAATCTGTAGGTCCTGAGGACAATACTTTCGGTGGTGGAGGATTCTTTACCGCTAATGATACACGTGGTTTGTTTTTTGACGCTGTTGCACCTTTCGTTCTTGAATCAGTGCGCGTTTATGCAGGTTCTGCTGGAAATAGAACAATTCAAGTTTTAGATAGTGAAGGTGGAGCTGTTGTACATTCAACTGTTGTAAATATTCCCGCAGGTGAAAGTCGAATTGATTTGAATTTTGATATTTTACCGCACGATGGTTATTATTTAAAAGTTACTGGTGCGCTTGTAGATTTGTTCAGAATTAATGATGGGTCACCAAGTTATCCATATGAAATTCCGGGCTTGGTTGCTTTAACAGGGTCAAATGTTGAAGGGGAAGAACTTGATTTTTATTATTACTTCTTCGATTGGGATATTAGAGAAGCGAACTGCGAAAGTAGTAGGATATTAATTACTGCCGAAGTTGTTACTTTGGATACTTTAATTGCATTAGCGACTGATTCTGTTGTTTGTTTAGGTGAAACAACCGTTCTTTATGGTGAAGGTGCAGATACTTATTCATGGGATATGGAGGTTGAAGATGGTTTATCATACACGCCAACTGCTACAAGAACGTATACTTTAACAGGTACGGTAGATGAGTGTTCTGAAACAAGAACAATTGAGATTGTTGTTAATCCGCTGCCTATTGTTACAATTAGTGATGATGTAGTCATACTGACAGGCGAATCAACAACTTTAATGGCAAGTGGAGGTTTGACTTATGCTTGGTCGCCAATTATTGGTTTGGATGATCCTACATCTGCCTCTCCAATTGCTAGTCCAGAAGAAACAACGACTTATACAGTTACTGTTATGGACGAAAATGATTGTCAAGAAACGGCATCTGTCACAGTGACTGTCGAAAATCCGAGTGGGGTTGGACTTGAAACGCTAACTGACGCACAGTTTATAATTCGTCCTAATCCATCAACTGGTCGCATAATAATCGTTCATCCTGATAACTTCACGAATGGTTCAATTTATGTCTATAGTATGGATGGTAAATTGATTTTAACCGAATCAGTTCGTGAAGCGAATACAGAATTAAACTTGACTTCAATCGCGCGTGGCACATATTACGTTCAATTGAGAAATGAAACAGTAATTTATCAAAGCAAAATTGTATTGCAATAAGAGCCTATTGCAATTCGACTGTGCCTTGAAAACAATTCAATGATAAATTGGCTTGGTTTGCTCCATTTTGATTGAATAAACCTTGAATGATATTGGTATTGTTCTCGTCTTGAATCGTTCGGGCTACAAAGTTTAATTTATTATATTGAATTTGACTGTATTTTCCTGTATAATTAAAATCGTATTTAGCATCTCTGTTTAAGGTTAAATCATAGTCACTATATTTTCCGCTGAATACAACGGAGGTAGCTGTCGGACTTAAGCTTAAAATCTCAATTTTATCTTGTAATGAATTGATATCAATGGATTCGGCAATGTTTTGTATAGAATATTTGGAGTATTTACTTGAATTGATCTTAAGTTGACCAATAATATTTGCTTTAAACTTCACTTGTAATATTGAATTGAAATCAACCTCGGATATATTGTGCGCTGAAATGTTTGAATACTTGTGAGAGCCCGTTAATTTTTTAATATCTGTTAATGTAAAATCACATTGAAGTGTAGTTGCATTTACAGCGCCTTTTGTAGCAGCGGTGAGATTAGAATACTTAAAATCACCATCAATATCACCTGTTACAGATTGAAAATTAAAGGTTGTCTGCATTGATTGTGTATTCAGGTCGTGAATGGTAGCACCATTAATTGTTGAATATTTTGTATTGATATCGACATTATTCCCATTGCCAAAATTGAATGTGCTTTGCATAAATTCCAGTTTCGCATTTGTAAAATTGCCAACATTTATGGTGCTGTATTTGGCTTCTAAATTCAAATCACCTTGAATGTTGCCTGCGTTTAATGTACTTTGGAATAAACTTCCAGATAATTTCCCAACACTTTTATTCAAGTCAATTTCTGCATTTTTGGCATTTAATTCTAACGCCAAACGTTCTGGGATATGGATGGTATAAGTTCGTTCGAGGTTCCTGTATTTAACCGTTTGGCCATCTGGAAAAGTAACAGTACTGTATTTCTTTTTGCCCAATGATATGTACTTGGTACATTCACCATCGAATTTAGAATTAATATCCAATTTGCCATCTTTGAGATTGATAATATGGCCTAATTTTTCGGCTAGAATTTTATCGTCTTCTGGTTTTTTACCATTGTAAACAAAATCTGATGCGATCAGGATCTCTTCTTTTTTCCAAGTGCTAATCGTAATTTTCTCTCCTAAATCGTTGATATTTATCGAATGAATGTCTGCTGCGGCTATTCTATCACTATCTATGGTTAATGTTTTACTAGGTTTATCATCAATCGTATCTGGTGGTAAATTTATTTGTTGAATTTGATTGGGAAGCGCACCTGGAACGAACCTTGTTAGCATCGCTTGCGGGCCAATTCCTATTTTATCAATTTTAGTATTATTGGCTTTCGTTAACGTTTTAACTGGACTTTTTAAGGTTGGCTTTTCATCGAATTCAACTGTTTCTACTATTTCAACTGCGGGAGCAATAAAAGCTGTTTCAAGATGTGTTTGGCTATTGGCATTTTCTTTATTCGAAATAAAAAGTACGGCGCCCGAAATAACAATGAAACTTGCAACGCCCACAATTAATTTTTGAGTACCTGTTACTATCCCTTTAGATAATGCAGCACTTCCACTTAGTCCATAACTTTGAATGATTTCTGTTGCATCAAGTAGACTCATTGGTAAGGCCTGATTTTGTGCAGCAGCGAAGTATAGATCTATGTTTTCTGTTGCTGATCCTTTTAAATTGAGCAATAGGGCTGCAACAAGTGCTGTTTCTTTTGCATAATCTTCCTTCAATAGAGAAACTAGTTTTTCTCGTCCTCGTTTTATCCTTTGCTTAACTGCAGATTCTTTTGATGCTTGAATCTCCATGATTTCCTTAATCGGTAAATCACTTATTTCAAAAAGTACGAGTGCTTCCTTTTGTAATTCAGGTAGCTCGTCTAAAGCGGCATAAAGTATTTGTAAGTCAATTTTCTCTTCTATTCCAACCGAATGATCACGTAGATTATCTGCTTGCTTTTGATGATAATCACCCGCGAATTTTTTTCGTCTAATTTTATTGAGGCAAATATTATTTGCCGTTGTAAATAGAAAAGATAATAAAGCTTGTTTATTCTTGATCTTGCTATAATTCTCTAACCCTACAAGTAAAACATCGTGCACCAAATCATTTGGGTCCATGATTCCGCGACTCTTTACGATACAGAATCGAACAAGTGAATCGTGTATCTTATGGTAGGCTTCGAGAAATTCTTTTTTATCTGATGTGCTCATTTTAACGCTTATTGGTTTCAACAAGTATGAAACCTAAGTTAGGTAAAAGTCACAAGCCAAACAAAATAAATTGATTAGCTAATTCTTTCTAGGTTAGAAATGGCCTTTGAAATCGAATTAACTTTGTCAAAAATCAGTCTTAATTTATTGTTCCGCTCATTCATTTTTGCATCCGCTGGATTGGTTTGAATGAAACTTAAAACTTTCGTAAAATGACTCGATTGATAATATGGTGAATCTGGTTGACTTACAAAATAACCAATCATCTTATTGCCTTTGATCACCAACTTCTCAAATCCAATAGTTTTTGCCTTCCATCTTAATTCGATTGACTTAATCAATTCCTCTACCAATTCTGGCATTGGACCGAATCTATCGATTAGACCTTGACTGAATTTTTCTAAGTCGTTGTGATCATTCGAATTGTCTAAGCTTTGGTAGATCATTAATCTTTCCGCAACATTGTTGATATAGGTATCTGGAATTAATAAAGCTAAATCTGTTTCAAGAATACAATCTGTCACAAATTCATCATCGTCAACCGAACTATCTTCGGTGAATAATTCTTTAAATTCGTTCTGTTTTAATTCTTTTAACGCTTCGTTTAAGATCTTCTGATACATTTCGAATCCTATATCTGAAATAAATCCTGACTGTTCTCCTCCCAATAAATTTCCAGCACCTCTAATATCTAAATCACGCATTGAGATATTAAATCCTGATCCTAAATCTGAGAAATGTGCAATCGCTTCTAATCTTTTTCTCGAATCAGAAGGCAAAGTATGTAGGGGCGGAGCAATTAAATAACAGAATGCTTTTTTATTCGATCGACCAACACGCCCTCTCATTTGGTGCAAATCACTTAATCCAAAATTCTGTGCATTATTGATAATGATGGTATTGGCATTTGAAACATCAATTCCCGATTCGATAATGGTAGTTGCGACTAGAACATCATATTCGTTATCGATAAAATCAGACATTAATTCTTCTAATTTTTTTCCATCCATTTGTCCATGTCCAACCGCAACTCTTACGCCAGGGCAAAGTCTTTGAATCATGCCTGCAACTTCGTGAATGTTCTGTACGCGATTGTGTACAAAAAATACTTGCCCACCTCTTTGTACTTCGTAAGAAACGGTATCTCGAATGATTTCCTCGTTAAAAGTGATCACTTCGGTATCTACCGGCTGCCTATTCGGCGGTGGTGTATTGATGATCGATAAATCTCTTGCGCCCATTAGCGAGAACTGCAACGTTCTAGGTATTGGTGTCGCAGTTAAAGTCAAGGTATCAACTGACGCTTTAAATAGTTTTAATTTGTCTTTTACACCTACACCAAATTTTTGCTCTTCATCAATTATAATCAATCCAAGGTCTTTGAATTTGACATTTTTACCGACTAGTTTATGAGTACCAATAATGATATCTAATTTACCTTCGGCTAATCTTTTTAGTGTTTCGTTGGTCTGCTTAGTAGTTTTGAATCTATTAACATAATCAACAGTACAAGGCATTCCTTCAAGTCGATCTTTAAATGTTTTATAATGTTGTAAAGCTAAGATTGTTGTTGGAACTAATATGGCAACTTGTTTGCTGTCAGCAACGGCTTTAAAGGCAGCTCGAACGGCAATTTCAGTTTTACCAAAACCAACGTCTCCACAAACCAATCTGTCCATTGGTGAATCGGATTCCATATCCTCCTTAACAGCGATTGTTGTTGTTAATTGATCAGGTGTGTCCTCAAATAAAAATGATGCCTCTAATTCGTTTTGTAAATAAGTATCAGGAGAGTATGCAAATCCTGATTCTTGTTTACGTTGTGCATATAATTTAATTAAATCGTACGCAATTTCTTTTATACGTGTTTTAGTTTTCTTCTTGGTATTGCTCCACGTTTGGGTACCAATCTTATTCATTTTCGGTTGTGTGCCTTCTTTACCCGTATATTTTGCAATACGGTGTAAGGAATGGATAGAAACATATAAAACATCATTGTCACGGTATACCAATCGAATGGCTTCTTGTGGTCTGCCGTTAACATCAATGATTTCTAATCCAGAAAACTGACCAATTCCATGATCAATATGTGTAACAAAATCACCTTTTTGAAGATTGTAAATTTCTTTAAGCGTTAAAGCTTGTTGGTTTTTTCTGTATCCGTCCTTGAGCCGAAACCGGTGATAACGTTCAAAAATCTGATGATCTGTATAACAAACAAATTTTTCGTCGTTGTCTATAAAACCTTCATGTAAGGCAAAAGAAAGTGTGCTAAATTGTATACTCGAATTTAAATCTTCGAAAATGGCATATAATCGCTCGATTTGTTTGGCTTGACTGGCAATAATCATATTCTTGAAGCCAGCTTTTTCGTTGAGCTGTAAATTCTCAATCAACAAATCGAACTTCTTATTAAAGCTAGGTTGCAATCCAAAATTAAAATGGAATTCGTCACCTTTAAAAAAATGACGCTCACCAAATTCAATTATGTTGTGTTGAAGGACTTGCTTTTCAAATATTGCTTTGCCTAAAAATAGATCAACTGGCGGTGAATGTTTAACCCCAGTGTCAGGCAGGCCTTTGTATATTTTTAGTGCTTTTTCATATTCAACATCTATCGTTTGAAGAATGCCTTTATAGTCACTAATCCAAGTGGTTGAAGTGTTGCTAATAAAGTTGAAAAGGGTTTCTCTTACCTCTTCTGTTTTGTATTGTTGAATATTTGGAACAACTGTAAGTCGTGCAATATTTTTAATGGACAGTTGGTTAACGGGATCGAATGTTCGAATGGTATCAACTTCATCACCAAAGAATTCAACCCTATAAGGTACATCGTTTGAGAACGAAAAAATGTCAACGATTCCACCTCTTACAGCAAACTGGCCAGGTTCGTAAACGAAGTCAACTTTTTCGAATTCGTATTCAATTAATAATTCGTTGATAAAGTCAATTGAATATTCTATCCCCTTTTTGATTTCTAAAATGCTTTTTGCGAATTGCTTTTTAGTAATAATTTTTTCAAAAAGTGCTTCAGGGTAAGTTACAACAATAGCTTGGTTCCCACGATTGATTCTTTCTAGAACTTCTGCTCTTGAAACAACATTAGCATTGTCAATTTCTTCGAACTGATAAGGCTTTTTATAACTGTGGGGGAAGAACAGAAGTTTATCACTGTTCTTATTTAAGTTTTGTATATCATTTAAGAAAAAAGCAGCTTCTTCTTTATCGTTCAGAATGAATAAATGCGAACCTCTATGTGATTCGATTATAGCATTTGCAATAACTGCTTTTGAAGATCCAATTAATCCCTTAATTGCGATTTTTTTGTCCTCTTCTTGTAAAAGTGAGGCTATGGATTGTACTTTGTCTGAATTTTTATAGGCTTCTTTAAACTCATCAACGGTCATGTCGCAAATTTAGCCCTAATAATTTGGAAAATATGACCGAAAAGAAAAAATTAATCGGTGGATTTAATATTAAAAAAGAATCAAAGCAATCTTTTACAATCGCTTTGATTCTTGAAAGCTTTATTAAAGCGCAGCAATAGCTGCATCAAAATTTGGAGATTCTCCAATTTCTGGTACTAGTTCAGTGTATTTTACTGTACCGTTTTCATCTAAAATTACAATTGCTCTTGCGTGCAAACCTTTAAATGCTCCATCTTCGATAGAAACACCATAATCATCACCAAAAGCACCTTTTTCAAAATCTGAAAGCACTTCTACATTCTCTATGCCTTCAGCACCACAGAATCTTTTTTGAGCGAATGGTAAATCACGAGAGATACACAATACTGTTGTGTTTTCAAGAGCAGATGCTTTTTCGTTAAAATGTCTAACAGATGCAGCACATACACCAGTATCAACACTCGGGAAAATATTTAAAATTAAATTTTTTCCAGCATAATCAGCCAATGACTTTCTACCCATATCAACACCAACTAAGGCAAAATCTTTTGCTTTTGTTCCTACTGCTGGTAAACTTCCATTTGTATTACATGGCGCTCCGCCTAATGTTATTTTTGCCATAATTCTATCTTTTAACTAATTGTTCTTTGTTTAATTTATTATTCAGCTGCAATAAATGCTTCTGCTTTTTCAACCATTGCCGAATTCCCTGTGAAATAAGGAACACGTTGATGTAAACCTGTAGGTGTAACTTCCATAATTCTTTTTTTACCATCAGATGCTGCACCACCTGCTTGCTCAGCAATAAATGCCAAAGGATTACATTCGTATAATAAACGTAGTTTACCAAGTGGTGCATTTGTAGTTGAAGGATAAATATAAATCCCTCCTTTAATCAAGTTTCTATGAAAATCAGCAACTAAAGATCCAATATAACGTGCTGTATATGGTCTGTTTGTTTCTTCATCAATAGTTTTTGCATAATTAATATAGTCTTGAACGCCTTTCGAACTTCTTAAGAAATTCCCTTCATTCATTGAATAAATTTTTCCTGAATCAGGAAATTTCATATTGGGATGTGACAAAACAAAAACACCGATACCTGGATCAAAAGTAAATCCATTTACTCCAAACCCTGTTGTGTAAACCAACATAGTTGATGATCCATAAATTATATAACCTGCAGCCAACTGTTCGGTACCTGGCTGTAAAAAATCTTCGTTTTCTACAGGTGTACCAACGGGCGTTTTTCTCTTGTAAATACTGAAAATTGTTCCGATTGAAACATTTACATCAATGTTCGAAGAACCATCAAGTGGATCCATTGCAACAATGTATCTACCAGTTTCATTGATTTTAATAAAATCATCATTTTCTTCTGATGCAATACCGCAAACAACATTTCTTGCTGTTAAGGCTTTGATGAACTGGTCATTTGCAATTACATCTAACTTTTGTTGTTGCTCCCCTTGAATGTTTTCTGAGCCTGCTCCACCAACTATATGACTTAAAAGGCCAGCTTTGTTGACTTGCTGACTAACTATTTTTGAAGCCAATCTAATGCCACTTAATAAACTTGAAAATTCTCCACTCGATCCTGGAAAGTCTTTCTGTTTGTCTACAATAAATTCGCCTAAAGTTGTCAAGTTATTCATCTTTTTTTCTTTGTTTAGATGGTGCAAATAACGCTATTTTTTACTGGATTAACAATTGAATTTGTACCTTTGTGTCTATAAGTTAATCGGTAATGAAAAGATTTGTACTAGTATTTTTCCTTTTCTTTTGTTTTTTGCAAGATTTATTTGGGCAATGCGCAATGTGTAAAGCAGTGGCTATGGAACAAATGGAAGAGGATTCGAGTTCCTTAAATACTGGAATTTTATATATAATGATAATTCCATATATCATTCTATTTATCGCTTTCAGAAAAAAAATATTTAGTTTCCTACGCGAATTAAAAAATGCGAACGTTTCTTAAAAACGAGAATTTTTTAAACAAAAAAAACCTCCAATAAATTGGAGGTTCATCAAAGTATTACTTTTTACTTACGCTGATCTGGGTTATTCGCCGCTTCGTTATTGAATTTGTTTTGTCTAAACATCCAATATCCAAACGCTAAAAAACCTGCGATTAACGTAATTGTCCAAAAAGAATCTCCAATTGGCTCTAAAGTGTTACGAAATAACCATTGCGCTCCGTCGGCAATTCCATAAAAAACATCTGATGAACTCATATAAATTGTATTTGTGAAACAAATGTAATAAATAATTACATTAATTTTGAAGCATGCTAATAAATTTGTACAAAACTAAAACACCGATTGCAATAATTACTTTGCCATTGTTAATTGCCGTCTTAGCATTACAAGTTTTTTTAGTTGAAATTCCTACTGATTCTAATGTGTTTAGCTGGGAGTCTCAGTTTATAGAAATGATTCACCAAATTCCTTGGTTGAATTTTCTTTTAACTGCCTTTATAATAACTTTAACCGCTTTACAGTTGAATAATGTGGTGAATAATTATGGGTTTTATTCAAAGAACTCTTATTTACCTGGTTTTATTTATACACTGCTGCTCTTCACCTTTAATGCTTTTTATTTCTCTTGGACAATATTAGTGTATGCCTTATTGAGTTATGGCCTTGGTTATCTATTTAAGGTTAATCGACAGGATTGTGCAAAGAGTCCAATTTTTATGGCGTCTTTGCTAATAGGAACTGCAATTGCACTTGT
Organism: Crocinitomix catalasitica ATCC 23190; assembly: GCF_000621625.1. Lineage (GTDB taxonomy): Bacteria > Bacteroidota > Bacteroidia > Flavobacteriales_D > Crocinitomicaceae > Crocinitomix > Crocinitomix catalasitica. The sequence continues at coordinate 124,272 of NZ_JHXV01000008.1, forward strand.
GCCTTGGCTTTTGCCGCTTTTTCTTTTGCCTATAATTACGTTAATCCTGTTTAGATCTTTCATTTGGAGAGAACTGTTCTTGGTACTGCTCGGTTTTATCTTGCCGTGGTTTTATTATTTTGCCATTTATTTTATTGTTGAGGGGAATTTAATCTTTGCACAAGACGGAATTGTTCTCGCTCCAAGATCTTTTGACCTTAATTGGTTATTGCTTGCTTTTTATGCTGGTATTTTATTTTTAATCCTTTTTTCTTTTTGGCGTTTTCTAATCGTAATGAGCGGACAATTGATGCGATTTAAAAAACGAAGTAAAATACTTTTCCACTTTATTTGGATTGCACTAATTTCTACAGCCTTGAATTGGTATTTTTATGATGTATTATTAGTAGCATCTATTATTCCAATAGCAATTATCCTTTCAGTACAAATTCTTTATGTGAGGAATCTCTTGATTTATAATGTGCTAATATCAAGTTGGTTTATTATTGTACTGGTCCTTCGTATTGTCGAATTGGTTTAATCTAACCGAGCTTTTAAGTGTCTTATTTTTTTCTTTAACCTATTGTTGGTCGTTTATTAGATGAATTAAACGAATAATATTAACTTTGCATTGCAAAAAAAGAATAAGATGAAATTTGGTGTAGTTACTTTTCCCGGTTCAAATTGTGACCAAGATATGTATGATACTTTAGCTGTCTCTTTAGGGCAGAAAGTTGAAAAATTATGGCACAAAGATAAAGACCTTAAAGGTGTTGATTTTGTAGTTCTACCTGGGGGCTTCTCTTTTGGTGATTATTTAAGATCAGGTTCAATTGCGAAGTTTTCACCAATTATGGAAGCTGTTATTGAACATGGTTTAAAAGGTGGTTACGTAATGGGCGTTTGTAATGGTTTTCAAATTTTATGTGAAACACCATTGTTAGATGGTGCTTTATTGCATAACGATACACAAAAGTTTATTTGTAAGAATATCTTTTTATCGCCTGTGAGTAAGTCAACTATTATTACTCAAGACTTAGATCACAATAAAGCATATAAGATTCCTGTTGCTCATGGCGAAGGAAGATTTTTTGCTCCAGAGGATATGCTAAAGCAAATTCAAGACAATGATCAAATCTTATTTGAATATGTTGATGAAGAAGGAAATGCTACGGCGGAAGCGAATCCAAATGGTTCATTATTAAACATTGCTGGAATTACGAATAAAGGCAAAAACGTGTTTGGAATGATGCCACATCCTGAAAGAGCATCTGATGCAGATTTAGGAAATACAGATGGAAAATTATTTTTCGAGTCTATTTTAGCGAATATTTAAAAGATTTAATTCATTATAAATGAAACGCTTGACAGGGATGTCAGGCGTTTTTTTATTGGTTTAAAAACTATATTTATAATTATATAATTAGTTTTATAGTTGTATAATTAGAAAAGTAGTTGTATGTTTGCTTCAAGCAATTGAAAAATAATGAAGAAAAAGGAACTTACCAAAGCAGAAGAACAAATCATGCAAGCAGTATGGTCGATAGAAAAAGGTTTCGCTAAAGATATTCTAGAAGCATTACCAGCGCCTAAACCGGCTTACAATACTGTATTAACTGTTGTGCGTGTTTTAGTCGATAAGAAATTTTTGACTTACGAGACATTCGGCAAGGCGAATAGATACGAACCGACTTTGTCAAAGGATGATTATTCTTTACAGCAATTACAGACTTTAAAGAAAAAGTACTTCAATAACTCGAATAAACAATTGCTTTCGTTTTTTATGAAAGAGAATTCAATGGATTTGAATGATTTGGATGAAATAGTATCAATTATAAAAGCTGAAGGGGATGAATAATTTAACGTGGTATTTTATTGAGTTTAATTTAATTATAGCGGCACTATATATAGGGCTGTTGATTTTAAAGAATTTTATTGATTTTAAAATTCAAAGAGCCATCTTATTTGCCAGTCCGCTTGTATTATTAGGCTTGCTATTATTTAAAACAACGGAAGTAGCGCATAGCTTTATTGTGCAGCTGCCTGTTGTAAATGTCGGTGAAGCGGGTGCGACCGTTGCAATCGAATCGATTAGTAATACATGGGGTTGGTTGAGTTTATGGAATATTTATTGGCTAGGTGTTGTTATAGCAGGTGTGCTATTAATCATCCGCACAGCAAAAGTATTTTTGTTCTTTCTGAATCATAATTTTGAGAAAGTGGGGAATTTAAAAGTTTATGCTGTTGAGGATGTGCCTTCATTTTCTTTCTTCCGATACATTCAAATAACGCCGAATATTGATGCGGAACAAAGGGACATTATCCTTGAACATGAAATGCTGCACAATAAAAAGTCTCACTCATTAGAAATTATTCTATTCGAATTATTCCATGTTTTTACATGGTTTAACCCTGCGGTTTACTTCGCAAAACGGTATTTAGTTGATCTTCACGAATACGAAGTTGATCAGCAATTATATACCAAATACAATGTCAATTACATGCAATTTTTATTGGCATATTCTTTAGGAACTAGTTCAAATACATATTTATTAACCAATCAGTTTTATAATGTTCTAACACTGAAAAAAAGAATTAAAAAGATGAAAACAAAAACAAAAAATTACAAAGGATTGATTTTAATGTTTCCTATTCTATTGTTGACTTTAGGAATGGTACAATGTACTGAGGAGAAAGTGGAAATTGTGGAGGAGGAGATTGTTGATATTCCTGAGGTAGAACCTTCATATCCGGGAGGTGAAGCGGCAATGGCTCAATTTATCGGAGATAATATTAAGTATCCTGCAATTGATGTTGAAAATGGCGTGTCTGGTATCGCTTATACGCAATTGGTTATCAATAAGGACGGTTCGGTAGATCAAGTGAAAGTTGTACGTGGCGTAAGTGAAACAATTGATGCTGAGGCAAAACGTGTTGTCGAATTGATGGACGATTGGACGCCAGGTCAACAAGACGGAAAGGCAGTTGCAGTACGTTATGTATTGCCGATTAATTTCCAATTATCGGAAGAAAACTAATAAATTGATAAGCACTTCGGAGTAAACGGTCGCCGGAGTGTTTATTATTTTTTACTTAAAGATATAAGTGTACAATATTCGTTTTATCGCTACCTTGTTGGCATGAAGCTTTTATTTTTCTTTTTAATAACCTCTTTGGTTTTTAGTCTTTCAAATTGTTCAGAAGATAAGTCATGGATTTATTTTGATTATGACGTGGTAAAAGCTTTTCACTATACGAATGAAGGTAAGGGAGTTTCTAGTAATTCTGGTGTTTTTTTTGATGGAAAAATGAATCCTACCGTCATTAACCCTATTGGTGCTAAATTAAATCCAGAGCAGATCAAATTCTTGGGTGAAGTGCTAAATGGTAATAAAAACACGAATGAAACAGGGCAATCTGAATGTTATATTCCGCATCATGGTATCGTTTTCTATAAGTCAGACGATATTGTTGCGCATATTAGTATTTGTTTTATGTGTGACCGGATCGAATCAGTGCCGAAAAATCGACTTAATCAGACTGTTGTCTTAGAACCAATGTTCAGAGAATTGGGGATCCCTATCAATAAGGATGTATATTAATACTTATTTATTTTTCTTCCCACATGTCTTTGACTGCAGCAACCGAAGCTTTAATCAATTCTTCTAATACTTTTAAATCGATATCCTCCAATTTATTGACATATAGGCAGGCCTTACTCGTTTTGAATTTACCTAGTTTTTCAAGCAGATCTGTATGTTTGTCAAAACCATCCATTAAATAGATAGAGTGTTTAGCTTTTCTTGGTGAGAAACCTGTGATTAGAGCGTCTCCCTCACGTCCGCTTTCGTATTTATAGTGATACCTGCCGTAACCAATAATACTCGCGCCCCACATTACTGAAGGATAACCTGTAACCTTCTCAAATAAGTCCAATAAGACTTTTGCTTCTTCTTTCTTTTTATCATTATCAATTTCTGCGATGAATGCTAAAGGACTGATTGGAGTTGCTTGTGTTTTGTTTTTTGCCATAATGATAAATTTAATAAAATAAAACAGAAAGAGGTGAACCAATTTGGTTCACCTCTTTTAAGTAGTTTTTGATTTGCTTTGTTGAGATCGTTCGTAGGGTTTAACTACAGTAATCAATTCGATACTCAAGCTGCGCTTGATAGCTATTGGACCTCCGCACTGAGCGAAGTCGAAGTGTTAACCACTACACATGTCCTCTCTATGTTCGGCATGTTTGTGGCTGCACCAATACTATTCAAGCTGCGCTTGATAGCTATTGGATTTAGCCACTGCACATGTCACAATTGTCCGGATCATCAAGAGAACAAGCGATTTCTTCCATTCGTTCTTCTTCAGTTTTTGCAACCGGCATTGCTGCTTTTTCTTTTTCAAGTGTAAATTTAATCGCGTCCGTTGCAGCTTTCGTTCTTAGATAGTACATACCAGTTTTTAAACCAGCTTTCCATCCGTAAAAGTGCATTGAAGTTAATTTTGCAAAATTGGCATTCTCCATGAACAAGTTCAATGATTGAGATTGACAAATATATGCACCACGATCAGCAGAAAGATCAATCAATACTTTTTGAGAAATTTCCCATGCAGTTTTGTATAGATCTTTGATGTTTTGTGGAATTTCATCAATGTTTTGAATCGAACCGTTAGATCCCATCAATTTGTTTTTCATTGTTGAATCCCATAAGCCTAATTTCACTAAGTCTTTCAATAAGTGTTTGTTCACGATGATGAATTCACCAGAAAGTACACGTCTTGTATAAACATTAGAAGTATAAGGTTCGAAACACTCATTATTTCCTAAGATTTGTGCTGTTGAAGCTGTAGGCATTGGTGCCAACAATAATGAATTTCTAACACCATGTTTCTTTACTTCTTTTCTCAAGATATCCCATTCCCATCTATCCGTTGGTTTAACTCCCCACATGTCGAATTGGAATTCTCCTTTAGACATTGGTGAACCTTTGAATGATTCGTATGCTCCTTCTTTTATCGCTAAATCTTTAGATGCAGTAACTGCAGCATAATAGATTGTTTCAAAAATTTCTTTGTTCAATACTCTAGCCTCTGGAGAATCAAAAGGGAAACGCATTAAAATAAATGCATCTGCCAAACCTTGAACACCAATTCCAATTGGACGGTGACGCATATTTGAATTTCTTGCTTCTTCTACAGGGTAATAGTTTTGATCAATAACTCTATTCAAGTTAACTGCCAAATGATATGACATTTCGAATAATTTATTGTGATCGAAAGTCTTTGTTTCAGCGTTAACGAATTTAGGTAGTGCAATAGATCCTAAGTTACATACTGCAACCTCGTCTGGTGCTGTATATTCTAAGATCTCAGTACATAAGTTCGATGATTTGATCGTTCCTAAATTCTTTTGATTCGACTTTAAGTTTGCCGCATCCTTGTAAACCATATATGGTGTACCCGTCTCAATTTGAGATTCTAGAATTTTGAACCAAATATCTTGTGCTTTAATTGTCTTTCTTCCTCTACCTTCAGCTTCGTATTTTGTATATAATTTTTCAAATTCATCACCATAAGCATCAGATAAACCTGGACATTCGTTTGGACACATTAAAGTCCATTCGCCGTTCTCTTCAACTCTTTTCATGAATAAATCTGGAACCCACATCGCATAGAATAAATCTCTTGCTCTTTGCTCTTCTTTACCATGGTTTTTCTTAAGATCTAAGAAGTCTCCAATATCTGCATGCCATGGCTCAATATAAATCGCGAAAGATCCTTTTCTTTTTCCTCCACCTTGATCTACATATCTAGCTGTGTCATTGAATACACGCAACATTGGTACAATACCATTTGATGTTCCGTTTGTTCCTTTAATATATGCTCCTTTTGCACGAATGTCGTGGATAGATAAACCAATTCCACCTGCTGATTGAGAAATTCTAGCACATTGTTTTAATGTGTCATAAATTCCTTCAATACTATCTTCTTTCATTTGTAATAAGAAACAAGATGACATTTGAGGTTTAGGTGTACCAGCATTAAATAATGTTGGTGTTGCATGTGTAAACCAACCTTCAGACATTGCATTATAAGTCTTAACAGCTGCTTCTATATCTTCTTTATGAATACCAATTGAAACACGCATTAACATATGTTGCGGACGCTCAACAATGCTATTGTTCATTTTTAATAAATATGCTCTTTCTAAGGTTTTAAAACCGAAAAAGTCATACTTGAAATCTCTGTCGTAAATAATGTGAGAATCGAAATACTCAGCATTGTCACAAACAATATTGTAAACATCTTCAGCAATTAAAGATGCGTTTTCTCCTGTAATTGGATCGATGTATTTATATAAATCTTCGATCGTATCAGAAAATGATTTTTTGGTGTTCTTGTGTAAGTTTGAAACCGAAATACGCGATGCTAAAAGCGCGTAATCAGGATGTTCAATAGTTTTTGAAGCCGAAACTTCTGCAGCCAAATTATCTAATTCGTACGTGCTTACGCCATCATACAATCCTTCGATAACTTTCATCGCAACCATCTCTGGCTGAACGATTGGGCTTAAACCGTAACAGAGTTTTTTAATTCTTGCGGTTATTTTGTCAAACTTAACGGGTTCTTTACGCCCGTCTCTTTTAATTACATACATAGTGCGTCCTAAATTTTAAGATAATAATTCCTGCTAATTGGTTGAAACAGGTACTACTAAAGGGGGTTAATTTTGTTGATGTTAAAAATCCTCGTCTAACGAGAATGATTGGTTCTCACCACTGTTCAATACTCCGGCTTTTTGATACTCAGCCACTCTTTTCTCAAAGAAATTCGTTTTTCCTTGAATGCTGATCATGTCCATAAAGTCGAATGGATTTGTTGCATTATAAACTTTGTCACAGTTTAACTCAGCTAATAATCGGTCAGCTACAAACTCGATATATTGTTGCATTAAGTCTGCATTCATTCCTATCAGCTTCACAGGAATAGCATCTGTAACAAATTCTTTTTCAATCTCAACAGCATCCGTGATGATTTTTGTTACTGTCTCTTTTGATAATTGCTCAACTAAATGATTGTTGTACAATAAACATGCGAAATCGCAATGTAAACCTTCGTCTCTCGAAATTAACTCGTTTGAGAAACTCAATCCCGGCATCAATCCTCTTTTCTTTAACCAGAAAATCGAACAAAATGAACCAGAAAAGAAAATGCCTTCAACCGCCGCAAATGCAATTAATCGCTCTGCATACGATCCTTCATCAATCCATCTCAATGCCCATTCAGCCTTCTTTTTAACACAAGGAATAGTGTCAATTGCGTTAAATAAATAGTCTTTCTCCTTGTTGTCCTTGATGTAAGTATCAATCAACAATGAATACGTTTCAGAGTGAATATTCTCTATCGCGATTTGAAATCCGTAGAAAAATTTTGCCTCCGTATATTGAACCTCTGATAAGAAATTTTCAGCAAGGTTCTCATTTACAATTCCATCAGATGCAGCGAAAAAAGCTAAAATGTGTTTGATAAAATGACGCTCGTCATCAGTTAGTTTTTCACTCCAGTCTATCAAGTCCTGTGATAAATCAATCTCCTCAGCTGTCCAAAAACTTGCTTCCGCCCTTTTGTAAAATTGCCAAATGTCATTGTGTGCAATTGGAAATAATACAAATCGATCGTTGTTCTTCTGCAAAATTGGTTCTTGTGACTCAGCCATTACTTCTTAGTTTAATTTTTTGTACTCGTTTATGCTTCAATCCTGGGTTATTCTAATCAAAAATTAAGCCGAATCGAGAACTTAATTTTTTTCTGCCGATTTGACCTATTTTGATAGACCTTGTAGAGGTGCTTAATCGGATTACAAAAATTGCGATTATTTAAACAATAACCTATCAATTTTAATTCACAAAGGTCTCATAGTTTTCAACAATTTAGCTAATTTGACATGTCTAAATACCTGTATAATAGTGAATTAGAATTAACACGTTTTAACCTTAAAATTATTTTATTTAGGTAGTTGTTAATAGTAATGAACAATTAATTGATATTCTCTTAACCTTCAATTTATATCACAAATTACACGTCCAAATCGACTTACAATTTACGCCTAAAAACATATGCGAATCAAGTTAATTGAGGTTTATATTTATTCACTTTGATATGTGAAAAAGTATTCTTAAGTTTAAATGTAATTTTTTAATCAAAATTGGTTATATGGAATTAGGAAGTCGGCTTAAAATCATTGGGGAATCTCTGATGCATATTGTCTATCCTAATCACTGCCAGATTTGTAATGCCGATTTGAATACAATGGAAAAGCATGTTTGCTTAAATTGTTCGTTCGAATTGCCTTATTTAAAGGATGCTGACATGCATCAAGCCGCTTTGGAGCAAGTGTTTTGGGGTAGGGTTGAAGTAAATCAAGTGTTTAGCTTGTTTAATTATCAAAAAGGAAACCAAGTTCAAGGCCTACTTCATCAATTAAAATACCATAGAAAGTTTAAAATTGGTGCATATTTTGGCGAAGTATTAGGGAAAGATATTCTGCCAAACGAACCTTTTTCATACGTTATTCCAGTTCCATTACACAAGAAAAAAATGAAAGAACGGGGTTTTAATCAAAGCGAAATCATAGCAAATGGAATAGCAAAAGTGTTGAAAGTTCCCGTTGAGACAAAATATGTCAAACGTGTCATCCATAATTTAACGCAGACCAATTTCTCGAAATATGATCGCTACAATAATGTGCGTGGAATTTTTAAAGTAGTGAAACCTGAACGCTTAATAGGTAAGCATGTGCTGCTTGTCGATGATGTGTTGACAACTGGCGCAACGATCGAAGCCTGTGCTTCTGAATTATTGAAAATTAAAGATTGTAAAGTAAGTATTGCTACCTTAGCGGCTCGAATTTAAGGTGGTACAATGGAGAATATAATTGTTGGTTGGGGATTGTCTGGCGCATGTATGGCATGGCAACATTATTTTGATCAAAAAAAATTTCAAGTCTATCATGTTGATATGACTAAATCTTCTCGAGTTGCAGCAGGAATAGTAAATCCAGTAGTTTTTAAAAGGTTGAATATGAGTTGGAAAGCTGATGTTTTATTGCCTTTTATTGATGATTTTTACCCGAAGATTGAAAAGCTGCTCGGAGTTGAATTGTTAAGGAAGTTTTCTATTCACAGGGTGCTCACAAATATAGAGGAGGAGAATAATTGGTCGGTAAAAATGGCTGACGCTCCTATAGATCAATGGCTTTCTTTTAGTGAGAATGCACAGGTTGATCCCAACGATCATTTTAAAATTGAATTTGGATTGGGCTCTGTTCATTCAACGGGTCATTTAAAGGTGAACCTCTTTTTAGATGCGTCCAAAGATTTTTTTGAAAAGGAAGGTGTTCGATTTATTCCAGAATTATTCGATTATAATACTATTGACGATAATATTGATTATTTCTTCTGTGAAGGTGCTGCAATTTTGAATAACCCATTTTTTGAAGCGGTTAAGATGCGCCCAACGCATGGTGATATTCTGACGATTAAAACGAAAGTGGAGGTTTGCACGGATGTGATCAATCGGAATATTTTTATTTTACCAATTGGGAATTGTGAGTATATCGTCGGTTCGACTTATAATTGGAAAATAGAAACACCCATTCCAACGGAAGATGGGAAGGCTGAATTGATTGAAAAATTGGCCAAACTGGTGAATTTCGATTATGAAATTATCAACCAAGAGGCTGGTTTGCGTCCTACACTTGCAGATAGAATGCCTGTTTTGGGAACGCATTCAATACGTCCAAATCTTCATGTTTTAAACGGATTGGGAACAAAAGGTGTAATGGTTGGTCCTTATTGTGCTGCTGAATTGTATGCTGCTGTCTATAAAGGTGGAACAATCGATTCGACTGTGGATTTAAAGCGTTTTTATAAATAGTATTCTTGGATTGTTTTTAAGAATTTATAAACCTCAGTTCGATTATAGCAAACGCACACAGTTGATTTCAAATTATCTTAGATAAGGCATGGTTTTGAAGCAGTATTCACTACGAAAAATCATAACGTAATATAAGTAAATTGAAATCAATTCTTCGAAAAACCATGAAAACAGCAGCCTTTTGACCAAAAAAGCCTTAAATTACCCCGCTATTTTTACGTTTTTTTAATCAAATCTTACTGTTTTCAAGGTTTCTGTGGAAATTTGTTATAGTCGAACTGAGGTTATAAGTTCAAACAAATTGATTCTTCAATAAATTATGTGCAAATTTGTACTAGAATTATTTAATCATAAAATATAAGTAAGATATGTATCCACAAGAATTAACTGCACCAATGAAACAAGAATTGGTAAATGCTGGATTTGAGAGTATAGAAACTGTAGAGAAAGTTGATGAAGCAATCAATTCTAAAGGAACAGTTTTATGCGTAATTAACTCGGTTTGTGGTTGTGCTGCAGGTACAATGAGACCAGGTGTTATCTTATCAACTAAACACAATAAAGTACCTTCTAAAATGGTTACTGTATTTGCTGGTGTTGATGGTGATGCTGTTAATCAAGCAAGAAAATATACGCTACCTTATCCTCCGTCATCACCCTCAATAGGTTTATTTAAAGACGGAACTTTAGTGCATTTTATTGAAAGACATCATATTGAAGGACGTACTGCTGAAATGATTGCAGAGAACTTAGCGATGGCTTTTGACGAATATTGTTAAATTATATTTCGGATTACCATTATTAAGTGAATTCTCAATTGGCTAACAGTTGAGAATTCACTATTTTAAATTTTTAAACGCTTCACCTATGTTGAAAATCATTCTAACTTATATTGGTGTTCTTGCAGCTTTCTTCTGTTTCTTCTTTTTCTATCCTGCTGAAATATTCGAAGCTACGATTCTGGAAAGTGGCGCAAACTATTCAATTGATATTAGCTTAAGGGCTTTTATGAATTGGGATTTTTTGCCGGAAGCGGTTTCAACAACACGTGTTGCGGATGTTATACCAACTTGGAAAGGTTGGTTTTTACTTGTTATTTGCCTAATCGGCGTTCCCCTAATGATTGCATATCGAATTTTGTTAATGCAAGCTGAAAAAAATAATTAATCGTATGAATTTAGAACTCTTAGCTGAGATTTGTAAAACGCCAGGTGCTCCAGGTTTTGAGCAAAAAGTGCGTGAAATAGTGATCAAAGAAATAACACCTTTAGTTGACGAAGTACAGGTTGACAATATGGGGAATGTTTATGCAATCAAAAAAGGTAAAGCCGATAAAAGGGTGATGATTGGTGCGCATATGGATGAAATTGGTTTCATTGTGACGCATATCGATAAAAATGGATTTATTCGTTTTCATACTTTGGGTGGATTCGATCCTAAAACTTTGACAGCGCAACGTGTTATTATTCATGGGAAGAAGGATATTATTGGCGTGATGTCGTCAAAACCAATTCATGTAATGACTGCGGATGAAAGAAATAAGGTCGCTAAAATATCTGATTATTTTATTGATACAGGTTTGTCTAAAGAAGAGGTTGAAGCTTCTATTAAGATTGGAGATCCGATTACACGTGAGCGTGAATTTATAGAGATGGGGAATTGTGTGAATTCAAAATCGTTGGACAACCGTTTGGCTGTTTTTATTTTGATTGAATCACTAAGAGCATTAAAAGATAAGGAAGTGCCTTATGATGTTTATGGTGTGTTTACCGTGCAAGAAGAGGTAGGGGTAAGAGGTGCAAATGTTTCTGCTTTGAAAATTAAACCTGATTTTGGTTTCGGATTGGATACAACAATTGCGTATGACGTTCCAGGTGCTGCTGATCATGAGAAAATCACTTCATTAGGTGATGGAACGGCAATCAAGATTATGGATGCGATGACCATCTGTGATTACCGCATGGTGGCTTTCATGAAACAGACGGCTGATAAACATAAAATTAAATGGCAACCAGAAATACTAACTGCTGGAGGTACTGATACTGCTGGGATACAGCGTATGACTGATGGAGGATCGATTGCTGGAGCAATTTCAATTCCAACCCGTCACTTACACCAAGTCATTGAAATGGCGAATAAAGATGATATTCAAGGTTCAATTGATTTATTATCCGCTTGTTTGACTGATTTGCAGGATTACGATTGGGCGTTTTAAGCGCTAATTAGCAATCGACCAATATTCCACTTACTGCTTTATGATTTTCCCTTTTTGTAGCTTATCATCTACAGATATTTCATAAAAATAAACACCGCTGGCTAGGTTGGTTGTATGCCAAACTAAGTTATTGCTATTCGGTTGAACGTTGAGTTGATCAATCATTTGACCTTGGGTATTGTAGATGGTCAAAACAGACTGATGCTTTATAGGGCTTTCGAATGCAAATCTAACGTCATCAATAAAAGGGTTAGGGTAAGTCTTGATTAACTTGGATTGTGATAATTCATTGTCATTAATATTTAAATACTGTGACATGTCAAGTTTAAATAACCAGTAGTCCGCATCCCCTTTGCTTGGATCAGTTTTTACGCCGGAAATACCTGAAGCTGAAGTGCAAGAAACGATTAGATTATCATCTCTATCGAAATCAAAATGACCATAATCATATCCATCGCCACCATAAACATTTTGATATTGAATTTCACCATCTAAATCTAAAATTAACAGCCACATATCTTGTTCGCCGTATGAATTAACCGTTTTATTTCCTGAAATATCTCCTTCTGTATTTGCAGTCAGAATAATTTGCTCTTTTTTAACCTCCAAATCGCTCGGGAATTCATATCCAAAACCACCCAACGATTTATCCCAAATTAAATTTAAATCTAAGTCGACCTTCAATAACCAAACATCCATTATGCCTAATGAAATTGTTGTTTTATTTCCATCGTCATCTGAACCGCTTCCACCAGCAAAATATAAATAATTTTCATAGATAAAACTAGTTCCAATTGGTGCGTTTTCGTATGATGAACCGCCAAAGCACTTGTCCGCAATTATATTAAAATCACTGTCCATTTTTACAATCCAAAAATCGGCATCGCCATAACCAGGATCTGTTTTGTCCTTTTCTATATTAGATCCTGAGTCGCCGAATAAATAAATGTTGCCTTCTGTATCGAATGAAAAAGCAGTAAAGGAATCTATAGTATTACTGCCAATACTTTTTTGCTGAAGTATTGAACCATCAATTGGGTTGATTTCTAGGACCCAAAAATCTGCTTCTCCACCTATTAAGTCCGTTTTATTTCCAGATATATTTGATGAACTTGTGCCACCAATCATTATATTTCCTGCTGGATTTATTTTAATATCTGTTGTTTGATCGTAATTATCCCCTCCATAACTAATATCCCAAAGTTGGTTTCCTTCCATGTCTATACAAACTAGCCAATAATCGTCGAGACCATAATGGTTTGCTGTCCTTGTGCCGCTTATTGGTGAACCAGAAGTGCATAAAATATAAAGTTTATTTGCTAAAATAACTGCTTTTGCAGACCGTTCACGTTCTGTTCCTCCTATAGTTTTGTCCCAAAGAATTTCACCGACAGCATTGGTTTTGACAATCCATATATCTCGATCTCCAATTATTGGTTCTGTTTTATCACCTGAGATATCTGAACGTGAAGTGCCTATTTGAAAAATATCGCCAGCATCATTAATTACGATGTCGTTTGATCCGTCATTAAAATTACCGCCAATGGTTTTTTGCCATAGTATATCAATGTCCTGGGCGAAGGTGAAAGTTGAAGTAAAGAATAATGCGAAGAGTAGTTTCATAATGTGTAATTAGGTTGTTGAATATAATCACAATAAATTATTTTTATGTCGACAATTATTATTTTTTAACAAAACGAATAGATTAATTTTTATTCTTCCATTTTTAAGACCTTAAGCGCATTCTGATATAGGGTTAAGGTTTCAGTCGATATTTTTTGCGGATATTTATTGTTTGGTAAATCATTCATCTTTTTCCACACAATTAGCTCTTTTTTAAGTAAATCATTTGGCATTCTACCCGATTCGATTTCTGTTTTGAGTAAATTTATTATTTCCGGGTCAAGTAGCTTGTCTGGAAAGGTTTGTAGGATATGAAAAAATGTGATTGAAGAAGCTTCGAAGATTATATATTTATCTTTTCGTTTTTTTGGTTCGACTAATAATATAGGGTATCCCTGGGTTCTGATAATTGAAATGATCGTATTAAAGTTTCTGCGAAAAATTAAATGACGAATTTCTTCGTTTTTAACATTTGAACGATCGGTTCTTAAAATTTCATGATATGTATATATCAATTGAGCATCTGACAATGTATCACTTTGCGCCTTCAGTTGAACTGTCAGAAGTGAGGTGATTAAAAGTAGCTTAATTCTATGGTGCAACATTTCAATAGTTTGGTTCACTGATAAATATAAGGAATGTTACGGAGTTAAAAGTGAAGTTCTTTCTGTTTGTTTTAAAAAGTGAATCGAAGATTATGTAATATAGTAAATAATCAAAAAAATGAGTTGCTGCAATAGAGATTTTATAGCAACGTCGCCATCTTTTTATTGGTTATTTGGGTAGGTGAAATTCTTTAAGCCGGGGCTATTTTTTTCGTATAGAATAGAGTCAACTTTCATTGTGCTGTCAGGATAAAACGACCAAAAAGAATGGGTTATATATTTAATCGGAATAAACTCATTTTTAATATCATCAAATTTGAAATTAATTTCCTCTGACCACTTCCAAGAACTCCCACCAAAATGAACTATTTTGAATTCCTTATTCTTTAGTTCTATTCTGTCGTATGGATCGCCATGTAAACCACCGCCGTTCCACGAAAGCATGTAGTTTTCGTTTCTGGAATTAAGGGTGTATCCATTAGCTGTGTTGAGGAGTACTAAAATGGGACGCTTTTCCTCAGTAGCAACTTCCTGAATTAATTTAAGAACTAAAATCACATCCGTTAAACTGTCATTGTTTATAAAACCTTTAACGGAGTCAAGTATTTCATATTCGTCTGGAATAAAACTTTTTAATTCGCCTTCTCTTTTATGACAATTCACTCGTTCTGTTACACGGTATTTGTCTTTAATATTTGATGAATAATAGAGTTTATCAATTTGACAATCACAGTAGTAATTTGTGATATTACAGCTAATAATCCGAGGTCCTCTTTCCCAGTTTCCTCTGCTGTAATTCAACACATCAAAACCTGTAGCTCTCAAAGAGTCTAGAACAATTATATGCTCTACTGCATCATCTTTAATGGTTTGAAGTTTAGGGTAAATGTTTTTAAATTCAATTTCACCAAATTCACAAGGTGATGCTAGAAAGGTTGCAAATGATGAGGTGTCCGTTTTAAACCCATTATCAATCATGTTCATGTTATCAGATGAGTTGGATTGTGTACATCCCAATAAAAATGAAATAAATATGAATGATAAGTTTTTCATTGGTTCAATTCATCACTAATGTAAACTAACAAGTTTACAAACATACGAAAAAGTAAAATAGATAGGAGTTCAAAGTGTATTTTATGTAAAGAGATATGTTTACAAAATGGCGAACAAAGATGATATTCAAGGATCGATTGATTTATTATCCGCTTGTTTGACTGATTTGCATGACTACGATTGGTCGTTTTAAGCGCTAATTAGCGATCGACCAATATTCCACTTACTGCTTTATGATTTTCCCTTTTTGTAGGATGTCATCCACAGATATTTCATAAAAATAAACCCCATTCGCAAGGTTTGCTGTATTCCAAACTAAGTTAGTGCTGTTCGGTTGAACGTCGAGTTGGTCTATCATTTGACCTTGGGTATTGTAAATGGTCAAAACAGACTGATACTTTATAGGGCTTTCGAATGCAAATTTGACATCTTCAATAAAAGGGTTAGGGTAGGTCTTGATTGAGCTGGATTGTGATAATTCATTGTCCGAAATATTTAAATAAATAGATGCATCGAGTTTAAAGAGCCAGAAGTCATATCCACCTTTGTTAGGAGATGTTTTTACACCTGAAACATTTGATTTAGAAGAGCTTGAAACAACTATCTTGTCTTCTGAATCAAATGTAAATCTACCATCATCCGAATCATCCCCGCCATATACATTTTGATATTGAATTTCACCCTCTAAATTTAAGATTAACAACCATATATCAAAATCTCCATAACTATTGACAGTTTTATTACCAGAAATATCTCCATCTGAAAGGGCAGTCAAAATAATTTGGTCATTTTTTACGGCCAAATCTCGCGGTGTATCATATCCAAGTCCTCCCAAAGTTATATCCCAAATAAAATTTAAGTCCAAGTCAACTTTCACTAACCAAACATCCATCGAGCCGAACGCAATTGTTGTTTTATTTCCGTCGTTATCAGATTGGCTTATTCCTGTAAAATATAAATGGTCTTCATAGATATAGCTGGTTCCAGATGCCTCGTCACCTGCTGTACCACCAAAACACTTATCCGAAAGTAAATTAAAGTCACTGTCCATTTTTACAATCCAAATATCACCATCACCATAACCAGGATCGGTTTTATCTTTTTCAACATTAGTACCTGAGCTACCAACTAAATAGATATTACCATCAGTATCGCAGACCAAAGAAGAAAAAGATTCAGGACCGTTACTACCAATACTTTTTTGTTGTAATATTGAACCGTCTGTCGGGCTTATTTCTAAAATCCAGAAATCGCGCTCCCCACCTATTAAATCTGTTTTATTACCGGATATACTTGAAAAACTCATGCCACCAATCAATAAGTTTCCTGCTGGATTTACATTAATATCGAAAGTTTGATCGTTTTTATCACCTCCATAGGTCATATCCCATAATTGGTTTCCTTCCATATCCATACAAACTAACCAATAATCGTTAAATCCATAATGAGGAGCTGTTTTAGTACCACTTATTGGAGATGTAGAAGTACATAAGACATATAGTTTGTTTGCTAAAATAACTGCTTTTGCAGACCGTTCACGTTCTGTTCCACCTATAGTTTTGTCCCAAAGAATTTCACCGACAGCATTGGTTTTGACAATCCATATATCTCGATCTCCAATTATTGGCTCTGTTTTATCACCTGAGATATCTGAACTTGAAGTGCCTATTTGAAAAATATCGCCAGCATCATTAATTACGATGTCGTCTGATCCGTCATCAAAATTACCGCCAATTGTTTTTTGCCATAGTATATCAATGTCTTGTGAAATGGCATAAGTTGAGAAAATTAGTAGCGTGATAAATAGTTTCATAAAATAAAATTAGGTTAGGATATTCAATATAGTTAAAATAACTGATAATGAATGAAAAAGGATGTGATTTTAACATGTGTTAATAGGCAATTTCAATTCCAACCCGTCACTTACACCAAGTCATTGAAATGGCGAATAAAGATGATATTCAAGGTTCAATTGATTTATTATCCGCTTGTTTGACTGATTTGCATGACTACGATTGGTCGTTTTAAAGCAACGTCGCCATCTTTTTATTGGTTATTTGGGTAGGTGAAATTCTTTAAGCCGGGGCTATTTTTTTCGTATAGAATAGAGTCAACTTTCATTGTGCTGTCAGGATAAAACGACCAAAAAGAATGGGTTATATATTTAATCGGAATAAACTCATTTTTAATATCATCAAATTTGAAATTAATTTCCTCTGACCACTTCCAAGAATTCCCACCAAAATGAACTATTTTTATTGACTATGAATTGATTAAGAAAATAGAGTTTTAAAATCATCGATTTAGTCTTGTTTAGTCTCATTCCACAATGGTGATACCATTTTGCATCTCAATTTCACTTGGCTTCTCAAACCAATTTTCCATAAAATCGAAATTTTCTTGACTGACCTCAAATTCAAAAGTCTCACCTTTTTCCGAATTTCGCTTCATTACCCGCTTCAACCGGGTTTCTTTTGAAATGTCTAAGAAATGAATTCTTAATTCGAATCCGTTCGTGTCCGCGAACTTTCTGAATTTATTTCTATGCGCTAGTTTCGAAAAACCTAAGTCAAGTATGGTATCGGTTTTTGCGTTTTCTAATTGTGTTACCAATTCCATTATCATTACTTCCGCGCGGTCAATTCTTTCTAAAAACCACTCCAAGCCGTCTGTCGGTTTTTTGTCAGCGAGAAATAAAGTCTTGTTCCATTTGTCAATGGAAAAAATTATGCCGTTATTTTTACTTTTCAATTCGGTCGAATAAGTCGTTTTTCCAGCACCGGTATTTCCAACGATAAGGTGAATCATGGAGCAATGTTTTTTTTAATATTAAATATAAATAGCAAGGTTGCGTTGCTTTTCTCAAGCAGTTCAGTTGAATCGTATAGATAACTGGTTGTTAGTATTAGCGATCATGAGTTGAAGTTAGGATAATTTTTAGAAATAAAACAACCAATATTTGAGATTTTGGTAGGTTGTATAGATATGAGTTATCGGTAGTCAATTATTATCATTGACCTTATCGATCTTTGTTTCTCTTAGGCGTGGACGATTTAACCATTCTGTTATGGTTAAATTACATGATACAATAACTCGCGAATTATAACGTATAAGCAACTATAATGAAGTGTTTAAGTCAATTTATTATTTTCGTAAGTCTCTTTTGCTCGGTTTCTATTGGATTTGGACAAGGTTTGATTGATAATTTTAAATCGTTGGATAAGAGTCATTTAAGAGACACTGTTCTAGACAAAGGTGGAGGAATTAATACGATAAATTATTTTGACACGACAAGGTTTTATCCTTTAGGTGACCCTATTGAAGTTGGGTATGATATATTTTTTGAAACAGGTTCAATTCACACAGTTAAAAGATATAATCAAATCTCTAATTTTTCATTTGAAGCTAACTATCGGGTGAATGGAAGGCTATTAAACTTGAGTTATAGCGATTCAAAGACCGGTACCAGTTTATATTTTGATGAGCTTGGCAGATTAAAGTATTCGTATGGAAAGATCGATTCTATTTTAGGTTATCAAAATGAATATGATTCAACAGGTCTACATTTTGGAACTTACGAAATTTTTAATGATCCAATTGGACGATTCGAATTATCTAGATGTTTAGTTGAAAATGGTTTTGAAGTTAATGCCAATAACTTGCATGAGTTTTATTATTTCTCATTCATAAAACCTCATGTTTTCTTTGATTATTTAAAAAAGGAACCTCTATATGCTGAAATTCAACATATCCCGAAAGAGTGGGTTGATTCTTCTGCTTTGGACTTTCTAAAAGATAAATTAGATTCAAAAGAAGAGTGTTTCGATATTATACTTTTTAAAACTGAAAATAAACCACAAATTGTTACCGAGAATATCATAGCTGAAAAATTACTAAAACATTATTTTTTCGGGTATTTCTTGGAAGATGTAAATAGAACTGAATTACTTAAAATGCTAGAGGATGTTGAGTGAATTTAAAAATCCTCGGCAATAAATATTACACATTAAATTATCACTTCTGCCTAATAAATCAACTTCATTTAAAAAAAACGGTAATGTTAATCTTCTAAAATAGGCCAGATTGCATTGGTCAGATTGGCGATGATGCAAAAGATGAATGGGATCCAGGCCAGTCCTTTGTTCTTTTCGCTTTCTTTTTTAATCACATATCGCGATTAGAAGTTTCATAATATGATGATTAGGTTAACGAGTTAAATACAATCAAAATGTTTGATAGTCAATCTAGTAGTTTGTTCTTTTTGGTTTAGGAAAATGATGATTGTGATTTGCTGATTTGGGTTGAGTGAGGATATAGACTTGCTGAAAAAGGGATGACGAATAACTGAACTGTATGTTAAACTAATTCAAAATGACTCTTTTACAATATTGATTACTTAAAAGTAAACTCAAGATCATTAGATATGAATAAAAGGGTTGTTATTGTTATGACAACTATTGTGATAAATAGGATAAATTGCAACGCTGTATTACCAATAGATTTAATTACCACGTTTTTATCAGTTGAAAAGATGCGACTATTCCATATGAAAGTAAATAAAAATGATGCGAAAGTTAAGAGCAATGGTACTTCAAAGGAATCTAAAACAGCTTGATTAATAAAGCTATATAATATCTCATAAACGATAATAGATATTATTAACCACAGACTATAGAGGTAGAGAATTGAAATAGAATGTTCCCAGATAGATTTTTTTAGTTTAGTAAAAGTTATGAAGGAAGCTAAGATAAGGAGCAAAGGCAAAACTATTATTATTGCTTTTGGAGTATTTCCAAAGCCAATGCCTAAAATTGTGTTGTTGCTTCTTGCGATGTGAATTCCCAATACAATTATTAAATACAGTATAAATTTGCTTGGTGAGGCATAGTATTTTCTGTTTCCAGACCAATAACTTGAGACTACTTTCTTCGGTTCTTTAAGTAGTGTTAATGAAGTAGCGAATCCTGACCTTTCTAAATTGAAGAGATTTGATACAAAATCATTAAGTATAGATTTGAAAGTTAATTTTTTGTTTGTAATCTGCTGCCCGCATTGATGACAATACGGTCCATGAATTTCAACATTACATATATTACATACTTTTAAAATTTCGCCCATTAAATTGGTGATTGTTTTACAAATAATATCAAAAGAATAGTGGCATGTTAAAAGGCATGGACCTTTGAGTTTATGCGAAGCCTATTTTTTAATTTTTAAGTTTACTTTTTCTTTTATAAATATAATCAAATTAAAAAAAATAGGGGACTTAATAAATATGCCGCTTGAAAAGTATGGAAGGGCTATGCTTTAGGTGTGTTTTTAGTCACGGTTATTTTTAATCCCACGAGACGTAAATTACATTCATTTGCGAATATTTTGGGTTGGTGTTGGAAAACAATGGCTCGGCTATGCGCAGTGTGTCTGTGTTGCGTCTGCAACA
The DNA here is from genome assembly GCF_000621625.1 of Crocinitomix catalasitica ATCC 23190. Taxonomy (GTDB): domain Bacteria; phylum Bacteroidota; class Bacteroidia; order Flavobacteriales_D; family Crocinitomicaceae; genus Crocinitomix; species Crocinitomix catalasitica. Next base: position 145,123 of record NZ_JHXV01000008.1, read on the forward strand.
GGTATATTGCGCATAGCCCTTGTTATGCCCTTTGCTTTATTATTGTCTTTTTGCACTTTGTATTACAAACTTTGAAAACAAGAATACTAGTCTTATAAAGACAATTATCGATACAATTGTGAAATAGCAAATTCCTCCAATAATAACAGATTTAACACTAATCCAAGTTCCTAAATTAATAAAAACCTCAAAATAATACATTAAAGAGGTTGTCTGTGAAGTTGTTATGGATAAATACAAATGAACCAAGTTTTGGTCTTGAGGGTGAAGGGTAAAATTGGCTTGCTAGTAGATTCAAATGTATGATTCATTCAAAAGTGATAATTTGAAGTTTCCATTTACCATCAACGATGAACAAATTGAAAATTCTATTGTTAGCTTTTAATTCATAATGCTGAGAATCAATTTTGGTTAATGAATCAACACTCAGGTTTTCTAAAATTTCATTAAATTTTTTGATTATTTGGTTTTTAACCGTGTCAGAAAAGTAATTACCCGTCGTGGTATAATTATCCTCTAAAATGGTAATCATGGTTTCTAGTTCATTATTTCTATAAATACATAAATATTTCAGAGCATAGATAATATCATCATTTTCAAATGCTGCAATAAAGGAGCTGAACAATTCGACAACACTTGATTGTGGATACTTAGATAAGTCCTCTTCAATATTTTCAAATTGATTTAATTTTTGATTTTGTGGCTCGGTATAATTTAGTTCAGCTTTTACTTTTGGGAAGGATGCTGTTATATTAATACATGGTACTTGAATAGAATGATCTGTCATATCCACTTGTTGCATAAAATACGGTATCAAAGAATCATGAAGTTCATGTTTGTATTTAGCCATATATACACTCCATTTGAGCCATTCACCTGCAAAGGGCAGTTTATACCAAATTTTATTTTTATTATTTTGGTAAAGTTCGTATCTGGCTCCAAGAACAACACCATAACCACTTTTAACTTCGGTAACGAGCGTGTCTTTATGATAATCACCATTATTCACGGTGGCCTTATAAATCAATGTGTCTTGGTAAGGTTTTGAATCTGTATTCTCAAACCATTCAATACCAACGAAACACCCATTTTCCCTAATCATAATACGTTCATCAATTAAATCAAACTGCACCCACTCATTCCCCTTCGTTCCTGACTCCACAATGTTTGAAGAAGTGAGTTCTTTACCTGGTTTGATTTCTAATAAAGAAACATCATAAACATGTATTCTAAAATAAGCATTGGGAAAACCTTGATCTGTAATGTACACATTGACGTATTTTAATACTCCAGGAGCTGAATAATTGTTTGGAATATAAACTGCTTGGATAGTTCCATTTTGAGACGTCATCCCATATTGGGGAAATAATTTTCTTGGCGTTTTTGTAATACCAAGTTTCTTCAATTTATACTTGCCTTTTTTTTGAACAACAACTACTTCATCTAATTGTTGTTGTTGTTTTGGAATTAATTGTATTTTACTTGAAGAATGTAAATTGTTTACTGCAATTTTTTTTGTCTCAAAACCAATACTTGAAATGATTAAAGAATCATCATTAAAACGTAATGTATCCAAATAAAAGTAGCCGTCGTGATTGGAGATTACATTTTTATTATTCTTAACAATACGTATATGAGTAAACGGGACTGGTTCAGAACTCAAACTGTCAATAATTTGAATTTGAGCAAATTGATAACCATGGACAATTAAAAAAACTAATAAGGTCAATAATTTAAACATAATATCAGTATTTGAAAAAGGATTAAAGCCAAATCAACGATTTGGCGGTGTTTGTAAATAGCTCTGAACTTTTAAAAATCACCAAACGCCCTATTTGCTAAATATAGTGTTAGGTGTTTTTATTTTTCTATCATTATTTCGATTGGGTATTTTTTATAGCCAAAAATGCTTATTTGTTTATCTAGGTCTGTATATCTTTCCTCAAAACGCTCAAAGTTTTCTGAATAACCAAATGAACCTATTTTCTTTAATCCTTCAACTATTTTTACAGAACCTACTTTTTCAAATGAATCTTTAAACTTTAGTAAATCCTTGTGCTCAACGGCATCAATTACAAACCCAAAAAGAAATTTAGGATTTCCACCAACATAGTCCCAAATAATTTCAACTCCTGGTTGTTCTTTTCTAGTTGTTTCTTTATCATATCCAGAGCCAATAGTTCTTCCTAAAATCATTTCTTTAGTAATTGATTTTTCTGTTGGTTTTTCGGAACTATTATAAATAGTTGGTACAAACCAATAATTACAATTTCCTCTATATTGGTCTATTTTGATACAGATTAAACTTCTATAACTATTGTCTTTAAGCTTAAATAACAAAATATCATTTTCGTTAAATATGAAGTTGGAAATTTTGCGATACTTTTTTGGCTTTCGTATTTTAGTATTTTCTTTTTTGATTTTATTTAAAAACCGTGTTAACACACTTTTTCTTGATTTACCTTCTTTCTCAGATAACTTTCTCCATTCGTCTATACAAGCATTTTTCGCTATAACATTCTCAATATATTCAATTCTTTCAGATGTCATTAGTCCGATTTCCCAATACGCAAGTCCACAACTTGTTACATAAATTTCATTATCGAAAGCATCAAAATAATCAGGTTGCTTTATTGGGAATTCATTGAGTATCATTTCTGAAGTAGCTTCACTATCATACAAGTCCATAATTCCCCAATAGGTATCGTGAGCTGTATCTCCGTCAATTATTTTAGTTCCATCTGTTGCCATTCAGTTTTTTTTGCATTACACACAACGGTTTTGTGTATGGTTATTTGCGTGGTTTAAGCGCTAAAGTTAGCAAATAAAAACCGAATTGAAAGTCCGCGAGTACTTTCGTAACTAGCCTATTACCAGGCAATTAATTATAGGCGGTGTTGTGCGTTCGGCTTTATTCAATTAGTTTATTTTTTTCAGTAACGCTGTTTCTTAATATGTGTTGAATTAAAAATTTATTCTTATTCATTTTTCTTTTTATTCTTACATATTTTTTGTCGTCAATCGTCTTTTTCATTTTCAAGAAGTTTATATCAACATAGAGTATTCTATTCCAAACGATATCATCTCCAATTAAATCAGCGAATACTTCAAGTGAAAAAACAGAATTATTAATAAAAGCTAAAAAATATGCGATATTATAGTTTGTAATATTAGAAAGGTTATTCTTTTCATCTAATAAAACTTTTTCAAAAAATTCAATTGTTTCTTTGGTTGCAATATGTTTGGAACCAAAAACTGATTCAAATAAACTTTTACTTTGATTGATTATATTTACAAAGGGTAATTGATTTATGATAGAATCTGGGTTTTCTTCAGCTTCCTTATATATTGATTTGAAAAGATTATCAAATTCAACAATTAGCTTGTTGACTACAGATGTTCTATTTTCAATTGAAATAGCGTGACTAGCTTGTAAACATTTAGAATGGTTGTTTATGTAAGTAACTTTTTGTGCTGAATCAATTGGGATAATTTTTTCGATAATTGTTTTATGCAATTTGTTGCTTTTTGGGTTTTTTCCACAATAGAAAACTAAAGAATTACTCCACCAATTATTGAAAAAGTTATCTATTAAAATATCATCGTCTTCATCTTCTATGCATAAACTAGCAAAGTATTCCTGAAAATAGTGATTAAAAAAGCTAAAAGAATTACTAATCTCCTCAAAGTTAAATACGCCATTTCTTGATTTTAAATGAATTATAAAGTTGTCAATATCATTTAATTCATCATAATTATACTTTTCTCTTAATGTGATTAAAAAGGTGTTTAAATCATCTTGACTTATTGAATTCCAGCCTAATTTATGTAAATAAAACGCTATGAAGGCAAGTATATTTTTAGTCTGTTCATATTTATAGAGTTGCGTAAGTCCTTTAGTCGAATCCCATTTATCTAGGTAAACATCAGTAAATAGGTCATATAACGAAAATATATTAGCAGGTAATTCTTTTAAGTCAATTTTGTCATCACGATATAAAATAGCTAAAAGTGTTAACGAAAGTGGTGTTCGCTGTAATGTTGTATTCAACATTGAATTTTTCAATGCTGTAAGAAAGTTGTTCGTTTTACTACTGTTATTGGGAATGATTTTTTTTACAAGCGTCATAGCCTGTTTAAAATTGAAAGGAAGTAGTTCTGAATCCTTAAAATCTTTAAATAGTTCTTGACTCTGTATGAAATTAAAACTTCTTGTAGCAATGATAATTTGATAGTTGTTTTCTTCGTTTTCTTTACTAAATTCTTCTATTTGCTGATAGATAGATAAACGAATTTCTGAATCTTTGATAAAATCTATTGAATCAAAAAGTAAAATAGTCTTTGAAAATTCACTTTTATTGAAATTCTCTCCTTTGGTTAATTCTTTAAATTGATTTTTAACTAAATCGTTAATGTCAATGTCCTTAGTTGTATGATTTTGTAAATCAAAATAGAAGACAGCATTTGGTTTTGGTTTGTCGGAATTTAATGCTTTTAAACCTATTCTTTTTAAAAACAACGTTTTGCCACTGGTTGGAATTCCGTGAATTATAAAGTTTTTGTTAGAATTAAGAATTTCATTAGAACCTTCAATATCCTCTTCTTTATACTTGCTGTCACTTTTGTCGTAAGTGATGTAATTATTTATTTTTTTTAATTCACGTGAGTAAGTTGTTTGAACATTCACGAATATTTGGTCGATATCGTCGAATTTCATATCAAAAACATTATTTGATATACTTATATCCGACAATTTCTTTTGTTGCTCAGTTGTGTATAAATTAAGAAAAGGTTCATTGTTGTCTAAAAATGATTCTTTAGTATGCCTTTCAATTTGTTCCTTTAATCCTTGATAATCCCATATTTTTATATTTGGTAAAATACTCGGTTCAATAAATTTAGAGATTAATTTTGTTGCATTTGGTGTTACAGTCCCATTTATAACGATGAAAAGTTTAGAAACTATTTTCTCTTCTCCTTTTGGATTAGTGTAGGGTTCAGAAAGTGCAACGTTAATTTGATTTGCGATTTCATTCCCTTTGACAAAATCATTTTGAGTTGCTGGTTTGTTTTTTACTATTACTGCATACCATTTATCTTCTTCGAAATCTTCATCATATCTTGAAAAAACGAGGTCTTTCCCAAATTCATTTGGTCCGTGAGTAATTCTAACATTATTGAATTTCTTTTTTTTAAAAAGAACAGCTAAATCTTCGAATAATTCCGTTTCGTAGCAACTTTTTTGAATAAATTCAAGTTTATCTTTTACACTTTTAAATGTTTTGTTCTTTGTTGTTTCTTTTTTACTCATAAAGTCATTATTTACTCTTAACCACTAAGCTTTTTATAAAATTTAGCATAGAAAAACTTAGCAAATTTATTTTAGGTCAAGTTACAATTTTTTGTTTTATTTTTTTTAAACCCTCTCTTAATTATTGTTTCGTTCGAGTAAATAATACCTGCGTAATGATTTTCAGAATCTGATTGAAATACCGCTTAGTTTTTCGTTTGTAAGTATATATAGGTTTGAATTTTAGCTCAATTTTCGTTGGTCTGTCAGCTGACGCACAACAACCGATTAAAACACACCAGTCCGTTTTATTCACTTTTATATTCGTATGTAAATATTTGTAAATAATTACAATCATTTAAGAATAGCTAAAAAGAATTCAAGTCAGGTGTTCAGGTTGTGGTTTCAAATATATGATTTCCAATTGAATATTGATCAACTTCATCTAAAAATAACGATAATGTTGATCTTCTAAAATAGGCCAGATTACGTTGGTCAGATTGGCGATGATGCAAAAAATGAATGGGATCCAGGCCAGTCCTTTGTTCTTTTCGCTTTCTTTTTTAATCAAATAACGCGACCAAATATAAAGCAAACTCAAGGTGCCATATACGAGTGCCGAAAAACAAAGGTAGAAGAGATAGAAATATCCGAAAAAATCACTTGTAAATACATAGAGATGTAGGATAATTAATAGTCCTGTGAAAATTAAAAAAGCACTTTTTATTTGTGTCAATTCTTTCATATTATTCGTTTTAAAATAGGGTTTGTTTCTTGATGATTTTTATCCAAAAGCCCAATGATGATCTTGGTTAATTTCAATGATTTCGAGGGTGATTAGGATGGTGTTAATAAGGGTGAAAAGGATGAATGACGCCCAACTCCAATATTTGCTATTAGGTTGAGCATCTATTTTGCTCAATTGTTTTTTCGCAATCGCATAAAATATCGCGGAAATAATATATGCAATGGAAACAACAATAACGAATCCGCCTGTCGCCCAAAGTAAAATGCCTGAAAGGGTGATATGTGTAGTGAGCGCAAAAAGTGTAATCGTAATTAGCCAAAAACTTAACTTGTAAATATTTATTTGTTTCATAGATTTTAGATTAACGGTGCGAACCGAAGTCCGCACCTGATTTAGATTTAGTCAACCTTCCCGTCAACGATGAGTTTCTTTAATTTTTGATATAAAAACGACACAATCAATAACAATACACCTAATGAAATAAAGGCGATGATTTTTCCTGCCTCCGTGATGTTTTGAATGTCTGAAGTGAACAGTTTTAATAAGGCGACAGTGAAAATAGCAAGCGCCAATAAGCGGAATGTTCGCCATTGTTTACGCATGCCAATTACCATGATCACCAATGAGCATATTCCCCATAACACCGTATAACCTTCGGTTTGTGTATGGCGCAGAATTGTCGATTCACTGAATTTTGATGCATAATTAAATACTGCAATATGATCCATTTCGAACGATGCTAAAACAATTCCTGCAATGGCTAAAGCCGCAGTGATAATAACGCTTTCATTCCCTGTTGGTAGAATAGCTTTCCCAGCGCGATGTAATAAATACATTAAGCCAATCAGGAAGAGTACAACCACATAATGCATATAAAAGAATCCTTGCTCAGCCGCATTCAAGATAACCATCGAACGGATGCTGATGATTGTTCCGTTGGCAAAAAGTAAGTAGAGCAATGTGCAAACAGTTCCGAATACAAAGAATAATTGTTGCAATGGAATTGATTTCCGCATATTGGCAATAATCAATGTCACGGAAATGAATACAAAATGGAAGAGCCAAATGATTAATATTTCAGCGCTTTTATATTCTATTGTCCGAATTTGATTCGTTAATTCTTGTAAACTGGCCAAGTAAAGACCTAAAAAGATCGCGCCGCCCAAAATACTGCGGTATAAATGCATCGGGAATAAAAGGCGTTCTCCTGCTATTGCATTCCTTTTAATTAAGATAAAGATGGCATACAATGCACCCAATACAAAAACATAACTCAGAAATTCACTATTAAAAATCGGGGTGTTATATTGAGGGTAAATTGTATTGATCAACATGTCTTTTGCAAATCCTATGAATGCAATAATACTAACAAGCTGTGTCGCATTTTTAAGCATCTTTAAATTCGATTTTTGCGCAACTACCAATAAAACGACGCCTTCAATTCCCCAGAAAATGGTCATATAATTTCCGTCGAACATTAATGCGCCAGCCAAGGTTATAAAACTGATGGCTTTGCCTAGAAGTAGGATCGAAATCGTGTTTTCTGGTTGCTTAAATCGTCGAACGATAATGAATAAGACAAAGAAAAAACTAGCAATCAATATCGTTAACGTTCCTTGCCAATCTGTTGCATTTATTTTCGGCAATAAGAACATCGAACAAGTATAATAAAGGATCGTGATGGTAGAGAGTTGAATAATTTCCCATGCGTTAAATCTTACCTTTTTGCTGATATTATACAATAAAGTCATGCCTAAGAACAGGATGAAAAATACATGTACGAAAAACAATCCCCATTTTGCTTCGATTGATCCGTAAAGGTTGCCAACGGTGAATAACCATCCTCCAAAAAATAACACAGTAAAATACAAGGCTAACTTCCCGATAATATTCCATTTTTTAAAATAACTCAACATTAACATGCCTGTATTGATGATTGTGATGTAGGTAAAGAAGGCAACATAATTATTGGTCTCACCTTTCACCATAAATGGCGTGGTAAAGGCACCAATCAGAGCAATAATGGCCAATTCTTTTCGATCGTAAATAATAGAAATACCGACAGAAAATAGGGTGATGAGTACCATGATTAAGAATGCTACGGGTTGCGCAAATAAGCCATATTCGTGGTAAGCGATTGAAATGGTATAATACATAATACTAATTCCACCGCCAATTAATACCGAGCTAAATGCCATGTACTTGCGACGTAATGCATGTGCCACACCGATCAATAATCCGCCTGTTCCAATTCCAATTAATACACGGCCCCATTCTCCAATCCAATTTTTATCGATGGCGTATTTTACAAAGAATCCTACACCGATCACTAGAATAGCAATACCGATTTTATTTAACCAGTTTTCACCGATTAGTTTTTCATAATCTCGTGCTGGTTTTGGCGTTGTTTCTTTTTTAGGTTGAACAGTAGCGATAGAAGGTTCCGTTTTTGGAACCGATACCTTAATATGTTCTGCAGATTTTAGTCTTTCGACAGGTTTGACGAATGGAATTTCTTCCTTCTCAACAGGCTTTGGAATCACTGGTTTCACAACCGAAGCTTCTTCCTTTATAATGGGGTTTGGTTGAACGACAGGCGGTGCTTTTTTAATTTCAATTGGTGCTTTTTCAACTTTTGGTAAAGGTTTAGGAATGATTTCTTCTGTTTTTAGACCGTTTACCTTTCGTTTTAGTTCGTCAATATTTTGTCCCAATTGGCTAAACTGTCTTGTCGTTTCATTTCTGAAAGAATTGATCATTACGATTAAAATGACAGCAATGATCAGTGAAATAAATAAAGTCATAACTTAAAATTTAGATGAATATTTATTGTGGTTTTAATCTTTTATTGTTGCTGTAAATGGATGCGGTGTTTGATGATAAAGAGGTTTCTTATTTCTTGTGGTAAATGACTGAATTTACCTTTGCTCCGTTCGTCATTCAGCCATCTCACTGGAACTTCGGCGATGGTGTGATTATAAGATCTTGCCAATCCTAAAGCTTCTAAGTCGAAAGACCATTGGTTGATTTCGCATTTAGAAAAGATCTTTTCAGCAGCCTCAGCTGTATATGCTTTGAAACCACAATTCGGGTCGACAATGCCAGGCAGTAGAATGTTTTGCACGATCTGATTCGCAAATCGACTCCACACTCTTCTATGCCAAGGTTGTGGAATGGCTACATCAGAACTTGGTAAATATCTCGATCCGATTGAAATGTCTGCCCCATAATGAATGATCGGCGTCAAGAGTTTTTCTAATTCAGATATCGGTGTCGATTCATCCGCGTCCATAAAAACACGAATTTCACCAATAGCTTCTAGCATACCGCGTTTCACCGCAGCGCCTTTTCCTTTGTTCTCAGGTTGAACGACTAATTTAAGATGATGATGTTCCAATTCTAATGCTTTAATCAATTGAACCGTTCGGTCAGTTGAACCATCATCTACAACCAAAATTTCATAAGTATAATTCGTTTGGTTTAAATGTTGAATGCAGTTTTCAATTGTAGGTTGAATGCGTTCCACTTCGTTGTATGCTGGTATTATTATGCTGATATCTTTCATGATTCTGTTTTTTAATTTCTTGGGTCAAACTTAGGTCGATATCAAATCCCTGACAAGGTGTGATTTTCAAATTACGTACTTTTGAAATCGACGCATTAACTTAATTTATGTTGTATTTATGGTGTTTTAATTGTTTTAAAACGTACTTTAGTAATTGATTATGAAAGACGATTTACAGGCCATTATCCATTCCTTATCATCACTTGAGCAGAAAGAATTCAGGCAATTCATTCAGCGGAATCGGTTTAAAAACTCGAGGATTGACTTAGATTTATTCGACCTTTTTGTAGAAGAGCGGGACATTGATAATGGAGAGGTCTTGCTAAAATTATACGGAGATGATCAGCAGAAAAACGCCTATCATAGTGTTCGGAAAAGGTTGATTAAACATATCAACGAATTCATTTATTTGCGTCAGATTGATTCAGATGAAAGTTTGGATGCAGAGATCAGTAAGAACTTAATTTTAGTTCGGCATTTATTTGCGCACAACCTCACCAAATTAGCTTGGAAGAATTTAAAGAAGAGTGAGCGATTGGCGGAACAGGCCGAATTAAATGTCCAGCTTCAACTTATTTACGATTTACAAATAGAGCATTTCGACACAGCCTATGTCCAATCCTCTTTAGATGATTTGGTTAAAAAAAGGATGCAAATCGCTCTCTTAGCGGACGATGATCAGAAATTGAAAATTGTGGGCAGTTTCGTAAAGCAAGAATTGGCAAAAGTTAAAATTCAAGCAGTCGATTTGGATTTGGAGCGCATCCTCGATTTATTACTCAATACCTTCGAGATGAACGATACACTTTTTCGTCGACCGAAATTGCGGTATAATTTTATGCTCATCGCTCGTGGAATAATTCTAGCGAATAAAGCCTTCTATTCGTTCGAAGAATATGCCATTCAGAATTACGACAAGATCAATGCATCCGGTTATTTTGAAGCCAAACCATCCTATCGATTAAATATCCTTTACATCATTGCGCATACTTTGTATCGGAACAAGAAATTTGACAAAGCAATTGAATATCTCCAGGAGATGGAAACAACCTTAACCCAAGTGAATAAAGGTGTTTTTAACCGTTTTAATCCGAAATATCATTTGCTGCTCGCGGCTTGTGAGAATTTTAATGGGTCGATTGAAAATGCGATCGAAATACTAGAAACACTGAATACATTTAAGTCAATTGGAAAAGAAGATGAGTTAAATGCCCGTTTGAATCTGTCGATTTATCATTTTCAAAATAATGATTTTAAAACGGCCAATCGTACTTTACAATTGATGGGGAAAACAGACCATTGGTTAGATAAGAATATTGGCGTTGAATGGCGGGTGAAAAAAAATCTAATCGAAATAATTTATCAATACGAATTGGGCAATTATGAGATAGCATTCGACCGTATTCTTGCCATGGAGCGGAGTCAAAAAGACCTTTTAGTGACTGAGAAGTACCGTCGAATTTCAGTCTTTTTAAACCTGCTCAAGTTTATGATTGATCATCCCAATGATATTACCAGCGAGGCATTTTACAATAAAGTTGAAACATCAATTGATTGGATAGAAAAGGAAAAAGAAGATTTGCAAGCGATGGGTTATTATGCTTGGTTAAAAGCGAAGATGTCAAGTGCAAATTTCTATGACGTTATGTTAGGTTTGATTAAAGTTTAGGCTTGCACTACACAGGTCTGCGCAGAAATTGATAGCTGAAACCAATCGTAAATTGTCTGCTGTATAATTGATGCGTACTCGGCGGATTCGGAAATGATGAAGCTTGTCTGATTTCGTTTCCATAACTAATATCATTCACCCCGATATATGCTTTCGCTATTATTGTGGCTCTTGGCATAATCTGATATCCGCATTGAAAAATAGCGCCATAGTCTATTGATCTTGTTGTTTTTCCAGCGGGATAATCTGAAAGGAGCGTAGGGTTTTCCGAGTCAATATCCGCATATCGCATGACTTGCGTTCGACTGGATAGGCTAGCCATAATTTGATACCCAATTCCAAAGGTTAATTTATTATTCGTGATAGAAAATACGAGCGGTAAAGAGGCGTATAGTGTTGATCTATTTTTGGCAAGATTCATTGTGGTTGATTCGTAAAACGCGCCATTAAAACTTTCTTTGATAAAGGTTTCCTCTTGTTTTCCGCTTATTGTTGTCAATCCAAGACCTGTAGAGATGGAAATTTTATTGAAGTCATATCGATAATCAACATTAAGACCAAAACTTTCCCTAAATCTGGTACTCGTTTCTTGATTCAGCTTAAAAGGTTTTAGATAATCCGCTCTAATTGCAATTTTACTAATACCAAGAGATGGTGTTATGCTGAGGTTGTGTTGTGAGAATGCTGTTTGAATACAAACGAAACTAATAAAGTTGAGCAAAATAATTTTCATGATCGTCTTATTTAAAGTTAGGTCAGTTTACTACATAAAGTTGATTTGCTACAGTTAACGTTTCTCGTTGATTTATATTGTTTTGAGAAGTTAGATGCATGTTTTACAAGCGTTGAATGCGTTTTAATTCTTGGGTTGTCAACCAAAACATCAGTTTTTTCGTAATTAATGTTAAATACATTGTATGCTTTGTTAATTAAAACGTTATTAATTTAAGCCAACTTTATGTATCTTTGTAATTCATAATCGCCCTATGACAGAATATACTGCCGGAGACCTTCTACGACAAATAGAAATTCCACAAGATTTAAGAGAAAAATTCGAAATTGATCAGTTACCTCAGGTAGCGGATGAGTTGAGACAATATATTATTGATGTCATATCGAAAATTGGTAATTCACACTTCGGGGCGAGTTTAGGAGTAGTTGAATTAACCGTTGCATTGCATTATGTTTTTAATACACCAGTCGATCAATTAATTTGGGATGTAGGTCATCAGGCTTATGGACATAAAATTTTAACTGGTCGTAGAGATCGTTTTCATACGAATCGTATTAAAGGTGGAATTTCAGGATTCCCTAAAAGAAGCGAAAGTGAATATGATACTTTTGGTGTAGGACATTCTTCTACTTCAATTTCAGGTGCTTTAGGAATGGCTTTGGCCAATGAGTATAAGAAAGATGATCGTCAGCATATTGCCGTAATTGGTGATGGTTCGATGACGGCAGGTTTAGCTTTTGAAGGTTTAAATCACGCTGGAATTACAAATACGAATCTTTTAGTTGTATTGAATGACAACTGTATGTCTATCGATCCAAATGTTGGTGCATTGCGCGAATATTTAACGGATATTACGACATCACATACCTACAATAAAGTAAAGGATGATGTTTGGACATTGTTGGGGAAAATATCTAAGTTTGGTCCAAATGCACAAGCCATTGCTTCTAAAATCAGTAATGCTTTAAAGGGAACTTTATTGAAGGATAGTAATTATTTCGAATCTTTAAAGTTTAGATATTTTGGGCCTATTGATGGGCATGACACAATAGGATTGGTGAATATCATGGAAGATCTAAAAGATATTCCTGGACCGAAAATCTTGCATGTCATTACCAAAAAAGGTAAAGGATATCAACCTGCCGAGGATGGGAATGCAACACAATGGCATGCACCAGGAGTCTTTAATAAAGATACCGGTGAGATTGTTAAGGTTGTGCCTTCGTCTCCACAGGCTCCAAAATTTCAAGAAGTATTCGGTCATACCATTGTTGAATTGGCTGAAAAGAATGATAAGATTATGGGAATTACTCCGGCAATGCCATCTGGTAGTTCTTTAAATATAATGATGAAGGCAATGCCGAATCGCGCAATTGACGTGGGTATTGCTGAGCAACATGCGGTAACTGTTTCGGCAGGTATGGCAACACAAGGTTTAATTCCGTTTTGTAATATTTATTCGTCGTTTATGCAACGCGCATACGATCAAGTAATACATGACGTAGCCTTACAAAATTTAAATGTCGTTTTCTGTTTAGATAGAGGAGGATTGGTTGGTGCTGATGGTGCGACACATCACGGTGCTTATGATTTGTCATATATGCGAAGTATTCCCAATTTGGTTGTGTCTTCACCTATGAATGAGTCTGAATTGAGAAACTTGATGTACACGGCACAATTGCCAGATCAAGGTCCTTTCTCTATTCGTTACCCACGAGGAAAAGGGGTAATGCCGAAATGGAAAACACCATTCAAAGAAATTAAAATTGGTACAGGTAGAAAAGTAAAGTCGGGCGATGATATTGCTTTTTTAACCATTGGTCCAATCGGGAATTATACAACCAAAGCTATTGCCACACTCGAAGAGAAAGGTATTTCTGCAGCGCATTTTGATATGCGTTTCGTTAAGCCGATCGATGAAATGTTATTACACGAAGTCTTCTCAAAATTTGACAAGGTAATTACAGTAGAAGATGGTGCAATAATGGGCGGTATGGGTTCTGCAGTATTAGAATTCATGGCAGATCATGGATATACAGCCAAGGTGGTACGTTTAGGAATTCCAGATAAATTTATTCACCACGGCACACAAGACGAATTATACGCAGAGTGTAATTTTGATGCACCAGCAATGGTTGCCGCAGCTGAGAAGTTGATGAATGGTATTGCGAAGCAAGGTAATGCTTCGGTAGGATAGTCGGTTTAACTTCACCCTTTCCAAGCCCTGAAGTGGCGCATTATTATTCCCTAGGACAAAGTCTTAGGATATGTCAAATCTAATCCCAAACATAATCCTCATCATAATCAATGTTATACCTCTCCAAATAATACCTATACTCCTCCTTAAAGTCAATCTTCCGATGATGCTCGTGTTGATTCCAGATGTAGTTTTTTACGGATCAGTCACAAAAGTTGGGGAGGAATTTAGGCCAAAATAATTTTCTTTGTAAAAAAGAATAAGTGTTGGATTGATTTTTTTAGAGTAAAATAATTTTACTAATTACAACTTAACCCAATAATCATATCCGAAACTCGATTTTTCGATGCCATTCTTTTAAGAGCCATAAGAAACGAATTGAAACTGGTAAAAAAGTGAGGAAGCTCCAATCTCTGATTGGAGATCACCGATCTTTTCCATTTTCAAGAGTGGCGTTGGTGAGTAAAAGCGGGCTATTGGTTGTAGGCCCTGCCAGGCAGCCTTTTTTGCTTCCTTTTTTTGCTGTAAAAAAAGGAAGAAGAGGTTAAATAAAGTTTAAAAGCAAATCGGGTAACCAAAAAAGTCAAAATAAAATTTTGATGATTCAAAAATGTGGCTCTAATCATATTAAGATTAACTCAAGTATTTAGCTCTTCCACAAGAATTAGTCTTGATCCGTTACTTCTAATGTCAAAATATAAATTATTCCAGACGTTATTCCGAATGTTTAATCTAATCAATTAGGGTAGATGGAATGTTATTCAATCATTTATAATGATTGATGTTTTTTTAATATTGACCAATTATCGCTTCAATTCCTTTTTATATTTAATCCATTCGTCCTTAGACATGCTTTGTTCTGACAAAACAAAATCATTATTATCTAACGAAGCAACCAAATAACTTACGAGTTTATTGTCGTTTTTAGATTTGATGTTACGTGTATTGCGCGTTGAAACGAATTGATTACAAGCCACCATCTCCCAGTTGTGGACTTTAGAGTTTCGAATAAAAAAATCAAGTAAAGACTCATCACTATTACTGTTTTTAGAAGTGACAACAACTCTATTTACTTGGTTCCAAACGCTGTCATAATCAAGATGAATTTCAAATAGGACGTCGGCGTTGTCTTGTGGTTCACTTGTGTTGGCAAGAATAATTTCAGTACCATCTTGTGTATTATTTAATGTACAAGAAATGGTATCGCCTAATTCGTTATAACTTTCATATTCCGTTTTAACATTTTCATAATCCATTCCAATAATATAGTCAAAATCGAATTGTGCAGATACAGTTGTGGTCATGCCAATAACGGCAAGAATTAAAATAAGTTTTTTCATGTTTTTGAGTTGTGATAAAAAAGATTTTGAGGGATCTTGTTTATCGATAAATATAAGTTTTGTTAACCTGAGCTTTCATCGGAAAGATGTTAAAAGTTCTGAATGGGTTCAGGTTGGGTAACACCTAAAATAAGCATTATTTATAAGTAAACCGATCTATTTTAGAATAAAATGAAGTGGTTCACTTGTTGTTATCCCTCTTAATATATTAATAATACACCATAACATTACCGTAATTCTCAGGTAATACGGGCATAATTGCTTGCCAGTAGTTTTGTTAAAAAAAAACGAAGACAAAAAATTATGAAGAAAATTTACTTAACACTTTTGGTAATTTGTGGAGCACAAATGGCGATAGCGCAAAACCCTGGAATGTTAATTTCAGAGTTTTATCAAAATCCGGATGGTGATGATTCACCTTACGAATATGTAGAATTAATAGCTACAGATGATATTGATTTTTCGATCACTCCTTATACTATCATCGTTTCTGATAATGGCGACGCCACAGCAAACGGATGGATTGAAGGAAGTGATGTTACTTATGCATTTGAAATATCAACAGGAACAGTTGCTGTCGGTGATGTTGTTTATGTAGGCGGGTCGTTAATGGCACCTACAGGAACAGTATTGCGTGCAATTGATTATGCTGTTGAAAATGGAGATGGTGGAATAGGTGATGCGAATGATGGTGGTGTATTTGGTAATGGTGGTGGAAACTGTGATGGAATCGCAGTTTTTAATTTACCAGTTGCCGAAATTACTGCTGAAACGGTTCCTACAGACGCTGTAATTTATGGTACTGATTTAGGAAGTGCTTATTTTTCAGATACTGAAGGATATCAATTGCCAATAAATGATTTTTATAGCGGTGGCAAATTAATTGACGGTAGTTTTATTGGTGAAGATATTCACTTAACAACTTTGTCTGGTGTTTACGATTTAGAAACATTCGAATTTACAACGGGTAGAACTTTTGTAGATGAGGAAGCAACAGATGGTACGTCTTCTATTGTATTTGATGCGGAAGATGTAATTCCAACTATCGAATTTGCAGAGAATGAAATGCGGGTGATGGAAGATGTTGGAATCATTTCTTTAGCGCTTGACTTGTCTATGTTTAATGACGAAGATGCATCTGTTGATGTTGTGGTTCGATCGACTTCAAACGCAGGTTCTCCTGATGACTTTATTTTAATTGATACGACAATTGTTTTTCCTGCAGGAATGGAAAGTACACAGGCATTCACAATTGAGATTCTTGACGATATGTTAGCTGAGCAAGCAGAATATATAGTTTGTAGCTTAGAAAACTTCGTAAACGCAACTTTTACTGGTGACGAAGAATTGATTATTTTTATTAATGATAACGATCGTATTTTGCCAACAGCAACAAACGAATTGAAAATGTCATTATTGACAAGTTATTCGAATGGTGAAGAAGGAGATAGTTCAGCTGAGATTATTGCTTTTGATAAAGATTCAGAAAGATTATTCATTGCGAATAGTATTGCAAATACTGTTGATGTTGTTGATTTATCTGATCCAGCTGCTCCGGTAGCAATGATGGCAATCAATTTTGATTCTGTAGGATTTATGAATTCAATCGCTGTTTATGATGGAATTGTTGCTGTTGCTTTGGAGGCGCCAAATGCACAAGATCCTGGATTTATAACCTTTTTAGATGTTGATGGTAATTGGTTGAATCGTTTGACTGTTGGAGCAATGCCTGATATGATCACTTTTAATCATGCTGGAACACAAATCGTAGTTGCTTGTGAAGGTGAGCCGAATGATGATTATGATGTAGATCCGAACGGAACAATTGCTATAATTGACTTAGAAGATGATTATACCGCTTTATCAGCAGACAATGTGACTATTCTTGATTTCATGGATTTTAACGCGATGGAAGCGGATTTAAAAGCTGCTGGTGTTCGAATCTTTGGTTTGGATGCTACAGTTGCACAAGATTTGGAGCCAGAGTATGTTACTATCTTAAATGACGATGCAACAGCATTTGTTGTATTACAAGAGAACAATGCATTGGCTAAGGTTGATTTAATTGCTAAAGAAATAATTGAGATTTTACCGTTGGGTACAATTGATCATTCTGTTTATGGATTTGGTTTAGATGCATCGAATAGAACATCTGGAATTAATATTGCGAATTTCCCAATTCAAGGTATGCACATGCCAGATGCAATTGATCAAATTGAAATATTAGGACAAAGTTATTTGATTACTGCCAATGAAGGTGATTCGAGAGATTATGATGGATATAGTGAAGAGGAGAGAGTGGGTGATTTATTATTAGATGAAACAGCTTTCCCTGATGCAGCAATTTGGCAGAACGATTTATTGTTAGGTCGACTAAAAACAACATCAGCAACTGGAGATACAGATGGCGATGGTGATATCGATGTGATTCATTCGTACGGAACGCGTTCATTTACAATTTGGGAAGCTGCAACTGGCGATCGTTTATTCGATTCAGGTGATTTATTCGAGCAAATTTTGGCTGCACATCCAATCTTCTCTGAATTGTTTAATGCAGACAATGAAGATGAAGATGTGAAAAATAGAAGTGATGATAAAGGCCCAGAACCAGAAGGTGTAAAAACGGCAATGATTGATGGGAATGCTTATTTATTTGTTTCCTTAGAAAGAGTGGGTGGTGTTTTCGCTTTCAATATTAACAATCCTGCTACACCAATTTATATCGGTTATGAAAATAATAGAGATGTTGAAACGAATGGTCCTGATAGAGGAGCTGAAGGAATTATCTTTATTGATGCTGTGGATTCTCCAAATGGAAAAGGGATTTTAATTCTAGCGAATGAGGTTTCTAGTACACTGTCTATTTTCGAGGTGAATTCATGTATTGCATTGTCTGATTTGGTTATCAATACAACTGATGATGCAACGACTTTCTGTGCAGGTGAAGAATTAGATTTAATGGCTGTTTCTGATGCGGATTTAGCCTACCAATGGTTGTTAGATGGTGCAGATCTTCTTGGAGCAGATGAAGCAATTTATTCAGCTGACGAAGCAGGATTCTACCAAGTGTATTTTGAAAATACGGATGCAGCTTGTATCGGTAAAACTGATTCGTTATTTATTGATGAATTGCCAACTCCAACGCCGGTTATTTCAGTAACTGATGGGGTATTGTTTACAGGTGTATTTGATACGTATCAATGGTTTTACGAAGGTGAAGCAATTGATGGTGCAAATGATTTAGAGATTACGCCAGAATTTGATGGTGAGTATACTGTAGTTGTTACAAATGAAGAAGGTTGTACTGGAGTAGCTACTTATGAGGTTGCTTATACAGGTCTAGCTGCTAATGATTTTGGTGCCTTTACTGTATATCCAAATCCAGCAGGTGAATATACAACTGTTGAGTTTGGGATGTTGAACGGAAATGGAACTGTTAAATTGATTAATATCTTAGGTGAAGTTGTTATTTCTCATGAGATTCAAAGTTCTAATAATGGAAGCATGCAATTGGACCTAGGTCAATTCACAACAGGAATTTATTTTGTTGAATTGTCAGATGGAAAAACAAGTCAAAGTAAAAAATTGATCATCAAATAAAATTGATCATTTTAAGATAATTAAATCCTCTTGCATCGCGTATGCAAGGGGATTTTTAGTTTTTAATTCACGCATCAACAATCGTCCCGAAAAAAGACGAGCCCTTTCAAGTCCCGAAGGGGCAATTCTCATTTCAAGTCCCGAAGGGGCTTCACCAAAAAAAGCCCTGAAGGGGCAATCCCCAATTAAAGAAAGACGAAGTTCTTTCAAGTCCCGAAGGGATCTAAAAGCCCTGAAGGGGCGATATTTATTCACATAGGACAAAGTCCTATGTTTTAGATTAAATAGATAGCTAAACAAAGCACCAAAACCACCAACAATTTCAACAAATAAACCCCACAACAAATCAAAAAACACCTAAATGTTAAAGGCTGTTAAAATCAGCTAAAAAAAGTAATCAAATACGTATTTTTGTAGGGTATAAATTCACTAAAATTTAACTATTGAAAAAGCCAAAACATCTCATATTTACACCGTTAGAAAGTTTTATGAATTATAAAGGTTCTAGCGGGATCTTGTTATTTGTTGCAACAATTGCTGCCATCGTTTGGGCCAATTCACCTTGGGCTGATTCTTATCAAGAAATTTGGGACTATCCGGTTGGATTTAATTTTGGTTCGTTCGAATTAATTAAGCCTCTTATTCTATGGGTTAATGATGGTTTAATGGCCATTTTCTTTTTCCTAATTGGGCTCGAAGTCAAGCGAGAAATTTTGATTGGGGAATTGAACTCTATGAAAAAGGCTTCCTTGCCAATTTTTGCGGCACTGGGTGGGGTTATTCTTCCTGTTGTTTTGTTTTTGGTGTTTAATGAGGATCCTATTACTGAAAAAGGATGGGGTATTCCAATGGCGACTGATATTGCCTTTTCATTGGCTATTCTGACGGTTTTAGGTTCACGTGTGCCTATTGGTTTAAAGGTGTTTTTAACGGCTTTAGCAATTGTTGATGATATTGCCGCTGTGTTAATTATTGCTGTATTCTATAGTGAGAATATCGACTGGATGATGTTGTTATATGCGATGATTCCTTTGGTTTACTTGTTTATTTTAATGTTCAGAAAAATTTATAGCAAATACCTGATCCTTATTTTCGGTCTTGTGATTTGGTTCTTGTTTTTGAAGTCTGGAATTCATCCAACAATTGCGGGAATTTTAGTTGCGTTTACTGTTCCTTTAAGACAACGATTTGGGATTAAAGATTCAATGGAAAAAATTGATGCAAAGGTTTTGGAATTGGGCAATGCTGAAAATTTAGATGTGCCAATTGCCTCAAAAGAGCAATTACATGCCTTAGATAAAATTGAAGCTTGGACACAAAGAGTAAGATCGCCTTTACAGCATTTAGAACATGAATTACACGACTGGATCGCCTTTGTAATTATACCCATTTTTGCTTTTGCAAACGCAGGGGTTGACTTTGCTAGTGATGCATCCTTGGATACGGGATTAATGTTCAATCTCGCTATTGCATTGATTTTAGGTAAAAGTGTTGGTATTACTTTCTTCACTTTCTTAAGTGTGAAATTAAAATTGGCGAAACTGCCTGATAGAATAAAGTGGATCCATATTATTGGTGTAGGATTTTTAGCTGGAATTGGCTTTACGATGTCTATTTTTATCGCGAATCTTGCCTTTACAGCTGATAAAGATTTAGTAGATGCCTCTAAAATAGGTGTGATTCTAGGTTCACTAATCGCTGGAATTTTAGGATATGTATTGCTGAGGTTGACACTGAAAGACAAGAAATAATATTTGAGATGATTGTCTTTGAATCATAGCATTTATTCGTCAATCTCCTCTGCTTGTTCTCCTTCTTCAATAATTTCGTCTGCTTTTTCTTTTAGATCCTTGTCTAAATTGCTATTCGGTTCAGCATGTTCATTCACGATTGTTAATTCCGTGTAAAAAGGGAAGTGATCGGAGCTTATATCTCTAAGTATTTTGAGTTGATTGACTTCGATACCTTTCGAATGATAGAGTAGGTCTAATGGGAATCTGAAAATGGCTGGTGATACAGGGAAGGTTCCGTAAATTCCTTTGCCCAATCTAGCATCAACTAGACTGGCAGCCTTTGAAAATAATTTGGAGCTTTTTGACCAACAAACATTATTAAAATCTCCTGTTACAATGGTCGGCATATTCAATTCGCAGATATGTTTTGCCGCTTTCATTAATTCACCATCCTTTTGTTTAGAAGTTGTTTTTTCTGTTGGACTGGGTGGTGGTGGGTGAATGCCAATAAAGGCGAAATCATTGCCGTTTTTATCGACTAAATGCGCTTCAATTGCCGGTCGTTCATCTGAAATAAAATAGTGCGTTTGAATTTTATGCGCTTTTAGTTTAGAGTAGAAATGCATGCCATATCTATTCTCTTTCGGCGCTTTGTGAACAGATATATAATCAACTTCTATTTTTTCAAGTGCTTGTTCCCAAGCCTTATTTGTTTCCATCGTTAAAAGAATGTCAGGATCTACTTCTTTCACTAGTTTTATAAGCTCCTCGTAATTATCATTCTTTTGTAGCACATTTACACTTAGGATATTGATGGTGCTTTTTTGCCCTTTGTCTTTGTTCTTCTTGAAGGGGATATAAGGAGCGATAACTATTGCCTGATAGATGATGGCAATAAAGAGAATGATTAAGGCTGCTAACATTAAGGTATTGCCTTCTTCGAATAGAAATAAGCCAGTTACGAATACAATGGATTGTAATAAGACAACCTGAATTCGAATGAAATCGAAGATCCTGAAAAACCAATGTGTCGTTCCAATTTCAGGGAGGAAACTAAAGGTAGCAAATATATAGGCGATGATTGTAATGGCTGTCGTCACGATATTGTTTTAGATGGTAGGTTTGAATTGATTAAAAGTCTGCCAATATTTATCCTTGTATATATTGTATTCTACATTCAATTTATCTTGATATTTAAATCGTATTTCAGCTGTTACTTTTGATGGCGTTCTAAAGTCTTTACAAGCAAAATAAACCTTTCTTAAACCATCAGCGGTTTCTCTGCCTACATTTAAATAACCTTGTTCGGTTTTCAGTCGCTCCATCAATTCATCTTCAAACTGATCCATTATTTCGTAATACTGATCATTGGGCATTCCATATTCATTGCCTTCATAATTGATTTCTAGAAGTAATATCCACGGATGTGAAGCTTTTCTATCCCATTCTAACAGCGTTGTATTGATGATTGCAATTAATGGTTTTCCATTTTCGAGTGTGGCTTCTAACGAATGGTATTTGTCATTTTCTGTATTGTACAAAGTACCTTCGTATTTTTCAACAAATTCTTTTTGCCTCCAGATTATAAAATCTTTTAATTTTTCAATTGGAATCAATTCTTTTTCAATCTTGTCTGGACCGATAATGTAGACAAAATCTATATCCGTAACAACGGCTAATTCTCCTAAAAAATTATCTAGAAAAATAAATACACCACTGCTTATTGGGTCCTTTAATTCTTCTTTATAATTGTCATAAACAACAGTAATGTTTATTTCATCAGGTCGGTTCGGATTTTCATTCGAATAGAAGTTAAGATTCGATGGGTCGAAAGGCATATCTTCTAATATAATTCCTTGATGTGATTTTGGTAAGGCCGGTTTCGATGCTGTAAATCTCCAACCATCAATGCTGGGAGCAGCTTGAATTAATTCTTCAACAAAAACGATGTGTTTAACAACACCATCTGCCGTTATGATTAATTCCGCAGTCTTCTCATCAAACATACCCGTCAAGAAATTATAACCGCCAATTAGCTTATCTAACTTTTGCGCAAGTTGATCAAGGAAATCTCTTTCAATTTGTTGTCTTTCTCGGACAGTCTTGAAAAATGATTTTTCATTTTCGACAAACCAATTCCAGAAATCCTCATTTGTATTGATTTCTGTTGTGTGCTTATTTCTAAATTTTTTAAAGAGTCCCATTTAAAATTGCTTTAATAATCTTTTGGCTGCTTCAACCGCTTCTACAACATAAGCATTTCCATTTACAATATCCTCTAATTCGTTTTGAGTTTTTGAATTATATTTCTGTTCATATTTTTTTATACGACTTTCTTCTTGTTTTAAGATGACGACTTTTTCTGTTTCATTTACATCTTCACTCAAGGGGAATAAGGCGTTAAAGGCGGTGAAAATTTCAGGGTTTAATAGAAGATGCGAAATTAATAAACCCAATGAAATTAATTCGATTTTTAAGGATCCAATTCCAAATGAATATTGGTAATTGTAGAATTTAATAAGCGGCGTAAATGATAGTAAGATTAATAATATGAATAAGTATCGCCAAACCGGTTTTTCAGCGAGAATAAATATGAGAATTATGGAACAGCTATTTTTGCATAATTGACAGCTGATATGACAGCAGTGCTAACTAGCAATCCGTTTTCGTTATAATAGGCTGGTGTAAATTCAGTTTTTAGTGAATAGACTTGTATCAAAGCAATGGCAAAAAAGAATGGAATATATTTTGGAAGTTCTTTTAATGTCATTTTAGTCTCGCTTTATACTCCGTATTTTTCCTCGTCTTTTCTGCTACTAAAGAGTCGATTTGTGTTTGTAAGTCAATGCTGATATTCTTTAGATCCATCTGTTCTATTCCGTATCGTACAGGCGCTTTATTTTCATGACCAAGTCTAACATAATAAGAGACGATTGTTATGGTAATTGATACGCCTATGATCAATGTTCTGGTATTTTTTTTTTGATCCTTATTCTGATTTTTTATTTGAATGTTTAATGCATTGATTTCATCTAATGTTAAACGGGGTTCAGTTTCTTCAATTTCTAAATCTTCACCTTCATTTGAGCTTATTTGATAACGTATGGCATCTTCCAAGTTGTTTGTTTCGATCAAATCATAAGTTTCATGATTGAGAAAGTAGGTGTCGTCACCATGGCGATCAGTTTCTATAAAATCACTGTTCACTAAAAATTCAATAATATCTTCTACAGGAATACTTTTCCTAAAATCTGTTTTGAATTTGCTTTTATGCAGATTTTGTCCCGGTGAGTTGTAGATTGAAAGGACATTATTTACGGCGATATTTATAAAATCTTCATTCACTTTTTCTATTTGATAAACAACTGTTTTAAGGCAGTGTAAGATAGAATAAATAATAAATATTTGAAATAGTAATACTTATAATTCAACAAAAAAAGGGCAAACAATATTATTGTTTACCCTTCTTATTCCTCTTTTGTAAAGAATTTATACCAATGCACCATTCGCACCAATCACTTGACCGGAGATCCATTTCGAATCATCACTGGCTAAGAAAAGTACCACACGTGCGATATCAATTGGTTTTGCCAAGCGATTGAATGCGTTCATGGCGCTTAATTTGTCGATCACTTCTTGTGATTTTCCTTCTAAAAATAATTCAGTTTCAGTTGCGCCTGGCGCAATGGCATTGACTGATATTCCACGACCGATTTCTTTTGAGAAAACACGTGTCATTTGTTCAACAGCAGCTTTTGAAGCTGAATATATACTGTATGTAGGGAACATTAATTTTGCTGTACTCGACGAAAAATTAATGATATTCCCGTTGTCAGCTAGACTTCTATCTGCTTCTTGTAAGGTGTTGAAAATTCCGCGAACATTTACGTTGAATATATTGTCATATTCTTCTTCTGTA
The DNA here is from genome assembly GCF_000621625.1 of Crocinitomix catalasitica ATCC 23190. GTDB lineage: Bacteria > Bacteroidota > Bacteroidia > Flavobacteriales_D > Crocinitomicaceae > Crocinitomix > Crocinitomix catalasitica. The sequence goes on from NZ_JHXV01000008.1 coordinate 169,917, forward strand.
TAGTCTTTTAATGGTTTTGAAGTCATCACACCTGCGTTATTAACTAAAACGTCAACCTTGCCGAAATGCGCAATGGCTTGTTCGAATAATTCGGTTACTTCTTGCCTTTTGCTGACATCAGCTTTTATGACAATTGCTTCTCCTCCGTTTTTAGTGATTGTATCAGCTGTTGCTTGTGCTTCCGTTGCACTGTTCGAATGATTGACAACTAATTTAGCACCGTTTTCTGCTAATAGTATAGCTACTTCTTTACCAATTCCTCTTGAAGAACCAGTGACGATAATTACTTTATTTTCTAATTGCATATGCTATGTTTTTATTTGGGGTTAATAGTCTTATTTTAAATTGATCAATCGCTCCGCAATAAGTTTTAAGTTCGGTTCGTTTATTTCCGGATTTGGAGCTAAAGGATAAAGTTGCGCACCTGGTCGACTGACAAATGCTCCTCTCCAATTGGCCCAGATAGCACCCGCAATATCCCAACCATGTGCAGCGACTAATAAACATTCGTTCGGTTGAACGCCCATTTTTCTTGCTGCCCAATCGTAAGCATCTGTATGAGGTTTAAATTTACCGATGTCTTCAATGCTCAATCGCTCGTCGAATAAATCAATTAATCCCGCATTCTTGAATTGTGTTTCCACGCCAATATTCGAAGAGTTAGTGAAAGATACTAATTTGTATCCTGCCGCTTTTAAAGCTTCTAACGATTCTCTAACTTCTGGATGTGCGGGTAACGAACGAATGGGACCAAGGATTGCTGCTTGTGCCTCTTCCTCACTTAAAGTGATGCCATTATTGGCTGCAACCATTTGTAAAGCGGCTGAACCAATTATTCCGAAATCATTGTATTGTCGCCCGACAGTTGATACCAATGAGTATTGTAACATTGTTGTAAACCAAAGTGGTAAAAGTTCTTTTCTACCGCCCAATGCATCACCTACACTTTTTTTCATCACGGTTAAGTCTAATAATGTTTCGTTGACATCAAAGAATAGGACTTTTGGTCTTGTGCTGTTGTTTTCGTTTGTTTTTGTCATTGTTTCGTTTTTAGCAAATGTGAATTGTGGTATTGTCGCGCCAGCTATGCCTAGAATGGCTGACTTTTTTATAAAGTTTCTTCTGGTGTTTTTCATTTTAATCTTTGTTAATTTATAAAACATTCGTAACCGTATGTTTTATGGTAAAAAAAATATTTAAGCTTTTAATCTTTCTAAAAATAATGCAAGTCCCATTAAATATTGATCAAGGATGACATCGTCTTCGTATAATTTTCTAATTCCTCTAATTCCTTCAAAAGCACTGATTAAATAAATAGCAATGGCTTCACTTGCAATACTAGACTTAATGGTTTTTTCCGCTTTTCCACGCTCAATTAAACAGATCAATTCTGTTTTCCAGGCTTCAATTATTTTTTGTAAAGCAACTTGATAGGTTTGCTCATAATCTCCAATCTCATTGATGAAATTATTCATTGGACAACCATGTTCTTTATCGTAAAGCGGAAATGATTTGATTCGATTTAAAAAGGTCGATGACAATATCTCATAAGCATCTCCATTAGCATGTAAGGGAATGATCATTCCTTCGTAAACCCTTTTCCGTATTTTTAATTTGATGACTTCTAAACCAATCTCTTTTTTGTTCTTATAGTGATGGTAGAATGCGCCTTTTGAAAGCTGTGTGGCTTTCATTATTTTTTCAATACTCGTCGTTTTAAAACCGTTTTCATAGAACAGATTAAACGCCTCATTAATGATGAGTTGTTTGGTTTGTTGCGATTTTAAATCTTGTTGCATGTTGCAAACATAAATAAAAAATACCTATTCGAATGTTTTAGATAAGCGCTTTAACTTCTTTTTAACAGACTTTAAGTTTACTTCACCACTATATTTGTGTAGATTTTGTCTTCTTGCTCAATCTTGAGAACATAATGTCCATGCGCTAATCCATCCAAATTATCAATTGTTTGATCGGTAACCTGACCTTGACGAACCATTTGACCTAAGTTGTTAATTAACGAATAATTCGATCCTTCTTCAATATTTGTCAAACGAATTTTGTCTTTAAATGGATTAGGGTAAGCAATCATTTTCGAATCACTATCCAAATCATCTAAACCAACAGTTGCAGGTTTAAGTTTTGCCATATGATTGTAGTTGGTTAGACTTATGCCGTTTGATCTAAAATCTCCACCAATGTATAAATTTACATTTAATGCCAAAAGGGAATGAACAGTTCCAAGGAATTCCGCTATGGGATTAAAACGATCATATATCAAATGGTAATAGGCTAAATTTCTGCCATGAGTTCCTCCAAAACCGCCATATCTAAAATCACCACCTAGTACCAAATTCACATCGTCATAAAATTCAATGTCATTAAAAGATACATAGTCTTCATCAAAGAATTCATCTAGTGTCACAAGTGGAAGCATTGTTTCAGCGAAATAACGACTTAAACAAACATTACTCTCCGTATCTCGATTAGCAGAACCTCCGAAATAGATCGAGGATCCGATACTTTTAACACATTTAATTGTGTCACTTACTGTAGGTTCGTTAATGGCATTCCACCCTGATAATACACTGTTATATAGAATGTTTTTGACAATATGAGTTGACGCTATTCCTTCGTCATCATAAGTTGTAGCGGCATTAAAACTACCTGCAAAAAGATGGCCTAAACTGGTTTGTTCTGCTGTATAAATATGTCCATCTATTTCTGCACTTTTAGTCCATTCACCTGCATCGTTTAATAACCAAATTTCTTGACCTGGAATGTCAGGATGACTAATGGCTAAATATATTTGATTCGAACCATATGCTATTTTTCCTGTTGAGCTAATAGCGCCTGAACGTGTTGGTATTGTTTCATAAAACCAATCTCCATCTTGGTAACGTGCCATTGGGTAAGATATATCATCATGAATTAACTCACCATAAACGTAGATACCGTCGTCTACTGTATAAAATAAACCACTCACCATACCTGAAATTCCTTCGCCGAGACATGACAATATTCCATCTTCATATTTACCAATATTTAAACAGGGTAAATCATCTACGTCAGTAAAATCTCCGGAGAAAATAAAATCATCTGGACCAATATATTTGACCATCATTTTTACAGAACCATTTGTTCCATTGTGGATGGTGTCATAGCTTTCCGCTGGAGGGTATCCTGGCTGAATCCATGCCAATTCGTCCACAGTAAATCCAAATTCGTTCGCCCACTCGTGAACACCAGCTGTTTTAATATCTGCGATATAATCGTATTGATGTGTTGCATTTATGCGTGCAACTAAATCACTATTCCCTGATACCTCCATCATATAACCAACTGCACAATGGGTGTTTTTTGCATCTACAAAACAAGGCTGACGATGTGCATAAGCCATGTTTTCAGGGAACAGTTTTGCATCGGCATATCTTTCCAATTCGTCCAATAATTCCCAACGATTTTGAAGCTGGGTTTTATTGAAATTCGAATTATAATTTTTTCTTAAATCGGCTATTACTGCGTTGAGGTGATATTGAATTCGGTCTGCATCTGTTGTAAATGAAATAGCTTTGGTAGTATGACTTTTATGCTGCTTTACCCATTCTTGATTTACTGTTGCTAAATGTGTGAATGCCGACTGCCATTCGTTCGGTTGAATTGTTGTATGTGCAAGTAAATTATTAGAAAACCCTGTAAAAAGCAAAAGGATTGAACTAAAAAACAAGAAGAATTTTTTCATAGCAAAAGCGTGTTAAAACAATATTTATTTCAATGGAAACGAATTGTTTATGTGAAAGGTTGATGCTGAAGTTAAGAAAAAAATAATCAGGATGCAACCCTTTTTAATTAACGATCATCATATAATTAACTGACCGAAATTAAAAATTATTAATTCGTTTAAAAATGAAAAAAGCAGCATTATTTTTATCACTTATTGTATTGTTATCGGCTTGTAAAGACAAGTTCTATAATAAATACGTAGCACATGTTCCTGTATATATGGATTTTGAAATGTTCCGTCAATCTGGAAATTTTGAAGGGCCAAAAAGTATAACTGAAAAAGGGAATATTTATATTAAAGATCAATATTTGTTTATTGTCGATCCAAATGAAGGAATTCATTTTATTGATAATTCCAACCCAGCTTCACCATCGCAAATTGGATTTCTAAATCTAATTGGTACCTCTGGAATGGCAATTAAAGACAACTATTTGTACGTGAATAGTTTAATTGATTTAGTGGTATTTGATATCTCTAATGTTTTTGCTCCTGTTGAGGTTGCTCGATTGGAGGATCAATTTCCTAATGCTTTGCCTGTTACTGATGTGAATTATCCGTTTACAGAAATAGATAAGAGCAAGGGTGTAGTAGTTGCTTGGGAAACAAAAGAAGTGAAAGAAGAGGTAAGTACGAATAATCCTACTTGGGTGGGTTGTGCAAATTGTGATTTTAACGTCCTTCCAAGTAAGAATTTGATAGCGATGGAGAGTTTTGCCGTTAGTAGTGATGGTGGTGGAAGTGCTGTTGGTATCTCTGGTTCAATTAGCCTATTTACTATATTGAATGATCATCTCTATATCATGGATAATTATTCAATTTTAAGTCCAATTTCAATTGCTGATCCAACGAATCCTATAGCACATGAAAAAATCGCAACGTGGGGTGAAGTAGAAACTTTATTTCCTTATAAAGAACATATTTTTATGGGTACACCATCTGGTATTTTAATTTACAATACGATTAATCCAAATGTACCTGAGTATGTTTCTTCTTTGAGTCATGCAAGAGGTTGTGATCCCGTAGTTGTTCAAGATGATATCGCATATGTTACTGTTCGTTCTGGTGGGCCATGTGGCGGAGATATCAATCAATTAGATGTGATTGATGTGTCTAATATTAGTACACCAATACTAAAATCAAGGTTTCAAATGGAGAATCCTCATGGGTTAGGAATAGATGGAAATCAACTGTTTATTTGCGATGGAGATGCAGGTTTAAAAGTTTTTGATGCTTCAAATCCTATAGATGCTGGCAATAATTTAATTGCGAAGTTTAAAAATATTCAAGCTACAGACGTGATTCCTTTTGGAGATGTGGCAATATTAATCGGTGATGACGGAATTTATCAATATGATTATGCGGATGTGAACGATATCAAGTTATTAAGCAAAATAAAATTTTAAGTCTATGAGATATTTATCAATAATAGCAATGGTTTGCCTTCTATTAATAGGATGTAAAAAGAAAAAAGAAGAAAAAATATTGGCTGGAGATAGTTTAACATTTGGTCATTTCTATGGTATGTGTGTGGGGGAAGAATGTACAGAAACATATAGGTTGACAGATGAGAAATTATTTGAGGACAGTAAAGATACATATGGTTGCGCTGGGCCATATGAGTTTTATGAGATGCCTACAGAATATTTTGAAATTGCAGCATCTATTCCTTCGTTAATGCCAGCAGAATTATTGGCGAGTCCGGATACATCATTTGGGAGTCCAGATATTGCTGATGGAGGAGGTTTGTTTGTGCAGTACAAACAAGGTGATCGCGTACAGACTTGGACCATGGATATAGGAGACAAGAATCCCGCTTTTTTGCATGATTTTGTCGATTTATTAAATGAAAAAATTAAACTTTTACAGGAATGAAAAATATAGTATTTATAGGATTAATAATGGTTGCGATGTTTAGTTGCAATAAAGATGATGACGACTTTACAAATTGTTATGCAGGACCATGTACAGGTGACGTAAAAGGTCAATTATTGGATTATAATGGTTTAGATGGTTGCGGATGGGTGATAAAATTAGATGAAGGTGGAATTTTAGAGCCAACCAATTTAGATGATTTTGTGACTGATTTAGTAGATGGAGAAATAGTATATGTTGATTATGTTACTTCGGCTCAGCTTGCAAGTATTTGTATGGTTGGTGAGGTTGTCGATTTAAGATGTGTTTCAAGAAGATAAGAATTATGAAAAAGAGAATAGCAATAATATTTGTAGTATTAATTTCTTTAGGAGGTTATGCGCAATCAGAGACAATTAGCCCGGTTGTAAACGAAAAATCGTCGGTCAGTGGTTTTTATAACCGGGTTAATTTAGGTATTTTAGGAGGCAGTGACGTTTCAGCCTCCTTTCATGTAGTGAATGGCTACAGGATTAATGAACATTGGAGTGCCGGTTTCGGTCTTGGAGCTGAAAATTTTAGATGGAATTCGTATGTGCCACTTTTTCTTGAAGGTAATTATAGTTTATTGTCTTCAGGATCGACTCCTTTTGTAAATGTGATGGCGGGTTATTTATTGCCATTTAGAAATGTAGGAAGCGAAAAAGGAGGCTTTACATGTGGTGGAAATTTAGGATTCGATTTTTTTATAAGTGATCATTTTGGAATCACAACTTCAGTTGGCTATAGATTCGCTATTATTAGCACTGAAACTAATGGTTGGGATGATTTTTTAAATGTTCAACAAGCCAATAGATATGCAATTAAATTTGGTGTAATATTTAAATAGTGATGAAGAGATTTATATATCTAGGGTTATTATTGAGTTTAATGGCATGTAAAAAAGATGTGCCTGAAGAAACTGAAAAAATTAAGATTGATGAAGGAGGATTGATTGCAGTTCCAGCATGTATTCAAGATAAGATTGATTTTATTCTTACGCAAGAACCTTACAGTCCAGCTGCAGAAGTATGGAGTTGGTATAACGATACAAGTTTATATTATTATATCACTTCAGATTGTTGCGATCAGTTTAATTATCTTTATTCAGAAAACTGTGATACTATTTGCGCTCCAGACGGAGGGTTTTCAGGTGAAGGATCGGGTGATTGTCCGGAATTCACTAATACCTTAGAAAAAACGTTAGTATGGAGTGATGATAGAGAGTAAGGTTAATTTCTATCAATAAACTAAAATACAATTAGTCAATTTAAGCACTATACTGATCTTGAAATAGTTCTGTTTTGTATCGATGGAAATCGGCAAGGCCAGCAAGAATTGTATCTAAGATATGTTGGAATGATGAAGAGTGTTTGTATGCGATATGCAAAAGACGAGATGGAAGCTGAAGACATTTTACAAGAGGCTTTTATCTCAGTATTTAAAAATATCAAATCATATAAATCTGAAGGGGCATTAGGTGCTTGGTTGAGAAGGATTACTGTGAATAAAGCGATTGAACAGTTTCGGAAGAATAAAACCTTGCAAAAATTAAGTGAGAATGTTGGCTACTTTCAAGCGGACGAAGATTTTGAAATTACGGTACTCAATCAACTCAATTTAGATGATTTAATCGCCAAAATTGCAACACTTCCAGTCGGATATAGAACCGTTTTTAATCTCTATGCGATTGAAGGGTATACGCATAAAGAAATTGGTGAAATGTTGAAAATTTCACCAGGCACTTCAAAATCGCAATACAGTCGCGCTAGGAATTTGTTAAATGAAATTATTACTTCTGAAATTGAAGCTGATAAAATAAGATTGAATTATGCAAACTGATAAACATAATGGGGCATTAGGCCATAAGTTTGATGGGCATGAGATTGCTCCAACGTCAGATTTATGGGCAAATATTGAAGCTAAACTTGACGAAAAAAATGATAGACGGATAATTGCTTGGTGGTGGTTTAGTGGCTTGGCAGCTGTTTTAGCACTTAGCTTTGGCGTGTATCAATTTGCTTATGTAAGTGGTAATGATATGATCTCTACTTTACATGAAAAGAATGCTACGATAGAAAATCAAACGAGTGACGAGGTTAAGGCCGAACAAAATGTTATTGATCTTTCAAGCGATATAAATAAAGATGCATTATCGAATAATTCGAACAAGAAAGTTGAAGTGGATCAAAATTTTGATAATAACCTTGGAAACCAAGATCAGTATAGCACAGAGGTGCAAACGAATAGATCGTCTAAAAAAGGTGGTTTGAACATTGCTTCAAATAATACCAATAAAAATAGTGATGGTCTACAAGGTGGACAATCTCCCGATATAACATCGGATAATTCATCTGGATCAACACAGGGAAATGATTCGAAATTGGTTGCCATTAATGCAAAGGGAGCAGGTTTGAATGATCAAAATAAAGTGATAACGCAACCTGATGTTGATATCGACCTTTTGGCTTTGACGGAGGTTAATAATCTATCCCAAGGTTTTGAACAAGCTCAATTAGATCTAGCAATGAATCTAGATAAAGGTAAAATCAATAATGGTCGATGGGAATTGGGTGTAAACTATCAATATTCAACAACAGCAACCACGATCTTTAAAAAAGAAATTGATAAATCGGTTAATACAGTTGGATTGGTTGATTCTGTTGTTGCGTTGGAATATCTAGAAAAACCGACCCAAAGCAATAAAATTAAGCGGGTCTCAATTCCTGTTAATTTAAATGCTTCTATTGGCTATCAAATAAATCACCGGTTTACTGTTCGTTCTGGTTTAGGTTGGCAACGAATAGTTGAACACAATACGGTAGCTGAAAACGTGAATCGAAATTCATTTAAAATACCAGTAATATTACAATGGAATTTTGTTGATCAATTTAGATGGGGGTTATTTGCTAATGTCGGGTTGAATAATGAATTCTCATTCATAAAGATCGACAACGATAACTTTAGTTATTTGATAGCTGATTCGAATGAAAAAGTGCCATCACATGAATTCCATTACGCACCTTCTATTCAACTTGACGCAGGTTTTAAATATGCACTATCCAATCGAATGAATGTTGAAGTTTCACCTTCCTTTAAGTATTACCTTAGGAATACAGAGGGTGTGAAGTCTTTTTATTTTGGAGGTCAAGTTGGCGTGTATTGGAAGTTGAATTAAATCTCAATTCCCATTAAACAAACATCATCGATTTGCTCGTGATCACCGCGCCAGTTATCATAAGCTTTATTGAGCGATTTCTTTTGCTCATCCATTGACTTGTTGACTAGGGTGAGGATTAGTTTTTTTAATGGTGCACGTTTAAATTTCTTATTGTTTTCTCCGCCAAATTGATCAATAAAACCATCCGTTTGAAGGTAGATTAAATCTCCTTTTTTTAAATGGATTTGTTTTTGTGTAAAAGGAATTAAATTCTCAGTCCAACCCACGGTTTGTTTGTCGACACGGTATTCAATTAATTCTTTTTGATTGTCTTTTTTAACGATCCATAAAGCATTGTTTGCGCCGGCAACGGTACAGATGTTATGTTTGTCAATTGTGCAGATTGTGATGTCCATTCCATCCCTTAAATGTTGCACCCTTTTAGAAAACGTTTCTATAATTAATTCACGTGTTTTATTCAAAATTTCAGCAGGCTGTGTTAAGCCCAATTCGTTAACACATCTATTGAGGGCCGTTGCACAAACTAGACTTACCATTGCACCTGGAACGCCATGACCTGTGCAATCGGCAACAGCGAATATGCGCGTGTCTGTTTTAGAATCGTATTCAAACCAATAAAAATCACCACTCACAACATCTTTTGGTTTGAATAAAACAAAATAATTTTTGAAGTATAATGAAAGTGTTTGTTGAGTTGGTAGAATAGCATCTTGTAGCCGTTTGGCATATTCTATACTCTGCTTAATCTCTCTGTGACTTTCAGAAAGTAAGTGGTGTTGACTTGTAATTGTGTCGTGATCTCGTTTCTTGCGGCGGTAACTTCTTAAAATGAATAATCCAAAAATAAGCATGAGTGCAATTCCTCCAAATAATGCGTAACGTTGCGTTTTTGCCTTGGCTAAAGCTGCTTTTTGTTCTCTAATCTCTACAATGTTTAATTCTTGGCTTGACACATAAGCGAGACTGTCGATTAAAGCTTTTTTGTCGTATTCGTACTCGAATTTCAACATAATTGTTGATTCTTTGCTGTTTACCGAGTTTAGACTGTCATTTAATGCACCGTAAATTTCTAAATATTCCAATGCTTTATTATAGTTTTTTTCACTTTTATACAGTTCATAAAGATTCAAGGCTCCAGTTGCAATTTGTTGATTTAGTTCTAGATTTTTCGATCGTTCAAAAGCATCTTCTAAATACATGAGCGCTAAAGTTCTCTCACCTAATGCCACATAATTACTGCCAATACTTATTTCTGCAACAGTACCTTGTCGCACATCTCCAATTTGATCATAATATTCAAGCGCCTTTAAATAGTAATCTAAACTGTTAACAGAATCACCTTTTTCAAAAGTGACATGTCCCATATTCAAATAATAGGTACCAATACCAACAAGTGAGTTTACTTTTTCTAAATAATTTAAAGATTTGTTATAGAAAATGATAGCCTTATCATAGTCTTTCATATCTCCATAAACAGCGCCCAAATTCAAATAAGACTGACCAATGTCGAAATTATTATTGTCTAATTTTTTTCGGATCTCCAAAGCCTGGTTATAGAACTTTAATGCTTGATCATATATCTTTTGGATATTGTAGAGGACACCTAAATTGCTATAGACAATGGCTATATTCCTTTTGTTATCATCTTTTTCGAAAATGTTAAGCGCTTGAAAATAGTATTTAGCCGCATTTTTAAAATCTCCTTTTTCTTGATAAATCCCTGCTATATTAGAATAAGTTGGAGCAGCTTTTGATTCGAAGCCATGTCTTAGACAAGCATCAACTGATTTGAAATAAGTCGACAATGCCGACTCGTTTTTTCCTAATATACTCAAGGCAACAGCTTGATGGTTTAAGGCTGATCCGTAAAAAAAATACTGTTTCTTTTTTACTGCATAATCATAAAGTTCATTTGATAGTATTAACGCAGAGTCTGGATCTGTAAACATGTATTCATTCCAGATGTAAATTTTATATGCATCTAATCGAAGACTGTCCGAATTATTCTCGTTTTCCCAAACTGAATAAAGGCTGTCGTTTTGTGCAAGTCCGACAGGTAAGTAACAATGGAAAATAAGATATAGGATTAGACCAAGACGCATGAATAATTTTTAAACAACTAAAATAGGTTATTTGACTGATAATTCAAATTATAAAGGTGTTGAGAATACCAATTTTAGCGATCTGAATTCTTGAGATGTTAACAGGTTTCAAATCATCCGTGAAGATAGTTTCCTCTTTACATTTTATTCAAGTATATTTGTGCGGAATTTTCAATTTTAGACAGGAATGGCAACACAAGAGGATAATTTAAAGGATATTATAGGACATGCAAAGGAATATGGATTTGTATTTCCGTCAAGTGAAATTTATGATGGGTTAAGTGCAACCTATGATTATGGACAGTTGGGTGCTGAACTCAAAAATAATATCAAGAGTTATTGGTGGAAATCAATGGTGCAAATGAATGAAAATATTGTAGGCTTAGATGCTGCGATTTTTATGGCACCCGAAACTTGGAAAGCCTCAGGACACGTTGATGCGTTTAATGATCCTTTAATTGATAATAAAGATTCTAAGAAAAGATATAGAGCTGATGTACTAATTGAAGATCATATCGAAAAGATTAGAGCTAAGATTGATAAAGATGTTGCTAAAGGGTTAAAACGTTTTGGTGACGATTTTAACGAGGCTGAATTCAGAGCAACGAATCCGAATGTTTTGAGAAGAGCAGGAGAGATCAAGGAGATTGAGGACAAAATGCGTGATGCATTGGAGAATGAGAAATTGGATGATTTAAAAGCATTGATCGAAGACTTAGGGATTGTTTGCCCTATTAGTGGATCAAAAAACTGGACTGATGTAAAACAGTTTAACTTAATGTTCGCGACTGAATTGGGTTCTGTATCAGGCGAATCAGCTAAAATATATTTAAGACCAGAAACGGCACAAGGTATTTTTGTAAACTTTTTAAATGTTCAAAAATCTGGCCGTATGAAGATCCCTTTTGGGATTGCTCAAATTGGTAAAGCTTTTAGAAATGAGATTGTTGCCCGTCAATTTATCTTCAGAATGAGAGAGTTCGAACAAATGGAAATGCAGTTTTTCGTTCGTCCAGGTGAGGAGATGAAATGGTATGAATACTGGAAAGATTATAGAATTAAATGGCATAAAGCTTTAGGTTTTGAAGACAATGCTTACCGTTTCCACGATCATATTAAATTGGCACACTATGCCAATGCAGCAGCAGATATAGAATTTAGATTCCCAATGGGATTTAAAGAGTTGGAAGGCATTCATTCAAGAACAGATTTTGATTTAAAACAACACGAAGAACATTCAGGAAAAAAATTGAGATATTTCGATCCTGAAATCAACGAATCATACATTCCATATGTAGTAGAAACATCTATTGGTTTAGATAGAATGTTTTTAGCAGTTTTAACGCAGTCGTTTAAAGACGAAACGTTAGAAGATGGATCAACTAGAAAGGTAATGTCTATTCCTCCAGCATTAGCGCCTTACAAGGTCGCTGTGATGCCTTTGATGAAGAAAGATGGAATGCCTGAATTGGCAAGAGAAATTATCGATTCATTAAAGTTAGATTTTAACTGTCAATATGATGAGAAGGATAATATCGGTAAACGTTACCGTCGTCAAGATGCTATCGGAACTCCTTTTGCAGTAACTGTCGATCAAGAATCTTTAGTGGATAAAACTGTGACAATTCGAGATAGAGATACAATGGAACAAGTACGTGTTCCAATCGCCGATTTACATAAGATTATTGAAGAAAAAGTGAGTCTTCATAGGCTCTTAGCTTAACCGAATAATAGGTTTTATCAAATATTTTCGTGCGTTTAACGAGTAAACAAGTACCTCGATTAAAATGCTGATGCTTAATACCTACATTGTCTCAAATTAAGTTTGTAGAACAATTAAAAAGTATCGGTTGTGAAAGTATTTTTAACGTATTTAGGACTCTTTTTATCTTTAGTAACTTTTGCCCAAGGTGGTCCAGGTGGTATTGGTGATATCAATACATCTAATAGTGTTATTTTATGGTTGAGAGCAGGTGAAGGTAAATCAACTGAAGCTGATGGGTCGAATTTGCAACTTTGGAATGACTTGACAAGTTCGTCACACAATGCAACTCAGGGATCAGTAAGTAAAAGACCAATCTTTAGAGATAATGCATCGGATAATGTGAATACCTTTTCTGCTGTCGAATTTGATGGTACCAATGATCAACTAACGATTTCAAATCATAATGATATTAATTTGGATTCTGACGGTTATGAAGATCGGGTTATTTATATGGTTTTGAAAACCGGAGCAAATGTGTCTGATCAACAATTGATTTATGAAGAAGGCGGAAAGAGCAACGGATTTGTATTTGAAATTGATAACGATAATTTATACTTGAGTTCACACGTCGCTTCAGGTAGACAACATGAATATTTTAGCACCCCAATAAGTTCAGATGAAGTAATTGTAGCCTCTTATTTTTTCGAGAATAGTGCAGATCATTCTGAAGGTTTTGTAAATGGTGTTTCAATAGGGTCTAGTGGTGCTGCGAATAAAATGCCACGTCATTCTGGAGCTATAGCTTTTGGAGGAATCAACGGGCGAACAGTTTTTCATGATGACGCAGTTGGTACAGGTTCAAGTGCCAGTACTGATGCACAATCGTGGGAAGGAGATATGTTTGAGTATGTTGCATTTGATTATATTCCTAATACAGCTCAGAAAATAATAATCGATAATTATTTTGCTGCAAAATATGGTCTAACTACACCTCACGATATTTACAATCAAGATGATGCTATAAATGGTCAGTTTGATTATGACGTAGCAGGTATCGGGCAGGCTTCTGATGGTTCAAATCAATTAGATTCTAAAGGAACAGGAATTGTACGTGTGGATGGAGCAACAGACTTAGATAACGATGAGTTTTTTATCTGGGGTCATGACAATGACGTTTTAGGTGCTTATCATTCTTCGGATTTTCCACCTAGTTTAGAAGGTCGTTGGCATCGTTTATGGAGAGTGACGGAGATGAATCAATCACTTAGCTCAGCTGTAGATGTTGGTGCTGTGAATGTTTCTTTTGACTTGGCGGGTATCGGTGCCGTAGCATCTGATTTACGTCTTCTTGTTGATACGGACAACGATGGATTGTTTGCGGACGAAACACCGATTGCTGGAGCTGTAGATTTAGGTCATGAAATATTTGAATTTCCAGGTGTTACTGAAATTGGAAACAATATGCGTTTTACATTGGGTACAATCGATATCATTGGAACACCGCTTCCGATAGAATTGGTGAATTTTAATTGTCAACCGACTAAAGATATGCATGTTTTGATGGATTGGGAAACAAAATCTGAATTGAATAATGATTATTTTATTCTAGAAAAATCATTAGACTTAATGAATTGGGAACAAATTACTCAAATTGATGGTCAAGGGAATACAAGTAGTGCAACGAATTATAGTCATGTTGATCGTTCACCTTTCTTAGGTTTGTCTTATTATCGAATAGTTTCTGTTGATTTTGAAGGAGTAAAAGAAATAGAAAAAGTGCAAGCTGTAAATCTTGCAATGGATGATTTGATTCAAGTGTATCCATTACCAGCGCATAGCGGGACGATCAATGTTCAATTAAAAAATGAAATCCAAAGTGGTGTAATGAATCTCGTAAATATGAGAGGACAGGTTATCCAAAGCACAAGTTTTAATAGCGATCAGAATATCCAATTAGAATTTAACGGAACGGCAGGAATCTACTTTTTAGAAGTTATCGTTAACCAAGTTGTGATTGATAGAAAGAAAATTATTTACGCTCAATTTTAGCATTAATTTTCTCGATCTTCTCCTTGTTTCTTTCAATCTCTTTATTGATATATTTTAAATAGGCTTTCTTCTTCGATTTGTCCACTGAATTCGTTTGTTCTACTTTCAAATATTTCCCATAAGATACCAATCCCTTTTTTTGGAACTTTAATAACTTTTTGGAAAGTTTCTCTTTGTCTACTTGTTTGATCGTCGCCATAAATATTGTTTTTTTTTCAAATTACCGATTCATTTAGTATTTTGCAATAATTTTTAGCTAAAATCAAATTAGAATAATTTAGAAAAGAAATTTTAAGCATTGAAGAATCAATATATTGATGCTTATATTCGCCCTTAATTTATGATTTTCACAGATAATTTAAGCTTTTTTCTTGTAGTTTTCTTTATCCTAATTTATAACGGGGTTACTTTTTTTGTAAAAGATAAAAGGGTTGCAAATCTCTTATTGCTTGTCGGAAATGTAGTCATCTTAAATTTGATGGTGACATGGGTTACGCTAATAATTCTCACTGTCTTATCTGGTCTGGTTTATTATGTTGGAAAATGGATTAAAAACAAAAAACAAAAAGGCTTATTAATAGGTTCTATTGTCGTTCTAATTGGGTTATTTGTACTAAAGAATTATAAAATTGCCGACTTTTCATTATTACAAAGGGTTGGTTTGTCTTATATCCTGTTCAGGTATATTCACTATCTAGTAGAGAGTTATAAACAAACAATTAAAGTCTCACAGCTTACAGCGTTTGTCAATTATATTTTATTCTTTCCAAATTTTATTGCTGGACCGATTGACGATTATGATAATTTCGATTATTGGACCCAACAAAAACGGAACCCTTATCGTTGGTTGATGATAAAAGCCGGAACTTTTCGCCTGGTTGTAGGTGTGATTAAAAAGTTTTTTTTGGTGCCTATTATTCTTCATCACGCTATTGATTTTGCCTTGTTTGATGGATTGGATTATTGGCAATTAGGCCTTTTTTATAGTCTGATATTTTACTCTTTTTACATCTTATTCGATTTCTCGGGCTATTCGGATATAGCGATTGGTACAGCTTACCTAATTGGAATTAAAACACCAGAGAATTTTGATAATCCTTATTATACATTCAATTTGGGCACGTTTTGGCGGAAGTGGCACATGACTTTTTCTAATTTCCTGTTTAAATACCTCTTCAAACCAATTGTTACTTATTTGTCTGCTAATTTCAAAAAGTCTCCGCGTTTATTGATCTTTGGAATTGGTTATTTAATCACTTTTATTCTTTGTGGAATCTGGCATGGAAACACAATGAACTTTATTTATTGGGGGCTATGGCACGGAGTAGGGTTGATTATTTTCAAACTTTGGGAGACCAAAATATTTAAACAATTCATTCAAAATAAATGGAATAAGAGTGCCCGCCTTTTATATAATTCTTGCGCATTATTATTTACTTTTATTTTCGTTTCAATTGGTTGGTTTTTCTTCAATTATCAAACGAGTGAAATCAAATCTATCGTGAGTAATGTTGCCAATTTTAATGAGAATAAATTGACTGTAGAAACGGTTAGTATTGCCGGTGAATTTGCTTATAAAATTTATTTTGAGGATGAAGGTAGTGATGCCATTGAAATTCGTTTAAGATCTGAAGGTGTTGACAAAGTATATACTTATGATAATATTCCCGTTAGTGAAAATAAGCTGTATTACCTTTATTTGCAATTGCCAATTAAAGCGCTAAAAACAATCGAAGTGCGTGGAGTGCACTCCACGAATCAATCCAACTGGAATACCTATGTACTCTATCCGAATATTGGTAATTTAAAACTTTCACCGATTGAGAAAGTCGTGTTTCAAAAGGAAACTTACATGACTAAAATAGATAAAGTACCATCAACAGCGATAGGTAAATACCTTTATATGCCTTTTGATATGAATGCAGATGTTTTCTCCTTAGAAACTTATTTTATTGATCGGTATGGTTGGGCAATTGAAGCGAAATTCGACAGTTTAACGAATACGATGGTCGATATTAAATATAAGCACGAGGATGGTGAATGGGTGAAATACATCGAAAATGGTGACGCTGAAAAATTGTTTTATCATATGCATGGAGACTATAGTTTTGATGGAGTAGATCGAAATTTAAGACCGGGTGATTATGAGGTCAGGTTGCGCTATAAAGATGATTATAAGAAGAGTGAATGGTTCATAAGCAACATAACAATTCCTGACTATGTTAACGATTAGTAAAATAATTAAACGGAAATATTGGATGGCTTCTGTGAGTGCTTTGGTGCTTATTCTTCTTGTTATTCCTGCATTGATGCTTTTTTACAAGCCTTATTCACCAACTAATATGGTAAAAGATGGACACCTTAAAAGTGGGAAGCATGTCTTTAATAATTTCTTGCAACAAATAAAAGATGAAAATGGCTTGTTAATTCTAGGTACTTCTGAAACAGGGAATATCATGGATGGGGAGAATTATTATCACTTGCTTGATAAAGATAAATCACTCAATCGTAATGTATATCCTTTAGGGGGAGCAGGAAGAAATGCGAATGTTTATTTTCCACTGATTCTTAATAATCCTGAGGCTTTTAAAGATTTACAGATTGTTTTTTATTTGAATCCTACCTATTGGCGACAGGGTTTAAATGAATTTAGTAAGGCCTATTTTGACCGTTATGTAGATAAAGATTTAGTCCGTCATATTAAGGATCGAGCAATTGAAAAGGGGCTGTATGAGAGGTTTCTTTCACCTGTTCAAGGGGTGTCTAAAAGACATGGATTTGAATATGAATTAACGGAACGTATTGAAAGATACAAATCTCTTTATTCGACTAATTTATCAAATTTTATTCAAGGGAAAAATAGGGTAACAACTGATAAAATTGATCTAGATAATTATCTCACTGCTGAGAAAAAGAATGAATTAACAGAAGAGGTCAATCAAGATTATAATGTTTCTCATGAGTTTTTATTGAAGGAGGCAGCCTTCCCAATGATTGATTCAAATTCGACATATCAAGACGAATTATTGATAGCGTTTATACAATTAGCCAAATCAGTGGATATTGAGCTTACCATTTATTTAGGGCCTTATAATGCTGTATATTGTAAGAAAATGAATCCTGAATTAATTGATAGTTATGAAGATGAAATCAGACATATTAAATCAATTTTAACAAGTGAAGCTGTTCCTTATATTGACGGAACTGATTTATCTTATATCACAGGTACTTTTAATGATGTGCAACATATTTCTAAATATGGGGCGTATCTAACGGCTAAACAAATTCGTGATTATGTCAAAAAATAGATTTCGTTCGTTAAGTATAGTTTTGTTAACGATAGTATTTACAACTATATTAGCTTATCAACTTGCTCAGCAGGATGTTGCGGAAATACCATATATGTATCTCGATTTTTAATCTTGAATTGTTATATCGTGGTGATTATTGAAAGAGGATCGTTTCAGCACCTGAATCCATTGTGTCTAATCCTTCTCCG
The DNA here is from genome assembly GCF_000621625.1 of Crocinitomix catalasitica ATCC 23190. Lineage (GTDB taxonomy): Bacteria > Bacteroidota > Bacteroidia > Flavobacteriales_D > Crocinitomicaceae > Crocinitomix > Crocinitomix catalasitica. The sequence goes on from NZ_JHXV01000008.1 coordinate 188,127, forward strand.
GAAATATACGAATAGGAATAGACTGCAAATTCCTCCGAGAATGTTCCGAAAGAAGAAAACCAGGTGCCTTCATCGCCTGCAACCCTTGCCAATTCTTCTTCATGAATTAAATTAAAATCTTTATCAACATAATAACAATGTAAGGATTCATTAATCTCGCCCATTTGGTAAGTGATGAAAATATAATTATCATCCTTTTGAGTGTATGAATGCGCATATCCTGAAAAATAACCGATATCCCATACCTTTCCGATAGCGGCGTTTTCACTATTGGTTAACCAAGCATAATCATCTAAATCATTTTCTGTATCGTATATCGTTGTTATAAAGGATGTGTCGGCAGCAAATTCCTCATAATTAGAAGCGATAAATCGCCAGCCAAAATCGATATTTCTTTTAAATGCGAATTTGAATAACCTTAAAAAATCTTCTAAATAAATAAGACTGTCCGTTGGTAAAGCAATGCTCACAACAGGTTCTTTCTTTTTCTGGATGTTTTCTTTTGTCTTCTCTGAAGTGATACTTGGTTTGATAGATGCTGAACTTTGACCACTAGATGATCCAGCTTCGTTCGTGCAGCTTTCAACTGCAAACATTAGAATAAGAGCCAATCCGAAAATTGAAATAAATTTCATTGATAAGTTATTGATTAAATCGACTGTGAAATTAAACTTTTAATCTCATACAATATACTTATTCAATTGTTTAAAGGGTATTTTTCTTGATATTTTAAACCACGCCCCTAATTCGTATTCCACTTTGACTCATTGAAAAAGGACATTGCCTAATTGTTGGTTTTAAAATGGTTAATGAGGATGTATGTTTGATGTCTAGTTAAAATACGACACATGAAAATAGAAAAATTTATAGTCCTCAGTTTCATATTGATCTCACCGTTTTTTGTTCGCGCAACGAATGTTGTGGAATTGAAAACAAAAGTGAATAAAGCAACCGTTTTTACAGAAGGCGCACAATTGTCGAGGGTGCAGAAAATTAGTTTGAAAAAAGGCGAAAACACCATTCGTTTTACTGAATTGGAAAAGGATGTGAACTTAAATTCAATACAATTATTTGGGCTGAACGGGAATGATAATATCTCAGTTGTTTATACACGTTTTACGCACGAAGCGAAAGTTCAACCTACAGTAATTAAGTTAATTGCTGTGATGCAAGACTCTTTGGATGATTTAACGCGCAAAATTTCTTTACGGAGCAATGAAATTCAAAATTTGCAAGGTGAAAAGAACTTGATTTTGGCACATAAAGATGTTGGCCTTAAAACGGAAGAGACAATGGTTAATCGTCTGTCAACGTTGACGAAGTTTTATCGTTTAAGTACCAATGAGATTGATGAATTAATTTATGATTTACAGGTTGAGGTCAATGAATTCAATGGCATAAAGAATGCTGTACAATCGAGGTTTAATCGCCAAGTTGCTAAAAAGATGATGGGTGTAGTTGAGGCTAAAATATATGCTGTTAAAGATATCAGCATGTCTTTTGAATTAAATTATTTGGTCACCAATGTCAACTGGATGCCTTTTTACGAAATTAAATCTGCTGGACTTTCATCGCCTTTAAAGGTGGTTTGTAAAGCTACTATAAACCTGAATACAGGGGTCGATTGGGATAATGTAGAGATGGTGCTTTCAACAAGAAAACCAGAAGTGTTGTGTAGAGTGCCGGAAGTGCATCCTTGGGTTTTACATTTTCAAGAGAGTCACCAGAAATTTGCGCAACAAGATCAGTTTGTCAATAATCAAGCGATCTCCAATTCTTATATTCCTTTGGATGCACCAATGAATGTTTATGAACCTGCAGTGAGTAGTTCGAGTACTAGTGCTTATTTGTCCCGTTTTAAAAACGCAGCACATAAGATGATCAATAAAGAATTTGAAGATGATATCCCTTATACAATTGGAGGCGAAAACGGAATTGCAGTGATGGTTTTAGATGAATTTGATATGCAAGCGGATTATATGTATTATGCCGTTCCAAAATACGACCAGCATGTATATCTTGTTGCGGAAATTGCCGAATGGGAACAGCACGATTTGATTCCTGCCTATGCGAATATATTCTTAGAAGGATCTTATGCGGGTAAGTTATTTATCGACCCTACTTCAATTGATGAAAAATTGACATTGATGTTAGGTAAAGATCCAGATATTTTAGTGGAACGTAAAAAAGTAGATCAGTTTGATGAAAAGCAATTGAATCTTTTGGGCAGTACTTCTACAACTGAAATATCTATTGAGATTAACGTAAAAAGTAAACGTAAAAATGACATCAAATTGGTATTAAAAGACCAAGTTCCAATTTCTAATAACGAAGAAATTGAAGTGAATATAAAAAACATATCTAAAGCTGATAAGGACGATAAAACAGGTGTTTTAACTTGGACGTATGACCTAAAAGCATTGAGTACTGTTCAACATAAAATACAATACGAAGTAAAGAAACCAAAGAATAAGAAGATCTATAATTTCTAAGACTTTTAATGGAGTACAAACTTCTGTGTAGAGATTTGTGCTCCATTCTCACTTTTTGCAGCAATAAAATACAACCCTTTAGCAAAAGCGTTCATGTTAATTTGACTTTGTCCTTGTTGAATGGATTGTTGCCAGATTAATTCGCCCACAGCCGAATAGATTTCAATATTAGTCGCATTGGTTACAGTTATGTTTATATTCCCTTTGGTTGGGTTAGGGTGGATGCGCATGTTTAGTGAGGTTGCATTGTTAACTAGACTAAGCGGACCAGAATTGATACATTCGGTGGTGTCGGGACAACCGTCAACCCGGATGATTGCGGCGTAGTTACCTTCAGTTCGAGGAAAGAAATATTGTTCGGTTTGACCAGGGATTAATTCAAAATCATTATCACAATCTACCCATTTATAATAAATGCGTTCACCTGCTGGATGTGCTTGATACAAACCGCCTTCAAAAGTCAAGCTACCTGGATGATCATAAAAATCTAAATTGATTGATAAAATCTTTTCGCAGCCAAAATATACTATCGTGTCAGAATAGGATCCTGGAACATAATAGGTTTCATCTCCGCTCGGTACCGTATAAGATTCACATGCGGTTAAATTGAGTGTGTCTCGCATTCCGTCTTGGCATAAATTTAGTTTCCATAAAAAATAATCATCGGCTCTTGGAATGCTGGCATAGCCTCCTTCTAAATTAAAATTAGTCTCTGTTTCTTGACATTCTCCATAACATAGCATTTGATCACCTTGTATGTGTATGTCTCTAATGGTTTCATTTCCATATGCCTCAGAGCCATGTGCCCATAATAATTCTCCGTCTGTATTAAATTTTTGAATAAAAAAGTCAGTATTTATACCCCAATCATCAGGTGTTTCAACCATTAGTGTTCCAGCTGTAGGATCAAGATCTGCATCACCATTTTCATAATTCCCTGTTAAATAAATATATCCATCACTATCCTGTTGCATTGCTGATGGAGTGATTGTTGCAGTGCCACCAACGTGGTTGGCCCATACAAAATCACCTTCTTCATCTAGTTTAAGTAGGAACGAATTTGTACCACTACCTGTGTATAAATTATATTCATCGATGCCAGGATCGAAGTCAGCAATGTCTCCGTGAAAACCGTATATATAAACCCCATTTGCATCTGACAAAATACTAATTGGAAACACACCATCAATTTGTTTGGCCCAAATAAAGTTTCCATCACTATCAAGTTTTATTATACACATTGAAGAAGATCTTGATGCGGTCATAGGATAAATCCCATCACCTGGATCTGCATCGATAGTGCCTCGAAAATATGCTGTAGCATAATATTCGTTATCAGCATTTATACTTAAATCAATTATGTTACTCCATCCCGATTCAATTTGGTAAAATGTTTTTACCCAAATAAAATTTCCAACAGGATCTATATTAAGAATAAAGCCAGAATATGATTCACCTCCGGCATCTTTCAAGACTTCATCTGGTCCATTGTCAAAATCAACAACTCCTGTAAATGCACCTGTAATTGAAAGATTGTCATCGTCATTTGCAGTGACACTATGGATCACATCATAATCACTTCCACCATATTTTTGTGCCCAAATAAAATCTCCGTTTTCATCAAGACACCAAACATACCCATCTGGGTAATCGATATCGGATGCTAAAATATAAGTATCATCACTTGGGTCAAAATCAAAATCATCAAGAAAAAAACCACAAATAACCACCCGATCCAGTCCTATTAATTGAAAGTCATAAGCAATTGCTCCGGCATCACCATCTGGAATATCTTGAAGCATTTTAGTCCACAATAAATCACCATTGGGATCATATTTCACAATATAAGTTGTAAGGTTTTCGATTGAGGATATTATATGGATGTCATCACTTAAATCAACATCCGCAGTTCCTTTAATTTTTTCAAGAACATATGTATTTCCCTCAGCATCAACTTCTACAATGTTTGTGTGAGAGTACGACAATAAAGACACTGACTCTTTATTCGCACTTTTAACCCATTCTAAACTCTGTGTATATCCAATTTGAACAGTGAAAATGAGAGCTAAAACGAATAATAGTGATTTATGTAGGGGTAGTATTTTCATAGTTAGACGGTTAGAAAATCAAGTTAGTGAATTCTGTGCATCTAACAATGAAAATCGTGAGGATTTTCAACTGATTATTCAACTAGAAATAACGATTAAATCCAGAATTCTACCAAATTGGGAAGTCTAATTCCATATTCTTAATACGAGAATTAGGAATTTGTCGGCCATGTGACAATGCCGATACTTTATTGACAACATATTCTTGCAATTCAACCAACATGATGGTACCATTTCCATCTAAATCAGCCGTTCTGTTTTTTAAGCCTGTCAATAAGCAGTAAGTGAAGAGTCCATTCTTCCATTCGTCACTTTCCATGGCAAATTCTGCACCACCCGCAGAAGAAATAACCGTAGCTCCTGTACCTTTTCTTAAATCATTAAACAATTCGTTTGACAATCGGGTAGGGGTAGCATTCTCTGTTTTTGTTTCAACACCAGCGCCTACAGCTCTAAATGAAACATCTCCCTCTTCCTCGGCAGGTGTGTCTTCACTAAAAAACACTTCTTCCTTATCAACCTCTCCTGAATGGCAAGTATCCATGATGAGTAGTTTTTTATTCGCTGCTGTTTTTTCTAATACCTTCTCTAATTCGGCATAAGCCAATCCTTTAATACTTGGTTTGGTAAAATCGATAGCATAAGTGCCAAAATAATAATCGAAATTGGCATCTAGTATGCCGTGACCAGCAATAAAAATAATAACAATATCGTCTGGCTGAGCAGCACCTAAAAATGAACTTAATTTTGCAATATTCTCCTTCGTTACTTCACTATCGTATAAGTGTTTGGTATAAACATTGGCATAAATGTTTTCGCGATTTGTGCCCATTAAACTTGATAAATCCTGTCCATCTTTTACAGGGTAATTAAGGTCGTATCTATCATCTTTATAGTCCGCAGTACCAATTGTAACGAGGTATAAATTCTGAGCGGGTTTATCGCCCGATTTTTCAATATAGAAAGTTTGAATTAAACTCTCAAAACCATTTGAGTTTTGACATGAGACTTGAATTTTATTTAGACCATGAATCAATTTTACGTTTTCGGTGATGTTTTTACTTACTCCTGTTACTGCTTTACCATTCGCCCCAAATAATGGAACGTTATTTACCCAAATATTATAAGATTTTAGATTCGTTTTATCTTGACAACTGAACGAAACATCGACTGCTGATGCGCTGGTGATAGCAGGTAAATCATTCGCATTCATTAAGAGGGTAGTAGGAATAGAAGTTAATGAAACGGTTGTGTTTGGTTTGATATTTAATTTATTAATACGTTTTAAATAGGCTCTATTGTATAGGTCAATAAGATCTGTATCAGTGCACCCCATGTTTTTTAAGACTAAATCAGGGCGATTGTAGATAGCATCGAACTGCTCGAAAGGGTACGCTTGATTGCCAATTCTATATGTTACCAAGTCATAACCTTCTTTTGAAACCTTATAATAGTTTTCACTTGTTTTAAAGATGTAATTATCGCCGTTTGCAACCAATAATACATCTTCAACACCTGTTTCAGGGTTGATTAATTTGAATTGACCACTATTAAAAGTGATACCCACCATTCCTTTTGGGTTGATAGAGATGTTTGAGATGTCCTGCGGTTTTACATAGATACTTTTAACAATCTCTTTTGTAAATAAATTTTCAAAATACAATTGATTATCTAGAATCGTTATGGCGTAATCTTCGGCCTTGTTTAAAGGAACAGAATATCCGTTAATTTTTAGTTCTTCGGACATTAATAAGTCGAACGTATTGGTATTGTACTTAACGATGCCTAGCATTGATTTAACCACCATAAACTGACCGTCTTTACTGAAATTTACAAAAGGGCTTTGTACATAGCCTAAATTGTCAGGTAATACATTTTCAAATACAAGAGACCAGTTACTCGTGTTAAAGACATAAGTCTTGCTTGTGTTAAAACAAACAGCTAAGTATTTTCCGTCAGGAGAAAAGGCCAAAGAGTTGGCCTCATACAAGTAGTTAAGATTCGCTTTTGGTCCCGGTGTATATAGTTTTTTTAATATTTTTTTGGATGCTAAATCCATAATAGAAATGGCAGAATCTCCAGCGCCAATTACAGCCAAATATTTTTCGTCGGGAGAACATTGTATTTGATTAATAGATAGTTGATAAGAATATAGTGGTTGTGGTGCTGTTGGTTTACCATTTTCAATATTGTAAAGTCGAATTTCATCTTGCTTTAATTTTGTGATGAGGTAATTACCCTTTGGTGAAAATCTGACAATAGAACTTTCTTTAATTGCTCTCTTTACTAATCCAACACCAATGTCCTTGCCTTGTTCTTTAGCTGCTTCTGAAATTCCACTTAAATCACCGTTTATTACGTCGCCAATTAGATCGCCAAATCGTTTCGCTTTTTTTACTTTCTCATCTACTTTTAATTCTTCATCATTAGGTCGTACCATACCACTAAGATCTCGTGATGGTTTTACCAATTGAAAAGAACCGTATTTTTCAGCTAAATTAAAATCCCAAAAAGTGAGCGTATGATCGTCGCCAAGTGTGATTAATTTATTCTCTGTTGGATGGAAGTCAAACGAATATATTGGATTCACTTCCCCATACATTTCTTTAAAAAGTGTACCTCTTTTAAGGTCCCAAATTTTTACAGTATGCTCATACTTGTTATTCGATGTTTTTAATTTACCTGTTGCAGCAAACGTACTGCCATCAGGACTGATAGAAATTGCCTCAACCTGACTGTTTTCATTTTCTGAAACCGCATTTTTGAATGATTGAATTGATTCGCCTTCAAAATCATATACTTTAATCCCATTGGTTTGATTACTTACAACAATGAAACCTTGTTTGTTATTGATGTCTACTGCGTTAATCGGCAGTGTTGATGCGTTAAAACTAAAGCCGTCGGTTAAATTGTTAACTGGAAAAATTTGAACTTTACCACCGTGAGTGACGGTTAATAATTTTGCTCCATTTTCTATAAATTTAAGGCCTTGAATACTCGTGAAAGCAATTTTTTCTTGTTGTTTAAATTCGTTATACTCGATATCGTAAATCATTACTTGCCCATTTTTACTGCTTGCAGCAAGTAGTTTATCACTCGTAGTAAGATTTGTGATTTCATTATTGATCGAGTAGATAACATTTGATGATTTTATATTAAAAAAGAAACCTTCACTAATTTGACCAGTATCATCACCATAATAAAAGGTCATTGGTTTAGCTTTGTTAAGTGCGAAGGATTTTATTTCATGCTCAACACGTAATGTGTCGACAATCTTCCAACGTTCAATGTCCCAAATTATTAATTGTTTGTTTTTATCAGCACTTATAACCCTCGTTCCTGAGGCGTTAAATGTAAAAGCTGTTGGACGTCCATTATGACCTACCAGTTTACCGATGATCTTGCCACTGTTAAAATCCCAAATTTTTATGATATTACTATTGTTATCTGCCGAAGCGATCAATTGACCATTTGGACTATGTGAAAGCAGAGTGACTGCTCCTTGAATCTTTTCTTGTGTGATAATTTCAATTTCCTGACTATTGGCAATATTTACCAATAAAATAATATTTAATATAACCAGTAATTGTTTTAACATAGTTGTAGTGTAATTGTTTTACAAAAATAAAGATACAAATTAAAGGTTATTTAGAGGATATAACAATAATTAGTTCAAGTTATTAAATGAAAAATATAGATTTTTTAATCTAAAAGATGGTACAAGAATAAATGGTTTGTATCTGCTATTAATTTCATGCTAACATCAGTCAGTAAAAGTGAGTCTTGATGGTTGAGGGTTTGGTCGTTTAATATAAGGTAATTGGCCCCTAAATTTTTTATCATAGGAATAGTGTACTTGACATATTCGGTTTGATAGCCCGACCAACCTTTTCTATTCATTAATGACAACGCGTAATTCGGTGATTTATCCGAGAAAGCAATGATTAAAGTGTCTTTGGTTATGCCATTTTTATTCAAGAAATGATCTAAATTGGTATAAGTTGAAAAATGCCAACTTGGCGTAATGAATGGATCATTTATTCGGAACCTACGGATATTAGAAGCATAACTGGTATGGAAATACATTGTTGTTAATAATCCGATACCAACTAAAGAAGGGATTGTAGAATTCCACCATTTTTTTTCGCTAAACTTTTGGATGAAAGCAGTTAATATTAGTGGCATTAAAAACAATACAGGCCAAACGTAATAATCGTGGTTTTTAATCATTACGAAGAATAAAATAGTGAATATTAGTGTCCCGAGAATTGATAAGCTCACGAAAGCGAGTGTCAAAGGTTTCTCTTTTGGTTTAAGGATAAAGTAGAGTAGTGTAACCAATATACAGACAATCCCAAACGCAGCTGAGATATAGCCCGGTAACCAAATGTTAATGAAGTAGAGTTTTAACGTCGCAATCTCTTCGGGTGCAATTTTCCATAGCGGTTGTAATGTTGATAGAAAACAATCACAATCAACGGATCTATTATACCAAGTCATATAATAAAACCAGGTTAAAATAAAGAGGGCTGGAATGAAATAAATACCATCTTTAATATTGATTTTTTTCTCCTTGATTCTAATGAATAAATAGATGCATAAAAAAGCAATATATGGAATGAGGAAAAAGGGTTTAATCATGCCCGCCCATGAGATGAAGAATAAGGAGAAATAAAGTAAATGTTTTTTGTTTTCGTTGTGCGATCTGAGTAAAAAATACAATCCGATTAGTACAAAATGAAAGGCGATAGGATCGGGTAAGAACTCGACGAGATAAACTGAATAAATTGGCAATAAGAAGGGGGACAAGGCTATTATAAAGCTGTATATATGACTTTTAGTGAAATGTAGTGCGATTTTAAAGAGAGAAAATAGACCGAAAAAACTAACAATTATCCAATTGATTTTGGCGACAATAATATGGTCGCCGAATATCGTTTTTTGGATCGCAATCAAATAATAGAAAAGCGGAAATTCCCCGACAGCCTTCCCTTGAGAAGTCATCTGATTAAAATAAAGGGAGAAATCAAAAAAGTTGAGCCCGTTATTATAATAGTTTAATATTTGCGCATAAGTATCTGATTTACGCCAATAATGATACCCACTAATCAGTTCACTATTTAAACCTCTATTTATTTGAAGAGCAACAAAAAAAAGCCAATATAATAAAGCGAATAGTACAAAAGTGATCCATTTATACTTTATAAGAAAACGAGTTACCTTATCCATTTATTTGGCCTTAATGCCGAATGATTCAGTAAAACTAGAATTGCATTTCAGGAACGTTCGCTGGAACTTCCATTTCGCCTTCAGTAGCGGCAATTATTTCTTCAACACTTACACCTGGAGCACGCTCAATTAAATGGAACTTACCATTTTTAATTTCTAACACTGCTAAATTCGTAACGATGCGTGTTACACAACCAACACCTGTTAATGGCAAGCTACATTTCTTTAGCAATTTAGATTCACCTTTTTTATTGGTGTGCATCATTGCAACAATGATATTTTCTGCTGAAGCAACTAAATCCATGGCACCACCCATGCCTTTGACCATTCTACCTGGGATTTTCCAATTGGCAATGTCACCGTTTTGTGCAACTTCCATTGCTCCTAATACGGTTAATTGAACGTGTTTTCCTCGAATCATTGCAAAAGATGTAGCAGAATCAAAAATAACACCACCATCCATGATCGTCACAGTTTGTTTACCTGCATTAATTAGATCTGCATCCTCTTCACCTTCAAAAGGGTAAGGGCCCATACCTAATAATCCATTTTCAGATTGAAACTCAACCTCAATACCTTGAGGAACATAATTGGCAACTAATGTTGGAATGCCTATGCCTAAATTTACATACCACCCATTTTGTAATTCTTGTGCAATTCTTTGTGCAATTTGTATTTTATCTAAAGCCATAATGATTTAATATTGATTCGGAAAATCTCGTTTCAGTTCATAAAGATAGCACTTTCCATTGGGAATAGAAAAGGAAGTTTTCTCAATATTCCAAATGTAAAATTTTAATACGCGTGCATCTTCTGTGATATTGTGTAATAATGTGCCTTGTAAGAGGTTGTTTAAAGTTCCATCCCAATCTTTGCGCAACCAGTCTAATGCTATATATTCGCTGTAAATTGGCTTGCCATCTGAATCAAAAACTGTTGCAGAAAGCCACGAGATGAAAGGTTTTATTTTTGCATCTAATGTCATCTCCGCGCCTAGGTATAGGGTTTTGTTCGTTAAGCTGTCGATATCTATTTCTAAAATATTGTAAAATTCATCCTCAATAAATCCGGCAGTTGGGTTGATGTCGGCAGAATAGATTAATTTCTTTGGTAATTTTTCTTTGCGTTCGAATAAGGTGAGATCGGCAATTGGATCAGCTTTAACCGGTTTATAAAAATCGAATAAAATCGAATCTTCAATTCTACCATCTCTTACCAATTGAAAATCGGCGTCTAAAGCAATATGATAATTGGTATGTAATTTAGACTGTAAACCTCCCTTTAAAGCTGATAAATAATACCAGCAAAACTCTTGTGTTTTATACCCTCCAACAGTATTCGGGAATTTAAAATTATTTGGAGTATTAGCTACATATTCAAACAATTCAGGAGATGTTCTATCTTGACTCGTAAAATACGGTTCGTTGGGTTGAGCATTTAATATGGACAAAATAGGAACGTAAAATAAGAGAATGCCTACCCATTTCATTGAAGGTCTTTTTTTGGATATGTCATCTAAAATAAAAGCAAAACTAGGTACATATAAAAAGTAGAGGTACATGGCTGCTCTATCTTCAGGGAAATTTACACCCATTCCGTATGAAAGGAATAGAATTGCGGCAACCGAACTTATCAATAAGAATGAGAAAAAAACGGCAGGTTTAAAAAGGGGGAGTAGTGACTTTTTTGACTTAAATTTATAAAGAATATAGATGCCAAAACAGAGGAATAAAAGTGTGACAAAGCATGCGATTACATAGTTGTAATGGCCTAAATACAAATTAGAAAGAGAGCGTACTGTAAAATCGTAAAATCCTGTATCACCACCATAATAAAGCGCACCTCGTTCTTTCAGTTCAAATGAAAATTTAATTAAGAAGAGAAATGGCAGACTCAGAAGAATTAAAAAGCCTAATTCCTTGATCAATTTTGGTCTTTGGTTGGGTAAATAGGTGATTAATAAAAAGAATCCCAAAATGGAAATTGAAATAACAGCTGGAACAACTAAAGTGAGGTTGGCAGCAGTTGCAAGGAATAAAATGATGATAAAAAGCACAAGATATTTACGCTGTTTGTTTTCAAAGAATTGAATGAAATAGGAGAATGCCAATAAAAATAAGGAGATTGAGAGTCCATATCCACGACATTGCGCTAAGTATTCAAGTAAGTATGGTGAAGAGGTAAGAGCTAGTAATAATGCCCATCGCAATAATTTCGATTGCAACCTACCGGAAATTTGAAAAGCACCGTAGAAAAGCACAATAAAAGATAAGACATTGGGTAACCTCAAAGCTAAAGGTGACATGCCAAATGTTTTATATGAAATTGCCGATAAAAATGAGTTGAGTACATGATTATTTGCATCCCAATGTGCAAATGGCGGCAAGTAATTATCTGTTTGAATATAATAGAAGAAGGTCGCTAATTCGTCATGTAATACAGGTAGATAAGTTGCCTTTATGAACAGGTAAACCCACATTAAGATAAAAAGACTTAATGCAATGATTCTTTCAGCTTTGCTAAAAAGAAGCTTATTGAAGTAACTAGCAAACTTCATCCAAAGAATGCGACTAACCTAAACTTTTGGTTGTGTAGTTCTTTGCTCAATTCTTTTTTCGAATCGTTCTCCTTTGAATACCCGTTGAACAAAAATACCTGGTGTATGAATAAAATTAGGATCTAATTCTCCTGCAGGAACAATTTCTTCAACTTCCGCAATAGTTATTTTTCCTGCCATCGCCATCATTGGATTGAAGTTTCTTGCAGTCGCTTTAAAAATTAGATTTCCAGCAGTATCAGCTTTCCATGCTTTTACAATAGCAAAATCAGCCTCTAAAGCTGACTCTAAAATATGAGGTTTCCCATTAAATACTTTTACTTCTTTACCTTCAGCAACTTCAGTACCATAACCTGCAGGTGTGTAAAAAGCAGGAATTCCTGCACCACCTGCTCTACATCTTTCAGCTAATGAACCTTGGGGAATTAAATCAACTTCTAATTCGCCAGAAAGCATCTGTCTTTCAAATTCATCGTTCTCACCAACATAAGAAGAAATCATTTTTTTGATTTGCTTCTTTTGCAATAATAAACCCAGTCCAAAGTCATCTACTCCAGCATTGTTAGAAATACAAGTTAAATCTTTAACTCCCATTTTTACAAGCTCGGCAATACTATTTTCTGGAATTCCACATAAACCAAAACCACCTAACATCAGAGTGTTTCCATCTACTATTCCTGCTAATGCTTCTTCAACGTTATTGACAACTTTATTCATAATTATTTATTTATAATGAAGGCTCATCAGCCTCAATTGTACAATTAAATATAGTTCTATCGTAATTTGCAGGTGCTTCAAAATCACCTGTTGAGATTTTAATGGATTTATCCTTATAAACTGATTGCATATAATACCCGTAAATAGGTAAAGCCATTCGAGCACCTTGTCCCCAAGGATAACTTCTAAAACGAATGTCTTTGTCATCTGCACCAACCCAGACACCTGTAACTAGATCAGGAGTCAGTCCCATAAACCAACCATCCGCAGCACCGTTTGTTGTTCCCGTTTTACCAGCAGTTGGGTAAGTTATTCCACCATAATCTGACTGACCACGTAATCTACTACTTGTAGCGTATGTGCGTTTTTGATGAACGTTATAAGCCCCCGTTACCGCACCTTTCATCATGTTAATCATGGTGAATGCCATTTCTTCACTCATTGCTTCTTTTGGTTTGGGGTCTAGATCAATAATTACATTTCCATTCCTGTCTTCAACACGCATGACATAAATAGGTTCAATATAAATTCCTTTGTTCGCGAATGTGCTCTGCGCACCAACCATATTATATAAAGAAACATCCATTGGTCCAAGACACATAGCAGGGACTATATCTTCTTGTCTAAGATTAATACCTACATTTTTTAATAATTTTGCCATTGTATTCGGTCCAGCCTTTGCTCCCATATCACTCATGATTGCAACAGTAATATTATTCAAGGATCCAGCTAAACCTGCCGCACAAGTAATTAATTCACCCGTGTTTTTTGTTCCCGTTTTCGGACACCAAGACTTCATTCTATTTGTTCCAATTGGAACATCTATACAATAATCTTTATCACTATATGCTTTACAAGGTTCAATTACTTTTAAGTCAATTGCAGCTGCATAAACAAACGGTTTAATCGTCGATCCAACCTGTCTGGTAGATTGTTTAACATGGTCATAACTGAAATGTTTAAAGTCAGGACTTCCTACCCAAGCTTTTATGAATCCTGTTGTCGGATCCATTGACATCAAACCTGCTTGTAAAATTCCTTTATAGTATTTAATGGAATCATAAGGGGTCATTATTGTATCGAATTCTCCTTGGTAAGAAAAAACACGCATAGCAACCTTAGTATTGAATGCTTTTTCTATGCTTTTTTCTGAAGCGTTATTGGCTTTCATCAATCGATAACGATCAGAGTTTTTAATCGCTCTTGTCATTAATCGCTCAATGCCTTCATCGTCTAAATCATTACTAAATGGCGGTTTTTTATTCCTTGCATTGTTCTTGTCAAACTCTTTTTGCAAAGTCGTTTCCATGTATTTTTGAACAGCTGCTTCAGCATATACCTGCATTCTTGAATCAATTGTAGTGTAGATTCTTAAACCATCACGGTAGATATTGTATGGTTCGCCGTCTGCATTGGTGTATTTATAAGTGCCATCATCATTCGTTTCTTTGAATTTTGCCGTCAACTCTTTTCTTAAAATCTCCCTTAAATGCGGAGCTAAACCTTCTTTATGATCAACAATTTGGTAATCAACTTTAATTGGAATTTGAGTTAATGAATCAAATTGAGCTTGTGTTATCTTAATTGGTAATGCTTCGTTACCAGATTCGCTGTTCTTTAACCATTGGTGAAGAACAGTATTTCTTCTTTGGTAAGCTCTTGTACTGTCTAATTTATATTGTCTTTGTCCTTCTTCTGATTCTTCGTATAATTTATATTGGAATTTCAATGGATTATACATGCCTGGATTCTTACACATGCCAACTAACATAGCAGCTTCTTCCATTTTTAAATCTTTAGGATAGGTATTGAAATAGACTTGTGAAGCAGATGAAATTCCAACAGCGTTGTATAAAAAATCGAAATTATTTAAATACATCGTAATAATTTCTTCTTTCGTATAGTGTTTCTCTAAACGAACAGCCAAAATGTTTTCTCCAAATTTTTGCTCCAATCGACCCCACTTATCTCGAGCAACACCACCATTTAACGAATCGCTTGATGTATATAGTAATTTGGCCAATTGCTGAGGGATTGTACTTGCTCCACCACCTTCTTTGCCCATTGCTGCAAAAGCAAGTGCTCTTCCAATACCTTCAGCATCTACACCTGCGTGTTTATAATAACGCTGATCTTCAGTTGCTATTAATGCTGCGATAACATAAGGTGATATTTGTGTATAATCAACACTCTTTCTATTGACACTCCAAAATCTTCCCATTTCAGCACCGTCTCCAGTGTAGATGATTGAAGCCTGTTTGTCAGGTGGGTTTGCTAACTCCTCATGCGAAGGAATTCCAGGGCGAGCTTTAGCTAGCATAAATATTACAGCAAGCAATGGTAAGAAAGCCCCAATCCAAATTAGAAGTAGAATAATTCGTTTCGTTTTTCGCGAAAGCGTACTGACAGCTTTTTTCTTTTTAGTCATAAAGTATAAACAGAACTGTAAATTTAAAATTTTAAGTTCAATTCGTTAGATCAAATCAACGGAAATCCAGTTTTTTTTATTTTTCAATTGGTAGAATAGATTTTTTATGCCATTCCTGCTATTATTCGTAAGTGAAATTCTGAATCGAGTAATTCGCTGTCAATTGGTATTGTAAGGGCTACTTAATTAATCTTATTACTTTTGAAAATAAAATTAAAAGAAATATGGAATTTTGGGAAAGGTTATATTACGGGAATACAATCTTAGATTATACGATCGCTTTTGGTTATATTTTAGGGGCACTATTGTTGTCTAAATTATTGTATTGGCTGTCGAAATCGATTATTCGAAAAATAACGGCAAGAACAAAGTCAAATCTGGATGATATTATTGTTGATAAAGTTGAAGAACCTGTAGTTTTTGGAATTGTTTTGGGTGTGACTTGGTATGCTCTAAGTCAATTGAATTACCCCGTATCTGCTGAAGAAATTGAAACAGCGAAACAATTAATGGTTTCGCCAGTTTCTGCAACAGAGAGTTTTATCAGCCATTTGTTTAATTTTCTAATTGTTGTCAACATAACATGGCTAATTGCGCGACTGTCTGACGCTTTGATTGAGGAGTATTTAGTTCCTTTGACAGAAAAGACGGAGTCTGATTTGGATGATCAACTTTTACCGATTTTTAGAAAAGGATTACGTATTTTGATTTGGGTGATGGGTATTATTGTTGGTTTAAATAATGCAGGTTATGATGTTGGTGCAGTGATCGCAGGATTGGGAATTGGAGGATTGGCTTTTGCTTTAGCTGCTCAAGATACGGTAAAGAATTTTTTTGGTGGAATAATGATATTTGCAGATAAACCCTTCCAAATTGGTGAACGCATCCAAATTAATGGGATTGATGGTTTTGTAAAAGAGATTGGTATTAGAAGTACAAGAGTTGAGACTTTGGCTGGCAGAATAGTCACTGTACCGAACTCTAAATTCTCTGATGATGCTGTTGAAAACGTGAATAAAGAACCTGCTAGAAAGATTACATTGAATTTAGGGTTAGTCTACGAAACGCCAGCTGCGAAAATGGAGGAGGCGATAGAGATTTTAAAACAAATATCGGCTGAAAATGTAAAATTAATAGATGAGAATGTTTTGGTGTCGTTTAATAATTTCGGTGATTTCTCCCTTGGAATCTTGTTCATTTATTATATCAGAAAAGAAGCGGATATCTTAACTACTCAAACAGTAATGAATCTTGAGATTATGAAAAGGTTTGAAGCCGCTGGTTTAAATATGGCATTTCCTACGCAAACAGTATATCATCAGGCAATTAAATGATGAGTTTAAGACAAAAAAAAGCGGCTTTCCACAAATGGGAAAGCCGCTTTTTTTTGATTCGAAATATAATTATTTCTTAGCTCCTTTAAGGAACTGTTCAATTGCCATAGTCATACTCGGTGCTTGTGGTAATGGAGCATGAATATCTAATCTTAAGTTGTTTTTCTTTACTGCATTTGCAGTGGTCGGTCCAAAAGCGGCAATTTTAGTTGCGTTCTGTTTGAAATCAGGAAAGTTCTTCAATAAAGACTCTATTCCTGAAGGACTGAAGAAAACCAATAAATCGTACATTACATTTTCTAAATCTGAAAGATCAGAAGCAACTGTACGGTATAAAACTAGTTTTGAATATTTGAATTTGTTTTGCTCTAATGTCTCAGGAATTCTTTCTCTTAAAATATCTGAACATGGCAATAAGAAATTCTCGTTCTTATGCTTCTTTAAGACTTCAACTAAATCGTCAATATTTTGCCTACCAAAGAATATTTTTCTTTTTCTGTAAACAACATACTTCTGTAAATAATAAGCCACCGCTTCAGACATACAAAAATACTTCATTGCATCAGGCACTTTAAATCGGGTTTCTTCTGCAATTCTAAAAAAGTGATCAACAGCAGTTTTACTAGTCAATATTACAGCTGTGTGCGACGCCAATTCAACCTTCTGTTCTCTGAACTCTCTGGTTGATACTCCTTCAATTTTAATGAACGGGATGAAATCAATTTTCAATTTATACTTTTCTGCTAAATCGAAATAGGGTGATTTCTCTGATTCTGGTTTTGGCTGCGAAACTAGTATTGTTTTTACGCTCATATGTCCTTCCTCTATTAAGGTTTTTACCTAATTGTTTAAATAGCTATACGAAATATTACACCCAAGGGTAATATTTCGAGCGTGCAAAGGTACAAAATAATATAGAAAACAGAAATATTTGCTTGAATTCCCCGTGTAAAACTCTGTATTTCACGTAAGAGTAAGGCTGCTGAAATGATAATTAGCAGTGTTAAATTAACAATTGAACTATATTCGTTAGTAACATAATGTGTAAAGATTAACAATATGGTTAATATAATTCCCGTAGCTTGATAAAATATAATGTGATTGTAAATGTGTTCTATCACACCTTCACGTGTTTGACTAATTTTAATTGTTGTGAAAATGAGAAAGACTTTAATGATAAAACCAATTAATAGTGCTATTGCAATAAGTAGGATGAAATTTGAATTTATTGGCGGAATTACGTCGTAAATAATAATCGCAAATGCATTGAAATAAGTGAGGGTTAATAAAAGGGAAGAGGGTTTTCGTAAATCTATATTGTCTCGGATGTTATTCGCAATATTCCGATTGTAAACAGCTGCTGAAAAAATAGCGCTGATATATCCTTTGTTGACAGTTCTTACCAAAGCAAAAATTATCAAGTTAAAAGCAATTAATGACCAGAAAACGGGATCGAATTGACTAACAATTCGAACTGAATCTTTTAATTCGTTGCTATTATTGATAAGTTCAATGGCGTCCATGCAGCAAAAATAAACTAATTTAAAATTCTTTTGCCTCGTGTGAATATATTATTCTAACATCAAATACGTTTTATTGTTAAATTCCATACATTTGTGTACTTAAATGAGATAGTATTTAAATTATGGCAACGGATTTATATCAACATCCAGATTATTTTAACATGGATGAACTTTTAACGGAAGAGCATAAACTCATTCGTGAAGCGACAAGAGCATGGGTAAAACAAAATGTTTCCCCTATTATAGAAGATTATTACGAACGTGCTGCATTTCCTGCACATTTAGTAAAAGGACTAGGTGAAATAGGTGCTTTTGGACCGTATATTCCTGAAGAATATGGTGGGCCAGGTTTGGATCAGATTTCTTATGGCTTGATTATGCAGGAGCTTGAAAGATGTGATTCAGGTTTAAGATCTACGTCTTCTGTACAAAGTTCGTTAGTGATGTATCCGATCTGGAAGTATGGTAATGAAGAACAAAAACAACGTTTTTTACCGAAATTGGCTACTGGCGAATTTTTAGGTTGTTTTGGTTTAACTGAACCTGATCACGGGTCGAATCCAGGTGGTATGTTGACCAATTTTAAAGATATGGGTGATCATTATCTTTTAAATGGATCAAAAATGTGGATTTCTAATGCACCTTTATCTGATGTTGCCGTTGTTTGGGCAAAAGATGAGTCGGGTAGAATTCATGGTTTACTAGTTGAGAAAGGAATGGAAGGTTTTACTGCTCCAGAAATGCACGGTAAACATTCATTAAGAGCTTCAATCACTGGAGAATTATTATTCGATAATGTAAAGGTACCAAAGGCAAATTTATTACCAAATAAATCAGGATTGGGAGCGCCACTAGGTTGTCTTGATTCTGCACGATACGGAATTGCTTGGGGTGCTTTAGGTGCTGCAATGGATTGTTATGATCAAGCATTGCGTTATTCTAAAGAACGTACGCAATTTGGTGTTCCAATTGGTGCTTTTCAATTGACTCAAAAGAAATTGGCTGAAATGATTACTGAAATCACGAAAGCTCAATTCTTAACTTTACGTCTAGGTCAATTAAGAAATGAAGGGAAAGCAACTTCTGCTCAAATTTCAATGGCTAAAAGAAATAATGTAGAATTTGCTTTAAAAATTGCGCGTGAATCAAGACAGATTCTTGGAGCAATGGGAATCTCTAATGAGTTTTCAGTAATGCGTCATATGGCAAATCTAGAGTCGGTTGTGACTTACGAAGGAACGCATGATATACACTTATTGATTACCGGAATGGATGTTACTGGAATTCCAGCTTTCACCAGAGATGCACCGGATTTGAGTAAGATGTAATTCAGAAAATATTTAAAAATTATAAGGCGATCCATTGATTTGGGTCGCCTTTTTTTGTTTTAAATTCTTAAGGTTTTTTACACCATTCTTCATTGTTTTTTCCTATTAAAGCTCAGTAGCTTACCAATAATTAATAAGGAATGTTATATTTGAAAAATTATCAACCTAACTTGAGTGCGTTTTTAGCTGATTTCAATAATTTACAACGTTTACGGATATGTTAAGCGGGGTCTCGCTCGTGTAGGGTAAATGAAATGAAAGCAAACTTGTCTCGGCTTTGCCCAGATTGATTTTAGTTGGGTGTTGACACCAATTATGACATGACAAATGAATAAAATAATTCTCGGAATCTTATTTCTTTTAACCGCTACAATAGGATTGGCTCAGGATACAAATGCCCCGAAAAAGAAGATTAGTGAAAGAAAACAATTAAAAAATGCGACCACACAGCAAATTAGCCAATGTTATGAAGGTGCATTACTTGTTAGACTAAAGACTAGAAAACACTCGATTGAAGCATTAAGAAAAATTGGAGAAAATAAGCTTGCTGACAAAAGTAACCGTTGCACAACCCCACAATTCCATTAAAAACTGACTTCATTTTAGCCGTTTTAAGGGCAGTTTACTTTTGGGAACTTCTAATTTTAGTTTAAAATAAGTGGTATTATATCAAGGCTTTTCGCGTTTAGCAGGCCCTTTATTTCAAGAAAAAAGTTGGCAAGTGCTTTTGCCTCACTTTTAGCTAGTTTTTGAGTGAATTTCAGATATTTTTTGAGGTTGTAAGCCATGGCGGCGAGGTGCATAACTTTATTTGCTTGTTTAATACCTATTGTATTCACTTTTCTTAAGCCC
>NZ_JHXV01000009.1 GCF_000621625.1 Crocinitomix catalasitica ATCC 23190
TTCTTTATTTGTCCATCTACGTCGTTTAATATGAAAAAAAACAAACATACCTTTTAAAGGAAAATCCTGAACTGTAATGGTTTTATGAAAACCTTTTGAAATTAATTGACGTGAATTAAATTCTTGGGGAACAGTATTCTTTTCCTCAAAATAAAGGTTCAATCGTTCTCCTACTTTTTTTGATTCCGTAAGCTCAAAATGTGCTACTAAAATCTCAGGTAAAATCATTTTTATTAAGTCTAAATATCCCTCCAAAACTTATTCTTTTTTACAAAGAAAATCATTTTAGTCTAAATTCCTCCCCAACTTTTGTGACTGATCTGAAGTTTATGCTGAGCAATGTCGAAGTGAACCCGGTCTTCCACCCATTTATTTTAAAGCTTCATGGAAACATAGCCACATACAAAATCGTTCAATATTTAGACGCTAAATGATTCAATTCGAGTAATTAAAATTATTACGATTATAATAAAAGGGGCATTTCAATCAACTTTTAACTGCCGAAAACGATTTTCAATTTGACACTCATAGCGTTATAATCAGGGTTTGTCTTTACATAACGGCTCTTCAGCTATTTTTTTAAAAACTAATCACTTAAAAACCTATTTTTAGATCAAAACACGAATATTTAAGTGAACGATTTAGAGCAGGAAATAATTTACGGGAGTAAGAATATCTATCTCATGGATACTGTCAATAGAGGCGGTTTATTAGGTGCGATAGTTCACTTAATCTTCGCATTATTGTTTATATTTTTAAACATCCCTGAATTAACGATTATAAATTTAATTGGAGCTGCAATTTTTTTCATTGGCCGACTTTTATTTCTTCGAGATTTAAAATTTACCATTCCATTTGTTGCTGCAGGTAGTTTTGTCATTATAGCACACGCAATTATTGCAACTTATTTTATTGGCATAACGGCTGGCTTTGCGCTCTATATCTGGTTGATTCCTTTATTTTTTATCCTTCAAGTTAAAGATCCATCATTCTTAATTATTTCGATCATTATTGTAAGTTTACTTCACTTCTATTTACATAATGCCCCGATTTTTACCACAGGCGTTTACCAACTTAATCCAACAATTGAAAAAATAACCAGCTACTTTACTTCTATTGGTGTTGTTGTTACAGTCATGGCTGTTTTGCTCTATTTTAAAGATACTGTCCGTAAAAAAGAACAAATTATTATCAGGGAAATTCATCATCGAATAAAGAACAATTTACAGGTTGTATCCAGCATGGCTAATATTCGAAATATTAGTTTTAGAGACGACCTTAGTGAAGTCGCATTCGATAAATTAAAAATGGATGTCTTACATCTGTCCTCTATTCATAATCAAATAAATGTGACTAAAGATGGCATTACAATGAATTTTATTGATTTTTTAAATGAAAAAGGAACAAATTTGGTTTCAAATCGAATGAATTTTGATCGATCTTTAAAATCACTGAATATTGATCTTGATCTAGCTGTTCCTTTAGGTCTTGTATGTTCTCAAATTTTCGAACACTTTATAGAAATTCATGACGCTTCAAATTCCAAGAATGGGATTTCAATTGATCTAATGAGTGAAGCGGATGCATATCATTTAAAAATCAATTTGCACTGTAACGATATTACAGAATTTAATACATCTCCTTTAAAGAGTATTGAATTAGAAATTATTGACTGCCTAGCAGAACAATTCGATGGTAAATATCAAATTGATTGCATTCAAGGCATCAAATCATTCAATATATTGATTCCTGCTTTAGTATAAAAACAATTTACAATCCATTTAAATTAAATGGATTGTAAAATATTAAGACTAATATCCTCCTTGCGTATGGAAACTTGAATAATTACTCAATTCTTGATTCTGAATTGCGATAATTGGCATTGACCTTTTATTACGAATTAAGCTTTCAACAAAACCTTTTGCTGCAAAATTAAATAGATTTTGATTCGTAAGATTCACAATTGAAATAGTATCTGCCTCTAACGCATGTCCAAAATCAATTAAACCGTCCATTAATTCTTGCTCTGAATTCCCTAAAAACACCGATTTGAATCCAATATTCGCTTTATTTAATAGTTCTGATGCAACAATCATCGTATCATTTTGACCTTCATTTTCAGCATTATAAGTGCAAAGTGTGATTTTAAACTTTAAAAAATGTTGCAGATAAATAAGAACCTTAAGATTTGCTATCGAATGCTTATCTGGAAATATAGGAAGTAAAACATGTTTAATCGATTGATTATCGGCAGTTGAACTTGGTACAAAGATAAAATTAGTATCCAATTCATTTAATAATTTTAAAGCTCTACTATCAAGAATATGCTCCAAAAATTTCATATCGTGGGTTCCACAATAAACAAATCCAATTTTCTCACCTTTTACGTATTCAGAAAGTTCATCGCTTAATTTACCTCCTAATTGTACAATACCTATTTTTACCTCAGAAGTTGTATACTTTTGGACTAAAGCATTCATTTTTTCTGTGGAAGACTCAGCATTTTTATCATCTATAACATGAACTAACTCCAATTCTCCTCCAGTTTCTTTCATTGTATTAACAGCAAAGGAAATTGCTTTTTCTGACTCGGGTGTAAAATCTACTAAAACTATGTTTTTCATATCCAGGTTTTTAATTTCTTTAAAGTTAAAAACAATAAATTTAAATGTTAGTTTATAACAATTAAATAACATGCACCTTTTACAAATATTAACGGTTTTAGAGGTTCTAATTAAAATAGATATTATCTAAATGAATCAATTCAAGATTTGAAATTAACTATATTTGTATTTCATAAGCAGCGTGTGACAACAAAAGAAAGTAAACCAGATTCAACTTTATCAGCAGAGCAAATTAAAAACTGTATAGACACTTTAAATTTGCTATTAGATGATACCACTCAATTATTCGACTTACCTGAAGAGCAACGTATCGAGTTAATGACTTCGGCGGGGCAATTATCCCGTCCGTCAAAAGAAGAACACAATAAACGACGGAAAGATGCTAAAAAAGCTGCAAAACGAAAACAAATAGAACGTGACAAACATGCACGAAAGGACACTGGAATTCGAAGTGCGCGTGAATCAAACATCTTTATAGCACCTAAATTTATAGAACTACCAAAAGAATTTGAACCCAAAACATTATCCTCTCCACGGAACTGTTATGTGTGTAAAGCTGAGTTTACGACATTGCATCATTTTTACGATACAATGTGTCAAGATTGTGGAGACTTTAATTATGCAAAAAGATATCAAACAGCTGATTTAACTGGACAAGTTGCTGTTGTTACAGGTTCTCGTTTGAAAATAGGATATCATATTACATTAATTTTATTAAAAGCTGGAGCAACTGTTGTAGCAACGACTAGATTCCCCGTAGATTCAGCTTTAAGATTTGCTAAAGAAGAAGATTTCACTTCTTGGGGACACAGACTGCATATTCACGGTCTTGATTTAAGACATATACCAAGTGTTGAAATATTTTGCAACTATATTGAAATGAAATACAGTCGCTTAGATATCTTGATAAATAATGCAGCTCAAACTGTTCGTCGTCCTGCTGGTTTCTTTAAACATTTAATGGATAAAGAAGAATTACCAATGGATGAATTACCTGATTTTGCTAAAGATTTATTAAAAAATCACTTTGACTGCATTCAGGAGTTAAAAACGCTATCTATCCAAACAGCTGATCAGAAAAACCTTCCTGTTACTTGGCATGGTAAAGAACCTGGAATTGGACTAAGTGCTTCTGCTAAATTGTCTCAAATCCCTTATAGTTTTGACAATTCCTTAGCTGCAAGTGAAGTTTTTCCTGAAGGTAAATTAGATGCTGACTTACAACAAGTCGATTTAAGATCCACCAATAGCTGGCGACTTAAACTAGGTGAGATAGAAACTTTAGAAATGATAGAGGTGCAATTGGTAAACTCTATTGCCCCTTTTGTACTCTGTAATCGCTTATCTGTATTAATGCGTAAAGAAAATACAGGTCAGAAACACATTATCAACGTTTCGGCAATGGAAGGGAAATTTCATACATTCAAAAAAATTGCACGCCATCCGCATACCAACATGGCCAAAGCAGCTTTAAATATGCTAACACATACTTCTGCAAGTGAATTTGCTAAGGATGGTGTTTTTATGAATGCTGTTGATACTGGTTGGGTGACTGATGAAGACCCTATTGAATTGTCTAAAAAGAAAACTGAAATACACGATTTTCAGCCACCTCTTGATATTGTAGACGGCGCAGCTCGTGTCCTTGATCCATTAATTGACGGAATCAATACAGGTAAGCATTGGTGCGGTAAATTCCTTAAAGACTATAAACCAATTAGCTGGTAATTTAAAAATATTGAATGTGTATTAACCTAAATTTAATATCCGCCTATCGATATTATTTTTCTTAGACTATGCAGTTGATTAAATTTGTCAGATGATTGATACTCTTGAAATCGTAAATCGACTGGTTCATATAACTGACAACGGTCCTATGTATAACGAATTTATTCACGACGCATACATTCATGAACCTTGGAACGCATTTTCATCTCTTATATTTTTTATACCTATAATATATTGGATTTGGAAATTGCATGGTAATTACGCCAACCATAAAATAATAGTTCTGCTATTACCACTTTTATTTCTGAATGGTTTAGGCTCGACTTTATTCCATTCTTTTAGAAATGAACCTGCCTACTTCATATTAGACTGGTTGCCTGCATCATTAATGTCATTCTGCTTGGCTTGTTACTTTTGGTATAAGGTTGTTGATAATATTAAACGCGCTATAATACTCACAATAGCTTTTCAATGCGTTGCAGTACTGAGCACTAATTTTCTTTCACAAATAGATAGTTTAGAGGGGTTTGGGCCTAATATTGGATACTTTTTTGTTGGAACGTCACTCCTTATCCCTATTATTATATTCCTTTTTAAAACAAAATTCAAGTTTGTGAATTATATAATTCTTTCATTCATATTCCTGAGCACAGCATTAATATGTAGAATGTTAGACTACCCTACTCCTAACCCATTCCCTGAATTATTACCTCAAGGCACTCATTTTTTATGGCATATATTTAGCTCTTTTGCTGTTTTCAGTATGGGTTACTATATTTTCAAACTAAATAATTGGTTGAGAAAAATCGAGGAATAAAATTCTTACCTTGTCGGTAAAAACGATATGAAATTAGGCGCATTTTCAGTAAGCTTGAACGTGAAGGACATTCACGTTTCAAAATCATTTTACGAAAAATTTGGTTTTGAACAAGTTGGAGGAAACATCGAACAGAATTGGATTATTTTAAGAAATGAATCAACTACGATTGGCTTATTCCAAGGTATGTTTGAATCAAATCTTTTAACCTTTAATCCTGGATGGGATCAAAATGCACTGCCTATAGACAACTTCGAGGATATAAGAAAAATACAAAAAGACTTAAAACAAGGAGGAATTAACTTTCAGACAGAAGCTGACGAATCAACATCAGGTCCGGCAAGCTTTATTGTGATTGATCCAGATGGTAATCCTATTCTTGTTGACCAGCATGTATAATATAAAAGCAAATAATTGTCATGTTATATTTTGAAGATGCCAAATTAAGCGATCTACCTGTCATTGTTGAAATTTACAATTCTACAATAACTTCACAAATGGCAACTGCAGATATTAAACCAGTAAGTCTAGCAGAAAAAAAGCCTTGGTTTAACGCACATACCTCTGATGCTAATCCTATTTGGTTGGTTAAAAATAACGATGATGAAATTGTTGGCTGGGTAAGCTTCCAACAGTTTTATGGGCGTGAAGCTTATAACAGTACTAAGGAGCTAAGCATCTACATTGCTGAATCTTTCCGTCAAAAGGGATATGGAAAAGAAATACTCGATTATTGCATCACTGAAGCGCCTAAATTCAAAATAAAAACTTTATTGGCTTTTATTTTTGGACATAATGAAGCGAGTATTCATCTTTTTTCAAGATTTGGTTTCCAAAAATGGGGTATTCTACCACAAATAGCAACCTTTGATACATCTGAAAAAGATCTAATTATAATGGGATTACGCGTTGATTAATCTGTAATTTCAACCCAATTATTGCAATGATTATTGAATAATAACGACCAAGTTTAAAAAAATAAAATAATGACAAATTTTGATTGGCTAGAAACTGAAGAAAACACTATAATTTACATTGGAGACACTATGTGCTCATGGTGTTATGGGTTTGCGCCAGAATTAGACAAATTCATCTCAAATCACAAAGACTATAAAGTTAGAATAGTTAATGGAGGGCTGAGACCAGGGAATACCGAAAAAATAAATACAATGTCAGATTTTTTAAAGTCGCATTGGGTTGAAATTAACGAAAGAACAGGTCAACCTTTTAGTTATAAAATACTAGAAGATGTAGATTTTATCTATGATACTGAACCTGGATCGAGAGCAGTTATGACAGTTCGCCAAATGAATCCAGCAATTGAATTAGATTTTTTTAAAGCTGTCCAAACTGCATTTTACAAGGATAATTTGAATACCAGTAAATTGGACACCTTTCTTCAAATTGCTAGCGGTTTCAATTTGGATTTAAAAGAATTCGAAGCACTTTATAATAGTGAAGAAACCAAATACCTAACAAAAGCTGATTTTCAATTATCTTCAGAAATGGGAATAAAAGGTTTTCCGTCGATGATTATAAAACGTGGCAAGGAGTTCACTCTATTGTCTAACGGCTTCCGAGAAGTTACTGATTTAGAAGATGTTTACAATAAAATAACAGCTATTTAAATCACAAAATAAAACTTGACTTTAGAAAAAGTCAATAGCAATCAAATTAGGAATATAGACAGTGCGAATAACTTGGATCTATTTTTGTATAGAGTGTTTGAAAAATAGCAATAATTGTACTAATTTTGTAATCGACTATAACCTATGAAAATTTTAGCCATTTTAGTATTGCTTTCGATACAAACCGCAATAAATTCGAAAGTTGATACAACTAATTATTATAGCACCTTATCATCGAATAGTGAAACAGAAATTAATAAAATTCTGAAACTATTGGAAACGGAAGAGAACACCCTTACCAATAAGGCTTATCGTGGGGCTTTAATCGCTAAAAAAGCAGATTTTGCTAATTTTCCTGCTGAAAAGTTAAAATTATTCAGAATTGGTGTTGATTTAATAGAGCTTGCGGTTAAAGAAAAACCAGAAAACGTAGAATTTCGTTTTTTACGATTAGTTATTCAAGAAAAATCTCCTGGAATTGTTGGTTACAAAGACAATCTTCAGGAAGACAAAAATATAATTTATAAACATTTTTCAACTTTAAGTACCCCACTAAAATTGGCGATTAAAGATTATGCTAAAAATTCAGACATAATTAACAACGCCAATCTAAAATAAAGAGGA
This sequence comes from Crocinitomix catalasitica ATCC 23190, assembly GCF_000621625.1. Classification (GTDB taxonomy): domain Bacteria; phylum Bacteroidota; class Bacteroidia; order Flavobacteriales_D; family Crocinitomicaceae; genus Crocinitomix; species Crocinitomix catalasitica. The sequence goes on from NZ_JHXV01000009.1 coordinate 7,422, forward strand.
CCCAAATCGTTAATGAAAAAAATTTTAGCAATTAATTATTCGCAATCTGGACAGTTAAGCGAAATTGTAGACAATTTAATATCAGCATTTACTGATATTGATGTAGATCGAATTAATGTCGAAATGCAGAATGATTTCCCGTTTCCATGGACACCAAAGGTTTTTTATAATGCAATGCCCGAGTCGGTATTAAAAATACCCGCTCCAATTAAACCTTTAAATTTCAAGCACGAGAATTACGATTTAATTTTGATTGGTTATCAACCATGGTATTTATCACCATCTATACCCACAACATCATTCTTAAATGATGCAGGTTTACAAAAAAGATTAAATGGCACTAAAGTCATAACAGTGATTGCCGGTCGAAATATGTGGCTTACATCACAAGAAAGCGTTGTAGCAACAATTGAGTCTGCTGGTGGTGAAATTGTCGGTAATCTACCTTTTGTCGATAGAACGTCAAACCTAATTTCTGTAATCACAATTTTGCATTGGATGTTGACAGGGAAAAAAACTAAAAAATACGGTATTTTCCCGAAACCAGGAGTAGCGGATGAAGAGATAGACACATCTTCAAAATTTACACCATTAATTCAAGACGCACTTCTTGCAGATGATTATATCGGTCTACAAGAAAAAATAATTAAAACAGGTAAGTTCAGTGTTTTAACAACTGTAATGTTTATCGAATCTAGAGCAAAGATGCTCTTCCAAGTTTGGGCGAAGTTAATTAAGAAGAAAGAAGCAAAATCCCAACAATCGCGTGAAAAATGGCTTAATGTTTTCAAATACTATTTAATATTTGCAATATTTATTGTTTCACCAATTGTATTGCTAATTTATTCAATATTGATTAGACCTTTTACACAAAAAAGTATTAACTTAAATAAACGCAATTTTCTTTACTTAGGTATCCGCAGAAAATAAAATGATTAATGGAAAATAATTTTGATGTAATTATTGCAGGCGGTGGACTTGCCGGACTAACTTTGGGTATTCAATTAAAAAATGCTCGACCCTCTATTTCAATTTGTATAATCGAAAGTAGTAATGGAGATCATAAAGTCTCAGCTCATAAGGTAGGTGAATCTACTGTTGAATTGGGAACCTATTATCTTCGTGAAGTATTAGGACTAGCTGATTATTTAGATCAAGATCAACTTCCGAAACATGGCTTGCGTTTCTTTTTAAGTCCTGAACATAAAGAAAATATAGATAAAAGATACGAAATTGGTCCTGTTTTGGCACCACCAACTCCAAGTCACCAATTGGATAGAGGTATTTTTGAAAATGAATTAATTCGGAAAAATCAAAAGATTGGTAATATTGTTCGTTTGGCTGAAAGGGTCAACGAGGCTATTTTAAATAAAGAAGGACACAAAATAACAGTAAATAGTAAGACTGAAAGTACAACACTAACAAGTAAATGGTTTGTTGATACGACTGGTAGATCTTCATTCTTAAAAAAACAATTTAATTTAGCCAAAGATATTGATCACGATATCAATGCTATATGGTTTAGATTAAAAGGTGTGATTGATATTAGCGATTGGTCAGATAATACGGAATGGAAAGATCAACTTGGACCTGGTTTAAGACGTTTGAGTACTACCCATTTAATGGGAGAAGGTTATTGGGTGTGGCTAATTCCTTTGGTTACAGGAAATACAAGCGTTGGTATAGTAGCAGACCCAAGGTATCACGAATTTAAATCAATCAATCGTTTAGATAATGCCATTCAATGGTTAGAAAAATTCGAACCTCAATGCGCTAAACACATCACTGCTAAACGCGATGATATCCTTGATTTTAAGATACTAAAAAGCTTCGCGTATAACTCAACAAAATTATTCAGTGAAGACAGATGGTGTTTAAGCGGCGAATCAGGTGTGTTCTTAGACCCATTTTATTCTCCAGGAACTGATTTTATTAGCTTATCAAATACATGGATTACGGATTTAATTAGCAAGGATCTGAACGGTGAAGACATTTATGTCCAAAATATAGTCTATGAAAAAGTATTCCAAGCCATGATTGAGAATTGGGCAGAGGTATACAGAAACAAATATCCACTATTTGGTTCGACTGAAATTATGGCTACCAAAATCATTTGGGATTGGGCTAACTATTGGTCCATTCAAACACTTATGTTCATGAATAATGGCTATACAAACATGAATGTCTTGAAGAAGCTATTTTTCGGAGAAAACGGCCTTGGACTGAAGTTAGCCGCATTAAATTCTAATATCCAATCACTATTTGTAAATTGGCAACCTGAATATAACGAGGAAATAAAAGCAACATATTTAGATCCTTTTGAAATTGACTTTTTAAAAGATTTACATTTAGGCCTGTCTCAAAAGTATAATGAAGATGAATTGATTGAAAAAATTAAGTCAAATATCAGTTTGCTTGAGCAGATTGGAGCTGAAATTATAAGACATGCAGTACAGAAAACAAAGCATATAAATATGTCTGACACAATAAATCCTTATCACGATAATATTGTGACTAGCGATATAAAGGAGGAAGACAAAATAGATGTTAATATAGCGATTCAACCTTCAATTCAAGAGGATTGGCAGAAGGTTTGGATGCCGCAAATGGTTAACAGTTAAAGTAAACAAAAAGAATTTGAATAGTTTTTTACTAATTTTAAGACAATTTTAAGATAGATATGAAAGAAGTATATCTTACAAGAACAGCCAATTTTTTACCAAACTCATTGGTTGAGAATGAAGATGTGGAAGAATTTTTAGGCCTAATTAACGGACAAAAATCAAAATCAAAATTATTGGTATTGCGCAGTAACAAGATTAAAGGACGTTATTACGCTATTGATAAGCAAGGAAATACGACACATACAAACGCCCAAATGGTTTCAGAAGCTGTGCGTGCGTTATTTAAGCAGAGTCCAGAGGAAATAAAATCAGTTGACCTACTTTGTTGTGGAACATCTTCTCCAGATCAATTGATGCCTTCGCATGCCGTGATGGTGCATGGATACTTACCTGAAATGAACTCTATAGAAGTTGTTTCTCCTTCAGGTGTATGTTGTTCAGGAATGCACGCGTTAAAATATGCGTTTAATTCGATAAAATGTGGTGATAAAACAACAGCCGTTACAACAGGTTCTGAAAGATTAGCAAAACAATTGAGATCGGAACAGTTTGAGGAAGAATTAACGAAGTTACAAGAGCTTGAAGAGAGACCTTATTTAGCGTTTGAAAAAGATTTTTTACGTTGGATGCTTTCTGATGGTGCTGGTGCGTTTTTATTGTCAGACAAACCGAACGAGAATGATATTTCACTTAAAATTGAGTGGATAGATGGTCGTTCTTATGCCAATGTAAAGGAAGCCTGCATGTATATGGCAGCTACAAAAAATGAAGATGGGACTTTAACTTCATTTGTTGATTTATCTAAAGCTGAAATTATTGACCAATCGGTAATGAGCATCAAACAGGATGTGAAATTATTGAGCGAGAATATTATTGAACTTGGATTTCAACATTTAGCTGATTTAATGAAAGTAAAAGATGTCGATGTTAAAAACGTCGACCATTTCTTACCTCATTTATCTTCATATTTCTTTGAAGACAAAATAGCAGATATTTTAGAGAAGCATAATGTGTCAATTCCCAAAGAAAAATGGTTCACTAATTTAGCGACCAAAGGTAATGTTGGAGCAGGATCAATTTATTTAATGGTAGATGAATTGTTCAATAGTGGTAAACTCAAAAAAGGTGAAAAAATCTTGTTGATGGTACCCGAAAGCTCAAGATTTTCATATGTATATTGTTATTTAACAGTTTGTTAAAATGAAAAAAAGCGATCTTCCTCAAGATAAAAGTGCCTTAGAAAACTTCACCAAAGAACTCTGCTATGTGCAGAATGAAGATGGGACTTATTCAACTGAATTAAGTCAAGGTTGGGATGTAAAAAAAGCTGCACTTGACAATGCTTGGGAGGATATTAATGATCAACTTGAATTGGCAAAAGAAGAAGTGAAAAATGGAACAAAAAGTCCAATTTATTACTTCATGTTGAAAAGTTTAATGGATTTGCAAATTTTATCGGCCTATTCAGGGTTTATGAAATTCAAAATCAAACGACATTTTAAACCAAAAAACTTTGCCAAATTAAATGATCAAACTTTAAATAAATACGCCACTATTTTTGAAATAAGTGTCGAGGAGCTAAAAGAATATAAAGGAGAGTAAAAATTCATGGAATTTAAACATGTACAAACGGCACACTGTGAAAACGGAGTAATTGTAGGATTACTAAAACACCAAGGTGTCAATAAAATTACTGAGCCTTTAGCTTTTGGGTTAGGATCAGGATTATTTTATATTCATATCCCTTTTTTAAAAATACAAGGAGGACCAGCAATCGCTTTTAGAAGTATGCCTGGTTCAATTTTTAAACGGACGTGTAAAACCTTAAATATTGAAATGAACCGTAAAAAGTTCAATGATCCTAAAAAAGGGGAACAATATTTAAATAAAAAACTCGCAGAAAATATTCCTGTTGGATGTCAGGCGGGTGTTTTTCACTTAGATTATTTTGCGGACGAATACCGATTCCACTTTAATGCACACAATCTTATAGTTTACGGTAGAAATGAAACGGGATACCTCGTTAGTGATCCTGTAATGGAAGATGTAACAACACTTTCATATGATAAAATGGAGAGAGCGCGTTTTGCGAAAGGTGCATTAGCACCAAAAGGTCACCTCTACTACCCTAGTAAAGTGAATGAAATCACAGATGCCATGATTCGAAATGGAATTGTGAAAGGTATTAAACATAATGTGCGTGACATGTTAGACATCCCTGGAAAACTTGCAGGTGTAAAAGGTATTGGCTATACAGCTGGTAAAGTCAGAAAACTAAGAGAAAAAGGTCAAAAAGAAGCAGGACTATATCTTGGTCAAATTATTAGAATGCAAGAAGAGATTGGTACTGGTGGTGGCGGATTTAGATTTCTATACGCTGCCTTCTTAGAGGAAGCTGTCGCATATATGCACGACGACCGACTATTAGCATTCTCAGAAAAAATAACAAAAGCGGGAGATCTTTGGCGTGACTCGGCAGTACAAATGGCCGGTGTTTATAAAGGCCGATTAACTGCGCAAAGTGATTATGATGCGATTGCAGATTTAATGTTAGAAATAAAAGCTAAAGAATTTGAAGTTTTTAGTGGTTTACGGAAACTTAAATTAAAATAATGTCGAAACTTAGTACCGTAACTGTAAATAGTATTTCGAAACAATATAAAAAAGCTAAACATCTTAGCTTAAATAATGTATCGTTTAATATTCAAGTTGGTGATAAACTCGGGATTTTAGGTCCTAATGGTGCCGGGAAGTCGACGCTTATCTCAATACTGACTGGAATTCTTGACCCTACAATAGGTGCAGTTACTTATCAAAATGAAAAGGGGGAGCAAATCGATGGAAATGATTTGAAACTTAAAATTGGTTATGTACCCCAAGAATATGCTATTTATGAAGATTTAAATCTCCATCAAAATGTAGCATATTTTGGAGCATTATACGGATTATCAAAAGAGGAAATTATAAAAGTAGAAGAAGAACTTCTACAGGAGTTTGGACTAGAAGAAGCGCACTTAAAAAAAGTAAAGCATTATTCGGGAGGAATGAAACGCCGACTGAATCTTATATTAAGTTTATTACACAAACCGGAAATACTATTTCTAGATGAACCAACGGCAGGTGTAGATGTTCAGAATAAACATGCGATCATCCAATTTTTAAATCAGCTTTCAGCTAAAGGAACGACGTTAATATATACTTCACACCATATGGATGAGGCTGAACAAATTTGCAATAGAATTATTCTATTAAATAAAGGAGAAATTGTAAAAGACACCAATATTGAATATTTAATGGGTGAAAATCCAGCAGAAAGTTTGACAGAAATATTTTTAAAATATACCGAAGTACATTAATTAAAGTGAAAAAATTAATCGCCGCAATAAAAAAAGAAGTCTTGCAACTACTCAGTGATGGGTTGGGATTGACATTGATGTTTTTACTACCATTGATGTTAGTTTTTATTATCACTATAATTCAAGATAGTGCATATAAAATTGTCAATGACAATAATATTGACTTATTAGTTGCCAATGGAGATGAAGGTGACCAATCTGTTTTATTAATTGATGCCTTGGCCGACTCAAAACTATTCAACATCATTCATTCCTCAGCCGATGAGACGCACTTAAAAAAAGAGTTATTGGCAAGTGACGGATTGATTGCAATATATTTCCCAAGTACTTTTAGTGCCGATTTAGAAGCTAAAAGCGAGGCTATGAGTGAGTTTATTGTATCTAATTTTGGCGTAACGGAAAATAAGAATAAACTGGTAAATAATAGTAGCATTCATCTAAAACTATATTACGACCCTGTTCTACAAGAAAACTATCGGATGTCTATCTCAAATATGTTGAACTCTTATATTAGCATGATTGAGAACGACATGATGATCAATTCTATTTTTACTAAAATGGAAATGGAAGCACCGAAGGACTTAAAAAAATATATGGTAGAAAACCAAACCGTTATAGATCAAGTCCCTGCATTATTCTCCGACAATAAAATTCATCCAAATTCTACACAACACAATGTCCCGGCATGGACCTTATTCGCTATGTTCTTTATGGTGATTTCATTAGGAGGGAATATTGTCAAAGAACGATCGAACGGAAGTTTTTTACGATTAAAAATGTTACCGACCAGTTTTGCAACAATTCTCGGTTCCAAAATCATTGTCTATTTATTCGTTGCGATTTTACAAGTGACACTTATTTTTTCAATAGGTAAATTAACTTTCCCAATGATTGGCTTGCCAGAATTAACTTGGCCATCTAACTTTCTAGCCCTAATTGTTATTGTATTATTAAGTGGATTGTCCGCAGTCAGTTTTGCATTGCTAATCGGAACAATAACAAAAAGTCAAGTTCAAGCAAATGGTCTAGGTGCTGTTTTAGTTATTATTTTCGCAGCCATTGGCGGTATTTGGATTCCTACTTTTGTAATGCCAGAATTCATGCAAAACATTGCAATGATGTCTCCGTTATATTGGTGTTTAGAAGGATTTTATATCTTATTTTTGCAAGACGGTGATTGGGCTACATTATTGCCTGTTGTCACATATTTAATTTTATTTATAGTATCTTGTCTTATTATAATTTTGATAAAACTTAAGCAAGAAAGATTAATTTAGCGGTATGGAATATAACGAACTCACAGAAAAACTTAAAGGCGAAATTATTAGCTATTGTAATTTGGTTGGTGTTGAGCCTAGTAGCATTAAAAATGACACACCATTATTTGGTGATGGTCTTGCTCTTGATTCAATCGATTCAATTGAACTAGTAGTATTAATTGAAAGAGAATACGGTATAAAAATAAACAGTGCAACTGACGGAAGAAAAATTCTAGTTGATGTGGATCACATGGCACGATTTATTATAGATCATAAAGCAAACGCATAAATGAATCGAGTATTTGTAACTGGATTAGGTATAATTTCAGCTATCGGTAATAATCTTTTAGAAAATCATGATTCACTTGTCAATAGTGAATCTGGTCTTTGCAGATCAAAATATCTAAATTCTAATTACAAAAATTCATTCTATTTTGGAGAAGTTAAACTGTCTAACGAATCGCTTTTTAAATTAACAAATAAGCAAGATTCACCTGGTTTAACGCGAACAGATTTATTGGCATTCAAAGCCGTTGAAGAAGCGATTGAAGATGCCAAGTTAACCCCCGAAGACATTTCGAATTATAAAACGGCATTCGTTTCTGCGAGTACTGTTGGTGGAATGACACAAACAGACGAATTGTATCAAGACTCTAAAGGAAGTGACACAATTGCCAGTCAATTTATTGAATCATATTCAGGTCATGCGCATCTTTTACACCTATCTAAAGCTTTAAAAATTAAAGGACTTACAGATTGTATCAATACAGCATGTTCATCCTCTGCTAATGCGATAATGATTGGGGCTAAATGGATTAAAAGCGGACGTGCTGATCGTGTAATTGTTGGTGGCACTGACGGATTGGCAAAATTTACAGTAAACGGATTCAATTCATTACAAATCCTTTCTGATGAAAAATGTCAACCATTTGATGCCAATAGAAAAGGTCTAAACCTCGGTGAAGGTGCAGCTTATCTTGTTCTTGAAAGAGAGGATTTAGCTAAAGACAAAAAGAAATACGCAGAAATTAGTGGATATGGTAATAGCAATGATGCTTTTCACCCATCTTCACTGTCAGCCGACGCAATAGGCGTAATAAAAGCAATGCAAGAAGCTTTAACTTCTGCAAATATTGAAGCTAATAATATTAGCTATATCAATGCCCACGGAACAGCAACCCCGAATAATGATAGCACAGAAATTTTAGGTATTACTAAAATTTTTGGTGATACAATTCCGTACAGCTCTACAAAACCCTATACAGGTCATACTTTAGGAGCGGCAGGTGCCATTGAAGCAATATTTAGTATCTTAAGTATTCAGCATAAAGAAATTTATGGGAATCTGTTTTTCAACCATAAAATTGAAGGATTTCATCCCCCTATATTGAAATATCAACCGAATACCAAAGTTGACCATGTCCTAACCAATTCTTTTGGATTTGCAGGAAATTGTACATCATTATTAATTTCTAAAATAGATTAATATGTATATCAAAGACCTCACTTGCATATCACCACAAAAATCGTTTAATAATGAATTATTTACGGTTGGTGTTGAAAAAATAGTCGGTATTCGATACAATGCTATCGATCCTGATTATATGGATATAATTCCGCATAACTTACTCCGAAGAATGGGGCGTGTTGTAAAATTAGGAATAGGTACCGGCCTAACATTGGTTAAAAAACATAATAACTTAAACGGAATTATAATTGGCACAAGTAATGGTGGTTTAGAGGATTGTTTTAAATTTTTAAATCAAATCATTCAATATGATGAGGGTACTCTTACCCCTACTAACTTTGTACAAAGTACACCTAGTGCGGTGGCTGGTAATTTGGCATTAATGAGTCAAAATACTGGTTATAACGTAACACATATAAATGGTGGTTTATCTTTTGAGAATGTTCTTTTAGACACATTAGAATTGCTTAAGGAGAATACAAATGCGAGTTATTTAATAGGTGCTTCCGAAGAAATTTCTGATTATAATTTCAATATCAATCTTAAACTAGATTTATACAAATTAGGAGAGACTGATAATACAACATTACTAAATGACAATACAAAAGGAACAGTAAATGGTGAAGGTGCAGCGATGTTTGTCGTGGATAATAATCCTGAAAATGCTTTTGCTGAAATTCTCGATACGGATCAAATTACTTTCCCTAATAATTTAGATATCGAATTCAAATTAACAGAATTATTGAAAAGAAACAATCTGAAATATTCTGATATCGATGCGATAATGGTAGGTAGAAATGGTGATGTTGATGATGACAAATGGTATGACGAATTCGAAGATAAGTTTCCTGAATCTTACCATTTAGTTTTTAAAAATCTTTGTGGGGAATACCAAACAGCAAGTGGCTTCTCTACTTGGTTAGCTGCACAAATACTGAAAGGTGAAAAAATTCCAGCTTTAATTCAACGCAAATCATCTGATAAATCTATTAAACATTTACTCATCTATAACCATTATAGAGGCGAACAGCATGGTTTTATTCTGTTGTGTCGCTAAAAAATACTCCTTATTTATAAAAATTCGAATTGGATGGCTATAAATACAACTTCACTAGTTAACTTTACTAGCTTTTAAAATAGGATATTAATAATTGATGAACTTCGACCAACAAAGTAGTAAAGATTTAGAATTTAATTCAGTTTGTGAGCTGTTAGGAACATATTGTAAATCCCAAAAAGCTCAAGAAAATGCTGGGAAAATTTCCTTTTTCGAAGATCCTGTTCAATTGCAAGAAGAGTATAAACTCTTGAATGAAATTAAGATCATTCATGATGATCCTATATTAAGTTTCCCCCATCCCAATGCGGAGGATATTGACAAAGCTTTAAATATATTACGAATTGAAAATGGTGTTTTAATTCTAAGTGAATTGATAAAAATTTATGCCTTATGTATTGGTACAAGGCAATTAATTCGATTTGCGCATGCACAAAGAGAAACATCTCCGCTTATATACGACGCTTGTTCACATATCACAAGCATCAACGACATTCTAAAAATAATCACTGAAATTCTAGATGAAAAAAAACTAGAAATCAAAAATAACGCAACAGCTCGTTTAGCAGATATAAGGTCGAAGCAGATTTCGAATAAAACGGCAATCAATAAAAACTTTGAACATATATTAAGACGATACAAATCGGATGAATTTTTAGCAGATAGTGAAGAAACATTTCTAGAAAATCGCCGATTACTTTCAGTACTTTCACAATATAAAAGACGCGTAAATGGTAAAGTTTACGGATCAAGTGCAAAAGGCAACTACACGTATATAGAGCCTGTTGAAAACATACAACTAAACAATGCGCAAGAACAGCTCAGAATAGATGAAAGCAATGAAATATTTGCGATTTTAGAAAGCGTAACGTTTAAACTTCGCGCTGAGAAAAAACAATTAAAGGCTTTTCAACGGTTATTAGTACGTTTTGATTTGCTCAATGCAAAGGTTCTTTTTGGAGCGAGCTATAATGGAATTTTACCTAAAATTAACAAAGGGGAAAAGAAAATGTTATGGGAGAATGCAAGACACCCGTTACTTTATATAAAAAATCAAACTGAAGGAATTGAAACCATTGGACAAAATATTGAATTGAGCGAAGACAATCGCCTATTAGTTATTTCAGGTCCAAATGCCGGTGGTAAGTCAATTACATTGAAAACAGTTGGGTTAACGCAAATGATGTTTCAATGTGGTCTTTTTGTTGCGCTAGATGAACATAGTTCGTGTTGTTGGTTTGATCATATTCTATCTGATATTGGAGACAATCAATCGATAGAAAATCAACTTAGTACTTATAGCTATAGATTAAATAGAATGAGATTCTTTTTAACAATAGCCAACGAAAATACACTATTATTATTAGATGAATTTGGTAGTGGCTCAGATCCTGAATTAGGTGGAGCTTTAGCTGAAGTATTCTTTGAAGAAATATATGAACGATTGTCTTTTGCCGTTATAACTACACATTATACCAATATCAAAATTATTACCGCTGAAAAAGCCGCAGCAACGAATGCTTGTATGCTTTTCGACACTAAAAAATTAAGTCCACTTTACCAGTTATCGATTGGTCAACCAGGCTCTTCTTTTACCTTTGAAGTTGCAGAGTTTAACGGAATATCTAACGATTTAATTGATCGTGCGAAAGATAAAGTTTCTGAAATGAAGGTTAATATTGATAAATTATCAGCTTCACTTCAAAAAGAAAAATCGAAATTTAAAAGGATCAATGATGAGCAATATAAATCGAATTATAAAGCTAAAAAAGCTTATAATGATTACGAGAAAAAACTATTGCATCTAAATGAAAAAGCCGAAAGGTTAAACCAATTCACAGAGCAACAAAATAAATTTGTGAATATGGGTAAAAAGGTCTTCGACTTAATCAAAAAATATAAAAAACATAAGACAAATAAGGCATTACTAGAAGATTTGAAGAAAATTGCTTCAATTGAAAAGTCTAAACTCTTAGAGAGTGAAAAAGTAAAAGTGGTTGAAAAGGAATTAAAATTACCTGACCTTCCAAAACCTTCTCCTGAGTCTATTAAAAATAAAATAGAAGTCACTCAAAAGCCTAAAGTGGACCCGAGTTTACTTAAAGTTGGGGATATTGTGAAATTGAAGAATCACTCTAAACAATCAACAATCACTGAAATAAAGGGGAGAAAACTGACTGTATTAATGGGTAATTTTACGATTAAAACAACTTTTGATGAGTTAGAATTGTAAGTGTATTTCAATCGAATTCTGGAATAAAAAATGTCTAAAAAGAAAAGCCCCACTCAATGAGTGGGGCTGTTTTTTTGAATCTTTAATGCTTATTCGTAATCTGAAGAATCCTCAATCTCATCGTCCCAATCATCATCATCATCATCATCATCATCGTCCCAGTCAAAATCTTCTTCATAATCAAAGTCATCTTGCAAAGAGCTTAAATCTTTTGCGAACATTTTTTCTGTCGAAAATCCACTCATCATTTGTACGTGAAAATTCGCCAAGTCGGAATTAAAAAGTATTGTTTCCATAACGTATAATTTAAATAACAAGATAAATTTATTAAAATTTATAGTTACGAAAAAAATAAAAATGCGATTTTTTTTAAAAAAAATTCATTTTTATTCTACCGCTACTTTGCAACTCCCTTAAATGCTCAGATTTGGATTAAACGAAATCGAAAATTGCAAATAGTTTTTATCCCCATTTCCCGTTAATTGATTTAAAATACCAGCTTGAAAACTTAAATTACCAGTAACCTGATACCCCATAGCAGCATAAAATCTATTCCTGTCAAAAACATTTGTTTCGGGATGTAAAAAAATCTCATCATAAATTCCTACAAACAAAGTATTCTTTTCAATAATAGGTTTGTTTATCGGTAAAAAAGCCATCAATCTATACCTGAATCTGTGTTTAAAGTCATTGGTTAACCATCTTTGTTCAATCCTTAATCTATGCTCAAATTTCAGTCTTCCTATAAAGTTATTGCCAATAAACTGTTCAAACACTCGATGCTCTTCTGATTGCGGCCCAGCTTCATTCGCTCCTAAATCATAATTCGCGATATAACCATAACCCGCCGTCACAATCGTTTTGTTTTCAAAATGATAATTTACACCTGTTCGCAACAATAATTGCTCTACATTCACTGGAGCTACAGTATGATTACGGTATTGAATTTCTGAATGAATACTCCAATCTTTCGTGAGTTTATTGGTTCCGAAATACATTAACCAGTTTCCCCAATTATTTTGCGCATTCAAATAATTGGGGAGTAAAATTAAAATCAATAAACAAATTCTCAAACCAAATTACTTTTTACAAGAATGTTACTTCACCTGTTTCAACACTATAATTTGCACCAACAATCTCAATCTCTCCACTTGCTTCCATCTCACTTAAAATACTGCTATTCGCTTTAATTGCAGCAATTGAATGTTTAACATTTTCAATCGCAACTTCTTCCACTTCTTCTTCGCTTAAATCTGTTTTTTCAGGATGAACCTTATCAACAGAAGGGATGATTTTAGAAAGTAATTCAGTAATATTCCCCAATTCAACGCGTTTACATGCCGAAGTAACAGCTCCACATTTAGTGTGCCCCATAACAACAACAATTTTAGATCCTGCTACTTTACAAGCATATTCCATCGATCCTAAAACATCATTATTAATCACATTACCCGCGACTCTTACACTAAAAATATCTCCAATACCTTGATCAAATACTAATTCAGCTGGTACTCTCGAATCAATACAACTTAAAACAACAGCAAACGGATATTGACCTGCACTTGTCTCAAAAACCTGTGACTTTAAATCACGTTGAGCTTTCACATTTTGAACAAACCTTTTATTTCCTTGCTCTAAAATACGATGTGCATCTGCTGCTGTTAAATTCTCTTGAATTTCTTTTGTTTGTGTCTTCATAATTAAAATTTTTGTACCAATTGATTATTACCCTTTTTTTGGAAATTTAATGCTATTACTTTAATATTCAAATCTTTTGCTTTCGCCTTAAAGTTTTCAATTATTTCAATAACATCATAATGAATAAATTTTGTACTTGTGATATCTATTTCTACCGTTTCACCGTTTGGTATACGATCTAGGATTTTTAAAATAGATGCCTTATTTAAAAAAGAAACATCCTCACTTAAGACCAATTTGTACCTTTTCACGTTATTAGTATTACTCAACTCTAATCTGAAAGGTGATCTGAAATTATTTACAATAATTACTAGAATTGCAACTACTAAACCAAGAACAATACCTACCAATAAATTGGTCAATAAAATTCCAGCAACAGTAACAACAAAAGGAATAAACTGACCTAATCCCTGAGCATACATCTTTTTAAACATAGCTGGTTTTGCTAATTTAAATCCTATTATTAATAAGATTGCCGCTAGCGTAGCTAAAGGTATTTTATTCAAAAGTACAGGAATTGAAATCACGGAAATCAACAATAATGCACCATGTAAAATAGATGACATTTTAGATTTAGCACCAGCTTGTTGATTTGCTGATGATCGAACGATAACCTGTGTTACTGGCAAACCACCTAAGAAACCAGCTACTATATTCCCGATTCCTTGCGCTTTTAATTCTCTATTAGTCGGTGTAATTCTTTTTTCAGTATCTAACTTATCTGAAGCTTCAACACTTAATAAAGTTTCAATACTCGCGATTACCGCTATAATAATTGCAGTTGAGTATACAGCTGGATTAGTTAAAGCAGAAAATCTTGGTACGGTAAAATTGCTAAAGAATTCTTGCGCACTAGACGCGATAGGCAGAGCTACCAAATGATCTTTTGAAAGCGCAAATTCAGGGATTTCTGCAAACACAAAATTTAAAGTAATACCAGAAACCACAGCCAATAAAGGGCCTGGTATAAATGATAACACCTTCACTTTTTGGATGAATTTTGATTGCCATATCAATAGAATAAATAAAGATACACCTGTAATAATGACAATACTCGGTTGAATATAATTAACCATATTGATCAATTCTGAAAACGTATTCTCGTTATCTGATTGAATAAAACCTTCATCTCCTTCGGGTATTTTATCATAACCTAAAGCATGAGGAATTTGTTTCAGAAAAATTAAGATCCCTATCCCTGCTAACATTCCGTGAATCACGGAAGACGGAAAATAGTTTGCAATTTCACCGGCCTTTGCAAAGCCCATAACAACTTGAAGGATCCCTGCTAAAATAACTGCTACCAATAGGATGTCAAAACCTCCTAAATCTGTAATTGCATTTAATACGATGACAGCTAAACCTGCTGCAGGACCACTAACACCTATAGCTGAACCACTAAAAGCTCCTACTATCACACCTCCAATTATTCCAGAAATAATTCCAGAAAAAAGTGGTGCGCCAGAAGCTAAAGCAATTCCTAAACACAATGGTAGTGCTACTAAGAATACAACTATACTTGCTGGAAGGTCATTTTTTAGATGACCAAAAATATTATTTTTCATTTTTTTTATTTTTTTGACATAGAGAGTCTATGTCTGTAATTTTAAATATTAAGGGGATTTTAGCGCAAGGCTAAAGAAAGTATACAACTAGTAAAGTTGAACCATTAGCCGATAATCAACGGAAACAAATGGTACAATAGGAATATTAAACACCTATGAAATAGCTGTTATTATTCGTTACAAAAGTTGTATTGTTAAATATATAATTCGGGTGGGGGACTCGGAATTTCAGAATAAAATTCTTTGTATTTTTTAGGTTGAAAATGATCATTATCATTAACCTGATCCTTTAAGGATAAACACTTACAATAAATATCAAATGATGGCAATTCTTCTCCAATTCTTTCTTCAAGGAAACGACTCTGTCCAGAATCTTCTTCTTCTACCAATTGAAATACTTGACCACCATTACACCACTCTGGATAAACAAAACCAATCAATGGCATAGCCAAAAAGAAAAATAATAGGTAAGTCGTCATCAAACGCTTACATACTAATAATCTATTATCGTATCCCGATTTTTGTTTAACCATCAATTATATTTGTTAGAACACATATTCAGTCCTAGAGCACAAAGATACCGAAAATATACCTTTAGTATCCAAAAAAAAACTTAAATAATTGTTAAATGTATAACTCGTAAAGTTCCAATTTAATCTAAAAATTAGGATAATATTTAATGAATCAGTTGGTTATCCAAATGTGAATTTGTCTAGTTTTGAGGTGAATAAAAACTATATATCTTGACAAAAGACTTAAGTAGCCTAGCATTTCAATCCCAAATAGGAGAGATATTTACCTTAACTGAATTTTGTAACACAAATTTCAACGTTAATATTTTTAACACACAAGACAGATTAAGTATTATTTGGAATACTGGTGATAACACACTTATCACCATCGATTCGATACCCTATAAACTAGAAAAGAACTGTTGTCTTTTTTTAACCGAATTTCATATTATTGATGATTATAATTTTGACACATTAAAAATTATTCAATTTAACAGGCTCTTTTATTGTATTAATGACAACGATAGTGAGGTTGGTTGCAAAGGACTCTTGTTTTACAATGGTACGAATATCCCAAAAATTCAAATCCCAAAAGAGAATGCAAAACAGTTTAATTTAATATGGGAATTATTACAAATTGAAATACAAGAAAATGACAATTTGCAGGTTGAAATGTTGCAAACTTTACTCAAGCGATTCCTAATTTTAAGTCTTAGAATTTTAAAGACTCAAGAATTTAATTTAGAATCAAATAAAGACAACCTCAACTTAATTAGGACCTTTAATTATTTAGTGGAAAAACATTTTAAAGAATATAGTAAAGTTTCAGATTATGCTAAGCTACTGAACAAGTCTCCTAAAACCCTATCCAATACTTTTAAAAAAAATGTAGGCTCATCCCCTCTTCAAATAATATCAAATAGACGCTTATTAGAAGCAAAAAGAATGCTAAAACATCAAGACATTTCAATAAAAGAAATCGCATTCAACTTAGGCTTTATAGACTTGCAAACATTTAGTCATTTCTTTAAAAAGCTTGTTGGTACTTCTCCTAAAGAATTCAAAAGCCAATTTAATCAATCATAATCTTCATTTTGTTCTGCTAAATTATTATCTTACAAATTCAGGGAATTATTGCCTATCTATAAATATTTAATTGCTGATGCAGTATTAATAAAAAAGTTTGAAGGATCTTTTTAGCGCTTTAAATTTGGAGAGTAATATCCAATCAAGTTCTAATCAAATCTTCGAAATTTAATCTTAAGGAAACAACAACAACTCTTAAGGAAAAATAACTATTTACAAAAAGTCTTGTATTTACTAGCTTTGTATAAAAAAAGAAAATGAATTGGAACGAAATCATAAAATTTGCGAATCATGGCGCTCCTAAACCTGATAATAGAGTAGAAAAAACAGAAGCCGAATGGAAAGAACTATTAACTCCCGAACAGTTTAATATAACAAGATTGAAACATACTGAGCGTCCCCATACGGGCGAATTTTGTACAAGTCATGAAGCCGGAAGATATGCTTGCGTTTGCTGTGCAACTCCTCTTTTTGACTCCTCTATTAAATTTGAATCTGGAACTGGATGGCCGAGTTTTACAGCACCAATAAAAGAAAACGCAATTAATTATATTAAGGACACCTCTTTTGGAACAGTCCGAGTTGAAACTATTTGTAATACATGTGATGCACATTTAGGACATGTTTTTCCTGATGGTCCGCCACCAAGTGGATTGCGTTATTGTATTAATTCTGAATCTTTAAAATTGATTTAATAAAGACGTATTCATTTTAAAAAAATGAAAATGACAAAGCGTATATTTTAATAACTAAATACATTTATTATGAAAGCGATATGGAACGGGCAAGTAATTGCCGAAAGTGATAACACAATAAATATTGAAGGGAACCAATACTTCCCTCCATCTGCAATTAAAAAGGATTTTTTTAAAGATAACGAAATGAAATCCGTTTGTCCATGGAAAGGAACAGCTTCTTATTACGATGTGGTGGTTGATGGAAAAACGAATACCGGTGCTGCGTGGTTTTACCCTTCTACATCTGAATTAGCAAAGAATATTGAAGGATACATTGCATTCTGGAAAGGAGTAACTGTTGAAAAATGATATTGGCTAAAATCGCTTTTGGTGGCGGTTGTCATTGGTGTACGGAAAGTGTTTTCACTTCAATTAAAGGTGTAAAAAAGGTTGATCAAGGATGGATTGCTTCTATCGATGAAGCAGCAAGTTTCTCGGAAGCTGTTATTGTATGTTTTGACAGCGAAGAAATTTCTGAAAAACTTTTAATTGAAATTCATTTAGCAACGCATTCATCTGCTTCAAAACACAGTATGCGAAGTAAATACAGATCTGCTATTTATATTTTTAATGACTTGCAAGAGCAGCGGGTTTTAAACTTTTTGCAAGGTTTTCAAACTGACAACGACATTAATTTGGTAACACAGGTTCTACCTATGACTACTTTTAAGTTAAACGACGAACAGTATTTAGATTATTTAACGAAAAATAAAAAGAGTCAATTTAGTGAAAGGTATATCCATCCGAAATTGAAATTAGTTAATGATAAATTCGGCAATTTGAAAAAAGACAGAATTAATTTAATAAACCATTAAAATTATGAGTTCGCAAGTTTTAGAAATACAAGGAGAAACAGAATTATTATATGCCAATCTAGAATTGCCTGCAAATAATAAAATAAGAAGTTATGCCATTTTTGCACATTGTTTTACTTGTCATAGTAACCTAAGAGTTGTTAGAGATATTAGTCGAAATTTAACAAGTAGTGGAATTGGAGTATTGCGTTTTGACTTTACCGGTTTAGGAAAAAGTGATGGTGAGTTTTCAGATACCAATTTCTCAAGTAATGTTGGTGACATTTTAGCTGTTTATAATTTCATGGAAAAAAATTATAAAGCACCAGAATTATTAATAGGTCATTCTTTAGGCGGAACGGCTATTTTAATGGCTGCTACTAAATTGCCAAAAATTAAAGCATTGGTAACAATTGGTTCCCCGGCAGAACCTTCTCACGTTCGCCATCTATTTAATACAGCGTTGCCTGCAATTGAGGCGAGTGGAGAAGCGGAAGTCAATATTGGCGGTAGGCCTTTTAAAATAAAAAAACAATTTTTAGAAGATATTGAAAACACGGATCTCCTATCTACAATTAAGGACATCAAAAAACCTTACCTTATTTTACATTCGCCACAAGATACAATCGTTGGTATAGAAAACGCGGCTAAATTATACAGTAATGCTTTCCACCCTAAGAGTTTTGTATCGCTAGATGGAGCTGATCACTTACTATCGAATAAAAATGATGCCATATATGTTGCAAATATTATAGCTACATGGATGTCTAAATATTTCCCACCTGAAGACAAATTAATACCTCTTTCAACTGAAGGAGAACAAGTAGTTGCGCATTTAGATTTAGACAATGATTTTACTACTCAAATATTCACGCCGAATCATCATTTAACAGCTGATGAACCTAAATCCTTCGGTGGACAAAACCTTGGGCCGTCACCATACGAATTATTGAATGCTGGTTTAGGGGCTTGCACAGTGATGACTATTAAGTTATACGCCGAAAGAAAAGGATGGGATTTAAAGGAGGTATTTGTTTATTTGACTTATGATAAAAAACATGCTGACGAATTAAATATCGAAACTGAAGAGGTTGGCAAAATTGATCATATTTCTAAGAAAATTAAATTCCATGGTGATTTAAATGATGAACAAAAAACGAAATTAATTCAAATAGCTAGTAAATGTCCTGTGCATAAGACATTGCAGAACAAAGTTATCATAGAGACTTCTGAAATTGTATAATCCGATTGAATTTCAGTCTCCACTCCTATTATATATCTAATAATTTAGATTTATAAAGCATTTTTTGAATTGCAAATGTTAATTCAAATTAAAAGAAAGATCAATTTATCATTGCTATTTTAAATCGTCTAAATCTGCTCTAAATAATCAATAAACTCTGCCTATTTCAATATTATTTTATTTAAATTTATATGATTTAAAAAATTACCCAACTCCAATTCGTAAGGATCATATATTACGATCGACTTAATTAAATATGATTAATAAAATTAGAGAACATTTCACAGCGACAAGGAAACGCACGGAAGAATTATGCAAACCTTTAGCTATTGAAGATTATTCGGCACAGCCGATTATTGATGTCTCTCCTCCCAAATGGCATTTAGCACATTCAACTTGGTTTTTTGAACAATTTATTCTGGTTGAAAATGTGGTTAATTATAAAGTTTTTAACGCAGACTATGCCTTCTTTTTTAATAGTTACTATAACAATGTTGGAGAACGCGTATTGCGTCCGAATAGAGGTTTAATGACACGTCCTTTAGTTGCTGAAGTTTATGATTATAGGCGTTATGTTACGGAAGCTGTCAACTTATTTTTAGCAGATGATAACAATTGTACTTCAGAAATTCTAGCATTACTTGAATTGGGTATTAACCATGAGGAGCAACATCAAGAATTACTGGCTTACGATATTAAATATATACTCGGACATCAACCTTTATTTCCGAATCATAAAAATGATATGGTTTTTAAACCAATCGAAGACAGTCCTGAATTCCTTAAAATTGAAGAAGGACTATACACTATTGGTCACCAAAATGACGGTTTTTGCTTTGATAATGAATTGGGTGTACATAAAGTTTATCTACACGAATTTGAGATTGCAAAAAACCTGGTCACGAATAGAGATTATATTGAATTCATTGAGGCGGGAGGCTATGACGACTTTAATCTCTGGCATGCTGAAGGTTGGGATTTTATACAAAATGAAAATATTAAAAGCCCATTATATTGGCATTTCACGGAGGGTAAATGGCATTCCTACCATTATAATGGTTTAGAATTAGTTGATCCTAATCTACCTGTAGTAAATATTAGTTTTTACGAAGCAGCTGCTTATGCAGCGTGGAAAGGTAAAAGATTACCAACAGAATTCGAATGGGAAATTGCTTCTGGTAAAATAAACTGGGGGCAATTATGGGAATGGACTGGTAGTGCTTACCTGCCCTATCCTGGATTTGAAAAAGCTCCAGGCGCTTTGGGAGAGTACAACGGAAAATTCATGGTCAATCAGCATGTCTTGCGTGGTGGTTCTATTGCTACAGCAAATGGCCATACCAGAATTACATACAGGAATTTTTTCCATCCTAATATGAGATGGCAATTTTCTGGAATAAGATTAGCAAAATAATATGGATAAATTATTCTTACAAGATGTATTGGAAGGGTTATCAAGTCAACCAAAAACATTGAAATCAAAATATTTTTACGACGATAAAGGGAGTCAAATATTTCAACAAATCATGCAATTAGATAGTTATTATCTTACCAATTGTGAATTTGAAATTTTTCAAGACCAAGCCGCTGGAATTATTAATAAACTAAATTTCAACGAACCCTTTAACCTTATAGAATTAGGTGCGGGAGACGGTGTAAAAACAAGCGAATTGATTCGATATATGTTATCTAAAAATATAGAATTTACTTATACGCCAATTGATATTTCAAGTAAAGCGAATCAGATTCTTGAAGATAAATTACGCGCTGATTTTCCCACATTAGATATTCAGCCTAGAACTGGAGACTACTTTAAGATCCTCAAAGAATTAAACAATACGAATAAGCCAGCCTTATTACTTTTTATTGGAAGTAATTTAGGAAATTATATGCCAGAAGGAGCCCAAAACTTGGTCGCTTTATTGAGCAAATACCTAAAAACAAATGATAAATTATTAATTGGTGTTGATCTAAAGAAAAACCCATTAATTGTAAGCAAGGCATATTTTGATCCGGAAGGCGTGACTAAAGCTTTTAATATTAATTTGCTCAATCGAATTAATAATGAATTGGGGGGTAATTTTAATCTAGATAAATTTGATTTCTATTCTTTCTATAATCCTCAAAATGGCGAAGTAAGAAGCTATATTATAAGTTTAGAAAAACAAAAAGTAAATATTGGATCAACCCACGAATTCAAATTTGAAAAAGGTGAGGATATTTGGACAGAATTATCTAAAAAATATGATTTATCAGAATTGGATAAATTGATAGAGCGAGAAAAGTTTGAACTTGTGCATCACTTCTTGGATTCAAGGTCTTACTTTACTGATAGTCTTTACATAAAAAAATAAAAACGTTTTATTTATTATTCTTTTAAATTGAAAGTTTTAAACGGATTAAATAGCCTAAATTTGAATGATTCTATTAATTAACAGCGACTGCTGCTGGAAGAACTTCATGTTTTTTTTCTCTACCATCCAAATAAACTTTCATTATAGTGAAATAAATATCTTGATTAGTAGCAATGGATGCGAATCCGATTTTATCCTTACACAGCTTCACCAATAAAAGATGATTGTAATTATTCTCATCAAAATTTAAAGGGGACAAAGCATTGTCCTCAATACAATCGTAATAGATATTATCTAACAACTCTCTATGCAGACGAACAAACAGCCTTTGTACTGCCGTTCTTAAATTTATTTTAACGCTATTATTCATAATTTCATAAGTTAGAAATGTACACCTGGTAATTCCTCATGGGCACGAATTATTACTTTACATCGCTAAGTAACGTAATATTCTATTTATTTCCAAACATAAAAAATAAGCTAACAAGCAGATTACTAAAAACTTAAACCGTGTTTAAACCGAATATATAAGCTTAAATACCTAGTTTGAATTTTGCTTAGTAACAACAATTAATCCCATAAACAACTATCTATCAATAGATTAGTGTAAGCGAATTTATACCTAAAAAAAATATAATAAAGTGTTAAAAATTATTCATCTTTTTTTCATTTTTTTTAAATGAAACAGCATTTTTTATAGTTTAACACCATAAATCAATCGACAAACATGTTTTTAGTAATATTTGATCCTTCTAAAACTTTACTGTTTTGGTGTTTTTAAACCTCGCAGACTAAATTTTTAAAACAGTCGTTATTTAAATATGTGAATTGAATATTTACGCAATTACGCTCATACTAATTTAAATAAGTTTTTACAAAAAAATTAATATTAACTTAGTAGTATTGAATATTTTAGAATTATGAAAAACAGAAAAATTAATTTCGTCTTTATAGTTATGATCGCCTTGTTAAGTGCATCATGTAAAAAAAGTGGATGTACAGATCCTTTTGCATCGAATTATAGCGAAAAGGCAGAAGAGAATGATGGATCATGTTCTTATTCTTCTCAAGATATGATCTTCAAATTTAAGTTCATGTTTCAAGGTCAAGAAGTCAATTCATCTGATTTGGCACAATTAAAATACACGAATTCAAAAGGGAATGTTTTAAGCATTACAAAACTACAGTATTTACTTTCTGACTTTAGATTTATAAAAGAAAACGGAGATAGCTTAGTGACTGATGAATATCATTTGATTGACATAGAAGATGAAACTACTCTAAGTAAAACATTGCAACTTCAATTAAGACGTGGTAAATATAATGCTATCGCTTTCAATTATGGTTTTGAATTAGAAGATAATAATGACGGTGAATATACAGATTTAAATGTCGCTAGTTGGAGCTGGCCTGCAATACTTGGTGGTGGATATCATCAATTAAAGTTTGAGGGGAACTTCATCAATGCTGATGATGAAAATACTGGATACCAAATGCACAATGGTAGTAAAGCTCAAAAAATAACCGGTGAAACGGCTAATTACTATGACAATCATTTATATGTTCTATTAGAAGAATCAGCTTTTGAGGTGAATGCAAATACAAAAATAACTGTGGTAATGAATATAGACCAATGGTTTGAAAACCCAAACTTATGGGACTTAAATGAAAAACATACAATGTTAATGCCTGATTACGATTCTCAAATCAAAATGCGTCAAAACGGAAGTAGTGTATTTACATTAGAATCGGTTAAATAGAATGTACCGAAAGTACTTCCTCATAAATCATTGTTTTTTTTTGTAATTAGTTCAACGTAACTGCGTCTATCGTCATTTAAGGTAATAATTGTAACGTGAATTATATATATTTAATTTTTGCATTGCTTGCTCCAAGCATACCTAATCAAAAATCGATCGTAAATGACAATTTTAAGATTGAAATTGATTTACCGAACTTAAGAAATAACGACGGAAACATTTATATTTTCTTGTATAATTACGAGAATCAATATCCTTATAACCCATACAAAAATTTTATTTTCTCAAAAAAACAAATGAATAATAACAAAGGAAAATGCACTATTACTGATCTACCAGAAGGCAACTATGTAATCTCATTATTCGATGACGAGAACGGTAATAACGATCTGGATACATTTTTTGGGATACCTACGGAGGGGTTTGGATTTTCAAATAATGTAAAAGCGTGGACAGGCTTCCCTAATTATAATGATTTACAATTCAATTTAAATGGCGATAAAAAGATAATATTGAATCTCCAGTATATCTTCTAACCATTCTAATAAGCCTTTTCTAAATTTCTACCAGGGTAAAGGGAAGATCCAAAAATTGTTTGAATTCTCTACCTTTTTGCTCCATCAATACATCTGTTTTAGCGTATTTCCATATAATACTGCCTTCATTTCCAGATTTAGAAAAGTTTTCAATCAAAAGAAATAATTTATATAATTGTTTTAATGAGCCAGAATTGAAATAATCAAGTTTGATTTCTAATAAAATAGGATCAATTGTTGAAAATAGATAATTCTGCAGCCAATCAATCACTGGTCCATAACATTCAACCGAATTTTCAGGTAGAGAACGCCCACTTAACTTAAATTGACCAGGCAGATAATTAAAGTTAATACTTGGTGTTTGTCTATCACCTTTTAATATAAGTGTATTTTCCATCATTAACTAACAATTGTAGCTGATAAACTAACAAAACAATTATCATCAGCGATATGCACAATTTCGTATGTAAAGTTTCCTTCAGTTAATTTCAATATTTCCAAAATACCTACCTCAGCATTAGAAGATTGATCATCATTTGTTATATTTTTACTCAACTCCTCTTTATATCTAACTAATAATTGCTCTCCATTTAATTTTTGAACTTCATCTAGGTAGTTTTTGAATTTAACCGCATTTTCATGTTTTATATAATTTCCAGTCTTAAAAACAGTTTGGTCTAATTCGTTAATACTAATTTGAAAAACACCAATTTTACCATTTATTGAAACAGGGGTATTATGGCTCATATTCTGTAATAACTCAATAATCAAATACAGTTTTTTACTTTTATTTTTGATTGAGTTAGTTTCAATTAAATTGTTCTCTAGCATTTCTACTAGCGACATGACTGCTTCTTTAGAAAAGTCTCCTTTTTGTAATAAAAGAACACGATTGTCTTTTAAATAATTGTAGAACTCTTCAGTTGACATTATTTTTGACAAATCAACCTCTTTCTTATTAGAGTCATCATAAAAGGTGAGCTCAAGTTGAAATGCATATTCCGAATCGCTAATCTCAGTAAACTTATATTTAGGAGCGCGTTTCGTTTTACGCGCCATTTCTATTAAACCAAGTCCTGCCCCCCCCTTAGTATCTAATTCATTATTCTGCAGAGCTTCTAAATATAGCTCTCGGAGCGCAGATTCAGTAAGCCCCTCTAAACCATCAATACTATTCTCTATATTTTTTCTGGCAGATTTCTTTATTGGATTAATCGTAACTATTGAGTGCCTATTCCCGAAACTCCTAACCGTAAATAGTTTATTAAAATTCGAGTTTTCAGATTCAGAGTGACGAATTACATTTTGGAAACTTTCAGTTATTAAATATGATATTCGTTTTCGAATTAGTTTTTTTGCCGCTATTCTCGAATCCTGAAGGGAAATGAGTGCATCCGTAGCAGAGTCAGAAAAATGATCTAAATATGCAAACGTAAAATCTTCGTGTAAAAAATCTTGGTACAGTTCATACATTTTTTTTGCTACCATAAGCATTCAAAATTACTAATATTAATTACTGATTTTTAGATTAGTATGAAATTACTTTTGAACATTTATTTAACATTTATATTTGGGACTTCATTCAGTATTATGGTTTTCATATATCGCAATCAATTATTCCGCAAAATATCTAAATTTAAATTTGATAAAAATGACTAAATTTGATAGCGTACCTTTAAATTGTTATTCGAGTGAATTTTTCCCTATTTATAGCTATTACAATAATCTTAGCATTACCAAAAAACGAAACCGAAGTCGACGTGTATGGCATCAATCCAGAGAAAGTTCAAGAAGCTAAAAATTACTGTATCGAAAAAGAACTCAATACACAAAAAGCCATATTCATTGATATGACAATTCATTCTGGAAAAAAGAGATTATTTCTTTACGATTTTAAAGCAGATTCGATAATAATGAGTAGCCTTTGTGCACATGGCTGTTGCGATAATTTATGGGGACAAGATGAAACTAAAACGGATCCTGAATTCAGTAATATACCAGATAGTCATTGTTCATCCATAGGGAAGTATAAAATCGGTAAAAGAGGTTACAGTAATTGGGGAATCAATGTCAATTATAAATTGCATGGTCTTGAGCAAACGAACAACAATGCTTATAAACGAATAATTGTACTTCACAGCTGGAATGAGGTTTCAGAGGTTGAAACTTTTCCTATTGGCACTCCCGAAGGATGGGGCTGTCCTGCCATTTCGAATCAAGCTTTAAGAGATTTAGATCCGATTTTAGAAAAATCAAAAAAACCAATCTTACTGTGGATCTATAATAATTAATTAATTTCACACAAAATTAAAATATGTGGCACCTTACCTCAAACAAATCAACGATATTTATTAGCATAATTACTAGTTTTATTTTAGTCTCTTGTGACAATTCAACTGGAACAACCAAACCAAAAGATGGCTGGAATCGTTTTACAAGTGATACCTATCAAATTGACTATCCACAGGATTGGGAAATTAATGAAAGTACTGAACATGGTACTGATTTAGCGATTCTTAGTGAAAAGGTGAATGCTGACGATCAATTTAGAGAAAATGTAAATTTGGTCATACAAAATCTAAAAGGCAAACGTGTCTCATTAGATAAATACACAGAGGTTTCGCTTGCACAAATAAAAAAACAAATGCCTGATGCTAAAATCCTGATTGACGAAAGGGTAACATTAAACAATATTCCATGTCATAAAATTATATACACCGGTAATCATGTGATTTACGATGTGAAATTTGAACAGTACTTTATGATTATTGACGAGATAGCTTACGTCCTCACATATACGAGTCACGATGAAAATTACGAAATGTACAAGGATGATGCCTTTTCTATCATTAACAGTTTTAGTTTAAAGGATATTAATTAAACTACTCTTTTCTAGCCTTTCAGCTTACATATTTTGCTTGTCTTATAATTTTAATGCATAAGTTTCGGTCAACTGATCATTTAATTTTGAATCAATTTTATTAAATTAACAAGATGGCTTATAACGACTTTTTAGTAGATAGGGTTAGAATGCGATTGACTAAAGCAGGTCCTATTCGAGAAATCAAAATGATGGGGGGATTAATATTCATGGTTAACGAAAAAATGTGCATAGGCATTGACATCAACAAGGAAACTACTGAGGATCGATTAATGGTTCGTGTTGGTAAATTGCCCTACGAAGAGCTTTTAGCTAAAGAAGGTGTAAGGAAAATGGATATAACAGGCAAAGTTATGCGAGGATTTTTAATGATCAGTCCTGATGGTTTTGATAATGAAGAAAATCTAGACTTCTGGGTTGAGAAGGCACTAGCGTTTAACAGACTCTGATCTTACAATAACACGAAACTTGCTTATTCTATTATCTTTTAATAAACTTAAATTTTCGCCAAATAAAATCACCGATTATGAATAATGCAATAATGGCAACAGAAAGTAATGGCGAGATTAGACTTTTAATTGATACTAAAAAGTAATTGACAATTTCAGGATCGAAATTTAACCCACTAAACTCAAAGAAATTTGAATCTATTGTTAGATTATACGTATAATTTAGAATGGCAATGACAATCAAGAAAATGGCAATAATTGGCCAAACCCAAGGCGTAATTAACGGTTTGCTTTTTTTAACTATATTCGACTGAACGGCTTGCAATATTTTATGTTCTAAATTACTAGGCGCTTTAACCTCTTTAAATTCTTGACGAATTAGTTCTTTTAGTATTTTATCCTCTTGCTCCATCTTAAAATTATCCATTAACGTATTGAATTTAATTCATTTTGAAGAATGTGACTCAATATTGTATACATTTTTTTTCTTGTTCTGTGTACTTTTACCTTAACATTCGATACCGATAATTTCATAATCTCCGCTACCTCTTCTATCGAATGTTCATCGAGATGGTAAAGTGTTATGATAGCACGTTCATTCGGTTTCAAATAAGCCATCGCCATATTTAAATATTTAATCCGATCATTCGATTCTATCTTTTCGAATAAATTATCATCACTTGCCTGGTCAACATTGTCAAACGAATCATTCGTTTCTATTTTATGCTTCCGTAAATTATTTATCGCTGTGAAGTAAGTAATTTGATAAATCCATGTAGAAAATTTTGATTGACCTTTAAAATTTTTCAAGCCTTTATAAGCTTTAACGAAAGAATCTTGGGCTATTTCCTCAGCATCTTCAATTGTTTGTGCCATTTTTAAAGCCAAGGCGTAAACCAAGTCTTTATGACTTTTTACCAATTGCTCAAAAACAGACTCATCACCAGCTTTAAATCGTTCTATTATATTGTTTATCTCTATTTGATCCACAAAAACAGCCCTTAAAATTCGCGGTTATTCTTTTTGTCTTCAATAAAATAAGCCAATACCATAGCTAAACCGCCAAACAGAAAAGCAAATACGACTGCTGCTGTTTCAGCCGCCATTCCGAATAGACCATGCCCCATATTCCCCAATAATATTCCAATAGGTACAAAAAGAATTAAAAGTCCATTCCGTAATTTATTATGTTTTTCTTCCTCTTCCTTTGGATTCAAACCTGCCTCTATCATTGCCATATTTTGTCTATGACTGCTGACAATTGCAATATAAACAATGCCAAAAATCATGGCAAATAAAGCAATTGGTACTATTATTTGTACAAACATATTTTTAAGTATTATTCGTTTCTAGGTTAGTCACAATATATTAAACTGTGGTTACATTTTTAAGGAATTATTTTTAAAACTGTAAATGTACAAGCTCCCTACTTAAACATCAATAGCCTTTTAACATTAATTAATGAATGTTCATTCTTTTTTGATTATCTTTGTTTCATATTAAAATTAATTACGCTCAAATAATATAACACTATGAATAATTTTCAATTCAAAAACCCAACAAACATAATTTTCGGGAAAGGAGAAATTGCCAAATTAGCAAATGAAGTTCCTACAGGCGCTAAGGTACTTGTACTATTTGGAGGTGGCAGTATAAAAAAGAATGGCATATATGACCAAGTTATGTCTGCACTAAAAAATCACGAGGTTGTTGAAATGGGAGGTATTCCACCAAACCCTGAATACAGTGTATTGATTAAAGCATTAGATATCATTAAAAAAGAGAATGTAACATTTTTATTAGCTGTAGGCGGTGGTTCAGTTATTGACGGAACGAAATTCATATCCGCTGCGGCAGTTTATGAAGGATTGTCTCCATGGGAATTAATAACGAACAGACAACCCGTAAAAAAAGGGATGCCATTTGGAACAGTTTTAACTTTGCCTGCAACAGGCTCAGAAATGAATTCTGGCGCAGTTATTACAAGGGAAGAGTTAGAAGTTAAAGTACCTTTAGGTGGCCCTGGCTTATTCCCTGTATTCTCAATTTTAGATCCTGAAGTTGTTGCTTCTATTCCCCATAGACAATTAGCGAATGGCTTAGCAGATGCATTTACACATGTACTAGAACAATATACAACCTACCCTATTGGCGCATTGATCCAAGATCGATTCTCTGAAGGTGTTTTGCAATCACTAATAGAAGTTGCTCCTCGTATTATAAAAAATCCAGCGGACTACGATGCCGCTGCAAATTTTATGTGGAGTTGTACAATGGCATTGAATGGTTTGATACAGAAAGGTGTTCCAACTGATTGGAGTATTCACGTAATTGGACATGAATTAACTGCGATGTACGGAATAGATCATGCACGAACTTTAGCGATTATCACAAAGAGTCACTACACGTACAATTTTGAAAGTAAAAAAGAAAAATTGGCACAAATGGCTGAGCGTGTTTGGAATATAACGGAGGGTTCTGTTGACGAAAAAGCTAAAAAAGCAATTGATAATATAGAGGCATTCTTCCATAGTATTGAGATAGAAACGTCTTTATCAAAATATACAGACAAATTTGAAGGAACTGCTGAAACGATTGAAAAGAGATTCAAAGAAAGAGGAATGGATGGGATTGGAGAACACAAAAGTTTAACACCTCAAGATGTTGCTAAAATTGTAACCATGAGTTATTAAGTTTCAATAATTCGATTAATTTTATTGATAGCTCTCAATTTATTTGAGGGCTATCATTTTTTTGCATTATATCTTCCTTTTTTTTAGCCATTTTATTAATTATATTTGAACAGATAAACAATCTGATTTTAAATGCGTTTAACAATTTTTTTTCTCCTTTTTTATTTTTTATTTACTTCGTTTTTAAGTTTTTCTCAAATAGAAATACAACCATTTGATATTTCTCAAAATGAAATTCGTCAACACGCCATAAAGTCAATTAAAGAATTTGATACTGAGCAAACGCAGCAAAGGTTTGCCATATATGATACCTTAGGAATTAGAACACACTTTGATAGTCAAAATTTAAAAATTGATTATCAATACACTTATGATAAAAATGGATACCTAATTGAAAAACAAGTATCCGAATGTGTTAAAATTGATGCATTAAAACTTCAAACGAACCATTTTAACGGTAAACTTACCACGGCTAATTATACTTTTAATTTCATGATGGAAATTATAGAGGTTTTTGAACAGTATTTTTATAATTCGAAAGGTCAAATAAAAGAAGTTGCCCTTTCATTTCCTCCTTTTGATAACAAAGCTTATACTCGGCAATATGAATATGATGATAAGGGCCGTTTGACACAAGTAAAAACGTTCTTTAATACTGATGAAAAACCTATTAACTTATTTAATACAACCTTTCAATACCAAAAGAAAAACACCTTGTTAAGTACTTTAAAATCTACATCTAACAATGATACAATTGATTATTATCTATATAATAAGAAAGGAGCTATCATCAATCGTAAATACGATTACAATTTAATAAATTCGCCAAAACATACAGTGAATGGTGATTTGTATGAAGACTTTTTCCAATCGTACAATTCTCCATTAAATATTATCTTCCTGCACAGAAATTTAGACGCTCAAGTTAATGCCTTAGATCAAAACCTAATTGAAGTAGCTTATACGTATGATAGCGATAAACTAATTACTGAAGAGCATACTACCGCCATTAAAGACAAAGCTCTCTTTAAAACCATTCGCTATTTAAACGATGGTGAAAAAATGATCATTTCTCATGGCAAAAACGATACCGCTTTGTATAAATACAAGACCGAAGATATTAATGCTCATCGAAAATCGATCAATGTAGAACTCAACCCTAAAACCAAGTCACAACTACACATTAATCAATTTACAGGAGACAATAATGATCAAGAACTAATTATTAAGTTTCAAAATCATATACGAGAGTGCATTACCTATCATAAGATTGATACTGCAGCTAATTCATTTCAAAAAGCAACTTCTTGTTATAATTTTAGGAAAGAAATTTTTAATCCAATATCTAAAAATCAATGGAGTCCATCAACAACATTGAATGGTAGTGATTTAAAAATCCCCAAGTACATCCCTGTGAATAGCAAATTGTCATCACTGCAACTAGGTATAGGTTTTAAAATCAATGAAAATGGAGATTTCGTCCAACATAGTCGTAACGAATGGCAATATTTAATCTCAACTTATAGCCGTATAGATTCGCTTTTAATTGAGCAAAAAATTTATTCGGATAGCGAACATACAAAGTTAATACATACACTGGGTTATACTTATACTGAATCTGGTTATCAAATTTTAACACGACATGCAGATCCGTTGACCATTGAAAGTTTGGGCGAATCAATTTCATTTTACGATAATAACGGAAAAATTCAAAAAACAACTTGGCCTGTTCCAAATTCAAGAAGTATAGAAGTAATTAATTATACCTATAATGATAGAGGTTTATGTACTACTAAAATTGTTGACTTTGGTTTTAATAAAGTCACTACTAGCTTCGAATATACTTACTTTGATTGATCATTCTCAGCTTGAAATTTAATTTTTATTCTCGTTTATATTGATTTATAGGCAAATTCAGCCTTATTCAACGGCAAAAGCCATTTTTTTTATTACATTTAGCTAGTCTAAACAAACCGCTATGAATGATTTTTTTGCCCAAATGTCCTCTCAAGAATTTATTTATTGGACAATCGCATTAGTCGGCTCAGGACTTTTTGTTATTCTCTTCATTGTTACCATGATTGGCGGTGGTGATATGGATATGGAAAGTGATATGGGTGATATTGATGGTGGCGATGATGGCGGCGTCGGTTTCCAGTTTTTTACTTTTAAAAATGTTGTTGCTTTTTTCACTATTTTTGGGTGGACTGGTGTCACATGTATTGGTAACGGTATGTCAACAGGTATATCGTTATTCATTTCATCATTGGCAGGACTTGCCATGATGGTTTTAACCTCTGCCCTCTTTTATTGGATGAGTAAAATGGTTCAATCTGGTACTTTAAAAATTAAAAATACAATTGGTGTGATTGGTGAAGTTTATTTACCAATTGGAGCAAAGCGTTCAAAAATGGGAAAAGTACAAATTAAAGTACAAGGTAGTTTGCGTGAATTAGATGCGATTACTGATGCCGAAGAAGACCTCAAAACCAATTCAATCATCAAAGTTATTGATGTCGTTAGTGATGAATTACTGCTTGTTGAAAAATTAAAATAAACCTTATAAAATGAACCTAAACTTATTAGCTGTCCAGCCAGATTCTACTGGAATTTTTATTGTAGGAGCCGTTGTTCTTATTATTGTCGTTTTCCTTTTCTCCATGTTCAGACGCTATAAAAGGTGTCCTTCTGATAAAATATTGGTTGTCTATGGAAAAACGGGTGGAGATGAGTCTGCAAAATGTATTCATGGTGGTGCTGCATTTATTTGGCCAATCATTCAAGATTATTCATTTTTAGATTTAACACCTATTTCAATTGAAGTTAATCTAATCAACGCATTGAGTAAACAAAATATTCGTGTGAATGTACCTTCAAGATTTACAATTGGTATTTCAACAGAGCCTAGTGTAATGCAAAATGCTGCAGAAAGGTTGTTAGAATTAAGTTTAGATGCGGTTCAAGAATTAGCACAAGAGATCATTTTTGGTCAATTGCGTCTAGTTGTCGCTTCAATGGACATTGAAGAAATTAATACGGATAGGGATCAATTCTTATCACACATTACGCATAGTGTCGAAGCCGAACTTAAAAAAGTTGGTTTAAAATTAATCAACGTAAACATTACTGACATCCACGATGAGTCAGGATATATTGAGGCTTTAGGAAAAGAAGCTGCAGCAAAAGCAATCAATGATGCGATTATTTCTGTTTCTCAAAAAGATAGAGATGGAGCAATTGGTCAAGCACAAGCCGTGCAAGACCAAAGAACACAAGTTGCTGCTGCTAATGCACAAGCAGTTGAAGGTGAAAATATGGCAAAGATAAAGGTTGCCAACTCTGATGCTGATAGAAGAGCAAGAGAAGCTGAAGCTGAACGAATTGCCAATGCATCTGAAAAAGTGCAATCTGCAAAAGCATTAGAAGAAGCGTATGCAGCTGAAAAAATTGCAGAAGATGCAAGAGCATTGAGAAAAAAAGCTGAGCAAGGAGCTGATATTATCGTTCCCGCTGAAATAGACAAACGTAAAATTGAAATTGACGCTGAAGCAGCGGCTGAAAGAATTCGAAGAATCGCTAAAGGTGAAGCTGATGCGATTTTCTTACGCAAAGAAGCAGAAGCTAAAGGTCTATTCGAAATCTTAACAAAACAAGCAGAAGGTCTTGACAGAATTGTGAAGGCTGCAGGAAACAATTCTAAGGATGCTGTTTTACTCTTAATTGCTGACAAATTGCCTGACTTGGTAAAAATGCAATCTGAAGCGATCAAGAATATTAAGATTGATAAGATTACAGTTTGGGAAAATGGCGGCGGAAAAGATGGAAAAACAGCTACATCGAACTTTATTTCAGGTATGTATAAATCTGTTCCACCTTTGCAAGAAATGTTTAATATGGCAGGAATGGAATTACCTGAATATCTTAAAGGTAAAACGGTGGATGACAAAACTGATGATCAGGCTGAAGTAGTTGAATAATTATCTTGCTGGTCATAAAAGTCTTAATGCACATATTTAAAGTATTCGCTCTTTTATTTATAGTATTATTGTCAGGTTGTTCTAAAGAAAAACGTGCTGATAAAAAAGGTGTTATCATGCAAGAGTTCATTGTCGAACTCTCTCAATATGCTCGAACAATTGATTCACATTTTATAATTATCCCTCAAAATGGATCAGAATTGGCTTTTAATAAAATTTATCCAGACGAAGGTCTAAACTTGTCTTTTCTTGCTACGATCGATGGATTTGGTATCGAGCAGGTTATTTATGATGGAGAATATCATCCGGATGATGAGCGGCTAGATAATCTCAATAAAATCGTTGAATCCAAAACGATACTTGTTTCAGATTATGTGTACAATACAGATTATATAGCAGATGCTCAATTAAAAGCTACGGAAAAAGGATTTCTATCTTTCCCACGTACGCCTGATAATTATGATTATTTGACAATTCCTTCGGAGATAAGTAATGAGAATGCAATTGACGTTAATTCACTCGCCGATGCACAAAATTATCTCTATCTCATAAGTAATGAAAACTATTTGGACAAAGAAAGTTTTATCGCTGCGATCAATGCTACCAATTTTGACCTTGTTTTAATTGATGCCTTTTTTAATGGACAATTGTTTACAATGGAAGAAATTGATGCGCTTAAAACGAAAAATAACGGTGCCAAAAGATTAGTCATTGCCTATATGAATGTTGGCGCGGCCGAATCGTACCGTTATTATTGGGAAGAAGACTGGAAACTGAATCATCCACGTTGGCTGAAGAAAAATTACGAAGGATATCCAGATGAAATCTGGGTAAAATTCTGGCATAAAGACTGGAAAAACATTATCTACGGCAATGACCAATCTTACACTAAAAAATTATTGAACAGTGGGTTTGATGGCGCTTATTTGGACAATGTCGAAGCTTTTTATTTCTTATATTTTGATTAAATGAAATTAGACGCAGCACAACTATTAGAACTTGAAAGACAATTGGGTAAACCTGAAGGCGAATTTGGAATGGCTGTGGCCAATGAAATGAACAAAAGTAATTATGGAATTATTCATGACGCTTTTGAACGGTTAAACATTAAAAATGGTCAAAATATCCTGGAACTTGGTCATGCCAACGGAGAACATGTATTGAACTTGCTTGAAAATCTTCAATCCATTCATTATAGCGGTCTTGAAATTTCAACACTCATGCACAATGAGGCTATTCGAATCAATGAAAAGCATATTCGAAATGGGAAAGCCAAATTCGAATTGTATGACGGAAATTTGATTCCTGAAAGAGACCTTTTCTTCGATAGTATTATCACGGTTAACACTTTATACTTTTGGGAAAAACCTATTGATTTAATGAATGAAATTCATCGCGTATTAGCAACTGACGGATTTTTTGTACTTGCTTTTGTAAAAAAAGACTTCATGCAGGATCTTCCTTTTGTGAACGATGGATTCTCTCTTTATAATAACGCAGATGTGTCTAAACTCGTCTCTCAAAGCAAATTTAAAACAGCTGAATTTCTAGATCGTGAAGAAGAAGTGCAAAGTAAGGACAACACATTTGTTAATCGAAAATATTCCCTCGCTATTATCAGAAAGTAAAACATTTTAGCAATATGGATTTCAATTTGACTTACCTCCTATTTATACCCGCTCTAAATTGAAAAAAAAGATTAATTCTGACGTATTTAATCCTCCTCCTTTTATTGAATAATGCGTAAATTGCAGATAAATTTTATTGGTTAAAATATTATCGAATGATTCATTAAATTATGGACGTTTTGGTAAAAATTTAACACTTAAATCTACCAAAAATCCATTCCTATGGAAGACATGATTTTCTACGATCGATTGCAATTTGCTTTCACCATTACTTTTCATTATATTTTTCCCCAGCTGACAATGGGACTTTCATTAATCATTGTCCTATTTAAATTTCAATTCTTGCGCACAAAAATTGAAAAGTACAATGATGCTGCTAAATTTCTGATGAAAATATTTGCCATCAATTTCACTATGGGGGTTATTACCGGAATTCCAATGGAGTTTCAATTCGGAACCAATTGGGCCAAATTTTCAGAATTAACTGGTGGAATTATTGGTCAAACATTGGCGATGGAAGGATTGTTTTCCTTCTTTCTCGAATCCTCCTTCTTAGCCCTCTTTATATTCGGTGAAAAATTAATGGGTCAAAGGCTTCATTTCCTGACTGGTTTATTGGTTTTTATAGGCTCTTGGGCGAGTGGTTATCTTATTCTAGCGACCAATGCTTGGATGCAACATCCCGTAGGATATGAAATTCTTGAGAACGGTAGATTTGTATTAACTAATTTCTCCGAACTATTCACTAATCCATGGCTGATGCCAGCCTTCTTGCACAATCAAATGGCATCTTTGGTAACTTCATCTTTTGTATTGGCTAGTATAGGAGCATTTTATGTTTTACGGAACAAACAAGTCGAATTCGGCCGTTTATTTTTAAAATCAGGTGTCATACTAGGTTTAATATCGAGTCTTCTCGTTGCTTTCCCTACTGGCGACTGGAATGCAAAAAACATGGCTAAATATCAACCTGGTGCATTTGCTGCAATGGAGGGTATTTTTGAAACAGAACATGCTGGCGCTGAAATTGTATTAATTGGTCAACCCAATATGGTCGAGAAAAAATTAGACAATAAATTGGCTGTACCTAACGTCCTGAGTTTTTTAACCTATCAAGATTGGAACATGCAGATTAAAGGGATGGATCAATTTGAGGAAGATGAACTCCCAGATAATATTCCTGCTTTGTATTATTCATATCACATAATGGTTGGATTAGGAACAATTTTCCTAGGTATTATGGCTTTAGCTGTCTTTTTACTTTGGCGTAAAAAATTATTCAAATCGAAAGCCATTCTTTGGACCATACTCTTCCTTTTCCCCTTCCCATACATTGCAAATATTACAGGTTGGTATACAGCGGAATTAGGGCGACAACCTTATTTAGTTTATGGTTTATTGCGCACTGCAGACGGCGTTTCACCTAACGTTTCTTCTGGAAATACACTCTTTACTTTATTAGGATTTATGGGGCTCTATCTAATTCTAGGTTTATTATTTGTCCTCCTAGTCGGAAAAACTATTCATCAAGGTCCAACACCTAAAAAACATTAATATGGAAATTTTTTGGTACAGTTTAATCGGAATAATACTTGTCATCTTTTTTATATTGGATGGTTATGATTTTGGAACAGGAATCATTCATCTCTTCTACGCAAAAAAGGAGAAAGACAAAGAAGTAATTACAAAGGCAGCAGGACTTTTTTGGGATTCGAACGAAGTTTGGTTAGTTGCTGCTGGAGGCATGCTATTCATGGCTTTCCCAACTTATTATGCGTCTGTATTTAGTGGTTTATATTTACCCTTAATCATTGTATTGTGGCTTATCATTTTCAGGGCATTAGGGCTTGAATTACGCGGACAGTTTAATTACCAAATGTGGAAAGATATTTGGGATAAGGCATTTGGTGTATCCAGCTTATTATTGACCTTGTTTTTTGGTATCGCTTTAGGCAATGTACTACGTGGTGTCAATTTAGGCGGTGTCGAAGGAACAGAAGGCATTTACGAAGGTCATTATTTCTTTCTGCCACTTTGGTCGCACGACTTTAGTCCGCTATCCACGCATCCAGGTGTCATCGATTGGTTCACCATAATCATTGGAATCATTGCTGTCGTTACCATTGCAATTCATGGTGCCAATTGGGTAATCCTGAAGACCAATGCAAGTATCAATGAAAAATTAAAGAAGGTACGATTTCGTTTAGGAATTGCTCTTGTCATTTTAACCTTATTCTCTTTAAGTATATGGAATCTCATCAATCCCGAAGCGTATAGTAATTTCGCAGAACATCCTTATTTTATAATTTTCCCACTGATTTATATTACTGGTTTAGCAGGAATATTGATGTCGCATAAATTCAAAAAAGAAATTACACCTTTTATCTGTTCGACTTTGTTAATTGTAGGTGGAATCATATCTTCAATTTCTTCTATGTTTCCCGTTATTTTACCATCAACGAATGACATTCATGAATCATTAACAATTTATAATACATCAACAAGTGAATACGGCATGAATACAGCATTTATTTGGGGTATTATTGGCGTTATCTTAATCATTGTTTACTTCATCATTCAAAAACGACTTACTACAGGAAAAGTTGATAAAATGGATTATGGACATTAAATAAAAAGAATGACAGAGACGATAATCGCTTTATTAAGCATTGTTATTGGGATAATTGCCACACTAGTTCTTGGTCAAATTAAACAAAAGTTGAGTTTTGGTTTAATTGGCAATTGTATGATAGGTGTCTTTGGCAGTGTTTTATTTATTAAGTCTTTTGGACGTCTTGGATTCGATCCTGCTAGTATTTGTGCAAACAATGTTACTAACCTTCCCTTACTCTTTATTAATATGGCTGTATCAGCTTTAGGTGGTATATTTTTACTATTGTTATTGAACTTTTTACGTGTCAAGATTAAGACTTAAAAAGTAGAAAAACAATCAATTAAACCATTTGAAAAATCAATTTTATTTACTATTTTTAAAGAATAAATTAACGATATGGGCAAAGGAAATAAAGAATATTCGACAGATGGTATCACGGTAATTTGGAACGCTGAAAAATGCATTCACGCGGGCATCTGTGTGAAAACACTGCCCAATGTTTATGACCCAAAATCAAAACCTTGGATCTCGGCAGACAATGCATCAAAAGATGAATTGGTGAATCAAATTAAACAGTGTCCTTCAGGTGCACTATCATATAAATTTGATCAATAGAAAGTATAATGGCGTTCAATTTATAACATGACGAGGATAAAAAAGTCTACTATTTTGAAATCGAAGGAAAGATTGCCAAAATAGAGTATTTTAAAACTTTAGACAAAATTTTCATAACTCATACGGAGGTCCCAAAAGAACTAGGAGGTCAAGGGATTGCTTCAGCATTAATTAATGCTGATCGTCACGAAATAGAGCGGAACAAACTTAAATTAATTTCAAGATGTCCTTTCGTGACACGATATTTAGAGAAGCATCCTGAATGGGACAAAATTTTAGCCCATAATTAGAATTATAATTCCAGATATTATTCAAATTGATTATTTCAAAATACTCTTTTCTCTGAAAACTAATTCGTAAAAATGATAAATTATACAGATTAAAATTGTATTTTTAGTTCTGTTAACCTAAAACAACTACTCTTTTCTTAAATTAAAGCATTATTGTAACACCTAACAGGGCTTAAAAATTTAAAGCCTTGCAATTTTGCCTAATCTATTGCTATGGAATCAAAAAACACCTTAAAGGTTGAAAAAACATTGTTGGCTATCATAGTTATTGTGGCCACACTAGTTGCGCTATCTTGGCTTTTCAAAATTTATCAATTAACAGATATCCTTCCCAATGCTCCCACAATGAAATTTAACACTGCTGTGCTATTTATTATGGCAGCTAGCGCTGTTTATTTACGATCACAATTAAAGGAACCATCTCGTATCTTTTACTTTATTATCTTATCAATAATTTCAATCGTTTCGCTTACAGCATTGGTATCTTATTCAATAAAATTATCAATTGACATAGACAATGCAATAATTGAAGACAGTTATTCGAAAGTTATTTCTGGTAGAATGTCAAGAGCTACAGCTATCAACTTCTTGCTATTCGCAATTGGACTTTTGCTCTTAGAATCTAAAAAAAAGTCGATTAAACGTATTGGTAATGCATCCTTCCTGATCGTTTTATTAATAAGTGTAATTGGGTTTGTTTCATTTATTTTAATGGTTCCGATTGATCATAAAATTGATTTTTTCGAATCTATGTCTATTGTCACTTCCACCCTCTTTATTTTATTAACGATTAGTACTTTATTGACTACACCATATTTTTGGTTCAAAAATTTTATCACCAATAAACTCGCTGGTAGTCGGTTGATTATAGCAATGCTGCCATTTATTTTGTTCATGCCTATACTATTAAATTACTTCCTGATTTACTCTATTAAAACGAATTTACTAGCGACTGATTTTGCGATTGTTTTAGGTGCAGTACTTTATATGATCATCAGTTTGGTATACATTATAATAGTTGCAGACAGTTTAAACCATTCAGATTATCAACGTAAAGAACTGACTTCAAAATTAACGTCGCAACGCGTTGATGCGATGAAATCAGACCTTTTAAAAGAAACGCATCACCGTGTAAAGAACAATTTTCAAATGGTGAATAGTATTCTTACTCTACAAGCAAAAAAAATTGAAGACCAAGCGCTTATAAATGTAATTGAAGAATGTCAAGATCGAATTAGAGCAATGGCAGCTTTGCATGAAAACATGTATAGCCACGGAGATTATGAAGAAGTTCTGGTCAAAGACTTTTTTCAATCAATTGTTCACTCACTTGTCATGTCATATTCAGGTTCGAAAAAAATTGAAATGGAAATAAATATTGACCTCGAAAAAATGGATATGAATACAGCCATTCCGTTGGGGTTAATTATTAATGAAATGGTTACCAATTCTCTTAAACATGCCTTTTCAAATCGAGATAGTGGCACAATTCTATTGGAATTAAGGGAAGAGAATTCGAAATATTATAAATTAGTTATTGGTGACGATGGCGTGGGGTCTCCAATTGAAAACTATGTCAATAAAGATGATAATTCATTCGACGAAATATCTATGGGTCGTGAATTAATTGAAGTTTTCACTGAGCAAATTAGTGGACGAAAAAAAATATTGGATCGAATTGGCACCGTTTACAAAATTACTTTCCCAAAATATCATACAAGATAACCTGTTAAATCAACCATAGATAAATAGTTCATTTCAATGATTTGTATTATTTAGTGTGAATAACGAATCAATAAACTATCTTTGCGCGATTAAATAGAAGTTTATTGTGTATTTATTCAATTCATACCGCTAAACGTCGAAAGCAAATAATGAATTATGAAGCGCATAAATGAATACAAAAAGTTGTTCAATGTTGAACCAACTACGGATCTAAAACAACTTAAAACTACCTATAGAAATTTGGTAAAGGAATGGCATCCTGATAAATTTCAAGCTGGCGATGAAAAAGCAGCGGAAGCTGAATTAAAAAGCCAACAAATCATTGATGCTTATCACTTTCTAGTTAGTATTGCTCCTGAAACTAAAGTTGCAAATCAAGCCGAATATGATAACTTGATCAATGTAGTTGGAATTTCAGATTTCCAACACAAAAAACAAGTATTAGAAGTTACTTTTTTAGACGGTTCGACTTACGAATATTTTGGAGTTTCACCTAAAGTCTATCAAAAAATGGTGAATACTGATAAATTGTCTAGATTCGCTAAAAGAAGTATCTACAACTCATACTTATACCGTAAATCTAAAAACGGTGCTAAAGAAAGTTAATTATTAGCTCAAATATCTAATTTTCAGTTCTTAATTCTTACTTTTACTATTGTGTTTTTGCAATAAAATTTGTATTTTAATTTTTTAATTCCAAATTTTATCGAAGTACATAAAAGTGGTAAAAATTGAACAAAATTGTCCATTACGATGAAGTGTAGTATTTTAAAAACTCAAAAGATTGAAAGCAAAAAATGGTCTGGTGGAGAAACTACCGAATTGCTTATCTATCCTAATACTGCTGTATATCAACAATTGGATTTTGATTTTAGATTAAGTACTGCGACAATTACTGATCCTTCTTCTACGTTTACAAATTTAAAGGATATATCTAGGACCTTAATGGTCGTGGATGGTGAAATTGAATTGAGTCATAATGGTGAAGATCCTGTATTATTAAAAAAGTTTGATCAAAGTAGTTTTAGTGGCGATGACAACACGCAATCAAGAGGTTTAGGATCTGATTTTAACTTGATGACGAGCGGAAAAACGAAAGGCGAAATAAAAGGATTGACGGTACTTCAATCAAAACCTTTCTATTATCGACTTTCGTCTAAGCTCAAATTCTTATATATTTATATAATCAAAGGAACTGTTAAAGTTGATTGTGACGAAAAGAATTCAACCTTAGATAGCAATGACATGTTGGAAGTTTCAGATTGTAGAGATTTAAATATGCAATTCATGGCAGATATTGAGGCAGATATCATCTTGATTGAAATTTATTGATAACTCCTGGTATGAATAGCAAATTAATGACTTTTTTATCGTGTTTTGCGATATTATTCAGCACGTTTAGTTGTGTCATTAGACATCCTGAAAAACACTTGATCAAAGTAATTGATAGCAACGAAAAGTTTGATGCTGTAATTGTGCCTGGTCACCCACTCGAAGATGGAGAATGGTCTAATGTCACTGAAATGCGAATGGTGTGG
Organism: Crocinitomix catalasitica ATCC 23190; assembly: GCF_000621625.1. Taxonomy (GTDB): domain Bacteria; phylum Bacteroidota; class Bacteroidia; order Flavobacteriales_D; family Crocinitomicaceae; genus Crocinitomix; species Crocinitomix catalasitica. The sequence goes on from NZ_JHXV01000009.1 coordinate 50,114, forward strand.
GTTAAATATTTATGGGACCAAGGTCTTGTTAAAAATATAATCTTCTCTGGTGGGGCGGTGTACAATCAATATGCCGAGTGCAAAGTAATGAAACTATATGCGCTCGAGATGGGCATTCCAGCACAAAATATTTTTATGGATTCGCTTGCTGAACATAGTACAGAAAATGTTTTCTATTCAACACTAATAGCAAAAGAAAACGGATTGAAAACAATTGCTTTGGCCAGTGATCCTTATCAAACCAAAAACCTCAAAGCATTCCTGAAAAAAATGGAACGTAAAACAGGTTATGATATCCAAATATTACCGGCTATAATTGATACTTTGGCCACTATAGAAGACAGGAATTATAGCATCAATCCAGAGAAAGCTATTGGTTCTAAATTTGTGGACATTACAAATACGCAAAGTCTTGGATATCGACTTAAAGGAACGATGGGTTTAAGAATTGACTGGGAATTATTAGCTCCTGTTCAATAAAATTATCTATTTTCATATTAAACAAATACCCTGGTTAAAAATCAATACGTTTAAACGTGTTAATCAATTCTACTCTCATGAAAAACATCATTTATATTTTTATTTTCGCAATTAGTGTTTTCAGTTGCTCTGAAAATAAAACAGCAGACTTTATTGGCACTTGGACGTCGACATCAAACGATAAGGATGTGCTTATAATAACTAACGACAGCGAGAGTATGACTGTTCTAATTGATAAAAAAAACAAATCTCTTCCAGCATATATACAAGGAGATACATTAAAAATAATATTTAAGAAAGATACGCTTTCAGCACTGCTAAATGATCAACGTGAATTGGTTATTAATAGTAGTGAAAAGAAGAAAATAAACGGCATCTATACCCTTTCTTCAAATTTATCAGAATAGAAAATTGCGATACTTAACGAATTCAATTAACTACACTGATCACTACACAATTTAATAAACTATCTTTGTTCAGCTATCAATAAAGCACTAAATTGTTTCGTTTGAAAGACTTACTTTTAATAACACCTCCGTTTACTCAATTAAACACGCCCTATCCCGCAACGGCTTATTTAAAAGGATTCTTAAACACGAAGAGTATTTCATCTTTTCAAGTGGATTTGGGGATTGAAGTTATTCTTGCCTTATTCGAACGATCAAAATTTGCCTACTTATTTGAAAGTGCCAAAGAGAATAATACCATACAAACAGAAAATGCCGAACGCATCTATACATTGCGTGAAGCTTATTTGACTCCATTAAACGAAGTCATTCGTTTTTTACAAGGAGAGAACCCTACCCTCGCCAGACAAATTTGTGCAGGAAATTTTCTCCCGCAAGCATCGCGCTTTGAACAATTAGATGATTTAGAATTTGCATTTGGAATGATGGGAATGCAGGATAAAGCGAAACATTTGGCAACCTTGTATCTCGAAGATTTATCAGATTTTATTATTGAATGTATCGATGATAATTTTGGCTTTAGCAGATACGCAGAAAGAATGGGGCAAAGTGCGAACTCGTTTGATGAATTGCATGATTTATTACAAACAGCACCTACATTTATTGACGAAATAACACTGTCCTTACTCGAACAAAAAATAAATGAAACGCAACCTAAATTGATCTGTTTCTCTGTTCCCTTTCCTGGAAACTTATACAGTGCTTTTAGATGTGCGCAATTTATAAAATCAAATTACCCAGATATAAAAATAGCAATGGGTGGTGGTTTTCCCAACACTGAATTAAGATCCGTTACTGATACCAGAGTTTTTGATTATTTTGATTTTATTACGCTGGATGATGGAGAATTACCAATAGAATTATTGTTCCAGCATATTGAAGACCTTTCATTTTTTGAATTGAAACGAACACTTCATTTAAAGGATGATAAAGTCTATTATAATAATACCAGTGATAAAGCGGATTATAAACAAATTGATCTCGGTACTCCGGATTATAGCGATTTAAGGCTCAATAAATATATTTCAGTTATTGAAATAGCGAACCCAATGCATAGCTTATGGAGTGATGGCAGGTGGAATAAATTGACCATGGCCCATGGATGTTATTGGGGTAAGTGTACATTTTGCGATATCTCATTAGATTATATAAAAATATATGAACCCATAGCCGCCAAAATTTTGGTGGACAGAATGGAAGAATTGATTAAACAAACGAATGAAAGCGGTTTTCATTTTGTTGACGAAGCCGCGCCTCCGGCATTAATGAAAGCTTTGGCATTAGAAATAATTCGAAGAAAATTGACTGTTACTTGGTGGGCCAATATTAGATTTGAGAAGAACTTTACGCAAGACTTATGTTTATTGCTCAAAGCTTCAGGATGTATTGCAGTTTCAGGAGGTTTAGAAGTTGCTTCTGATCGACTTTTGGCATTGATAGATAAGGGAGTTAGCGTTGAGCAAGTTGCTAAAGTAACGCGGAATTTCACGAATGCGGATATTATGGTACATGCTTATTTAATGTACGGCTATCCAACACAAAATGAACAAGAAACCATAGATAGTTTAGAAATGGTTCGACAACTTTTTGAAGCAGGGATTATCCAATCAGGATTCTGGCATCAATTTGCTTTGACAGCACATAGCCCTATCGGTCTTAATCCTGAAAATTATAATTTAAAACCTAACCTAAAAGAGATCACCTTCGCGAATAACGATATTGATTTCGTCGATAATACTGGAATTGACCACTCGAAATATAGTTTTGGGTTAAAAAAATCACTGTATAATTATATGCATGATATTGGATATGATATTCCATTAAAAGATTGGTTTGATTTTAAAACTCCACGAACAAAAATAAGCCCAGACTATATAAACAATTGTTTAGTAACGTCTGAACATTTTAATATCAAGGCGAATAATAAAATTATTTGGCTTGGCACTACTCCAATTCATAACGAGTTTACAAAAAGTAAAAAAGGAAATACTTGGACAATGCTTCAATTAATTTTCCATACCCCTGAAATGGTTAAGGAGATAATTTTAGAACAAAAAGAAGGTCTTTGGTTTTTAGATTTATTGCCTCAATTATCGCCAGAAAACGTAAAACAATTAACTTTTAATCAAATAAAATTGAATTTTGAAGAACAATTTGAAAACTTTGAATTGTTCTGGTATTCTAAACCGATACAACAATTAAAATCCATTGGCCTAATCGTCATTTAAAATAAATATTATGAAATTAACATCTCTCGGATACTCCCCCAATTGGCTGAAATTTAAACTCTTAGACGAATCTATTTTCAACCAACAATTAGCAGCATTTACTAAAGCTGAAGAACTAGAGATTGACTCTTGGAAATACAGAATGAAAACCTTAGAAAATTGGTTTGCTACAAAGACAAAGATTTCCGATAAAGAAATCGATCAAGTATTATTAGTGATTCATGAAGATCCAGACGAATTATTTATTGGTAAAGCAGTTGAGTTTTTGTTTCAATCTCCAATATTAAGCCCTAGCCAATTTTCAATTCTAGAGCAAAAAATACCAGAATTTGGCGATTGGACAAAAAAATTAATCGATCGAACTATTCTAGATAAAAGACTTAAAAAACTACCAATTAGTCGTCAATTATTTGACGCGTGTGTTAGTTATAAGAATGAATTTAACGACAATCGGTTAATTGTTAAAATCATTGAATTAACAGATAATACGGAATATCTTGAAGAATTTCTTGTGAACGGAAGCGGAAAAAGAATTAAGACTATGGCTGAGAAGAAATTACGTCAAATAGCGCGTTTGAGTTAATATTCCATCCAACGATAAGTGTTATTCTCGTTTTACAACAAAGCATTTGCCATACAAATGTTAGAAAGGTGCTGTTCAATTTTCTAAAGACAAGCCCCTACCCTTACATTAATATAATTGTATACTACATCGTGAACGAAACCTTCAAAAAGGCAACTTTTTATTTAAAAAAAAAGAGCCTTCAATTTAAAAAATTGAAGGCTCTTGAATTCAGATCAATTATAATGATTAATTGAATTTAACCATTTTAGTTCTTGCTGTTTCATTGATAATCCAATAGTCTTTGCCATCAATTGATTGCGGATCATAATTAATCCCGACAATTTGAACAAAGCCATCTCCACTTCCTAATCCAACCATGTCGGCTGCACTAAAAGTATACGAACTTGTTCCACCTGCAACAATATAAAATTTTGCATTTTCAGAACCATAAAGTCCAAAGTAAACAGAATCTGCATCAGCAACTTCTGGACAAGATAAGACATAGTCAGAACCTGTATTTACGTCTCCAGAATTAATATCGTCAACAGTAGGAAATCCAACAGAACTAGCTGCTGTAACAGCAGGCCAAGTTCCACCAGCAACTACCCATGAAACATCGTCTGTGAAATCAATTCCTGTAGGAGACGAGGCTGAAGGAGTGAATACATAAGAATTATTATCCTGTTTTGTAAGCACTTTAGTATTGACTTTTACTTCACCTGCATCTTGGAAGTTCGCACCTCCATCTTCACTAAACATAGCAACCGCAGTTCCGATTGATGCATCAAAAGTAATTCCACCTGTATTTGTAGTTGTCAATGATTTAATTGAAACAAACGCTCCAAAACTGCCGGCGAAACTAGGTGTAAATCCTGAAGGCGCAGTAGCAGTTACTTCTCCATATTCACATGACCCGTCATCTTCCGTGGCGGTCACTTTGTAATTTGAAGCCAATGGATCAGTACATCCGTCTTTCTTACATGAAGTAAAAAAAAGCATTGCACCAACCACAGTGATGGCTAATTTTAAAGATAGGTTTTTCATATTTTATGATTTAATTAGTTAAGCAAACTAAGTAAAAAAAAATGAATTTTAAATCGTTCGAATAAAATATTTAGCCCTAACAATCAAATCATTACAAAACACCAATACATTAAACACTTAATTATCAATATATTAATTTAATATCTATTCATATAATTGACTGAAGCCATTTTATCATTCACACACCTTTTATTGGACAAACAACTTTAATAAGCTGGTTGAACCACTTTTAATTCACCTACCAAAAAAGTATCATTTTACATTTTATGTTAATTTTACGACCAAATTAAATGCTGAGTAGAATAACTCAAATAGACAATATGTTGCAAGGAAAATTCCTTATTAAGTTAATCTTCTGTTTTTTAATCCCTTTTTCTGGACTTGCCCAAAAGTTGAATTACGATGAATTATCTGCTGATGAACTTCAAGATTCTTTGACAAAATATCTCACGTACGATAAAGAAAAAGCATTGTTTTTTGGCGAATTGTGCGAAAAAAAGGCGAAAGAAGACGGGAATATAGAAATACAAGGTTTAGTAATTGAGGCCTATTCTATTCTCCATTTGTACGATAAAAATATTGATCAAGCCATTTTTGAATCCGAAAGGTTAATGGCATTTGCTAAAAAACATGAGAACGATGTCCTACTAATACATGCTAATTTATTGGGAGGAGATTTACAGTTCAGCATTCCAAATAGTAGCAAAGCAATAACCTATTATAATGCAGCTTTAGAGATTGCTAAAAAAAGTAATAACGACCTACTTCGAGAAGTCACATTAAGTAAATTAGCGAGTCTTCACATATTTTCTGAAGACCATGCTAAAGCCATAGAAGCTACAAAAAAGAATGTTGCATTTTATTCAAGTAGGCAAATTGATTCATTATATACGCGTGATATAAAAGACCTCAGCATAATAAAAAGCCTATTATATTTATCTATTTCTTATCAGAAAATAGATCAACTTGATTCTGCAAAATATTATCACAATAGATTAAAGTTAGTTGCCTTGGATGGTGATTCATGTCTTATGTATTTCGTTTACTTAAATCAAGCAGAAATTGATTTTATTGAAGGAAATTTTAATGAGGCTAAACGTAATTATCAAAAAACACTTGATTTTTGTCCGCCAGCATCTTCATTATTTTGGCTAAATCATGCTTATAGATTAGGAAAAGTTGAACATGGTATGCGCAATTTCTCAGCCGCAATTCAAATTTTAGAAGATGGTTTAGCAGCATATGAAGTCACTCCTGAAGAGGAAGGTTATATGCTTGACTATTATGAAATTATCGCAGATTCATATAAAGAAAACGGTAATTTCGAAAAAGCACATTTCTATTTTGAAAAATATTTAAACACGAAAGATGAGTTCTCTAAAATTAAAGACGATGTGAATGCTTCACTTCGTGCACAAGAATTAGCGGACTATAAAAGTGAATTGAATAAATTGGCAAGGGCTAAGAATATTCAAAATAACTATTTGAATTATGTTCTATTAGGATCTTCAATACTGATTCTCGGATTATTGTTTTTGTTATTGCGCTTTTACCGATTGAGAAAAAAAGATGAATTAAGATTCAATCTTTTGATGGATAAGTTGAATAATATTGAACAAACCAAAATTGTACAACCAATCGTCGATTCGAAAGACACCGTCTTAGAAGAAAAATCTACGAATGACATAAGTGAAGAGATAAAAACTCAAATAATCGACGGTTTAAAATATTTGGAAGAAAAAGAATACTTTCTCTCAGTTGACTGTAATTCTTATAATGTTGCCAAAAAAATCAAAACCAACACGACTTATTTATCCAAGGTATTGAATATGGAATTTGAAAAGAATTTCAATACTTATATCAACGACCTGAGAATTAATTATGCGATAGTGCGGCTAAAAAATGATCGACAATTTAGATCATATTCCATTCAAGCCATCGCAGAAGAGTTAGGATATAAAAGCGGCGATTCATTTGCTAAATATTTCAAACTACATACCCAATTGAATCCTTCATTTTATATTAAACAGTTGAATAATCTTTGATTTTTTTCATAAAACTACCCGAAATTTAGAAATTTAGGGTTGGGATTGATCGTTTTAGTAGATGCCGTCAATAAACACGTAAACCACTCATAATCAACATGTTAAAAACTAATTTCGTCGCCATTTTTCCTTAATTTCGGGCAAACATCAATCAAACCTATGCTTTTTAGGTTCATCTTTGTGCTGTACTTAAATTTCAATAGTTATGACAGAAAAATCAAATACAAGTAAAAAAATTCTTTGGATAAAATTTGCAATTGGTATGGTAATAGGCGCAAGCTTATACTTAATTATAAAATTATTATTTTAAATCTCTAAACCGTTAAATTATGAAAACAATTCGATTATCAATACTCACATTTGCTATTGTTATGATAAGCACTATAAGCACAGCACAAGACTATTCTGGATCATGGAAAGGAGCTATTACGACTCAAGGTATAGAACTTGAGCTCATCTTTGACATCAGTGAAACTGACGAAGGATATTCCTCAACATTAGATGTTCCAATGCAGGGAGCAAGCGGTATTCCTATTGACAAAACAATAGTTGAAGATGGCCAAATCACATTTACTTCTGCCACTGTACAATTCAAATATGTCGCTAAAATGGAAGACAATGATCTTAGCGGTACATTTTATCAAAATGGTATGGAATTGCCGTTGGTATTAAGTAAAACGGTAAAAACATTACCGGGAAATACTGCATTACCAACGACGAGTGCGGATTTGGCAAAATTAGCGGCAAAAGAATCTGGCCCTTTTAAATATTCTGTTGAGGATTATTTTAAAAACCCTGATGCAGCTTCATTTCAACTGTCTCCAAATGGCGAATACCTATCGTATTTGAAGCGTAATGATGAAGGTAAAAACACACTTTTTATAAAAAATACAGCAACGGATAAAGAGTTGGCTATTTTAAAAGATGGTGAAGATATTATTAAAGGATATTTTTGGGCGACAAACGAAAGAATCCTATACTTAAAAGATAAAGGTGGGGACGAAAATTTTCACGTTTTCGGCATCAATATAGATGGGTCAAATGATAAAGAACTGACTCCTTTTGACGGTGTAAAAGCGAATATCCTTGAATCACTTAAAGATGACAAGGAACATATCATTATCTCATTAAATAAAGATAATAAGCAACAAGAAGAGCCTTATAAATTAAATATCAATACGGGAAAATTAACCAAACTCTACACTTTTAAAGAAGGTGAAGCGCCAGTTGCAGGTTACACTTTTGACAAGGACGGAGAATTAAGAATTATCACACGATTGATAAATGGTGTTGATCAATCTATCGATTATAAAATTGATGGTGAGATGAAAAATTTAATGACGGTCGAATTTGGAAACGCGTTTAACGTAATTGAATTCAATTATGAAACAGAGAATCCAAATGATGCATACGTAGCGTCAAATTTATCGAGTGATAAAACGGTTATTCAATTGTATGACTTAAAAGCGAAGAAAGTAATCAAGGAGATACATTCTGACAAAACTTATGACGTTTCTTCTATACGCCTTTCGAGAAAAAGAGGATTTGAGATTGACTATATTATGGTTAACGCTGAGAAAGTTAGAATTATTCCGATTAGTGAAACTTATAAAAAAGTGCAGGCAAGATTGAAAAAAGAATTTGGTGACAAGCAATTTTATACAACATACAGATCTGATGATGAAAATGTACAGATGATTGTTGTAACGAGTGACAAAATTGTTGCTGAATATTATATCTACAATGTAAAAGAAGACAAGGTTAAACTTTTATACAAAGTATTGCCTCATTTAAAGGAGTCAGACATGGCTGAAATGCGTCCGATTAAGTTTCAAAGTCGTGATGGTAAAACAATTTACGGCTATATCACTTTACCAAAAGCAGCTTTAAACGGAGAAAAAGTCCCTTTAATCGTTATGCCACATGGTGGACCTCAAGGTGTAAGAGATTCATGGGGATTCAATCCAGAAAATCAATTATTTGCCAGTCGTGGATACGCTACTTTAAATGTGAATTTTAGAATTTCAGGCGGTTATGGGAAGGAATTTATGAATTCTGGTTTCAAACAAATCGGTCGTGCTGCGATGGATGATGTTGAAGATGGTTTAGCTTATGTTATTCAACAAGGTTGGGTAAATAAGGATAAAGTTGCTATCTACGGTGCAAGTCATGGTGGATACGCTGTACTGCGAGGAATGACAAAAACACCTGAATTATATGCTTGTGGTGTTGACTATGTTGGTGTTTCTAATTTAAATACATTTATGGAAAGCATTCCAGCATATTGGGAGAAATACAGAGCTTTATTGTATGAAACTTGGTATGATCCAAATATCCCAGAAGAGAAAATCATAATGGATGAAATTTCACCAGCTTTGCATACAGACAAAATTGTTAAGCCGTTATTCGTTGTGCAAGGTGCAAACGACCCAAGAGTTAACATAAACGAAGCTGACCAAATAGTTGAAAAATTAAGAGCACGGAATATTGATGTTCCATATATGGTGAAATATGACGAAGGTCATGGATTTTACAAAGAAGAAAATCGAATTGAATTGTATACAACTATGATGGGCTTTTTTGCTGAGCATTTGAAATAGGCTGTAAACTAAAGCATTAAAAAAGACCTTGCAATTTTATTGTAAGGTCTTTTTTTTTCTATTTTTATTCTAAAATCTAAACTATGCGAATATTATTATTATTTCTACTTGCTTTTTCACTGCCTATAGCTTCTAATGCTCAACAGCAAGGCGGATTTATTTACATTATCGATAAAACAGCTGAAGGGAATGTTTATTATATGTCAGAATATTTAGAGGCAAAATTCCCAGGTGACCATGATGGTATTGATGCTCAAAGAAAGTCTTTCGATCAAAAATTTAAAGATTACGTTCTTGAAAATTATGACCTTGTCGATTACCAACTTGTTCAGAATGATTGGATGGTACCAGGTAGAGGTGTTTATCCTGACCGAGCATATGCTAAAAAACTAGAGAATATACCGGTAATGGATGAGGGCAGTAAAATCATTATTGTTGAAGGATTTAAGCTGATTGCAACTAAATAACTCGTTCATTTTAAAATAATTATTCATTTTTTAGGTTAACGCAAACGAAAAATCTTTTTTTTGCGTTAACCTAATTATGAAGCTCCCTATTTTCATTTCAATTTTCTTGTTAACATCTTTGACTTATGCGCAAAAAGTTGAAATAGGTCCTTTACTTTCCTTTGGCCATTCATTTTGTGATCAACAAATAAGTTTTAAACAGATTTCAAGAAAAACATTTTCCCCTGGATTTACTGTAAATTATTGGATGAACTCGCGATTCTTTTCAATTGGTTCAGGCGTGATTTACGACCAACGAGGTTATAAAACAGCAACAGACACTTATAGGATCAATTATATTACCGTTCCGTTAAGAGTTTCATTGACACTCGGAAAAACCATTTTTATTCGACCATCCATTGGTACTAACTTATCTTTTTTAAGTAACTCTAAGCGATCCGACAACACAACTAAAATAACTGAATCATTCGCGACAGAAAGTACCGATCTTTCTTATTTTGCATCATTTGCAACTGGATTCTATATCAAGAAGCGCATATCATTTTACGCAAATTTAAAATTGATTAATAGTTTTGTTCCTTTCGTTTTCTCTGATGACTGGGGCAAACTGAAGCATAGAAAACAGATTATCACTTTGGGCTTAAATTTTTCTGTGTAAGACTATTTCCAATTCGCCACAAATTATATTAGTTTTGAAAGTAAACTATGTCTGTTCGGATAAAGCTAAATTTTAACGCGACTCAATATCCTGGCGAACAATATATATTAACAAGTAAGAATTTAAATGGACTACGATTGGAGAATATTTGCTATCCTAATAGTTGGAATGTTGATTATTGGCTATTTACGAACTAAAAAAAAACGTAAAGTAAATAAAAGAATGCCTACTCGAGATTTCCCGAAAGAGTGGAGATCAATTCTAGAACTACGCGTACCTTTTTATCAAAAATTACCAAGCACTAAGAAACGGTCTTTTGAGAAGCAGATTCATATTTTTCTCTTGAATTACAAAATTAGTGGCCATCAAACTGAAGTCACGGATTTAGACAGAATTTTGGTTGCAGCAGGAGGCGTAATTCCTACATTCGCTATTCATAATTGGCATTATTCCAATTTAGATGAAATCATTATTTTTCCCAATCATTTTGAAATTCCATCAACGGGTCAACTAGCCAAAGGACTTGTCGGATCCGGAAGTATGGAAGGGAAGTTGTGGCTATCAAGAATTGCTCTTTATAAAGGGTTTTCTGACGATAAAGACCAGAAAAATGTTGCTATTCATGAGTTTATTCACTTAATGGATATGGAAGACGGTAAAATTGATAGCATTCTTTACGACCGTATGTCTGAAAAAGACATTGAAGAATGGAAAGAATTTGCGCAACGTAAAGCGGACAAAGTAGGTAACGAAATCTTCTCGATAAGAGGATATGCAAAAGCGAATGCAATCGAATTTTTAGCAGTTACGGGAGAGTTTTACTTCGAAGATCCAGATAGTTTAAAAAGTGATCATCCCGAATTATACCGGCGATTACATAAAATCTTCCATCCTAAAAAATTATTGTAAAACCAACTTTTGAGTCGCTGTAAATTTTTCGTTCGTATATCTTACCAAATAATTTCCTTTTTGCAAATTAGATAGGTCTAGTAGATTATCTCCCACTACTCCATCTGTTTTAAGAATAAATTGCCCGTTAACATCATAAATTTCAATAAGTCCTGCTCCCATTTCTTGTGCAATCACTAAATGAGAATAAGATCCATTTTTAACTGGGTTTGGGTAAAGCAGCATTGTGATTGGCTCGTAATTTATGGTTCTTATTTCACTATAAGTTGACATACCATCAAAATCTGTTTGCCTTAATCTATAATATGATACGCCAAAAACTGGTGCGCTATCACACGACTTATAATCATGACTTTTTGAACTATTACCTGCACCTTCAATTAGTTCTATATCCTCAAAATTAATGCCGTCTTTCGATCTTTGAACGGTAAAGAAATCATTATTTAATTCACTTGCTGTTGCCCAATCTAAATCGACAACATTTTCATTCAGCTCTGCATAAAATTTTAATAGCTCAATTGGTAATGGGTTTACATCACTAATTGATCCTAAAGTAAATGTACCATAATTACTAACACTCCCTGCCGAAAGAATATCTCCTATTATTGGACTACCTGTTGTACCTCCATTACCTTCATTGTTCCACAATGACAAATTCCATCTAGACACCCGCAAATCTGCCATATTAACTATACCGCAACTTGTTGAACTATTCCATGAAAGTTTCACGCTAACCGTTCCCAAAGCAACAGTACTCCTATTTAAATTCCAATATTCACATCGACTAATATGATCTATTCCTAAAATCAATAATAAAGGGTCGAAAATAAAACCTGGATCCGACTGAATGTATTCTGCTATAAATCCTACTGTTCCTGATGAAGAAGCACCAATTGAAATAGGACGATACAATCCGTTTTTCCCAACAGGAAAGTCAAATGCAGTAGTTCCAGTTCGCTCAACCCTTCCGTTTACATGAGATGCATTTGAAGCGCCAGTGACATTTGCTCCAGTACTTATGTGAACCACTTCATTACCTAAAGAACCTTCATAAATTATACCATCAGTTAAAACCAGGTCATTATCTATAGTAATATCGTCTTCAATTACTATTCCCGCAGCACTTGTATTATTAATTGTCAAATCATGAAAAGTTTCATTTGCTCCATCAACTCTAATGATTTGCTCAGCTGTTCCTGTCAAACTAACTAAGCCTTCGTGTTGAACAAATGTTCCTTCATTTAACCAATCTCCCAATAATTCAATTGAATAATCATTAGGATCGTCAATATCTACTATATTATTATCGTGAATACTAAAATCACCTCTAATTTTTATATCTCCAACCAATGTTTTCTCAGATGACCCGAACATTGCAGGATAATTAACTGTTAGGTGCCAATAACTCGAATTCCCTGCTCCTATCATGCCTTTTATTTCTTGGTCGTCTTGAGCGTTATAAACAACCGTTGAAGGCTCTCTCAAATCAAATACGCTAAAATTCGTTGGGAAATCTGTCGCAGTAACAGTATTTCCAATTGTCAATTGGGCATTTGGATCCATTTGCAATTCTTCTCCAGCATCACCTGTAATCTGAAAACCATCATCCATAAAATTATTATAGTTCCCAATTGAAAGGATATCATTTATTGTAATAGGACCATCTAAAATTTTATCCACCAAACTTCCATCGTGATTCTGCAAATACAAAGCTCCGTATGTTGGTACACTCGAAACAATTTGCGTTAAATCACTATTATAATATGTTCTACCTCTCTCGTTTAAATCAATATTAACACTTAAAAAATCAGTTGGAAAAGTCGTCAATAAGCCCGACTCCCCTAACACTATTCTAGCGGCATCTTCTATCGTCAAGTTTCCAAATGCATTTCCAGTAATTTGAAAACCTCTATCTGCTAGCCCCCCCCTTTGTATATTTAAATCACTATCCACTGTTAATGGATCTTCTAATTCGCAAAAATTAGCATTTCCACCACCATTTGTCTCTCTATTAATACTTAGGTTATAAAAAGGGCTGCCATTTGATAATATCTCTTGACGACTCGTTTGCGTATCTGGTCCATCGAAAATAATTGTTGACGTACCAGCGTCAAAAACGCCATCATAAACATACCAATCATCTTCAATTGACCAATCAATAGCATTCGCTAGAACAGTACCACTAATAAAATTAACATCGGCTCTAGTTCCGCCATTCATATCCATATTGTCTAATATTGACCATGTACCTCCACTAAACTCAAAATCAATTCGTCCAAAAAACTGTGCTCCATTATTTGTTATTGTTCTTGTTCCTACATCGTGTGCTGAAAAGGTGATTAAAGCTTCGAATTGATTATCAAGATTGCCGTGTAATTCCAGATCTCCAAATACTATTAATTCGCGGTTTGTTTCTGTTAAACTGCCGTCAAGACTAATTCCCGCAGGGATTCCAGTCCATAACATATTATTACAACCCTGAACAACAAGATCAATATCAACTGTACCGCCTCCGGCATTAAATGAACTCGCATCAAAAACTACATCATCATGTGGACCGGGAATACAAGTATTTGCTCCAGTATATAAACCAGATATCAAGGTCCAGTTATCCGGATTTGACCAATCATTATTTATGCCTGTAGAATAAAGACCCGTTTTTGCATTTCCAATTGTATTTCCAACCCAATAAAAAGTTAAACCTAATACAGGCGTAGTAAATAAGACACCAGAATTATTTGAGAGATCTACACCTGCCGTATTCGTCATATTTAAGCTCGTCACATTTATATCTTGACAAATATTAGATGTTACTGTTTGTAAACTACTAAAATTGACATCCGCAGTTTCGCCATCATTTAAAGATCGTAACCATAACCATATATCACATAAACCTACAGAAGATAAAGTACCCGTAATATTGGTAACAGCACTTGTATTAAATCGAACGATATTAAATGAACTTAAAGTCAAATCGTTGATTGTTGTGATAGACGTATTGGTATTTATATTCAATTGTGCTTCGTTTAATAAATCAATCGCGTCAATTGTAAAATCACCTATTTCACCACCACCAATATCAATTATAGATTCAGCACCCAAATTTATGCTTCCTAATATAGATGTAGTGGCAGCCCCTCCATTGTTTTGTAACGTTAAATTGCCATCATCTGCAATATTTAAATCTCCTACGATATTCGTTTCCCCGTCAATCCTCACGATGTTTGTTCCAGAAAAATTTAAATTTCCAGCAAATTCAGCATCTTGATCAAGTATTATGTGAGCTAAATCAGTTCCATTTACTGAAAAATCTCCTTGAAATTGAACATCTCTACTAAACCTGCAATCCGAATCTTCACCAATAATAAAATCGGACAAAAACTCTACATATCTACCATGCATATCACCTTGTCCGCCATTACCAACAATAAAATCATCATTAAAAATAGTATGATCAGTTCCTCCATACCCCCCTGTACCATCTCCTGAACCAATGATATACCGACAATTATTTGGCAATGTAACACTACCATAAGTTTTAATATTAGAATCATCATTATTAGAATCTATGATAAATTCAACTCCATCAATTAAAACTTCAATATCTCCAAAAGTAATCCTGTTTGTATTGTCTTCAACACTTCCAGTAACGATTTCAATACTACCAGAGCAATTAATAAATCGCATTGTTGGAATAGTTTTCGCAATTGCTCCGACTTCTACCACAATATCATCAGTATTTGTAAAATTGAGGACAGCACTTGTATTTAACACAGTTAAATTTGTCGTATTCCCTCTTAAGTCTAATGCAAGTCCTTCTTCAATCAAAGTAACAATTGAACTTCCAAAATCTATCGTACGTAATTGCGTACCAAGGTTTGCATTTATATTCCCCGCAATTAAATTTTGGTCCATTGTATTAAACTCTCCTGATCTTAATCCAATTTCACCACTTACTATCATCTCATCACTTAAATTCCAATGGCCAAGACTCCTATTAAATAAGATATCGCCATTAAATGTTTTTCCGGCTGAAGAAATTGTGCTTGAAGCATTTGATAAAAAATGATAATCACCAAAAAAAGTATGTACCAACCCAGTATCAAAAGTTAAATCTCCATACACCTCTATAGTATATGAACCACTACCAGCAAATTCGGGATTGTTTAATACTCCACTGAAATTTAAATCTGCACATGTTAGATCTATATTCACGTTGACAATTTGACCGGGCAGTGTGAATGAATTTAGATCGAAAATTACATTATCAGTCGCAGTTGGCAAAGAAACATATGCGCCTCCTGCTCCTCCGCTGGAGTTCGACCAGTGAGAAAGTTCGTCACAATCTCCATTATTTCCAACCCAATAATAATTGGCAGAAAATAGACATTGAGGAATAAAAATAAAAATAGCGAATATGGATATTCGAGAGAATTGTTTAAGTAGCATTGGGTTTAAGTTTTGGGTGATATAAATCTATTATTTAATTATATGAACTCAAAATAAATTCGACAAACACCAAGTTTTTATTCGATTAACTTGATTAAACAGATTGCCTTACCGACCTAAAACATATACAAACAGTGACTTACAACAAATTTTAAATTGAAATTATTATTATTTAATATTTTAATAATTTTCGATAAAAATTTCGAACTTTATACTTTCTGTAAAGAATTGGTGAAAACATAATACCTTTACATCCTATCAATAACCCATTAATTTTTATGAAAAGCAGGTACGCTTTTGAGTATAAAATTTTAGCTATTATCATTGTTGTTATCACTTTAGTGACGATGATTGGTTTTTACGCGTATAATCGATTTTCAAATATTGTTGGGCAAGTTAGTGAAGCCGTACGTCCAGATATAAACCTAGTCACAGCTAAAGATATCTTGAACGATTTATCGGATGCCGAAAACAATGTAAAATCATATAGTTTAACACGAGATGCCACTTATATCAATAAAATCGACACAATAAAAAAAGAAGTCGATCAGAAATTGGTGCAACTTCAAGCATTGATTCCAGCGAAAAAATTCAGTGATTTTCGACTTGATTCGCTAAAAATATACACAGATATAAAATTCGAAATTTTAAACGATATTCTTTTACTCCAGCCAGATTTTAGGGTAAAAGCTGCCCTAAAAAAGGTATCGACAAAAATTGAAGAAGCGCCAACGATCGAGGATACTTTAAAAGTTCCTATCGAAATTGAACGCCGC
Source organism: Crocinitomix catalasitica ATCC 23190 (assembly GCF_000621625.1). Lineage (GTDB taxonomy): Bacteria > Bacteroidota > Bacteroidia > Flavobacteriales_D > Crocinitomicaceae > Crocinitomix > Crocinitomix catalasitica. The sequence continues at coordinate 66,802 of NZ_JHXV01000009.1, forward strand.
GCTTTATTTAAAAAAAATAAAAAAGAACTTGATACAATTGTCACGATAATCAATCGTGTAAATATTTCTGACGTTAATCGTGAAATTCAAACCGTTGAGATTGAAGAGAATCATATTAATCGTGTACATGTAAGAAAAGAGTTGTCATTAATTGCGGAAGACCGCATTATTTCTAGGAAAATTCGTGCCATTTTAGATAAATTAGAAACCTCTGAATTAAATTTAATTGCGGAGAAAACATTGTTGGCTAAAGAAGCTGTTAAAAACACAAACCTACAAATTGCGCTGTTTTGTTGTGCTATCGGGGTCTTATTATTAATTCTTGTGTTTATCATCATCAATTATGTTAAAACCAATAATACATATAAACTTGCTTTGCAAAAAGCGAAAGAAAAGTCTGAATTATTGGCTACATCGAAAGCTGAATTCTTAGCCAATATGAGTCATGAAATTCGAACACCAATGAATGCTTTGTCCGGTTTTGCTGAACAAATCGCATTGAGCGAATTAAATCCAATTCAAAAAGAGCAAATAAATATGATCCGTAAATCATCTGATCATTTACTCGAGGTTGTGAATGACGTATTAGATGTGAGTAAGTTAGAACAGGAAAAAATTATTCTTGAAAAAATAGGCTTTTCTCCTCAGGAGGTAATTGAAGATGTAATTGCAATGTCCACCGCGGTTGCTCAGCAAAAATCAATCGCCTTAATTGTATTAATCGAAAACGACCCATTGCCATTTGCTAAAGGTGATGCTCATCGCTTGAGACAGATTCTGCTAAACTTGATAACCAACGCCATCAAGTTTACACCTGAGCACGGTACGATAAACATTATCGCGCAAGCAAAAATAAATGGCAATAAAACATTTAAACTTGTTGTCAATGTAAAGGATACTGGAATTGGTATGAGTCAAACGCAAATAGCCAACCTTTTTCAAGCTTATCAGCAAGGAGACGTAAGTACGAGTAGAGAGTATGGTGGCACAGGATTAGGCTTAAACATTACTAAAAAATTAATAGACTTACATAATGGCAGTATACATATAGAGAGTGCTATAAATGAAGGAACTAATTTCAAGTTTGAATTGGAATATGAAATAACGGAAGTCATTGATCAGGTTGAGCCAGTTAAAAAAGGGGATCAATACAATATCCAATCGAGTTTACAATCAAAATCAATTTTAATAGCTGATGACGAACCGTTTAATTGCAAATTATTAACAACAATATTCTCTAAATACGCTTGTGAAACTGTTGTTGTAACAAATGGTAAAGATGCGATTGATATGTTAGAACATCGCACCTTTGATTTAGTTTTGATGGATATAAGAATGCCTAAAATGGATGGTGTGACTGCAACAGAAATTATCCGTTCAGCCACTGATAATCCAAATCAATCGATTCCAATTATTGGTCTAACTGCAGATATCACTACCAACGAATCTTATTATTTAAAAATTGGATTTAGTAAAATATTAACCAAGCCGTTTAAAGCGTCTGATCTTTTGGCGCATGTATTTTCAATTTTAGAATCAGATCTTCCAATTCAATCGACTGGTGAATTTACAGCGTTAAAAGAAATGTCAGCAGATGATGACGCCTTTTATGTAGATATGTTGGAAACTTTTATGTCTAGCACAACAGCAGGAATCAAAGAAATTAAATTACATGCCCGAAATAAAGCTTGGGAAGAAATGTCTGCTGCTGCTCATAAAATTGCTCCTCCATGTTTACATATCGAAGCCGATGCATTATATGAGATTTTAAAGGCAATAGAAAACAACAGAAGGAATGGGATAAATTTAGAAAATGTACCCCGCTTAATTCAAAAATTAGAAGAAATCAGTAGACCGGTTTTAACAAATGTATCAGCGGAAATTAACTTTGTAAAAAAAAAATAAACGTAAATTAGTAGCTTAAATATGAATGAAAATAGCTTTTTAGTATTTGTGGTTGAAGATAATGAATGGTACAATAAATTATTGGTCCATAGTTTGTCGCTGAATCCCAGTTTTATAGTGAAAAGTTTTATGGATGGTAAATCTATGTTAGCTGAAATTGGTCAAAATCCAGCAGCAATAACTGTAGATTATAATTTACCTGATATGAATGGTATTGAATTAATACAAAAGGTTAAAAAAATCAATCCAGCGATAGAGATTGTCGCTATTTCTGAACAAGAAGAGATTGAAACGGCGCTTAAACTTCTCAAAGCTGGTGCTTATGATTACTTGGTTAAATCGAAAGATATCAAAGAAAGATTGCTTCATACAATTCAACATATTTATAAAAACACCGACCTTAAAAACACGATTCAATCCTTGCAAAAAGAGGTTGCCAATAAATATACTTTTGAAAAAACCATCATAGGTCAAAGTGATGCGATCAAAAAAGTATACAACTTAATTGACAAAGCCACTCAAACAAATATTACGGTAACGCTAACTGGAGAAACAGGAACAGGAAAGGAAGTTGTTGCAAAGGCTATCCATTTTAACTCTAATCGAAAATCGGCTCCATTTATAGCCATCAACATGGCTGCCATACCAAGTGATTTATTGGAAAGCGAATTATTTGGTCATGAAAAAGGTGCCTTTACAGGTGCTTCAATGCAAAGAAAAGGGAAATTTGAGGAAGCCAATAACGGTACTTTATTTCTTGATGAGATTGGTGAGATGGATTTAAATGCACAGGTAAAACTACTAAGAGCATTACAAGAAAAAGAAATCACAAGAGTTGGATCGAACGTCACAATTCCAACGAATTGTAGGATAATAGTCGCAACCAATAGGAATTTAATCGAAGACGTTAAGGAAGGGAAATTTAGAGAAGATTTATATTATAGATTATTCGGACTCCCTATTCATTTACCGCCATTAAGAGAACGAGATAATGATGTATTAATACTATCTCAACACTTCTTGAAATTATTCTGTAAAGAGAATGATATTGAGGTTAAGAAGTTAGACTCAACTGCTAAACAAAAATTAAGTCGTTATGTCTGGCCTGGAAATATCCGAGAATTAAAATCAATTATAGAATTAGCATGTGTGATATCTAATTCGAATGTGATTTTTGACGAAGACATTCAATTGGCAACCAATAAAGATCTATTACCTGATTTAATGGTTGAAGAGATCAGTATGCGTGAATACAATCAAAGAATTGTTTTAGCACTCATGAAAAAGTATAATAACGATACCAAATTGGTCGCTCAAAAGTTAGATATAGGTCAAACGACAGTTTATAGATTGATCAACGAAACGAAAGAGGAAGTATAACCTCAAAAGGTGAAATCTCCGTCCAATTCCGTTTTCTGTTTTTTCAAAAATTAGTCGTTATTTTCATTTTGAAAAAATAAAATGTAGTATTTTTTTACTCAACACCTTAATAATCAGCCACCCTAATAAAACTTACCCTTTTGGTATATAATTCGCTATTGATAGCTGTGATAAGATAATCTTATCTACCTATAAACAAACAATAGGACTGTAACTATTTAAAACCTACAGCGTAAATTGAATTATTAACAAAATTATTGAAGGCAAAAATATGGTGATATAAAATTTTAGGAATATGTGAATTTGAATTAATCAATGTTGTAAAACGAGAAACATTAACCGATTAATACTTTTCATTTTGTCGACGAATAAGTATTGATTATTTCAAATTAATTCAAGAGATACGACAAAAACATTATAAGACAATCAAGAGTCGCATAGTTAGGGTCTATGCGGTTAAATAGCGGCAGCACCTTCGGAATCGAGTCGAAGGTGCTGTTATTTTATACAAAAACTCTATTTCACCCAATTGGGTGATCACTTATTCAACTCCTTATCATACATTTGAATCGAACAAAAATAAAATGTATGAAAAATTTAATCTCAATAATTTTCTATTTCTTCTTGGTTAATATTTCTTTTGGCCAAGAAAAAGCTATTCAATTGACCGAAAAAAATTACAAAGGAGAATTCAAGGAATGGGCCATTTTAAAAGATAAAAAAATATACCTTAACGATATTTATTATTTGATTAATGTTAAAGAGTATTTATTGTTAATTCCAAAATCACAGGAACCAAACGAAGTTAAAATCACAAGTAACTTTTTAAGTTCTGGACATACAACTGGATCAAATTTAAAATTAGGTACACCTATCTATAAATTCGAATTTGATAAAAAAAGTGAAAGTATGTTTACACTACAAGGCTATTACAATGAAAATAAGTAGTTGCTAATCAATTTTCGCCTGCGTTTGCAATCCTTTTTTGATTTTGTTTTTCGGATATTTGATATCTAACATCACAATAATCGCTGTAAAACCCCATACTGGTATGGTAGCCTTGTCGGTATCTAAATAGTTATTTAAAATACCATGTGCGAAATACGTTATCAGTCCTAAAATAATGGTCAACAACAGCGTTTTTAATGGTCCTTCAGGTAATCTTAGGTATAATGTGATACCGATATAAAGAATATAAATCACAAGCATTATAATCAATAACATCCCGATTAAACCTTGTTCCGATAATGGTCCTAAGTATTCTGAATGGGCATTGCCTAAAATTCCAGCATTTGTTGAGATCACTGTTTTAGAGGATGACAATTGGAACGGCGCATAAACCATTGCATAGGTTCCAGGTCCCCAGCCTACAATTGGTCGTTCTTCCCATAAACGAATAGCACTCCCCCACCTATTTAGTCTTTCTAAGTTAGATGCATCCGTACTAATATTTGCCATCGACTCAATTCGTTCATCAATATTATCAGTCGCATGTTCCGATTGGTTCCGCTCTAAATTATGCATGATAGCTGTCCATGAAAAAGCGATGTATACAATTCCCATCACACCTATTCCTGCAAGGTATTTAAAATGGATTTTAAAGCGGAATAATAAATAAACCAAGAATGCACCGACTAAACTTAACCATGCTGCACGGGTATAACTTAAAGCTATTGCAATGGCAAAAAGTAGAATTAAAGTAATTAGAATAAGCCTTACAAGTGGACCATTTTTTTTTGCGAATAGCAATCCAAACAACACAGGATAAATCAATGCTAAAATCGCACCATAGGAGGTATGATCTTTAAAAAATGGAGACATTACCCAGTGCCCACTCGCTTCATTAAATCCATAACTAGCATGATTTATTAATGTATACAGCACAACAATTGTCAATCCAAAAATAAAGAGCCAGATAAATCTAAAAATGTTTTTTTCGTCCTTAAAGAAAAGATATCCAAAGAAGTAAATTGGAATAATAAACCACATTTTCATCAATAAAAACTTGAACGATACAATTGGATATTCACTGGTCATTGCAGTAATGAAAATCCATAATAATTGAAAAATAAATAGAATTGTAATTGGATGTTTAAAAAAGGCAGATTCAAATAGGTTTGATTTCAATTGTTTAAAGAAAATAATCAATAGAACCCCAAATAAAAGTGGTTCAGTTGGTACAAATAACCCAACATTTGCACTGACATAATTCTCTATATTGAACGAAAGTGGTGTAAAAAAAACAATAAATAAAAACAATTTATCGAGGTGATAAAAAGCAGTGTATATCAATATTAGTCCAAGCGGAACGGCGTTAAGAAAAATTTCACCTTGCGCCATCAAGTACATATTCGCAGTCAAAAAAAGGACTGCAAATAAGTAAAACCAACGCATATTTAGTAAAACTTTCAAAACGAAATTAATTGATTGCGCGAAGTTCTTTTACTTTCTCTATTCCTAATAAAATGAAGATTGCCATAATAAAAGCTGAAAAAGTTGCCAATAAAACAATTATTGCTCTTTTTGGTTTGGCTTTTTTGTCTGGCTCTTCCGCTAAACTATGTCGAATAGTTTGTTGAATTTCTGTTTTAGCATATTGATGTACCTGATCATTTACATCAAGAATATTTGTATACCGCACACTAAATCCATTTACTAAATTGGTATAAGTGTCATATTCTGATGCGTATTTTTGCGTCGCATTAATTTTTCGTTTAATCTCTTCAGCTAATTCCTTCCCACTAGAACCTGATTTTAATGCCTCCATATAATCAGCATACATATTACCACGTTCATCAACACTTACAACGCCCGAATCGCCTAACGACTTTAATTTCTCAGAATAATCCCCCATCTCTCTTCTTATTAGATCCACTTCATATTCAACTGCGAATTTTGGACCTTGCGCTCTTTCGCGAATCATTCTATTCATAACGGTATCCACTAACCTTACAATATCATTTGCTATCAACATTGCTTTTTTAGGCTCGGTATCCAAGACATCAATATTAATTGAGTTATATCGTGTTCTATCGAAATGAATATTTTGCTCATACTTTTTTTGGAACTCGAACTTAGCATGAGCTTCAGCTGTATCAACCTCATAATGAGTATACAAATCATACTTCAAAGTCAAACTATCACGAATTTCGGGAGAAACCAATACTTGTAAAAGTCTTTCCGCATCTGCCTCGTCACCAAATTCAACAACACTATTCCGGCTGTTCGAACTAAAGTCAACCGAATTGGATTTAGTTGGAAAGACAATGGCTCTTGCCATATAATAAGGTGTCATATATAAACTAACGCCTATTGATATAACGAATGCCAAAGCTGTTATAATAATTAGATGCTTACGCTTTTGCCAAAGAAAGCTGATTAATTCACTCGAATTGTAATTCTGATTTTGACTCATAATATTAATTTAACGCAACAAAAATAACCATTTATCTTATTATTCATGGTTGAATACCCGTGTTTAAACGAGTATAAAAATGGTTTAGTATTAAATTCGATTATTTAGCTAAATCGAGCATATTTCATATTGTTAATTTTTAACGAATTATTTTTAACGAATTTTAACAAGGCACCAAACAATAATCCTAAAAAACCAAGTCGTTTTTTGCTTGTTTCAGCTTTTATAGGTATTTCAACATATACCAAACGGTATAATTTTAATTAAGAATGTGATTCATTCGTCCCGTTTTTATCGCAATTCGTCTAATTTAAGGGGTTTATGTAATAGTTGTTACAATAACTTCGAAGTATAATCGTTATCTTTATAGAAGAAATTAAGAACCAAAAACATATAATAATGGCACGTAAAAAATCAAAATCAAGAGTTGAAAAAATAATTCAAGAAATTAAAAATTCAACACCAAAATTTAAATTAAAGTTGGACAATAGAACAACAATAACATTAAAGACAGAAGAACAATTAGAGAAATGGATGTCATTATATCCAAAAGCTCAATTGGTATAATTTTAATAAAGTATTTTCATAGTTTACTTTTAATTAGCTTAAAAGGGGAATTGATTATTCAATCCCCTTTTTTCGTTTATTAAACTGAATAGTAAAGCAGTAATTGGATTAAAACGAATAAAATATTATTTTTTCGGTTTTTCAAGTCAATTAAATTATGGATTAACTTTATATTCACATTGATTTTAAATAGAAGCTATGGATTGGAAGTCGCATTGGACGAAAATATATGAAGGGAAAGTAGAAACGGAGTTAGGTTGGTATGAAGCGCATCCAAAAGATACAATTCATTTAATCAACTCGCTTAATTTAAGTAAGTACGCGGAAATTTTTGTAGCTGGCGCGGGAGCAACTACGCTAATCGAATTTCTATTAGAAGATGGTTTTCAGAATATCAATATAAACGATGTCAGTCCTAAAGCCTTATCTATTCTTCGTGAAAACTTAGGTAAAGAGGAGTGCAATGTGGAGTGGATTTTAGATGATTTAACTGCGCCAAGTATCTTACACGAATTGCCGTTATTGGATTTATGGATAGACAGAGCAGTGATCCACTTTTTTACAGAGGAAGTAGATCGAAATACATATTTTGACTTATTAAAATCAAAAGTTAAAGTAGGCGGATTTGTTCTACTTGCAACATTTGCTAAAGGAGGTGCTGAAAAATGCGCTGGTTTACCTATTCGTCAATACGATTTAGAAATGCTTCAAAGCGAGCTAGGACCCGCTTTTGAGACTATTGCAACAAATAATTCTATTTTTGTGAACCCTAAGGGCGGACAAAGACCGTATATTTACGGATTGTTTCAAAGAAATTAAGATGGTAGAAATAGGAAAAGTCAACACATTACGTGTAGTTAAAGAAGTAGATTTTGGATTATACTTAGACGGAGGTGAAGTTTTTGGTGAAATTCTCCTACCGACAAGATATGTACTGGAAGGGACTGATGTAGATCAATATATCGATGTTTTTATTTATCTCGATTCTGAAGATAGAATTATTGCAACAACTGAGACGCCATTGGCTGAAGTAGATCAATTTGCGCATTTAAAATGTGTGCAAACGACTAATTTCGGTGCGTTTTTAGATTGGGGTTTACTGAAGGATTTATTTGTTCCGTTTAGCGAACAAGCCTATGATATGGCAGCTGGTGTTACTTATTTTGTTCGTGTTTATTTAGATAAAGAGACGGATAGAATTGTTGCCAGTTCTAAAACTGATCAATTTTTAGATAATCAACCACACGATTTTCAAGTGGGTGATGAAGTTGATTTGATTATAGCGACTAGAACAGATTTAGGTGTAAAGGTTGTTGTGAATGAAAAATTCTCAGGACTCTTATATCACAATGAAATATTCAAGCCGATTAAACCTGGAATGCGAATTAAAGGATTCGTTCAGAAGGTTAGAGAGGACGAAAAATTAGATATTGCTTTACAACCTCCTGGTTACGAAAAAGTAGATGGTGTTGCTGGTGATATTCTAGCTAAGCTTGAAAAAGCCGGTGGTTATTTAGAAGCAAATGATAAATCTGCACCTGAAAGTATCAAATACATGTTTGGTGTGAGTAAAAAGGTATTCAAAAAGGCTATTGGAGCTTTATACCGAGATAAAATCATTACAATCGAAGAAGAAGGTATCCGATTGAAAAAATAGGTATAACGGTATCGTTTCACCTATTTATTGGTTTCAATTGTTATTTATTCTTCACGGAAAGTGAAAATAATATGAAATTATACAAAGTTGAATCGAAACAAGAAGTTCCTATTTCAATAGAAAAATGCTGGGCTTTTTTTTCAGACCCGAATAATCTAAAGGAAATAACACCCGATGGAATGGGTTTTGCAATCATTGATGGCAAACCTGACCAAATGTACCCAGGAAAAATCATCCAATATTTTGTTAAACCTGTATTAGGAATTAAACTAAGATGGGTTACAGAAATCACGCAAGTGAAAGATCATGCATTTTTCATTGACGAGCAAAGATTCGGTCCTTATAAATTCTGGCACCATAAACACTTTTTTAAAGCTACTGAAAATGGCGTTGAAATGATTGATATCGTTCATTATGGTTTGCCTTTTGGTTTCCTCGGTCGAATTGCAAATGCGTTATTCGTTAAGCATAAACTCAAAGAAATATTTGCATACCGACATAAGAAGGTAGAGGAATTGTTTGGTTAGATTAAGGCGTAAAAGATTAAAGACTGTTGTTGCATTTGACAACCGTTGCAGCAGCATAGCTAAATGCCGAGCAAATCCTGTGGGGCTGATGAATATCCTCCGCATCTTCAGCGAATCGCGAATTTCTAAATCTGCGATACATATCGCTTTTATTTGGGTTTAGCGAAGGATCAATATCCTCCGCAGCCTGAGGTAGAGGAATTGTTTGGTTAGATGAAAGCGTAAAAGATTAAAGACTGTTTTTTACTCGCGATTGCATCATTCATTAAATGTGACAAAAATAAAGCGCTACTCCCCTATTCAAACACTAATAATTGGCTCACCGAATTAAATTTTAAACTAAAATGCTTTTTTCGTATCTTTGAATTATGAATACTGCTGAAATTAAAATCTCAAAAATTGTTGAGCTTCTGGGCAATACAGATGAATCTACTTTAGATAAGATAATTGGATTGTTAAAAAGCAGTTCAAAAAATGAAAACATTAGGTCAGTTGATGATTTACCTGAAGAGGTAATTGAGGGGATTAAAAGAGGTCAAAATCAAATCAAAAATGGCCAATTCACGAATCATGCAGAGGTGAAATCTGAATACCAAAAGCGTTTCCCAAACGCGAATATTTAATGGAAGTTATTTGGTCGGACGAAGCGAAAGAAACTTTTGCTGATGTGATTAATGATATCGAAAAAAACTTCACTGAAAAAGAATCAAATGCTTTTGTTGAGGAAACATTCGGAGTAATTAATTTAATAGAAACATTTCCTAAACTTTATAAAAAATCAAATTTAAAAGGGCTAAAAAATATTCATCAGGCTTTAATCCATCCGCATACAACCTTATTCTATGAAATTTCTAAACAAAGAATAGAATTATTATTTTTTTGGTTTAATAAAGATAATCCAGCAAAACTTGATTCGTAATTTAAGGGTGATTATCTCAATCGAAATAGAGAACTTTTCTGGCGTTTAATTGCTTATTAGTTTTGTGAATGGCTTTGAACCAAGTTAAATTCTCTTGTCCAAACTACTTTCCCATCATTATCAGACGCAAATATTGAATAGATACTATCCCCTCGAAAACAGCAACAAAACTTATCGTTTATTAGACTATCCTCATAAACAATAAGAAGTGTTTCTTCGCATTGAAATGGATCTAAAATCCAGAAATTTTCTCGATTTTTCAATATATCATCGCCCCAATAAACTTTATACTTTGATTGACTATTTTTACGTTGTAAATAGTTTATAAATGACATGATATTTATTTCATAAAGTATGAAAGCCCTTTCATTTTCTTCCTTCAATATTTCATCTGAATTAGTAAAATATAAATCCACCGACTCCTTAACAGTTTTTTTATTTGTTTTAATGTCATTAAAAAAGGTGTTAATAATATTTGAATATTTTACCTTCTCAGTTATAACACGCTGGTCCCTTGTACAAGAAATTAAAAATAGGCAAACTAAGGCGTAACACCCTCCTTTTGTTAAAGTCATAATTATTCAAATTGTCACTCCCACTCCATACTAGCTGCGCTGCTGCAGTTATTTTCGAAAAACTAATTTTTTGATCTAAAAACCGCTCCGAAGTAGCTTCGCTGCTGCGGTTATTATCGAATCACTCAGTTTTTTACCTAAAACACAACTCAATTATAGCACCTCTTCAAGAACTAAAAATAACGAATTTTATTGAAGGTCTAACTCTTATTTAATAATGAGAAGCCGCCAAATGGTTAATATTAGAACTACATTTTACAACCGCAGCAGCATAGCTACATGCGGAGCAAATCCTGTGGGACTATGAATATCCTCCGCAACTTCAACGAAGCGCGAGTTTCTAAATCTGCGATACATATCGCTTTTATTTGGGTTTAGCGAAGGATGAATATCCTCCGCAGCTTGATCTTTTTGTCTTTTGCCTTAAAATCTTATTTCGCATTAATCTCCGACATAATCTCACCAAATAATTGGTATGACTTAATTCGGTCAGCTGCATCATAAGTATTCGTAACAGCAATCAATTCATCAACTTTAGTTTGGGCAATGAATTCTTCCACTTGTTTTTTAACCGTTGCTTTGCTTCCTCTAAAAGTAAACTTAAGCATGCCTTGAACAGAAGGATGATTCGCCATTTCACGTAATTCATCTGTCATCTCTGTCGGTGCTTGTAAAGCATTCCTTTTACCCGTCAATAAACTTACAATCATTCGAATTAATGAAGTAAACATTTGCTCTGCCTCTTCGTCTGTATCTGCAACGATAATATTAACCCCAGCCATCACATATGGCTCAGGTACTTCCTTCGATGGTTGAAATTCGTTGCGATAAATAGTAATGGCCTCGAATAAATGTGCGGTTGCAAAATGACTGGCGAAGGCATAAGGCAATCCTTTTTTAGCTGCTAAATGGGCACTATCCGTGCTTGAGCCCAAAATATACAAAGGAACATCTACTCCCTCAGCCATTGGTACACGTACTTTCGCTGAAGCATTTTCTAATGAAAAATATTTTTCTATTTCCGCTATTTCTTGTGGAAAAGTATAAGCAGCTTGTCTAAAGTCCGCTCGAATGGCTGTTGCTGTTTCAGGATCCGTTCCTGGTGCTCTTCCCAATCCTAAATCTATTCTGTTGGGATATAGGATTCCTAATGTACTAAATTGCTCTGCTATGATTAATGGCGAATGGTTGGGTAACATAATTCCACCCGAACCAACTCGTAATGTTGAAGTACCTTCAGCAACATATCCGATTAATAATGAAGTCGCCGAACTACCAATATGTGCTGAATTGTGATGCTCTGCTAACCAATAACGCGTATAACCAGCTCCTTCTGCTTTCTGCGCTAATGCTCTTGTTTTTTCTAATGTTTCTTTAAAATTCGAATTGCTTGAAACAATTGCTAAATCTAATATGGAGTAGGCTATTTTTTTGATTGACATGGTCTTATCTTTGTAATGTAAATGGAAAGAAATAAAACAATTTATCGCTTTCTGAATTATGGTACAAAGATACGGGAATCATGGCTAATTATGAACATAAAAAATCCCGAAGCCCAACTTTTAGCTCCGGGATTATAAGTCAATTGATTGACTAAATATCGGATCCTTCAAGCTCCAATAAAGGATGTGTCGTATATATCATTTCTGATAATTCGAACACATTCTCATAGCCATAACCATATAGATTGATGTAAGTTGGAATATTTAAAGCCAAGGAATTGGTGTTCTCCCCTAACCCTTGCGAAATTTGATTAGGCACTTTTATTGGTGCCGCTTTACTCCTAAAAGCAACATTAAACATAGGTTCTAACGAAAAATTATTATTACAATAAATCAATACACGTGTGTTTTTTGAAGGAATGACTTTCGCTAATGAGGCTTGATTAAAATCTGAAAAATTCAAATGTAAAGCTCCTTTTATATGCATGCGGTCATACATTTCTTTCGATCTTGTATCCAGAATGATTGTTTCTATGTCTTTCGAATAATCAGTGAAAGTTTTGAAGTCTATTAAACGGGTTGAACGGTGACCTTTAGCAGCTTTCATTGTTTCTTCAAAGAAATCGAAATTCACAAATGCTTTTTGGAAGGGAGGCAAAGCAATTTCTGCTGCTGCTTCATCCATCCTATTGTCATTATTTTCAAATTTGAATCCTTTATCCGTAGCTTGTTTTCTAATCGCTGTAAGTAAAACATTGTTTAGTCCATTTTCTGATGCTCCTGATTGTTTTTCAATATATGCTGATCTTAATTGCGCTAAATCCGCAATCTTTCTTTTTAATTCGGTTCTTTTTTCTGTCATAGCGTTTAGATATTCCTCTTTTTCAAGATCATTCATTCCTTGCATTTCCTCTGGTAAGTCTGTTGTTGCAATTTTATTCAACTCAAAGCCTTTTTCATTTGTTGCATCCACCAAATCCCATTGGCTATTATTGTATAAATGTGAACTTTTAGAAACGGCTCTGTTTACTAAGTTTGAACTGCTATATGATTTCGAATTATTGTCTTGCGCAATTTGATTCGAACGACGAGATTCGCCCTTTTTACCATAAGCCAAATAGGTATCATTTAATTGTGTATTCAAGTCAGTTATTTGCTGATCGTATGGTGTTGTTGTATAAATTGTTTTGGTATTCATATCTAAACTGGCATAGATTCCACCAGCTAAATTTGCACCATCATTCCAATGGGTTCTTTTACCTTCCGCTTCATTTCCACAGAAAATAGTATTGACAATAATGCCATTTTCAGCTGCATTATTCGTTGCTGTTCGGTAATTGGTAGATCCTTGATCAAAACCTTCATTCCCAGCTATGAAAATTAAATTTAAACCGCTAGAAATTTCATTCCAAGTTAATTCTTTTGTTGCTGCTGAAATCACTGCTCCACAATATTCATCTCCTCCATTGGTTGTTAAATTGAAAAGTTGGTTTGATATTTCATCTAAGTCATTGGTTAATGGCAATACCATTTGAATATAATCTGCTCTTGATGAAAGTCCTGAATTTCCATATTGATATAAGGCGATTTCTAATTCTGCATAATTACCCGCCTTTTTAGCCAAAGCCAAAGTATTGACGATTTCCCACAGTTGAGACTTCGCTTGTTCTATTAATCCGTCCATACTCGAACTGGTATCGAGTAATAAGGCCAACTTAATATTATTTCCTTGATTGGCTTGGGGAGGTGTTTGAACAACAGTATGCTTCATAAAACTATCATCGCTTGAGCGGGAATAACCTGGTTCAATACAGGAATTCGCAAAAAATAGCAGCGTTGAACAAATAAATAGATTTTGGTATCGTCTAATGGTTTTCATATCGTACATTTTAAATGTTTATACCCCAAATTAAAGGCATAAACCTTGCTATACAAAGTTAGATTGAGGTAGCGCTGTGATAAAATGAGGGAAAACCAATTTTGAATGAGTCTACCCTATTCAACCCTTCAATTTGAAAGGTCAATTTAAATTTGACTTAAAAAAATTGCATTAATTTTAACAAGACAAAACGACTAATGAATATGAAACTGCTGCGGCTACAACTGATCCTTTGCTTTCTCTTTATGGGAACAATTGGCATTTATGCCCAGAATAATTCGAAGTATAGTTCTTATTCAAAATCACGAAGTAATTCGATTGACCGACAAGCAATTACCAAAGCATTAAATCATGCTAAAAGCATCTATAAAGACAGTCTTTCGCGTGCCTTATTAATGGTAGAATCGAACCTAATTCTGGCAATTGAGAACGATTTTGTACCTGAGCAAGCATTGGCTTATGGAATTCTAGGTGAGTTCAATCAGTACGCTGGGAATTATAAAGTAGCAATTAGTAATTATCAAAAGTCAATCGACTTAAAAGACAGCAACCAATCTGCATCAAAAAAACTAGATTTAAATGGCGCTATTGGCAATTCTTATATGGCTTTAAACGATTATTCTAAAGCTATTCAATACTGGAACAAGTCGTTAGAATTATCAATTACGCTAAATAAAAGTGCCCAGAAGCAGCAATACCTATTAAAATTGGGGGATGCCTATTTAAAAACAGGAAATTTAGATAATGCTGAAGCAAAATATAAAGAAGCCTTATTGACGGCGAATAAAGAGAAGGATAACCAAACCATTGTAAATTGTAATTTAGGTTTAGGTAAGGTTGAGGAGAAACGAAACAATACAAAAGCTGCCGAAAATTATTTCAATCGGGCAAGTAAATTAGCCGTTAAAATAGAGTCCGACGAATTGGCCAATAGCTCCATGAATTCGTTGAGTAATTTATACGAAAACACCAATTCAACCGCGCAACAAATTGAAGTGCAAGAGCAAGCTTATTCTTATAATGTGAATCGCAGCAATACAAAAGCGGCAATGGTAAATCAATCTAATATTGCCAATTCTTACCTCGATTTAGGCGTAGAAGATGCCGCAGTTGAGATACTTGAGGAGTCTGCTGAAATTATTAAAAAGGAAGGCAATTCACCTGAGAAAAGGATGTTTGTAAAAACCCTATCTGACGCTTATGAAAAAAGTGGTGAAGTTGGAAAAGCTGCTGAATTGCTGACGGAATATGACATGTTGGTTGATTCTTTTAAAATGTTAGAAGGACAAAAAGAAGAATTAATAGCAGCGAGAAATAATTTGATCAACTCGACAGAGAATAAGATCTTATTACTTGAAAAGGATCGTGAATTGAACAATAAAACAATTGAATTATTACAGGAACAACAAGCAACAAAGAATGAAGCCATTAAAAGGCAAAAAACAATCACTTATTTCCTTCTTTTTGGATTGCTTATCATACTAATTATGGCCTTTTTCATTTATAGGAATAATAAGCAGAAACAAGAAAGTAATCAATTATTGACGCTTAAATCACTACGAAATCAGATGAATCCTCATTTCATTTTTAACTCTCTTAATTCGGTCAATACTTTTATTGCAAGTAAAGATGAACGCTCAGCGAATAAATACCTCTCTGAATTTTCAAAATTAATGCGTGAGGTCCTCGAATATTCGCAAGACGATTTTATTCCACTAAAAAAGGAAATTGATATTTTAGAACTTTATTTAAACCTCGAACATTATCGATTTAAAGATGTATTTGACTTTACGTTAACTATTGATCCTGCTATCGAACTAGAACATTATCAAATTCCACCGATGTTATTGCAGCCTTTTGTTGAGAACGCGATCTGGCATGGTTTAAGATATCGAAAATCAAAAGGACATTTGAATATTTCTTTTAAAAATGAAAGTAATTATGTACTGATTGAGATCATTGATGATGGTATTGGTAGAACCGCTTCTAAAGCCTTAAAAACAGAGAATCAGAAGAAGATGAAGTCAACTGGATTAAAGAATGTAGAGGATCGACTCACATTGATTCAAGACATCTTCAAGAAAAAATTGAATATTGATATAGAAGATTTAAATGCTGATGGCAGCGGAACAGTGATCAAAGTCCAATTACATGCGTAAACCGAATCAAATGAAAGCGATAATAATAGAAGACGAAAAAATAAGTCGAGAGATTTTAAGAAACTACTTAAAAACTTATTGCCCTTCAGTTGACTTAATGGGAGAAGCCAATAATATTGACGAAGGGGGAAATTTGATTCAACAACATCAACCTGATGTCATTTTCTTGGATATTGAAATGCCTTATGGCAATGGTTTTGATTTATTGGCAAGGTTTGATGATATCGATTTTGAAGTCATTTTCATCACAGCATTCAGCGACTATGCCATTCGTGCTATTAATTTAAGTGCTGCCTATTATATTCTGAAACCGATTGACATTGACGAATTGGTTTTTGCAGTTGAAAAGATTGCCAAAAAACTGAACTCGCCTCAAACATTCTCGCCGAGTAGTGTTCTCCAAGCGAATATTAAGAGTCTGTCCAACAAAGATCAGAGAATAGTATTGCCTCAAATGGATGGATTTGAAGTGGTACAAATCAAAGACATCATTCGATTAGAAGCAGCAGATAATTATTCCATTTTTTATATGGCTGATGGTAAAAAGTATACCCTCTCTAAGACCTTAAAATATTACGAAGATTTATTGGTTGAATTTGGATTCTTGCGTAGTCATAAATCACACCTCATCAATTTAGCGCAGGTTGCGAAATATAAAAAGGGAAAGATGGGACAAGTTATTTTCTCTGATGACAGTACTGCCCTAGTTTCTCCGAATGCGAAGAAGGAATTGATGGCTTATTTTGCGAAATAAATCTATGATTCAAACTTTTTAATAATGTATTTTATATAGTTGTTAAATTCTTATTCTCGAAATACTAAATCATTTAACCTTCTCTTACTTTTTTTTCTGCAAAAAAAGTAAGCAAAAAAGGCAGCCTGGCAGGGCCTAACTCTTAGAGCCCGCTTTTACTCACCAACGCCACTTTTGTAATTGGAAAAGATCGGCGATCTCCAATCAGAGATTGGAGCTTCCTCACTTTTTAGCCAATTTCAATTCGTTTCTTATGGCTCTTAAAAGAATGGCATCGACGCTCTTAGTTTTTTTTTAAATCATTAGGTCTCTCCAAATACTTTTAATATGTATATAGCAAACGTTTTTTATACGATGGTCTACCCTAGTTTCGCCGAATGCGAAGAAGGAATTGATGGCTTATTTTGCGAAATAGCAACCTTTTTACTTTTTTTCTAATTTGAATTTTTGGATATAAGATCTTCTAATAAAAATAATAGCTATTGTTCCAACTACTGTTGGCAACAGAAAGTTCAATGTATTTTCTCCGAATAAATTTTGGATGGACGCAAAAGCTGTAGTTGCCGCTATAAATGAAATAATCATACGCGTTAGGTGCTCAAAATACCAGTCCAGTTGACCATATTCTATTTTGGACCTATCTTGCTTCAAAATAAATTTGCGGATGTCTTGGAGCGTAGAGATAAAAAATATCCCGCCAAATACAGCGAAAATAATAGCAAATGAGGTTTGCCCAATCATGAACAATCGAATGGCGTAATACAACATGAGCAATGCCAGCAGGAAACTCACACCAAAAATTATTTTATCGAATAATTGAATGCCTTTGTTCTTTAAATGACCGATTCGTGCACCTGTCAAGGCGAAATAAAACCCAAATATACCGACGATTGTAATTAAATATCCGCCAATATATGCACCTGTAACGATTAAAGGTAACCATGCATAAAAATAGACATTCCCTATAATTCGGTGAAGTTTACCACCTTTCTTTAAGATCATTTGTAGTATTCCTGTGATCAAAATTATCACACCGGCATATGCATGAATCTGTACAATCAATTCTCTAGTCATCTGCTATTCTTTATCCTAAAATAACAATAACTAAGACATTACTCTACCTCATCCTTCAATAAATGTTTCAGACCTGATCCAACTCTAGCTCGCTTCACTTCCATTTTTTTTAACATCCATTCCGGATAATCCGACTGATCTTCCGCATCATAAATACGAATATTTTGTGTTTCATCCGGTTGAATTAAGTCATCTTGCGTACAACCTAGAATTTTAGCTGCGGTTTGCACACCAGAATAAGCTGCGCCTGCCACACCGTGCGAAATAATACTCGCTCCACACAAGTATAACTTATCAATCTCACTCTTCGTTTTATAAGCAAAAGGCCCAGTTTGTTTAAAGCTTTTTTCCGTTCCGTAAACACTCCCATCTGTCGAATTGATATAATATTCGTTCGTCATTGGTGTACCCAAATCCTTTTGAATAATCTTATCTGAAACACCAGGTAAAACACGCTCAAGACTTTTAATTATTTTATTCGCCATGCGTTCTTTAAACGCCAAATATTCAGGAGAACGTTTCTGGTCCTCTCCATTAAACTGATCAAATGCATTGCGATGAATATACGTCACCACCTCTAAAACATGGTACTTCCCATCAAAACTAGGCGGATCTTTTAAAGTCGTACAACTGATAAACATTCCCGGAAATTCTTCCCCCGTCGATATGTCTGCCTGCATCATCTCTTCGAATAATACATCCGTATCTTTATCCTGCATCATCCAAATATTCCCAGAGTCTAATCCAGCCGCTTTCACATCCATATCAATCGTTAAAAACAACATCAATGAAGTACAAGAGTATTTGGTATTCGATAGGCGTTTAATCAGCTTGTCACTTAAATTTTCTTTACCCACCATTTCTAGGTAAGTCCTATTCGGATCGGCATTAGAAATTACAGTTTCAGCATATATTTTCTCACCATTCTCCAATTCCACACCAATGGCTTTCTTTTTCTTTGTGCCTTCCGTCAAAATGCGTTTAACACCCGTGCTTGTTCTCACTTCACTCCCATTCTTCTTCACCACATTGGTCATTGCTTTTACAATAGCACCTCCACCACCCATTGGGTAGAATCCGCCACTAAAATAATGATCCATCACCGCACAATGCAGCGGAAAACTTGCTTTACCCGGAGGCAAACCATGATCGCCACATTGTACATTCAATGCTTTAATCAATAATGGATCTTTTAAATGCCAATCCATCACTTTTTTCAAGCTGAACAAGCCGTATTTACCGAGGTGACGGGTACGAAAGGGAATCGTAACATTGTCCCAAAACCCACTCATTTTAGGAATCAAATGCAACTGTGTACTTACATTTTTAACCGTAGTCAAATACTTATTGATACCCTTTTTCTCATGCGGAAAACGTTCACCCAATGCCGTTTTTAATTCCTCCAAACCAGCAGGTAAATGCACCCGTTCATCACCAATCCAGCAATGTTCGTAAGCTTTCGGATTCATTCTAAAAAACACCAAATCATTTGCAATTCCAAGTCCTTCGTACAGCTCACTAGTCGACTCACCTTTACCCAGCAAACCTATATAATGTACACCAGGAGAGAATCTATACCCATTCAAGTAAAAACTATGGCACCAACCACCTGGTACATCATGTTGTTCAAGTACTAAAACCTTTTTCCCTTCACGTGAAAGGCAAACAGCTGCAGCCAAACCGCCAGCACCAGAACCTATAATAATTGCATCGTAATCCATAAAAGCGTAATCTAAATTAAATGTGATCAGCTTTTGGAAAAACTACGAATAAGAAATTGCCATCCACCTGGTCGTGATTTATGGCATACTTAAAAGTCCTAGGCTAAAAATTTTAGGTGGTAATATACAAAAGAAGATTGATTTTTAAAACTCCTTTAATGGTCATTTGGGTGTTCCCCCAATTGCAACCCAACAAGTTGTGCCGCAATTGGGGTCGGGCTATCCGTTCTTATCTTTTTATTTTCCCCTCTGACTGAGGCACTTCTAGAAATTCAACCTTAATAAAAAGGATATCCACTCCTATCCCTAACACAGGTAATTGAAAAGACAGCAGGCAATGGAGTAATTAGGTTAAATTGAAAAGAGCTAGACATGCTCATAAACCAAATTTAGCGAGCGTAGGACGTGTATGACCTTTGGCGGATGAATATCCTGCGCAGCCTATCACAAACCCTGCGCACCGGGTTTTACGTCAAATTACCATTTCGTGCTGACTAAATTACCACGCGAAAGGATTGACTTCGTCGAATTGACATTTCGCACGTCAGCGGTGGGAGCAGATTGGTGTTTAGTTTTTAATTATCTGTGGGGTTTTGTGAATGCCTTATTTTCACAAACAGCAGGTAGACTAAGAAAATCAGCGCTATTAAATAAATTAAAATATTTCCATATATCTCGATCTCAAACCTGTAAGTCCTACTTTCATAAAAAGCAATAAATAAAACTAGTAACGATTCAATGACACAAAATACTAGAAAATACTTTAGTTTTTTTTTAAAAAATGATAAGCCAGCGATTAACACAAAAACTGTTGACAAAATTATTATTAAGTCCATTTTTTTCTTTTTATTATTTTAACTCTTTAAAGTAGGTTTTTATAGCATGTTTGACATTCTAATGGACTAGAATTAACCTGCTCCGCAGTAGCTGCGCTGCTGCCGAATCTATCAAGCAATAGTTTTGTTAGGTTTATTTCTAAAGGCATATAGCATACTGTTTCAATCAACTAAAAATAACAATAAATAAGTGGTTATAGCGTGGTTATAGAGGTTTATTAGAAAGGATTGTTTTGGTTTCAATTTGACTTTAAAAAACCATATAAATGAACTCTACGTCAAATTACCATTTCGTGCTGACTAAATTACCACGCGACAGGATTGACTTCGTCGAATTGACATTTCGCGCGGCAGCGGTGGTTGATATTAACTAATCTTGGTACACTAATTTTGAATTGCTTTGGTGTTGTGAATGCATTTTCACATCCTTTTTAAATAATAATCTGGGTCCTTAATCTCTTGATTTAATACTTTGTTGGAATAAGGATGGACAGCTTTTATCATACCTAATTCAAAAGATTTTGCCAAATACCAAAAGAGATGATTTACCAAAGCAGTATCGGTTGGTTCAATAATCACATTTGAATCATGAAGCTCAAAGTAATAGTAATAGCCGTACTTGGAATTGTTGATCAGAGCCATTCTATTGGCATAAGACACAAAACTCATTGGATCTTTACTGTAGATGAGAAACCAATCTGCTACATCTAAAAATAAACTGTCGTTATTTTCTTCAATTGCCTTCTCCGCATCTTTATAATATTCAAACCTAAGCCGTGTGAAGCGATCAATTTCTACTTCTTCTTCAATTTTTTCTGACTCAATACTTTCACTTTGTACATTTTCAGGTTGACAAGAATAAAAAAACAAGACTACAAAAAAATAAATTATGAAATTAAACCTGACCATGTTAGTATGATTATTTTATTCTTCCCTTTTTTCCGTGTTCTGCAGTAGCTGCGCTGCTGCGGTTACTATCAAAAAATTGTTTTCTAATTCTCATCACAAATAAGCATTTAACATACTATTTCTAGCAACTAAAAATAACAATAAATAAGTGTTTTTAGTAAATTGTAATTGAATGTTAAATTTGAATTTCGCGTACAAATTTGCAAGCGGAGGAAGTGTCCGACCACTCGTGGATGAATATCCTGCGCAGCTTGGGCGCTACCAACTTTCTATAAACATTTTAACTTTTTTAACTTTTTCTTCAGTAAAATAAAACGGATAATAACCTGTAAGATAGTGATATATTAGTTTTTTACATAATTCGTCAATTGTAATTTTTGATTCATAATCAAATTCGCTTTTTTGAGCATCAAATTGGAGATCATTACATAAATCATCTGAACCAAGTAAATTTATTAAAATGTTGACTTGTGTGCTATCGATCCAATTTCTTGGTAAAAACATAACATTTACAAATAATGGTCGCCTTTTTAAAAAACTGATCATCGTATCTACTTTAAAACCAGAATAATAATAATATTCTTGAAAATTATTTGTATTGACAGTAACTTCTTTGACTAATTCTGTATTCAAGACAACATCATTTTCACCAAATTCGAAAATGTCATAAGGATTTCCTTTGTTGTCAAAATATTTCGTGAATCGATTAATTCTAGAATTTTCAGTGTAATATGAAGATAAATTTTGGTCTTCTGTTAAATGCATTGTGAAAGTAACATCCTTATCTCCCATTGAAATAGATTCAATTCTTCCGTTAAAAAAATAATTTATTTTAATTGGGAAATTAGAGTCAATATTATAGCGATGTACACTTAAAATAGTGTTCTGATTATAATACTCATCACTTCCAACACAAATGTCCCTATTGCGATCATCTAGTTTAGTTGAATCATAGTAATTAACCGTCATACCATTATTTTCATTTTTCCAGTAAACAGTATCTGTGTAATATTTATAGTCCTTTGATTTTACAAAATCAATAACATTTTGAGCTATTACAAACTGATAATTAACTACAATGAAAATAACTATTAAAAAATTTTTCATATTAATATTGGATATTAACCCAGCTCTTCACCGCTTAGCTCCGTAGTAGCTGCGCTGCTAGGACCCTTTATGTTTAATTGGATCGTATGTTTTACGCCTTTTTCGATTAGCGAAATAAATTGATTTTTTTAATCATCATATTTCTTAATTGAACTATCGTAAAGATTTATATTTACAACAATATTCACTACCGCAGAAATTCAGCTACTTATCCGAATATAAATACTTTAAGTCCCCCATTGGATGGTTGTAGAACCCAAAACAATTATCGACAATTGTCATCCAATATTTTGTTCTCTTCTTAAAAAAATCGGAATTAGAAAATTGGGTTGTTGGAAGTTCACTTATTTTAATTTTATCTACAACTTGTTCTATTTCATTTTTTTTAGGAGCCCAGCTCAAGTAATAGGCTCGACTCACTGTTTCCTGGACTAGCTCTTCACCACCTACATAATACGACAAAAAAACCAATTTTTTTTCACTATAAGAATTTGTGGTTTTATTTTCAAATCGATATAAAACCAATGGGTTGAATAAACTGTCAAGTTCAATAATATCAACACAGGTCTGAAAACATGTTACATCATACATAATCATACCATCATTCCTTTCGTAAAAGATTTGAAATTCACTTGGATCATCAAAATAATAAGCTTTCCAAGTAGAGTCATTTTCTTGTAATATATCAATACTTAAATTTCCAGTAACACTGACTCTCCCTTTTGAAACAGATAATTCATTCAACTCAGTGGAGGAATTATATTTAAGTGTTTTTTCTTCAGCTGTCAAGTTTTGTTCTTGCTGCTCAGGCGCGCAATTGAAAAGTGACAAACAGAAAAATAATATTAAGCCTATAATTTTTTTCATCATTACTAATGATTTGAATATGTTCCTGCTCCGCAGTAGCGGCACTCATTACCTAGCAACACTTTGGTAAGGTATACTTCTAAAGGAATTTAGCATATCATCTCAATCAACTAAAAATAACAATAAATAAGTGTTTTTAGTAAATTGTAATTGAATGTTAAATTACAATTTCGCGTACAAATTTACAAGCGATTGGTCCCGATAGCTATAAGGACGCGCGTCAGCGGGTAAATTGGCACTACGAGTAAAGTAAAGTGCTGAGATATCAAATTGTATTAGCGTATTATGTGAACTACCATTGAATGATATGAATAAGCAATGATCCTATTCACAGTTAACAACCGCGATAGAATTTGTAATGTTATTAGAGTTAGAAATATTACTTTCAAACAAATCCATTAGTTCAGTGCATTCACCAAAATAAGGTCCAATCCGTTCAGAAATTATTTTTCGAGCTCTTGGATGCCACTTCTCAAACTCTGTTGATGATCCTAACATTAAAATTTTTCTCTCAACCGGGTTAAACCCTTGATTTAATGCATCCTTCGGCCATATATAGAAGTACGTATTTTCTCCTTGCCAATAACCTGTCAATACATATTTATCGTTAAATGCAAAAACTTCTTGTAAACGTTTCATTTTTGAACTTATATTAAGACCATAATATAGTCGATTTCCCATTCTAAATTCTTTAATTTTTTTTTGGGGAAGCTTTATACTTTTACCATCCATACCTTCGGCATAAAAATATTGACCACTAATGCTTACGTCTTTACATTTCACCGTATCACCTTCGTATGTAATATAAAACCCTTGGGCATTTATAGATGAACTAACAAAAAAGATAGACAAAAGAATAATTAATTTTATGAACTGATTCATAGCAAAAAATAGTTTTATTTAATAGTTAGGGTACCAAAATTAATAATTCTAATGAATAAAGGAATATAATTTAGACTTGTATTAAAAACTTGAGTAAAAGATAACAAATCTTATGTAATTCTAGTTATTGCAGGACTTGACTTGCTATCGGCGATTCACCACCCGGGTACTTCGCGTCTAGGTTGTATTCATTCTATTTTTTTTATATAGCTGTTTTGGTCGACCTTACTTCGACTGCGCTCAGCACGGAGTACTGCCTTTTAATATCAATCGAGTGGGATACATCATGAGAATGTTGTTCTTCTCTGTTATTATAATTTTCAGTTAAAAAAAGCATTGATGAACCAAATTGCAGATAATTCGTCATAACTTTAAATATTCATTCACAATTAAAGAATATGGCAATTAAAAGCATAAATCCCTATAATGGAGAAGAAGTTGGTACATTCACGGCACTTTCATCTTCCGAATTAAACAGAAAATTAGCACTTTCCCAAACGGCGTTCAATTCTTGGAAAAAGACAAGTTTGGCTGAGCGCACGACTTTAATGGCAAAAGCAGGTAATGTCTTAAGAGAGAATGTTGAGGAATATGCCTTGATGATTACTTTAGAAATGGGCAAACCAATTTCTGAATCAAGAAGTGAAGTGAATAAATGCGCATGGGTTTGTGATTATTATGCCGAAAATGCAGCTGATTTTTTAGCCAACGAAATAATTGAAACAGATGCTCAAAAAAGTTTTGTGCAACACGATCCTCTAGGTCCTATATTCGCGGTTATGCCATGGAACTTTCCGTTTTGGCAAGTTTTCCGTTTTGCGGCGCCTACTTTAACTGCTGGTAATACTGGATTGTTAAAACATGCTTCCAATGTTTTTGGATGTGCACAACTCATCGAAAGCGTATTCATTAAAGCAGGGTTTCCTGAAGGGGTATTCCAAAATTTAATCGTACACCACGACAGTACGGAACAAATCATTAGTCATGACGCTGTAAAAGCTGTTACATTAACAGGTAGTGAAGGTGCAGGTTCGGCTGTTGCCGCTATAGCTGGTAAATACATAAAAAAATCTATCCTCGAATTAGGAGGTAATAATGCCTTTATTGTTTGGGATGATGCAGATATTGATAAAGCCGTTGAAAAAGCTGTTACTGCACGTATGTTGAACTGTGGTCAAAGTTGTATTGCAGCAAAACGTTTTATATTAATGGAAGGTATTTATGATGAATTCGTCACAAAATTCACAACTGCAGTAAAAGAACTTAAGACTGGTGATCCACAAGATGCATCTACTGAAATAGGTCCTTTGGCACGGAAAGATCTTGCGGATGAATTACACAAACAAGTAAAGGAGTCCATTGCTCAAGGTGCTGAACTCCTTTTGGGTGGTGAACAAGATGGTGCTTTTCATGAACCTACAATTTTAGGAAACGTAACCACCTCAATGCCGGCATTTAAAGAAGAAACTTTTGGACCATTGGCTGCGATGATTAAAGTAAAAACAATTGAAGAAGCATTCGAACTTTCTGAACAATCTCGTTTTGGTTTAGGCGTTACGGTATGTACTGAGAATACCGATAAAGCATTAAAAATGGCTAGCGAAGTGTCCGATGGCGCCTATTTCATTAACGAATTGGTGAAGTCTGACCCTAGATTGCCGTTTGGTGGAACGAAATATTCTGGCTATGGTCGTGAATTGTCTAAAGATGGGATGATGGAATTTGTGAACAGAAAGACTGTTTATTTGGCGTGATGAGATAAAAGATTGCCGATCGGGACCTCTCGGCTTCGCCGAGACCTTACTTCGACTGCGCTCAGCACGGAGCACTTCGGCAAGCTCAGCACGGAGCACTTCGGCAAGCTCAGCACGGGGTACTTCGGCAGGCTCAGCACGGGGCACTGCCCAGTGGACTATATTCCGTGCAGATTCTTCGGAGTTCAGGCCGACATTTTTTTTAGTAGTTAAAGCTTTAATTATCCCAACATAAACCCCAATATCGGTCTACACTTATCGTTACAAGCAGGATAGAATGATTGGTGTACCTTAACTTCTGAAGGATTGGATTGTCCCCACCAAAATTCTGCAATAGCCAAAGGTTTTAATTCGTGCCGAAAAGCATAATGCAATAATTTGGGCGCAGCACATTCGCCCGAACCCGCTGCTGGTTTTATAGCATTGTATTCATCGAAAATAGTGAAGAGACTTTTTTGCTCACCTGATTTATTTAAAAAAACGTATTGATCGAATAAAGCTTCTTGTAATTTTATGGAATGCTCTTTTCTTGCAAATTTAAGTTTCTCTATCTCATCTAAATAACCATCTGCGGCTTCTGCTTTAAGTTTCTTGATCTCATTGTTCATCTCTGTAATTTTCCGCATGCCCTTGGTGATGAAATTATCATTCGTAGTAATATCGAATAAGGAGGGCACAAAGATTTGAGGACTTTCCACATCTGCAATTTTACCAGAATAGGTTGACAAATAACCCAATTCTCCAAACTCATTTTTAACGACCAGTACGCCAAACATTTTTCCTTTAATAGGCCCTTTTTTATTCACCTCTTCCGCTGTCCCGAAATTATGCATCCAATTATCTTGTTGCTGTAATAAATAATTCTGTAATTCGTTTGCGGCAATTTCACAAATCTTTGGAATGGTTGTTTCAAAGGGATCATTGAGAGCCGAAGGAATCATTTCATCGAGATCTTTAGTGATAAAAGGAATAAAACAGTTGGCTTTCATGTGAATACTAATTTATTTATTTGAATTCAGTATTCCGTTTATTCAGATAATATGGCAATAAAGTTTGCATACCATGCTGGAATCTGTCTTCACAATTTTCAATTTCACCTTTATATTTGATGGCATTAGGAACAGCCAAATTATAGATTCCTTTACCCTTCGCCATTTTTTCTAATTGCTTTAACGACTTTATTGATAGTGATTGATAAAGTGGCTCTAATATATGACACTGCTCATTTCTACCATATTCTACAATCCATTCATGTGCCGCTTTTGCTTCTATTTTTTCAGACGCCAAATAGAGCGTTTTTAAGAGCGGAAACGCATATTCGAATACTGTTTTCGAACCTTTGTTCGCAAACTGCTGCAATTCTTTATTTCGAACGATGATTCCTTGAATGAGTGTTCGGTCAAGTTTTGCTAATTGTTTGGCGGCAATGGCAGCCAATCCAATCCATTTCACTTCATGCCCACGCTCTATTCGAATGACATCAAACCATCGATAAAAATCTCGAATCTCCGCAATAGATTGGTACTTATGAAATCCACTATCCGACTGAAGATTGTATAAATTAGCTGCTTGCCAAATTTCAGATCCTTTTTTTCTATCTTTCTTTAACCAATGGCCCGCTTTTAAGGTTTCATTTCCAGTCGTTTTTTGATAGGTCTTTAAATTATCCCATTCCTGCGCTATACAAGATACAGTCGAACCAAAGAAAAGAATTAGACTAATTATTAGAATTCGCATAAATATCTAGTTGGCTAAAGCATTTAAAGCTTCTTTTATAGATGACAAAAAATTGACTTGATTTCCTTTATTGCTTTCAAAAATAAAATCTTTTATACTCTGCTTTTTTAAACTTGAAAAATCTCCGACAATTACCAATCGCATCCGATAATTGGCAAACTTCTGTAAAATTTCTCCAGCAATTCCATTCTTTAAATTAAAGAAATCTGGAGTTATCGTATTTGCATAAATGATCACACGGTCAAAACCTTGATAATAAAGATCCCCCATTAAGTCTAAACCATCTTCTGAAGACTGAATAATTAAACCTTCCGCTTTTACCTCAGCGATTTGAATTAACTTTATTATATGCGTTTCAACGATCATAAACTATTCTTTAAGCGACAAATTCTTCATATAAGTTCGATAATACTTGATCTGGATTCTCACATAAACCTGCATGTGGTTGTGAACTTTGTATGATGGTACTTCGCGATGCTGTTAACCATCTAAATCGATCGGGTAATTCTAATTCGCCCAATTTACCTCCATCACTTTTACCTTTGCAAACCTTTTCCCAAGCTTTTAAATAATCAATCAAATCATCAACTTCTAATTCGTTAGAAAAAGCGGACAATTTAATAGGATCAATATGGTATTTAACCTCGAGGTATTTTTTCCTTTTACAAAATATAATGACACCAACATTAAAGAACTCTTCTCGCTCAACTTTAGGCACCACTCTAATAATTGCATATTCGAATTTTACTTTATCCTGCATCCTCAGCTTCTTTTACAAGTGTATCAATCATTGCCAATTTAGCGGTAAGATATTGTATATACGCTGCCCTCATTTGGTCGGGCGTAAATTCAATAGAATCGTCCAATAACCAATCTTCAGGAACCGTATTCACAATTGCTTCAATTTTTGAGGCGGTGAATAAGGTATTTATCTCTTTCGCAGCTTCCTTTAATTCGGTTGATTGCTTTAAAAGTACGTGGTCTTTAATCATTGGAAATGTTCGGGTGAGATGATTCTGCCATGTTTCCCAATTGTGGTGAAAATAGCAACTTGCTCCATTGTCAATCACCCATAATTCGTTATGCCAATTCAATAAGTTGGTATTCTTAACCGTCCGATCGATATTACTTATAATACTATCAAGCAAAACAATTTTCGAAGCTATTTTTGGATCGACTTTCGTCACTAAAGGATCGTAAGTGATTGCTCCAGACAAAAAATGTAAACCCAAATTCAAACCAACACTAAAGTCGAGTAGATCTTGAATTTCTTCGTCAGCTTCAGTTGCACCGAATGAATTATCAAGATTCATAAAAACCAATTCCGGCATATTCAACCCGAGTAATCGAGCTAATTCACCACCAAGGAATTCGGCGATTAATGCCTTTTTTCCTTGACCGGCACCTCTAAATTTTAAGACATACATAAAACCATCATCCGCCTTCACAATAGCCGGCATCGATCCGCCTTCACGGAGTGGTTTTATATACTGAACAACATTTACTGTTCGGATATCAATTGAATTCATGAAAGCGAAGTTAGAAAAACTTGAATTGTTAATGGCTAATCCGACCTTTTTAAATTGATAAAGACTGATTAAAATGATGAATTATCCCATATAAGACTGCAAAATAATCGTTGCGCTAATCTCGTCGACTAAGGCCTTATTTTGTCTCTTCTTCTTACTTAAACCACCGTCAATCATCGCTTGAAAAGCCATTTTAGATGTAAAACGCTCATCAATCATGTGAATAGGTTTACCAAAAGTTTCTTTTAGTTTATTTTTTAAAGCCTCAACTGCAGCAGTAGAATCCGTTGCTGTTCCATCTAACTTTTTGGGGTCCCCTAAAATTATGGCCTCTACTTGATGTTTTGAAAAATACTCATGTAAAAACTTAAACAATTGCGGCGTATCAACAGTTGTCAATCCTGAAGCAATAATTTGACTGTCATCTGTAACTGCAATTCCAGTTCTTTTTGATCCGTAATCTAAAGCAATTAATTGTGCCATAACTTTTTTAATTTAACGCATTATTATCGCTTGGTTTTCCAAACAATTCGATGACTAAAACAATTGCAATTCCACCTAGCAACATACCCAATAAAGGATGTAGGCCTAGGGCGGATAATATTGTGCCCATAACCACCGAAATTAATCCAACAGTTAAAGCATAAGGGATCTGAGTACGAACATGGTCAATATGATTACTCCCACTCGCCAAAGACGATAAAATAGTAGTATCTGAAATCGGCGAACAATGATCACCTAATACAGCACCGGCGAGAACTGCGCTGACAGTATTGTAAAATAACGCCATTGCATCTGCATATTCGTAAGCATAAGTATCTGAAGTAGCTATTGCCCATGCTGCAGGAAGAATAATAGGATATACCAAAGCCATTGTCGACCATGACGAGCCCGTTGAGAACGCAACTACAGCCGCCAGAATAAATGTGATTGCAGGAATCAACCAAGGAGAAATAGAATCACCTATTAAGCCTGTTAAAAATTCTGCTGTATGCATATCTTCCGTAACAGAAGCTAAAGCCCAAGCTAGGATAAGAATTAATATTGCCGAAATCATCGTTTTGAATCCAGAAACAGCTGTATTAACAGTCTCTTCTAATTTCATGATGCGTTGACCAACCGTTAAGAAAATGGCAAATACAAGTGCAGATAATGATGACCATAATAGAGCAGCATAAGAATCTGACGCTCCAATCAAGGTGCCTAATTTTCTAGTAAAACTATCCGGACTTCCATCCAGTAAAGACATATTGCTCCATGTATCACCCCAACTATTCAAATTCAATTCTGGATGGCCTCCTAATAATTCGTTCTTTAACGAATCAAATCCAGTAAACATCAAACCTAACATCGTTCCAAATACAATTATGCCAACAGGAATCACGGCATTAAAAGCGCGATATTTAATTCCACTTACAGGTTTTAAATCTTCAATCTCCGTTAAATCGGCATTGTTCACTTCTGGATTTATTACTTCACCAATACGAGCGCGGCGTTCGGCTTTAAGCATAGGACCGAAATCTTTCTGTCGGATGATTAAATAGAAGACAAAAAACAAAGTTAAAATTGGATAAAAAGAATAAACCAAACTATTTAAAAAGATCGAATAAACGCCTTCAGATATCACCTCACCATTTGCATTAATCCCTTCTACTCCACTTGCTATATAACCTAGTTCAGCTCCAATCCAAGTTGTAACAAAAGCGATTGCCGAAACAGGCGCTGCAGTAGAATCGACGATATATGCCAATTTCTCACGAGATATTTTTAAACGGTCTGTTACTGGTCGCATTGTATTTCCGACAACAAGCGTATTGGCATAATCATCAAAAAAGATCGCTAATCCTAAACACCAGGTAGCCAATTGTCCGTTGCGAACAGTATTTGCATATTTAGTGATCCTGTTTACAATTCCTTGCATCCCACCATTCCTAGAAATAATCGCAACTATTCCTCCAATTAATATAGAGAAAACGATGACACTTAAATGTCCAGAATCGTTCAAAGCGCCAATAATATATGTATCAATTACTGTAAAGAAACCAGAAAATATTCCAATAAAACCATCTGCATAAAAACCTATTATAGCCGAACCAATGAAGATTCCTGAAATCAATGAAAAAACAACTTCTTTGAAGATTAAAGCTAAAAATATGGCAATTAATGGAGGCAAAATCGAAGTCCACAAAGGAATCACACTTGTTGGTTTTCCGATTGTTTCAACCTGATCGAATACAATTCCCTCATCACTAAAGAAAGTTGGTTCGATCATGTAAGCGCCGTCAACTTCAACGATAGCCAGTGTATCAAAATGATTTCCGTTTCTTAATTGGATGAAAGACGTGGTATTTTCAGTCGGTAAAACATCAAAATAAACAGCTGCTTTCGTTCCATCGAAGGCAATATCAGGAAACGTTAATTCAATCGCTTGCGCATGCGCATTTCCAAGAGAAAAGATTGAGATCAATAACGTGAATAATAAATTACGCATGAAACAAAAATATAAAGTAATCTCGAATGCCGATCAAAACTTTTGATTTATGCAACATTTATTTAATGACCTGCCGTAAATGCTGGTAAAAGAATATTATTAATAGAATCTTTTAATTCGGGTTTGATATAATGATCATTGATTTCTTCTACATCTGCAAGATCATATTTATCAACACTCCAAACGTGTTTGATTGCCACCACACCTATTTCAGGATCATCATAAGCGATCAATAAATCGTTATAACCCGATTTGGTTGTGCGCATTTCTAATAGATATCCGAGGTATTGATTGACAATTTTATATTTACCAAATACATTTTCAATCACCACAACCTGATGAACTGGCGCACCGAATAATCCTGGAACCATTTCAACAATGAAGCCACTTTCAAGACTTTTTTCTGGCTGATATTTAAATATTCTAAAATTCTTTGCTTCACATAAAGGCAATCCTCTAGTAGAGTCTAACAGTGCACAGATTCGAAATTTCTCAAGGATATCTACAGCAACCGAATCCAATTCTGGATATTCGTTATCCACCAATAAGGTTTCCGCTGGAAAAAGATCTTCAGTTGATACAGCATCTTCAGATTTGCCACTACAAGCAATTAAAAAGATCGATAAAAATGAAACACTAAGAATTTTAAAGGTATTTTTCATTTTTATTTTAGCTTCGTTATTTTACCACCCAACTTGATGTCTTCAACTATTTCTTCAGGATTACCTCTGTAATTGACAGAACCTCCAGTAATAATTTTAACATTTAATTTTTTATTCACTGAACATATAATTTCACCGCCAGCTTTAACTTCTGCTAGGACATTATCTGCATTGACATCTATTGCACCAATGGTTCCTCCTGCAGCGATACGATAATCCGCTGAAGTTGTTTGTCCATCAATACCAATTGAACCACCTGCATTAATATTAACTTTTAAGGAAGTACATTCCACTTTCATATCCAGACGTCCACCAGATTCGCAAGTTGCAGAAATGATATCACCTGTTAAAACACCTTTAGCAAATACTTCTGCCCCTCTTTTAACAGTTACCGACCACAATTGGTTGTAATAAACTGTAATTTCAAGATTACGAGATTTATAATTATCGCCTTTAATTTTAATAATCAATTCACTGCCTTCAACTTCTGTGACAATTTTCTCATCTGCTAAATCGTCTTCTTTATTGTTTATTTTGACGTATTCTTTATCGCTAGCGACTAATTTCACTTTATAATTACCAGAGATTAAGACTGAATTAAAAGCAGAAACTTCTCTTTCAAAACTTCCAGCAGTTGCGCCAAATGTAATACATAATGTTAACAGGGTAAAGAATATATTTTTCATAAAATTTTATTTTTTATTAAAAAACCAATTGTGCTTTTGCCAATGATTTTTCGAAAGCAATATTATCAATATTTGTACCAATATTATTTTTATCAAAGTACATTTTCATACTTTCAGTTACCATATTTCCAGTCAAATCATCCGAAGCCATTGGGCAACCACCAAATCCGTTAATTGCGCCATCAAATCGTTTACAACCTGCCTTATAAGCAGCATCCACTTTCTCCCAAACCTTTTCAGGTGTTGAATGTAAATGTGCACCGAATTCGACATTTGGTAATGCTGGAATCAATCCTTCAAAAAGTTCTTTAATATTTTCAGGATTCGATACACCGATTGTATCAGACAGAGCAATAATTTCTATTCCTAACTCACTGTGTAATTTAGTACTCCAATTTGCTGCTACTTCAAGATCCCATTCATCACCGTAAGGATTCCCAAATGCCATTGAGATATAGATGACTAATTTTTTATTCTTTTGAATTGCCAAGTTTTGAATTTCTTCAACACGTGTTAAAGACTCTGCTATTGAAGCATTCGTATTCCTTTGTTGAAATGTCTCCGAGATAGAGAAAGGGTAACCTAGATAATCGATTCTATCAAAATTTAAAGCGTCAACAGCACCTCTTTTATTGGCAACAATAGCTAATAATTTCGATTTGGTATCCGTTGTTAAACCTGCTAAAACTTCTGCAGTATCTCTTAATTGGGGAATGGCTTTTGGAGAAACAAAACTTCCAAAGTCTATCGTATCAAAACCAACCTCCAACAATTGATTGATATACTCAATTTTAGTTGCAGTTGGTATAAATTCGTGAATGCCTTGCATTGCATCCCTTGGACATTCAATTATTTTAATCATTATTTTCTATTTTTCAGAATGGCTTTATTGATATCTCTCACCAATGCTGGACCTTCATAAATAAAGCCAGTGTATAATTGTACTAAATCAGCTCCAGCTTCTAATTTTTCAATCGCATCATCAGCAGAATGAATTCCACCTACTCCTATTATAACAAAACCTTTATTACTTTTTTCAGAAAGGTATCGAATCACTTTTGTACTTTTCTCTCCGATCGGCTTACCGCTTAATCCCCCACTACCAATTGCATCTAATTCAGACTTAGAAGTAATTAATTCACTTCGGTCGACAGATGTATTAGAAGCAATTACACCTTCTATTTTAGATGAGAAAACGATGTCAATAATTTCATCCAATTGCCCATTATTTAAATCTGGTGCAATTTTTAATAAGATTGGTCGCTGAATTGTTTTTGTTTCGTTGATAGATTTTAATGTACTCAATAGATCAACTAAAAAATCACGATCTTGTAATTTCGCAGTATCGCCAACATTCGGACAACTAACATTCACTACAAAATAATCAACGTAAGGGTGTAATTTTTCGAAATTCTCAATAAAATCTGGCTTTGATACATCATTAGGAGTCGCTGTATTTTTCCCAATATTCCCGCCTATAATTAATTTGGTAGATTTATTTTTAAGTCGTTTACTAATGACATCAACACCATCATTATTAAACCCCATTCGATTGATCAATCCCTGATCTTTCTTTAATCTGAAAAGTCTTTTCTTAGGATTGCCAATTTGCGGTTTTGGCGTTACTGTTCCAATTTCAACAAAACCGAATCCAAAATTCTCTAATTCGTTTATAATGAGTGCATTTTTATCAAATCCAGCAGCAATTCCAACAGGATTTTTAAATTTCAGTCCAAATACCTCTTTGGCTAAATTTGGATCATTTACACTAAACTTTTTACGAATAATTGCACTTAACCCAGGAATCTTGGCAGACAATTGAATCATTTTAAACGTAAAGTGGTGAATCCTCTCTGGATCTATTGAAAAAAGTAATGGTCGAATAACCCTTTTATACATGCGTTCAAAATTTCTACAAAGTTAATACTCAAATAGCAGAAAACAAGAAGATTTAATGAATATAATTAAAGGAAAACAGATCTTATTTAGAATCTGTATCTCCATTTTAATTTTTTAGTGCTTTTATCAGATAGGTTTCTGATGATTGAGATATTGAAAAACATGTAACCATCATTATGATTTGCATCGCCTCTCAATTCACCTTCAGCAGTCCATGTTTTAAAAGTTCCATCAGACGGATCGGCAAAATATGCTGCAGTTGTACCGTAAGCCGCTCGAATGGCGTCATTATCGTAATATTCACCACCGACATCATCTAAATAATCGGTAAAGGTTTGTGTATAACTCAATTCGAAAGACATTCTCCAAACACGATCGAAACCATATTTAAATCCAATTCCAAAAGGAATTCCAAAGCTCACGAATTTATAAGGCTCTACCGCGTCAGGTAAACCTTGACCTTCTGTATTTAAAGGACGTAAATTGGTCCAACCTCCATCCAAATTACCTTGAGGGATATAACCTAAAAACGAGATTCCAGAAAACAAATAAACAAGCGTATTTCTATTTTTATCACCTTTTAAATCAGGAATATCATATCTTGCTCCGTAATGCTCGTCTCTAAAAATCAATATTTCTAGCCGTTGTGACAATTCAAATAAATGTGTTCGGAAGCTCAAATTTCTATTCCTTCTAAATGGGTCATTAGTATAAGCATCATCCCCTTTTAAAACGGCATATTGAAAAGTTGAAGTCGTCGCCAACCAACTTGCCAATCTTCTTCTATAACCGAAATGACCTGAAGGCCGCGTTGTATTCCACTCAATATCAACAGGTGAGTAATGTGTCCCTGTTTTATCTAAACCACCAAGATCTCCTAAAAAGTTAGAAATACCAATACCAAAAAGTAATTCACCTCTTTGCGTTTTCCAATGATCCGAACCCGTAAAGTTCGAATGTTGCGCATAAGTATTTATACCTAGCAAAAAGCTAAACACAACTAACATACACAACTTAAAATGGTTAAAATTCTTCATATCAAAGTACACGCAAAAATAATATAAAATCACAATATAGAAAGATGATCAGCGGATTTTTTAATCCGCTACACCTTTGTAAATTATAATTTTAAGACCTGACGAACATTTAGTCCATTAGTTGTGTGAATACTATTTTTAGAAATCTAAATTATTCAGTTCGCTAATACATAGCGTAATGGATTTAAACGAATTTCTAATCCGTCTTTAATCCTAGCTTTGATATTTTGGAAATAAATAGTTTCACCTTCTTCAACTTTAGCTATCGCTTTTTTCATTTCGTCATTTAATTGATTGTTCTCCGCTTCAAAAACCTCTCCGCCTAAACCATCAATTAAATGCATTTCAAAATGAATAATACTGATATCCGCTACAGTTGTTATTCCTTTATTATCAAGCAATTCAGAGCGTGTAATTTTACCACCTAACTTATTATGGATACGTGGCGCTAATTCCATCTCGTTAGCATCATAACTTTCTGTCAAACTTGTTTCAACAGCGAATTTAGGGGAAGTTTCTTGAATAACTTCTTCCTTTTTTACTTTTGACTTGGCATTTGACACTTCTTTTTTGCTTAAAGTAGTTTTTTTATCATAGGATTTATTTTCTGTTTCATTACTTATTTCTGTGACCTCTTCATTTGCAATAGACAAATAGGATACGGTTTCTTCGGGCTCAACATTTACCAATTGCGCAAGTAGTGGCGGTGCGTCAGTTTGGATATTGATTGCGGCCGTTTCAGGTAATCGAATTTGTTCGTCACTCGCATTAAAGGAGACGACTCCTCCGATTATCAAACTAACCGTGGCAATCCCGGAGGTGCCCATAAACCAATACTGTTTGTAAAATGGTTTGGTGAGCACCGCGTGATTTCCAAGAACTTCACTAAAGTTTCTTCTCGCCATAATTTCCGAAGAATCAAGATGAGGGCGATCAATATTTATCTTTCTATTTTTCATTCTCTATTTGATTAAATAGTTTTTTCATTTTCTTCAAAACGCGATGTGATTTAACTTTCGCGTTGTTTTCTGTTATCTCTAGTATTTCTCCAATTTCTCTAAACGAT
The DNA here is from genome assembly GCF_000621625.1 of Crocinitomix catalasitica ATCC 23190. GTDB lineage: Bacteria > Bacteroidota > Bacteroidia > Flavobacteriales_D > Crocinitomicaceae > Crocinitomix > Crocinitomix catalasitica. The sequence continues at coordinate 104,238 of NZ_JHXV01000009.1, forward strand.
CTTTTTTCAAAATATCTCATTTCAATTAATTGCACCTCGTCATCATTCAATTCACCTATTAAGTGAATTAACATTTTTCGATCTTCATCAGTACCTGCTTCCTCCATTTCGTCGATCATATCAGCTAAATGTACAGTATCAATATTTACAGTTCTTTTCGCTTTTGAATCACGAAAAGATTGATACAATTCACTTTTTGCAATACGATACAACCACGAAGCAAAAGGCACGCCTCGATATTCGTACTTATGTATATTATTCAGCGCTTTAAGGAAGACTTGACTGGTTATGTCAAAAGCCATCTCCTTATCATCTATTCGCTGATAGATATATCTAAGTATCTGTTCGTAATACTTGTTATAAAGTGGCTCAAAGCCACGAGGATCTTCTTTAGCATACTGAATCCATTTAAGTTCCTTCAACAGCTTATCCTCCGTATGGTGATAAATTGAGTTAGTAGGCATAGTTTTTTGTTTGGTTTTAATTTCTTGCATTTATATAACCGTTTTTCATGGAATGGTTACAAAAGATATAACAACATTGTTGCCACACTTATAAATCAACGTAAAATGTACGGAATTATTGTGTAGTAAACAACAAATAATAGTTCGCATTCTACGAATAAAAATCGAATTATTCTTTATTCATTATTGCGAGATTAAATATATGTAACAATCAAGATATTAGCACAATGAAAAGATTAATCAAAAGAACATTTCAGCTCTCAGTTGTTATATTAGCATTATTAGTCATTAGTAATATTGCCGTTTATTATAATGCTAGAAAATTTATTTACAATGATTTAAATAAAATACCAAAGAATGAATTTGGACTTGTTTTAGGTTGCGCCAAGTTGGGTAAGTATGGAATTAACTCCTATTTTAAGCATCGAATGGAAGCTGCGATAGAATTGTACCAACATGGCAAAATCAAAAAAATAATTGTAAGTGGAGACAATTCCAGAATTGGATATAATGAAACTGGTGACATGAAAAATTATTTGGTAGAAAGTGGCATTCCAGCCAAAGATATCATTGAAGATTTTGCTGGATTTAGAACATTAGATTCAGTTCTGCGATCGAAACACGTATTTAAATGTACCGCGATTACCATTATTTCACAAAAATTTCACAACGAACGTGCAGTTTATATTGCTCAACAAAACGATCTTAAAGTTTATGCTTATAATGCTAAAACGCCTAGAAGTCATACAAAGTTAGCTCAAATACGTGAAATTTTAGCGCGATTATTAATGTTTAGTGACATCCACCTGTTTAAAACTAATGCAAAATTTTACTAGTTTTATTGAGATAATTAAAACTTCTTTTATAATTTCGCAGTGACTTCAAAGAAATGACTCAAATTAGAACATTGTTTATTGGATTGTTAGCTATTAGTTTTTCCGCTTGTGAAAAACCACTAACTGCATGCATTGATATAGAGAGTAACACTGTATCAACTGAGCAACCGGTTTTATTTAAATCTTGTTCAGAAAACGCGATTAGTATAGAATGGTATATGGAAGGTCCTGACGGCGCTCCTGAAAACGGTAAAGGCTGGTCGGATTTTGAAATCACCAATACGTTCACTATTCCTGGCACCTATAAAATCACATTAAATACATATGATGATTTTTCTTTTTTAGGGGAAAAGCAAACAGCGATTGAAACGCTTACCGTAAATTAATTCCCTTTTTTCTTAATATTCATACAAACCTATATCCGGAATATCTCTGGTCTTACCCTCTATATCTGATAAGTTTGAATAAATAGGATCACCTGCATTAATACATGGTGAGGATTCTGTTAAATGAAAATCATTACTGAAAGTTGAAATAAAATTAGGCAACTCATTCCAAATCACACTAGCCGAATAATTTTCATACTCATAAATCTCTTCTCGTTTGATTAAACTTGCATTTACAACAAAGTCAATCTCTATTGCCTCCAAGGTATCTACAATAAATTCAGTACTGGCATTACCGTAAAAAATACAATTATCAAATCTAGAATTTCGAACACTATAAGTATAGGTCGTGTTTGCAATTACCTCCCAATTTGTCATTGCAAAAGCTGGCGTCGATCGTGAACCTGCATAATAATTGACAAAATTACAATGTTTAAAATTGTACTCACCTCCAGCATAAAGGTAGGCCGATAATAAACCTGCATCCCCAAAGAAACAATTTTCAGCATTGATAACTGGCCCCCTTATCGCAGATAAATTATAAAACGCAGAATTATCAAATATCGAATTCTTAATAGTCACCCTGGTAGGATTCGAGCTATTGGCATCAATTGTTAAAGCAACCTGCGCATTTTTAACGATTAAGTAATCAATTGTCACATTCTTTGATGAATCTAAATAGATACCTCCCCATTGGCCAGCAACATCATCATAAAACGACTCTAAACGATCGCCCTGAAAGACCACCTCATTGCCTAATTCACCAAGAATATTTAAATTTCCTTCGTAAATTCTCAGCTGAGAATTCTTGTGTCCATATACTCTTGTACCTGCTGGAATTGTTAATGTTTGATTTTTATCAACTGCAACTAAACCATATAAAACATGAGGCTTATCATTGCTCCAAGGCTCGATATGATCTCCAACTAAAGTGAAAAAAGATCCTGGATCGGGAGCATGAAAATAAGCATCTTGTCCCCAAACATCTAAATGTAAATATTGGTTAACACCATTGGTTAGAAATCGAACAGAATCAGAAATCACAACTGGATAAGTTTGTGCATTTACATCTAAAGTCACTTCTACAAAACAAAATAACGAATCATTTCCTGGGATTTCGATGTTTGTAAATTCATCTCCAGGCAAACCATCTAAGTTAATTCTGAATGGAGAAGATACTCCTCCCATCAACTCAACTTCGTCAATATTTAACTTAAAATTATTTTTGTTATAAATTTTAAATCTTTTAGTGGTAGAGCCAACAGTTGTAAAAACAGTATCAAAGAGTAAAGAATCCGTTGAAAAATTCAGATGATTTTTAGAGAAGTTCTTGTCCTTTTTACAAGACATTGCTCCCGCTATTAATAATAAAGATACTATGGTTATTATATTTTTCATAAATTTGATCCTCCTACAAATGTAAGTACGTATTTTTACTATTTTTATTTTATCTTGAAAAATAATTTTGCTTTTAAAAAAAATTGCTAAATTTGCACTCCGATTTAAGATCTAAATAATCGTAGAGACATTTGGAGAATCGGTAAATAGTTTAGTAAAAGAAGATTTAAATTTATAATAAGATGAAAAAGGGAATACATCCAGAGGATTACAGATTAGTTATTTTCAAGGATATGTCAAATGGTTTTTCTTTTGTAAGTAGCTCATGTGCTAGTTCAACAGAAACTGAAAAGTGGGAAGACGGAAACGAATATCCACTAATCAAATTAGATATCTCATCAGAGTCACACCCGTTTTTCACTGGAAAAATGCAGTTTGTGGATACTGCTGGTAGAATTGATAAATTCAAAAATAGATACGGTAAAAATATGAAGAAGTAATTTTTTTTTATTTTTTTTTATTACCCATTCGGCATTAGTCGGATGGGTTTTTTTATTTAATTTTATGCCATATGCAATGTATTTTTAGCGACAATATGGTTCATGCGCAAATGAAGCCACTTACTTTTACGAGACCGGTTTCTCAATTGCGCTTCGGTATTCTTACCATTCAAGAGACTTGGATAAGTTTACTTTCTATTAAAGATGAAATCAATTCGATTGGTTATCATACAGAAAATTATCTTGAAGAAAAGTTTCCTTCAATTCCCACAACAGACACGACACTTATCATTGCTGGTAATATCAAACCTACTCAAGAAATTGTGGATTGGGTTTATACATTGCAGAATGGTGAATCTCTCATAATTAATAATTTATTTGTTGCTCAACGAGGAGAAGGCGAAAGCAAAAAAATCAATAAAGAAGTTACAACTTTACTTTCTGTAGCGCACCCTTGGGAGCTTTTCCAAAAAAATGGAGATGCTATTAAAGTTGATTATGATATATTGACTAAAAATAAAACTAGTCAACCATTAAGTGATAGCAATCGTGTAATTGGATCTAATAATATATTTATTGCAGAAGGAGCAAAAGCAGAATGTGCTATATTCAATACATCTGATGGACCTATTTATATAGGCAAAGACGCCGAAGTAATGGAAGGATCAATAATTAGAGGTCCTTTTGCCTTAAATGAGCACGCCGTTGTTAAAATGGGTGCTAAGATATATGGACCAACTACAATTGGCCCACACTGCAAAGTTGGCGGTGAAATTTCTAATTGTATTTTCCAAGCATATTCAAATAAGGGGCATGATGGATTTCTAGGCAATTCTGTAATCGGAGAATGGTGTAATTTCGGTGCTGATTCAAATTCAAGTAATCTTAAAAATAATTATTCAAAAATTAAAGTTCATTCCTTTGTCTCCAATCAACTGGAGCAAGAATCTTTAACTTTTTGTGGTGTATTAATGGGTGATCATTCCAAAACAGGCATCAATACCATGTTAAATACCGGAACAGTGGTTGGCGTTAGTGCAAATATCTTTGGTGCTGGCTTCCCTCCTAAGTACATCCCTTCATTCTCTTGGGGTGGAGCTGAAAGCAGTACTAATTTCGACTTTGATAAAGCGATTATTGTAGCCGAAAACATGATGGCTAGACGTAGCCTTGACTTATCTGCAGCTGACAGAAAAATTCTACGCACCATCCATGATGAGTTGGCACAATGATTGAACTATTATAGTTGCGTTTAAATTTTGATCAAACTTATTGTCAAATTGATTGATTTGACAGATTTTTATTCAAAAGCGCAATTTAATAATGACAAATTGACTTAAAAAAACTGTATATATGTCCGAATCAAAACGTGACTTTTTATCCTTACAAAACATGTTAGAACAAGAACCCGAATTCATTCCTCTTATTTCTGAAGAAGAAGAAGATAACTTAAATAAAGAAGCTGTTCCAGATTTATTACCGATTCTACCGTTGCGTAATAATGTCCTTTTTCCTGGCGTTGTAATTCCGATTACAATAGGCAGAGATAAATCAATTAAATTAATTGAAGACGCTTATAAAGGCAATAAAACACTTGGCGTATTGGCACAAGTGAAAACAGATATTGAAGATCCTGGATTTGAGGATTTAAACAGAATTGGAACGGTAGCGCATATTTTAAAGCGACTTAAAATGCCTGATGGCAGTACAACTGTTATCATACAAGGTAAGAGACGATTTGAAATTGACAAATTCGTTGAAACAGAACCTTATTTTAAAGCCAATGTAATTGGTTTGAAAGATGCTAAAATTGACTTAAAGAAAGATAAAAACTTAGCCTTGCTTTCATCAATGAAAGATATGGCAATGCGCATTATCAAAGAGTCTCCAAACATTCCTTCGGAAGCTACTTTTGCAATTAAAAACATTGAAAGCCCAACATTCTTAGTGAATTTTATCGCTTCTAATTTGAATATAGAAGTTGAGAAAAAGCAGAACTTATTAGAATTGAATGATATTGCCTTAAGAATAGAAGAGGTTATTTCTCAATTGTCTGTTGAGATTAAAATGTTATCAATGAAGAATGAGATCCACTCCAAAGTAAAAATGGACATGGATCGTCAGCAAAGAGAGTATTTTTTGAATCAACAAATGCGTACAATTCAAGACGAACTGGGTGATAACCCTGTTCAAAATGAAGTCCGTGAATTTGAAAAAAGAGCTAAAACTAAAAAATGGGGTAAAACGCAAAAAGAAGCTTTTAATAAAGAGTTAACTAAATTGGGTAGAATGAATCCTCAGGGAGCAGAATACTCTGTACAGCTTAATTATATAGATCTGCTTTTAGATTTACCTTGGGCCGAATTGTCGAAAGATAATTTTAACTTAAAAAAATCGAAGAAAATACTAGATAGAGATCATTTCGGTCTTGAAAAAGTGAAGACTAGAATTCTAGAATACTTGGCTGTATTAAAGTTAAAAAAAGATATGAAGTCTCCTATCTTATGTTTGTATGGACCTCCTGGTGTTGGAAAAACATCTTTAGGTAAGTCTGTTGCGGAAGCATTGGGAAGAAAGTATGTACGCATGTCTTTAGGTGGCGTACATGACGAAGCTGAAATAAGAGGTCATAGAAGAACTTATATCGGTGCAATGCCCGGTAGAGTGATTCAAAACATCAAAAAAGCGAAGACTTCGAATCCTGTATTTGTTTTGGACGAAATAGACAAAATAAGTCGAAGTAACCACGGTGATCCTTCTTCTGCACTATTAGAAGTATTAGATCCTGAGCAAAACTTTGCATTTAATGATAATTTTGTAGAGTTAGATTATGATTTATCTAATGTTCTATTTATTGCAACTGCCAATAATTTAGCGAACATTCAAGGTCCATTGCGCGATCGGATGGAGATCATCGAAGTCAATGGTTATACTGTTGAAGAGAAAATACAAATTGCAAAAAATCACTTAATTCCTAAACAAATTAGTGCGCATGGAATTGGCGTGAAAGACATAAGTTTTCCAAAGCTTATTTTGGAACAAATTGTTGAAGAATACACGGCTGAATCTGGAGTGAGAGGACTTGAAAAAGAAATTGCACACATGGTGCGAAATCGTGCGAAAGAAATTGCAATGAATGAAAAGTTTGTTGCAAAAGTTTCTTCAGAAGATTTACAAAAAGTATTGGGACCATCTCATGGAAAAGATAAATATATCGGAAATGAATTTGCTGGTGTAGTTACCGGTCTAGCATGGACACAAGTTGGTGGAGATATTTTATATATTGAAACAAGTTTATCTAAAGGAAAAGGAAAACTTACATCAACTGGAAATTTAGGTGATGTAATGAAAGAGTCAACGGTTCTGGCGCATCAATTCCTTAAAGCTAATGCTACTGATTTCGGATTGACAAGTGAGTTGTTTGACAATTGGGATGTTCATATTCACGTACCTGCCGGCGCAACGCCAAAAGACGGGCCTTCTGCAGGTATTACCATGTTAACAGCAATGGCATCTGCTTTTACGCAAAGAAAAGTAAAAAAATATCTTGCCATGACTGGTGAAATAACCTTAAGAGGTTCTGTTTTACCTGTAGGTGGAATTAAAGAAAAAATTCTTGCTGCAAGACGTGCAAATATTAAAGAAATTATCCTTTCACGTAAGAATGAAAAAGACATTCTTGATATTAAAGCTGATTACCTAAAAGGATTAAAATTCCATTATGTTGATACGATGCACGAAGTGCTGAATATTGCATTATTGAAGGAGAAAGTTAAAAATGCACGTAATATTTCTTAAATAAGATTAAAATTGATTAATGACCTTTAGCATAATTTGATATGAACAAAAATGCTAAATGGTCATTAATTCTTTTCTCTGTTCTACCAATCTTAATAGGTACATTATTTTTTTTGAACCTAAAATTTAATTCAAAATGTAATGGATTATTCGAAGCATTAGGATTGATGTTAACCCTAATCGTATTGGGATTTTTAGTTGGATTAATATTAATAATTCAGATTTATAAAATATATAAACGACAAGCTGTCTCTTATAGAATTATAACATTAATATTCGTTCTACTGTCTGTTACTTCAGTACTTTGGGGCATAAATAAGCCTTCCGACTATTTTAAAAGTCCTGTTTTGCTAGAAGCTGAATTTTACTCCCCATGGAAAGGTAATTTGAAATTAAGAACCGACGGCACTTATTCTGCTATTGAAAAACATACAGATTGGAGTTGCACCCACCATGGAAGTTATGAGGTATTAGGATCCCGTATTATTTTAAATCAAGAAATTGCTAACCAGTCGGATAGCATTTTTACGCAAGAATATTTCGTTGAAGATCAGTTTCTAATCCCGAAAGTTGAATACAAAACCTTAACAGACTCAAGCAATTGGTTGAGAATAATCAACTGAAAATGGCAAGAATGAAGGCTAGTTCAGATTTTCACAGTACCTTTGTGCAAAATATTTACAGTGAATTTTGACGATCTAAATCTTGGTACTCCTATTAAAAATGCTTTAAAGGATTTAAATTTTACGGAGCCAACCCCTATACAAGAGGAGGCATTTCCTATTATTTCATCTGGTAAAGATGTTGTTGGTATTGCGCAAACCGGTACAGGTAAAACCTATGCCTATGCCCTACCCTTATTGAGAAATCTCAAGTTTTCTGAGCAAAAACATCCACGTATAATCATTCTAGTACCAACACGTGAATTGGTGGTACAAGTAAAGACTGAAATGGAAAAACTAACCACCTATATGACTGTTCGTATTAAGGGTGTTTACGGTGGTACTAACATCAATACACAAAAACAAAATGTGTATGATGGCTGTGATATTTTAGTTGCAACACCAGGTAGATTATTAGATATTGCTTTATCTGGAATTTTAAGATTAAAGTCTGTTCAAAAATTGGTAATAGATGAAGTTGATGAAATGCTAAATCTTGGATTTAGAAAACAATTGACAGATTTATTGGATATTCTTCCTCCAAAAAGACAGAATTTACTCTTCTCTGCAACAATGACTGTTGATGTTTTAAAGGTGATTAACGAATTTTTCCACGAGCCTGTTAAAATTCAAATGGCACCAACAGGAACACCATTGGCACAAATTAAACAAGAAGCTTATTTAGTTCCTAACTTTAATACCAAACTGAATTTATTGGTCCATATTCTCCAACAAACGGAGGATTTGACAAAAGTTTTAATCTTTGTTGAGACTAAAAAATTAGCAGATAAACTTCACGAAGCTTATTCTGAATTGATAGATGGTAATATTGGTGTAATTCATTCGAATAAGTCGCAGAATTACAGATTGAGAATGATTGAAGAATTTGCTAGCGGTGAAATTCGAATCTTAATCGCAACTGACTTAATTGCCAGAGGTATTGATGTTGACAATATCAGTCACGTCATCAACTTTGATTTACCTGAAATCCCAGAGAATTACCTTCACCGTATTGGTCGAACAGGTAGAGCAAATTTGGGTGGACATGCAATCAGTTTGATAGGCAGACAAGATGATGAATTACAAGTGGCTATTGAGGAATTGATGAATGTATCGATACCGATTAGTAAAATGCCAAAAGAAGTTGAAATTTCAACAATTTTAACTTATGATGAGACTGTTAATTTAGGTGATATTAATTATTTACCTTCTACCAGTAACAAAGGAGTAAAAGGTGCGCATCACGAAAAGAAAGCGAAGAATCAAAAGGTTAACTTAGGAGGATCTTATAAAGAAAAGATAAAAGCTAAGTATAAAAAGCCAAAAACAAGAGGTCAAAAACCTAGAGGAAAAAAGAAATAATTAGATTTTTTTAATCTATTGATTAGCGTTTGGCTTGAAAATAAAATTCTGTTTTTGGTGAACATTCTTATTGAAAATTACCAAATTATTTTTGTGCATCACATAAGGTAAATAGTTTAATTCCGTCAAGAATTCAAAACATTTATCTCTGTTCTCATTCTCCCATAATTCAAGATAAATTATTGGTTCATCACGCTTCAACATTTCTTGAGCACCTAATAATGCGAAGTATTCAAAATTTTCAATATCCATTTTAATGCCTGCAATCTTTTGCTGACCAACGATATCGTCAATTCTTTTGCACTTTACTTTAAATTTATCTCCAACATTCCATTCATCTATAGATTCGTGAACGACATGTGCAAGACCTTGCATTTTTACTTTTCCATTTAATGGTAAAACCATCTCTACTTCCGACTCTTCATTCCCAACCGCTAATTGAAATGTTTTGACATTCTTCAATTTATAGCGTTTGATTATTTTCGAAAGAATAGAAAAATTATTGGGAAGTGGTTCTATTGCTAGTATTTCAACATCAGGAAATTTATTCGCCAAGTGATATGTCATTATACCAATATTGGCACCTATATCCATAATAGATCCAGGTTGATTTATTTGGTCAAGGAAAACGAAAAAATCCTTCTCTTTATCATCACTTTTTAAAGTCATAATTTTATACTTCGAAAAGATGTATAGATACCTTTGATAGCCAAATACTTTCTGTAATATTAATTTGATGCTGTTCTTCATTCAGTCGACAAAAATAGGATAAATTTAAATAAAGCTATACATTCGTTAGAATGAGAATAGCGGTTAATACACGTTTTTTATTGAAAAGTAAACTTGAAGGGTTTGGTTGGTTTACGTTTGAGACACTTAAACGAATGACAATGAACCATCCGGAACATGAATTCATCTTTTTTTTCGATAGACCTTACGATGATAAATTTATTTTTTCTGACAATATTACACCAGTTGTGCTTCCTCCAATGGCACGACATCCCATACTTTTCAAAATTTGGTTTAATAAATCGGTTACTTGGGCATTAAAAAAATACAAAGCTGACGTCTTTTTTTCACCAGACGGTTATCTTTCACTAAAAACTGACATTCCCCAAATTGGAGTCATTCACGATTTAAATTTCGAGCATTTTCCAAACGACATTCCGCCGACACCGCGTAAATATTTATTAAAATACTTCCCGCTATTTGCTAATAAGGCAGCTAAAATCATCACTGTTTCAAATTATTCAAAGACAGACATTATGGAACGTTATAAAATTGCAAATGAAAAAATAATTGTAGCTCATAACGGTGCTAGTCTTGATTTTAAGCCCGTTTCGAATGAAGATCGATTGGCAACACAGGAGATATATACCGAAGGTAAACCTTATTTCTTATTCGTAGGTGCATTGCATCCTCGTAAAAACATCATTCGTTTATTGCAAGCTTTCGAAAGGTTTAAAGATGCAACGAACGCTCCTACTCGATTGTTATTGGTTGGTGATTTTTTGTGGAGAGATGAAGATTTCAAACGCCGATTTAATACTTTCAAGTACAAAGATGAGATTCATTTTACGGGTCATATTTCAGATGCTAAACTGCAAGCTGTTACTGCAGCAGCAAAAGCGCTGACATTTGTGTCTTATTTTGAAGGTTTTGGCATTCCAATTGTAGAAGCGATGCGTTCAGGAACGCCAGTTATGGCCGGTGAATTAACCGCGTTACCAGAGGTTGCAGGCGAAGCGGCATATTATGTTGACCCTTATTCCGTTCAATCAATAGAGGATGGATTAATAGAGCTAGATAAAAATGAAGCCCTGCGTAAAGATCTTATTCAAAAAGGATTAAAACGAGCAGAAGATTTTAATTGGGACAATACTGCTAAAATAGTTTGGGAAACAATTGTTGCCTTTGACAATTAACGTTTAAGAGCTCGATCCATTTCACGCTTCGTATCCTTGTCTTTCATATCTGTTCGCTTATCATGTAATTTCTTACCTTTTGCGATATGAATTTTAATTTTAGCCAGATTATTCTCGTTGATAAACAAAATTGAAGGAACAATAGTTAAACCTTTATCTTTTAACTTCTTTGTGATCTTTCTTAATTCAGTTTTCTGAACCAATAACTTTCTATCCTGTCTAGGATTGTGGTTATTATACGATCCGTTTTCATACTCGGCTACGTACATATTTCGAATGTAAAGCTCGCCTTTCATAATCGTACAGAAGGCTTCAATTATACTTGCTTTGCCATTCCGAATTGATTTGATTTCTGTTCCGGTTAACATAATACCAGCAACATAATCCTCAATAAATTCGAATTCAAATTTTGCTCTTTTATTTTTAATCTCTTGTTTGGCCATAATATGTATTGACAAAGTTATAAAAAATAGCAATCCGAATAATGAACTGCGCTTTTTTGTCAATTTATAAATATTATATTTGTAAGGATGATTGATTTGAATGTTTACAATAAACTAGAACCTAAAAAAGGTCGATTACTAATTACTGAACCTTTTGAAGAAAGCTCTTACTTTCAGCGTTCTGTTGTTTTATTATGTGAACACAATGAAGATGGATCATTCGGATTTGTATTAAACAATTATACCGATTTGGACTTGTCCGATTTTGAAAACCTACCACAATTCGAAACTAAAATTGGTCTTGGAGGTCCAGTAAGTGCTAAAAACTTGTATTATATCCATACACTTGGAGATAAACTATCTGAAAGCATTCATATCACAGGGAATATATATGCTGGTGGAAATTTTGAGGAATTAAAAAGCTTGATCTCTGCAAGTATTATTAAAAAATCTGAAATTCGTTTCTTTCTTGGTTATTCTGGATGGGTATCCAAACAATTGAATGGTGAATTGAAACAAAATGCTTGGTTAGTAGCTGATGTTGAAAATACGGAAGAAATAATGGACACATCCAATTCTACTTTATGGGAGGATTCTATGAAACGTCAAGGAGGGAAATACAAAGCATTCGCTCATTTCCCGAAGAATCCAGCATTGAACTAAGTAGACTTAACTAACATGCCACTTTTCATTTAAGAAGTTGATTAACCTCTTGGCCACCTCATTCGAATATTCCTTTGTGCGATAAGTACTCACCCAACTGATTCCCTGTATTGCATTCGTTAAAAAGATCTCGTCAGCAGTGAGTAAATGTTGGGGGGAAATATTACACTCGTAGACCTTTATATTATGTTCTAACGCCAAATTAATAATCTGCATCCGCATCGTTCCTCCTAAACAGCCCAAATCAATTCCAGGGGTATACAAAACACCATTACTTACAATAAAAAGATTAGAGCTGGCGCTTTCTATAATGCCCATTTTATCATTCTGAATCAAGAGTTCATCCATTCCTAATTCATTACCTTTAATTTTTGCCATGATATAAATCAGACAATTTTTGGTCTTGTACGGTGAAAGAATGTTTATTTGCTTTTTAATATCTTGAAACAATTCGATCTTCAAACCTTCGCCATTTAAAACATAACGATTTTCGATAACTGGATCTGCTTCAATAAAATACTCAACATCGTTTGACAAAGGCAAATAATGACCTCCTATTTTACGGTCAATTGACAAACGAATTCTTGCACTTGACTTAATATTATTCTTAATGAGTAAGGCTTGGATTTCTCGCTCAAAAAAAGCGACACTAAAATCACTCGGTTTAACCATACTAAGGATTTTCATCCCTTCAAACATCCTATTTAAATGATGTTCTAAATTAACTGGAACATTATTTAATACACGAATTGTTTCAAAGAGTCCATCCCCATAAAGATGCCCCCTATTACCAGCCATTATTGCATGAGAATTCCCATCCAATAAAAGGCCATTACTATTTACAAATCTACTCATAGGCCGAATTGATCAATGAATTTAAATATAAAGTTATAATCTAATGCGATGATAAAAATTATTCCATAAATCGCACCAGCAAGATGCGCATCATGGGCAATACCTGTCCCTCCACGTTTTGCCATTAAGTATTCTAAAAAAAGAATAATTGGACCAAAAATATACGCTGGAATTTCAATCGGTATAAAAAAAAGTTCCAATTCCACATTTGGGTAAAGCATAATAAAAGCAAATAAAATGGCAGAAACAGCGCCTGAAGCACCTAACGAATTATATCCAGGATTATCTTTATGCTTATACAATGCCGGCAATGCTGCGAACATTATTGCCGTTAAATATAATAATGGGTAAAGCATATAGCCACGCGCACCATACGAAGCGATAAAAGTACCTTCTAACGCCACTCCGAACATGTAAAACACATACATATTGAAGAATAAATGGATATAATTGGCATGCACAAATCCATGCGTAAAAACACGATACCATTTGCCATAATGTATTACATCATTCGGATTCAATAATAATTTTCTATTAAAGCTGGGATCATTTATTCCCTTTAATGAAACTAATACCGTGACAGCCAATAAAAAATAAGTTATGTACATTCAAAAATTAAAGTTTAATTTCGCCCAGATTATTATCTTTGCCATCAAATGAAAATCAAGACACAACTTGGTATACTAATCCTTCTCATTTTCGTTACAATTTGTAGCTGTAAAGTGAATTCTAACGATGAAAACGTAGTTACTATTTCATATATTGAAAAAATTCAAAATGTAATAGATACCATCTCCGTTATATCTACTGGTAACGATAGTTTACTTGCTCTAAATGAAGTTAAAGCATATTATAAATCGAACGATTTTGAACCAATTTGGACAGATCAAACAGCACTTAGTACTGCCGGTCAAGAATTATTTGATTTATTAAAAAATGCATATGCTTATGGTTTAATGCCTGAGATGTACCAATTCAACCGAATCAACGCTTCAATTGATTCGACAACGGAACTAACAGAAGTCTTATTGATGAATGGATATTATTTGTTTTCAACACATGTCTCAGTAGGTTGTATCGATACTAGTGATTTCCATTACAAATGGAAAAAAGACTTGATCCCCTTTAATTTTGATGAAGATTTAGCAAAAATAAAAGAAGAAAATAGTTGTAAATCTATTATCCTTAGTCATCAACCACAGTTTTGGGAATATCAACATCTACTGATTGGCTTAAATGATTTTTTAACGAAATATGACATTTCTGATACTTTAAAATTTGATGTACCTAATTTTAAAACGGACAGTCTTTTGTCGCGAGAATTGGCTAAAAAAGCATTAATTGAATATGATTTTTTAGATACAACGGCTAGTAAAGTCGACTCTTTGGTTGATATAGCTTTAAAAGAATTCCAGAAACTAAGCGGTTTAGTGGACGATGCAATCATCGGAACATGGACCAGCAATGCTTTATCGAGAAATCATGCTGATCGTTTTTTTCAAGCTGCATTAAGTCTTGAAAAATGGCGATGGAGAAGCCCTTTTCCAAGTCGATACATGTGGATTAACATTCCGGAATTTAATTTATACTTTGTTGATAGTACAATTGTAAAAAGAAAACATAAAGTAATTGTTGGTGCAAATAAGACGCAAACACCCGAATTTCAAGCAACAATGCGAAGGTTAGTAGCAAATCCATATTGGCATGTCCCCTATTCTATTTCTTCAACTGAAATATTAGCGAACCTTAAAAAGGATACATCTTACAGTAGACGAAGAGGCTATAAATTTTTCAGAGATGACAAAGAGGTTGATCCTCTGACTGTTGATTGGAGTGTTGTGAACAATACAAATTTTCGCTATCGTGTTCGACAAGATGCTGGACATTCGAATAGTTTAGGGTTGATTAAATTTTTATTCCCAAATGACCAATCAATTTTTGTCCATGATACACCTGGGCGATATTTATTTGCGAATGATGTACGCGCATATTCTCACGGTTGCATCCGAGTTGAACATCCTTTTGATTTGGCAAAAGAAATTTTAGCCCTCGATAAACATATCATAGTAGCCGATACGCTCGATAGCCTAATTCAAAGAGGCACACAAAGAGTCGCTGAATTGAACGAACCTTTTGAAGTGTTTATTGAATACTTTACGACTACTGTCGACAGTAGTGATCAAATCATTTTCCATTCAGACATTTATGGAAGAGATGAATCTTATTTAAAAAATAGTTTAAGACAATTTCAAATTCCTTCAAATTCATGGCAAAAGCACCAGTAGCGAAAAAAAAAGAACATTTGCTTACATTACATGGTCATCAAAGAATCGATAATTACTTTTGGTTAAGAGATAGAGAAAACAAAGATGTTATCAAATATATCGAAGCTGAAAATAAATACACCAAGGATATCTTAGCGCCAACCGATGAATTGCAGAAAACACTTTACCAAGAAATGCGTTTACGCATTAAAGAGGATGATTCGTCTGTACCTTATCTAAAAAATGGGTATTGGTATTATACGCGTTTTGAAGAAGGTTTGGAACTTCCTATTAACTGTCGAAAGAAAGGGGAGCTCACAGCGCAGGAAGAGATCTTAATTGATGAAAATCAAGAAGAAAAAGACCATGCTTATTACGAGGTTGTCGCGTTTTCAGTATCTAGAGATAATAAAATATTAGCTTTTACAGAGGATATTACAGGAAGGCGTTTGTACCAAATTCGTTTTAAGAATTTAGAAACTGGTGAAATTTTAGATCATTGCATTGAAAATTCAGGCAGTGATTTGGCTTGGCACAATAACAATACAACTTTATATTATTCGGTAAAGGATCCAGAGACTTTGCGTCCACATCTGATTAAAAAATTCGACATTCTTACTGCAGAACATGCAGATGTATATGAAGAAACTGATGAAACTTATGTGGTTAACGTAAATAAATCAGGGGATTATAAATACATTTTTATTGGATCTCATAGCACATTGACGACAGAGTTCAGATTTATGCTAGCGGATCATGTTGCTGATTTCGAATTGTTCTTACCGAGACAAAACGGACATGAATATTATCCTGAAACATCTGTTGATGGCGGTTTTTATGTAAAATCGAATTTAAAAGCACCGAATTATCAATTGGTATATTGTGATGAAAATAAGCGATCTCCAGAAAACTGGGAAATTATACAAGCGCATAATAAGGATATCCTAATTCAAGATTTTGAAATTTTTGATACACATCTTGTCGTTGAAGAAAAAGAGAATGGCTTAACACGATTGCGTGTCTACGATAAAAAAGACTTATCGACTAGGTTAATTCCGATGGATGAAGAAACATTCACTTTGGATTTTGGTTATAATGTTGAAACTTCAAGCGATGCTGTTCGTGTAACTTATAGCTCATTGACTCAGCCTGCAACTGTCTTGTCTTACGATTTAAAGTCTCTTGAGTCAACAATATTAAAACAACAAGAAGTTATTGGTGATTTTAATCCCGATAATTATAAATCAAAAAGAGTTTGGGCAAAAGGAGCGGATGGTGTTGCTATTCCAGTTTCATTAGTTTATAGAAAGGACAAGTTTAATCAGGACGCAAAAAATCCTTTATTATTATATGCTTATGGTTCATACGGAGTTACTGTTGATCCTTATTTTAGCTCGAATAGATTAAGTTTATTGGATCGTGGATTTGTATTTGCAATAGCACATATTAGAGGTGGTGAATATTTGGGTACAGCTTGGTATGAGGATGGCAAATTATTACATAAGAAGAATACCTTCATTGATTTTGTTACTACAGCCGATTTTTTAATTCAAGAAAAATTTACTGATCCTGAAAACGTATTTGCGATGGGGGGAAGTGCTGGCGGATTATTGATGGGAGCAATCGCTAATTTACGTCCAAATTTATGGAAAGGTGTTGTTGCACAAGTACCTTTTGTTGATGTAGTTTCTACTATGATTGATGATACTATTCCACTTACAACAGGTGAGTATGACGAATGGGGTAACCCGAACGAAAAAGTATTTTATGACTATATGCTTTCCTACTCACCCTACGATCAAATAGAAAAGAAGGCTTATCCAGCGATGCTAATTACAAGTGGATTATATGATTCGCAAGTTCAATATTGGGAACCGACTAAATACGTGGCAAAATTAAGGGAATTAAAAACCAATGACGAGCCAACTTTATTATTTACCAATATGGATGCCGGTCATGGAGGATCAGCAGGACGATACGAATCCCTAAAAGAAACCGCATTGGAGTACGCATTCATTCTTTGGCGAACTGGATTATAAATTCTATCTTTAAAGGACGATGATAAAAAAACGTGCTTCATTTTACAAATTATTCGCTTTACCAGTCATTCTTTTGACCGTTAATAGTTGTGTTGATCAGGAATTTCCGAATGTTATTTCTCCTCAATTAAATGTCAGCAGTCAACCGACTGCGCATCAACAAAGTCCAGTTGATATAATCGATGAAGTTGGGAAAACAATCCTTACTCGTTTTAATGTTCCTCAAGGGTACGAGCGCATTGCGTCAGCAGATAATTCTTTTGGTGCTTATCTTCAAAATCTACCTTTAAAACCACACGGCTCACTTGTTAAATATTATTCAGGTGAAGAGAAGTCCAATTACGGCGTTTATGAAGCTGTTGTTGATCTTGAGATTGGAAAAAGAGATTTACATCAATGTGCGGATGCAATAATGAGATTATGGGCGGAATATTGGTGGGAAAGAGAGATTTATGAACCCATTCATTTTAATTTCACTAATGGTTTTCGCGTTGACTATACCGAGTGGATGAAAGGAAAGAGAATCAGTGTCAAAGGAAGTAAAGCGAGCTGGTATCAAAAGGGATCTGCTTCTAATACCTATAATGACTTTTGGAAATATATGGAAATAGTATTCAGCTATGCTGGAACATTATCCCTATCAAAAGAGCTCAAGCCTGTCCATATAAATGATATGCAAATTGGCGATATATTTATCCAAGGTGGTTCACCAGGACACGCTGTAATTGTTGTCGACATGGCAATAGATACTGTAAACGATAAAAAAGTTTATATGCTGGCACAAAGTTATATGCCTGCGCAAGAGATTCAAATCCTCAAAAACACATCAGGTGATGAAAGTCCTTGGTATGTTTTAAGCGATGTCGAATCTTTCCGAACACCCGAATGGACCTTCAAATCAACTGACCTTAAACGGTTTGAAAAATAATTACTGATAAGTCAATTTCTATCGTCTGCCCTCTATTCGATTAATCTGATTATTTATTGAAGTAATCTATAAATTTTTAAATAGTATTCAATATATTTGAGTCATAGCAACTAAGATATTGAATATGAGTTTTTTTAATTTTTCTAAACGGCAAGAACCAACAGAAGCTCTTGTTCAAATTAAGCATGAATCCTATTTTAACGAATTATTCAATAAAGAATTTAGTCGCTTAGGAAAGCAGAAACATGTTTATCTTGATTATACAGGCGGCGGTTTATATGCAACGATTCAATTAAGAAAACATCACGAAATGCTAGAGAGTTTGGTATTAGGAAATCCTCATTCTTCTAATCCTTCTTCAAAAAAATCAACAGAATTAGTTGAAGAAAGTAGACAAGCTGTACTAGACTTTTTTAATGCTGATGATTATTGCTGTGTCTTTACTCAAAACGCAAGTGGAGCTTTAAAAATTGTTGGTGAATGTTACCCTTTTAATGAAGATGCCTGCTTTAGTTTATTGATGGATAATCACAATTCTGTAAATGGAATTCGAGAATTTGCAGTTAGAAAAAATGCTAAATTCTATTATTGCAATATTCTAAAAGATAACCTGAGACTTGATGAGGATTGTCTTGCTGAACATTTTGATCAACATGATGATGTAAAGAATAAATTATTTGCTTATCCCGCACAATCAAATGTATCCGGTGTAAAACACGATTTAAAATGGGTTAAATATGCTGAAGAAAGAGGATGGGACATATTATTAGATGCAGCAGCATTCGTACCTACTTCAAAATTAGATTTGAGTCAAGTAAAACCATCTTTTGTTGCGATGTCGTTTTACAAAATATTTGGTTATCCAACAGGTTTAGGTTGTTTACTCATAAGAAAAGATAAATTTCATAAATTAGAGAAACCGTGGTTTGCTGGTGGAACAGTCTCAATGGTTTCCAATACAAAAAGCAAACACTTTTTAGCCGAAAGCAATGAAAGGTATGAGGATGGTACTCTTAATTACTTAGATATTCCCGCTATAAAAATCGGCCTAGATTTTATTAAAGGGATCGGTATCGAAAAGATTACTGAAAGAGTTACTGAATTACGAAAATACTTGTACAATGCTTTGAGTGAAATCAAACATGATAATGGCAATGCTGTGGCACGAATTTATGGTCCAACTGATCATCAAAATATTGGTGGAACAATTATTTTTAATGTAATAACCCAAGGGGGTGAAACCATATTTTTTGACGAAGTTGAAAAAGAAGCCAATAAAGAGTTAATCTCACTGCGAACGGGTTGTTTTTGCAATCCTGGAATTGATGAAATCAATAATGAAGTTAGTAGCGCGAAATTAACAGACTTTTATAAGGATCAGAGTAATGTGAACATGAATGATGCTTTAAACTTTTTCGATTTCCAACGCGGTGCAATTCGTATCTCAGTTGGTATTGCAACCAGACAAGTTGATTTAGACAAATTTATTCAATTCATTATCAAGAACTACCAAAATAAATAGCTTGAATTAAGCTTCAAGGCTATATTCAAAAACATTTAAAGCCTCTATCTTTTTAATAAAGTCATTCTCTACCGTTACTTTCATTGTTTTTGAAGGCATTTTAACCCGTGTATTAGATTTATAATCTTTGATCAAAAACTTTAGATGACAGGTTCCTTTATTATCAGAGACCAATGTAAATAAGTTCTCCATTAATTCATCCGTAATATCAGCCGATTCAACTTCTAACCATAGTGATTTTGCTTTTTTACTTTTCAACTCGGTCAACAAGTCCATGGTTTGGATTTTGAATTCTAAACCTTCCCCCCATTTTTTTGCTTGCACACGGCCGACTGTATAAATAAAACGACCAACATCAAGTAAATGTTTGAAGCGTAAATAATCCTCCCCAAAAACAAATAGTCGCGTATTTTCTGTGTAATCTTCAATATCAAAAGTTCCAAAAGGATGTCCATTTTTGGTTCTTCGATGTTGTGCATCTGTAATGATACCTGCCAATCGCAATTCTTGATTCGACAATTTATCCAAGTCAGACAAGTCTGATACGGTACCTTTACAGAAGCTATCTATTTCCAATTTATAATCATCCAATGGGTGACCAGAAATGTATATACCAACTACTTCTTTTTCTTTACTCAATTTGGTCAGCGTAGGCCAATGGTCGACCTTTGGTGGCTGCGGTTCTGGAACATCTACATTTGCTTCACCACCAAACATTGATACTTGCGTCGAATCTTTATTCTCTTGAACACGACTTCCAAACTTCATAATATTCTCTAAGAACATTCGGTTATTTGAATCCTCTGCAAAGTATTGTGCGCGGTGCATTTTGCCAAACGAATCGAAACCTCCTGCTAAGACTAAGCTTTCGAATACCCTTTTATTCATGGCTCTTAAACTCACTCTTGAAGTCACATCGAATACAGAAATAAAATGCCCATTTTCAATTCTTTCTTCCAGAATAGCTTGAACCGGCTTACTTCCAACTCCTTTTATCGCACCCAATCCGAAACGAATAGCTCCAGCTTTATTCACGGTGAACTTATATTCAGATTCATTGATATCAGGACCCAAAACAGGAATACCACCACGTTTACACTCCTCCATAAAAAACGAAACAGACTTGATATCATTCATGTTATTACTCAAAACAGAAGCCATATATTCGGCAGGGTAATGCGCTTTTAGGTAAGCCGTTTGATATGCAATCCAAGCATAACAAGTAGAGTGAGATTTATTAAATGCATAAGCTGCAAAAGCCTCCCAATCAATCCATATTTTCTCTAATTTGGCTTTATCGTGTCCGCGTTCATGCCCTTGTTCCAAGAATTTAGGCTTCATTTTAGCCAGCAAATCGAAACTCTTTTTACCCATTGCTTTACGCAAGGTATCGGCTTCACCTTTAGTAAATCCCGCTAAACTTTGAGACAGGAGCATTACTTGCTCTTGGTAAACAGTAATACCGTATGTTTCTTCTAAGTATTCTTTTGTTGCATCAATATCGTAGACAATTTCTTCGATACCATGTTTACGTCGAATAAATGAAGGAATATATTCTAAAGGACCAGGACGATACAGGGCATTCATGGCAATTAAATCGGCAAATACAGTCGGTTTTAATTCCCGTAAATATTTCTGCATTCCGGCAGATTCGTATTGGAATATACCAACAGTTTCACCGCGTTGGAAAAGTTCATATGTTTTCTCATCATCCAATGGAAAATCATCAGGAATAAGTTCAACACCATGTTTTTCCTTAATTATTTTGACAGCGTCTTTAATTAGGGTCAGTGTTTTTAACCCCAAGAAATCCATCTTCAACAAACCTGCGTCTTCAGCAACTGAATTGTCGAACTGTGTACAGTACATGTCCGAATCCTTTGCTAAAGCAACCGGAACGAATTTTGTAATATCGTCAGGCGTAATAATTACACCACAGGCATGAATCCCGGTATTCCGCATTGAACCTTCAAGAATCACAGCCAACTTCACAACCTCTGCCGACAAATCATTGCCTTCAGCGATTCGTTTTAATTCGTTCGCTCTGTCAATATCATCTTGATTATTACCTAAACTATCTGCTAAAGCCACTTCATCAAAGCTGAAAATCTTTTTCAGTTTCATGTCTGGTATTAACTTCGCTATACGATCGGCTTCATACAATGGTAAATCTAAAACCCTTGCAGTATCCCGAATTGAAGACTTTGCAGCCATTGTACCGTATGTAATAATTTGCGCTACTTGATTCGCGCCATACTTTTCAATTACCCAATCAATAACCCTTTGTCTTCCTTCATCATCAAAATCAATATCAATATCCGGCATCGAAACCCTTTCAGGATTCAAGAACCGCTCAAATAGCAAATCGTAAGCGATTGGATCGACATTCGTAATTCCTGTACAGTAAGCAACTGCCGAACCGGCAGCAGACCCCCTTCCAGGACCGACACTCACGCCCATCTCTCTTGCAGCTGTACAAAAATCTTGTACAATTAAGAAATAACCAGGATACCCAGTATTGGCAATTGTTGCCAACTCAAAATCTAATCTTTCTTTAATTTCCGGTGTTATTTCACCGTATCTTTTTTTAGCTCCTTCGTATGTTAAATGGGCTAAAAAGTTATTCTCTCCTCGTTTTCCACCATCTTCATTATCTTTAGCATCTAGAAATTGCTCAGGAATATCGAAGGCAGGTAATAAAATCTCCCTTGCCAATTCATAAGGCTCACATTTATTGACGATTTCATTCGAATTTTCAATTGCTGTTGGTATATCAGCAAATCGCTTTTTCATTTCGTCAGGTGACTTGAAATAATATTGATCATTTTCTAATCCATATCTAAATCCTCGACCTCGACCAATAGGCGTCGAACGCAATTCACCATCTTTTACACACAATAAAATATCATGTGCAACCGAATCTTTTTGCTCTAAATAATACGTATCATTTGTAGCAAGAATTTTTACATCATGCTCTTTATGGAATCTTAATAAAGTTTCATTAATTCTTGACTCTTCTTCTAATCCATGTCGAATGATTTCTAAATAAAAATCATCACCAAACTGTTCATTATACCACAATAAAGACTCTTCCGCTTGCTTCTCCCCAACATTTAATATTAGACTTGGAATTTCACCACTTGTATTACCAGAAAGACAAATAATATCCTCCTTATGTGCTTCAATAATTGCTTTATCAATTCTTGGCACATAATAAAATCCATCAGTAAATGCTAAAGACGACATTTTTGCCAAATTATGGTAGCCATTTTTATTTTTGGCCAACATAACTACCCTTGCCCCATTGTCCTTATGAGACTTATCGGTATGATCTGCACAAACATTAAATTCACAACCTACAATTGGAACCATCGGTCTTCCTTCAAAAGCTTCCCCTTTTTCCTCTGCAGCAGCTTTTTTCTGTTCAACCGACTTATTATAATTCAATACTTCCCGAACAAAATGGAACGCAGCCATCATATTCCCTGTATCAGTTAAAGCAACTGCGGGCATATTATAAGATGCCGCTTTAGCAACCAAACCTTTAATTTGAATGGTAGACTGTAGGATAGAGAATTGAGAATGATTATGTAAATGTGAAAAACTAACATCTTTTAATCGCTCAGTATTACCAGAAATATCAATTACCTTATCATCGACTTGATCATTCGAACTTAAAGCTTTTAGCTTATCACTTTCTTGCTTTAAATTGACATGCTTAAGTCCTGCAGGCTCTATTTTACTTGTATGTTTTGTGATAAAAGCACGCAAATAATCATCCGTTGCATCAAGTTCTTGACTAGAATAATTACCCGTTCGTAATAATTCAAAGAAACAACGAGTTGTAGCCTCTACATCGGCAGTTGCATTATGTGCTTCGCTAAATGGTATTTGAAATAAATGCTGGTGTAATTCTGTTAGTGTTGGAAGTTTAAATCGACCACCTCTACCTCCAGGTAATTGACATAAGTCTGCCGTTTTTTCAGTACAAGTATCAAGTACTTGCATTTCATTTAATGGTGTTTCCGTTTCTAATCGAACGTACTCACACCCCATTACTTTTAAATCGAAGTCGACATTTTGACCAACCACAAATTTAGCTTTGCCAAGCGCTTCATTAAAACTTTCTAAAACCTCTTTTAGCGGCACACCTTGCTCAGCTGCCAATTCAGTAGAAATACCATGAATTCGTTCTGCATCATATGGAATATTAAATCCATCAGGCTGAATTAAAAAATCTTTATGTTCGATTAATTCCCCTAAATCATCATGCAATTGCCATGCAATTTGAATACACCTTGGCCAGTTATCAGTGTCCGTAATTGGTGCTTTCCAATTTTTTGGTAAGCCCGTTGTTTCGGTATCGAATATTATATACATGGAGACGGTTTTCTACTTTGAAAAATAAGCTCTAAGTTAAGCAAAATAAAGCCCCAATTCGAAATAAGTTTTCAACAGATTTCTAACGAACTGGAACTTCAAAAGGCTCATTACTTTAAGCCCGTTTCAGCAAAATAATTTTAGGTATATTTGAAACAAATAAGAAAATAATGTTTGCATTTCGTTCGATTTTTTCCAGTATTAAATATGCTGTATTATTAGTTTTTAAAAAAAACGTATTGCCTTATTTTATTCCAAGCATTATTCTAGCCGTCTTATTCTACACTGTTGTTTTAGCAGGAGGTTCCATTCAAAGTCGATTGGATTTCATGCAAAATTACTGGGGACTAAAATGGATTTACAGCTTTTTTAATGAGAGTATTAGTTTTATTTCGATCGTCTTTTTTGAATTCATTATTTTAGTTGCCCTCACACCAATCAATTCCATTCTCGCCGAAAAAACGATTGAAGATATAACCGGAATAACCTATCAATTTTCTTGGCGTGTATTAATCAAATCGATTAGAAGAGCTATTGTTGTTTTGACAATTATGTTCTTTTTTCAATTCCTTTTTTTAGCCATTATTTGGATTGCATCAATGTTGCTGGGAAAGGTGTTTTATGAATATGCGAGTATTTTGAATTTATCCTTTTTTATTGGCTTTTCATTTTTTGATTTCGCATTGGAATTGGACGATATAAAAGCAAAGAATAGTTGGGGATTTGCTAAACGAAACTGGTTGTATTGCTTAGTTATTGGGTTGATTTTTTCATGTTCGATTTATATTCCCCAAAAACATGAGATGCTAATGATTTACTTGGTTGGCATAAGCATCGTTCCTCATTTACTTACTATAATCTCAACACATATTTATTATTCGAATAAAGCAAATCTTTAAGAAAAAGAAAAAACAGTTATTGAACAAGTTTAATCTCTTCCGTATAAGAAATAGTGCCACCATCATATTCACCAGTCAAACCTGTCATACCATCAATATTAGTAATATTTAAGGTACTGTGGGCATCAAGTTTCCAAACCATCTCTTTATTTTTTAAACGATCTATATCGTACAATAAGACAAATTCATTTTGGTTAAATTCTCTGACAACAATTTCACGGTCACCACCTTCAAAATCACTGGTTGAAGTATGATTCAATACACTAAATTGAACACGTTCTTTATTCTTGTAATTCCCTTTATTCTTTCCAATAAATGACCAGGTACCTGTCATTTCAAACTGTTCTTTTGTATTGATAATCAAAGTATCATCTGCGATATAAATTTCACTTACCGTTAATCGCGTTAATGATGATGACCAATTACCATCTTTCTCAATAACAAAATTATAATCTGAAATGGTTACATCATCTGGATCTTCAACAATTGACGTTGTCCCTTCATCAACAGTTGTAGTGACTTTAAATACTGTTAATCCGTTAAATACTTCTTCAACCTCAATTTTCTCATCACCATCCACATTCGATGCTAACTTTTCATAACTATCAACTTTCCAAGTACCGGCAAGTCTAGCTTTACGTGAAAGCAAACTAATAAAAGGGTCATTATCACCCTTTTTGCAATTAAACATTGAAAGAGTTACGGTTAACGTAAAAACAAGAATCAGAATTCGCTTCATGCGTTGGTTAAGTTAATTTAAGGAATACTAAATTAACAAAAAAAGCTTCTAGGTGATCATTCTCTAAGAAAATGAGCACTTAGAAGCTTTAAAATATTATATGAATTATTTATCTAGTTTTTAGCTAAATAATCAGCAACACCTTTGTGAGAAGCAGTCATTCCTGACTCACCACTTTGCCAGTTTGCAGGACAAACCTCACCGTGCTCTTCTGTAAACTGTAATGCATCTACCATTCTAATTGCTTCATCAACGTTTCTACCTAAAGGTAAATCATTAACAATTTGATGACGAACAACACCTGCTTTGTCAATTAAGAATAATCCTCTATATGCGATCATTGTATCAGACGCTACTAAACGACCGTCCATATCATAATCATACTCACCTAATAAAACATCATAAGCATCAGCAATTGTCTTATTTGTGTCAGCGATAATTGGATAAGTTACACCTTTAATTCCACCATCATTTTTAGACATTTGCAACCAACCCCAGTGAGATTCTTCTGTATCTGTTGAACAAGCAACGATTTTTACGCCTCGTTTTTCGAATTCATCCAATTTAGATTGAAAAGCATGTAATTCACTCGGGCAAACAAATGTGAAATCCTTTGGATAAAAGAATAAAATCACTTCATTTTTCCCAATAAATTGATCCAATGAAAAATTTTCTACAACTTCTCCGCCATTAATTACTGCTGGTGCAGAAAACGAAGGTGCTTTTTTACCTACTAATACTCCCATTTTTTTTATGTTTTTATATCTAATTTATACTTATGCAAAGATACACAGAATTTGAATGAATATTTATCATTTTTATTTATGCCATGATAAATTTTGTTTATGTCATTGTTATTTTTGATGTAAGCAGATCAAATCGAATTGTTATACTACATTACATCAATAATCCAACAGCAAATCCAGCTATAATCGCAACTAACTTCAGAAAGTTAATTTTATGTCCCTCACTTGATTCGAAAATAATTGTGGTAGCCACATGGAAAAACATACCTATTGCTATTGACAATAGCCAGTTTAAAGACATATTAACAGCAGTTGCAAGCCATTCGCCTAAAACTAAACCTAAAGGTGCCATTAAAGCAAAAACCAATAAATAGAACCAACTTGCCTTTTTAGACATCCCCGAAACATCTAAAATTGTTTTTAGGGCTACAGCAACTGGAATTTTATGCAAAAAAACACCCCAAAAAAGGTTGTCGACATGGTGATGTCCGCCATGATTTAAAGGTATAGCTTCTAGAAAGGCGTGAAGACATAAACTTAAGAAAATAGCTATTGGAAAATGCTTTAAAATTTCATTGCTATGAATATGTGTATGTCCATGTTCTGCCCCTTTTGAGAAGTATTCTAGAATTAATTGCAATAAAAATCCAATCAAGATGAATATACCTGTATTGGGAAATGAGGTATAAGAATCGGGCAAGATATGGGTAAAAATAATGGTCAATAGAAATCCACCGCTAAATGATAAAAGCAATTTAATATTGGTAGATTTCTTTAAAATCGAGACCAATAAACCTCCAATAATTACGGAGCCAATTAAAGTAATTAATTGTTCTACTATTTCCATTATTATAATTTTTCAGCAATAATAATTAATCTTTCCGCATCCTTATCAAAATTGTCTAACTGATAATTACCAAAAGTTTCTTTAATTCTAAAGTTTGCTTTAGTTAGCAATCGCTCAAAATCTTCTAATTCTAATGCTTGAACCTGTTCTTGAAAGGTAAAATCCCTTCCTTTGTCGTTAAAATTTATATCCTTAATTATAAACCCATTCTGCTCAGACTTTTTAATTTCAAATTTGATTCCTTCTATCTCTTTCACTTCGACTGCAAGCATATCTTTTTTGACTTTTATCGCATTAAAAAAATCAATCACCAATAAACCATCAGCGTTTAAGTAAGACGAAATAGAATCAAAAACTTGCAAATTTTCTGAATCATTATTGAAATATCCGAAGCTTGTGAATAAATTTAGCACTAAATCAAACGATCTGTTTTGCATTGGTAAACGCATATCATGAACGAAGAAATCTAAGCGATCATTACTACTTTCTTTCGCTGTTAGAATGCTCTCTTCAGAAAGGTCAACCCCAGTTGTTTTGAACCCTAAAGAATTCACAAGAATACTGTGTCGTCCCTTACCACATGCCAAATCCAAAACAGATTTGTCTTCACTCAAATTTAAATAATTGAATAAATTCCGAATGAAAAGCTCAGCTTCTTCATGGTCCCTATTTTTATATAAAATATGGTAATAATGTGTATCAAACCAAGATTCAAACCACTCCTGCATGCTTATAAATTTGAGCACAAAAGTACAATAGATTTAAATCTAAGCCAAATATCCTGACCTTAAAGCAAAAAAATGAATTTGGAGTATGAATCTTTCTCTTTAGTAACTGGTTGAAAAATATCAATATTGATTGATTCAGAATGGAATTTTAATTTATATATTTGCGAGAAGGATTAAAACTAAGTGAAGACTGTTTACGACATATACCAAATGCTAGAAAAGAAGAATGTGATTCTAGCTTTTCAAGGTGTCATGACGTCTGAATTGTTAACGTCCATTCTTCAGATCATGGAGACTAAAATGGATCGTCTAGAGGAAACACCAAAAATTAAGAAGAAAGTTTTTAATATTTTGGTCGAATGTTTGCAGAATCTTTACCATCATATTGATTTAGATGAAATAGATGATGGTAATAGAGAAGAAAACAGCTCTTTGTTTATGATTGCCAAAACAAATAATATGTATACCATTACGACTGGTAATTACATGAAAAATGCCGAGGTAGAAAACTTAGAGAATAAATTAGGACTTATCAATAGTATGAGTTCTGAAGAATTAAAAACATATTATAAGGAAGTATTAATTCAAGGAACAATGTCTGAAAAAGGGACGGCTGGATTAGGAATGATTGACATTGCTAGAAAATCAGGAAAAAGCCTTGAATTCAACTTCTTAGAAATAAATAAAGACTTAACTTTTTTTAGCCTTTCGGTTAAAATCGCTGATTAATAAAAATGAATTATGGAAAATTTAAATCTAGAAGGATCTGCTAAAACTCCAACAGTAAAATTTGATTCAAAAAGTGGTAAGCTTGAATTGAAAGGAAGATCTATTCCTGAAAATTCAATTGAATTTTATAAACCGCTAAATGATTGGATTGATGGATATGCAACGAATCCAATCGGTGAAACGACTGTTGATATTAAACTAGAGTATTTTAATACATCTTCTTCAAAGTGTATTTTAGATTTATTTAAACAATTAGAAACTTTAAACAAACAAGGCACTGCAGTTAAAGTGAACTGGTATTTTGAGGAAGATGATGAAGATATGGCTGAAGCAGGTGAAGATTATCAAGCGATAATCGATCTACCTTTTGAAATGATTGAAGTAGAAGAAATTTAATTCTATTATGAGATCAATCGGGATAACCGGTGGAATTGGTGCTGGGAAATCAATGATTTGCGGCATTATACAAACTCTAGGTTATCCTGTATTTAATTCCGATAAAGTTGCCAAAAATATTTTGTCGACCGACTCTTCTGTAATTAATCAAATTACTGCCATTTTTGGTGAATCTGCCTATATTAATGGTGTTTATAACAAACCTTTCATAGCCGAATCAATTTTTGGAAATCAAAAATTATTGGAATCTATAAATGCGATTGTACATCCAGCAGTACAAGCCGAATTTAAATCTTGGGCAAGCCAACAATCTTCCAATCTTGTTTTTAATGAAGCTGCCATTCTCTTTGAAACGAACTCTTACCAACGATTCTCAAATACGATTCTAGTTACCAGTCCAATTGATTTACGCATTACACGTATTAAAAAACGAGATAATGTTACTGAAGAACAGGTTTTAGCTAGAATGAGTAAACAGTGGCCTGATGAAAAGAAAATACCTTTAGCTGATTATGTTATTGTCAATGACGAATCTCAATTAATTATCCCTCAAGTATTAGAAACTTTAAAGCAGTTAGAAGCTTTATAATTACATTCTAACATTAAATCCGAAATTTATACTTGTTGCAAACATCTTATGCACTCGTCTAAATGTATCATTGCCATAGGTGTTTAATAAATGACGTCTAAATTCAGGATAAAGCGTCAATCCTATTCTTTCATTGAAATAATAATTCAAACCAATACTTGCTGTTGCCATAAAATTAATACTTACAAAGCCTTCTTTAATAACTTCATCGTCATTCTCATATTCTATCCCTGAGTCGATCGTATAATTACTTTTATAATTGATATTTATAATGTTCAACGGTGTGATTCCAAGTGCTCCGAAGAACTGAAATTTATCCCCCACTGTGTATTGTAACTTAACAGGAATACCGATTTGACGATAATTATTTTTATAGTGAAAAGTAGAATCCGTTGCCTCATCCTTATAATTATATGCCTCAGCATTTGTAAAATAACTAAATCCTATTCCCAATGAGAAATTCTGATTTAATGGAATATAGGTACCAATAGAGAATCCCCCAGAAATTGCGGATTCTTCGTCTTTTAATTTTTCATACTTGTTAAAAACCGATTCGTCTTGAAATGTTCGATACGAGTTCTGTATTAATCCCGTAAGAAAATAAGTACTTCCTGTTAAACTGTCTTTTTCAGTTTTAACTTTCGATTCTTTATTCTTCTTTTTATCTAGTTTCTCGTCCTCTGTAGAAGTCTGTTCGATTTCACCACCAGTAATCTGTGCAAAAGCATTACTATTTATAGTTGAAATAAAAATTAAAACACCAATAAAAACAAAGCTATTTAATCTATATTTGATATTCATTTTACAAAAATAATTAAAGTATTTCGGTCAATACTATGAAAATCACATTTAATTCTCCCGCAATATTAACGTTTTCCTTTATTAGTGCAGCTGTTTATATCCTAACCGGTCCACTTGGCTTATTTAAGTCGGCATTTATCTTATTTCCTGTTTGGGACTTTAGTCATTTTGAATGGTACTTTAGATTATTCTCTAACACTGTTGGCCACGCGAGTAGCAATCATTTAATGGGCAACTTGGCGTTAATTTTGTTATTAGGACCAATAGTTGAAGAAAAGTACGGAAGTAAAAACATGATATTCATGATTCTTATTACCGCTGTGGTAACCTCTTTAATTCATATTAGTTTTTCAAATTCTGCATTGTTAGGAGCTAGTGGTATTGTATTCATGTTGATTCTATTGGTCTCTATGGCTAATTTTAAGAATAATCAAATTCCACTGACCTTTATTTTGATTGTGATCATTTATTTGGGCAAAGAGATTCTGGGCTTTTTTCAAGATGATAATATATCACATACGACACATATTATTGGTGGCCTTTTAGGAGCTGTTTTTGGTTATTTATTCAGTCAAATGAAAATTAAAAAAGGGTAATAATGAAAGAATAACTGATATTGTTAGGAATTCGAACTATTATCATATTCTACTAAACTCTCTTTTCAAAAGTTTGACATTTCATTGAAACAAAAATATTAACTGAATATCTTAAAACAAATAGTGATTCGAAGATAAGCGCATCAAACGATTGCCAATTTGAGTTCTTGATTTTTAAAAAAGCTTAAATTCAAAAACTTATCTTCTATTCCTCTTACAGTGTCGATTGCTTTTGCTATTTTTATACCTCTAAAATAAACTATGCAACAATTATCAGATAAAGAAGGTATTGATCTTCTAGCGAAAAAATTTCAAGTATTAAAAGCAGAAATTCACAAGGTTATTGTCGGGCAAGATGACGTGGTAAATCAAGTAATCATGTCAATATTCAGTCGTGGTCACAGTCTACTTGTAGGTGTTCCTGGTTTGGCTAAAACATTATTAATTCAAACAATTTCTGATGCATTAGGCTTGTCGTTTAAACGAATTCAGTTTACACCTGATTTGATGCCTTCAGATATAGTAGGTTCGGAAATTCTTGACGAAAACAGAACTTTTAAATTTATAAAAGGGCCAATTTTTGCCAATATTGTTTTAGCAGATGAGATCAATAGAACACCGCCAAAAACGCAAGCGGCTTTACTAGAAGCAATGCAGGAAAAAACGGTTACAGCTGCTGGTCAACGTTACGATTTAGACAAACCTTTCTTTGTATTGGCGACACAAAACCCAATTGAGCAAGAAGGAACATATCCTTTACCTGAAGCACAGTTAGACCGTTTTATGTTCAATATTTGGGTAGATTATCCAACATATGCCGAAGAAATTGCGATTGTTAAAAACACTACAAGTGATACAAGTAGTCAATTAAATAAAGTTCTTTCAGGTGAAGAAATTATGTATTTTCAAAATTTAGTTCGACGAATTCCCGTGCCTGAATTGGTGTACGAATATGCCGTTAAACTAGTCGGAAAAACACGTAAGAACAGTGAATTCACGCATCCTTTAACAGAGAAGTATTTGGATTGGGGTGCAGGACCAAGAGCTTCACAATATTTGATTATTGGCGCAAAATGTCATGCAGCAATGAAAGGGAAATATTCTCCAGATATTGAAGATGTTAAAGCTGTTGCATTTGCAATTTTAAGAC
Organism: Crocinitomix catalasitica ATCC 23190; assembly: GCF_000621625.1. GTDB lineage: Bacteria > Bacteroidota > Bacteroidia > Flavobacteriales_D > Crocinitomicaceae > Crocinitomix > Crocinitomix catalasitica. The sequence goes on from NZ_JHXV01000009.1 coordinate 136,823, forward strand.
ATCGTATTGTACGTAATTATCGTGCAGAAGCTGAAGGTTTCACAATGGAGAAAATTATTGAAACCTTGATGAACGACTGAGAATAATTTATTTCCCTAGTCCTGACTTAATGCTGTAAATCGCACCACATCGGTCGATCAAAATTATATTCCAACGTTTTCCGAGGGGCTGACTAGCTTTAATCCTTTGTTTTAACTATCTTTGCCGCTTATTAAAAAGATAAAAAATGAATGCTTTAACTGCCATTTCTCCTATCGACGGGAGATACAGAAGCAAAGTTGAAAAATTAGCTAATTATTTTTCTGAATTTGCATTAATCAAATATCGTGTAACTGTTGAGATCGAATATTTTATTGCGTTAACTGAAAATGACATTAAAGCATTAAGCGATTTCCCTAAAGACAGAATTGAGGCGTTAAGAAGAATCTATACTGATTTTACTGAAGCCGATGCTGAAAAAATTAAGGATATCGAAAAAACGACCAACCACGATGTAAAAGCGGTTGAGTATTTCATAAAAGATAAACTAGCTGCGCTAGATTTAGATAAATACGAAGAGTTTATTCATTTTGGATTAACTTCTCAAGACATAAACAATACAGCTGTTCCTTTAAGTTTACGTGATGCTGTACATGAAGAATATATTCCACTTCTAGATGAATTGATTCATACATTGAATGATTTGTCGCAAGCTTGGAAAGAGATTCCAATGTTAGCACGTACGCATGGACAACCGGCTTCTCCTACTCGTTTAGGAAAAGAAATTTTCGTTTTTGTTGAACGTTTAGACATTCAAAAAAGACAATTATTAGCTGTTCCTTTTTCTGCCAAATTTGGTGGAGCAACAGGAAATATGAATGCGCATTTTGTAGCTTATCCTGAAAAGGATTGGGTTGCTTTTGCAAATAATTTCGTCAACAATACATTGAAAATTGAACGTAGCCAAACAACAACGCAAATTGAGCATTATGATAATGCCGCTGCTTTGTTTGATGCAATGAAACGAATCAATTCAATTATTTTGGATTTAAATAGAGATATGTGGACATATATTTCTATGGATTATTTCAAACAAAAAATAAAAGATGGTGAGATCGGTTCTTCTGCTATGCCACATAAAGTTAATCCTATAGATTTTGAAAATTCTGAAGGAAATATTGGTCTAGCGAATGCACTTTTTGAACATTTAGCTGCTAAATTACCTGTTTCAAGATTACAAAGAGATTTAACCGATTCAACTGTATTAAGAAATGTAGGCGTTCCAATTGGCCACACAGTTATTGCTTTACATTCGACACTTAAAGGTTTGAATAAACTTTTATTAAACGAAGGTAAATTGGCAGCTGACTTAGAGCAAAACTGGGCTGTGGTTGCTGAAGCAATTCAAACTATTTTACGTCGTGAAGGTTATCCTAAACCTTACGAAGCGTTAAAAGGTTTAACAAGAACCAATACTTCGATTACTGCAGATAGTATCGCAGAATTCATAAGTACTTTAGATGTTTCTGATGCTATTAAAGCTGAATTGAATGAAATAAATCCTCAAAACTTTACGGGGATTAATATGGTCCACTAGACTATTGCCAATTATTTTATCGTTCTACTCACTAAGTGATTAATTCTTGATGATCCTTAAACTAAAATCTATATTTTAGCTATCAGTAATCATTTGCATTTAACTGAACTAAAATGAGCAGAAGAAAATTCTTAAAAACCAGTGCATTGGCAACAGGTGGAATTCTATTAGCTGGCTGCGTTCAAGCTACCGAGAATAAAGCTATCGATAAACCGATTGTCCCAAAACCGCAATTGAATAAACCTATTGTTATTTCTACTTGGATTCATGGGTTGGATGCCAATCAAGGAGCATGGAAGGTATTGTCGAATAAAGGAACGGCCTTAGACGCTGTTGAACAAGGCGTGAGAATTACGGAGTCAGAAAAAGACAATAGAAGTGTTGGTATTGGTGGCTTACCAGATCGAGATGGTATTGTAACTTTAGATGCATGTATCATGAACCACGAAAACGAATGTGGTGCAGTAGGTTGTTTGACAGATATAGAACATCCCATTTCTGTTGCTCGTAAAGTAATGGAAGACACACCACATGTGATGCTTGTTGGTCAAGGTGCATACGATTTTGCTATTGAAAAGGGTTTTCCTAAAATAGATTTGTTGACACCTGAATCAAAAACTCTTTGGGAAGAATGGAAAGCATCTGAGGATTTAAAAAAGCCTGAAATTAATTCAGAAAATCACGATACTATAGGAATGTTGGCCATGGATGCTGATGGAAATATTTCTGGTGCTTGTACTACCAGTGGGTGGGCTTATAAATTACACGGTCGCATTGGAGATTCTCCTATAATTGGCGCAGGATTATTTGTTGATAACGAAGTTGGCGGTGCATGTGCAACTGGCTTGGGAGAAGCTGTTATTCGTATTGCTGGAAGTGCAACGGTTGTAGAATTGATGCGACATGGAAAATCACCACAAGAGGCTTGTGAAATAGCTGTCAATCGAATCATAGCTAAACATAAGGATATCACAGGCTTACAGGTTGGTTTCTTAGCCATGAATAATAATGGAGAAGTTGGGGCACATAGTGTATTTGCAGGATTTAATTATGCGCTCACCAAAAAAGACACACACGAATTAATTGATGCTACTTATGAGAATGAATGGTAGATTATTGCTGGCTTTCTTCGTACTCTTCATCACAAGTTGTAGTCATCGAATCAATGAAAATATTATTTTTAAATCAGCAGGTGAAATTGACATCATTCCGCAAGTAAGCGAGTTGGAAGTTCTTGATGGTTATTTTAAATTGGACCAAGAAACAGTAATTCTAACCTATCCAACATCAAAAATTACGGCCAGTTTATTACAAGAAGCTATTCGTGAATCTTCGAATTTCACGCCTGAGATAGTGATCATCAACAATACTGATCAGTCCCTCAAATATACTTCTTATATCTTCTTGAATAGCATGATAAAAACAGCTAACCAAGAGGGATATATTTTAAGTATTGACAAACATAAAGTTGAAATAAATGGTAAAACGAATGCAGCAAAAGGGCATGCTATTCAAACCTTAAAACAATTATTTGTACCCGAATTCTTCGCTAAAGAAAAAAGAGACCAATGGTTTTTACCTTGTTTAAAAATAAGTGATGCACCAAAATTTAGTCACCGTGGAATGCTTTTGGATTGTGCCCGTCACTTTTTTGAGAAGACAACCGTTAAAAAATACATCGACTTACTCGCTTTTTATAAAATGAATGTGTTGCATTGGCATTTAACCGAGGATCAAGGTTGGCGGATTGAAATTGATGCCTTCCCTCAACTAACGGAAGTTGGTGCTTGGCGAATAGAAGCCAATGGAGAAAGATATGGCGGCTTTTATACGAAAGATGATATTAGAGAAATAGTAAAGTACGCAGCCGATAGAAACATCACCATCATTCCCGAAATTGAATTACCAGGGCATGCACAAGCTGCAATTGCATCCTACCCTCACCTATCTTGCACTGGCGATTCTGTTGATGTTGTGAATGATTGGGGCGTTTTTAAAGAAATCTATTGTGCCGGAAATGATACCGTATTTGACTTTCTAGAAACTGTATTGACTGAAGTGATGGAATTATTCCCAAGTCAGTACATTCATATAGGTGGTGACGAAGCACCAAAATTCAGATGGGAACATTGTGATAAATGTCAAAAAAGAATTGCGAACGAATCGTTAAAAGATGAACATGAATTACAATCCTATTTTATTCATCGCATTGAAAAGTTTTTGAATAAAAATGGACGAAAGATAATTGGCTGGGACGAGATTCTTGAAGGCGGTTTATCTCCTACCGCAACTGTTCAAAGTTGGAGAGGTTTTGACGGTGGAATTACAGCAGCTAATGCCAATCAATACGCAATTATGTCTCCAACCAGTCATTGCTATTTCGATTATGATTTAAAATCAATCGATTTAAAGAAAGTATATACATTCAATCCAATTCCTGCGGATTTAGCGAAGGATAAACATCAATTTATTCTGGGTAGTGAATGTAATCTATGGTCTGAACATATTCCTGATGAAAAAGCTTTAGATGCAAAGGTTTTCCCTAGAATGTTAGCAATAGCCGAAGTACTTTGGACTGATCTTGCGCAACAAAACTATGCTGATTTTCAAAGTAGATTATCTACACATTACCATTACTTAAAATACTTTAATGTCGCTTATGGATTAGAAGGTCTACCTGGTAAAATATCTATCAATATTGAAGAAGGAATTGTTCATATTTCAGGCGAACCTGGAAATGATGAGATATCCATGGAATATAAATGGGGCAAAAACAGTGCTTTTACGGAACTGACAAAAGAAATTTCCCTTACACAATCAGATACACTATTTATTCAACCTTATAAAAACAAGGAAAAATATGGAACTTTAATTCAATATGTTTTTGCATATCATTCAGGCATCGGTACGACAATCAATTATACAACTGAATTTGCTGAACAATACCATGCGGGCGGTAAAACAGCACTTGTTGATGGGAAATTAGGCTCAGCCGATTTTAAGGATGAGAACTGGCAAGGGTTCTGGGAAACAGGATTCGCAACCATCATGGAATTTAAAGACTTGACCAAAATCAGCCACTTTTCAACGCATTTTTATCAATATTCTAATTCGTGGATCTTTATGCCTGAAGAATTGATGATCACAGGATCTAAAGATGGCGTAAAATATTTTCCAATCGGCACAATTAAGGCTAAAACAAATCCAAAAGAACGCGGTAAAATTATTGAAGAATTTAAACTTGATTTCGATCCTATTGAACTAAAAACCTTAAAAATAACCGCTAAACATTTAAAAAAAGTTCCTGATTGGCATGAGGCTGCAGGTGCAGGAACATGGCTATTTACAGATGAATTAATTGTCAAATGAAATTAGAGATATGCACAGAGAGCATTGCTACCGCCGTATTTGCAGGCGAACTAAAAATTGATCGCATAGAACTTTGTTCTGCTTTAGATTTAGGTGGATTGACTCCAAGTTTTGGATTAATTGAAGCTTGCGTAGCACAAAGCAAATGCGAAACTCATGTAATGATTCGCCATAAAGCAGGTGACTTTGTTTATTCAGCTGAGGACATGAAAATAATGTCAAACGATATTGAAAAAGTCAAATTAGCGGGCGCACATGGCGTAGTTTTCGGTTGTCTGACAGCAACCAACGAGATTGACTTTCAACATACAAATTTATTGACGGAACAGGCAAAAAATATAGGATTAGAAGTCACATTTCACCGTGCTTTTGATTTTGTATTAAACCCTATTGAAGCGCTCAACCAGCTTATTGACATTGGAATTGATCGCATTTTGACTTCTGGGGGTCAAGAAAAGGCTGAAAATGGGCTTGAATTGATTCGTACGCTCGTTAAAACTGCTGAAAATCGTATACAAATAATGGCTGGAAGTGGAATTAATGCTGAAAATGCCAAACTTTTTACGTCTGCAAATGTCGATGCTATTCATTTTTCCGGTGACCTAAAAACTGCAGCACTTAGCGGTTTTGGAATGGGAAATAATGTATCAATAAATTCAAATAAAATTAAAGCTATTCATCAACTCATTAGAGGATGAAATATTTAATCATTCTATTTGCTTTAGTATTTATAATTCGTTGTGAAAATTCGAATCAAATTCCAACACACAAAATCCAATTGTCTGCGGAATGGACTTTTAAGCAAACGGATAAAATGGAATGGTTTCCGGCGACAGTTCCAGGAGTTGTGCATACCGATTTATTGGCGAATCAATTAATTGAAGATCCTTATTGGGAAAACAACGAATTAGAATTGCAATGGATTGAAAACGAATCCTGGTCGTATAAAAACGAATTTTTAGTAGATGAAAAACAGCTCGAATTTGAGAATATTACCATTGATTTTGAAGGCTTGGACACTTATGCCAAGGTCTATCTAAATGGATCACTCCTGCTCAAAGCAGACAATATGTTTCGGTCGTGGAAAAAGGATATAAAAGAAAATCTGATTATTGGGAAGAATGAGTTATTGATTGTTTTTGAATCTCCGATTGCACACAATAAAGCAATTGTTCAATCAGCCAACTATAAATTGCCTTCGGGAAATGAAAAAGGCGACATTCAAGTTAGTTCCTATACAAGAAAAGCCGCTTATCATTTTGGTTGGGATTGGGGACCACGATTTGTCACTGCAGGAATTTGGAGACCGGTTTCCATAAATTCGTGGAATGGAGTCGAAATCGAAAATGTACAAGTACAAACTATCTCAATTAGCGATTCTTTAGCAAAATTGAGATTTATCATACAAATTGACGCCAAAATAGAAGAAAACAATCAATTATTCATCCAAATTGAGAATGAATTAAAACCAATTGCATCTGGTCAAAAAACAATTCAATTCGATATTAATGTGAAGAACCCCAAATTATGGGAATGTAATGGTTTAGGAGATCCTTATATTTACGAGTATCCAATCAAGTTATTGCATGGGGAAAATTGTATTGACAGTCTGATTCAAAAGGTAGGCATCAGAACAATTGAATTAATTAACGAACCTGATAAAATTGGTACATCGTTTTACTTTAAGTTGAATGGAAAGCCCATTTTTATGAAAGGTGCGAATTACATACCTCAAGATCTGTTTTTGCCAAGCGTTGATTCTGCCCGATACATCAAACTCATCAATCAAATTAAGGAATTAAACATCAATATGATTCGAGTTTGGGGCGGTGGGATTTACGAGCGTGATTTCTTTTATGATTTATGCGACCAAAACGGAATTCTTGTTTGGCAAGACTTCATGTTCGCTGGAAGTATGTATCCAGGTGACAAAGCTTTTAAAGCCAATGTAAGCGAAGAAGTCAAACAGAACATCATTCGATTGCGGAATCACCCTTGTATTGCGCTATGGTGCGGAAATAACGAAATAGAAGTCGCATGGAACAATTGGGGTTGGCAAAAACAATTTGATTATTCCACAACGGATTCTGTAGAAATTTGGCATAATTACCTCAGCATTTTCGACACGATTATTCCACAAATAATTGATACTTATAATCCTCTAGTCAATTATACGCGCACTTCACCTTTGAGCAATTGGGGAACACCTGAAAATTTCAATCATAGCTCCATGCATTATTGGGGTGTATGGCATGGGAAAGATAATTTCGACGATTATGTAAAGAATATTGGACGTTTTATGGTTGAATATGGATTTCAATCATACCCTTCGATGGAAACTATTAAGCTGTTTACCAAAGATAGCAGTCGATATTTACAGTCAGCAGTGATGAAAAACAGACAGAAAAGTTATGTTGGGAATGGCTTAATTCAACAAGAAATTGAACGTTATTATGCCCCCTCAGATTCCTTTGAAGATTTTATAATGAAGAGCCAAAAGGTTCAGAGCATTGCTTTGGGCAAAGCAATTGAGGCACATTTAGCGGCAGAACCACATTGTATGGGCACACTTTTTTGGCAATTGAATGATTGTTGGCCTGGACCAAGTTGGAGTATCATTGATTATTACGGTAATAGAAAAATTGCTTATGATACTGTAAAAACGAAATTCAAAAATTAAATTATATAAGATAGGCATAACGAAATCAATTTCAGAAATGCACTATCTTAAGATAACAGTGGAATTATTTCCCAGCTTTTTTAGCTCTTTTTTCAGCTTTCTTTTCTTTAGCTGATTTTAAAGGCTCTTTCTTTGCGGTTTTCTTCGCGTCTTGACTTTTTGCCATGATTCTAAGTTTTAATTTTTTATCTAATGTACGTTAGATTTGTGAAACTTTAACTGATTTGATTTTATTTCTCAATTATTTCAAAAAGTTATAAATCAATTAATAGCAATTTAAACTATATAGCTATGATCAGGGCAATACTGTATTATTGCACAACTAATTTCTTTGAAACTCTTTCTTGATTATCATTGATTAAAGTGACAATATAAACACCTGATTTTATAAGGTTAACCGTATTAATGCCTTGATTAGGTTGATCATTTTGAACAATTAAACTTCCATCAATCGAATAGACAGTAATTTGATCAATTTTCATTTCAGTTTCTAAGATAAACTCACCTTTATCAGCTCCTTTATATATTTTTATTTCATGCGCGATATTTTCTATTGCACTTGGCTCATCAGGACCATAAGAGACAACTGATATTTTACCGTCTACCCTTGAATGAACAATTCCATATACCTTTTGCTCGGCTTGATAAATCTGAAAACCTTTTGTATCGGCTTGCATCATTTCATAACCCTCTCTATCAATTACATTCCCAACAATTTCCGGATCAACAACATCTTCCCATTCAGATCCATTCCAACTTTTTAGATTCATCACAATATTAGATGTTTCATTATCAAATTGTGTGTATAACAACCAAACTTCACCGGTAGTTTCATTCATCATTATATCTCCACCATAGGCATGTGCGAATATATTTATATCTTCATCTTCTTCACCTCCACCTATATTCGTCCAGCTATCACCATTCCAAGTAGATACGGCGAAAGAAGACATTATAACATCGGGACACATTCCTGTATAAGTATTGAATACAACATCGTAAAGTAAATTATCTGATTCAGAATATAATAATCTATTATTGAATGAACTATTAATACAAGGAGCAAAAACTGAATTCATATTTGGAAGCGTGGTCAATGTGCCTTCTGGACTAAATTTACTGTGATAATTAACTGCCCCTGCATCATCCCCGCAAACAAAGACTTCTTCAGCTTCATTTATTATCAATGTTCTATAGTCAAGCGGATTTCCACCAAATGCAGTTGCTCCAAAAACATTCCATTCACCATCAACCAATTTGAAAACTTTATAAGGATTATAGCCTTCCCCCTCTATTTCATAATCGATATCATCGAATTCAAGTCGTATAAACACATAAGGGGTTCCTGTACGTTTATCAAAATCCAATCCATGTCTGTGGCCACTTGATAAGAATGCCCTTCCTACCTGTTCCCATTCATCTCCATTAAACTTTTTGACGTAAGCAGAATCTGTATCTCGATAGAGTAAATATGGCAAATGGTCCACTGGATTAATTTTAAAATTATGTAACCAAGATATTGGAAATTCAGAAATAATCTCATCACTTAAGTCTGTCCAAATTCCGTCAACTAATTTCTTGACATATAACTGTGGTACAATAGCTTCATTATCATAATAAGAAATATAAGGGACACCTGTTTCTTGATTGATTTCTAAACAAGCACCACTAAGACCTCCTGCAGAAAAATTATCATTGCCAACATATTCCCATTGTGAGAAAGATACAAATGAAAAAGATAGAATAGCGACAAAAGCAAATGCTGTAGATAATAATTTCATAAGTTTTTAAGTTAGGTTTTGACTTTAAAGATAAGAAATTTAAAGCAAAACGTAAATTAAAACGTTATTAAAAGAATTATTGCATGGATTTAATCGCTTGTTTAATTTCATCCTTTTCAGCTTGTGTCAATTGCTCGTCTGGAATTTCCTTATTCAAAGATTGAAGTAAAGTGTGTAATACCTTTGAATCATTACTATAATTCGAACAGCATTTACACATATAAGTATGTAACTTAATACGTAACTTTTCTGAAAGTTTAAGGTCTTTTAATTGACCTTTTTCAATAAGGTATGTTATTTTTTCGCAATTCACTGTTTAAACCATTTATGTTCTAGGCAATCACGCAGCTGAATTTTAGCTCTGTGTATGATTACCCATAAATTTGACGCAGTAATATCATGCTCATTACAAACAATTTCACTTTTTTTATCTTCGATGAGCTTATCTCGAACAATTCCCTTCCATTTATCGGGCAAACTATCAACGCATCCCGCCAAGGCAGCCCCTAATTCTTCATTCTCAATATTCGCTTCAATTTCATTTAATCTTCCTTGTGGTCGGTGGTTTTCAAGAAAACTGGTCCCCATTAATCCACTTTGATCAAAATAAGAAACAGGTTTTGTTTTGCGCGATTCTTGCTTTCGCCAATGATCAATTATTTTTCTCTTCAAAATAGAAAACAGCCAAGTCTTTACAGTGCTTTTACCTTCAAAATCCCTATAAGCTTTCAAAGCAGAAACAAAAGTATCCTGTACTAAATCCTTTGCCAATTCATGGTCGTTAACCCTTACCTTGGTATAATTAAACAACATATCGGAATACTCGTCCACCCAGGTCGACGTCTCTTCTGCTATTTTTCCAATTTCCATCACTCAAATCTAATTAAAAATGAATTACAACCAGAGTCCCAACAAAAAATAAATCGGTTTAAATTGTAATCGCAAAAAAAGCCTGCAATGATTAATTCTTTGCAGGCTTTAGATAATGATTATACTATTTCTATTATAAGTTTACCGCATCTGATAAACAATATTCATTCTTTTCAATAAGTGTATTTGCAATTAATTGTCTTGCATTCTTAGTATTAAAAGGAGCAACTTTTGTGAATCTTCTAAGCCCCATTAACATCATTGTTAATTCATCCTCTTCAACAAAAGCCATTAAAGCATTCTTTCCTGCAACATGGATTCTGTCTGCAGCATCAAAAATATACGTTTGCACGATTGCTTTATACTCCGCACAGTTTTCTTCACCTCTTTTATTGATCATTTTTTCAACACGCAATAAAGTTGATTCTGCTACATAAATATCATTCACGATATCTGCAATATTCATCAGTACCTCTTGCTCTTTCGACAATTGCATCATTAATTTTTGCGCTGCCGTTCCAGCAACCATCAATAACGCCTTTTTGAAGTTGGCGATGTATTTCTTCTCTTCTGCGAACAATTCATCCGAAGGATCAGCGAAATCAGGAATACTCATTAATTCACTGGCAACAGCTTGTGCAGGGCCCATTAAATCGAGCTCACCTTTCATTGCTTTTTTCAAAATCATATCAACTGTTAATAGTCGATTGATCTCATTTGTTCCTTCAAAAATTCGGTTGATTCTTGAATCCCTATAAGCTCTTTCAACAGGTGCTTCAGCAGAAAATCCCATTCCACCATAAATTTGAACACCTTCGTCGACACAATAATCAAGCGTTTCAGAACCAACAACTTTCAACATTGCACATTCTGCAGCGAATTCTTCAATTCCCTTTAATGTTGCTTTTTGCTTATCCATTCCTTCGCTTATTAAATGAGCTATAGCCTCATCAATATTTGCTGAAGCACGGTAAACAGAAGACTCTAGAGCAAAGGTTTTAATCGCTTGCTCCGCTATTTTATGTCTAATCGCACCATATTTTGAAATAGCACGACCGAATTGTTCTCTTTCATTCGCATACTTTACAGAATGATTGATTACTTCTTTAGCTCCACCTAATACACCTGCAGCTAATTTAATTCGACCTATATTTAAAATATTGATTGCAATTTTAAATCCTTTATTTCTTTCGCCTAATAAGTTTGTAACAGGTATTTTAACATTGTTAAAAAACACTTGTCTCGTCGAAGATCCTTTGATTCCCATCTTCTTCTCTTCAGGGTTTAAAGTAATTCCTTCGCTATCTGCTTCAATAATAAATCCTGTCAAATTATCATCATCGCCAATCTTCGCAAAAACTGTAAATACATTTGCAAAACCAGCATTTGTAATCCACATTTTTTGACCATTAACGATGTAATGTTGACCATCATCCGTTAATTTAGCGGTTGTTTTTCCTGAATTCGCATCCGAACCCGAACTCGGTTCAGTTAAGCAATAAGCAGCTTTCCATTCGCCGGTTGCTAATTTTGGAATATATTTTTCTTTTTGCGCATCAGTACCGTAATATAAAATCGGCAATGTTCCAATACCGGTATGTGCACCATAAGCCACAGAAAATGAATGTCCTCTACCTAAATATTCTGTCGCTAAAACAGAAGTAGGAAAGTCAACCCCCATTCCACCATATTCAGCAGGAACAGACATACCAAGCATTCCTAGTTCACCTGCTTTTTCAATCAGGCTAGGCATAAGACCTGGCTCCATTGCATCAATCTGCTCAATTTGAGAATTCACTTGTTGCTGGACAAAATCCAAACAAGTTTGAGCAATCATTCCTTGCTCTTCATTATAATCTTCTGGTGTAAATATATCATTACATGATGTTTCATTAATGATAAATCCGCCTCCTTTAATTGGTGTCTTGGTATCCATTGTTTTAATTTTTATAATTCGATAAACATTAATTTATGCGGTCCGATATTTGGGACTTCATACACTTTTCCTTTGACTTTAAAGCCAAGTTTTTCGTAAAACCCTGTAGCGGTCAATCGCGCATCGCACCACAATAATTCTACGTTTTTTCTTTTTAATTCACTTTTAATCTCATTAATTAAGGCTGCTCCAACTCCCGCGCCGCGCACTTTTGGAGAAGTAGCCATTGCTCTCAATCTATATTGATTCTTCGTTTTAAATTTTTCATTTACATCAACAATTAATGTTGAAACGCCAATCACATTTTCTTGCAGTGTTGCAGCTATATGAAATGTCGTTATCTCATTGTCTGGTTGAATTGTACATGCGGCCTCGTTTTCTAAATGCGGCCATAATACCTCATACCTCAATGCTTTTATTGCGTCAGTATTAACTTGTCCTATTCGATAATCCATTACATCATTTCAATTACTCCTGCAGCACCTTGACCAGTTCCAATACACATAGTAACAACACCATATTTACCTTTACGTCTTTCTAACTCATTCATAATTTGTACAGATAATTTTGCTCCCGTACAACCAAGTGGATGGCCTAAAGCAATTGCTCCTCCATTCACATTCACTATTGAAGGGTCGATTCCAGTCTCTCTAATTACAGCAACTGATTGTGAAGCAAAAGCTTCGTTCAATTCGAATAAATCAATATCCTTCATTTTTAACCCAGCCATCTCAACAGCACCTGGAATAGCCTTGATAGGTCCTACTCCCATAATTCGAGGCTCCACCCCTACTACTTTATAAGAAACTAATCTTGCAATCGGTTCTAAATTCAATTTTATCATCATCTCTTCAGACATCATCAAACAGAATGCTGCGCCATCAGACATTTGACTAGAATTCCCGGCAGTGACAGAACCATCAGCAGCAAATACGGGTCTTAAACGAGACAAAGCCTCAACTGTAGTTCCAGGTCTTGGACCTTCATCTAATTTAATGACATTCGTTCTTTCTGCACGTTTTCCGTTCGCATCGATATATACCTCATCTACATTTACAGGAATAATATCCTTATCGAATTTACCCTCTGCTTGTGCTTTTAAAGCTTTCATATGTGAATTAAAGGCAAATTCATCTTGTTGTTCACGAGAAACTTTAAAACGTTTTGCTACTTCCTCTGCTGTATTTCCCATTCCCCAATACCAATCGGCATGGTCTTTAGAGATCTTTGCATTCGGCACAACTCGCCAACCTCCCATTGCTATTGCAGACATTGATTCTGTTCCGCCTGCAATAATAATATCCGCAAGTCCCGACTCTATTTTCGCTTTTGCAATGGCCATTGTTTCAATTCCAGAAGAACAATAACGATTCACCGTCATCCCAGGAACTTTGTCTGTATTTAATCCCATCAAAGAGATAAAACGACCAACATTTAAACCTTGCTCAGCCTCAGGCATTGCATTCCCCACAATAACATCATCAATTAATTCATGATCCAATTGAGGAACTTCATCAAGAATTTGTTTAATTACCACAGCAGCCATATCATCTGGTCGCGAAAATCTAAATCCGCCTTTATTGGCTTTTCCTACTGCGGTTCTATATGCTTTTACTATATATGCTGTTTTCATTTTATTAGTCTTTAGTAATTAGTCTTTAGTCTTTAGCCCTAAGCCTTTAGTAATCAGTCTTTAGTACTTGTTGTTAACAACAGGCTTTTGACCAATGATAACAATTAGGTTTCTTTTATTGTGAGTGTTTTGTTAAGTGAGTAAATCATCTTTTGAATCTCAATCAATATATTTAATACTTCACTTACTTTTATTGAAAAAATTCTTTCCATTAGTATTAGTTGAGTCTCAAGTTCGTAGGATGAGGCATTAGCGATACTTAAAAAACGGCTAAAATCCTTATTACTCTTCCTTCCTGCTCCTTCTGCAATATTTAAAGGTACTGAAAGAGCACTCTGAGTAATCTGAGAAGTTAGACTGAACTTTTCAGAATCTAGTAATCCTTTTACCAATTGATATACTTTTTCAACCATATCCATTGATTTTTTCCAAACTACTAATTCTTTATAATTATTCATATCTTTTTTTACTCATGACTACCGACTAGAGACTATCAACTCAGGACTAATTCCTCAACACCTTCCCGCTAGTAATAATACTTTGCAATCTTTCTAATGTTTTTTTCTTTGTACAAAGATCAAGGAATGCTTTTCGTTCTAGATCCAATAAATACTGTTCATCTACAAGTGTAAGTTCTGATAAATCTCCGCCTGCTAGAACGAAACCTAATTTCTCAGAAATATATTTATCATGTTCAGAAATATAGTTTCCATGTGCCATAGAATCCGCTCCAACATAAACTATACCTAATCCTTCTTGTCCGATTACTGTGATATTACGTTCTTTTACGGGTTGTGTATAACCGGCATTAAACAACGACAAGCAAGCTTCTTTGGCTCTTGTTAATTGATAATCTCGATCGATAACTACCTCATCAATTCCTTTTCTTAAATAACCTAAATCGAATGCCTCATAAGCAGATGTCGAAACTTTTGCTTGACCAACCGTTAAGAAACTCTCTCTAAACGTATTGATTCGAACATCCCCTTCTCTTAATTCATCAGAGAATCTTTTAGCGAACTCTTTTGTTCCGCCTCCACCAGGAATAAGTCCAACGCCAAATTCAACTAAGCCCATATATAATTCTGCATGTGCAACAACTTTGTCTGCATGCATCGACATTTCACAGCCTCCACCTAAAGCCATATTGTGCGGTGCGACAACTACTGGGCAAGCCGAGTGTCGAATACGCATCATAGTATCTTGAAATTGTTTGATCGCAAAATTCAGCTCATCATACTCTTGCTCAACAGCCATCATAAAAATCAGACCGACATTTGCGCCAGCTGAGAAGTTTTGGCCATTATTCGAAATAACCAAGCCTTTGTAATCTTTCTCCGCTAATTCTATTCCTTTATTAATGCCTTGTAAAACACCACCTCCAATTGTATTCATTTTTGTGTGGAATTCAAGATTCAAAATTCCATCTCCTAAATCAACCAAATGACAATCGTTGTTCTTCCAAACAGTATTGCTGTCTCTTAAATTTTCTAGAATGACTAAATTTTCAGTCCCTGGAACGACTTTATAAGATTCAGATTTAACATCATAAAAATATCGCACCCCATCTTCTACTTTATAAAAAGATTTAATCCCTTTATCAAGCATGGCTTGAATCCATTTTGCAACAGAATGATTTTCTGCAGCAATCATCGGTAATGATTTTTCAACACCAACAATATCCCAAGTTTCGAAAGGGCCTAATTCCCATCCAAAACCAGCTCTTAATGCGTCATCAATCTTATATAATTCATCTGAAATTTCCGGTAGTCTATTCGAAACATAAGCGAACAAGCCACTAAAACTCTTGCGATAAAACTCCCCTGCTCGGTCTTTATCGCCGAATAGCATTTTAATTCTTGTAGGTAAATCCTCTACTGCCTTAGTTTGCGCAAGAATTGGGAAATTTGCTTTTTCTGTCGATTGATATTCGAGCGTTTTTAAATTCAGTTCTAAAATTTCTTTTTTACCTTCATTAACAACCTTCTTATAGAAACCTTGTCCTGTTTTTGAACCTAGCCACTTATTATCAACCATATGATTGATGAATCCTGGCATTTCAAATTTTGCTTTGGCTTCATCCTCTGGACAATTTTCTTTCAGACCATTACCAACGTGAACTAAAGTATCTAATCCAACCACGTCACAAGTTCTGAATGTCGCTGATTTCGGTCGCCCTAGAACAGGACCGGTTAATTTATCAACTTCAGTGACTGTTAAGCCCATCTCTTCAACTAAGTGGAATAAAGACATGATAGAATATACACCTACTCTATTTGCAATAAATGCAGGCGTATCTTTACACAATACAGTTTTCTTCCCTAAAAATCTTGCCCCATAGTGCATAAAGAAATCAACAATACTTTGATCCGTTTTAGGTGTTGGGATAATTTCTAATAAACGCAAGTATCTTGGAGGATTGAAGAAATGTGTTCCACAAAAATGCTTCTGAAAATCATCACTTCTACCATCCAACATCAAATGAATTGGTATGCCAGAGGTATTAGAAGAAACTAAAGTTCCCGGTGTTCTATATTTATCTACTTTTTCAAAAATTATTTTCTTGATATCAAGTCGTTCAACAACAACCTCGATAATCCAATCTACATCTTTCACCTTCTCAAAATCATCATCAAAATTCCCAGTTTGAATTCTGCCTGCAAATTCCTTTTTATAAAGAGGTGCAGGATTAGATTTTATTGAAGCTGTTAGATAGTCGTTAACCATGCGGTTTCTAACAACCTTATCTTCTAAAGTTAATCCTTTGGCTTTTTCCTTATCAGATAGTTCACGCGGAACCATATCCAACAATAAAACACTGCAACCTATATTAGCGAAATGGCAAGCTATGGCTGAACCCATAACTCCTGACCCTAAAACTGCAACTTTTCTAATCTTTCTATTCATTTTTATTGTCTTTTAATTCTAATTGATTGATCCTGTTTGATTATCCACATTCATTATTGTGCTCGATTTTTTATCATCTAATAAACCTGTCAATACAGTATCTACTTTTTCCATCACCTCAAAAAACGCTTTTACTTTTGTCTTTGGTAATTCCTTATATAGTTTTTCGTTGAATTCTAATACAACATCACGTGCCACTTTTCTTTTTTGCACCCCTAAAGGTGTAAGAAAAACTATTGACTTTCTTTTGTCGGTATTTGAACTTTCTCTATAAATAAAACCACGCTCTTCCATATTACGAAGTGTTCTGGATAAACTAGTAGGCTCCATGCCCATTTTCGGACCTAGCGCTGTACTTGGCGTACCCTCTTTCTCAATATTCAACATAATAAAACCCCAAGAAAATGACATATCATGTTCGGACGCAACTTGATTGTAATACCTTGAGATCTTAAACCAATTGTTCCTTACATGGAATTCTATTAATTGTTCTTTATTCATTCTTTCTGAGGTGTTTCTTCAAATTTAACGAATATTTTTAATTATGCGTGCATAATTCTTTTAAAATTTTGTTAAAAATAATTAACAGCCAGAAAACTATAAAATTCTAAAACACGAACGTGTCAAAATAAGTTTTTGAAAAGATACAAAGAATGTTGTTATGAAAAATGATTCGCGAAGAAAAATAACAATCTCTTATTATTCCTTAATGAGTAATTTAAAAGCCACATCTTCTGAAGCTTGCAGTCTTATTAGATAAGTACCCGTCAACAAAAGAGATAAATCCATTTGATATTGATCAGTGGAAATATTGCTGACATGATTAACTAAGGTTCCGTTAATACTGAAAATATCAATTTGTGTGATTGGGGTGACAGAAGAAATATTGAGCACCCCATTAAAAGGATTGGGATAAACATTAAATTCAAAAGAACCTTTCTCATCAATTAAACTCAGATCATTTACAATAAGGGGATCCAAAATAGTGTCTGAAATAACGGAACAATGATTTTCGTCGGTATAACTCACCCAATACATTCCATTTCTGTCGACATCTACATAATTTAGAGAATCATTAACTTGGCCTATTAACAAGTCTGATTCTAAATACCACTGATTACCTCCTGGATAAGAAGAGATCAAATAAAATCCAGACTTCGTAAGCACTGGTCTATCCGGTAAAGGATTCACAAGCACTAAAATTGTATCTGTATTGACACAACCAAAATCATCCTCACCGAAAACCACATATTCTGTTGTTACCCTTGGATAAGCAGCAGGGTTTAAAATTGCTACATCAGACAAACTACCATCGAATCGCCAATTATAAATTGAGGCACCTTCAGCACCCAATATTGTCGTATCATTTTCACAGATTACAAGATCAATTCCTGCACTTATAATCGGGAGAGATTTAACAGAAATAATTACAGTATCCTTATTTTTACATAAATTCCCATCCTCACCTGTCACTATAAACTGCGTATTAATAATTGGATCTGCAATTGGATTCGCAATAGCATATTCTGACAGTGCTAAATCGTAAACCCATCTATAATTAACAGCTCCAGTCGCCATCAATTCAATTTCATCTCCTATACAAACATAATCATCTAGTCCAGCATTCACCAATGGTAATTCGTTTACACTAATTCTTAATGTATCACTATTCGAACAACCATTAATATCTGTCCCCCTAACCACATATTCAGTTTCATCTAAAGGACTTGCATAAGGATTGAATAAATCTAGCGCAGACAGACCTAAATCGTCTCGCCAAATATAACGATCAACTAAACCTCCTGTAGCGCGCAAACGAATTGAATCGAATTTACAAATAGCTAAATCTTCGCCCAAATCGATATGCGGTAAACTAATCGTAGAAACGGTAATTGAATCTATATTTTCACAACCATTCGCATCCGTTCCAATCACATAATATCTTGTCAAGCTTGTCGGTTTTGCCCAAGGGTTTGGAATATCTATAGCACTCAAAGTCGGTTCAAAAGACCAATTATAAGACTCACCGCCAGTTGCAGCGAACCTCACAGAATCATTTCTACAAATAGAAACATCCCTTCCTGCATTAATATTGGGCAAGGCGAATATCGAAACAAGAATACTATCTACATCCACACAACCAAAACCATTGATCCCTTCAACTATGTAATTTGTTTCTATTGAAGGAAAAGCAAATGGGTCAGCAATAAACCTATCCGAAAGATCTGGCTCTTCACTCCACAAATAAACATCAGCTCCGGAAGCACTTATATATGCCGTATCTCCCAGACAAATAGTCAAGTCGTCACTGACAAGAACTTCCGGTAACGGATTTACAATCACTTCAACAGTAGCCACTCCAAAACATCCAAAACTATCCATCACAGTCAAATCGACAAGCCCTGCAATACTTACAAATGTTGAAATTGTATCACTACCATTCGTCCAAGCATATGCATCATATTCATCAGTAGTCAATTCAACAGAATCACCAAGACAAACCTCTAGATCATCGTCAAAATAAATTGTCGGTACAGGGCTTTCTTTAACCGCAACCATTACCGTATCAATATCTGTGCAACCAGAGAGACTTTCACTACTTACCAAATAAATAGTTTCAGTATTTGGCGTTGCTATCATTTCATCGCAAACTTCACAAGACATACTTTCTAAATCTCCAGAGAATACCGACCAAGTAATATTAGTTCCACCAATCGCGCTTAATTCGACAGAATTACTTTGGCAGACAAAGGTATCTGCACTTGCGATGGTTTGTAATTGACAATACTTAATTGTACTATAATCTAAATTCGTTCCAGCTCCACCATGACTATTCCCTGTAATAAATATATTATCTGTATCATCTAATACTAACTTTACAGCCTGATCACTATTTGAGGAAGGCCCGTCAAAATTCACAACCCAAAGCTCATCTCCCAAAAGACTATATTTAATCGTTGTAAAATCATTATTAGAACCTGGAATAAAACTATATCCAGTTATATACAAATGTGTTCCGGCAGAATTAAGAACAATATCTTTCGGTTCGTCATAGCGCAAATCGGGGGTTGAATAACGAGCTTCCCATAATTCCACCCCAAAAGCATTATATGCTATGGTATAAAAATCTTCTGCAGTACTTATACTCTTACTTTTCCCAGTGACATAAACATTATCATCACGGTCGACAACAACAGCATTTATCTTATCCAACGATTCACCATCACCTGCAAAAAAACGCCTCCACATGAGCGTTCCTGAACTTCCATTCACCTTCATGGTTAAAAAATCTTCTTCATTGATAAGATCTGTAAATCCTTGACCAGCGAGAATAATATGACCTGATGAGTCTATCGCGATTGCGTTCGGCGTGTCCAATTGGTCAAAACCCGAATCATAAGCATTCGAAAACAATTCGACTCCTGCAGGACTTAGCTTTACAAGTCTAAAATCAATATATGTATCATCCGAATCGAATTCACTATGTCCTCCAATATAAATATTATCCAAGTCGTCTAATACAAGAAGTTTGGCATCATCATTCATACCTCCATCCATTACATAGGTCCATTGCAACACGCCATCACTATCATATTTAATCGCAATAAAATCTGAGTTTAAAACAGTTGTTTGTTGAGTACCAACCACGATTATTTCATTGCCAGAATCGATTTTTAAACTCGCTCCAATATCGTAATTCGATGAACCAACATAAATATTCGACCAAAGCTCTACTCCTGTAATTCCGTCGTATTTCACGGTAACAATATCCCAATCACTGCCAGAAACATTTCTCGCTCCTGTTATAATCACATTATTATCCTCGTCCAAAACTAGGTCTCGAACTTCATCAATACCAGCACTACCATAGGTTGAACGCCACAATTCGACACCTTCAGTATCATATTTTACCGTTACTAAATCGAAACCGCCAATTGAATAAGATGTACCAGTTACGTAAGAATTACCATCGGCATCCAAAACTAAATCTTTTGCCTTGTCAATATATGACCCTGAACCGTTGAGACGTGATTCCCACTGAACATTAACCTGCCCAAGAGCATTCCAACAATAGAAAAACCCTATTAATGAGACTATTATATATAAATTGAATTTATTTTTCAATACCACCACACTATAAATAAATGAAAAAATCGGGTGAAACAACATTTAATTTCGACGAACCTTTTAAATAGTTAGACGAAGATTATTAATATTTGTTTCATCTAGTAAAATTTAATACTTTTGTACCGAAATGAAAAACATTGTTCCCAGTTCACGTAAAGTAAATGAATGAAACGGATACTTATACTATTTTCGATTATCGCTACATTAAATGTACACGCGACACATATTGTAGGTGGTGAATTGAGCTACCAACATCTTGGAGGCTCTTCATATTATATAACTGTAAAACTATATAAGGATTGTAATCCTGGAGTAGCTAATTTTCCTAATGACGTGGAGGTTGAAGCCATCACTGGATTTGGACTAGACACGCTAGATTTTATAGTGCTACCTAGGTTAGGCCGTGATACGCTTTCTCCTGAAATAGACACCTGTGCTTTTGACCCAGGTGTTTGTGTTGAAGAAGCTATTTATGGTGGTATTGTTAGCTTACCTCCAATGGATGGTGGTTATCATCTTTTTTACCAAACTTATGCCAGGAATGGGAGTTTAGTAAATATTGAAGATCCTTTATTGGCCGGTGAAAGCTTCTATGCTTATGTGCCCGACAATAAAATATTCTTTACAAATTCGAGCCCAGTTTTCTCTGTACCGCCACCTGTTTTTGTCTGTCAAAGCTATGATTTAGCTGTTGATTTTTCAGCAACGGATAGCGATGGCGATTCATTGGCTTATTCTTTTTACACACCTTATACAGGTCGAACATTCGATCATCCAGAACATTACGATGCCGATTTTTATTATCCTACTGTTGATTTAGATGGTACGCCACCTGACAATATTACTTTCCCGGAAGTTGTCTGGGGTCCTGGATTTGATGCAGACAACCCTTTAAACGCGATTGGTGGAGTAGGTCTGACGATTAGTAGTGATGGACTTATTTCAGGAACCCCAGAAGCGCTTGGACAATACGTTTTAGGTGTAATGGTTGAAGAATATCGTGATGGTGAAAAGATCGGTGAAGTCGTGAGAGATTTTCAATTAAACGTTGTTAGTTGCCCTCCTCCTAATGACGCATTGATTGGTGCTGTTGATGGTTGTTCAGGATACGACATTACATTTACCAATGAAAGTGGTCTAGGTGCAAGTGATTTCTGGTGGGATTTTGGTACAGGGAATCCGGCCGATACCAGTCTTTTAGATGAACCAACATTTGATTTCTCTGCCTATGCTCCTGGCATTTTCACAATTACATTAATTGCAGAAAAAGGATCGAGATGTGCAGATACAGCTTATTATGAATTAGCCTTATCAATTATTGATGCAGATTTTGAACTACTTGACACTGCTTGTACTTCACAGGTTGTCGAATTTGGGAACAGGTCTACAACATCAGTGATTACTTCAATAGATTCATATACTTGGGATTTTGGTGATGGAACGACTTCGTATGAAGAAAATCCGAATCATATCTATTCGACACCTGGCGACTATACTGTTCAGCTTATAGTCGAATCAGCTTTAGGTTGTATTGATTCTATTTCTAAATCAATTCATATTAAATCTCCTCCTGGTGCTGGAATTCGACCAATTATGGGTTGTGTAGGATTAGATGTTGATTTCACAAATACAAGTGCTGCCGATGCTGAAAACTTCCATTGGAATTTTGGAACAGGTATAGCAGGTGATACAAGTAATGTAGAGAATCCAAGTTTTACATTCCCTGATTATGGAGAATATACTATAACATTAATTACACAACACAATACTCCATGTTCTGACACAGTAACCTACGTTTTAAAAGTTTCAAATGCTACTGCTGATTTTGTTGCTTCTGATACTACTTGTGCTGACATCTTAATTAGCTTCGAAGATTTATCAACGTCAAATAACGGATCAATAAATTCGTGGGAATGGAATTTTGGTGATGAATCATTCTCAACTGATGAAAATCCTACGCATGGATATACAGAACCAGGTGATTATACCGTTCAATTAGTTGTCTTGTCTGATATTGGTTGTACAGATACAATTACAAAAGAAATTCATATTGACGAAGTCCCTACCCCTGCTTTTGAAACAAGCGACTTATGTGATGGGTTAGCTGTTGATTTTACGAATTTAAGTTCTGGTGATGCAACTACTTTTTGGTGGGATTTTGGAACAGGTGATATTGCCGACACCAGTATCGTTGAAAACCCAAGTTTCACATATGGAAGTTATGGTAGTTACACGGTAACACTTACTGTTCAAAAAGGATCTGATTGTGAAAGTTCAACAAGTATTGAAATAACAGTATCTGAATTAGTTGCAGCTGCAGATTTCGCTGACACTGTTTGTATCGGATCATTGGTAGAATTTACGGACTTATCGAGCACTGCTGATGGAACTGTGATAGACACATGGGAATGGAATATTGGTGATTTGATTCGTTCAGAATTAGAAAATCCAAGTATCCTTTTTGAAACAAGTGGCGATTTTGACATTGAGTTTATTGTAACAAATTCTGTTGGTTGTACTGATACATTAAATGGTAATCTTTATGTGCAAGCTGCTCCAATGGCATCTGCAGGAATTGATACAGCTGTTTGTGTAGGTGATCCTTCGTATGATTTGGAAGGTGAGATCTTTAATGCTGAATCTGGTTTCTGGACTGGCATGGGAGGTGTATTCACGCCTAGCAATACAGACTTAAACGCAACTTATTTTCCAACATTAGATGAATTAGTAGATGGAGTGACTACCTTATTCTTAACAACTGTAGGTAACGGTTATTGTGAGGCTCACGTTGACACAATCCATATTAGATACTTAGGTACTCCTGATGTAATTGCTATGGAAGATATCAGTCTTTGTAATGATTCTCTATTTGTTAATATTGAAGCTACTTTAGCTTTTGATAGCAATACAACATGGACAAGTTCTGGGGATGGAACATTTGATGATGCTGAAGATTTATTGACAACTTACCATTTCGGTCCAGATGACATTACCAATGGCGAAGTAATTCTATTTATAGATACATATAATTTTTCAGGTTGTCCTAATGATGTGGATAGCATTACAATTACGATAAATACACCTCCATCAATGGATGCGTTTGTTGATACAATGGTTTGTTTTGGGTTCCCTTTAGCGCTTGATACAAGAATCTCTACTGAAAACGGACTATGGTCGACTTCTGGTGATGGTATTCTTGATCCTACTGAAGGCGCAACAACTACTTATACGCATGGTGCATTAGATGGTGAAGGAGCACCTTTCCTGATTTATTTTGAATCTACAGAAAACGGAGGTTGCCCTGCTATATTTGATACACTAACGGTGAATATTATCCCTACTCCTAATGCGGACTTTGATTTTAACGAAGCTTGTTTTGGTGAAGAAACTACATTTGAAAATAACTCAAGTAGTACAGATCTAATTGTAGGTTATGAATGGACTTTTGAGCCTGGTTCAACATCAGGTGAAACGAATCCTTCATATCTATTCAGTTCTGCCGATATGTATGAGGTTGAATTGATTGTTATTTCAGAAAATGGATGTAGTGATACGACTAGAAAAACGGTTGAATCACATGCCATTCCTTTCGTTAATTTTGAAGTGCCTAAACCTTGTTTAAAAGGAGGAACAGAATTCTTCGATTTAAGTACTGTTGCTAATGATAGCATTGTGTCATGGACATGGGATTTTGGTGATTTAAGTAGAAACGATACTGCCCAAAATCCAATCCACATCTATGCTGTTGACGGAACTTATGATATCAGTCTTGGTGTACGTTCGAGTTTCGGTTGTTTTAACGACACATTAATTTCAGTTTTGATTAATTTAGGTCCTGAAGCCAGATTTAATGCTAACCCCAAAATTGCACACCCATTCCAAGATGTTGTATTTACTGATGGTTCAATTGAGAACGGTTCTCCAATAATCGATTGGTCTTGGGATTTTAAGGATGGTGATCCTTCATATCTTCAAAACCCAACTCATGCTTATGATGATGCTGGAGAATATTTTGTAGAACTAATTGTTATAGACGAAATTGGTTGTTCAGATACAGCTGTTAAGATGGTTCCAATTTTTCACGGTCCTCTTATCCCTTCAGCATTCTCTCCAAATGGTGATAATAATAATGATTGGTTAATGTTACTTGGTGCTAATTTTAGTTCAGTTGACTTTACCATTTATAATAACTGGGGAGAAATTGTTTTCAATACACAGGATGTAAACTCTCCTGGTTGGGATGGAACATTCAAAGATGAACCGCAGCCACTTGGAGTATATGTTTATGTTGCGACAGTAACTACTTATGACGGAGAAGAACACTTCTTGTCTGGTGATGTTTCATTAATTAGATAATGTCGATCAAATCATGAAAAGAATTATTCTATTTTGCTTAGCAATCTGTACGACCTTTTTGCTTAAAGCGCAAGATTTTCATCTTTCTCAATATGACGCAGCACCTTTAAACGTGAACGCTGGTTTAACGGGTGTGTTTGAAGGAGATTACAGATTACATGCTCACTATAGAACACAATGGTCTTCTGTCGCTACAAAACCATTCACTACAGGACTGTTTAGTTTTGATGCTAATTTAAAGAATTGGGGAATTGGATTACAACTCGCTAATTTCAGAGCTGGAACAGGTGGATATAATGTTGCAAGCGTCTTACCTTCTGCCGCCTATAAAATTAGTCTTGGTAAAAAGAAAAATCATTTTATTACAATTGGTGCACAAGTTGGTTTTTTCCAAAAGTCCATCAACGCGTCGAGTTTAGAATTTGCCAATCAATATGTAAAAACAAATGGTGGAGAGTTCAATACAACACTTTCTAATAATGAGAATATTGGGAGTAATGGAATTTTTAAGTTAGACATCAACGCTGGCTTCATGTATTATTTTGCTAAACAAGGTGTGCGGGTTAATCCTTTCTTTGGTGCGAATTTCTTCCACTTAAACAAACCAACAGAATCATTTTTAAGTGAATCTAATAAATTAGCTATTCGTCCTCAAGCAGTCGCTGGAGCTCGCGTATTGATCAATCCAAAAATTGCAATCACACCAAAACTTTATTACCAATATCAAGACGAGGCAAGCGAATTTACAACTGCTGTTACTGGACAGTTTTTTTTAGAAACTTACGACATTTATTTATTGGCGACAGCAATCTTTAGAAATAAAGATGCCGCTATATTTGAATTTGGTGCTAAATACGCAAATTTTATAGGTCGTATTAGTTATGATTTTAACACGTCAAGCTTGAACAATGTTTCAAGCGGACGAGGAGGCACAGAACTATCGTTAACCTATATTTTTAGCAAAACAAATCCTAATCCAATTCCAACTTGTCCAAAAATATAAGCATGAAACTTTTTCAAACACTTTTTGCGCTATTCTTGACATTCTCACTATTTGGTCAAAGTAATAATGAATTAATTAGATTGGGTGACGCAGCCATGGTGAATGGCCAATACACGAATGCAGTCTATTATTATGCCTATACGCTATATAAAATAGAAAAGGAAGAAGACGCATCTTATTATCCTTACGAAATCAGTACAAATTTAAAAGCTCCAGAAAAAAACGATCAAGGTGCTTTGACGCCACCAAAAAATCCAACGGCCAAAGAAATTATTACAATTCATAAGTTGGCATTGGCTTATTTAAAATCTGACGATTATAGAAATAGCGAGACATGGTTTGAAAGTGCGATTCAGTATCCAATTGAAACGGATCCGAATGCAAGATACTTTTACGGTTTGACATTGATGTACAACGATAAATTTGAATTGGCTCAACAACAATTAGAGCTGTTTCAGGAAGAGAATAATTTACCCGATAGTAAATACCAAAAATTAGCTGCGGATCAAATTGTCAATTGTCAATTTGCCTTAAATCCTAACAACACCAATAATGACATTCGTGCTTACCTAATGGAAGGTCAGTTTAACGAAGGTTCGACCAGTTTTGGAATGCAATTCTCTAAAAGCGATGCCATTCTTTTTTCAAGTGCTCGAATTGACAGTATTGTTGATCCAGCCGCAAAACCAGTTGAAAACGAAAAGTATTTATTAGATATTTACCAAGCGCATTTAGATGAAGATGGTAATTATAAGGATGCTGAAAAATTTCCTTTGATTATCAATAGTCCTGAATTTCATGAAGCGAGTGCAGTGCTGTCACCTGATGGATATAGTATGTTTTTTACGAGAATGAATCCAGAGAACAAAAACGAAACTGAGATTTATGTAAGTAAGAAATATAATAATAACTGGATGCAGCCTTTAAAAATGGATGCCAACGTGAATCAACCTGGTTTCAGATCACTTTCCCCCTATTTCTCTCCGTTGGATTCAACTTTGTATTATGCTTCAAATAGACCGGGCGGTTTAGGTGGATTGGATATTTGGGCGACGAAAATAAACGAAAATGGAGAGACTCAGCCACCTGTTAATTTAGGCAGTCAAATCAATACCATTAGTGATGAATTTTCTCCTTTTTTCCATTTGCCGACAATGGTGATGTATTATTCTTCTGGAGGACATATTGGATTTGGTGGTCAAGATATATTCTACAATAAATGGGATCCGGATGCTAACACTTTTAGCGAAGCAATTAATGCTGGAGCGCCAATTAATTCATCAAGAGATGACAGTTATTTTGTACTCAACCCTCCGCAGGAATTTGGATATGTTACTTCTAACCGATCTGAATGTACGGATTGTGACTCTATTTACAACTTAAAAGTACACTGTAATCGACTATTTGAAATTAGAATACCCGATTTAGAATTCAGTATTAATGGATTTGTTTATGATAAGACGACCAATAAAGTTTTACCGAATGCGCGGGTAGATTTTAAAGATGTTACATACACTTGGGAACATTTCTCTATTCAAACAGACGAAAACGGTTATTATGAGCATGATTTGATTCCTAATTTAGAATTGTTCATGAAGGCCTCTTTACATGATTATTTTGCTGACAAGGCTATTATATCAACAGTTAACGAAGTGGAATCACGTGTGTTTAATCAAGACTTTTATTTAGAACGAATTCCAGACACGGAGATTACGATTGAAGGAATTGAATACGATTTTGACAAGGCTACTATTCGACCAGAATCAGCAATTATCTTGAATAAGTTGATTGAGTTCCTTGAATTAAATGATAATATTAAAATTGAGATTCGATCACATACAGATTACAGAGGTAATGATGATTACAACTATGATTTATCAGAGAGAAGAGCACAAAGTGTTGTTGATTATTTGATAGAACACGGTATAGATTTTGATCGATTGGTACCACAAGGATATGGCGAAACAATGCCTGCAGAGATCCCTGGTCCTGATGGAGAAATGGTTACTTTAACATTCCAATATATCCAAAGCATTCCTTGGGAAAATCGAGAAGAAGCCCATCAACGAAATAGACGAACAGCATTCTTTGTTCTTGAACAGAAATAATCCTTTTAAAAACGCTCGAAATATCGAGCGTTTTTATTTTTATCTTTGCACAAAAAATTAAGCATGACAGAATTAAAAGAAGCAGCAAGCTATAGTGTTGGTATGAGTATTGGTCAAAGTTTAAAGGAGCAAAACCTTGACAATCTTGATATGAAATCCTTTTCAGAAGGAATCCAAGCGATATTCAATGATGAAAAAACAAAATTTACGCCCGAAGAGGCAAACAGTAAAATTGGTGCATACTTAAATGCGATCAATGCGTCAAAATTTGAAAAAAACAAAACTGAAGGTGAACAGTTTTTAGCGAACAATGCTAAAAGTGATGACGTTGTAACACTGCCTTCTGGACTTCAATATAAAATTGTTGAAAACGGAACTGGCGCTAAGCCAACAGCCACATCTCAAGTATCTGTTCATTATCATGGTTCTTTAATTAACGGGATGGTTTTTGATAGCAGTATCGAAAGAGGAACGCCTGCATCTTTTGGTGTAAACCAAGTAATTAAAGGTTGGACAGAAGCACTTCAATTGATGCCTGCAGGTTCTAAATGGACATTATACATTCCACATGATTTAGCTTATGGTGCAACTCCACAACCTGGTGGACCGATTGAACCTTATGCAACGTTGATTTTTGATGTTGAACTAATTGATATCTTATCTTAAATGAAAAATCTATTTTATACAATTGGTCTTATTACATTTTTAGTCGCTTGTAATGGTAACCCAGATCAAGAAACAACAACGAATGAAACCGTAGACGCTCCTTTAGATTCGTTAAAATTCGAAAATTATAATGATCAAATTAGCTATTCTATAGGTTTAGATCATGGTGCTGGTTGCGCAACAGTTTATTCTGGCGAGCAAACAAAAGGCAAATTTGTAATTGCCGAAGTTGCAGCTGGTGTAACGGATTATTTAGCTGACAATCCTCTTCGAATTAAAGCTTCAACAATTGATAGCTTATTAGGATTATATCTTGCTCCTCAAGGGCAAGTTGATTCATCTAAAGTCAGTATCAATGATGCGAGTTATGCGATTGGTTTAGGTGAAGCCCAATTCTTAGTAAACTCTTTAGTTGCTCGAGGTATAGATCAGAATATTGAGATTGATAAATTAGTAGAAGGTATTAATGACGGTATTGCTGGAAAAAATAGAGGTTTATCTCTTGAAGATGCACGTAATATGGTTTATGCTTACTATATCGAGTTAAACAAAAGTTTAGGTGACAAATTCCTTTCTGAAAACAAACTAAAAGACAGTGTTATTACAACTGCTAGTGGTTTACAATACCAAGTAATCAAAGAAGGTAATGGCAAGAGACCAAATTTAACAGACTCTTGTGTTGTACATTATACAGGTAGATTTATTGATGGGAGAGTTTTCGAATCGACAGTGGAAAGCCAAAGACCTGCACAATTCACTCCAATGGGTGTAATTTTAGGTTGGCAAGAAGGTTTACAATTAATGAAAGAAGGCGGAAAAACAAGATTCTTTATTCCTTTTAATTTGGCTTATGGCGAAAACGGAAGTGGTAAAATAGAACCTTACTCTACCCTAGTTTTTGATATCGAATTAATTAAAGTAATACGATTTAAATAACTGATTTGACATTACGTTTAAACCGATTCTTAAAACGGTGAATACGCGCATTGTCTATAAATAAAATATAAGTTATAATCATTATACAACCAAAAGTGAAGATCCCCATTCCTATGGCAATTGATACATGTAGTATTACGCCTAGAATTAAAAAGGGGATCTTCACTTTTTTTACCCAAACAATTATTGGGAATAAAATCTGATAAGCCAAAGTTGTATATGTTGCAACGGCAGAAAGCACATAACTATCCTTAAATATACGCTTCATCATCCCATTAGAAAAGGACTCTATTTGACTGATGTACATAAGTGCATTCCCTGAAATCCAATCAATATCTAATAGCTTATAAAAGGTAGAAAAGAAATACAAAACAAATATTTGTATTATAATGATCACATAAAAAGTGTTGTTCAATAAATTTTGCCAATCATTAAAAACAGGAGCAACCTCTGACTTAGATCGATCGATAAAACGAATATTAGGACGATTAGACTGATGAATAAACATCATATAAAAAAGTAGAATATTTACCAATACTTCCCCCCCTGTAAAAGCTAAATATCCTTTCAAGAATAGATTTGCAGTGAAAAAATAAATGAATACGGATGAAATTTTCGGAAAAACATTTAAAATTCCGAGGATAAGAAAAATTATCTGCCCTCCTAAAAACACTTTATAAATCCAGGTATACGCTAAATTCCATGGGTGACTTAGCACATTTAAAATGCCGTAACTTCCTTGATAATACCATGGAATATTTGATCGCCAACCTCTAGTTCCAACCAGCCCATCATATCCGAATATTTCACTAGCTATTGGCAATAAGCTTATCGTATTCAATAATAAAAAAACATAGAGCGTTAATCGAAACAGCTCGTATTTTTCCCAATTGGGAAAAGGCATAATAAACCTGTTTGCGATTTCTCCTATTTTCATAAATTAATTTTCGGTAAATACAGCACACCCTTTTTACCAGTTTTCACATTTAAATAATCATATCGCACCACATAAGCTTGAACTCCAGTTATCCCATTTATTCTTGAATAACCTTTAACATAATTCTGTAATTTTCGGTAAGAATAGCCCTTTCTAAAGTCAGACCATTGTTCAGGATTCATAGTCTCAGTATCAATTAAATCCAAATAGTCAATATCTACTTGCACCCAATACGCCATATTACTTTCAGCTAATGCCAGCTCCCCGTAGAAGGTAAACCTTGTTTCCATATGGCGTTTTAGGGCATTTAACGCTGGCCTTATCCAAATTGATGAATCACCATTTTTAAAATAATACTTCACTTCAATTGTTGATTGAATTACCGGTGCAGGTGCAAACATATTCCATTTTTGGTCGAATACTGGGCTGACATAATGCGCAGCCATACCTTGTACTTTTTCAGGAATAATATTCGGCGGGAAAGCATAAATTATTATACATACAAAATGAAAAATGACAAAAAATAATGCCAACCATCCTTTGTGTATTTTATTTTTAGGATTCAAATCAATAATATATTTATTAACTTTAATTTTGATAAAAATAAGAATATTAGTCTATTAATATTTGATCTAGTTTTACATAAGAAAAATTAATTATAAATCCTTGATAGCATTGCATCCGAAATATGATTGTATTTAGATTATTCCTTTTAGTTTTTAGTTTCTCTTTAGCAGTTAATTGCCAAGAAATCCCAGATTATTATCAGAATGGCCAGATCAAAGAAACGGGGAAATTTAAGCAAGAATTAAAACATGGAAAATGGACCTATTTCTATGAAAATGGCAATAAACGTGCTTATGGAAAGTTTAAAAAGGGGAAAGAAAATGGGAACTGGCAATACTTTTACGAGAATACGCATTTATTTGAGGAAGGTAAATGGTTAGATGGAAATAAAACTGGATTTTGGAATACGTATTATCCAAATGGTAATATTGAACACAGTGGTTTTTATTTAAACAATAAGGCAACAGGCATTTGGACTTATCAATATCCTTTAGGCGCATTGAAAAGTAAAGGTGTATTTGTTGATGATTTACAACACGGAAAATGGACTTATTTTTATGAGAATGGTCAAATTAAAGAAGTGGGGAATTGGAAAAACAATTTGAATGATAGTATCTGGACGTATTATAATGAAAACGGAACACTTAAGAAAAAAGGAAGTTGGGAAGACAATAAACAAATTGGAAAGTGGGAATATTATAATGAAGAAGGACAACTAACGGAGACCGGAAATTGGAAAAACGGTTTGCAAGATGGACTTTGGCAATATTTTGATGCCAATAGTCAACTTAAAGAAGAAGGAAATTGGCAATCAGGACATCAAATAGGAACTTGGCTATATTATGATAGCACTGGTAATATTTATAAGGAAGGAATGTGGGACAATGTCAAGAATTCTGGACATTGGAAATATTATTATCCTTCAAAAGCTTTAAAAAAGGAAGGTATTAGAACAAACGGATTTCCAATTGGACAGTGGAAGTTTTACTATGAAAATGGGCGTATTTATATGCTAGGAAAATATGATGAAGAAGGACACGAAGAAGGCGTTTGGCAAACATTTTATGAAAATGGCAATTTAATGCATAAAGGGAGTTGGAAGGCAGGTGAACAAGATGGAAAATGGGAATATTATACCGAAAATGGCACAATATCTGAGGTTGGTAAATGGAATGAGGGTGAACAAGACGAATTATGGTTATATTATAATGAAAAGGGGCAATTAAGTTATCAAGGCTATTGGCAAAAAGGAATGCAACATGGAGAATGGACATATTATCATGAAAATGGCAATATAAAAAGGCAAGGAAAATACGATTTTGGAGTTGCCATTGGCGAATGGAAATTGTACAATAAGAAAGGTAAATTTATTTCATCAGAAGAATTTTAATAAAACATGAATACGAATACAAAAGAAATAAATCTAGAACAAGAACGAGAAGAGATCTTAAATGCCTATCGTGGTTTATTGCGTGCAAGTAAAAATATTAGAAATAAAGAAGACACTAAACTAATTCGTCGTGCTTTTAATGTTGCTTTAGAGGCACATAAAGAAATGCGTCGTAAATCTGGAGAACCTTGTATTTTCCATCCGATTGCAGTGGCAAGAATTTGTGCAGAGGAAATGGGTTTGGGAACAACAGCAATTGTATGTGCATTATTGCATGATACGGTAGAAGATACCGATATAACACTACAAGATATTGAAGATATGTTCGGACTAAAAGTTCGAATGATCATTAATGGTTTAACTAAAATACCTGAGGTTTTTGATGATAATATTTCTATACAAGCAGAAAATTTTAGAAAGTTAATTTTAACGATCTCTGACGATCTGCGTGTAGCATTTATCAAAATTGCCGATCGTTTGCACAATATGCGTACGTTAGATTCTATGCGTCCAGATAAGCGATTAAAAATTGCTTCGGAAACAGAATTCTTATATGCGCCATTAGCACATAGATTAGGTTTTAATACGATCAAGAATGAATTTGAAGAAATTATTTTTAAATATAAGGAACCTCAAATTTATACGCAGTTAGAATTAAAGCTAGAGAAAACGGCAGCTGTAAGAAATCGATTCATTCGACAATTTATGAATCCTATCAAAGAAGCGATTGATAAGGCAGGTTTTAATTTTAGCATTAAAGCGCGTACCAAGAGCATTCCTTCGATATTCAAAAAAATTCAGAATAAAAACATCACTTTTGATGAGATCTATGACATCTTCGCTATTCGTATTATTTACGATACACCAGTAGAAAATGAAAAGGCGGATGCTTGGAAAATTTACAGTATCGTAACAGACTTCTATCAACCAAATCCTGATAGGCTAAGAGATTGGATTTCTATTCCAAAAGCAAATGGTTATGAATCTTTGCACACCACAATTATGAGTCCTACTGGTAAGTGGGTTGAGGTGCAGATTAGAAGTAAAAGGATGGATGAAATAGCCGAAAAAGGTTATGCCGCTCATTGGAAGTACAAAGACAATAATTCTGTTGACAATACTTTCGATCGTTGGATTGGTGAAATTCGAGAATTATTAGAAAATCCTGATGCAGATGCAGAGGAATTTATCAATGATTTTAAAATGAATCTTTTCAGTGATGAAATCTATATTTTCACACCAAAAGGAGACTTAAGGGTTTTACCTAAAAACTCAACGACGCTTGATTTTGCATTTGATATTCATACAGACATTGGTCTTACTTGTATTGGCGCAAAAGTCAATGGAAAACTAATGCCGCTAAGTCATGTGTTAAAAAGTGGAGATCAAGTTGAAATTCTCCGTTCTAAAAAACAAAAACCGAAAGAAGATTGGTTAAAATTTGTTGCGACAGCACGTGCTAAATCAAAAATAAAAACGGCTTTAAAGGATGAGCAAAAGCGTTTAGCAAGTGATGGAAAAGAAATTCTGAAAAGAAAATTACGCCAATTGGATGTAAAATGGACGAGTGGCAATATTGAAATTATCGCCAGTTTTTATAAAGTTCATCGCCCATTGGAACTGTACTTTCAAATTTCTAAAGGCAAGATAAACCTATCTAAGCTTAAAGAAATAGAAGTTGACAATAAGAATTTTGTTGAAGCTAAATCGTCACAAACAAATAGCGGTAACCAGTCACTTAAACAAATTGTAAGTGGTGTAGATAGTAAGAAGGATACAATTATTATTGGCGAAGACTTTAAAGAGTTTGATTATAAACTTGCCGTATGTTGTAATCCAATTCCAGGAGATAGTGTTTTTGGATTCATTACCGTTTCTGAAGGCATTAAAATTCACCGAACCAATTGTCCGAATGCGACGCAGTTGATGTCAAACTATGCTTACCGAATAATTAAAGCGAATTGGAAAAGCAATCAATTAACAGAACGTTTATGTGGTTTAACCATAACAGGAATAGACGATATAGGGATTGTTAACGATATTACGAACCTTATTTCGAGACAACTCTCTGTTAATATGAAATCCATCTCATTCGAATCTACAGATGGTATTTTTGAAGGTAAAATAATGCTTTTCGTATTCGATACAGAACAATTGGATGACCTGATTCTTAAGTTTGAACAAATTGATGGTGTCAAAACTGTCGAAAGAATCTAGAAACGACATATACCTAACAGAAAATCATTATCTTTACTGCTTTAAGGAGGTGCTATGAATAATGAACAATTGCAGGATACGGTAAAAGGAATATTTTCTATTTTTTTAGAGAAGAACGGACACCGTAAAACGCCTGAACGTTTTGCTATTTTAGCAGAGATTTATGCACAAGGGGGGCATTTTGACATTGAGTCTTTATATGTAAAGATGAAGCAAAAGAACTACCGTGTAAGTCGAGCGACCTTATACAATACGATTGATTTATTATTGAATGCAGACTTGGTTCGAAAGCACCAATTCGGAAATAATATTGCGCAGTTTGAAAAATCGCATGGTTATCAACAACACGATCATGTTATTTGCACCAACTCAGGTGAAGTGATAGAGTTTTGTGATCCTAGAATTGAAAAAATTAAAGCGACTGTTGAAGAGTTGTTTAATGTGAAGATTCATCACCATTCATTATATTTCTACGGAGAAAAACTTGACAAACCAGTAAAATGAGTTTTACAGTAAATACAAAAAATCACGATGATGCTGTTGAAATCAGCTTGAGCGGATCAGGAATGATAACGACAGATTTTGACGAATTATATGAAATATCTGATGCTTTAATAGCAAAAGGAAGCGTGAATCTTATCCTAAATATTGAAAACGTAAAAGTTTTAAATAGTATAGGATTAAACGCTTTGATTAAAATGTTAACAAAAACACGTAATGCAGGAGGAGATTTAACGATTGTTAATATCTCAGATAAAATTAATCAACTACTTTTGCTTACTAAATTAAATACAGTGCTTAATATTGCAAATTCAATTGAAGAAGCAGTATTAAGTTTTAAAAATTAAAATTTTATTTATCGATAACGTCCATTACGTTTTAAATATAACGTAGTGGTTTTTTATTTTTAAATAATCGCTAAAAAACAAACTATGAAAGTTGATGTTTTACTCGGATTGCAGTGGGGAGATGAAGGAAAAGGAAAGATTGTTGATGTTGTAACTCCTGATTATGATATAATCGCTAGATTTCAAGGTGGACCAAATGCTGGTCACACTTTAATTTTTGACGGACAAAAACAAGTTTTGCATACAATTCCATCTGGAATATTTAGACAAAACACCATGAACGTAATTGGAAATGGTGTAGTGATTGACCCTGTAACTTTACGTGCTGAGATTGAAGCATTGGAAGCGAAAGGTGTTCAAGTTGAAAAAAACTTGATTATCTCAAGAAAAGCGCATTTAATTTTACCAACTCACAGAATTTTAGATAAATATTCTGAAGAGTTAAAAGGTCATAAGAAAATTGGATCTACACTTAAAGGTATCGGTCCAACTTATATGGATAAAACTGGTCGAAATGGAATTCGAATGGGAGACACTCGTTTGTCGAACTTCAAAGAACGTTACGAAACTTTGGTTGAAAAACACAGAGGAATTTTAGGTGATTATGAATACAATGATCTCTTAAAAGAAATGGAATCAAAATGGTTTGAAGCGCTTGAATTCTTAAGTAAAATTGAACTAATTGATAGCGAACAATATTTGAACGACGCTTTAAATTCAGGCAAAAAAATATTGGCTGAAGGTGCACAAGGAACGTTATTGGATATTGATTTTGGTACTTATCCATATGTCACTTCTTCAAATACAGTAACCGCAGGTACTTGTACTGGCTTAGGTATTGCTCCAAATAAAATTGGTGAAGTAATCGGAATATTCAAAGCTTACTGTACAAGAGTTGGAAGTGGCCCCTTCCCTACTGAATTAAACGATGAAGTTGGCGAAAGCTTACGTAAAATCGGATTTGAATATGGTGCTACAACTGGTAGAGATAGAAGATGTGGATGGATTGATTTACCAGCATTAAAATATGCTGTAATGATCAACGGAGCAACAAATTTATCAATGATGAAAGCGGATGTTTTAGATACATTCGATGAGATATTGGTTTGTACACATTATGAAATTGATGGTGTAAAACACGATTACCTACCTTACGATATTGACGCGGTTACAATCAAACCTATCTACAAAGCTTTACCAGGCTGGAAGAAAGATTTGACATCAATTAAAAGTTTAGATGAGGCACCAAAAGCTTTTCTAGATTATATCGCATACCTAGAAAAAGAATTGAATACGCCAATTGGCATAGTTTCTGTTGGTCCTGATCGTGATCAAACCATTATTAGAAACTAATTTGTACAAAAGTAGCCACATACTCATATCGATGCTTTTTCTTTGCATCGTTTGTTTGGGGCAAAATACTTTTGCACAGAATGACAATGCTATAGAATTAGTTTTTGCTAAAAACGTTACTAATTCGATAAAACACGAGAACACTACAGTCGCTAAGGGTAATGTCGAATTTAAACACGGCACTACCCGACTTTTTTGTGACTCTGCCTTGTATTTTAGAGATAAAGACTTAATTCACGCTTACGGAAAAGTGCAAATCAATCAGGCTGATACCGTTAACCTATATTGCGACTCCCTTAAATACGATGGAAAAACTAAAATCTCTAAACTAATCAGCAATGTTCGTTTTAGAGATAAAGAATATCTGTTATTAACAGATTCATTGGAATATAATAGCAATTCTTCTATTGGGAAATATAAAAATTGGGCAACGATTACAACTGTAAATTCTGACCTCACATTAACTTCTAAAAAAGGTTATTATTACTCGACGAATAAAACATTTTTTTTCAAGGATAGCGTTCATGTGACTGACGAAAAATACGAACTATTTTCAGACACGCTTGAATTCAGGACACTTGAAGAGAGTGCTCATTTTCACGGACCAACCACAATCCTACTCGACTCTTCTACTGTCGAATGTTCGCGCGGTAATTATTTCACCAAAACGGACGATGTACAATTATGGAATGGCGCCACTATTTTAGAACCTGGACGTAGATTTTATGCCGATAGTTTAATCTTTAATCAAACGAAAGATATTGGTGAAGGATTTTGTAACGTTAATCTTTACGACAGTACAGAGCAGGTTAAATTCTTATCTGACTATCTCTATAAGATCAAGAATAACGAACAGATCATCTTAAAAGAAAATGCTCGAATTTTAAATTATAGTGAAAAGGACACCCTCTATCTTGGAGGCGATACGATTACTTATTATCAAGATACTTTAACCGAAAATAAAAAGACAGTCATTGAAAACAATGTCGTGATTTACAATCAAGGATTATTCGTTCGTTGCGATTCTGCTTACTATAGCGAACCGGATTCGATTCTAAAACTGCATAAATCACCGATTATATGGAATGAAAATAGGCAACTATATGCAGACTCCATTTTAAGTGCCTACTATGATAATAAATTCCATAATATGGAACTTTTTGAGAACGCAATGATCATCAGCGAATTTGATTCGACACATTACGACCAAGTTAAAGGCAAATACATGAAAGCAAAACTCGACTCGAGTAATATCGAACAAATAAGAGTGGAGACAAATGCGCAAACACTTTATTTTGTGAGTGAAGAATCAAAAGACACTTTAACTCCCGATAAAAAAGTACTGATGGGGATGAACAAAGTGGATTGCAATATTATTGTCCTGCGTTTCCTCGAACAAGAAATAAACAGTATCGCATTTTTAGATATACCAACCAGTGTTTTTACCCCAATTGAACAGGTGAAACCAAAAGATTTATATCTAAAAGGGTTTAAATGGGAAATTGATAAAAAGCCATCCCCGATTTTAACAGATTAATTGTAACTTTAAAACAAAATTAACCTTGTATGAAAGCCAAATTAATTGGAGTTTTAGCAATAGTTTCGGGATGCATCACCTTGTATTTCATTATTGCATTAATGTTTCAAGGCATCGATTTTAAAGCATCTTATTTAAAATCACTCATTTTTTCGACTACCGGTTTAATCATTTTTTCAGGCGCTTATTTATTAGCGAATAATAAAACTGATATTTCAAAAACACAACAAAATCTAACTTTAGGTTTTGGACTAGCAATCATTTTATTCTCCTTCTTAATTAGCTTCGAATTTCTACCTTTTACAACCTCTTATAACCTGCTATTTAGTGCTGGAATTCTATATATATTGATCGTTCAACTGAACCTGTTAAACTGGACAAAAAAAGGATTAAGCTTCACAAAGATTTGCGCCTTTCTTGTTTTAATAGCGGATGCCTTTTTAATTCTTTTCTTCATCGCCAATTGGACAGCTGCTGAATTTAGAATCTGGATTAATGTAGCAGTGCTTGTTTCAATTTTTGTTTTCTTGATTGGGATATTATTGTCCAAACCAATTAAAGATGTCCAACTTTAACCGTATTCATTAACAATTCTTTATTGATAATTACCAGTAACTCCACAAAAAGGGACCCTAATATCCTGTAACTTTATCTTGGATAATATTGCAGCAAGATGAAGTTTACAAAAACGCAAACATTAAAAGAAATAGCTGAATTAACAGGGGCCAAATTTATTGGTGATCCGGACTTAATTATTACAGGCATTAACGAGATTCATAAAATTGAATCCGGTGAAATAGTTTTTGTTGACCATCCGAAGTATTATAAGAAAGCACTTGAAAGTGCTGCTGATGTAATTATCATCAATGAAGAAGTAGAAGTTCCTCCTGGAAAAGGCCTAATTATTTCTGAAAAACCATTCGATACTTTTAATCAAATATCGAATCATTTTAGACCGAGCATCGCATGGAGCAATCCTGTTGGCGACAATTTTAAAGTTGGAACGGACACGAATATTTATCCCAATGTATCTATAGGTCACAATGTAGAGATTGGAAACAATTGTACAATACATAGTGGGGCTGTTTTAGGTGATTTCACAGTAATAGGAGACAATGTTATTGTTGGACCAAATAGTGTGATTGGACATTCGGCTTTTTATTATAAGAAAAAGGATACGGGCTATGATCGGTTGTTAACTGTTGGTAGGACTATTTTGGCAGACGATGTTGAAATTGGTGCCTTGACAACAATTGACAGAGGTGTAACAGGAGATACTATCATTGGAAAAGGAACAAAGATTGATAATCAAGTACATGTCGGTCATGACACTGTTGTTGGTGAGCATTGTTTATTTGCAGCCAATGTAGGTATAGCAGGATGTGTAACGATTAAAAACCATGTTACGCTTTGGGGACAGGTTGGTGTTGTGAGTGATATTACGATTCACGACAGGGTTACCGTTCTTGGACAATCAGGGGTTGGTGGAGATTTAGAAGAAGGCAAAACTTATTTCGGATCTCCTTGTGGCGAGGCTAGACAGAAATTTAAGGAATTGGCAGCTTTTAAAAGATTGCCATCTATTATAGAAACCTTATAAGGAATGGGAATAGAGGAATATAAAAGAATTAGAGAGGCGATTGATCCAAACGAATTTAAATTAAACTCATTATTAGAGATAACCAAATCTATTAATTACAATAAACCTGTAGAGGAGCTTTTAGAAATCTATAATTTCATTTTAAAAGAGCAATTACATCTGCGAAAATTCGTTTTATACAACTTACAAGATGATTGGAAAATCATTTCAAAAGTAGGTGTTAAAGGTAAAATTAAGGACATCAATATTGAAAAGGATATCCTGAAATTTAAGTCGATTACTGTTATAGAATCGTCTCATAAAACATCATTGAACAATTTTGATGTCATCATTCCCGTTTTACACAAAGACAAACCTTTGGCATATTTATTCTTGGCTGGTTTAAAGAATGAGAATTCCAAAACGGCTTATGACAACCTTAATTTTATACAAACTTTAACCAATATTATTGTTGTTGCAATTGAAAATAAAAGATTAGCTAACGAGAGTATAAAACAAGAAAGAGTAAAACAAGAATTAGAAGTCGCTTCAGAAATGCAACGTTTATTATTCCCCTCGGATTTACCGTCGAATAATAAAATTGATATCTCTGCTAAATATCTTTCTCACCACAAAGTGAGCGGAGATTACTACGACTATATTCGAATTAATAAGGACGAATTTATTGTTTGTATAGCAGATGTTTCTGGTAAAGGAATTTCTGCAGCGATGCTAATGGCAAATTTTCAAGCAACCGTTCGTACTTTGTATAACTACCAGAGATTGAGCTTAGAAAGCCTTATATTGGAATTAAACAAGCAAGTCTATACAAGTGCTAAAGGTGAAAAATTTATCACCTTCTTCATTGCTGAATACAATGCAAAATCTAGAAAGTTAAAATACATCAATGCAGGACATAACTGGCCGATTTTAATTCATGGGAATGAAACTAATTTCTTAAATAAAGGCTGTATTGGTTTGGGGATGCTTCAGGAACTACCTTTTCTGGATAGTGCAGAAGTAGAGATAAAGAAAAATACAACGTTGATTCTTTATACTGATGGTGTAGTTGAGTTAGAGAACAGCGTTGAAGAGCAATTTGAAACAGATCGGTTGACGAAGATTGTAAAAAGTTTCTCCCCATTATCAATGGAAGATTTAAATGAAATTGTATTCAGTAAACTGGACGATTGGCGTGGTGCAAAAAACTATGTCGATGATACAGCTAT
Source organism: Crocinitomix catalasitica ATCC 23190 (assembly GCF_000621625.1). GTDB lineage: Bacteria > Bacteroidota > Bacteroidia > Flavobacteriales_D > Crocinitomicaceae > Crocinitomix > Crocinitomix catalasitica. Next base: position 178,429 of record NZ_JHXV01000009.1, read on the forward strand.
ATTGAGCTGTAGAATTTTTTAATTCGAAATAGCTATACTGTTTCAAGTTCTTTTCTTTGCATAAAAAAAAGCCGACTATACGCTAAACGCAAGTCGGCCTTCATTTAATTTCTATTCGAATTACATATCTAATAGATACGCAAATATTAGTGGTGCAACAATTGTCGCATCAGATTCAATAATAAATTTAGGTGTATCAATATCTAACTTACCCCAAGTAATTTTCTCATTTGGTACTGCACCAGAATAAGACCCATAACTTGTTGTTGAATCGGATATTTGACAGAAATAACTCCAGAAAGGAATATCTGTTTGCTCCATATCTTGATATAACATTGGCACGACACAGATAGGGAAATCTCCTGCAATTCCTCCACCAATTTGGAAGAATCCAATTCCTTTATCAGAATTATCCGTATACCATTTCGCTAAAAAAGTCATGTATTCAATTCCAGACTTCATTGTACTTGCTTGAAGTTCACCTTTAAGGACATAAGAAGCGAAAATATTCCCCATTGTACTATCCTCCCAACCTGGGCAGATAATTGGTAAATTTTTCTCAGCGGCAGCATACATCCAGCTATCCTTTAAATCGATTTCATAATGTTCTTCCAAAACACCAGACAACAACATCTTATACATATATTCATGCGGCAAATAACGTTCACCAGCCTCCTCTGCTTCTTTCCAAATCTTGTGAATGTGTACTTGTAACCTTCTAAATGCTTCTTCTTCTGGAATACAAGTATCCGTAACTCGATTTAAGCCTTTCTCCAATAAATCCCATTCATCTTGCGGCGTTAAATCACGATAATTAGGTACACGCTTATAATGCGAATGAGCCACCAAGTTCATAATATCCTCTTCTAAATTTGCTCCAGTACAAGATATAATTTGAACTTTATCTTGACGAATCATTTCAGCAAATATTTTACCCAATTCGGCAGTACTCATGGCACCAGCAAGGGTTACCATCATTTTACTACCTTTTGCCAATTGCGCTTCATAACCTTTCGCTGCATCGACTAATGCTGCAGAGTTAAAATGCAAATAATACTTTTCAATAAATTGAGAAATCGCTCCTTTAGCCATCATGCTCTATTTTTATATATTTTATTAGAAGACTAATCTTCCAATTCAGGTTTAGAATTAAATTTATATGACAACATTTTATAGTATAATTTTGCTGCTAAAAAATCAGATGATTTTTCATTAGGATTAGGACATAACTCAACGATATCAAAACCTACAACATTCTTTTCTCTAAAAACACTTTTCAAGAAATCAAGTGTTTCATACCAAAACAAACCTCCTGGTTCAGGTGTTCCAGTAGAAGGCATTAATGAAGGATCGAAAGCATCTAAATCAATTGTTATAAAGACGTTCTCAGTCATTAATTCAATAGCACTATCGCCCCAATATTCGTCCTGTGCCATTTCATGTGCAAAAAACACTTTCTCCATATCCATTGGCAATTTTTCAACCGCATCCATACTTCGAATGCCTACTTGAATTAGGTTCGTATTCTTACTCGCTTCATAAACCGCACAAGCATGATTACAAGTCGAACCTTCATATTCTTTACGAAGATCAGCATGTGCATCAATTTGTAATACTGTTAAGTCATCAAATGTTTCATTAAACGCTCTGATAGAACCAATTGAAATAGAATGTTCACCTCCGAATAAAGTTACGAATTTATTCCGTAGAATATAATCCTTTGTTACACGGTGAACCTCATCAACCATTGCTTCTGGAGAAGATTTTTCAAGTACAGGGTCGGATAAATAAATTCCTTTTTTATAGACTTCCGAATCGGTTTCGATATCGTAAAGTTCCATATTCTCAGAAGCTTCTAAAAAAGCCTCAGGGCCTTTATCTGCTCCTTTTTGCCATGTACTAGTTCCGTCATAAGGTACTGGAATCAATACAACTTTTGAGTTTTCTAAAGTTGCAAATTCATCAGGAATTCCAGCGTAATTCTTCTTCTTGCTCATTTTATAATTTATAATTTAATAGCCTAAAATTGATAACATTTCTTCAGATTTTTGTTGCTCTGAAAATACTTTAACATTGTGATTTTCGTCAATCACTAAATATTTTGGTTGTGGAATTAAACAGTGCTGTATACCTCCAAATCCACCGATACTATCTTGATATGCTCCAGTATTAAAGAACCCAATATACAAAGGATCATCCTTTTTAAATACAGGTAAATAAATAGCATTCATATGTTGTTCGGAATTATAATAATCATCACTATCACAAGTCAAACCACCAAGTAAAACACGTTCATATCTGCTCTCCCAACGGTTGATAGGCAGCATAACAAAACGTTTATTAATCGCCCATGAATCTGGCAATGTTGTAATAAATGATGAGTTAATCATATTCCATTTTTCACGGTCATTTTGTTTCTTCTGGTACAATACTTCATAAATTATACCACCACTTTCACCAACAGTAAACGATCCAAATTCAGTAAAAATATTTGGCACTGAAACATTGTTTTCAGTACAAACATCTTTAATCTGCAAAAGAATCTCCTCAATCATATATTCATACTCATACTCAAAACTTAACGAATTCTTAATCGGGAATCCGCCGCCAATATTTAGGCTATCTAAAGTAGGACAAACTTTTTTCAATTCACAAAATACTTTCAAACATTTTGACAATTCATTCCAATAATAAGCATTATCCTTAATACCTGTATTGATAAAGAAGTGTAACATTTTCAACTCCACTTTCGGGTTATTCGCCAAACTTTCTTTGTAAAAGTTAACGATATTTTTATAACCTATCCCTAATCTACTTGTATAAAATGGAAATTTAGGCTCCTCTTCTGATGCAATTCGGATACCTATTTTATAAGCCCCTTCTATTTGTTGATCCAATAAACTTACCTCTTCATAATTATCAATAATTGGCATCGTATTTCTGAAACCTTTATTGATGATTCTCGCTATATTTTCAACGTATTGTGCACGTTTAAAACCATTACAAATGATATACTGATCTTTTCTTATTTTTCCCGCATCTACAAGTTTTTCGACAATATTAATATCAAATGCCGACGAAGTCTCTAAATGAATATCATTCTTTAATGCCTCATTTAAAACATGCGAAAAATGTGATGATTTTGTACAATAGCAGTAATTATATTGACCTTCATATCCTATTTTCTCAATGGCCGATTTAAACCACGATTTTGCCAAATTAATATTCGAAGATATTTTTGGTAAATAAGAAAATCTCAACGGCGTACCATATTCTTTAATAAGCCCCGATAAATCGATATCGTGAAAAGTTAACTCACCATTTTTTACTTTAAATTCTTCTTGCGGAAAATCAAAAGTTTGTTGAATTAAATCGATGTATTTTGTCTGCATTATATTTTTTAGTAATTATTTATATTTATTTTAAATTTCGAATTAGGTAATAGCTATGCTAAACTCTCAATGGCATTAGAAAATTTAAACGTTCTATAAAACTAATAAATAAGTGTGAAGAATAAGCGATTTCTAGACATTTAGAAATAACACTTTTATTAAATGACAATCTGAGGCCCTTATTTAGGCTAAATGTCATAGAATTATATATTTTTTTCACTAGGCATTATAACAAATACGAACCAAATGTATAAAATTCTTTTCATGTTGCTAAAAAATAAATTAAAAATATACTAAGTTTAATATAAGCTTAGCATAATTTTAAAACCTTTATTTTGAAAGCCATTAATAATGAACATGAACCGTGACTCGTGCTGAATTTTACTCGGCGTAAGATCTTGCAATAGATTCTCTATTATTTACATGTATTTTCAACTGAGATATCGCCGAACTAAATTCACTTGCATTGCTTAAAAAGGAATAATCGGGTGTCTCTGCATTGACTGATGTACTTATTAAATTTTCCAAATCTGAATAATAAGCTTCCATTGTTGAAGGTTTAAATGTTGTCTCAATAAAACTTAAAATATGGGTTTTAAAATTTGCCTCATAACCAGGTATACTTAATATATATTTAATTAATGGCCAATCTGTTGCATTGATTTCACTAAATTCAAATGATAAGGCTCCGCCCATGCCCCCATCCATAAAGGCTTCATTATTATCCCATGGGATCCAATTAATGAGATTATTTGTTGGATTATTGTAGAGATAATAATTATGTGACATTCTACCGTAAGTATCCCAATTTTGAATCGTTGTATTGACAGCAAGCCATTTTAAGAATACCTGAACATCAAAAACCGATTCCATCTCAGATTTCCATGCCGCTGTATCACTCGTGCGCGTTGACGATTGTAAAATATCATATAAGTTTTGAATGTCCGCTTCTCCTGTTCCACCAGTCGTTTTATTCTCAAAATCTTTCAAATTGAATCCTGCAGTAGAGAAAGTTGCCCCATCATCTTCGGGCTTATAACAATTGCCAGTATTATTGCCAAATTGTGTATCTAGCAAGGTCTCAAATACAATCTCAACACCCGTATATAAACCAAAGTATACAGGCCCATCACCATAATCAACATACATTTCATAAAAGGCAGAATAAGGTGCTGGAACGTCAAAATTTCTAAACATATCACAACCGACTTTCTCTCTTAAAAAAGAAACATCTTCATAATTACTGCTCATCGACAATGCAGGAAAACCATAAAATGTTTGCCCTGTTATTTCAGGGTAATCATCTGCAAACTGATCGAATTCGAGTCGGAAAGGAAGTTTCTTCACCCCTGAACTATATGCACTTAAACTAGAATTCCCTTTGTAACGAATACCAACATAATACCAGTTTTTTCCATTAAACTCAATATTACACGGTACGTAAACCGGATTTTCTTCAGCAAAAGAAATTTCACCTGCTCCGCCAGGAGCTCCACCACCGCCACCTGGGCCACCTCCACCAGTCGACACTGACCCATATAAATCCTCTATATCATCTTGCATAACCGCCCAATCATCAGCATCTATAGTAATGTCTAATCGGTTGACCTTATTTTGTGGGAAAACAACCTCATAATCAACGGGGGCATTGGATGAATGTGTCGTGATTGTCCAATCAGCTAAACCACTTCCAGGCGTGATTATTTGCTCTTTATAACAAGCACTCATTAATATGCTGACGCTGATTATTAAGATATATCTGACACTTCTCATTTATCTGATTTGTTTTTAATTGTATAAGTAAATTTTGCACCAACGATATAGGTTGTCTTAGGATAAGTCTCTCCTATTTCTCTTTCTATTCGGTAGAATACACCTAATTTTCCTGATTTAATAATGGAATAATCTGTACCTAAAGTGAATCGGGCTTTACTCAATCCATCTCTAAAATGTGATGGATCAGAAAATATTTCCGTCGAAAAATAAGGATCTAATTTCCAGTCCTTAAAATCATATTCGGCATTCAATCGAAATCTTAAACCATGAATTGCTTCATCTCCCAAAGCTTTACTCAGTCCAATTTCATTTTTATTTTGATACCTCAAGCGATAGTCCAATGAAAAACGATCCATTTTATGCTTATACCCTAAGTCAAAATTATAACGAAAATCATTATCATAACTCAAATCGGATTTTCTATCTGCTATATACCGAATGGCTGCGCCAAAATAGAATTGTTTGGATAATTTATATTTGACATCAATATCCGTTAGTATTTGATCTATTAAAGACGAATTGTGCTTCAAACGGAGCTGCTGATCAATACCCATCGACCATTTTTTATTCAATTTTAAATCCAGTCCAATTCTTGACCAGGTTTCTAAATCGCCTGTTACAATGGTTACATCTTCTTGTGCACGCGCATTTGATTGAATAAAAAAAACTGAAAATACGGTAAAGAGAATTGTCCTTAATACTGCCATAAATTATTTTATAAATCTTTAGACTCAATCAATCAGAAAAGGTTTAACGAAAAATTAACAAAATAATTATTAGGCATTCTTTAGCATAAAAAAATGCGATAAAGTGAAATCACCTTATCGCATTTTAAAAACGTATATATTTGACTGAAAATTAAGGATTCAGATCTAATTTCATTTGGATATAATTGATGAACTCTTGACGTACACTAGGATCTTTAAATTTCCCTCCAAATTCACCTGTTACAGTACTACTTTGTATATCTCTGATTCCTCTTGAGTTGACACATAAATGTTTTGCGTCAATTACACATGCTACATCATCCGTTCCTAAATATTCTTGTAAGTGTTTAACAACTTGAATTGTTAATCTTTCTTGAACTTGCGGTCGTTTAGCATAATAATCTACAATTCGATTCATTTTAGATAAACCAATCACGTTACCATTTGAAAAATAAGCAACATGCGCTTTACCTACAATTGGTAGAAAGTGATGCTCACAAGTTGAATATAACGTGATGTCTTTTTCAACCAACATTTCACTGTAGTTATACTTGTTTTCAAAATTGGAAGAGGTTGGTGCTTTTTCTGGATTAAGACCTCCAAAAATTTCTTTTACAAACATTTTTGCAACTCTTTTTGGCGTTCCTTTAAGACTATCGTCCGTCAAATCTAAGCCAAGCGTGTGCATAATATCCTTAAACTTCTCCTCAATCTCTGCTATTTTTACCTCATCTGACTTTTCAAATGCATCAGCTCTCATTGGTGTATCTCCTGCAGATGACAAATGATCGTCCCCTACTTCTTCAATATGATTCAAATTGTTCTTCATTCTAATTTTAAAAAGTGTACAAATTTAACAAGATAATTTGTTAATACTTTGAATTAGTCGCAAAGATTGTTCCAGCATTACATCTCTGCTTGTTATTAAAAATGCTTAATTCGAATAAAAAAATATTTTAGGAACATGAGCAACCTATATATTTCGTTCTCCGTAATTTGAAAAAAGACGTTATGAGATTTTTAGTTATTTTATTATTGCTAGCCATGGTTTCATGTGATCCTGTGACAATCTATCATCAAAAAATGGTAAACAATACGGAATATACAATAGTCGGTTCAATCAATAATTACCCAGACACTGTGCTCACTGAAACGGTAATCATTGCCCCACATTCAACACAAACGTTGAGTACAATGAATGATATCTCTCAAGTATCGCAATACCAAAACTGCCCCAATTATACAAGTTTTGTCTTCTCCGTTCAAGACAACGATTCTCTTGAGGTGGATTTAAATATAGACAATCCGGATGAATGGGTTTTTAAAGAGAATTCGAGAAGTAAAGTTTCTGGCGGTGGTGAATGTACTTGTGAAATTACTTTGGAGGAATCTCAAGTTCATTAGTCTCGATTACTCAACCTAAATTTAAAGTTTTGCAAGGATTAACATAGTTTAACGCATCGCAAATAATCCATAATTAATTTAGGTCTCCCCCCCTTTAAACATAAGGCGTTCAACACGTTTTCAAGAAATTGAATACTCTTTTTAAACTGACGAGATTAACGTGAACAAATTGACGGAATCGAAACCATTAAACCGCTTAACATTCAACACGTTACACTTATATAAAATTATTAATTTATCCTATTTTTTTAATATCCATGACTTTTAAAGGTGGTTATAAAATTACAATATGGTAAAACCTGTCACGTTCTATATTCAAATATAAAACGAAAACAACATGAAAAACTTACTTGTATTATTAACACCTTTATTATTGTTCAGTCCTATCACATTTGGCCAAACGAATAAAGAAATAGGCATTCGATCGAATAATATTAATAACCTCGGCATCATCTATAAAAAACAAAGGAAAGAGAATAGTTTTGTTAGGTATAGGCTTGCAATGACCAGTTTAAATATGACAATCAGTGAAAATAATTTAATCGTGAATGGCCAATTGGGATTTTCTATCGGTTGGGAAAAACGGGTGTCTGTTTCTGATAAATTTCAATTTAAACATGGATTTGAACCCTTTTTACGCGGTGGTTTGAATGAAAACTTCAATAACAATTTTGGCAATACCAATCTTGATTTGGATGCAGGTTTGGGTTATATATTGGGATTTATTTATCACTTCAATGAAAAATTCTATTTAGGAATTGAAACCATTCCTTCTATTTCTGTTGGTTCTACACTGGTCAACGGAACTTCACCTGGCATTATCCGCATAAATTCCGGTTTTAATTCGAATGTTGCGGCGATTAGCGCAGTCTACAAATTCCAATCTAAAAATTAGTACAACTCGGTCAATCAACCTTTTTTATAGTGAAATTGGTTGATTGACCATTATTCATTAAATATCCGTGAATTAGAACAATAATTTTCTTAAATTTAAAGAACCTTTTCTTTTAATAAATGAAACACATCATCCTCCTTTTATTTATAATTCTTGGAATCTCCTTCAATTCAAATGCCTGTCTCAATTTATATTATACAACCGACAAAGAAGGACATACGCATGTTTTAGACGATTTAATCCCGAGATTCAATATTAATTTCAATAATGCATTAATTGAGCGTCGGCTAATTCAATATTTGCATGATATGGAGGAAGAAGCCTCTTTTGAAAAACTATCGGATTATGCGGTACTATTAATGAAAGCGGGGAAAATTGATTTGGCTTTATCCATACTGCAACAAATTTCTTATCACCACCCCAAAGCATACAAGGTTGCCGCAAATTTAGGCACCGCATACGAATTAAAGGGGGAATTAGACAGCGCCCTATTTTATATCAAAAAAGGAATGGAACTCAATCCTAATGCTCATGACGGCAGTGAGTGGATACATATTCGCGTTTTAGAAACAAAGAAAGCCTTACAAGAAGACGATAATTATTTGATAAAAAACTCGGTACTTAATTTAACTGAAGATGCGCTAAAAATTGAAGCAACTGCAGATCAGTTACTCATTCAAGTTCAAGAACGGTTTCCTTTTACACCAAATCACGATGCTATAATGGCCAACTTATTTTATGATTTAGGTAGGTGTTTCGTTGAAACCAAATCGTTGCGTTATGCCGAGCGTTTTTTTGAAATTTCCTATAAATATTATGGAGGAAATGAAGCGGAAGCGAAGGAGAGAATAGCGGATGTACAAAAATTAAAAATAAAGAACGAAAATATAAAACCTGAAAACGAAAATTTGGAGGGAATGATGGGACGTTTATCCATTCGTTACAAAGACTTATTCGATGATAATAACAATCCTCCCCACATTATCAATTGGGAAAAAATAAACACCAATTTATCTGATTTACTAGCAATGAACGACATCGTTTTCGTAACACTACAAAAAGAAAAGGTCAATCAAGAGATGGTTAATAACGACACAATTGTGGTCGCTGAGGAAAGCAGTATTCAAACGGTCCTTTCAAAAAGTTCGAATAACACCTTATTCTTTACTTTTATTGTTGCTGTAAGTCTTATTTTAGCAGCACTCTTTTTTATTAGAAGAGCCAAAAGGTAAAAAACTCATGACTAAATACATCATTTTATTGCGCGGTATAAACGTTGGCGGACATCGAAAAATATTGATGAAAGACCTGAAGGAATTGTTAGCCCAAAAAGAATTTAGTGAAATCACGACCTATATTCAAAGCGGGAATATTATTTGTAATAGCGCTAAAAAAAATATCAAAATCTTAGAAAGTTTGGTTCAGGAATCAATCTTAGAAAAATTTGGTCATGATGTTCCTGTTATTATTCGAACAGCAAAAGAATGGCTAAAACTAGTTGCCAACAATCCTTATCAAGAAAGAGATATTGACGAATTGTATTGTGCTTTTTTAGCAGATACTGTTGACGCATCATTATTAACAGAATTAGTACCATATGCAACAAAAAACGAGATCTATCAACTTTTAGATCAGCAATTGTATTTGGCCTACCCGATTAAAGTTCATCAATCTAAATTGAGTAATAATATAATTGAGAAAAAGCTAAATACGACAGCAACGGTAAGAAATTGGAAAACAGTTTTAAAACTGGCTGAACTCAGCAAATAATTTTCAATGAAACGTTTCTCCGTATTTCTTGAAGATAAATTAGGCTTAACAACAAGTCAAGTTGAAGATTTGCTCTTATCTAAACAAACCAAAACAATCAATAAAGGCGATTTTCTTTTAGAGCAAGGTCAAATCTGCAGTCATTCCTTTTTTGTTGAAGAAGGTTTATTAAGAATGTATGCTTTGAATAATGATGGTAAAGAACATGTTGTTCAGTTCTCACCAGAGAATTGGATTGCAGGCGATCGGGGAAGTATTTACTTTAATGAGCCTTCGAATTATTTTATCGATGCGATTGAAGAAACAACTGTCGTCTTTATCGACCAACCCTTCTTAGATCAATTGGCATTGGTAAGTCCAGATTTCAGGACAAAGAACGAATTCCTATTACACAATCACATCCGGCATCAACAAAAACGCATTCAACTCCTACTTGGCGCAACTGCGGAAGAACGTTATTTAGATTTTATTCAACTCTACCCTAACCTCTTATTACGCGTTCCTCAATGGATGATCGCCTCTTATTTAGGCATCACGCCTGAAAGTTTAAGTCGAATTCGCAAAGCTTTGGCCGATAAAAATTTTGCGGGGTAATCAACCATATTCATTTCTTATCATACATCAATGCGGGAGGGAAAAATCACCCGTAAATTTGTATACACATTAAAAATATTCAAAATGAAAACTAAAAATATAGAAATCGTATTACCTCCACGTCCAGCACATTATGTTGGTGATGGTTTTAGAGTTCACAATTTTATTCCAAGTGGTTTTAGAGCGGATATGCAAAGAATGGATCCTTTTATTATGCTCGATTACAATTCGAAATTCGAATTCCCGCCTTCAGAGCAACCAAAGGGCGTTGGCGTTCATCCGCATAGAGGTTTCGAAACAGTAACCATTGCTTATCAGGGAAAGGTGGCGCATCACGATAGTGGTGGCGGAGGCGGCGTAATAGGTCAAGGTGACGTTCAATGGATGACAGCCGCTTCGGGTGTTTTACACAAAGAATATCACGAAGAGGAATTCAGCAAAAAAGGTGGATTTTTTCAAATGGTCCAATTATGGGTCAATTTACCAGCAAAGGATAAAATGTCGAAACCTAAATACCAAGGTATTGTCAACGAAGAGATGGGCAAACATGAATTACCGATTAACAGCGGAATAGTTGAAGTGATTGCTGGTGCATACAAAGACACTAAAGGTCCTGCTAGTACTTTCTCTCCTGTCAACATGATGAACGCTAAATTGAATGCCGGCGGAAAAGCAAATTTCAACTTTCCAAGTCATTATACAACCACTTTATTGGTAGTTGAAGGAAATGTAAAGGTTAATGGGCAAGAAGTAGCATTGGATCATTTCGTCATCTTTGAAAAAGAAGGAGAATCATTTGAAGTTGAAGCAAGTGAAAATAGCATTGCTTTAATATTGAGTGGTGAACCACTAAACGAACCAATTGCGGCTCATGGACCATTTGTAATGAATACACAAGAAGAGATCCAAGAAGCTTTCCAAGATTATAATATAGGAAAATTTGGATATCTTGAGGATTAAAGATTATTTTTAACTGCAATAGTTAGTACGCTGACTATTGCAGTTTTATCAAAAAAAATAGCGATGTACGTAAAAAGAAGATACGGTTTTTTAATGACCTTAAGGTGGTCAATTAAGCCACTAATTATAACAGTACTCTATGCTACTGTTATCCAAATTATATTTTATTTCCTAAAGATTAAATTCTCATTACCATGGCAAGCAGTGAGTGTACTAGGTGTCGCAGTCGCCTTTTATTTAGGTTTTAAGAATAATAGCTCTTATGACAGAACATGGGAAGCGCGTAAAATTTGGGGAGGTATCGTAAATAATAGTAGAACATTTGGCGCCGCTTGCACAACATTTATTCAAGGTGAAAAAACGGATAGCATTAAGAAAGAATTAATTTATAGACATATCGCTTGGATGACAGCTTTGCGATATCAATTGAGATTGAGCAGAACCTGGGAGCATACAGAACTAAGAGTATCAGAAAAGTATTTTCCGAATGTTTGTGAAAAATATAGGACCTCCTTAGAAAATGAGCTATCAAAATACATTCCTACTGATGAAGTTCAACTTGTTAATAGTAAATCAAATGCTGCTGTGCAAATATTAGCCAAACAGTCACAACGATTACAGGAGCTAAAAGACCAAGGATATTTTGAAGATTTCCGACACATGGAATTCCACCATATTATTGAAAATTTATACACAGAACAAGGGAAAGCTGAACGAATAAAAAACTTTCCATTCCCGAGACAGTATGCATCTACAGCAGTCTGGTTAACGATGATATTTTCAGCACTAGTTCCTTTTGCGATGTTGAGTATCTTAAATCCAGAAAGTGGCTGGATCTATTGGTTAAGCCCTTTAATTTCCGGCTTGATTGTATGGTCATTTGCATTGATGGAAATGATTGGTGACTACTCTGAAAACCCGTTCGAAGGGACATATAATGACGTTCCAATTACTGCTATCGCTATTGGGATTGAAATAGATTTACGAGAAATGATAGATGACTCAAATATTCCTGAAGCCATCCAACCTGTTAACGGATTTTTAATGTAATGAAAAAAGATTTGCTCCTTTTACATGGCGCCTTAGGAAGTAAAGTATACTTCCAGCCACTATTGCCACAACTAAATAGTGAATTCAATGTGTATACATTCAACTTTGAAGGACATGGTGGGATGTCTTCTAATAAAGACTTTTCAATTGATTTATTTGTAGAAAATACGCGAGATTTTTTAATGACAAATGAATTAAAACAGATCGATATATTTGGTTATAGTATGGGTGGATATGTCGCCTTAAAACTAGCAAATCAGCACCCCGAATTAGTACATCAGATTATAACATTAGGAACTAAATTTGAATGGACAGTCGAATCAGCTGCGCAAGAGGTTAAAATGCTCAATCCAGATAAAATTGAATTGAAAGTTCCAGGGTTTGCGGCGCAATTAAAAGAAAGACATGCACCAATTGATTGGAAAGAGAACATGTTAAAAACTGCCCAGATGATGACAAGAATGGGCAATGGCGCCATAATGTCACCCGCTGAATTCCAAGAAATAAAACAGCACGTCTCAATCGGAATTGGTACCAATGATAAAATGGTTAGTATAGCGGAATCTGAACATATAGCCAACCTTCTACCAAATGGTACGTTAAATTGTTTAACGGGATTGCCACACCCCATTGATCAAATTGAACCAGAAATAATAGTTGAATACATAGAAAACGAATTAAAATGAAAGATTCAAAAGAGGATTACCTTAAAATAAATAAAGCTGCATGGGATCAGAAAACCGCTGTTCATTACGATTCTGATTTTTATGATGTAAAAAACTTTATTGCAGGACAAACTTCTTTGAATGAGATAGAATTAAATTTATTGCCCGATTTAAAAGGGAAGAAAGTACTGCATTTACAATGTCACTTTGGTCAAGACACCATTGCTTTAAGTCGAATGGGCGCAGATGTAACAGGTGTAGATTTATCAGATGCTGCCATTGCAAAGGCTAATGAGTTAGCGCAAATCACGGAATCTTCTGCCCAATTTATATGTTGTGACATATACGATTTACCCAATCATTTAGATGATTCGTTTGATTTGATATTCATGAGTTATGGCACCATTGGATGGTTACCTGACCTAGATCAATGGGCGCAAATCGTAACAAAATTTTTAAAGCCGACAGGTGAATTTTTATTGGTCGAATTCCACCCGTTTATTTGGATGTATGACGACGATTTTAAAGACATCATTTATAGTTATTTCAACGTCGCACCTATTGTTGAAAATGTGACAGGAACGTATACAGATCAAGATGCACCATTGCAAGCCGAAATGATTACCTGGAATCATCCAATTAGTGAAGTGATGAATGCTTTGCTAAAAGTGAATATTTTCATTCAGTCATTTAACGAATATGATTATTCCCCTTACGATTGTTTAAGACATATGGAGGAATTTGAACCTGGAAAATATCGCCTTAAAAACTTTGGTGATAAAATTCCAATGGTTTATGCTCTGCATGGAAGGCAAGAATGAAATTTCAACTAATTTAATGAACGATTAAACGCTTTAATTGTAGTTAAATCTAGTTTAAAAATTAAGGGTTGACAAGAAAAATTTTCATCATATGTATTGTTGCTTTTTCGTATTGCAAAATAGGTAAAGCGCAAGAAATTATTCATGTATCTGACTGGCAAGATGATTTTACAATTCTAAAACACTTGCCGAGGAATTTGAATCATTTGATTGGTCAATACGACTATTTACAGAGATGGGATACACTTCTCAATGTTTATAAATCGTATATACCCGATGGGTTGATCTATACCAATGCAGCCAATCAGACTGTTGAAATTGAAAGAATTGAGACCGGCTATTTATTCACGGATCATTTTCAAGACGGTTGGGAATCCTTTACTGTGGATAAAATGAATCGTATTTTTTCAAGTCATAATACAGTTGAAAATTGCAAATTGACTTACAATAATAAAGGTCAACTAATCCTTTCCTCCAGCACTTTAAAGCATAAACGTAAAACTCAAAATACTGATATCCAATTCGTTTATTCGGCAGATGGCATCAATATAGAACGACAACATCAAATTTTTCAGCTATTTGCCAATTATGAAAGCACCGATAATGGCCATATTAGAGGTCGACCATTGCTTTTAAAATCGACTTGGGGTTTACTATATAAATTCAATACTGCAGGTCAATTAATTGCCGCTAAAAGCCAATTCGAACAACAAGTAAATGGCAAAAAAAGTAAAACCGTTAATAATACCGTTGCATATACTTTTGCTTGGGATACACATGGGCGCTTGACGACTAAAAATTACGGTAAAAATTCAGATTCTTTAACAACAATTTCAACTAATTCCTATGCCAATCGACCTTTTGATTATAGTGCTGAAATAAACGAATTCCCACTCTTAAAAACACCTTCAATTGAACGTTGGCTCAAATCATTCAATCCAAAAGAATTATCCATTGTAGAAAGCGAAATAAATGGTTCAAAAGCCTATACAATTATGCACAATCAAAGTCGACCGTTGATTTTATTGAATCCACAAAAAAATGCACGCCAATATATTTGGCAATATATTGAAGATTCGACTGGAATATACCGCGAAAAATTCGAAATCACTACATTACCAGATTCAAATGACACGATTTCTTATGATCCGAATTTTAAACCTTTTCACTTGAGGACAGAAATATCCCAATGTTCAATAACAGAATTATACAGCCAACCAAAAGGCATGATCATAGCGCAGAGAGCTGAAATTTATCGCCACACTATCATTCCTTTACCAAATGGGTGGCGTCTAGTAAAATATCAGACGGGACGTGATGTCAATGTCAAATTTGCTATTGGTCATCCTGCACCAATTCGATTGGATGTAATTTTTGATGAATATATCCTACTTGATGAAACGGGAACTATCAAGTATTTTCTTGATTTTAATAATTCATATCGTTTTTATTATCAAAAGTAATACTATCAAAATCAATGCCCTACATGTTTCTCAATCTTTTTAAATAATTCGTGTTCTGATAAAGGCTTAGATAGGTAATCGTTAAACCCCGATTCTACCACCCGCTTTCTATCTTCAGCCATGGCATAGGCAGTCAGTGCGATAATTGGCACTGTGGTATTAAATTTCCTTATTTTTGCTATTGCTTCAAAGCCTGTCATGATGGGCATATTAATATCCATTAACACCAAATCAATTCGTTCATTTTCTTCCAATAGTTCTACAGCAACTTTTCCGTTTTTGGCATGTAGAATATTATATTTTAAACGGGTTAAAATAGATTTAAGGTATTTAAAATTTAAAAACTCATCTTCCGCAATTAAAATGGTGATATCGTTATTTTCTTTCAAGTTTAAATTTGCTTCTTTTTTCACATCAACAGTTTTTTTGGAAATGCTATACGGAATATTAAAATAAAAAGTGGTGCCTTTCCCGACTTCCGATTCAACCCTTATTTCCCCCTCTAAAAGATGCACCAAACTCTTGGCAATGGCAAGACCCAATCCATTCCCTTGCTCCGATTTATTTTGTTGATTGTCAACACGTATAAATCGATCAAAAATATTCTTTTGATCAGACGATGCAATCCCTATCCCATTATCTTTTACAAAAAAGGCTAATTTCTCGTCATCTATAGTATATCCAAACTCAACAACCCCTTTTTTAGTGAATTTTATGGCGTTTTCTAGGAGGTTGGATAGAATTTGTGCCAACCTTGTTCCATCTACAAAAACAATACTCTCAGCATCATCCAAACCTTTTATCGTTCGAATTTCAGTGCCGGTATTAATCGGATGAATTACAAACTGGTCTTTTAAATTATCAATTAATGTATTTAAGTTTGTATCCTCATAATAAAGCGGAAGCTGTTGTGCTTCTAATTTTGAAATATCTACAATATCTGAAATGATATTGAGCAATCGCTGTCCACCTGTATCTATATAATCTAAATATTTTTTCTTTTTCTCTTCTGTGATATTCCCCTTCTTTAACAATTGTGCAAATCCTAAAACAGCATTCATTGGTGTACGTATTTCATGACTCATATTGGCCAAGAATGCAGACTTTAAACGATCGCTTTCTTCAGCTTTTTCTCTCGCAAGAATAAGCTCTTCTTCAACTTGCTTAAGTGCGGTAATATCATGAATTACACCAATTAAAAAATGTGTTCCATTATTATCTGTATAACGCGACTTCCTCGTAATAATCGTTTTCGTTTTTCTCTCTGAAATCGTTAATAATTCCTCCACTAAACTCACAATACCTGTCGATATAACAGCTTGGTCAATCTTTAAAAATTGTTCTCTTTCGGTTGGTGGAACACTTTCTGCTAGCGTTTTTCCCAATATTAAATCTCTTGGTAAATTAAAAATTTCACAGAAAGCATCGTTCGCTAATACAAGTCTACTACTCGCATCTTTTACAAAAACAGGATCGTTTATATTATTGATTAAATCCTCAAGGAATTGATTGTTCCCCGTCAATTTAAGCGTTGACAATTTATTGCGGAGTTTTTCATTTTCCTTTAATAAATCTTCATAAGTTGGAATAACATTTTTCATGCTCATCTATTTGCAAACAGTCATGTATGCTTTTGGGGTTCAACAGTTAATTTTACTTAACTCTCAATTAATAATTATAAAAAAAACAGTAGCAATTTATTTGTTTTGGTACTTAAATATAGTCAAGAAATATTAAAATCATTGCTTTTTTTCTTGTGCACGCATAAAAAAAACATAATTAATCTCTATGTTATATTCCAAATAATCAATTAGTAATTAGAATCAGATGATATGCTATCAACAAAATTCTTTGAATTATTCTAAACTTTTCTTCAAATAATACCAGCCGTTCCACCTACAAGAATCATCTGATACAAATACAACATGGTCTTTATATTTCAATAAATACTCATCTACAGTAGTACATCCCCCACCTTTTATATAATTTAACTCGAGCTCAAAATGCCTAATTTCTTCAATCAATTCAGGATCTAATAACATTTTTTTATCTGCATATTTTAGATAATACCCATCATCTTTTCTTTCAATTAAAACGTTTTCTTCCGAGTTGTGAAAACAACCGCTTGAAATAATCTTAATTGAATAATGCTCCCCAGACACTAACCTATCAATAAATGGAATATATGTTTCATTCTCATAATCGAGATAATCTAAACACAAATCAATCCTATATTTTTTCTTTTCTATAAGCTCAATATTGATCGACTCCGTTTTATCAAAAAAAGATTTATAAACAACTGTATAAGAGCCATATGCCAAAAATTTAAACACTTGTATTCGTTCATGTTTTGGTGTTACAGTTTTTATTAATGTTCCGTTTCTATACAATTTAAATTCAGCTAAATATTCATAGCGATCCTTAGCTCGGCAATCCTTTATATTAACAATAAGTGTACTTTGCCCATAACTCATTCCTCCATACGTGAGAAATAGTATAAGCGCAATTATTCTGTAATACATGTGATTCGTTTTTCTATAAATATCATAAGGCCTAGCTAAAAAAAGTTTAAATCAATTCTTTTTCAAGATACTAAACTAAGCATACATTGCGCTAATAAATGTTAAATTTCGCATATTCAATTCATCAACCTTTTTAAGTTGCAACTTTTTGAAAGTTTTACCCTCCCCATACGTCTTCCTATCTTATAAGTATGGCAGCACAAGAAATTATTAATCATTCCTATCAAGATATTTTTACTTTAAGTTTAATTCAATTCGACAAAGCTTGCGTATTCAGCAAGCCCGAACAGGTTGAGAAGTACAGTATTTATTGGATTAAAAAAGGAAAAGGCGTTTATAATGTCGATTTTAAAAGCTACGATTTTCACGACAATATCTTGCTTTTTTTGTCACCAGGCCAAGTCTTTTCTGTTGAAACGGAGGCGATTGAAGAAGCCTATTCCCTCAGCTTTGTTAAAGATTTTTATTGCATCCAAACGCACGACAAGGAAGTGGCCTGTAACGGCATTCTATTCAATAATATATACGACACCCCATTTGTTCAACCGAATGAAAGCGATGCTGCCAAACTCAATTTTATTTTAGAAAGCTTAATCGATGAATTTAAAACAGATGCTGCAGCGCAGTATGACATGCTCCAAGCCTATTTAAAACAATTCATCATTCAAGCAGTTCGTGTAAAAAAGGATAATTATATCATTAAAGATGATGTTGAAACCAAACTCTTTAAAGCATTTAGTGTGCTGGTTGAGGAAAATTATAGAACATTACATTCCGTTACCGACTATGCCGAGAAACTAGGTATTTCACCTAAATCATTGGCCAAACATTTCAGTAAAGCAGGCACCCAAACACCAAGCGATTTTATTAAGAACCGCATCATTCTAGAAGCCAAACGTCAACTCATTTATACCGACCAAGCCGTAAAACACATCGCATACGATCTCGGATTTAATGATTCCGCCTACTTCACCCGCTTTTTCACCAAAGCCACAGCCAAGTTACCCATTCAATTCAAAAAAGACTATTAATCTCAATTCTGTTATTTATCAGAATAGCTTAGGGTATCATATTTAGGGCGTGCCATAAAGGCCAGGCTTTTCGTTGTATCTTTTTTTTCCTGATCTGTCAAAAAAAGGATGTCACTGCAATCCTTCACGCAAAAAAACAACCTCAAAACATCTAAAAACTGCTATAAATAAAGCTTGTCCAACCTTAAGGAACCTTTGTCCATTTTTTATGGGGCATAAGTGTTGCACCTTTGTACTGTCATAATTAATAACAAAAAATCACCTGCTAAGTCAGGTATAAAAACAAAACATATGAAAACTAGAATCGAAACATTAAACCCAGAAACAACAACAGGAAAATCAAAAGAATTATTCGATGTTGTGCAAGGCAAATTCGGATTTGTGCCCAACCTTGTAAAAGTATTTGGCAACTCTCCCACTACATTACAAGCCTATTTAAAACTAAGTGAATTGACTGCAAGCGGTAACTTTAAAGGAAAATTTGTAGAACAATTAGCACTTGCCATTGCAGAAGAGAATGATTGTAACTATTGTTTGTCAGCACATACTGCGGTTGGAAAAATGAATGGCTTATCAGAAGCAGAAACAGAACAAAACAGACAAGGAATTGCAGCTGATGAAAAAACACAAGCTGCTTTACAATTTGCTCAATCGGTAACAAAAAACAGAGGTAAAGTAAGTTCTGAAGAAATTGCCCAAATAAAAGATGCCGGTTATAACGACAGCGACATTTTAGAAATTGTATTAAACGTTGTTTCTAATACACTCACCAACTATGTCAATCATATAGCAGAAACGGAAGTTGATTTTCCAAGTGTCGAAGCCGGCAAATTTTCAGTAACAGCATAATTAATAAATAACCATCAACTAAAAAAACAGAAAAATGAAAAATTTATTCGTAGGATTAATCGTCGTATTAAGTGCATTCACAGCGCAAGCGCAAAATGGAAAAATGGATCAAGTTAAAACCATCTCGTTAGAACAAACCGAGGGAGCTTTCACACAAGAGGCCATCACAGTTAAAGCTGGAACTTATATTTTTGAAATCAGCAATAAAGATGTTGACCATGAATTAGGATTTGTATTGGCTCCGAAAGGAAAAACAGAACCTGAAAATCATATCAAAGCAGCGTATGTAACCAAAACTGTAGCAACCAATACAACAGGTTACTCAAATCACGTTAAATTAGAAAAAGGAGAATATGTTTATTTCTGTCCTTTAAATCCAACACCAGAATATACCTTAATTGTCAAATAATATTGAGGAAAACAAAAAAAGCGAACCAATTGGTTCGCTTTTTTTATGCCTTTTAATCAGCATATTTAATCTATTAAAACGAACAGAATTCCTGTTCTTATTTTCATATTAACCTATTACTATCGATATCAATTCAGCAATTCTTGACTCTCAGTAGTCGCTATATGTAAAGTTTCACAACATTGTTGATAGCAATAAAGCCCTTTCAGCGAAGTGAAGGCGAAGCCGAAACGAAGCTGAAAGGGCTGGAAATAAAATAGTTGATTATTTTTGTTTTACGACAAATAAAAATAATTATGCAACAAATCTATCATTCCAATGCCAAGACAAATATACATATTCGTCAAGAAATTAAAAATAATCTGAACTTAAGTATTGAGCAATTAGCCTTACGTTATGGTGTTTCTCGTCAAACCATATTTAAATGGCGTAAAGCTGAAACTCCTGAAGATAATTCTTG
>NZ_JHXV01000010.1 GCF_000621625.1 Crocinitomix catalasitica ATCC 23190
CTGACATATAGCAAATATGCAAAAAAAAGATGATAGGAGTGGCATTACAAATGCCAAAATAAGAACACACACGTTCGGCAAAAGCTCAGTGCAACGCTCATTACGCTTTGCTAAATGAGCGCGAGATTTATTAAAATAGGTTGATTATCATTTTGACTCCAAACTAGGTTTGTAGCCAAGGCAATGAATAAAAGAAAGATGATTTTCATGTTTTTAATATTGGCTGCGTGAAACAAATTACAAATGTGATTTCAGTTCTTCTAATAATCCGTCGTGGGAAGGACGCATGGCTTGAGGCGCAATGATCATACCTTCTTGATCAATTAATATATATCGCGGAATACCTTGCACATCAAATGCGTCAAAAAATGGATCTTGCCCGCTACCACTGATTAAATTAATACCGTCAATTTTGTATTTTTGAATTGCAGCGCGCCAATTTTCATCCGAATTATCTTGTGATATATTGACGAATACGATATTCTTTCCTTCCATCGATTTTTTGACTTCGGCTAAATGAGGTAATTCCTTAATACAAGGCGTGCACCAACTTGCCCAAATATCAATATAAACCAACTTTCCCTTAAAATCACTTAAGCTAACCAATGCTCCTGACTCATCTTTAAAAGTGAATTGAGGAGCGACCTTGCCTGGTGCCACTTTTTGAATTTGACTATATTTTTTTTCTACTTCTGGAAAACGAGAATGTTTTGAGGCTATTTTTTGGATCGATAAAAATACGCTGTCCAATGCTTTGGTTCTATTCAATTCATTAAGACCAATATTTATCGCAAGTATTTCTTTGATGGCCTTATTTTTAATCAATTTTTCAATTCTTTGGATTTTCTGTTGACTATAATCTTTTAAAGAATCACTAGCTTTTCGTGAAGTTTTAAGCTCGCTTTGAATGTACTTTTCAACGACAGGAATATAATTAGGTACATCCAATAATTTGGGATTATCATAGCTGAAATACTCAAAAATATCAGGGAATTTATCAGAAACTTTAAATTCGGGATCACTGGTCATATAACGATGAAGACCCTCATAATCACAAAGTCTTTCAATCCTTTTAAATACAATAAAAAATTTCTCTGTTCTTGCTAAGTTCGAAGTGAATTCAGGTCTTCTTTGATTCAATAAATTCGTTAAAAGAAAATTTAATTTATCTACCTGACTCAAATAAGCTGCTTCGTCCAATTTCCAATTCTCCCAGCCGCTATATTCAACTACCAGATCAAGCTTATCTTGCAAATATTCATTCTCTGGACTGCCAATGCCTTTAAAAATTACCCCTTCATTTTCAATATCATAGGATACTTCAAGTTTAAAGTCAGGTGTCAAATAAAAGTCATACCAATAATCTCCATTAATTAATCTATAATAGCCTTCTTTGGTGTCTTGATATAGCTTGATTTGACTACCCGATTTTGAATCATATTTCCCAATAATATTTGCTTCAAAATCTTTAATTATTATGCTGTCTTTAGCCGCTTTAACAATGTTAATAGTAAGAATTGGAGCTTTATCTACTTGGCTCCATGAATGATTCGAGGTAAAAGCAATTAGAAAAATAAAAAGGAATCTAATATTTTTTTGGAATTGTTTCATAGCTTGAGAATTGTTTACAGTGTCTCATTTAGATCCTGCTTACCAATAATAGCCATAATTTCGATATTTTCTTGAATTATTCTGAAGTAAATACTATCGACTCCACAAACATATCTTCGATAATTTGGTTTTATATAATCAACATTTTCAAACGAATAGGGACGAATTGTAATGATTTCGAAATGTTCGAAAAATGAATCGTAATATACGTCGGTTTGTTTAATGCCGGATTTAATAACTCTGTACTGATGAATTCTAATTAAATCATTTTTTACTTAATTTATAATTTGCCATTAAGTAATGATTTAGACTTTGCTAAAATTTTTTCTTTACTATCGTTGGTAAATCCATTTTGTTCGGCTCTTTCCAATTTTAGACGTACCCAATCAATTTGTTTTTGCTGATTTCTAGCCTGTCTGATTAAATCATTTATTAATTCACTTTTACTTGAATATTCTAAATACTCAATTGGGGCATTGAGCCATTCATTGTTCGGGGCAGTAAATGAGATACTTTGGCGTTTCATTTCAGATGTTTTGATGTAATTATACACCTATAAAGCACCATTTTCAAGTTGGTTAAATCAAAAAATGTTGAAAAATTCACTTTATAATTTATGAATTGCCTATCTCTTCACCCCAAACAATTCACCTATTGTTGCTTTTTTATTGGCATCAACAGTGAAAGGCAAGTAGAATAAAGGTAGAATTTCTGTAGACTTTTGAATCATATCGATCGCAATCGCATCAATAGGCTCTGCATCCTGTTCGGTTTGAATTTGAACTTCATAAGCCAAGGCATACGCATTCATTTTCTCTTCCTCCATTTCAGATGTGCAATACTTCGTTAGGGCTTCAATAACTTTACCGATAGTAGGTACATTTTTAGTGTCAATTTCCATCTCTAAAGGATGTACATTGTCAATTGTATCTAAGAAAGCTCCGAAAGGGTAGGCCTCGCCAGTTTCATTCAATAAATCAGTTGCATATTCAACTGTATGGGCTAACATTTTTTCTATTTCTTCGGTCATGATTTTGATTTGATTTTTTTCTCAAGGACAAACATTTCGTCTCTTAAACGAGCTGCTTCTATGAAATCTAAAGCTTTAGCAGCTTTTTCCATATCCTTTTTAATTTTTTTAATTGTTTTCTCCAGATTGTCTACAGTCATATATTCGTAAACTGGATCAGCTGCAATAGCTGCTTCAATTTCGAGGTTATAGGCAACTTCTTGTCCATCCTTATCCGCAACTTTGGTTTGCTTCAAGATCGATTCAATTGATTTTCTAATCTGAGTAGGGGTAATGTTGTGATCTAAATTATATTGATGTTGAATTGCACGTCGACGATTGGTCTCATCAATGGTTTTCTGCATCGAATTCGTGATCTTATCGGCATACATAATCACATGCCCATTTATATTTCTAGCGGCTCTACCAACAGTTTGTGTCAATGCTCGCTCAGATCTTAAGAATCCTTCTTTATCTGCATCTATAATCGCGACCAATGAGACTTCCGGTAAATCTAATCCTTCTCTTAAAAGATTCACACCAATCAATACATCAAAATCGCCTAAACGCAATTGTCTTAAAATTTCTACTCTTTCCAATGTATCAACATCCGAATGAATATAACGACATGGTATGCCTAATTTATCTAAGTATTTTTGCAATTCCTCAGCCATTCTTTTGGTCAAAGTTGTTACCAATACTCTTTCGTCTTTGTCTTTTCTAATATGAATCTCTTCTATTAAATCATCAATCTGATTCTGACTAGGACGGATTTCAATTTCAGGATCTAAAAGCCCTGTCGGTCGAATGATTTGTTCGACAAATATACCTTCAGATTTTTCCAATTCATAATCTGAAGGTGTAGCACTTACATACAAAGTTTGCGGCGTAATTTCTTCAAATTCTTCGAATTTTAAAGGCCTATTATCCATTGCAGCAGGTAATCTGAATCCGAATTCTACCAAATTGATTTTTCGTGCTCTATCGCCTCCATACATCGCCTTAATTTGTGGTAAGGTCACGTGACTTTCGTCAATCATCATCACAAAGTCATCCGGAAAATAATCCAATAAACAGAATGGTCTCGAACCAGGTTCTCGTCTATCAAAATACCTAGAATAATTCTCAATACCCGAACAATAACCTAATTCACGAATCATTTCTAAATCGTAAGTCGCTCTGTCTTCAATTCGTTTGGCTTCAACTAATTTCCCTTCAGATTTTAAGAATTCAACATGTTTACCAATATCTAATTCTATATCACCAATTGCTCGATTAATTGTTGCTTGACTGGAAACAAATATATTCGCTGGAAAAATATTGATCTCCTCAAAATTTTCAATTTTCGAATTATTGATGGGATCGAAAGTATAAATCTCTTCAATCTCATCGCCCCAATAAATTAAACGTAGGGCATAATCGGCATAAGCCAAAAATATATCTACTGTATCTCCTTTCACTCTAAAGTTACCACGAGAGGGATCAGTGTCATTTCTTGAATAAAGGTTCTGCACCAACTCCAAAAGGAACTTATTCCTAGAGAACGACATCCCCCTTTTCACTTCAATAATACTATTCTGAAACTCGTCAGGATTACCTATACCATAAATACAAGAAACCGATGCGATAATCACAACATCTTTTCTGCCAGACAATAATGCTGATGTAGCTGCTAATCGCAACTTCTCAATTTCATCATTGATAGACATATCCTTTTCAATAAAGGTATCAGTCGTAGGTAAATAGGCTTCGGGTTGATAATAGTCGTAATAAGACACAAAATACTCTACTGCATTCTTAGGAAAGAAACTTTTGAACTCACCATATAATTGAGCAGCTAAAGTCTTATTATGGGATAGAATTAGGGTAGGTCTATTCACTTCTTTAATGACATTGGCCATTGTAAAAGTTTTTCCACTCCCTGTAACACCAAGAAGTGTCTGATATGCAGTTCCAGCATTCAGGCCTTCAACCAATTGTTTGATTGCCTCTGGTTGGTCTCCGGTAGGTGAGAATTCCGCCTCTAATTCAAAATCCATTATTTAAAATTATTTTTTAAAATGGTTAATGCCGATTCGACGTCTAAATTAAGATCTTGTAATTCTCCCAGTCGCTGTATCACTCTGTCAACAGTCGAATCCGGGCAAGATGCACCACTCGTTATAATTATTTTTAACGCTTTATCAGTCGGTAAATAATTTTCTGTATCAACAGTTTTGTTTTGATGCAAATCATAATGATGAATGTGATCTTTATCAATTAATTCTGTTTCGTCTTTTATATAATAAGTCTTAAATTTTTTTTCTAATAATTCCACCAAATGTGAGGTGTTCGAACTGTTATAACCGCCAATAACAAAGGCAACATCTGCATCCTCCTCTAAAAGTGCTAGCGTAGCCGTTTGATTGTCGTTTGTTGCATAACACAAAGTGTCACGTGTATTCGCAAAATGCTGATCCTTATTTTCTGAACCAAATTTTTGATTCATAATATCTGCTAAATAATCAGATATTTCTTGTGTTTCAGAAGCTAACATTGTGGTTTGATTCACAACCCCAATTCGATCAAAATCAGTTTCAAAATTCAAACCTTCACTCGTTCTTGTACTAAAATGTTTGGCAAAGTCAGCTTTAGATCTTTTCCCTAGAATGATCTCTCCTAATATTTTTGCTTCCTCAATATCTCTTAAGACAATTGATTTCGCATGTTCTTTTGCATGCGAAAAAGTAGCTCTAGTCTCTTCATGCTTGTCTTTACCATGAATGATGACTGTATAATCATCGTTTCCTAGTTTTTCAGACTTGTTCCAAACCCGTTCAACAAAAGGGCAAGTGGTATTGTATTTTTTTGTCTCAATACCTTTTTTCTCAAGAATTGATTCAATCTCAATTGTCGTTCCAAAGGCTGGAATGATAACAACATCTTCTGGATGAATTTCGTCCCATTCTTTTAATTGATTCCCTTGTGTATCTTGAATGAATTCGATGCCGTTTTTTTCTAAATCTGCATTCACACTTGGGTTATGAATCATTTGACTCAAAAGAAATATACGTTTATCAGGATTCTCAGCCAATGCACGATAAGAAATTTCAATTGCATTTTCAACGCCAAAACAAAATCCAAAATGGCGCGCTAAAACAAATTGAATGCCGTCAAAATTTAAAAGCGTCGGACTAAAGTCTTTTTTTCTATTGTCATTATTCGATCGTATTGCTTTAACCCTACTGATAATAGGCGAGCGATAATAAAGAGGAATATCAAACTGTTTCAAGCTTAAGTTTTTTTACTGGTGAATGTTTTGAGTAAACTATTGCTCTAATAGTTCAATCAATACAAAGATAAGCAATAAATTATTGGCTACTTGTATGATTTGATCTTATTCAATGGGCAAGTCGATCAATTCATCAAGATCAAAATAACTCATTTGGTCACCACTCCAATGTTTAATAGTATTTTGCTTATTGTCAATCAAATAAAGGGTAGGGAAGTAGCCGTTAGAGGCGTCGTGAAAGAGTGTTGAACTCGTTACGCTATACGTATTCATTCCTTCTGCATTAGTCTTTAAAATAAATCGATCTATTGATTCTTGATTACTAGGGAAATAAATATCAATTGGAATTTTTTGACCGGCTTTAATATTTGCCCCTAATTTTCTAGCGGTAGCTTTACAATGGGGGCATGATGTGGTAAAGAAGGCAACAAGTCTAAATTTGGTCTTTTCGTCAACGGATTGTCCGACGTGACTATACAATGTCTGAATATCTGAAACCTGCTCGTCATCTGAGTAATCACCATAGTCACTATTATAAATAGGAGCAAGACCAAAACCGGCACCGAATCCGATAACACTTCCTATGATCAAGATGATCCAGAATTTAATTTTTTTAGTTCGATTGAATAGAGAAAAAAGTTCTCTGAATGCTAAAATTGTTAGGATGATTATTATTAAACGAATAAATAAAGTACTAAAAACCCAACCCGTTTTAAAAGAGGTAATAAAAAGGAAAAGTATCTCTTCGAAATACAAACCTGTTAAAACGGCAAATAGGATAAAAAGGGTCGCCAATAAAATTCTAAATAAAATTCTCATATGCTTAGTATAGACTATAAAATTAGTCAAAAAAAAAGCAGATTACCGTAAGGTAATCTGCTTTTAAATAAATGTTAGTATGGATTACTTAGAAGACCAAGTACCACCACCAAGTTGACAAGCTGTTTCAGTTGTACCAGCTAAAGTTTTACCCATTTTTTCATAAGTAGTTACAGTACCATCATCATAAGTACATGTATAATCTTTTTTACAAGATGTCATTGTTGCTAAACCACCTACTACTACAGCGAAAACTAATAATTTTTTCATAATTCTAATTTGTTAAGTTTATATTTCGGTTGTGAAGATAACTATTAAAAGTAAATTGCCAAATAAATAGGGTGGTTTATTTAGTAAAAGCAAATTGTTAATAAGGTCTGAATCCCAACAGTGAGTGCAGAGTTGTCTATGTCGAACTTCGCATTGTGGACTGGGAAATTAATCCCTTTTGCATCATTTGCGACTCCAATACGAATGAATGTAGCTGGAATTTTTTGGCCATAATATGCAAAATCTTCTCCTGTTAAGCGAATTGGTAAATCAATAACATTCGATTCGCCAAAAAAGTCGCTTGTATTGACTTTTGTTCTAGCAGTTAATGCTAAATCATTCTCTAAGTATGGATATCCCTTTCTTATTTCAATGTCTAATGTACCACCAAAACTTTGCACCAATAATTCACTTTGTTTTTTAATAAGTTCGTGTGCTTTAGCTCTCCATTTTTCATCCATTGTGCGGAAAGTGCCTTGAATTGTCACATTGTTTGGGATCACATTCGTTGCTCCTAATCCTTCAATTCTGCCAAATGACAATACTGAAGGAATAGCAGGAGGACAATTCCTGCTAACAATTTGCTGTAAACTCACAATTAATTGTGCTGATATCGCAATGGGATCTATATTTAAATGTGGCATAGCACCATGACCGCCTTTGCCTTTAACTGTTATGTAAATTTCATCACAAGAAGCCATGTACATGCCTGGTCGCAATCCTATTTTGCCAACTTCTAATTCAGGGAATACATGTAATGCGTATATCTCATCAACTTTTGGGTTTTCTAAAACACCTGCATCAATCATTAATTTTGCTCCACCTGGTAACTTCTCTTCCCCTGGTTGAAAGATTAATTTAACAGCATGCTTTAACTCACTTCGCATGTCATTAATAATTTTTGCCGCACCAAGAAGAGTGGCTGTATGCACATCATGACCACATGCATGCATAATTCCGTCATGAACCGACTTATAAGGTACCTCATTCATTTCTTGTATCGGCAATGCATCCATATCTGCACGCAAAGCAATACATTTTTCATAAGAACCATCTGGTTCTATTAATGCAACAATTCCTGTCTCAACCCAACCAGTAGTAAAACTAATTCCCCAATCACTTAATTGTTTTTGAACGAATGTTGACGTTTTAAATTCTTGAAAAGATAATTCAGGGTGCTTGTGTAAATGTTCTCGAATAGTAATTATCTCTTCTAAAATTGCTGAAGATTTTTCTCTGATTATATCATGGTTTGACATCGTCATTATTAGAAATTTTATCTGATGAATGAATGAGCAGTTGCTTAAATATCCTTTGATAAAGATAAATAAGGAATTGGTTTTTGAAATTCTAAATTCTCTATTCCCCAAGCAACATCAAGGCGAACAAAATAACCCCAGATTTTTGATCTGAAACCGAAACCTAAACTACCAATAATTGGTTCTCTTAAGTTTTTAACCTTAATAATAACCGGAGGATCCTGAATTTCTTGAATGTTAAAATAATTGTCTTCATGGAATGGGTGAGGACCGGTCCAAGCAGTTCCAATATCAGAGAAAGCAATAATTTGAAAATGTTTAATCATTTCGCTTTTAATCGGGTAAGGAGAGAAAAATGTAAAGACCGGTAATCTGAATTCTGTGTTAAAAACAGCAAAACTATTTCCGTTACGCGTATTTTGAATGAATCCGCGCATTGGAGTTGCTAAGGTTTGGAATCCGAAATTTTGACTTGGGTCGACTGTGATATCTTGATTGAAATCTATCGCTGGTCGCAATACCCAATTGTCAACACCACCCATATAGTACAATAGTTTTCTAGCGCCTAACGAGGTTGCCGTAGCAAATCGATTCACCCAAATAAAATTCCTTTTGATTCTTAAATAATGTCTATAATCCAAACCTATATTATAAGTTGGGGCAAAATTATTTCCCAATTCTTGCAAGTATTCTGCAAATATTTTAAATCGTGTTCCTCGTCTTATATTCAATTCCATTGGTATGGTATTGTCGTACACCAATTCTAAATTTAATCCAGAATTATAAGAAGGAATATTGTCCAGCTGTAAATTAACATCGTTATAAGGAATAAAAACTTGGTTATCGTTTCTAACATTAATTGTAGCGCGTACACTCAATACTTCTGTAATCGGATAACTCATTCTGTAGCGAACGTCATGTGTTAACCATTTAAAAGGTTGATTTTGATTATCGTTAATGGTTTTCTGACGGTACAATACCAAACGATGATCTAATCTGTTTTTTAAGTTTTCTATAACGAATAAAAATTCACCTCCTGAGTTAAGATTGACTGGTATTCTAACACCTCCTAATAATTTAATATCATCAAATAAGTCACTTGAACCAATCTTTAGTAAGGCATTCATACCAGGGTTAAAGTATACAGATCCAGGTCCTGAATAAGGTTGGTAATTCGGGAATAAGAAATTATTATCCAATTGCGTTAAGACATAGTCTTTCGTGAAATTGGTTTTATACATTAAGAATTTAGGTTTGATAAACTCGTCAGCAGCCAATTTTTTTATTGATAAACTGTCATTAGCATCGACTACTTTGTCACTGTCTTGGCCGATAATTACAATTTCTCTTTGATATAAATGGTTTTCAACTTGAACAGTGTCATTGTACATGGCTTCTTTCTTTGAAGCTTTTTCCTTTTTACCTTTGCGCTTCTCCATATAAGTTGTATTCCACAATACATCCAATATTTCAGTCTTGGTTTGCTCTTCAAAAATTTTGAATTTACCATTCTGATAAACGGTAGAAACGAGCTTACCGCTTTTATTCATATCCTGCTCAAGAATGTTGGTCACATAATTGGTTTGCGGATTAATATTTGTGATATACCTATAATGGGTAATCGTATCAATAGAGCTAATAATACTGTCGTTTTGAGCGATAAAACGATTGTAAAGACCATTTTTATCATTCAAATAAACAAAAGTTCCTCTCGATAACTGTTTGGCTTGTGATTCGTTTTGATCAGGAGTATTTGTGATGCGTTCTAAAAATTTATAAGTATTGTCTTTTTCCTTTAGGTTATAAATGAATAAGTCGTTTTTACGATCGATAAAATCAATTTCTGGAGACTTAAAGATGGTATCATTGTCCCTATTTGAAGAGAAAATAACTCTTTTTCCATTGTCAATGAATGAAGGTGTTAAATCGTCATAAATATCATCTGTGATTTGCTCCTTTGTATTGCCCAAGACATCGTAGAGATACAGGTCCGTTTGGCCGCGAACAACTCCTGAAAAGATGATCTTCTTTCCATCTTGAGAATATTCGAAAGACAAGACTTTATCCACTCCTTTAATTGGTTTAGAAATTGTTATTCCTGCTTCTATATTATGAATGTTTAATAAAACTTCTCCTTTGCGTTCTGTAAAAAAAGCGATGGCCATTCCATTTGGATGCCAACCTATAACAGGGAAGGAATAATCTTGAATTCTTTCCATTTTTATCTCCGCTGCGAATAATTTCTTGGTCTTTTCAGTCTCTTGATTGTAAACTTTTATACGGTAACGACCGATTTGATTCTCTACATAAGCCAGTTTGTTGCCGTCAGGACTGATTTTGACAGAGTAATAAACGGATTCTTTTTTTGTTTTATGTGGAATCAATTCTCCCGCCGGTTCCGTTTGATTTTGATATTCTTTAATATATCGCGATCGGTAAAAGCCAATATAATTCCGTGTTAATTTTGTGAAGTCCATCCCCAATAAGGAGTAAAAGCCCCGTTCGATATTTTTAGAAATACGTGTCACGTACAAAATGTTTGGAATAACAGTAGTACCATGTGTTTCCGCAATATAATTCCAGACAGCATGACCAGCATACATTTTTTCTTCGTCAGTCAAGTCGTTGAACTTGTCAATTTTCTTGGTTAGAATTAAGTCTTTAACACGTCCTTCTGTTTTAGCGTTCCAATCCTCAACAAAATAAGAAATCAATCCTTGCTCTAGCCAAAGAGGAATACCCGTATTAACTGTTGATTTTAATTGATCCTTCCAATCTCCGCCGTAGAATAAATGTTTCAATAATACTTCGTAAACGGCTGACTTAATGTTTTTATTGAATTTTTGATGATCGCCTTCGTAGTAAATAAATATTTTCGATCCAACTATTCGCGTTGTTCCCCCAACGTTAGATTGTTCGTCACCAGTCAAACCTAAATTACTCTGTTTAAATTTAGATTGGCTCTCATAAACAATCACTTCTAGTTTCTCAGGAAATAAATAATCTAATTTTGCCTCAGCATCGCCTAAATAGTGGTGAAGCGTTCTTGCAACATAAATACTGATGTCTTCATTAATGCCGCTATAATAGATTTTAAATCTTTTGTAATTGTGGTATTTCCATCCAAAACTATTGAATTGGACACGGCTTTTGCCGAATTCCTGCAAGGATCCTTGATAAAATTGTGCCGTCATATTGAATGGCAACAAAAGACAAATCAGGGCAAAGAGTATATACGTTTTTTTCAATTTCATATAAGAAGTACGTAAAGATACAAATAACATATTTAAAATATAAAGTCTTTTATACCTTTGCTATGTTAAATAAAATATTGTCCATGATTCAAGTCCATAAATTTACTTTTAATCCTTTTCAAGAGAACACTTATATATTGTCAGACGAATCAAAAGATTGTGTGATTGTAGATCCCGGTTGTTTTGATAAATCAGAGCAAAATACTTTGTCAAAATTTATTGAAGACAATGGTCTAAATCCTGTGAAATTGATCAATACGCATTGTCATATTGATCATGTTTTGGGGAATAATTTTGTGAATAAAAAGTATAATTTGCCTTTAGGAATTCATAAACTTGATTTGCCAACTTTGTCTTTTATGGGGCAATCAGCTTCGCTTTATGGTTTTCAAGGTTATGAATTATCACCTGATCCGGAATACTTTTTTGATGAAGGTGATATCATTAAATTTGGAAACTCAGAATTATCAGTGATTTTTGGACCAGGGCATGCACCTGGACATGTCGCTTTTTATTCCAAAGCAGATAATATTTTAATTAATGGAGATATTCTTTTTAAAGGTAGTTATGGTCGTTACGACTTACCTGGTGGAAGTTTTGAAGTTCTCAAGAAAACAATTACAGAAAAACTTTTCTTATTGCCTGATGAAACTGTTGTGTATTGCGGTCATGGACCAGAAACTACAATCGGAGAAGAGAAAAAGTCGAATATGATTTTGATGGGGTAGGTTGTATAGAGCGCTGTGCTTATAGATGCTAGAACGCTGTGCTTTTAGATCGCTACGCTTCTCAGCCACAGTAGCTTTATGCGGAGGAGGTGTTAGATGTTAGATTGCTGTGCTGCTAGATTTTTGAGCAACTTTTTATCTGATTTATAAGCTATATATAATCTTTTGTATTTAATCTTCTGTCCTTCGTCCGCCATAGTCTTGACGTAGGCGGTTCTTTAATCTTTAGTCTTCACAACAAATGCCCGATGCGGCTTTAGGCTATCACGTAAAACTTTAACGTCACTTTCTTTGACATTTAAGTATGCCATGCAGTGCAAATCAGCGTTCGATCGAATGCCTTTATCACTATACTCTAATTTTTCTCTGGTCATAAATTCAACCAAATGTTTGGTGTGATGGTCTGCCGTTTTTTCGGCTGTTTCCCCATAAAAATCCCAAATAAGTTGAATGTTACGTTCCATAAGTTTGAATAATTTAAATGCTTGTTATAAAAAATAAGGCATAAAAAAACCTTTGTAAATTGTGGTGTTGACCACTTTCTACAAAGGTATTTAAATAATTTTTATCAGCTGATTAATCGAACGACTGATTGGCGTTATTAGCCATTTCTAATAGTTTTTCGTATTGATCAGGAGAAATATCTGAATGGAAGAAATGAACAGGATCAATTTTCTTTCCATTTTTTTCTACCTCATAATGTAAGTGTGGCGCAGTAGACTTACCTGTACTTCCAACTTTACCAATAATTTGTCCTCTAACAACTCTGTCTCCTTCTTTTACATCAAATGCACTCATATGTGCATATCTCGAAGTATAACCGAATCCGTGGTCAATTACGATTGAATTTCCGTAACCCCATTTTTTACTTTCTACTATTTTAACAACACCATTACCTGTTGCATAAATATTTGTGCCAGTTTCAGCAGTGAAATCTAGACCCCAGTGCATTTTTTTAGTCTTGTAAATTGGATCAATTCTCCAACCATAACCTGATGCAATTCTACGTAAATCTTCGTTCGATACTGGTTGAATTGCAGGCATAGCGCCTAACATCGCTTCTTTTTCTTTTGCTAATTTAATTACCTCGTCAAAAGAGATAGATTGTGCATAAATTCTTTTCTGTAATGCTTCAATTAATTTCGAATTCTCAATTACACGTTTAGAGTTGTCGAATCCTTTTAATTTATTGTATTTATCCGATCCTCCAGTTCCTAATTCTCTCAATTGCTCAGGGAATGGCTCGGCATTAAAAACAACTCTATAAATTTCGTTATCTCTATGCTCTAAATCTTCTACTACCGCAGACATTAAAATCACATTTTCATGCATGTTTTCAACTTGTGCCGTTAAAAATGCATTTTCACGCTCTAATTTTAATTCTCTAGGAGATTGCAATAATTGGGTAAATAAAAGGTAGAAACCGAAGCCTACAACAATTGAAGGTGCAATAAATAATATTGAACGTAAAATTCGTTCTTTCCAAGTCAGCTGTACCTTCTCGTATGAAAGTGACTCGGGGTTATATCTAAATTTTTGTTTTCTCATGGTTTGTTTGTTTACAGTAATCTGAAACATTTTTTTGTCAATTCAAGATAAATTTCACAATTGACAGCGCAAATTTACGGATTTACAATAAATTTGCAATCTAATTAACAATAGTTAACACAGCACCATGAACATTAATGAGATACGGAATACCTTTTTTGAATTTTTCAAGTCTAAGAATCACACACTTGTAGATTCTGCCCCAATGGTCGTTAAAAACGATCCTACATTAATGTTTACAAATGCCGGAATGAATCAATTTAAAGATTTTTTCTTAGGCTATAATGAAGCAAAAGATAAAAGGGTTACGAACACTCAAAAATGTTTGAGAGTATCTGGCAAACATAACGATTTAGAAGAGGTTGGGGTAGATACATATCACCATACCATGTTCGAAATGTTGGGGAATTGGAGTTTTGGTGATTATTTTAAAGAAGAGGTGATTGCTTGGGCTTGGGAATTGTTAACTGAAGTCTATAAAATTGATAAAGATCGTTTGTATGTTACGATTTTTGAAGGTGATGAAACAGACGGAACGGATTTAGATCTTGAAGCAAAAAATATTTGGAAAAAATACATCAGTGAAGATCGAATTTTAGCTTGTGATAAGAAAGATAATTTCTGGGAGATGGGTGATACAGGTCCTTGTGGGCCATGTTCAGAAATCCATGTTGACATACGTAATGATGAGGACAGAAAGAACATTGATGGTTTAACTTTAGTGAACAATGATCATCCGCAAGTGATTGAGATTTGGAACTTGGTTTTTATGCAATACAATCGTAAGGCGGATAGCTCGCTTGAAAAATTGCCAACTAGGCATGTTGATACAGGAATGGGCTTAGAGCGTTTAGCGATGGTTATTCAAGGTGTTCAATCGAATTATGATACGGATTTGTTCCAATTCATTATTAAATATCTTGAAGGTTTAGCAGATGTAAAATATGGTGTTGATGAAAAGACTGATATTGCTTTACGTGTAATCGCAGATCATATCCGTGCAATTGCTTTTTCTATTACGGATGGACAATTGCCATCGAATAATGGAGCTGGTTATGTTATCAGAAGAATTCTAAGACGTGCCGTTCGTTACGGATATCAAACCTTAAATCTTAAAGAACCATTTTTACATTTATTGGTCGGTAAATTGGCTGAAATAATGGGAGATGCTTTCCCTGAATTGAAAAAACAAGAAAAATTAATTGCAAAGGTTGTTTTTGAAGAAGAACAAAGCTTTTTTAATACGCTTGAAAAAGGATTAAAACGAATTAATATCTTAATTGATACTGCTAAGGCAGAAGGAAAGAATGAGTTGGATGCAGTTTCAGTTTTTGAATTGCACGATACATTTGGTTTTCCTGCTGATTTAACATCTTTAATTGCTGGAGAGAATGGCTTGCGTATTGATCAAGCTGGTTTTGAGGCTGAATTAGAGAAACAAAAGAATAGATCGCGTCAAGCAACGCAAATTGAATCTGATGATTGGGTAATTTTGCGTGAAGATGATGTTGAAGAATTTATTGGATATGATTTTCTTACAGCTGATGTTTATATTACTAAATACCGAAAGGTTAAACAGAAAAAACAAGAATTTTACCAAGTCGTATTCAATATTACTCCTTTCTATGCCGAAGGTGGTGGGCAAGTAGGTGATACTGGTACCATTTCAAGTGGATCGGAAGATGTGCGTATTTTTGATACCAAAAGAGAGAATAATTTAATTGTTCATTTTGTTAAAGAATTGCCGAAAGAGCTTAAAGCTAAGTTCAAAGCAATAGTCGATGCAAATAGACGTAAAAGTATTGCTGTAAATCATACTGCAACACATATTCTACATCATGCATTAAGAGCTGAATTGGGAGATCATGTTGAGCAAAAAGGTTCCTTAGTTAATGAAGGAGGCTTACGATTTGATTTTTCTCACTTCTCTAAAGTAACAAAAGAAGAGCTTTCTATAATTGAAGGTAAAATGAATGCCTTTATTCGTGACGGTATTGCTTTAAACGAACGCAGAGCTGTTCCAATGGAAGTTGCAACTGAATTGGGAGCAATGGCTTTATTTGGTGAGAAATACGGTGACTTAGTGCGTGTAATTCAGTTTGGAGATTCAGTTGAGCTATGTGGAGGTATCCACGTACAGAATACAATCGATATTCGTTTTGTGAAATTAGTATCAGAAGGATCGGTTGCATCAGGTATCCGCCGAATTGAAGCAATTACAGGTGATGCCGCAATCGCTTATTATCAAGAGAAATTAGGCGAGTATGAAGCGGTAAGTGAATTACTAAAGAATCCAAAAAATATTGTTAAATCTGTAGAGGAATTGATCGCAAAACAACAAGTCATGCAGAAGCAATATGATCATTTATTAAAAGGTCAATTGGTACAAATTAAACAAGAGTTAAAGCAAAGTGTTCAAGCCGAGGATGGTTATAATTATATCAGTGCAGTTCTTGATTTAGATACTGCTTCAATTAAAGATATTTGTTTCCAATTGAAAGGTGAAATTGATCAATTATTTTGTGTAATAGGAGGCAAGGCCAATGATAAAGCAAGTTTGAGCATTGCTATTTCTGATGATTTAGCAAAATCTAAAGATTGGCATGCTGGAAATATGGTAAAATCAACAGCACACTTAATTAAAGGTGGCGGTGGCGGACAGCCATTTTTTGCAACTGCTGGTGGACAAGATGCTGGAGGATTAAAGGATGCAATTGTTGCTGTCAATAAACTAATTGGTAAATAGACTTAGAATATGAACTTAGGGAATAAAAATATTATTTGGGGAATAGGAACCGTAATTGTTGTTCTTTTTATTGTTGGAGTAATGCTTAAATTTTGGTTCCTTTCATTAATCGCTGTAATTGCCTTTGGAGCGGGTTATGCTTTGGCGAAGAATAAAGATGGGAATAACGATAAGTTCGATTTTTAGTTTTACCAATTCTCAGTAAAACTTTTTTGATTTAAATGAATAGCGTAATTTAATTAAAGCGCTAAACTCAATCCTATTCCAACATGTGTATAGTATAACCTCTTCTCAAAAGGAAGATCTATGCGCGTTGGTGTAATACCAGGTCTAAAACGAATTGTTCCGCTGAAGTACAAATTTTTGTATAGTTTGTAATGGGCCGAAACACCTAAGGTCATATCAAAATAGCTGCTCTTGTAAAAGTCATTGTCCTTACCTTCATATGTTAATAATTTACCTTCGGCGTAATATGATCCTTGCGAATTAAGCAATAAATTCCATCTCAGTTCTGCAAATAAATCTAATCTAAATTTGTCGAAGATGAATTGTGTTCCTATCTGAACTGGAATGGATAAATAAGATACTTTATTTACGCCACCTGTTACGTGATTCATTAAAGTACTGTCAACTTCTTTTCCTCTTAATGTATCATAGATATAAGCGGAAGTGTCTCTTAAAAACATAGCCGTATAGATCGTATCATATCTGTAATATTCTTTAGAGAAATCATAGGTTTCAAAACTATTGCGATAACCTAGACCTGTTCCAAATTTTAAACCTGATTTTAATCGATAACTAATGTCTAAATTGGTTTCAAATCCCCATTTATCTTTAATTCCGTCGCGGTATAATAATTCGTCAGTGGCATTTTTAGTAATGAACTTAGAGTTTTGAATATTCATTCCTGAAGTAAGACCTATAAACCACGGGTTTGGATTCTTTGGTAAACGAGGTGAGACATTGTTTGATGGCGCTGGAGTGAAGGTCGTGTCTTGATCCGCTTGTTGGCTAGAATCTTTTTGAGTTACAGTGTCCTTAGTTGTTGTTGTATCTGCTTTATTCAAATCATCGATTTGATCAGTTTTTACTTGATTTGGATTTGAACTGGCCAAAGTATTGTCCTTATCATTAGCAGGTATAACCGAATCATCCGGTTCATCATCAGCAAGTATACCATTTGGAGTATTGCCTTTTGGGCTTGATCCTTTTACTGTTTTAGTAGTTGATTGAGCAATAGATTTAGGATTTGGTACCGTCGTTATTGTCTTTGTTACTGAAGTCGTTATAGCGGCTCCTGATGAATGCTTAGTAGAGGTATTGGTTTTAATAGAACTGTTTAGTTGACTAGTTTGTTTTTGATTCGACGTTGCGTTACCTTTTAAGTCAGTTACAGAATTAGTTCTAAGTTCTAAATCTTCGATGTTTATATCCTTTGAAGACGCTGTTCCTCTAATTATTTTTGTTTTTTGAGTGTTTATTGTATTCGTATTATTCAGATCTGTTTGATCAATTGATGCAAATGCATTTTCTTCGATCGAGTTATTGGTGTTTTGACCATAGAAGAATGCTGCGGCTCCACCCACCAAAAGTAGAGGTAGGAAGAATAGTAAAAACCTGTATTTTTTTGGTTTAAATAATTCTTGATCTATTTTGCTTTTTATAAATGCAGGCACTTGCACATCCTCTTGGATTTGGACCTCTTTAAATAAATCATCAATATGTTGATACTTTTTAGCCATTATAAATAACCGAACTTGTGATGTTCTTTTCTTCTAATTTTTTTTGTAAATATTTTCTCGCTTTAGACAATTGAGATTTTGATGTATTCACTGAAATGTCTAAATATTCTGCAATTTCTTGGTGTTTTAAATTGTCATATACATATAAGTTGAAGACCATTCTGTATCCATCTGGCAATTCGTCAATAATAGCCTTGAGAACATTTTGTAGGTTTCCAGTTTCATCTTCATTTATTTCAATTTCGTAATTGTCGTCATCAAAAAAGGTATTATCCTCAACTAATTCGTACCGTTTATTTGATCGGAAATAATTAATTGCTTCATTAATAACAATTCGTTTAATCCAACTTGCCAATGGAAACTCGGGATTGAATTGTTCCCTTTTATTATAAATTTTAATGAACGCTTCTTGCAAAATGTCAGCGGCTGCATCAGTGTTTTTAGTATACCTTAAACAAATCATATACATTGCCTTTGAATAATCATTGTAGATTACATCAAAAGCTTTTTTATTCCCCTGAATAAACTTTCTTTTAAGTTTTGCTTCGTTCAAATTTCTAAATCAGATTATTTAAAACGATTTTAATTTCCTTGCACATTCTGGAAATTACAAAATCAATGTAACCCTTAAAAATATTATTCAACCACATACACTGTGTAAACGTTCAAATTTACCATTGGTTGATTAACATACAGCACCAGTTTTAAAATGGTTGCCCGAAAACTAAATTATTTTATTGATTTAATTCTAACGTCGTAAACGATGTCTGAATTTTTAGGAACTAAATCTACCATCCCTTTAGAACCGTAGGCTAGATTAGTTGGAATATAGATAAACGCAGCTTCATTCTCTCTCATCAACTGCATACCTTGATGCAAGCCATCTACAACATTATCATTTTTAAAACGCATTTTAAATGATTTATCATTTTTGTACGAATTGTCGTAAAGATGGCCATTCTTTCCACTCACATAAGCAAAGTAATCGAATTCAATGATTTGGTCTTTAACGGGGGGAGCTCCTTTCGTATCGACTTTCCATTTATATACCTTTACGCCTTCCGGAAGTACTTCTGGTTCAATTTTTTCTATTATCTCAAGATCGATAACTAAGTTGGCGTTTGAAGGAACACGTTTAGGCACACCTTCTTCACCATAACCCAATTTACTTGGTACTAAAATTCTTCCTTTATCACCAGGATGCATTAATAATAAAGCTTCCTCCCAACCTGGAATTATCATACCAATATTTGTTTTGAGTGGAATAGGGGACTCGATTTTATCATTCGAATCAAAAACTTTTCCGCCAGTAATCCTCATTTTATAATTGACTAAAACAACATCGTTTAATTCGATTGGGTTTTCATTCGTTTTATGTGTCCATTCTATTCTTAAACCATTTTTTCCTTGATAAACCATATCATTGATATCACCTTCAATACTATCGGATAATAACTCTGTTTTGGATAGAAGGTTCGCGTTTGAAGAATCTACTGATTTTCTTAATGCCAAAATGCTGTCATTTACGATTTTGTCATCTTGGTGTATTGTTACGCCGGTTCTTTCAGAATTATTGTTACAAGCAATGAAGAAAAGGCTTATCAATAAAAAAAAAGGAGTGATTTTTTTCAAAAACATTATTGTTCAATTTTTAATAGTTCAATATCATAAATTACTGGCGACAAAGGTGGAATTTTTTCAGTGTCACCAATTAATCCATGTGCAATATGGCTCGGCAATATAAATTTTGCTTTGTCACCAACGGTCATATATTTTAATCCTTCATGCAGACCGCTTTCAATATCTGATTTTTCAACTTGTAATTTCTCTGGACCTTTCTCTTTTGAGGTATAACAAATGTCACCGTTTAATAATGAAACTTCGAATTTGATTGTGACAAAATCACCACCTTTTACAGTATCACCAACTAAACTATCTCTATAAATCATATAATAAAGACCTGTTCCAGTTTTGGTCATTTTCCAATCGTGATGTCGTTTGAGGTAGTTATCTATCTCTTTAATCTCTTCAGTTGAAAAATTCGAATTCATTGCTATTGATTGCTCTTTAGACCAATTGCGGTTAGGCTCATCTTCAACAATTGGCTCCGTGCACGAGAATTGAAGAAATAGAATAGAAAAGAAAACAATTGCTATTTTCATTCGAAAGTTGATTTGTTATTATTAACGAATTTAGGTAAAATTGTTACGAAAGAATCAATAGCATCAGTCAATTTTCCTACAAATTTTCCACCAGCAGCATTTAAGTGTCCACCGCCACCAAAATTATTTTTGGCCATTTCGTTTACTGGAATTTTCCCAATTGAACGGAATGAAATTTTAATGATACCATCTGATTCCTTGAAGAATACGGCCATTTTTATGCCTTCTATACTCAAAGCTTGATTGACAAGTCCTTCTGTATCTCCTTTTTCAGCAGTAAAACGTTCTAATTCGGCTTTGTTAAGCGAAATATATGCTGTATGTAAATCTCTATTAATGACAAGCTTTTCTAACATTGTATAACTCACCAATCGAATTCTATTTTCACTATTAGAATCAAACAATGATTCGTGAATGGTTGAATGATCAATATTCAAATCGAGTAAACTTGCAGCAATTCTGTGTGTTTTAGGTTGAACAGAAGAAAATCTAAACGAACCAGTATCTGTTATGATTCCAGTATAAATAGCCTGCGCAATATTTCGATCTAATAAATCAAGATCATTTGAGGCTTCAATAAATTCGTAAATAAGTTGTGCTGTAGAACATGATTGGATATCAGAAAATATAAGATCCGCAAAATTAAGGTTGGGTTCTCGATGATGATCAATCATGATGCGTTTAGCAGTTGTCTCTTCTAAAATTGTATCAAGCTTACCAATTCGACCGCTAGTATTAAAATCAAGAAGGAATATTAAATCAGCTTTTGCCATTTTTTCATTTACGTGATCCTCATCTGATTCTAGGGTAAGTATATCATCTGTTCCTGTCATCCAATTTAGGAAATTGGGAGCGTTGTCGGGGTGACACATGGTAACATTGGCTTTTTTAGCTTTTAAATAATAATATAATGCTATAGATGATCCAATACTATCTCCATCGGGAGATTTATGTGAAATGATTACTATTTCTTTTGAATTGTTTATCAATTCAAGCGCTGATTTAATTTTGTCTTCTGTATATACCATATTAAAAAAAGAAACGCCTCCAATCCCAGATTGGGTGGAGACGTTAAAATATTTTATTAAATTATTTTTCTAAAATCCTAATTCTTCAACTCTTCTATGCTCAATTAAAGCACCAACACAAACGCTTTCAGAATCAATTAATTTTTTATTTTCGCTATCTCCTGTAGCTGGAACAGATACGGAAATCGTGAATTTTTTTGTTTTATCCGTAGAGAATAAAACATATGCTTTCATATCGTCATCTTTATTATCATAAATGATTTCTCTTTCCTTTTTCATGATAGAACGACCTTGTGCATCCTTAGTTCGAGATACAAC
The DNA here is from genome assembly GCF_000621625.1 of Crocinitomix catalasitica ATCC 23190. Lineage (GTDB taxonomy): Bacteria > Bacteroidota > Bacteroidia > Flavobacteriales_D > Crocinitomicaceae > Crocinitomix > Crocinitomix catalasitica. The sequence goes on from NZ_JHXV01000010.1 coordinate 21,766, forward strand.
ATCTTGTGATAATTGAAATTCAACTTTTGTACCATCAACAATATCAGTACAAGTTGAGACTCTATACTCAAAACCTTCATATGCGATAAAAGTCATTTCATAAACTTTACCTTTCGCTACTGCTGCGCTTTTAGATTGGTTGTTCAAATTCCAGAAATCTGCTTTTTCTTCTTTTGAGAAATTTTCTAAACACAAGTAATGGGTTCTGCTGCATTGAGAATACGCTTGGAATACAATTATTCCAGATAATAATACTCCTAATAATAAAACTTTTTTCATCGTTTTTATTTTGTAAATTTTTCTCTTAATTCATTGGCCTTATTCTTAATTGCAACAAATGCTGCTTCATTCATTTTGAATGATCCACCACCAGTTACAGTAAGTTTGCCTTCATCGTTACTCTTAACATCAGAACTTGATTCAACAAATTCCATATTGTTTTCAAATACGTCAGAAAGTCCTAATAAGTCATTTATAGTTTCTTCAACCAAAACATTATCAGCATATGATGCGATAAAGTCAATTAAGCTTTCTAGTACTACTTTTTGATCACCTACTTTAGTTATAATAGGATTGTCAGCAGAATATGTATCAACAAGATTACAAATGATGTAAAGACTTTCAATATAGCCACCAGCCATAATTAAAGACAATTCAACACCTTTATCGTTTTGCTCTAAATATTCATAACTTTCATAATAACTATCATTAGAAATCAAGAATAATGAATCAGTATTTGATTCGTTACTTTCAATTCTAGACATTAAATCTGCGTCAAAAGCGCCAGAAATGCCTAAATCAGTTCCTAATTCTTCAATTTTTTTGAAGTATTTTAAGAAATCCGTTCCAATTCCAAAACAGCTTAAATAAGCGATGTCGGCAGAATAGATACCGAAATTTAATGATTTTGATTTTTGATCGATGTAATTATCTGAGTTCTCAAGCGGGTTAACTAAATTGATTTGTTGCTCACCACCTTGTAATTTGATTATATCAAACAATTCGTTTGGCGTAGGAACAGAATATGTTATTCCCGATTGGTTTGGATCAATCTCTACCTCCGGAGTAACCAAAGTGTCAATCACATTGATGTCTTGATCGTCAGATTCAGTTCCACCACAAGATCCCAACATAAGACCAAATGATGTAAATATTAAACTTGCTACTATTACTTTTCTTTTCATTAATGAATGGTTAAATGAATGGTGTCAAATATACTGTTTTTTATATAATACGCCGATCAAAGACAAAAAGTTCTATTGAATTTAAAAAAAAAATAAAATTAAATCTTAGTTCGCATTAATTTGATCAGTTAATTGGACCAGTGTTTGTTGTCTCTCTTTAGAGACTGGTATAAGTGGAAGACGAACGTAGTTTTCCATAATATTTAAGTGCTTTAAAACCTCTTTGATTCCACCTGGATTTCCCTCGGCAAATAAGTGATCAATTATAGGTAGAATTATATAATGTAGTTTTCGTGCTTTTACTATTTCGTTATTTAATGAAGCCTTAACCATTTCTTTAAATGGTGTTGGTAAGCCGTTCCCAACAACAGAAATCACACCATCGCCACCAGCTGCAATGATTGGCAACGTCAAGGCATCATCACCAGAGATAACTAAAAAATTTTCTGGCTTATCCTTAATAATTGTCATTATTTGCTCCATACTACCTGAAGCTTCCTTAACTGCAATGATGTTTTCAAAATCATTGGCTAACTTTAAAGTTGTTTCAGGTAATACGTTTGAAGCTGTTCTACCTGGAACGTTATATAGTATTATAGGCAATTTTGTCGCCTCAGCAATCGCTTTATAATGTGCATAAATACCAGCCTGTGTTGGTTTATTATAATAAGGAGATGCTGATAAGATACCATCAACACGACTTAAGTCATAAGAAGTGAAATCTTCTACTACAGCCATTGTATTATTTCCTCCAATTCCAAAAACAATCGGGAGTCTATTATTGTTCGTAGCTACGACAGTATCTAAACATAACTGTTTTTCAGCTTTTGTTAATGTAGGAGATTCACCAGTTGTACCTTGTACTACTAAATAATCAACACCACCATCGATTAAGAATGTGGTTAGTTTTTTTAATGCTTCAACATCAACCGCACCTTTTTGATCAAATGGCGTTACCATTGCAACACCAAGTCCTTTGAATTTATTTGTTTCCATTATTACTTAATAGTATTATATTTTTTTTTACATTTTTTAAAAATTCGTCGTCAGTTGTTCCAGGTTCTATTAATAGATCGTGTAAAATAAAATCGTCATTACTAATTTTACCAACAATTAATTCTGCCTGAGCAAGTACCATTATATATTGTAACAAAAGCGACTCTTGAGACAAATCTAAGGCTAAATCAAATTTATTGCCAACTGCCGTATTCAAATTATCATTTTTTAGTATTCCTGTTAAATTAAAATCACTCAGATGAACGGTATAGTGATCTTTTTTAATCAGTTTTTTAGGATCGATATTTTTATTTTTCCTTTCACTAATAAATGTGAATTTAGCTTTTGGAAAGAGGGCTTTGACATTTTTTTCAAGTCCTTCTGGAAACCGCTCCTTTAATACAAGTACATTTTTGTATTCGTCTAAACCCCTTATTTGGATATAACGCTTATTGACAGCTTTTCTAACTTTTTTCTTTATGCTATTTTGTTTTATCATGTTAAATATTAATAGCTAATCATTGCTAGGAATTCATCCTCTGTTATTATTTGGACACCTAAAGAAGTTGCCTTTGCTAATTTTGCCGGCCCCATTTTGTCACCAGCAATTAAATAATTCGTTTTCGCGGAAATAGATCCTGTATTTTTGCCGCCGTTCTTTTCAATTAAATCCTTCAACTCGTTCCTGCTTACTTTTTCAAAAACGCCAGATACTACAAAGGTCTTACTTTCTAAAGTGTTGTTATTAGGCTCATCTTCTTCTTCCATTTCGAATTGAAGTCCGGCATTTTTCAATTTTTGTAGTATTGCTAAATTCACATCATCTTCAAAAAATGCGACCAAACTCAATGCAATTTTTTCTCCAATTTCATCAACGGCTATCAAATCTTCAGTATTAGCCATTATTATGGCTTCGATATTTTTAAAATGCCGGGCTAATTTTTTTGCTACAGTTTCCCCCACATGTCGAATGCCTAAAGAAAACAATACTTTTTCAAAAGGAGAATCTTTAGCGGCTTTAATACTTTGTAAAATATTATTTGCTGACTTGTCAGCCATTCTGTCCAATTCAACAAGATCTTCAAAAGTCAAATCGAATAAATCCGCATAATTATGAATCAAATCCTTACGGAATAATAAGTCAATTGTTTCAGGGCCTAATCCATCAATGTTTAAAGCTTTACGCCCAATGAAATGCTCTATTTTTCCTTTTATTTGTGGTGGACATCCAACTTCGTTGGGGCAATAATGTTGTACTTCTCCTTCATGTCTTACCAATTCTGTATCACATTCAGGGCAGTTCGTGATGAAGTCTACTTGTTGTGCATCCTTTTTTCGCTTTGCAAGATTGATTCCAACAATTTTAGGGATTATTTCACCGCCTTTTTCAACATAAACACTGTCGTTATTATAAAGCGATAACTTTTCTATTTGATCTTGATTGTGCAAAGAAGCTCTTTTGACTGTTGTTCCAGCCAATAATACAGGTTCAAGATTTGCCACAGGAGTAATAGCACCTGTTCGTCCAACCTGATAAGTAACCTCATTGAGTAGAGTTTCTACTCTTTCTGCTTTGAATTTGTATGCGATTGCCCAACGTGGACTTTTTGCAGTAAACCCTAAATCACTTTGCTGATCGTAATTATTGACTTTAATGACAACCCCATCAATTTCGAACGGTAAATTCACTCTAGCCTTGTCCCAATAATTAATAAAATCCATGATTTCATCAACAGTATCACACTTAAAAATCATTTTTTGAGATTCGTCTGGTATTTTAAAACCCCATTCTCCCGCCAATTTAACTGCCTCATAATGGCCCGTAGCAATTTCTTGATTGCTATAAACACCATATAAATAACAGTCTAATCCTCGAGCAGCCACCGTTTTTGAATTTAATAATTTTAAGGTGCCAGAAGCTGTATTCCTAGGATTGGCATACAAAGGTTCACCTAGTTCTTCCTTTTCTTTATTAAGTGCATTGAAATTTTCTAAAGGAAAAAAGATCTCTCCTCTAATTTCAAAGTCGTTGATATAATTGCCATGTAATTGCAATGGAATCGTTCGAATGGTTCGAACGTTTGTTGTGACATCCTCACCTTGGTTACCATCACCTCTGGTAACAGCTCTTTCTAATTGCCCGTTCACATATCTAATCCCGATTGCAACACCATCATATTTTAGTTCGCAAACATAGGTGATTTTATCCTCAGAAAATTTTCTGATTCGATTTCCCCATTCTATAATTTCTTCTTTCGAATAAGAATTCGATAAAGACAACATGGGGAAGTCGTGTTTAACAGTGTTGAATTTTTTTGTTAAATCTCCGCCAACTCTTTTTGTTGGACTATTTTCATTTGAAAATTCTGGGTTAGCCGCTTCTAAAGTTTCTAATTCTTTTAAAAGTTGATCGAAATCATAATCCGAAATACTACTTTGGTTTAATACATAATAAGCGTGATTATACTTATTTAAAAGATTAACCAATTCTTTGATCCTAGCTTTTACTTGCTCTTTATTCGACACTCTTTTATTTTTACTTGTTTTACGACTATGCAAATATGCCTATATTAAGAGGTAAATATAGGTAATTTCAATATTATTTTATTCCTCTTGTAATTTCACGCTTGCCTATTGGTCCAGGAAGATTTTCAACAGTAAATCCGGCAGATTTTAAATTCCGCTTAAATTGTCCTTGAGCACAATATGTAATTAATATTCCACCCTCATTTAGCATTTTATACATTTGCTGCATGATGGTGTCTGTCCATAGCTCTGGTTGTACTCTTGGTCCGAATGCATCATAAAATATTAGATCGAATTTTTGATGGTCATTCGGAATATATTCTTGAATCTTCCCGAGAATTTTTTCAAATTCAAAGTTCTTATTAATGCGTACGGAATTGTTCCATGGTTCAAGATGAAGTTTTCTATAATCTGATTTTAAATTAGTGCCTGTAAATAAGTTTGTGTACGCCAATTCATCGATAAGTGCGATATCGATAGGCGTATTTTCAATTGTAGTATAATTGATTTTAATCGCATGTGTATTGGCATAATCTAATGACACCAATGCGTTTAAACCTGTGCCAAACCCCATTTCAAATACGGATAAAGGTTTGTTATTTGTAAAATAATTTAATCCAGCGTCTCTAAAAACATGTAAAGCTTCATTTAATGCACCGTTTGAAGAATGATAAGTTTCATTTAATTCAGGAATTAACAAAGTTTTAGATTTGTCACCTGTTGCAATAATTTTCTTATTCATTAGTTTTATATCTTTGTACAAAAATACAAAACATATGTTGCGATTAATTTATTTGTCTTTCGGTTTAATATTGGTAGGAACCAGTTGTGAAAAATGTAAAAAATGTACTTATTCTTATACTGAAACTGTTATCGTTGCAACTTTAGAAGGGGAAGAGGAGCAGGTTAATGAGTATGAAGATTTAGTATTACTAGATGAAGATGGAGAATCTTTTGGAGAAGAATGTTTGAAAAAGAAAGGTGCTGATGACGGTACTAATTTCACAATCGAAACATATTATCAATTAGAAGCAGAAACTACAGAGTTGGATAATTTCGAATATGTTTGTGTTGATTTATAATCAAATTAAAACTGTTTGATTTTATCAATTAAAGCTTCAGGACCACGGCAAGGCTTCATTGTTTTTTTATTAACAAAAACTAAAACAGTATTCGCTACACTTAACAATTCCTTTTTGCTATTGTAAATTTCATAATCGAACTCAATTTTAACACTTGGAATTTTATTTATAGTAGTTTTCACCGTAATTAATTCGTCGTAAAAAATTGGTTTTAGATATTTAACAGTATAATTTGAAACGGGTAACATTATACCTTGATCTTCGAGAGATTTATAGCTAAATCCAATTGAACGCAGGGTTTCAACTCGTCCGACTTCAAAAAAAGTGGCGTAATTTCCATAATAAACATAACCCATTTGATCAGTTTCGGCATATCTTACTCTAATTTCGGTTTCAAGTGAAAACATTTTTTGTATATTCGTGATGTAGCAGTTCGCTTTTGGTGTCAAAGTAATATTTTTTTCGATTGACAACCGTGAATTTTTGAAAAAAAAATAAAAACTTTAGGAAGTAAAAAAAAGGTAAAAAACAATAACCTTTTGATTTTTTTTATAACTTTTTTATGTGAATATTTGTTGGGTTGAATTGGAGAAGAAGAATTGAATAAGTAAAGTACCAATATTTAAATACACCCCTACCTGAATGAAGAATAAAAAAAACCATGAGTTGATATGGGATGACTGCTTAAAGGTAATTAAGGACAATGTAAGTTTACAGAGTTTTAAGACCTGGTTTGAGCCAATAGTTCCTATTCGATTTAAAACAAAGGTTTTGACATTACAGGTGCCGTCTCACTTTTTTTACGAATGGTTAGAAGAGCATTACATTGATTTACTTAAAAAAGTAATCAAGAAAGAGATAGGAGCAGATGCGAAGTTGGAATATTCCATAATAATGGATAGAAGCGTTGATAAAAAGTCGCCCTATACTGTCAAATTACCAACTTCAAGCACAAAAAGTTTATCGAATACACCAGTGTCGATGCCAATTAATGTAGGCGAGAATCCTATACGTAATCCTTTTGTTATACCAGGATTGAAAAAGGTTAATGTAGACTCTAATTTGAATCCTACTTATTCTTTTGATAATTTTATTGAAGGTGATTGTAATCGTTTAGCGAGATCTGCTGCATTTGCAGTATCAAATAAACCTGGAGGAACAGCATTCAATCCATTGTTAATTTATGGTGGTGTTGGGCTAGGTAAAACTCACTTAGCGCATGCAATCGGAATTGGAATCAAAAATCAATTCCCGAATAAGACTGTTTTATATACACAAGCTGAAACTTTTACGAGACAATTTATTGACTCGATTAAAAATAATACAACAAATGATTTTATCAATTTTTATAAATTGATGGATGTATTGATCATTGATGATGTTCAGTTCTTTGCAGGAAAAGAGAAAACGCAAGATGCATTTTTCCATATCTTCAATCATTTGCACCAAACAGGAAAACAATTGGTTTTAACTGCTGATAAAGCTCCTGTTGAAATGAAAGGTATTGAGCAACGCTTATTGTCTCGATTCAAATGGGGATTATCTGCAGATGTTCAACCACCAGGATTGGAAACTAGAATCGCAATATTAGAAAAGAAAATTTACGGAAACGGTGTTGATTTACCGGCTGACGTATTAGAATATTTAGCTTATAGTATCAATACCAATATTCGTGAAATGGAAGGGGCTTTGACTTCTCTTATTGCACAAGGGTCATTGAATAAAAAAGCGATAACTATTGAATTGGCTAAAAAGATGATTGACAAATTTGTCAAGAATACAGCCCGTGAGGTTTCAATGGATTATATACATAAAATTGTTTGTGATTACTTCAATTTACCAATCGAATTGTTGAAATCTAAAACGCGTAAGCGAGAAGTTGTTCAAGCGAGACAGATTGCGATGTATTTTGCTAAGAAGATGACAAAATGGTCATTGGCAAGTATCGGAGCACAATGTGGAGGTAAAGATCACGCTACCGTATTGCACGCCTGTCGAACGGTGAATAATTTGGCTGAAACCGATAAACAATTCAGAGGCTATCTCGAAGATCTAGAGAAGAAATTAAATGTTAATTAAAAATTTAAAATGCCTTTTGTCAACCGACAGAAGGCATTTTTTCTTTACATATGAAAATATTAATGGTTTGCTTGGGGAATATTTGTCGTTCTCCTATCGCTGAAGGAATCTTGAGAGATCAAGCACGAAAATTAAATCTTAAAATTGAAACTGATTCTGCTGGAACATCCGCTCATCATACTGGTGAAGCTCCTGATCATAGAATGCAGAAAACAGCATTGAAAAATGGTGTTGATATAAGCGACTTACGTGCACGTCAGTTTGTGGTAGCAGATTTTGATCTGTTTGATCTGATTTATGCTATGGACGAAGAAAATTATCATAATATTTTATCGCTCGCAAGAAATGACAGCGATGTTAAAAAAGTGAAGATGATTTTAAATGAGGTTGATCCTGGTGCAAATAATGAAGTGCCTGATCCTTATTTTGGTGGAGATGCAGGTTTTCAACATGTCATTGATTTATTGAATGTGGCCGTTACTAAAATAATTAGCAGAATATAAATGAGTCAAGGAAAATTATTTATCATTCCAATTCCAATCAGTGATACAGCATTGGATAATGTTTTACCAAGTTTAAATCATGAACTTGTAGGACCTTTAAGAATTTTTGTTGTAGAGAAAATAAAAACAGCTAGACAATTTTTAAGAAAAATGGACGCTACGTTTCCAATTGATGATTCAGTTTTTTACGAACAGGATAAACACAATGATTATGAGTTTGAGTTAGAAATTCATCAATTAATGAAAGAGGGGAAGGATATTGGTCTATTGTCTGAAGCAGGATATCCTGGAATTGCTGACCCAGGAGCGAAAATCGTTGCTTTGGCACATAAAAACAATATGAAAGTAGTTCCACTTGTTGGTCCGAGTTCAATTTTTTTGGCTTTGGCAGCGAGTGGCATGAATGGGCAAGGTTTTACTTTTAACGGATATCTCGCAAAAAAAGATCCCGAAAGAACTTCAGAAATAAAACAGTTGGTTCAGCGAATAGCAAAGACTGGTTTTGCTGAGATATTTATTGAAACGCCTTATAGAAATGTATCTTTAATGGAGGATTTGATTCGAATGTGTCCCGGTGAAATATTATTAACTATCGCATACGATATCACTGGAGATAAAGAACGAATTCAAACAAAACCGATCGAACTATGGGCTAAAAAACCATTTCCATTCGATAAAACACCGTGTGTTTTCGTTCTGGGTAGAACTTGATGATAGGTTGCGTAAATCCTAATCCTAAAATACTTAACTTTAACAAAACTCTAAAGAAATGAAAACTAGTCTTAATTTACTTACTGCTTCTCGAAATAATGTGATCAATTTGATTAATGGTTTAAGCTTGTCTGAATTGAATCAAATTCCAGCTGGTTACAATAATAATATCATTTGGAATGTAGGACATTTAATTGCAACACAGGTTGGTCTGGTATATTCGCTCGCTGGTGTCGAGAACGATTTGCCTGCAGAGTTTATACAGAAATATAAAAAAGGAGCTAAACCAGAAGGGGATATTGATCAGGAAGAGTTTGAATTGATTACGACTTTATTACTGAATCAAATAGACGATTTAGAAGAGGATATTGAGGCTAATAAATTTAGTACCTACAAACCATATATGACATCATATGGCTTTGAGATTACTAATATTGAAGAAGCTATCCAATTTAATAATATGCATCATGCTTTGCATGTTTCAACAATCATTGCGATTAAAAGAAACCTCAAATAACTAGATTTTTAAGGCAGGATTAATCCTCATTTCAACAGCTTAAGTTCTACAATGAAAAACATTACATTCAAGTTTATATTATTGTGCCAATTAGTTTTTTTAGCGGGCAATGGAATTAGTCAGAACGGTAAAACGGAAATATTACTTGACAGTGATAGCTTAGTCGCATTTGAAAAAATTAACGATACTTTAGACCAATATCAAGTATATTTTACTGGCGAAAATCATAATTATAAAACTTTTAATATTAATCTTCAATTCCAGATTTTAAAGTATCTAAATGAAAATCAAAACACAAATCATTTATTACTCGAACAAAGTCCCGGTTTAAGTTTTATTATCAATGCCATTATTCGTGATAAAAAAGCAGAACATAAACCTTTCTTGGAAGGGGTGTTATTAGATCAGTTTTATCAATTAGTACTAAGACTTGAGACCTATAATGATAGTTTGGCAGCTGATAAAAAAATATGGGCACATGGAATTGATATTGAACGATTTCCTAAGTTTTCAATTTATGCATTAGACTTATTAATTAAGGATCTAGATTATCAAAGCGAAGCAGGATCATTATTCGAACAGATTAGAGCGTTGGCTTCAGTTGATACAGACGCAGCAGGGGCAGAGAGTTATTATGCGCCTGCGCAGAATAATTTAGGCAATTTTCAAATGGGGCAAGTGAATTATTCTTCCTCCATGTCTTCGATTCTTGATGATGCAGAAATTTATAGAAAAGAAGTAAGTGCTATTTTGGGAGCAGACAGTGCGGTTTTTTATCGAATTATGGAAGGGATGCAGCAAGGTCGAAAATGGTATTTAAGTGAAAAGGAAGGAAATATCAAGTCTCCAATCATTAGAGAAAGATATATGCTGGATGAATTTAAACAAGTTTATAATGAATTTGAAGGGGCTAAATTTTATGGTCAATTTGGACGTTGTCATTTAAATACCGTTCAAGATGACGATCGTTGTTATAAATACTATATGAATTCAGTTGCTAATCGTATCAATGATTTTATAGGAGCTTCTGAGAATAAAGTCCTCGTAATGCCAATTTATTACACGAATTCCATTTCCTATGATATGGGGATCATTAAAAAAATAGGTCTAGAGAATTTGGATAAAAAAGAAGCTGCTTATTTAATTGATTTGAAAGCGTTTCCCGATCTAGATACCATTCAAGGCTACGATAAGGAATTGCCTTTTATTATTATATCTTCCTACAAAAGAAGTAGTATTGAAACGTTTAATTGGGAGGAACCAGATATCGATGTGCATTTAGGTGCTAACTTAAGTTACTACTATTTTAATAAAATTAGAAGCTTAAATGTGGCATTAGCCGATCATGGACTAAATGGTTTTACGAATAAATTTGTTGCCGGTAGTATTTCTTTGGATGTTTTTGTTCGAGACGAACAAGGAATGCATATCGAATATATCTACATTCCAGAAGTTTCCAATAATGATAATATGACATTGAGAGGTTGGATTTATACAATGGGAACCAGTTATTCTACTGGAAATAATTTTCTTTTAGCAGCTTTAGGACTTGATTTGGGTTATGGTGTCATGAAAATGACCGAAACACAATTAAATGGTGATCCATTTTTGATTCAAACAGATAATGAGAATCAAGTGATTTATCGGAATGATGTTTTTTCAATTGATCCAAACGTTCGATTGCGGCTTACTTTCCCAGTAATAAGTATTAATTGCAAATTTGGATATTTGCTTGATGGTTCTGGTAAATATTGGAAAGCAGCAAAGAAGGTTGAAGAGTTTTCAAGAATGAGTTTTTCAGGACCTTACATTCAAGCTGGCGTTAGTTTACATTTTCGGGATTAATTTTCTTATGCTATTGAATTAGTTGAACGACGTTTTGTTCATATTTTATCGCAACTCAATTAAAATGTTATCAATTTATCTCCTAAATTTGATACAGATATTAAATTCATTTCATCAATATGCCAACAATTACAAAAACTAAAATCACTTACGATCGAAAATCATTAACCGATGTTGAGTTAAAGAACATTTATCTAGCATTAATTAAACCAAGATTGATCGAAGAGAAGATGTTAATTCTTTTGCGTCAAGGAAAGATTACAAAATGGTTTTCAGGCTGGGGACAAGAAGCGATTTCGGTTGGAGTTGGTCTGGCATTAGAAAAAGAAGAATATATTTTACCAATGCATCGAAATTTAGGTGTGTTTACCAGTCGTGAGATTCCTTTGAACAGACTTTTTGCTCAATTTCAAGGGAAAATGACTGGATTTACGAAAGGTAGAGATCGATCTTTCCATTTCGGGTCTAAAGAGCATCATATCGTTGGAATGATTTCTCATCTAGGGCCACAATTGGCATTAGGAATGGGAATTGCTTTGGCAGATAAGTTAAGAGGTGAAAAGAAAGTATCCTTGGCTATTACTGGTGATGGGGGAGCAAGTGAAGGTGATTTTCACGAAGCATTGAATGTTGCCGCCGTTTGGGACGTTCCAGTTATATTTTTAGTGGAAAATAATCAATGGGGATTGTCTACACCTTCAAACGAACAGTTTAGATGTAAACAATTTGTTGATAAAGGTATAGGATATGGAATTGATGCATTTAAAATCGATGGCAATAATATTCTAGAGGTTTATCACTCAATTCAACAGATATCTGATTCATTGCGTAAAAATCCACGTCCATTTTTACTGGAATGTGTTTCATTTAGAATGCGTGGGCATGAAGAGGCATCTGGAACGAAATATTATCCTGAAGGTTTGCAAGATCAATGGATAGAAAAAGATCCTGTTGATAATTATGAATCTTATTTACTGAACGAAGGTGTCTTAACTCAAGATGAGATTGACAAAGTAAAAGCAGAGATTAAACAAGAAATCAATGACGAATTAGAGGTCGCTTATGCAGAGCCTAGTATTATACCTGATACGGCTGTAGAGGTAGCAGATGTTTATGCACCTATCAATTTTAGTATAACGAATCCAGCGACAGATACGCATTCGGAAAAACGATTTATAGATGCAATTTCAGACGCTTTGCGTTTGTCTATGCGTAAATATCAAGACCTAATCATCATGGGGCAAGATATTGCGGAATATGGAGGCGTTTTTAAGATTACAGAAGGTTTTGTAGAAGAGTTTGGTAAAGATCGCATTCGAAATACGCCAATTTGTGAGTCTGCAATAGTTGGGGCAGCATTAGGTTTATCTATTAATGGAATGAAAGCCGTGATGGAAATGCAATTTGCAGATTTCGTAACTGTTGGATTTAATCAGATTGTAAATAATTTAGCAAAATTACATTATCGATGGGGTGAAAACGCTGATGTTGTGATTCGTATGCCAACTGGTGGCGGTTCTGCAGCGGGTCCTTTTCACTCTCAAAGTAATGAAGCTTGGTTTACGCATACGCCTGGTTTAAAAGTGGTTTATCCATCAAGTCCTACCGAAGCAAAAGGATTATTGGCGGCTTCAATAGAAGATCCGAATCCAGTAATTTTCTTCGAGCATAAAGCATTATACAGAAGTATTAAAGAGGAAGTGCCTGATGATTATTATACTTTAGAAATAGGTAAAGCGAATATTGTGAATGAAGGAGCTAAAGCTACGGTTGTCACTTATGGAATGGGGGTTCATTGGGCAAAAGAAATAGTAGCCGAAGATAATCTGGATGTTGAAATTATCGATTTAAGAACGTTATTACCATTAGATACTGACGCGATATACAATTCAGTAAGAAAAACAGGAAGAGCAATTATACTTCACGAAGATTGTTTGACTGGTGGAATAGGAGGAGAGCTTTCTGCTTTGATTAGTGAAAACTGTTTTGATCATCTTGATGCACCTGTACTAAGATCAGCAAGTATAGATACACCTGTTCCTTTTGATGGAGAATTAGAAATAAACTTCATGCCTAAAAATAGATTCAGAGATCAATTGAATCAATTATTGGCTTACTAAATATTAGACAGTCTTTTTCGAAGCGATGCTTTGCAATCTTCTGCTAAATGTTGATGATCTACCGCGTATTCTAATAAGTCAATATCTGGATCGGGTTTATACAATAAATCCCAAACCTCAATTAAACCAATAGAATTGTGTAATCTTTCTGATAAACGCATGGTATCGTTCTTATAAACAGTACCTGTTTCTATTACGCGGGCATAAAGTCCCGGGAAAGGTTGATTGATAAAATCTTTGACTATTTTTTGACTTTCAAAACGAATGCCTAATTTAAAACAAGGTTGTCGTGGTTGACTGATTTGAATACGACAATCTCCAATTTGAAAGATGTCTCCAATTTGAATCTCTTTTTCGTTTAGACCAGAAAGGGTTATATTCTCACCAAACATGCCGTAATCCCATTCTAAATCTGGATATTTATTTTTCCAAAAAGCATAATGATCAGCACTATAAAGATATACGGCTTTGTCAATACCGCCGTGATAACGTCTGTCAACAACATCGTCATCCACTACATCTTCTTTGCCCAATTCAATACCATGGTCAACCGGGAATTTAAAGATTCCTGTTTCAATCGCTTTATTTCGCCATTGTACTTTTCTACTTTTGCCTATATTGACCGATATTATTTTCACAATTAAATGATTGGGGTATTAAAATGTTCGTGTAAGAAATTTCCAACTTCTGCTCTTACAATATTCTGTTTACCATTGATAAAAGCGATAAGAATTAAACCTCCGAAGAACAATCTAACCCAAAAAGATGGAATACATTTGATAACCATTACTTGATTATGCTTAGGGAAAACTCTAACCCAAGCGCCAACAGTTCCACTTTTAGCAACTTCAACGAATTGAAATTTGAATATTGGATTTTTCTTAATTGATACTTTGTATTCTGGGAACTTTTCGCTCAATACTTTCTCCATTTCGGTGAAGGTCATTGTGTCTTTTAATTCTAACTTCATAAATATTAAATAATTAGCTTTAAAAGTAGAAAAAAAAATCTATAAATCAATTATGGTGTTGAGATCGCAACAGGAATCACTTTTCCGTTAATCCATTGGTTTGCAGAAAGGCTAAAGTTGGCAATATATTCAGCCATTTTTTTAGCTGATAATGGCGCTTCATATCCTGGGAAAGCCTTCGCTAACATATCAGTTTGCGCAGCGCCTAGAGCTAAACAGTTCACTTGAATATTGTATTCTTTTAGTTCTTCCGCTAAGCATTCTGACAATCCAGCAACAGCAGACTTCGATGAACTGTAGATGCTTAGTCCAGGGAATTTAGAACTTCCTTGAAATCCTCCCATCGATCCAATATTTACAATATGACCACCTTTTTTAGACATAAAGGGTACAATTGCTTGACAAGCTTCAACTATTCCAGTAATATTAGTACTGTAAGTCAATTCTATATCCTCACGAGTTAATTCTAAGAAAGGCTTATTAACCAAATATCCAGCAGTATTAATCAAGATATCCACATGATCGAATTGTTGCTTTACAATCGCCGTCAAATTATTTTTAATAGCGCTATCACATAGATCTAGACGTTGAATCTCTATTTTATTCCCGCAAAGCGTTTTTAAAGCAGATAATTTGGCTTCGTTTCTAGCGAGTACAAGTACATTGTTAGCAACAGATAGTATTTGTGCTAATTCGCTACCAATACCGGTACTTCCGCCAACAATAACTATATTTTTCATTGTGTTTTAGTATTCAT
The DNA here is from genome assembly GCF_000621625.1 of Crocinitomix catalasitica ATCC 23190. Taxonomy (GTDB): domain Bacteria; phylum Bacteroidota; class Bacteroidia; order Flavobacteriales_D; family Crocinitomicaceae; genus Crocinitomix; species Crocinitomix catalasitica. Next base: position 37,056 of record NZ_JHXV01000010.1, read on the forward strand.
CAAAAGAGATAACCACTTTTTCTGATGTCGGATGAGCTTGACATGTAAGAATAAATCCATCTGCTACTTCATCTTCTTCTAATGCGAAGTTTAGATCCATTCTCACTGTTCCTTCCATTACTTTGGCACGACAAGTACAACAAACTCCACCTTTACAAGAGAATGGTACGTCTGCATCTTGATCTTGTGCCGCTTGTAGAATATTTTTACCATTCGAATTTAAATCGAATTGATACTCTTCATCATCAATAACCACAGTAACATTACTTGAGATTACTTCGCCAGACTCAACAGCGATATTTTCAGTGGGAACACTTGTTTTAAATAATTCAAAATGGATTTTAGACTTATCCATTCCTTTGTTCGTGTAGAAATCCTTAACACACATAATCATTTGCTCAGGACCACATGCATAAACTGCATCCACATCAGCACCGTGTAAGTATGTATTAAAAATTGATGCACAAGTACTTTGATCAATTCGACCGTTTGTAATTGGGTTACCTGTATCTTCTCTTGATAAGAAATGTACCAATTCAAAATTATCATTTGCTGCATCTAATGCATCCAATTCTTCTAAAAAGATGGTATCTGCAGCACTTTTATTACCGTAGAACATATGAACCTTACTTTTAGGCTCCTCTTTCAAAATAGTTTTCACCATTGAGATGACAGGTGTAATACCCGAACCTGCCGCATAAAAGATATGATTCTTTTGAGCGTTTGCGTCTGGAGTAATTTTAAAATTCCCCATTGGCGGCATTGTATCTAAAGTATCGCCTACTTTTAGTTCGTTTACAGCGAATTGTGAAAACAAACCGTTTTCGATTGCTTTAACAGCAACAGAAAGTTCTTTTTCGTAAGGTGCCGAACAAATAGAATAAGATCTTCTAATTTCTTCACCATTTACCGTTTTCTTAAAAGTTAAATATTGTCCAGCTATATATTGAAATTCACCAGTTAAAATTGGTGGTACTTCAAGCGTTATAGTAACAGTGTCTGCTGTCTCTTTATTAATCTTTTTAACGGTCAATGCGTGGAAACTTGTACTCATTTTGTTTGAATTTTTTGTGTAAAAATACTGCTATAAAAGTAATTTACAGCAAAACTTAAGACGTAATTTATCTAAAAACGACTCTTTACTTTGTTTAATCGTGACGAATTTGAATTATTCAGTCCTTTTAAGTATGCTGTCTATCCCTAGAATTGGCAGGTTTTAGATAATAATTCATGTAAAGTTTACATTTTGTTAATTTCATGTTGAAAACTACTATCAAAATGAAAAGATAAGACATGTTAGTAAGGCTTGTTTTGTTATCTTTGTTACGCCTGAAAAATGGCGTAATACCAGAGCGGTATTTTGAATTAAGAAATCGTTTAAACTAGTTCAGTAAAATTAATTTTTATTTATGTCTGAAGAAGCAAAAAATAATGGAGGATATTCAGCCGATAGTATCCAGGCCTTAGAGGGCATGGAGCATGTAAGGATGCGTCCGTCCATGTATATTGGAGATGTTGGGTATAGAGGATTACATCACTTAGTTTATGAAGTGGTAGATAATTCAATTGATGAAGCAATGGCGGGTCATTGTGATGAAGTTGAAGTTGTTATTTTAGAAGGTAATGGCGTTCGTGTAACAGATAATGGTCGTGGTATTCCAATTGGAATGCACGCAAAAGAGAAAGTGTCTGCATTAGAGGTTGTAATGACTAAGATTGGTGCCGGTGGTAAATTCGATAAAGATTCTTATAAAGTATCTGGTGGATTGCACGGTGTTGGTGTTTCTGTTGTAAACGCATTGTCTAGACATCTTAAAGCAGAAGTACGAAGAGAAGGAAAATTATACGTTCAAGAGTACGAACGTGGAAAGCCATTATATCCAGTTAAAGAAGACGGTGTTTCTACAGAGAATGGAACAACTGTTACCTTTTTTGCGGATGGTCAAATTTTTGACGAATTAGATTATACCTATGATATACTTGCGTCAAGAATGCGTGAGTTGTCGTTTTTAAATAAAGGTCTTCGTCTTATTATTAGAGATGAAAGATCAACAGATGAAGAGGGGAATTTCAAAGAAGATAATTTCTTTTCAGAAATCGGTTTAAGTGAGTTTGTAAGATTCTTAGATGAATCAAGAGAACCACTAATTGAGGAAGTAATCCATGTTTCAGGTGAGAAAAATGGTGTTCCGGTTGAAGTGGCAATGATTTATAATACGTCATATGCTGAAAACTTACATTCATATGTCAACAATATTAATACCCATGAAGGTGGTACTCACCTTTCAGGTTTTAGAAGAGGTTTAACGAGCACCTTGAAAAAATATGCCGATGAATCAGGCATGTTGGATAAATTAAAATTCGAGATTGCAGGGGATGACTTTAGAGAAGGTTTAACTGCAGTAATTTCAGTTAAAGTAGCAGAACCGCAATTCGAAGGGCAAACTAAAACTAAATTGGGTAATAGAGAGGTTAATGCTCCAGTTTCTCAAGCGGTTTCTGAAATGTTGTCTGATTACTTGGAAGAGAATCCTAAAGATGCACGTAGAATTATTGAAAAAGTTATTCTAGCTGCTACAGCAAGACATGCTGCACGTAAAGCACGTGAAATGGTGCAACGTAAAAGTGTTTTAACTGGAACTGGTTTACCTGGGAAATTAGCAGATTGTTCTTCTAAAGATCCAGCAGAATCTGAAGTGTACTTGGTTGAGGGAGATTCGGCAGGTGGAACAGCGAAGCAAGGGAGAGATAGACATTTTCAAGCAATAATGCCTTTAAGAGGTAAGATTTTGAATGTGGAAAAGGCCATGGTTCATAAGATTTTCGAAAACGAAGAGATTAAAAACATTTACACGGCTTTAGGTGTTAGAATTGGAACAGAAGATGATGACCGAGCACTAAACCTTGAAAAGTTAAGATACCATAAGATAATTATTATGTGTGATGCCGACGTCGATGGTTCACATATCGAAACCTTAATTTTAACTTTCTTCTTTAGATATATGCGTGAGTTGATTGAGTTGGGATATATATATATTGCGACTCCTCCTTTATATCAAGTAAAAAAAGGAAAGAAATCTCATTATGCTTGGAATGATGATCAGCGAGATAAGTTGGTTATGGACATGAAAGGTGCAGGATCTGATTCTAGTGTTAACGTACAAAGGTATAAGGGTCTTGGGGAGATGAATGCTGAGCAATTATGGGATACAACAATGAATCCTGAATTTAGAACTTTAAGACAAGTGCAAATTGAAAATGCAATTGAAAGTGATAGAACATTCTCAATGCTAATGGGGGACGAAGTTGCGCCTCGTAGAGCATTTATTGAGAAGAACGCAAAGTATGCAAATATTGATACTTGATAAATTTTATTCTATATAAAAAAAGCCTTTCACGTTTGTGAAAGGCTTTTTTGTTTTAATAATATTTGCCCAAAAAAAATAGGCCAAATTAACTTGATTTATTGCGTATCTTATTTGAGTAAGGCAGCAATGTTCGGTTTAAAATATAGATCTGATTTTAAAACCTTACCATCTTCTCTATAGATCGCTTTTCCGTTTGCATCTAATTTACTCATATTACTTCTTTGTATCTCTTCAAAGACTGCTTGAATTTTATCTTGCATACCATGTTTTAGCATCGTTCCACTTAATATATATAACATGTCCCCTAGTGCATCTGCTATTTCTACTAAATCGCCCGCTTGCACAGCTTCTAAGTACTCTTCGTTTTCTTCTTTCATTAAATCGAAGCGCAATTGCCCTTCTTTTTCAGATATCTCAGCCGTTGGTTTGTATTTATTCTCTATACCAAATGCATCGTGAAATTTTTCAACATGTCCAATTACTTCCTTCAGGGTGATATTATTACTCATTATTTTCTATTTTTGATAAAGATAATCGAATAATATTAAATTTTAAAGCATGAAAAAGCTATTCCTTGCCGTATTATTTTTAATAGGACTGATATTGCACGGACAAGATTTTTACCCACCTGTTTTAAATTATTCGGTTAAAGATTATGGAACCGACAGGAATCCAGAAAATTACGCCGTTATTCAGGATTATAGAGGTGTTATGTATTTTGGGAATGCACATGGTATTCTTGAGTTTGATGGAGAGAATTGGAATTATATAACTGTTCGTATTGGAGAATTTGTTCGATCTTTAGCTGTTGATCAGCAAGGAACAATTTATGCAGGAACATTTGGAGATTTTGGTTTACTAAAAGCGAATAACAAAGGACAGCTTGAATATCAATCGCTTTTAAATTTATTGCCTGAAGAGGATCAATTTTTTGGGAATATTTGGCGGATTTATACGATTGATGAATATGTCTATTTCCAAGCTCAAGAGTGTTTTTACCTCTATAATACCAAAACCAAATCTATTCGAACAATTTATCCTGAATCAAGTTATCATTTAAGCTTTTTAGTGGGGGATCAGTTTTATTTGCGTGAACGTGGTGTTGGATTGGTACGTTTTAATCCGGCTATGGAAATACCTGCACCTGTTATTGGGACGGATCCTTTTAAAGAATATGGTGTTTTTGGGATGCATCAGTTGGCTGACGATTCATTATTAATCATTACACAAGAGATAGGCATTTTTAAATGGAAAAATAATGCGATTAGAGCAATACCAGATAAAAATAATAGGGGATTAAATCAATTGGGAATATTTGGATCATTAGCACTTTATGATGGCACTTATTTATTGACCACAAGAACAGAAGGAGCCGTTTCAATGAACTCAAATGGCGAAATTTTAAAACAAATTGATCGGAGTACTGGTTTATTGTCGAATACGATTCATGCCGCATTTCAAGATAGGGATTTGAATGTTTGGTTGGCAATGGGTAACGGTATCTCAAAAGTGAATTATCATTCCCCCATGTCTTATTTTAATGAGAAGAGCGGGATAGAAGGAGGGGTTTCTGCGATTAAGCGATTTAAAGGGAAACTATTTGTTGGTTCTGCTTATGGTTTATTTGTGCAATCCTCCAATGTCAATAAAAATAAAAGGTTTCATAATCTGGACGTTGTGAATGGGCAAGTTTGGGATATAAAGATTTATAACAATACATTATATATTGCTTCAGGTAAAGGTGTTTTTAGCTCAACCGACGGCGAGAATTTCAAAATGTTATCTCGAATTAATGCCAATACTTTAATCCACAATAAGGAGCGTCAAGAATTTATTTTAGCCGGTGAATTTGGAATCTGGGTGTTTGACAATGAATTTAAAGAAAAGTGGTCTTATATAAACGATTTTTCAACTTTTTTAGGTGGGGAAATAGATCCTATGAATGCGAATGTAGTTTGGCTTGGCACCTTGAAATACGGGATTGTAAAATTAAAAGCAATAGAAAATGATTATCAGGTTGATTTTTATGGAGATGAGGAAGGTTTGCTTGATGATATAGGAACACCTTTATTATTGCACGATAAATTGGTTTTTGGTGCCAAAGATGGTTTGTATTATTTTGAAAGTGAAGAGGAGATTAAAAAGTCTTTAACGACCGAAGAATTGAAAGATCCATTGAATTATAAAGGATTTTTTAGACCATTCGAATTGTACGATTCCTTATTCAATGGTCAGTTATTATTGTTGCAGGCAGGTGCAGAAAGAACATGGTATTGTAATGAGTTTAAAATAGGATATTACGATAATCAGAAAAAAGACTTCTTTAATAAGCCATTTTGGGGATTGGATTATGGGCGTATTAATACACTTTATCTCGAAGATGATGGTGTACTTTGGATTGGGGCAGTTGACGGATTAGTTCGATTTGAAAAGAATGATTTCAAACAATATAAGTCCAATTTCTTAGCATTGGTGAGAGATATCTATATAGGACGAGATTCCATTTTATTTGGAGGAGTTTTTAATCATAGAGATACCAATAATTTAATGGTTCAAATAGATAACGAGATACCTGCGCTTGATTATGCCTTTAATGATTTACGATTTGTGTTCTCGGCACCTTATTTTGAAGATGAACACGAGCCAATGTATCGATTCAAATTAGTAGGTAACGATAATGATTGGTCAGCTTGGTCATATAAAAGTGAGGCTAATTTCACAAATTTATCTCATGGGGAATACGAATTTCAGGTTGAAGCTAAAAATGTATACGGCCAGCTCAGTCAACAATCTTCTTATAAATTCAGTATCTATCCACCATGGTATTTAACAAAATGGGCATTCTTACTGTATTTTTTCATGTTTATTTTGATTTTCTATGTTGCAGTAAAGATTAGCTCGAAAAGATTAAAAGCGAAAAACCTTTGGTTAGAAGAGGTGATTGAAGAGCGAACAAAAGAGATTTCTGACAAGAATGTTGTTCTTGAGCATCAAAAAAAGGAAATAGAGGACAGCATAAATTATGCGTTAAAGATTCAAGAAGCAATCTTACCGCTCGAAGCGGAAATGAAACGTTTTTTACCAGAATCCTTTATCTTGTTTAGACCTAAGGATATCGTTTCAGGTGATTTTTATTGGTTTGTAGAAAGAGATGATAAATTAATTGTGATTTGTGCTGATTGTACTGGACATGGCGTTCCTGGTGCCTTAATGAGTATGATTGGTTCTGATCGATTAAATATAATAGTATCTGAACGTAAAAATTCTTCGCCATCAAAAATATTATCAGACCTGAATAAGTCGATAAAAAAGTCACTCAAACAGGATGGCCAAAAAAATTCAACAAGAGATGGTATGGATGCTGCAGTTTGTACAGTTGATTTAAAAACCAAAACTATGCAATATGCTGGTGCAAATCGACCATTATGGATTGTACATGAAAATGAATTAACTGAGATTAAAGCTACGAAAGTAGCAGTCGCTGGATTTACTTCTGACGATCAAGTTTATGAAGAGCATACAATTGAATTACAGCCTGGAATGAAGTTTTTTATGTCAACGGATGGATACGCAGATCAATTTGGCGGTAAAAATGACAAGAAGTTTAAAGTGAAAACATTGAAAGATTTATTAGTTGAAATTTCGAATAATACATTTATAGAGCAGAAAAAAGCACTCGAATCTGCGCTAATAAATTGGATGGGAGAGACTGAACAAGTGGATGATATTTGCATAATTGGATTCGAACCAAAATTCGATAATTGGTCGTAGATCAGCAGTCAAAAAAAATAAATTAAAAAAAAACTAAAATATTTTTCATTTCTGCATTTATTTCTGATTTATTCTTCGTAATATTGCACCCCCAAATACAAGGGAAATAAAGATTTTGTCATGAGTAATATTATTAAGGAAGTTCAAGAGGAATTGGTACATGTTTCAAACCACCCTGATTTTAAGGCTGGTAGTACTGTTACTGTTTATTATAAAATTAAAGAGGGGAATAAAGAAAGAATTCAGTTATTCCAAGGTGTTGTAATTCAGAGACGTGGTTCTGGTGCGACTGAAACTTTTACTATTCGTAAAATTTCAGGTAACGTCGGCGTTGAACGTGTTATACCGATTAACTCTCCGTTTATTGAAAAAATTGAGGTGAATAAAGTTGGTGCTGTTCGAAGAGCAAGAATTTTCTACTTCCGTGAAAGAAGAGGGAAATCTGCTAGAATTAAAGAAAAGCAAACTTTCTACACTAAAAAAGCGAAATAGTCGCTGTTTAGATATTTTAAAAACGTTTACTCCTAAGGAGTGGACGTTTTTTTTGTGTCCAAGAATTAATAGGTTGTGCAATATTAATTGCTTACCTAAATTGGTTATATAATTCTTGTTTAACCAATTAAAAGTAACGGTATATTAGATAGCTTATATTTTTAATTACTTAAAAATTAAGCCAATAATTTTTGTATTTTTGAGAGCTGAGTTAGTCCAAGGTAATTACTGTAATTATGTTAGACTAGAATTTTGAATCTGATTTTCATGAAATATATCCGAATTGCATTTTTAGTATCAATTTGTACATCCCAATTAAGCGCTCAAACTGGTCCAGCTGGTGTAGATAATACTGTAAATAACGGTATTTGGCTAAAAGCAGACAAAGGCACCTCTACGAATATAGATGGTGAAGCTATTGAAATTTGGGAGGATCAATCAGGTAATGGTATAAATGTCGAACAAGCAACAGTGGATCAACAACCTTTGTTTCAAGATGCTTATATGAATGGTTATCCAACAATTCTTTTTGACGATATTAATTCGTCTGGCCAAAATGATTTTTTTTCTGCAGATGATGCAGCCGTTTTAGATAATTCTGACGGGTTTACAATGTTTTCAGCGGTTAGACCATTATCTAATAATAGCAGTGCTAGAAGTATAATGAGTAAGCGTACAAATGTTGGAGTGAACCAAGCATATATGCTTTTTCTTTATGGGGGAAACGAATTGACACTTGATGTTGTTACCAATAATAATCGATTTGATTCTGCACCAACGTCCTTTCCAGCAGATAATAATTATATAATTTCCGCGACTTTTGATGGGAGTTTAGTGTCGACAGAACGTGCTAAACTATTCAGTGGCCAAACACTCATCGCAACAAGAACTGAAACGAGTGCATCAATGCCTGATTATAATTCTCCTTTTGTGATTGGAGCAACGCATGTTGGCGATCCCCGTCCATTTGATGGGCATATAGCCGAGCTAATTTATTTTAGAAGAACTTTAAATACAACTGAGAAAATTGTAGTCGATAATTACTTGAGTTCGAAATATGCCATAAGTCTTGGTACAAACGATTTTTATAATGGCGATTTACCAGCGAATGGAGATTTTGATCACGAAGTTGCCGGTGTAGGACAGTATGAATTGCATGATTTTCACGGTGTTTTTGAACCTTCAGCGAGTGGAGGTCTGGGAATCGTAACGGATTCTATTTTTGATGATGGTGACTATATATTTATTGGGCACGATCTGGATACAAATTCAGGGAATGATACAGATATTGATATTGTTGATGGTAGTCCCGTTACACAACGATGGAATAGAATTTGGTATTTTGATATAACAAATACAATTGATGATATTAATACCACAATTATATTTGATATGAGTGATGGTGGCATGGGAGACGGCGGTGCAGCCGGAATACCTTCGAATTATAAGTTGCTTTATAGAGCTACGAATTCAGGAGACTGGACTATTCTTGCTGATGCAGACGAAGTGGTTGATGATCGAATTTCTTTTGATTATGCCTTCTCTTCGGATGGTGATGATGGTTATTATACTATCGGAACAATTGATTTTTATAGTAGTCCTTTACCTGTTGAATTACTTGATTTTTCGGCAAATCTTCGTGATGACCAAACTATTCTAAATTGGAGAACAGCGTCTGAAAATGATAACGATTATTTTTCAATTGAACGTTCACCAAATGGAAAAGAATGGGAAGAATTTGACCGTATTAAAGGCAATGGAAATTCAAGTCATACAATCAATTATTCAACTGTAGATAAGCAACCTTTTAGTGAGATATCATATTACCGCCTTAAACAAGTTGACTTTGATGGAGCATTCGAAATAAGTGAGGTGCGAACTGTTTTTAAACTTAATTCGAATCTTTATAATATTTACCCAAATCCAACATCTGACTATTTATTGGTTGAATTAGGGAATAACAATGTGAATTTGACTATTTTTAATTCTAATGGGCAACTATACGAAGAGTATTTTAATGCTTCTGGTGATAAATGGCAACTAAATGTTGAAAATTATCCAACTGGAATTTATTATTTGCAAATTGAAAATGGATTAGAAAAAACACATCAGAAATTTATTGTCGATTAAGAAGGATTTAAGCTATTGCAATACTTAAAATTCGTAGTCGATTAAGTCAATTATGAAAATAGCTTTAATACAAGGTAGTTCAAGAAATGACGGCGATGCTGCTGCCTTGTCTAAAAAAATACTTTTTCATACGGAATGGGATTTGATTAATTTGAATGATTATAAGATTTCATTTTATGATTATCATCACGAGAATAAGAACGATGATTTTCTTCCATTAATGGTTAAATTGATTGATAATTATGATGTCTTTATATTTGTAACACCAGTCTATTGGTATGCTATGAGCGGTGTATTGAAAGTGTTTTTTGATCGGTTCAGTGATTTATTAACCATCGAAAAAGAAATAGGTAGGAAGTTGCGTGGAAAAAAAATGGGGGTGATTACTTGTTCTAACGGTAGTAATTTAGGAGAGCAATTTTGGTTGCCTTTTAAAGCTACAGCTGATTATTTAGGCATGAATAATATAGCTAACCTGCATACTGTATCTTTAGACAATGAACAAGACGTGATATTGAATTTTATTCGAATAATTGAAGCAAAATAAAGTTCTATTTTTTAATTCCTTATAAGGACATAGATAAATATTTTATAAATTGAATCGAATTATGAATGATGTACTTAAATATTACCTCGAACTTGTTGATGAATGTGAGCGATTTGATAAAAAAGGAAAAACCGTTCCTTACACTTCTGCAAATGGACATATGTTTTCAGTAATTAATAAAGAAGGTCAATTAGGAATGAGGTTTTCAAACGCTGTTCAAGAAAAGTATTTTGAGAAATACAAGACTAGTAATTTTATTTCCCATGGTTCCATTATGAAAGGTTATATCTTAATTACAGATGAGATGTTCGCTGATAAAGATAATTTGGTGGGATTATTGAATGAAAGTTATGATTACGTAATGTCGCTTGAACCTAAGTAAAAAAAGTTGTAGGAATTGTTTTATGAGGTTTTATTCTAGGTTCATTATTGTCATACTTTTGTTTTGTCTCGTAATTGTGGCATGTTCGAAAGTTGGTCAAAATGTCGAAAGGACAGATAATAATGAAGTCGTTCCAAAATTTCCCCAACTTTTTCCAACGAAACAATTGCGAGATTTTGAACATGATAAAAAAGCCAATCAATATGAATGGCAATTGTTGGGTAGTATTGATGATACCGATTTGACTTTTGAACGTCTTAAGGAAGAGGAGGAAGTACCCAAGAATAAATATATCTTTAATTTTAAAGACAGTAATGATATTCGAATTGGGTATAATTCAGATGCAACTTGTGCTGTTGGATTGGTTTATTTTGATTCTATTGATTGGAAGGAACAAAATAACCAAGTCGACTTATTTATTCGATATAAATACTTTAGTAATGAAGTCCAGTTTATTATATATGGCCGATACAAAAGAATAGAAATTGATACGGATCGGTTTAAGCTAATACGAATCAGTAACTTGAAAGATGGCTTATAAAGAGTCTACAAACGTTGTAAAGGTGTTTTAACACCGTCTACCAAGCTATAACATTCTAATTTATCTTTAAAAACAGAAGCTTTAAAAATCGATTTATTCATCAGCATTCTTACACATTCTTGAACACCTTCAACAATAGAAGGGTGAGGGTGTACCAATTCAGCTAATTCACCAATTCCTTTTTCCATTTTGATCAGTAAAGCAACAGCTTCAATCGCACTTGATGCATGTTCTCCAACTGCACGCATCCCAAGTATCTTCATTTCGGCATCGTTTTGAACAATAATTTTGAAGAATCCTTGTGTCTTTCTCATAGCAATAGCTCTCGCCATAATCGAATAATCTAACTTCACTACTTTGCATGGAATGTTGTTTTCAATGCAATATTGCTCGTTAACACCAACTGCTGCAACCTCAGGTTCTAAGAACATGATGGTACAAACATTGTCATACGAAATGCGTGTTTGCTTATTCTCGAATATTTTTTCAACAGCGTGACGACCTTCAATTTCGCCCATGTTCACTAATGCTATATGACCAGAAACATCGCCAACAGCATAAATATTTGGAATATTAGTTCGGGTGTCATCATCTCCAATATGTCGATTGTTTTCACCTTTTTTAATTCCAACTGCTTCTAAACCTATATTTGTGTAATTCGATTCACGCCCAACTGATAAAAGCGCTCGCTCTACGCGAATAATCTCTTTTTTACCATCACAAGTAATCTCATATTCAACTTCGCCGTTTACAATCTGCATACGGTCTAGTTGTGCATCATGATGAATAGTAACGCCTCGTTTTTCTAGATTTTTAGAAACAATTTCTGATATATCTTCATCTTCAAAAGGTAAGATTCTGTTGGCACGGTCAATTAAGTATACCTTTGTTTTGCCAAAATTTGAGAATATGGTCGCATATTCACAACCGATTACACCGGCACCAACTATAACTAAACTCTTTGGATAGTCCTCTAACGATTCAATTCCATCACTGGTCATGATAATCGATTCATCTACTTCAATATTGTGAATTTTGCGAGGGGAACTACCAGTAGCGATTATAATATTATCCGTTTCTAAAAGAATTTCTTCTGAATCTCTTGTTCTATTGATTGCAACTTTGGTTGGACTTAAAATTTTTCCATAACCTCTAATGTATGAAAACAGGTCTTTTCGTTGGTTCTTTAATAGTTTGATATGACAGGAGTATTGGAATTTACGCTCGAATGTAGCTTCATCCAATGTTTTCTTAACTTCTTTCCATGATATTTCGAAAGGCTTTCGTCCTAAAGAAACAATAGTTTCATTGACATTTTTTACCCTTTGTGATAATTCCCATAAAGTTTTCGAACTTAATGCACCATTATATACACCAGCACCTCCAACTTTAGCTTTTTCAACAAGGCATACGCGTTTTCCAAAATCAATTGCGCGCATCGCAGCCGCGTAGCCCGCTGGGCCACCTCCGATAACTACGAGATCGTATTTAGAGTCATCCATTTAAACGTTTTAATCAGAAGGTGAAGATAAGAATATTATTAGAATTGTTGAGATAATGTGCATCTTTGCAAAGTGGAAGAAAATCTAAGTAATTTATTAAATCAAACTGCGGCTCAGAAAAAGCTTAATGCTGACTTCTTGAAAAGAGCCAAGAAAAAACCGAAAAAAATAGTTGATTCTTTATTTCATGAAGAACATGAGAAAGTATTTGCTAAAATTGATTGCCTTGATTGTGCTAATTGTTGTAAAACGACGAGTCCAATTTTTACAGATCAAGATATAAAACGTTTGTCAGGTCTTTTCAAAATGAAAAAACATAGTTTCATTTCTGAATATTTACGTCTAGATAGTGATGATGATTATGTATTAAAATCGTCACCTTGTCCTTTCTTGAATGCCGATAATACATGTTTTGTTTATGATGTTCGTCCACAAGCATGTAGAGAGTATCCGCACACAAATAGAAAAAATATGTTTCAAATTCTAGATTTAACACGTGAAAACTCATTGGTTTGTCCGGCTGTAGCTTCAATTGTTAACAATATTCGAGGGTTATAGTTTTGTTTTATATACTTGTTAATAAGCTTGGTATGGACTATTTTTACAGCGGATGTATAGTTTTTTAAAAATTTAACGTTAATAAGTACTTCCAAAATAATATAGATGAACCTTTAAGGTTAGATATTTATTTTTTATATTTCGGAATAATATTTGTGTACATAAAAACCAAGATGTTACAGAAAAACACTTTACTGGAAAAATGTAGTGCTAGATTTCAAAAGATCTTTGGTGATTATAACGTGCATGCGGACGGTAAAATTATAGTGTCTCATTTTGGAGAATTCTCTCAAGACCTCGTAAATTCATTATCTACTAACATCGAGGAAATCATGTTAGATTCAGGTGATAAAAAAGGTGTCCTCAAAAAAGTATTCAGTATCTTAGTTGAAGGTCTTCAGAATATTCGAATTCATGGCGAACGTGACGAAAACAAACAGCAAATATCTTTTTTAATTGTTTTACAAAAGGATGAAGACTATAAAGTGACCTTTGGGAACTTAGTTAAAAAATCGAATATTGATAAAATTGAAGCACGAATCGATAAATTGAACAAAATGGATCGCGCTGAAATTAAATCATTGTATATGGATACTTTGTCAAATGGCGTAATGTCGAATAAAGGTGGTGCTGGATTAGGTTTTATAACAATGGCTTTGAAGTCTCAAAATCAAATCAAATATCTTGAAGAAGAAGTTTCTGAAGATTTATTAATATTCTCACAAACAATTACTGTTAATAGAGAGTAATACTTTTACTCTTTTATTAGTTTATTTTTTGTCACTAACCTTTCATACAATTCTTCATACATTGGTAATACCGATGCTAAACTAAAGTTTTTTGAGTGTTCATAAGCTTGTTTCTTAAAGCGTGCTAAAGTTTCTGTGTCTTTTAGAATAGAAAGTGCGTTCTTAGCCATTTCATCAACATCACCAACATTACTTAAATAACCTGAATAACCATTCTTGTTGACTTCTGGTAATCCACCAGAATTTGAGGATATAACTGGTACGCCAGATGCTAAAGCTTCCAAAGCGGCTAGACCAAAACTTTCTGTTTGTGAAGGCAAAATGAATAAGTCACTAATCGAATAAATTTCATTTGCAGATTGAACACTTCCCATCATATCAACATCTCCACAAACACCTAATTCCTGGCATAATTGCTCAATTTTATAACGTTCTGGTCCATCACCGGCTAAAATTAACTTAGCTGGAACTTTTTTACGGATTCTGTGAAATATTTGAACAACATCTTCAATTCGTTTTACTTTTCTAAAATTGGAAACATGACTAATAACAAATTCTCCATTGGGAGCGATCGACTTTCTTCTGGCTTTGTCATCTTCTGTCGCTACATTGCTATAATGTGTATGTTGAATGAAATTTGGAATTACTTCAATGTCTCTTTCAATCTTGAAATGTCTATATGTATCCTGTTTTAAACTTTCTGAAACTACGCTAACAGCATCCGACTTATTGATGCTAAAGGTAATTACAGGTTCGAATGATGGTTGTTTACCTACCAATGTAATATCTGTACCGTGCAAAGTTGTAATATAAGGAATGTCTATTTGATGTGTTTTTAATATTTGCTGTGCAAAATAAGCAGCAGAAGCATGCGGTATGGCATAATGGCAATGCAGAATGTCAAGGTTTTCATATCTTGTTACATCGACCAGTTTACTCGTTAACGCCAATTCGTATGGTTGGTAATCAAAAAGAGGGTAGTTAAACGGTCTTACTTCGTGGTAGCGAATGTTAGGAAGAAAATGATCTAATTTAACTGGATGATTATACGAAATAAAGTGGACTTCATGACCTTTTTCAGCTAATGCCTTGCCTAATTCTGTTGCTACAATTCCACTTCCACCAAATGTTGGGTATAATACTATTCCTATTTTCATTTAATTCTTTTTCATTTGCGACCTTTGGTCGTTTGTATGTTTATTATCCTTACAATCTAAAAAGTCAAAGTTAAGCATTGAAGGACTAGCTTCAATACTTCTTTCGTTAATTTATTGGTAAATCATTCATGAACGACTGGTAGATAATATCTTGTATTTTGGTTCGGTACCCTTCTTTTACGATTTGCCAATTCTCTGCATTTGGATAAACTCTATTGCTTAAAAACACATAAACAATGCCATTCTCAGGATCGGCCCAAGTTAATGTGCCTGTAAACCCTGAATGTCCAAAACTTGTTAAAGAAACCTTATCGCATGTAGGTCCTCCATTTAAAGATTGTACAGGTTTGTCGAATCCTGCACCTCTTCTGTTTTTAGGACAAAATTGACAGCGTGTGAAATCTGAAATTATTGATGGTGACAGGATTTGTTCTCCCATATACCTTCCATCATTAATTAACATATACATCAATGCTCCCAAATCTTCGGCATTGGAAAAAAGTCCAGCATGACCACCAACACCACCTTGCATGGCTGCTCCAGGATCATGAACATTACCCCAAACCAATTGTTTTCTATAAATCGAATCTAGTTCTGTCGGGGCAATTTGATCTAAATCGAATGAATAAGTAGGGTGGTAGCCCATTGTCGCCAAATGCATTAGTTTGTAAAAAGTCGAATCAACAAAATCCTCTAACTTTTGTCCCGTTTGACGTTCTATAATCTCTTTGAAAAAATAATAACCTAAATCTGAATATTTGTACTTCTTTTTGATCAACTTTTGTGCAATTAAAGTATCAAACATCATATCGTTATAATCAGAACGTATAAATAGGTTTTCAGCGACTTTATTTCCGAATACTGCAGACGAGTCTGTACTATAGATGGTGTCATTCAGTTGGCCCTTACTCATTGTTTTGGCATAAAAAGGAATCCAAGGAAAAAGTCCCGCTTGATGCGCTAACATTTCTCTTAAAACCATATTCTGGTAAGGAGTAGAATCAACAATTTCGGGAAGGTAATCCGTTAATCTTTTGTCTAAATCAATTTGTCCGGATTCAACCAGTTTTATCAGTGAAATGGTTGTACTGGCTATCTTGGTGATCGATGCTAAATCATAAATTGTATTGTTTTGAACTGGGCTTTTTTTGTCGTAAGTAAAATTACCGAATGACTTATTGTAAAATATCTGTCCATCTTTAATGGCTAAGACTTGACAACCCGGAAAAGCTTTTGTTCGAATACCCGTTTTCACCAATTCGTCTATTCCTTTTAATTTTTCGCTATCAGCACCTACTTCTCCAGGACTGGCATATGATAAACGAATTTTTTCGGGGTAGGATAGGCCAAATCCAGCTTTAAACTCTTCAGATGCTGTCACTGGTAATTTTCCTTTTGGTTGAATTGCACCGAATAAAGCTTGTGCAGCAGCATTATTTGTCTCGTCGTTGTCTTGATAGGCAACTAAAAATGCTTTGGTATCTTTTAATGGACCAAATTTGTCTATTACATAAGGATTACCAAATAGAATAGTGATGACTTCCTTTTCGTGACTTAGTTTTTGATGAATCGCTATTGCTTGACGGGTAATACCAAAATTACGTGCCGGATTATTATTGGTACGGTGGAATGCAATAATGATTCTTTCAAATTTGCCGCATTCAGCTAATAATGCCAATTCGTCTTTGGCTGATAATGATCGTGGAATTTGAATTTGTTCGATTGCACTGAATTGATGTATTCCATCGATAAAGGCATTTTTCTCCGTTCCGCCAATGTTTAAATAAACAGTTTTTTTATCTGACAAATCTTTGAAGGGGAGAATATCTCTTTCATTTTTGATTAGTGTTAAGGCAGACTTATTTAGGTTTTTATTCAATCCATTATACGAATCGAGGTTTAGTCTTGGAATTAAATTTTTAGTATCAATAGGTTGGTATTGATTTAATCCGACCCATTCTTTTGCTTTTAGTACTTTTAAACATCTTTCGTCTATAACAGCTTGACTTAGTTCTCCACTTAATATTGCTGCTTCTATTTTATCAATTCCAGCGCTTACATTTGCGGGGAATAATAGAATGTCATCTCCTGCTAGAATAGCTTTTACATTAATTTCATCTGAATTATAATGCGCTGAAACGCCGTTCATATTTAAAGCATCAGTGAATATTAATCCTTCAAATCCTAAACTGTCTTTTAATAATCCGTTTACAATTTTATTCGATAAAGTAGAGGCTTGATCTGGAGTATCATCCAATGATGGAATGGATAAATGTGCCACCATCATACTTGCAAGGCCTCCTTTAATTAATTGTCTAAAGGGGTAAAGTTCTATGTCGTTGAGGCGTTCATAACTATGCATGATGGTCGGCAAGGCTTTATGAGAGTCAGTATCCGTATCGCCGTGACCAGGAAAGTGTTTACCACAAGCTATAATTCCTGCGTCTTGCATACCATTCATATATGCCATTCCCAATTTAGTCACATTCAATTTCTCTTCACCAAAAGCCCTATTATTAATCACTGGATTTGCAGGATTGTTATTGACGTCGATAACTGGAGCAAAATTGACATGTATCCCCATGGTTTTGCATTGCGCGGCAATATCGGTTCCCATCTTATAAAGTAAGCTTTCATCTTGAATGGCACCTAACGTCATCTGTCGAGGATAAGAAACCGTCGAATCTAAACGCATTGCCAGTCCCCATTCGCCATCTATGGCAATCATTAATGGGGTTTTAGAAATGCTTTGATATCTATTGGTCAAATTAGCTTGAGCAGTAGGCGTTCCCTTAAAAAATATCAGTCCACCAATCTTTTCTTTCTCTAATAATGTCGCTATTGATTTTTCATGAGCGACCTCTTTATTTGAATATGCAGCAACCATAAATAATTGTGCAATTCTTTCTCTTGGTGTTAGACTATTAAAAACAGAATCGGCCCATGTACTTTTAACACTTAAAAAAGCAGGAGCTTTACCAACTGTTAAATTGTCAGGTTGAATTTGTGCGCTAAGATTAATACTAAATAAAAGCATCAATAAACTAGTAAAAGCAGTAATAGTAAGCGTTTTGATGTAGGGCATAAAATAAATTATATAAGAATTACACGAAAGTATACATTTGATCTTGCATAAACCTTGCCATGGCACAAGATTTGTCCACATATTGAAGTGTATTATTAAATATTAATTGAAATTACTTTGTTACTGGTCATTTTTTACACCTTAAAATATGAACCTTTTTATCCTGTTTTCATAGTATTTAATGAAGTTAATCTCATTATATTTGTAAAACAAGTACTATTTATTATCCGTTAATCTGGCGCATTTTTTGTGTATAATTAAATGGATATTAATTCTTAAAATGGAAGTGTATGGATTGGAATAGGTTATCGATGTTTAAATTGGGAAACCGACATAAAAGGTTTGAATATGTACCAAGATATTATGATCCACGTAAAGAGGCTTTAGAAAAGAAAATTAAACAAGCTCAGGCCGAGGCGAAAGGGACGAAAGACAATGATAATATTGCGCGTGAGATTAAATTTAAATCGACTATAGAAGATAGATGGGGTGATTTGAATGTTAAGAAACAACGTTCAAATTCAAATTTGAGACTCATCTTAATTTTAGGTGTAATTATTGGAATCTTTTATTATTTGTTTGTTGGCATTGATGCAGCAGGTATGCTGATTGAAAAATTAAAATAGAGAATGTCGGATATTATAAAATTATTACCCGATCATATTGCGAATCAAATTGCAGCTGGGGAAGTTGTGCAAAGACCAGCTTCGGTTGTGAAAGAATTAATTGAAAATTCTATCGATGCAGGGGCTTCAACGGTTAATTTGGTCGTAAAGGATGGTGGTAGAACTTTAATACAAATCATAGATAATGGTTGCGGAATGTCTGCAATCGATGCACGGATGTCATTTGAAAGACATGCTACGAGTAAAATAGCAAAGGCAGATGATTTATTCGCCTTACAAACTAAAGGGTTTAGGGGAGAAGCAATGGCGTCTATTGCTGCAGTTGCTCATGTTAGTTTGAAGACTCGCTTGCATGATGAGGAATTAGGAACTGAAATTATTAATGAAGGGTCTAAAATTATTAGTCAAGAAGCAGTGATGGCTGCTCCTGGTACTTCTATATCTGTTAAAAACCTATTCTTTAATATTCCAGCCCGAAGAAATTTTTTAGGGACGAATACAACTGAGTATCGTAAAATTTTGGATGAATTTTTACGTGTAGCCTTAGTTCATCCTGATATCTCATTTACTTTTCACCACAACGATGATGAAATTTATAACTTATCAGGTCAGGGGTTACGTCAACGAATCGTTCAAATTTATGGCGCAAAATTTAATCAAAGACTCGTGCCTGTTAATGAGGAAACTGATCTGATTCAAATAACTGGTTTTATTGTAAAACCCGAGTTTTCTAAAGCTGCTAAAGATCAAAGTTTTTTCTTTGTGAATAATAGATTCTTTAAGGATCGTTATTTTAATCATGCCGTATTAAATGCTTATGAAGGACTCGTTCCTTCTGGTAAATTCCCGCCTTATTTTCTTTATTTTACAGTGCCTACACAATCAATTGATGTGAATGTACACCCAACTAAAACGGAGATAAAATTTGAAGAAAATCAAGCGATTTATGCGATTATTCGAAGCGCGGTTAAACAAGCGCTTGGCCAATTTAATATCGCGCCAAGTCTAGATTTTGAACAGGAAAGAAGCTTTAACGTTCCACCATTAAAGAAAGGACAGACGGTTCAAATGCCACATATTCAGGTCAATCCTGATTTTAATCCTTTTAAAACAACATCGAATAGCGGTTCGAATAATTCAACGGGCTTATCAAGTACAAAACGATCTAATGGTTTTAGTAATATTCAACCGCAAAAAGGGGATTGGGAAAACTTTTATGGAGAAATTGATGCGTTGAAGCAAGAGGATAATCCAGTTGAGGAAAATGAAGAGTTTGAACCACAAGCTACAACAATTGAGTCTGTAATGAATGATGATTTTATTGTGGAGCGTAAAAAGCCAACGCAAATAAACGATAAATACATTCTAACTTCAATTAAGCAGGGGTTTTTATTAATAGATCAATATCGTGCGCATTGCCGAATTCTATTTGATGAAATTATAGCTGCTAATAAAGGAATAACACAATCTCAAAAGTTATTATTTGTTGAGGAAATAGAGATTGATAAAACGGATATTGTTGCTTGGGATGAGATTTTGGATGAATTGAACAATTTAGGATTTGAATTGACAAGAAAGGATACCATTTTGGAAATTGCAGGTGTTCCAGTGAATATTAAAGATAAAAACCCGCAAAGGATCTTATTAGAAATTTTTGAGAACTATAAAAATACAATGCAATCTGATGCGATTTCAATTCATGAAATTGTAGCCTTATCAGCGGCAAGCGCCATGGCAACAAAAGGGGGGAATAAATTGACTGGTGATGAAATGGAATACATAACGGATGCGCTTTTTGCATCTAGTGCTCCGCAAATATCACCACACGGCAAAAAAATTATTGAAACATTTACTTTAGAAGAAATATCAAAAAGATTTAACTAATGCTACAGAACATTTTCCGGAACATGCAACCCGTCGTTAAAAACTTGCTAATAATTAATGTTATTTTTTTCTTTGCGACTTTTGTATTCCAACAACAGAATATAAGTCTGATTAATTTATTGGGCCTACACTATATTGATTCTCCACTTTTCGAGCCTTATCAATTGGTGACGCACTTTTTTATGCATGCCAATTTCCCGCATATCTTATTCAATATGTTTGCTGTTGTGATTTTTGGAAATATGCTCGAACGAATTTGGGGTGCGAAGAAATTCTTAATTTTCTATTTCGTAACAGCATTGGGCGCTGCGGTATTACATCAATTTATTCAAGGACTTGAAGTTTATAGTGCATCTGGATCTTGGCTGCCTGTTTTTAATGGTATTTTTGAAATTCAAGGAGACATGGTTCAATATCCAAGCACAATTAAAGATTTTAATTCTGTTTGGACTACGATTAATATTCCTACCGTTGGTGCTTCTGGTGCTGTATACGGTTTAATTATGGCGGTTGCTTTATTGTTCCCGAATACTGAGGTGTATCTTTATTTTGCCATTCCTGTTAAAATGAAATGGCTTGCATTAGGTTTAGCGGCTATCGCACTATTCAACGGATTTCAAAATAATCCAGGAGATTCTGTAGCGCATTTTGCCCATTTAGGAGGTATGTTATTCGGATTTATTATGATTAAAATTTGGCAACGTCAAAGAACTGATTTTTATTAATTATGGAAGGGGAACGAATTATAGATTTTATTAAACGAAGTATTCGTGAGTCTGGTCTTACAGGGAAGATTATTGCTGTAAACGCAATTGTTTTCATGTTCTTTGTACTGTTAAGATTGATAGGATACTTGTTTCAGTTTAGAGGATTAGAGGATACTGTGAAGATGTATTTTGTTGCGCCAGGAAATCCAGCGGAGCTATTATATAAACCGTGGTCGTTAATCACACAGCTGTTCACACATGCCGACTTTTTCCACTTCTTCTTCAACATGTTCATTTTGTATTTTGTTGCAAGAATTTTTATCCATTTCTTCGGTGAAAGACGATTGTTGACCACCTATTTATTGGGGGGGATATTTGCATATTTGATACATATAATAGCGTATTATATTTTTCCCGCTTATACAATGACTTCTGCACCTCCTATAACTGGAGCTTCGGCTTCTATAATGGCGGTGTTTATCGCTTCGGCGATTCACCAACCTAGCTTTAAAGTGAATTTATTTGGTGCTTTTCCAATGCCGCTTATTTTATTAGCCGTATTGTATGTGATCTCAGATTTAGTTGGAATAGGTAGCAATGATAATGTTGCACATTTTGCACATTTAGGTGGAGCACTTTTTGGTGGTTTGTCTGTATTGAATATTCATTCGAAATCGAACTTTATGAATCGTTTTGATAAATGGTTCTATAGCTATAATTGGTCAAAAATATCGTTGAAGAGGAAACCTAAAATGAAGGTCTACTCTCAATCAAAAAAAACGGCAAAAGAGATGACTGATGAGGAATTTAATGCCTCAAAAGTTGAAAAACAAAAACGGGTAGATGCAATTTTAGACAAGATTGCTAAAAAAGGTTACGACGGTCTGAATAAGGCTGAAAAAGACTTCTTATTTAATGAAAGTAAGCGAAAATAAACGCAAATTAGGTCTTCTATTAAAATTGATGATCCTAATGAATGTGCTCAACTCTTTTGGGTTGATAGCAGCATATATGGCCACGCATATATCGCCGACTTCGTTCGTCTACTTTAGTTTTTTCGGATTGACTTTTCCCATTTGGCTAACTATCGAAGTGTTATTTATTGTTTTCTGGTTGTTCTTCTCCAAAAAGCTAATGCTCATTTCTTTTGTGACGATTCTGCTAGGATTTAATCATGTAACAAATTTCTTTGCAGTGAATATGATTGATAGCAAAATGACTGCATCAGTAAAGATCTTATCTTATAATGTTAAAATTTTCAATTTGTATGACCTCGAGAATCGGGAATCTCTTCGAGATGCAAATTTTAAATTCTTACAGGAAGAAGATGCGGGGATCTACTGTTTTCAAGAATTCTATCATCAAGAAACAGAAGGAGTTAATCCTTTTATAACTAAGGATCATTTAGTGGAGATATTAAACACGCCATATCATCACGAACGATATACGCATGAAATGTCACATAAACGATATTTTGGTGTTGCAACTTTCTCTCGTTACCCTATAATTGGTAAGGGGGAAATAGCTTTCGAAAACGATGCGAATAACTTTTGTATTTATTCTGATATCGTAGTAAATGAAGATACTTTTCGCGTGTTTAATGGTCATTTAGGTTCTATTCGATTCCAAAATGACGATTATAAATTCTTTGACGAAACGGAAGACAAAAAGAAATATGTCAATGAAGAAGCTGGTCAACGAATCTATAATCTATTAAAGAATGCTTTTATTAAACGTTCAAGTCAAGCGGAAAAAGTAGCCAAAGAAATTGAGAATTCTCCTTATCCTGCTATTTTCTGTGGTGATCTTAATGATACGCCTGTATCTTATGCTTATACGCAGTTTGAAGATCAATTAGACGATGCTTTTGTTGCTTCAGGAAATGGAATAGGGCAGACATATATTGGAAAGATTCCATCAAATAGAATCGATTATATTTTTTATGATCCGGATTTAAAATCTAAAGATTTTGAAACGCATTCAGTGAGTTTCTCAGACCACAAAGCTGTCTCTTGTTGGATTGGAAAATAACTTAAAGCGACTTAATTATTTTCTTCCATTTCTTTAGCTGTTTCTAGTACTTTGTCTTTTAAACTTGCTTTATAAGCTATAATTCTATTTAAGACTTCAGGATTTGCAGACCCGATAATACTTGCTGCCAAAATTCCAGCGTTCTTCGCACCATCTAATGCTACAGTTGCAACTGGAATTCCTCCAGGCATTTGAAGAATGGATAGAATAGAATCCCAACCGTCAATTGAGTTGCTTGATAAAATTGGAACGCCAATAACGGGTAATGGTGTAATTGATGCCATCATACCTGGTAAATGAGCTGCTCCACCTGCACCCGCAATAATCACTTTGATTCCTCTCTTATGCGCCTCACGACCATAATCAAACATGCGTTCTGGTGTACGATGTGCAGAAACAACAGTCATTTCGAATGCTATATTAAATTCCTTTAACATGTCTGCAGCTTGCTGCATTACTGGCAAGTCAGACTTGCTCCCCATTATAATACCAACTTCAATCATATTTATTTTTTATGCGCTTATACTTGAATTTCTTCGATAAAATTATACTTGGTTTTTCAACTAATTTATAAAGTAAATAGGCTGCTACCCAAGAAATAATCAAAGCAAAAATAATCATTAAATAGGGATAGTGGGTCGTCAAATAATGGGATCTTGTGAAATATAAGAATTGTTGACCGGTTAATCCGTGTATTAAATAGAAAGAATAGGAGATTTTACCAGTTATATTAAAGAATTTGAATTGACTTGGTAATCCAAGAACTAAAATAAATGTAATTAAAGAAACGACAAGGTCTTGTGGCATGTAGAAATAAGCTAAATCAAGAAGAATTATCCCTGCAATAACATAGTATACCCAATGTTTCTCAATTTGTCGAATGAAGAAAGTACACAGGCCTAGTAGAAAATAAGGAGCGCTTACGAAAAATGTATTCGCATTATTGGTATACAAGCCAAAAAGTAGTAAAAAAATTGCTATTCCAGCAAACAACCATTTACTTTTTGTAATTAAAGGAAATAACAGTCCAATTAATAAATAGAATTGTAGTTCGACTTTTAACGTGAGGAAAATAGGATTGATCCAAGTATTATCTGGAAAAAATGATTTTAACCACTCAAATGCATTGATGAAATCAACCATAAAGAACCCATTCGCAAAAAGTTGGCGCCACTGAATATTGTATGGAGTGAGCCAAACATACTCAAAAAGAAAGTTCGTCCAAATTGTAATCAATGCAAGTACAATAAAGTAGGGAGGCAAAAGTCGAGAAAGTCGTTTTCCTAAATATTGAAAATAATCTCGAATGTGGTAACCACCATAATACAAAGCGTAAGGGATGATAAAACCAGAAATAATATAAAACATTTCTACTCCTTGAGCACCAAAGTGAAAGGCCTGACGGATATCTTCATTGGCAATTAAGGGAATATTCTCACTAGTATGATTGGTAAAATGAAATAATGCAACAGAAAGGGCTGCAATAGCCCTTATAAACTCAATATGATTAAGATGCTGCTTATTTTCCAACTGCTTTTAGCGTTTCTTTGACTTTAACTGCAATTTCCTTTGCCGTATCTAATTCCGGATTAAGGATCGTAATATGGCCCATTTTACGAAAAGGTTTTGTTTCCCTTTTACCGTATAAATGCGGATAAACACCTGGCCAATTCATGATTTTCTCAAATCCTTGATATTTTACTTCTCCAAAATTCTCTTTTTCACCCAAAAGATTAACCATAACCGATGGCTGAAGCATTCCAGTTGCGCCTAAAGGTAAGTTTAAGATTGCACGTAAATGTTGCTGATATTGTGAAGTATAATTGGCCTCAATGGTTTGGTGTCCGCTATTGTGCGGACGAGGAGCAACTTCATTAACCAATACTTGCCCCGTCTTCGTTAAAAACAATTCTACTGCTAAAATTCCAACCATACCAAGCTTTTCAATTATGCTTTCAGCAATATCCTTAGCTACTTCTTCAATTGAAGGGGAAACATTGGCAGGCGCAAATAAAAACTCTACCAAATTGGCCTCAGGATTAAATTCTAACTCGACCAATGGATAAGATTTAATTTGTCCATCAGCATTCCGCGAAACAATAACTGATAATTCTTTTTCAAAATCTACAAACGATTCTAAAACACTTGCTTCGCTAAATCCTAATTCAAAATCAGCGCTTGACTTAATGGCTTGTACACCACGACCATCGTATCCACCTGTTCTTAATTTTTGCATGAATGGCAAAAAGTCTTGATGATCAGAAAGTGATTCGTTCTCTGCAATCAATTTAAATGGAGCGGTAGGAATCTTATTTTCT
Source organism: Crocinitomix catalasitica ATCC 23190 (assembly GCF_000621625.1). Classification (GTDB taxonomy): domain Bacteria; phylum Bacteroidota; class Bacteroidia; order Flavobacteriales_D; family Crocinitomicaceae; genus Crocinitomix; species Crocinitomix catalasitica. The sequence goes on from NZ_JHXV01000010.1 coordinate 62,904, forward strand.
GAATAGAAAGACTTTTGTAATCCTTTGTCTTTTATCAAACGAATGATATGAGGCTGCGGATAAACTTTTTTTCCTTCTTGTTCCAACTTTTCAAGAGCATCAACATTGACATTTTCTATTTCAATCGTGATGACATCCTTATCTTTCCCAAAATTATAAACGGTATCAAAATCTAAAATACTACCCAAGGTAAATTCTTTGGCAATATTCCTGCATGGCGCATTTTCGTCTGAATCTAAGATGTGAACTTCTACATCAAAGTCAATCGCTTCTTGAATAAACATGCGGCCTAATTGACCGCCGCCTAGAATGCCAATCTTCATTCCTGATTGATAAAAACTACTCATGTTACAAATTTAATATTCTTTTAAAGTTAGGGAACAAAAAAAGCCCCTTGGTCACAAGGAGCTTATAATAATATCGCGAAAGTATATTATCTCTTAGCTAAAGTTTCTGAAGAAACTGATAATTTCTTTCTTCCTTTTCTTCTTCTACCGTTGATAATAGCTCTACCGTTTTTAGTAGCCATTCGACTTCTAAATCCGTGCTTATTTCTTCTTTTTCTAATTGATGGTTGAAACGTTCTCTTGCTCATTGTCCTATATATTATAAAATACTTTTATTTCTTCTTCTAAATTTCCTCTAAGGGAGTGCAAAGATAAAACAAAAATATAGAGTACAAAATTTTATTTGCGATTTTTCGAAATTATGTAATTATTATGACATTCACTCCATATAAAGACCTTAATTTTACGCTTTTTAAGTCGAATTATGTTTGGAAGAAATAGTAAGAAAGATAAAGTTACATTGTCAGAAGATGCTTATAAAAAGGCGAGACGCTTTTTTAAATTCTTAAAACCTTATAGGTCGGTATACCTTGTCGGTTGGTTGTTTTTAATTTTATCAAGTATCACATCTATGTTATTCCCTGCTTTAATGGGACAGTTATTGGGAACAAATGGCGATGAAAAGCCAATTGTAGACATTCCAAATGTTGATTTAACCAATATAAATACCATACTTATAGTAATGTTGGTTGTTTTTGGTGCTCAAGCTGTATTTTCGTTCATTCGAATTGTACTTTTTAATCATGTAACAGAAAGAGCATTAAAAGATCTTAAGTCAAAAGCTTTTGATCGCTTGATAAAATATCCAATAGATTTTTTTAATCGGAATAAAGTAGGGGAGTTGTCTTCAAGAATTGCAACTGATATTAATTTATTGCAAGAGACCTTAAATACAACCATCGCCGAATTCTTCAGACAATTCATTACCATTATTATAGCTTTAGGATTCATTCTAATGGTTTCGTGGGAATTGGCTTTATGGATGTTAGCTGTTGTTCCTGTTTTAGCGATTTCTGCAATTATCTTTGGTCGTTACATCAGAAAGCTGTCAAAAGCTGCTCAAAATGAATCTGCTAGTTCGAATGCTATATTAGAAGAGGTATTAACTGGGATTGTGAATGTGAAAGCATTTACGAACGAACAATACGAAATTAATAGATACGGTAGCAGAATTAAAAATATACTGAAATTAAATATCAAGAGTGGAATAATGCGTGGGGCTTTTGTTTCGTTCATTATTTTTGGAATGTTTGGTGGTGTAGCTTTTGTTATATGGAAAGCAAAGGGTATGCAAGGCGAAGGTCTAATCACCAGTGCCGAATTCACAGCATTTATATTATATACTATTTTCCTTGGGGCATCTTTTGCCGCAGTGCCGGATTTATATGCCAAAATTCAAAAAGCAATCGGTTCAACCGAACATTTAATGGACTTATTAGAAGAGGATGTTGAAAGTGCTGAAGGTAATTTGTTGACAGACTTTAAAGGAGCGGTTGAATTCAAATCTGTGTCTTTTGCCTTTCCTCAAAGAAAAGAAATTCAAGTGCTGAATGAGATTAGTTTTAAATGTGCTCCAGGTCATACAACTGCTTTAGTTGGTAGTTCAGGCGCTGGTAAAACAACCATATCTGCATTATTATTGAAGTTTTATAATGTTGATAAAGGTGCTATTCTTTTTGATGGAATTGATGTTAAGGATATTGCAACTGAAAGTTTAAGATCGAATATTGCAGTAGTACCACAAGAAGTAATTCTATTTGGTGGTACGGTTAAAGAGAACATTCTTTATGGTAAAACCGAAGCGACTGACGAAGAGGTGATGGAGGCTGCGAAAAAAGCGAATGCTTACGACTTTATCATGTCATTTCCTGATCAATTCGACACAATGGTAGGGGATAGAGGTATTCAATTATCAGGCGGTCAAAAACAACGTGTCGCAATCGCCAGAGCAGTCCTAAAAGATCCTAAAATCTTAATTCTTGATGAAGCCACTTCTGCGTTGGATACCGAATCAGAAAAATTAGTACAAGATGCTTTGGATAAATTGATGATCAACAGAACATCATTCGTTATTGCGCATCGTTTGTCTACGATTCGAAATGCGGATAATATACTTGTCTTGGAAAATGGGAAAATTGTTGATCAAGGTAAACATGACGAATTAATTGCAAAAACAGATGGTGTTTACCATAAGTTGAATAATATGCAATTGTCTTAATTAACCCAAATAGGTTCTCAACATTTTGCTTCTTGAAGTGTTTTTTAATTTGCGAATGCCTTTTTCCTTAATCTGACGAACTCTTTCTCTTGTTAAGTCGAATCGCAACCCTATTTCTGCCAATGTCATTGGAGGATTATTGTCCAATCCGAAATATAAACGAATGACGTCAGCTTCTCTATGCTTTAAAGTGCTAAGAGAACGCTCTATTTCCGCTCTTAATGATTCTAAAATTAAATCCTTCTCGGGATTGTTTTGTTCAGAATTCTGTAAAACATCGTAAAGACTTGAACTGTCTTCTTCACCCTCTCTAAGAGGAGCATCCATACTGATATGTCTTCCGCTATTCGCTAACGAATTGGATACATCTGCTTTTGTGAATTCTAAAAATTCAGCTAATTCGTCAATCGTAGGTGGGCGATCGAATTGCTGTTCGAGTGTTGAAAATGCTTTGTTAACCTTATTAATTAAACCAATCTTGTTCAATGGTAAACGTACAATTCTTGCCTGCTCAGCTAATGCTTGCAGTATAGACTGACGAATCCACCAAACAGCGTATGAAATGAATTTGAAACCTCTCGTTTCATCAAATCTTTGAGCCGCTTTGATTAATCCTAAATTTCCTTCATTAATTAAATCGGGTAAGGATAAACCTTGATTTTGGTATTGTTTAGAAACTGAAACAACGAATCTTAAGTTCGCTCTAGTCAAACGATCTAAAGCTTTTTCATCTCCCGCGCGAATTTTTTTCGCCAATTCAGCCTCTTCCTCAGCTGTAATTAAATCAACACGACCAATTTCTTGTAAATACTTATCTAAAGATGCAGTTTCTCTATTGGTAACCTGTTTTGTGATCTTCAGTTGTCGCATGTTGTCGTGTTAAAGGTTAATACTATAATAAGTAACGTGTTTTTCGGTCGAATGGTTGGTCTTTCCTATCTGTTTAAAGTAACCATAAAAACTGAATTTTCAAATAAAACACGCATGTTATTTCGAATAAAAATAATATAAAAATCTATCGGATATATTTTTTTATAAAAAATATTTAAAGTGTGCGAATAAGTCCCGTTTAATTATTCGAATGAGAAGCGCAAATATTGATCGTAATCTCGATTTTACACAAAAAGTTATGGTATCAAATAAGTTTTCACTAAATTTAAATTCAGAATCAAAATTTAGATCGTTTAGATCATCATGTTATCAAAAAAGACAAAATATGCCTTTCATGCGCTAACTTTTCTAGGCAAACAGCCCAATAATATTCCCGTTGTTATCAGTGAGATCGCTAATCGAACTAAATTGCCAAAAAAATTCCTCGAGACTATTCTTTTAGATCTCAAAAAATCAGGTATTCTTGGAAGTAAAATGGGGAAAGGTGGAGGCTATTACTTAATTAAACAGACAAAGGATATTTCGTTAGCTGAAATTATTCGCATGTTTAATGGGCCAATTGCTTTACTGCCTTGCGCAAGTTTGAATTATTATGAACCTTGTGAAGAATGTGAAGACGAGGCTCAATGCGGTTTGAATAAAATGTTACTAAAAGTTAGAGAAGAAACGCTTAAAATATTAGTGAACAAGACGCTATTTGATATCATTTCAGCGGAAGAATAATTTTTTTAACACTTATTAATCTATTAAAACGATAGATTATATATATTTGTCAAAAATTATACGTGCTATTCGATCAATTTCTACATAAAAAAGGTGTTCGCCGAGGTGATTCTAACGCTAAATCAATATTGAAAAGTGTTAGCTGGCGAATAGTAGGTACATGCGATACTATATTAATTGCATATATCTTAACTGGTAATGTTAAAATGGCGGCTTCGATCGGAGGCATTGAAGTATTTACAAAAATGTTCTTGTACTATCTACACGAAAGATTTTGGAATAAGTATATCTAATGGAGAAAGAGAATTTAAAAAAAATACAAAAATTAACTGATTTACCAACAGTCGAACTGATTAAAACTTTATCAACTTTGGACTTGAAATTGGTCTTTTCGACTTCATTCGGTAAGGAGGATCAGGTATTAACAGATCTAATCGCGAATAACAATCCTGCAATTGACTTGTTCACCCTTGATACCGGACGTTTGTTTTCAGAAACTTATGATGTTTTTAATCGAACCATAAAGAAGTATAAAAGAAGTATTCAAACTTTTTATCCTCAAGCGGCACCATTGCAAAAAATGGTAACTGAAGATGGACCATATTCTTTCTATGAATCAATTGAAAATCGCAAGCAGTGTTGTGCAATAAGAAAGATAGAACCTTTAAAAAGAGCGATTAAAGGATATGATGTTTGGATTACTGGTTTGCGGAAAGAACAATCAAATAATAGAGGGCAATTAGAAATGGTTGAGTGGGATGAGTCGAATAATATCATTAAGATTCATCCGTTATTAAATTGGACTGAAAAAGAGATGGATGCGGTGATTGATGCGAATAATATTCCAGTAAATATTTTACATAAAAAAGGATTTAAAAGTATTGGTTGCCAACCTTGCACAAGAGCAATTGAAGAGGGTGAAGAGGAAAGAGCTGGAAGATGGTGGTGGGAGCAATCAAAAAAAGAATGTGGTTTACATACATAATTAAGACAAATGAATTATTTAGATGAATTAGAAAACGAGTCCGTATACATTTTTAGAGAAGTAGCGGCGCAATTTGACAATCCAGTTTTGTTATTCTCAGGCGGAAAAGACTCCATTTTAATGGTCGAGTTGGCGATAAAGGCATTTTATCCTGCGCCCATACCATTCCCCTTAATGCATATAGATACGGGTCATAATTTTCCTGAAACAATCGAATTTAGAGATTATTTGGTAGATAAATATAACCTTAAACTGATTGTTGTTTCTGTCGAAGAGACAATCAATAGTAAAGGAATTATTGAAGAGAGTGGGAAATATGCAAGCAGGAATAATTTGCAAACCATTAGTCTTTTAGAAGGAATCAATGATAATAAATTTGACGCATGTTTAGGCGGTGCACGTAGGGATGAAGAGAAGGCAAGAGCAAAAGAGCGCATTTTTTCTGTTCGTGATGATTTTGGTCAATGGGATGCAAAGAATCAACGGCCTGAATTATTCGATATTTTAAACGGTGCCATTAATCAAGGTGAGAATATGAGGGTTTTCCCCATTTCAAATTGGACAGAATTGGATGTATGGAATTATATAAGAAGAGAAAATATCGAATTGCCTTCAGTCTATTTTGCACATAAAAGGAATGTGTTTTATAGGGATGGAATGATTTGGCCAGCATCTGATTTTGTCTTTAGTGAACAAGACGAATCAATTGTCGAACAGACAGTGCGGTTCAGAACAGTAGGTGATATGACTTGTACAGCAGCAGTCGAATCGAATGCGGATAATTTAGATTTGATAATTACTGAAATAGAGTCCGCTTTAATTTCAGAAAGAGGCGCTAGAATAGACGATAAGCGATCTGAAGCAGCCATGGAGAAAAGAAAAGAAACAGGATATTTTTAAAAGAATTAAGCATGAGTATTATTAGAATTTCAACAGCAGGTAGTGTCGATGACGGTAAAAGTACCTTAATCGGTCGACTTTTATTCGATACGAAATCACTACCACAAGATAAAATCGATGCCATTCAATTATCGTCCGAAAAGAAAGGATTGAAAGAATTGGATTTGGCGTTAATAACGGACGGATTAACAGCCGAAAGAGAACAGGGTATTACAATTGATGTGGCGCATATCTTTTTCTCAACGGCGTCTAGAAAATATATTATTGCGGATACACCTGGTCATGTCGAATACACGCGAAACATGGTGACAGGTGCCTCAAATTCGCAGGTTTCTATGATCTTAATCGATGCGAGAAAAGGAATTTTGGAGCAAACAAGAAGGCACTTGTTTATTGCTAAATTCTTGGAAATGGAACAGGTACTTTTTGTTATTAATAAAATGGATTTGATGGATTATAATCAGCAAACATTTGAATCCTTGAAGGACGAATTATTGGATGTTTGTGTTGCCATTGATTTTCCATTAGACCGCGTTTCCTTCGTTCCTATTTCTGCAAAAGTTGGAGATAATGTTGTCGAAAAATCCAAGCATATGGATTGGTACAGTGGTCCAACTATTTTAGGGTATTTAGAACAATTGAATTTAAGAGCTAATTTGAATGATGATTTCCGCTTCAATGTCCAATATGTTGTTCGTCCACAAAGTGCTGACTTTTCAGATTTTAGAGGTTATGCAGGTAAAGTGAAAAGTGGTACGATAAAAGTTGGTGATGAAATTCAAGTGAATAGTTCTGGCCAAAAATCGCGTGTGTTGAGAATATTTAAAGGCAATTCACCAATTTTAGAGGCGGGACCTGAGGCCAGTGTATTGATAGAGTTAGAAAAGGCAATTGATATTTCCAGAGGGGATACTCTCACCCAATCGCATGAAGATGTCGTACACGATAAAAACTTAATTGCTCAACTTTGTTGGTTAGATAAAAGACCATTAAATATCGCTAAAAAATATTTATTGAGACATGCCGGTTTTCAAACGATTGTTGCTATAAATGAAGTCGTTAAAACATTAGACTTTGACACGTTAAATTTTATGGTTTCAAAATTAGTTGAGCAAAATACGATTTGTGAAGTAGAAATTAAAGCTGCAGCACCAATATATCTGGATAATTTTAAGCGAAATAAGAAAAATGGTTATTTTATCCTTGTTGATAGAGATACGAACGCCACTGTTGCTGTTGGTGTAAAACAATAAGTTTGATTTAAATTTTAGATTATTAGTATTTTACAGGCTATTTTAATAACTTAGTTGCTCTGTAAAAAAACTACTTATGATCTCAAAATTACTTGCAATTGTATTGGCAATGATGTCTTTACATGTCTTTGGACAAATATCTATTGATTTAAATCCTATTCAAGACAACTCTATTTATTCTGAAAGTGACTTTTCTAATGGATTAGGAGAGCTCTATTCCGGATTAGATTGCGATGGTAATATACGTCGTGCATTAATTCAATTTGATGTAGAAGATGCTATTCCTCCAGGTGCAGTTATAACAAATGTTTCATTGACTTTAAATGTATCTGCTTACGACGAGAGTGCAGCGGATGCAATTTATTCAATTCATAAAATCACACGCAGTTGGGGTGAGGGAACTTCTTTCGGTGACGATGATGGTGCTTCACCAATCATGCCTGATGCAACTTGGGAACATGCGATGTTTTCAGATGAACTTTGGAGTGATTTAGGTGGTGATTTTGAAGGTGTTTCTTCTGGTGATCAATTATTAACTGTCGATACAGATGATTTTTTATGGACTGATCCGCAAATGATTGAGGACGTCGAAAATTGGATCGCTGATCCTGCTACAAATTTTGGGTGGGTTTTGATTGGGGATGAAGATACTGATTGCTCGATAAGACGAATTGGAAGTAAAGATGAAGGCATCGAACCAATTTTAACGATTGAATATGAATGTGATGGAGGTGAATTAACTGCCGTTTGTAGAAATATTACGATTTATTTGGATGAATTTGGAGAAGCAACGATTGATGCTGAAGATTTAGATGGTGGTTCAACGCCTTCATGTGGTGTTGGTGAATTAACTTTTTCTGCTAGTCAAATAAATTTTAACTGTGAAGATTTAGGTGGTGAAATAGCTCCGCCTTATTTGGTCTTATCTGCAATTTTTGATGGTCCATTGCCTGACGGTTTACCTAAAGGAGTGGAATTGTACGTGACTGAGGATATTGATGACCTGAGTTTGTATGGTATCGGTTCAGCGAATAATGGTGAAGGATCGGATGGACAAGAATTTACTTTTCCAGCCGTAACAGCTTCAGCTGGAGATTATATTTATTTGGCTAACGAAGGTGTCTCTTTTGAAGATTGGTTTGATTTTGCTCCTGACTATATTACTTCTGCCGTAAATATAAATGGGAACGATGCGATTGAATTGTATTTTGACGGTCGTGTAATTGATGTGTTTGGCGATATTGATGTTGATGGCTCTGGTGAACTTTGGGATTATGAAGATGGTTGGGCTGGTCGTATTAATGGAACAGGACCCGATGATATAGTTTTTAACGCTGAGAATTGGAATTATAGTGGTGCAGATGCTTTAGATGATGAGTTAACGAATGAAACGGCAGCGTTTCCAATTCCAATAGGTGTTTTTGAAACGGAGGCTTTTGAAGGTGTCCCTGTAGTTTTAACGGTAATGGATGAAGATGCGAATATTGAAGAATGTATCGCTTATGTTAACGTATTAGATACAATTCCACCTACGGTAACATGTAGAGGTTCGTTAGATATAGAGATTGGTGAAACAGGCGAATATAATTTGACTGTTGATATGGTTAGAATGGGCTATGCTGATGCTTGCGGTGTGTTAAGCCTAAGCTTGTCACAATATCTTTATACTTGTGCTGATATCGGAGAAAAAACGGTCGATTTAACCCTTTTTGATATCAGTGGGAACAGGAATACTTGTTCAACTATTCTTAATATAACAGGAGATGATGTGATTACTATTTCTGAAGATGAGTTTATTGAATCGACATGCGAAGGTGATGGTGAAGATGGATCTATTTCAGTGATTGTTGAAGGTGGAAGAGATGATTTTTATTTTTACGATTGGGACACAGATGGATTGGGAGATATGGACGATCCCGAAATGTTGTTGGGCACAACTGCTGGTACTTATAAGTTAGTTGTAACTGATTTAGATGGTTGTATCGATTCAACAACGATTACTGTTGGTGGTATTGAAGGAATCGAAGTCACTTCTATTATTGTGAATGAAACTTGTGATGGGAGTAGTGACGGTGAGATTGATATTACTGTAACTGGTGGTGTCGGAGGATATGTATTTGACTGGGATAATGATGGTCTCGGTGCTTTTGACGATACTGAAGATATAGCTGGACTAGAAGCTGATAGATATGATGTTTACATTAAAGATGCTGATGGTTGTAATGGTTTTTATACTACAATTGTAATCGTAGACGGTGTTGTTGATCGAACGGTGACGGTGACTTCTGAAGATATTACAGCGAATCAAGCTGGAGCCGAATATCAATGGTTAGTTTGTCCTGGGAAAACACCTGTTGATGGTGCTACCGAACAAATTTTTGTTCCAACTCGAAACGACTTTTATGCCGTTGCAATTAACTATTTAGGCTGTATCGATACTTCTGAATGTGTGATCTATGTTTCTTCAGGTGTAGAAGATTATGATGATGTAAATTTGGAATTATATCCTAACCCCTCTGCTGGTCAATTTACTTTAGACATCAATCAAAATTTTAATGACGCTCTAATAGTAGTAACCGATATGAGAGGTGGAATTGTGTTAGAACAAATGTTGAATGATGAACAAACCACATTTGATTTATCGCATGTAGAGAATGGTCTCTATTTTGTTAATCTGCATTTCGATAATAAATTGATTACCCGAAAAATTCAGAAAATAAATTAAGACCATAAAATTATGATCAAATACTTCTTGCTCTTATTTTTTTTTGGTGTATTAGTGGCTTTCGGTCAAAAGTCCCCAAAAGGGATGCTTGTTAAATTTAATGCCAGCGTTCAAGAAAGTGATTATAACCACATTTTAACGCATGTGTTAGCAGAATTACCATCAACTAATATTAGCCCTTTAAAAGGAATTGATATGGTATTGGTCAGTATCGAGGGGAATATGTCCGTCGATTCTATCGATGTATATAGAAATGCCTTAAAAAAGAATGAGAAAATTCTATTCACTTCTGTCATTTACGGAACGGAACGTGGCAGTATAGCAGCAGACTTGAATAAGGCTTATATCAAAACTAAATCGAAATTGAGTTATGATCAAATGTCAATTCATTTGCGTCCTTATAAGGTTGTAAATTATTATCCCCACGCTTTTTTGGAAAATGTTTGGGAATTAGAATTAGATAAATGTTCTGCGGGACCACGAATCATTCAAGAGGAGTTGAGTGATATTCCAGATTTTGAGTTTATTTCAGTGAATACCCTCCATTCTATACAAGCCACGAGTGATGATCCTTATTACGAGTATCAATGGGCTTTAAAAAACGAGGGAACAGCAATTCATTTTGATGGAACGGAAGATGCCGATATGGATGTGGAAGAAGCATGGATAATAACGGCAGGAAGTCCTTTAATAAAGGTCGCCGTTCTTGATTCTGGAATAGATACGAATCATGTTGATTTACGCGCAAATCTATTACCTGGTTTTGATGCAACTGGCGCCGATCAAAAAGGATATCCAAATACAACTTATAGTAATGATGGTCACGGAACCTGTTCTGCTGGTATAATTGGAGCAATTGCGGACAATGAAATCGGTATTGCTGGAATTGCAAATCAGGTGAAAATCATTCCCGTTCGAATTTTTTTCTATGCCGAATTTGGCGGTGATGTTATTCCAGTTACTACAACCGAATTTGGAGTGAATGGAATTAATTGGGCCGTTGAAACAGGCGGAGCAGATATTTTAAGTAATTCTTGGGGCATTAGAAATGAAGAATTAGGAATTTTAAGTATTGATACAGCCTTGGGGAATGCAACGATAAAAAATCATGCGCTGAATGGAAGAGGAGGGAAAGGTGTTCCGATGTTATTCTCGTCGGGGAATGATGGTGATGCTTATTCTATTTGGCCTTCATCGCATCCTTTGACAATTGCAGTTGGAGCTTCGAGTATGTGTGACGAATTAAAAACATTTTCTGATTGTTCGCCAGAATCATGGAGAAGTAATTACAATGAAAATTTAGATGTTGTTGCACCTGGTGTGAAAGTGCTTTCAACGGATATGACTGGTGAGTTGGGTTATAATAATTTTATTGATGATGATTATGCTTGGTTTAATGGAACTTCTGCTGCTTGCCCAAATGCTGCAGGCGTCATGGCATTAATTCTTTCAGTTGATCCTGATTTAACAGCTTTCGAAGCAAGAGCAATTCTATCTGTCACAGCCGATAAAACAGGTGGTTATGCTTATGACGAAGCCAAAGATTTTGGTATGTGGTCAGAAAGAATGGGCTACGGTCGCGTGAATGCTTTTCAGGCCGTACAATATGCCCAATCTTCAGTAGGCCTAAAAGATAATTCAGTTAAAACCTATAACGACTATATCACCACTATTAACAACCAAACTTTATTGGTTCTCGATCCAATTGCTCCAGCTAATATTAGTGTTTACAACGTGATGGGGCAGTTAATTAAAGATTTAGGAATTTCCTCCACTCAAACCATTAACATTTCGGATCAAGTGACAAGTGCAAGTATTTACCTTATTCGAATTGAAAGATATGATGTGGTTGAGACAATGAAGGTTTATGTTTGGTAGTAGGGGGAACGTTTGTGATTACTATCCCTTTGGTATGCTGTTACCTAATAGAAATGGTAGTGAAGAGGATTACCGTTATGGCTTCCAAGGACAGGAGAATGACAATGAGATAAAGGGAGATAATAATCAGTTGTCTGATAGTGAGTGGAAAAACTTGAAATCACAAAATGTGATATCAAGTTGGGGCGGTAGAAGCCCCCCCCCTATGTTTTTACAGAACATGGAGTGTCAATGCTGTCAAGTGTTTTGGGAAGTAAAAAAACAGGGAAAATTAAGGTTGTTGAAAATATTGAGAATGTTACTCTCGATCATTAAAAACTAATTATGAAATCATACATTAGTAAATTCATCTTAATGGGAATTGTTTATTTCTTAGTTCTGCTTTTAGCGAATTACAAAGTAGAGTACCTCGAAGAAGGAATCGAACTCAAAAAGTTAAAATTTGGAGAGTACATCACTTATTTTATAAATGATTCATTAGGTGAGGTAGAATTTGAAAAAACGATTGTTATTAGAAGTCAAAGTGAATATGAAGAATTGAAAAGGGAGTTTGCTTTTAATAATCCCAAATTGAGTAATTGGGATTCGTTATCTCCTAAGATTAATTTTTCGAAAAATTCGATTATAGGAAGGAGTTTCGAGTTGAATACATGCGAAGTAGCAATCAATAAGTATTACAAGATTAATGATTTCAGAAAGAATGTACATTTGATTTATTCAAAGGATAAGGGCACTCCATGTAATTCGACCACATTCTATATGTCTTATTTTTTAGTTCCAAAGATCCCTGATGATTATGAGGTGTTTTTTCCAATTAGACAATTTCCAATTCCAGAAATTGAAAAGTATGTTCCATTCACCTATTATTGATGTGATAATTAGCTTCATTGAACGCTCCGGTGCGAAGAGTTTGTTATAGGCTGCGTATTCTAAGACAAAACCCGGTGCGAAGAGTTTGTGATAGGCTGCGCTGGATATTCATCCTGCGCTTACTGTTATAAACTACAATATTAATTATTCAGGTAATTATTGACAGGTACCGGATACATTCTGCTCCAAACCTAATCTCGAGGATATTTATCCTCTTTCTCAACCGAAGATGCTCCGCATGTATAAGTGCTATTGCGCTTGCAAATCATTGCCTAAATTCCACATCTTGCAACAATGCAAATTTTTAACACGAACTACTTATTTATTGTTATTTTTAAAAGGTTAAAATTGTATGATAAAAGATATTGCTTAATAATAACCGCAGTCTGGCAGCTACTACGGAGCTGGGGTTCCGAATTATGTAATACTACCAAAATAATTAAGCGATAGAATCCTTTAGGACAAATTTGTATTCATCGTATTCAACCGCCATTGCTCTGACACGTGCTCCGTTAGACGAAAATCAATATGATATGTATCATCATTCACTCCGCAAATAATTACGTTGCTGCGGTTGTTAAACCATACAATAATTTTAAATTTCCCTCAAAAATTAATACTCTATTAAATCTAACCTGCCTAACCACGCGATACGCAAAAGCTAATCATTCAAAAGTGTCGCGCTTCAACTAATTTAAATAACTCTACGTTTTTGATCCCAATTTTTCAGGATCTTGTCTCGTATCAAACACATGTGTAATATAAGCTGTCTTGTTTTCTACTTTATAGATAATTTTATTGTGGTTAGAAATCAAATATCGATATCCTTGATTTAGTTCTTTTAGAAGTTCTTCTTCCTGTCCTAACTCTGTGCCGTGTTCGAGTGTTTTAACTTTGTTAAGAACCTCACCTTTTATCTTCTGGGCAAGCGTGACGGAAAAGTGTTTGGTGTAGAATTTATAGATTTTTTTGAGGTCTTTTTTTGCTTCAAGCGTCCATTTAATATGCATGCTACCAGTTTTGTGATTCTTTTTCTAAATCATCATGAGAAACTGTCTTGCCTTGTTTTATTTGTTTGTCAGTTACAGTTATACGGTCCTTAATTTCTTTTTCAGTCATGCTTGGATAACAGATGTTTTCATCACTCTCTTGAACTGTCACAAAGTCCAAACTTTTAATAAAATTTAGAAAAGCTTTGGCCTTACTGCTGTCTTTTATTTTTATTGTAATTTGCATGATAATCGTATTTAAGGTGTGTCTTCTTTTTTAGCTATTGCGTATCTAATCACCTCATCAAACAAAAGAAAAGTTTGACTTTAATGGTTGTATTTAAAGCTTTAATATCTTACAAGTATTGTACGTATTATTTAAAATGTCTTATCTAAACAAATATACATAATTATAAGATAAAAATAAATTGAATAATTATTGTATAAATTAATGCTTAGCTAAAGTAGTGAGTAGGATTTGCTCCCACTGCGGAGGATATTCATCAGCCGGTGGTCGGACAAGTCTTGCGCTTGCTAAAACAAACTATTATGATAATTAACAAGCTCTCAAACTAATCGAAAATGCCTAAATTGCACACCAACTCAACCTTATTCGACTTAGTGTCGTTATAATTGATGAATTCAAATTTGGTAAGTGTAGCATGATTTTTAAAAAAAAGATAAAGTATTATTGGACAGCATTAGTTTTAATTGTAGGTATGAATGCCTTTGCACAATCAGTTCCAATAATCAGTTATTCAACGAATTCTAACGGTCAAGTGCAGCTTGAAGTGAATTCGACTGCCGATAAATATTATATTTTGAAAGCAAAACATCATGTTGACTCTGCTTATTTTTTGGCGGTATCTATGACTTTAGGTGAAGCAGGAACGACAATAATATCTGAGTCGTTGGAGGCTTATCCCGAATCTCATTATCAAATTCTTGAATATAGTATTGCTGATCCCTTTGATACAGATGGTGATGGAATTGATGATATAACTGAATTTAATGCAATGCCGAATCTAAATCCTCTGAATTATGCGGGGGAAGTAACCATTGAGAATGGCTTAGTAGGCATTGATGATACTTCAACCTTCAATTATATCGCGTTAAAAAAAGATTACGTCAATTTTTTACCTTACCTAAGTGGGAAGGAATATCTTAAATTTATTATCCTTGAATTTCCGGATGACGAGAGAAGACTTTATTTTATCAATACGAACAAACACAATGCGCACGTTAATTTTGCTGATTTTTTAGGTGTCGATCCAATGGCGCATGATGTATTAAAAGGGCAACTTACTTTTCATCCTACTGTTATATCTGCTAATGGAACTTTAGGTACTTATGCCTTTAACTTTACGAATAATGAAGGAGAGGATTTTTTAACGATTCAACAAACACAAGAAGTGCTGGCAGTAAGTATGCCATTTTTGACCAATAATTTGTCCTACTATATCACATCTAATAATGAATTGCAATATGAAGAAGAATTTGAGCTGATGCAAAATTCTCGTGTTCCAGTATTGTTTGAAACAGATATTTATGCCGGTGTAAATTATTGGGGACTAAATCAAACGGAAGGTTATGGTTATTTTAGAAAAGCGGCAGGTGCTGATTTGCCTGGAGCCAAGGATATTGTTTTATATGATGCCTTACCTAATTCTTTACCTCGTGTTGCAGGAATAATAACCTCAGTAATTCAAACGCCATTGTCACATGTTAATTTACGTGCTATTCAAGA
Organism: Crocinitomix catalasitica ATCC 23190; assembly: GCF_000621625.1. GTDB lineage: Bacteria > Bacteroidota > Bacteroidia > Flavobacteriales_D > Crocinitomicaceae > Crocinitomix > Crocinitomix catalasitica. Next base: position 78,430 of record NZ_JHXV01000010.1, read on the forward strand.
TAATATCCCCAATGCTTTTATTAGAGACCCTTTATTGATTGATACGATAGCTAATTTACTAAATGATTATATTTATTTTAAGGTCGAACAAAGTAGTTATACGATTAGAAAAGCCAGTATTGAAGAAGTAAATGATTGGTACGATAAAATTAGGCCACAATCAACGCTTTACCCTCCGCTGAATTTAGACTATAAAAAAATTAAACCCTTGAATCAGATTACATTCGAAATGTATGATGGATTCGGAGCAAAGTGTACTAATCTAGCTACGATGCATCGTTTTGGATTCGATGAAGGCACGATTCCAGACGGATTTGGTATTCCCTTTTACTTCTACCAAGAGTTTATGAAGTACAATGGATTCTTTGACGAGCTAGATTGGATGCTGACTAATCATGAATTTATGAATGATAGAGCAACGCGAGATTTGATGCTAGATGATTTCAGGGAAAAAATAGAAGCCGCTGCGATGCCTGCATGGATGTTAGACGCCTTGTCTGAAATGCATGCGGATTTTCCTGCTGGTAGCTCAGTTAGAACACGGTCGAGTACCAATAATGAAGATTTGCCTGGTTTTAGTGGCGCTGGATTATACGATTCAAAAACACAACATCCTGACGAAGGACATATTTCAAAGTCTATCAAACAAGTCTATGCGAGCTTATGGAATTTAGAAGCATTTGAAGAACGTGAATTTTTTAGAGTGGATCATTATAGAGCCTCAATGGGTGTACTCTGTCATCCTAACTTCAGTGATGAAAAAGTAAATGGTGTTGGCATTAGTGCAGATCCAATTTATAATACGAAGAATACTTTTTATTTAAACTCTCAATTCGAAGAGGCGCTGATAACGAATCCTGGAGAGGAAGGTCCTGAAGAAATGTTGCTTTACCGTACTAAAACGAATAGTGAAAATTATAGCATTATTAGATATTCAAGTCTTGTTCATGGCGATTCAGTATTAATGAGTCAAAATCACTTGGATCAATTAAGAGCTTACTTAACGATTATTCATGATGAATTTGCAAAACTGTACAAAGCTGAAGGGAATTCAACTTTTGCAATGGACATCGAATATAAAATAACAAGTGATAATCGTTTGGCAATAAAACAAGCGAGACCATGGGTGCAATATGAACATCACAATATTGAAATACCTGTTGAACTGAGTTGTGAAACGATAGTTTTTCCAAATCCTGCTACCGAATATGTGAACGTTACTTGCAGAGATTGTAATATGACTACGATTAGAGTTTTAGATCTTCAAGCAAGACTGGTCCTACAAAGAGATGTGAATGATGCGACCAGTGAAAATATTCATATAGCAATTGATCACTTGCCGGCAGGTTTGTATTTTGTTTCAGTATTTGTGGATGAAGAATTATGTAATGCTACCAAAATCATCAAGCGATAGAACCTTTTTGACAAATTTGTATTCATCGTATATCTGAGCTTCGACTGTTTAATTATAATCGGCTCGGCATGCAGCTGTAATGCTGCGGTTGTTAAACCAAACTCTAAACTTAAGTTTCATTCAAAATATTAATATTCTAATATCTCTAACCTCGGTAACCACGCAATACGCACAAGCTAATCGCACGGCAGCGTTCATTTTTATTAGATTTTAGTTAACAAAACGTTGGAACACGAATCTTTCGTGTTCCTTTTTACAATAATGAATGATTTATTAAAAAGCTCATCTTAATTTACATTCGGATGGCGAAAACCAAGCAAATCAATAATTCCTATTCAAGCATTTAATATTAATTGCATGAATCTAATCAAGCATTTAATGTTAATTGCATCAATTTATTCAAGCAGTTAACAATAAATATCATTGTTGAATAAGGCTGCGGAGGATATTTATCCTTCGCTAAACAAAATCAATATGATATTTATCATCAGCCACTCCGCAAATAATTACGCTGCTACGGCTGTTAAACCATACTATAAATTTAAATTACTCGCTGAGTAGGACATAAATACCTCACTACGGAGGATATTAATCAGCCAACTGTCTAACAAATACTGCACTAACCAATCAAAAAAATCAATAACTTTGCACCCTCAAAAGAAAACAAACTATGGCTTCAGGATTTTTTGCCTTACTCGATGATATTGCTGCTTTAATGGATGATGTGTCTGTGATGACTAAAGTTGCTACAAAAAAAACAGCTGGAATTTTAGGGGATGATTTGGCTGTGAATGCAGAAAAAGCATCTGGTTTTGTTTCTTCTCGTGAAATTCCTGTTTTATGGGCTATAATGAAAGGCTCTTTGCTGAATAAATTAATCATTTTGCCGATTGCTTTTTTATTGAGTGCCTTTTATCCGCCAGCTATCATTTTTATTCTGGTTTTAGGTGGAATTTATTTGGCTTACGAAGGAGCTGAAAAAATTTATGAGTATTTCTTTTATCGCAAAGAGAAAGTAGTTGTTGAGGTTGAAGAAGAATTGCCTTCACCTGAAGAGGTACTAGCAAAAGAAAAAGAGAAAATAAAATCAGCAATTTTTACAGATTTTATTCTTTCTGTTGAGATCGTAATCATAGCATTAGGAACGGTTGTAGAAGAAGCTTTGAGTATTCAAATTGTAGTAGTAACAATTATCGCAATCATTGCAACGGTAGGGGTATATGGAATTGTTGCACTTATCGTTCGTATGGACGATACCGGTCATTATATGATTCGTAAAAGTGACGGCAAAAAGGGTTTTAGAATGAGTCTAGGCAAAGGATTGGTTAAAGCTTTACCGATAGTAATTAAGGGGCTGACTATTGTTGGTACTATTGCATTATTGCTCGTTGCAGGTGGAATTTTCGCTCATTATATCGACTTTTTTCATCATGTGTTAGAATCGTTTCCAGCAATGCTTCGTGAATTATTGTTCGGATTAGCAATTGGAATTGTAAGTTTACCAATTGTAGGTTTGATCAAAAAAGGATGGTCTAAAATTCGGCCAGCTAAAGTGGAAGCTTAATTATATCAATGTATTCAGAAGATAATTAATGCACGGCATATGCGCGAATATTTCGTGCAATACTGACAAACTTACCGTGAATTGTATTTATAAATTTCATATTTCTATTCACTATAGTCTTCAAACAAAAATAATAACTTTAAAGATGTTCTATGGAAGAATGCTATGGATGCAGACATCAAAGAATCAATTATTTTAATTCAATATGATATCAATAGTTTTATTTGCTGCTTTTTGTACAATGACGATTTATATCTTCAGTATTCACAAACAAATGAATGATGATTTTGATCGTCAAATTAGAGGTCAAAAAAAAACCGATTTAGAGAAAAAAGCAATCAAGAAAAAACTCGTTAAGGGCTACTTGAAAAAAAGTTTTCTAGCGATGTTATTGTTTATTATTTTTTCGCTTATACTTTTGATTATAAAATTTAAGGAATTTATATAACCGTTGTGCAAGACCGTCTCAGACGATTTAAATCTAACCTTAAAACTGCTGTGATATTCAACTTTTCTGCAAGTAACAACAAAGAACTAATATCAGAAAAATAAGAAATGGCCCTACACCGCTGTGCAAGACCATTTCACCTAACCTAACCTAAATCTAAATAAACTAACTTATACTACTAAACTGTTACTCTAACAGTACTTTCACCATTTCAACTTTGTTACCGCGCTGAATGCCTAATTCTATAGTGTCACCAGGTTTATGTGTTACTAATTCTGCTTGTAGTCGACCAATCGAATTGATAGATTTATTCTCTACAGAAACAATAACATCTTTCACCTTTAAATTACCTTTTGAAGCGTTACCTCCATTAATAATTCCAGTAATTACAATCCCTTTTTCTGTACCTAATTGGTTCATTTTTGCGATGTCCGAATTGTTCTCCATAATGTTTACACCTAGTTGAACTCTTTTCACTTCACCGTGTTGAATTAAATCGAAAGCTACTTTTTTTACAATATTCGCTGGAATGGCGAACGAATAACCTGTATAGAATCCGTTTCCTGAAGCGATTGCTGTATTAATACCAATTAATTCACCTCTTTGATTGACCAATGCGCCACCACTATTGCCTGAGTTGACTGCTGCATCTGTTTGAATGAATGATTCTACTGGGAATACATTCTTCTCTGGATTGTAATTAGATGTCAACAGATCAATATTTCTGTTCTTCGCACTCACAATTCCTGCTGTAATCGTTGTCTGCAGGTTCAGCGGATTCCCAATAGCCAATACCCATTCGCCTAATCTTAATTCATCTGAATTTCCGAAGTCTAAATAGTCTAATCCTTTTTTATCAATCTTAATAACAGCAAGGTCTGTTGAAGGATCTGTTCCAATCAATTCAGCTTCATAATTTACATTATTCAGTGAGACTTTAATTTTGCTTGCATCTTGAACAACGTGGTTATTGGTTACAATATATCCTTCAGGTGATACTACAACACCAGAACCCGATGCTCTGCCTTTACGTTGTCTAGTTTTATAAGCGTCTTCACCGTAGAACAATTTCATGAATGGATCATATGTGATTTCTTCTCTCACAAATTCTGTTGTAATGTGCACAACTGATTCAACACCTTTCTCTGATGCTGGTGTAAGATTAGCATAGGTTAAACATTCATCTGCCTTTGTATCTGTAAGGGATACTGCCTTAATATTTGTTGGCTTTTCTGAAAAAGCTTGATCAGCCGTAAATGCTGTTGAATTATTTTTTAAAGTATATCTAACTCCTAATCCTCCAATGAGACACCCGACTGCTGAAGCTCCCATTATTTTTAAAAAATTTGCTTTCATTTTTCGTTTGTTTTAGTTCTTATTGTTGTTTGTATTTAAATCCTTTCGATTTCTAATTATTAGAACGAAGAACTGATACAAAATTACAAGGTGAACTTCTAAAAAATGTTAAAAAGGTCAGTAGGAGCAAAGATTTAGGAAATATTTAACTTTTCAATTTTTACAAAATGAATCAATTTTAAGAAGGCTTATTTGATTTCAAATCCCCAATAATTCATATAGCCTATTTGAGATTTATCAACCAATACTTCATATCTCTTTCCTGTTAAACATGCGCAAGCTTCACAAGTAATTTCTCGTTCACCAAGTACTCTTATTTTAAGTGGAATGATACCGTCGTCTTTTAGAAAACTTTCTAGTTGATCTTTGGTTTTATTATCATTTGATGTATGCACCCAATACGGATAACAAACAGTTTCTTCATATACCATCCATTTGCCATCAGTTGTTTTGTCACAACCCGTTAATAGTAGCATTAGGATGCCGAATACTAAACTTAATCTTCTGATCATTTTCATATTGTGTCGTTTTTTACGAAAATCAATACAAAATCCATTCCAAAACCTACCATTTTTGTATATTTGGGACTTTGAAAATTCAATCAATACATGGAAAAAATCGAACCATATACACCAAAGAATAAAGTGAGAATAGTTACTGCAGCTTCGTTATTCGACGGGCATGATGCAGCAATTAATATCATGCGTCGTATCATTCAGTCTACAGGTTGTGAAGTAATTCACCTCGGACATGATAGGAGTGTTGAAGAGGTTGTTAATTGTGCAATTCAGGAAGATGTTCAAGCAATCGCAATGACGTCATACCAAGGAGGACATACAGAGTATTTAAAATATATGTATGATCTACTGAAAGAAAAAGGTGCATCACATATCAAAATATTCGCAGGTGGAGGAGGAACAATTTTACCGTCTGAGATTGAAGAATTAGAGACTTACGGTATAACGCGTATCTATCATCCGGATGACGGTAGATCAATGGGCTTACAAGGCATGATTAATGACTTGGTAGAACGTTCTGATTTTCCTGTTGGGAACAATATTGATATTGATGTCAAAACACTTCCTAATAAGAATGAGACTTCTATCGCACGAATGATAAGTGCTGCAGAAAACTTTCCTGAAGGAGCTGAGAAAGAAATGGCTGCCGTGCATGAAATGGCGAAGAAAGTTGATACACCAATTCTAGGTATTACCGGAACGGGTGGAGCAGGGAAGTCGTCTTTAGTTGATGAGCTTGTACGTCGTTTTTTAATTGATTTTCAAGATAAAACAATTGCCATTGTATCTGTCGATCCTTCTAAAAGAAAAACAGGCGGTGCATTATTAGGTGATAGAATTCGAATGAATGCAATAAAGAATGACCGTGTTTATATGCGATCATTAGCAACGAGACAAAGTAATTTAGCTTTGAGCAAACATGTTGGTGAAGCTTTATTGATTTTAAAGGCTGCTGAATATGATTTAATTATTCTTGAAACTTCAGGTATTGGCCAGTCGGATACGGAAATTATGGACCATTCAGATGTTTCGTTATATGTAATGACGCCTGAATTTGGTGCAGCAACACAATTAGAGAAAATTGACATGTTGGATTTCGCTGATATAGTAGCGATCAATAAATTCGACAAACGTGGTGCATTAGACGCTGTACGTGATGTGAAGAAACAATATATGCGTAACCACCAGTTGTGGGAAGTAGATCAAAATGATTTACCTGTTTACGGAACGATAGCATCTCAATTTAATGATCCAGGAATGAATACCTTGTACAAGGCAATCATGGATAAAGTAGTTGAAAAAACAGCGGCAAAAGATATGGTGTCGAATATTGTTATCTCAGCAGAAATGTCTGAGAAAATATTCATCATTCCACCTGCTAGATCTCGTTATTTATCTGAAATAGCAGAGAACAATAGAGCGTATGATACACAGGTTGACGAACAAACAGCAATTGCTCAAAAATTATTCGGTATTTATAAAACTATCGAATCGGTTACGGGAGCTGTTCCTGTTTTGAATACGAATGGTATCGATGAAGATGCGATTAATGGAACAAAAGAAGATCAACTTTTTATTGACCTATTATTAAAGGAATTTGGTAGAATTAAAATGGATTTTGATCCATATAATTGGATTCATATTCTAGAATGGGCTGATAAAGTTAAACGATATAAAGATCCACTTTATGTATTTAAAGTGCGTGATAAAGAAATTAAAATTGAGACGCATACAACATCATTGTCTCAATCACAGATTCCAAAAATATCATTACCAAAGTATACTGCTTGGGGTGATTTATTAAGATGGATTCTACAAGAAAATGTACCGGGTGAATTCCCTTATACATCTGGTTTATATCCATTCAAACGAACGGGAGAAGATCCTTCAAGAATGTTCGCTGGTGAAGGTGGACCGGAACGTACGAATAAGCGTTTCCACTATGTAAGTTTAGGAATGCCGGCAAAACGTTTGTCTACAGCTTTCGATTCTGTTACTCTTTATGGTAACGATCCTGCCATTCGACCAGATATTTACGGTAAAGTAGGGAATTCAGGTGTTTCTATTTGTTGTTTAGATGATGCTAAGAAACTATATTCTGGATTTGATTTATCTCATCCTTTAACTTCTGTATCGATGACCATTAATGGTCCCGCTCCAATGTTATTGGGATTCTTTATGAATGCTGCTATCGATCAGAATTGTGAGAAATATATTGTAGAAAACAAATTAGAAAAAGCAACGGAAGCAAAAATCGTTGAGATTTATAAGAAAAAAGGTGTTAAAAGGCCTGCTTATCAAGGTGAATTACCTGAAGGACATGACGGATACGGTTTGATGTTATTGGGTGTCACTGGTGATCAAGTTTTACCAAAGGACGTTTATGACCGCATTAAGGCGGAAACTTTAAGCCAAGTTCGTGGTACTGTTCAAGCTGATATCTTAAAAGAAGATCAAGCACAGAATACCTGTATTTTCTCAACAGAATTTGCATTGAGATTGATGGGGGATGTTCAGGAATACTTTATTGATAAAGGGGTTAGAAATTTCTATTCAGTTTCTATTTCAGGATACCATATTGCAGAAGCAGGGGCTAACCCAATTACGCAATTGGCACTGACACTAGCAAACGGATTTACTTATGTAGAATACTACTTAAGTAGAGGAATGGATATCGACAAATTTGGACCTAATTTATCTTTCTTCTTCTCCAACGGAATCGATCCTGAATATGCAGTGATTGGTAGGGTTGCTAGAAAGATTTGGTCTAAAGCCATGAAGAATAAATACAAAGCGAATCCGCGTGCGCAAATGTTGAAATACCATATTCAAACATCTGGTCGTTCATTACACGCACAGGAGATTGACTTTAATGATATTCGTACAACTTTACAAGCTTTATACGCGATTTACGACAATTGTAATTCGTTGCATACAAATGCGTATGACGAAGCGATTACAACGCCTACAGAGGAGTCTGTAAGACGTGCAATGGCCATTCAATTGATTATTAATAAAGAATTAGGATTAGCGAAGAATGAAAATCCAATTCAAGGTGCATTTATTATTGAAGAATTAACTGATTTGGTTGAAGAAGCAGTTTTAACTGAATTCGATAGATTGACTGAGCGTGGTGGTGTTCTTGGAGCGATGGAAACAATGTACCAAAGAAGTAAAATTCAAGAAGAAAGTTTGTATTATGAAACGTTGAAGCACAATGGGGAATTCCCAATTATTGGTGTGAATACTTTCTTGAATAAAAATGGTTCTCCTACTGTTCTTCCTGCTGAGGTAATTCGAGCTACGGAAGAAGAGAAGAATTATCAAATTACCATGTTAAGTGAATTGAAAAAAGCTAACGAGAGTACTGTTGAAGAGCAATTGAATAAAATTCGATATGCAGCAATTCACAACGAGAATATATTTGATTATTTGATGGAAGCAACGAAGTTTTGCTCATTGGGTCAAATCACTCAAGCTTTATTTGAAGTGGGGGGTCAGTATAGAAGAAATATGTAATTGGAATTTTAATATTCTTGAGAATATTGAACCGAAAGGATAAAATATAAAATGGAGCATCATTATTTGGTGCTTCATTTTTTTTTGAATAACAATAGACACTTATGTTTGTTGCTTACTTTTGTGTAATATTTTTTTTATATAATGGTTATCAGTATTTTGTAGACTTTAGTTAATAGCCAATAAATTCTATTGGTTTAAATTTTCCATTTTACGCTGAGGTTTAAACGAAAATTAAGTATTTTCATGAACCTCAAAACATGAAATTACCTTGACAAAAATTATCAATCATATTTTTCGCAACCTAACTACGCGTATTCTTCTATTGATATATTTAGGGTTAATTCTAATAACAATCTTATTTATAACCATTGGGTATGTTAGTGAATTAAGTCTGCAAAAGGAGCGACAATACGATAGATTAAAAGGGATCGTAACTTCTACAGCCATTCAAATTGAAGGAGAACAACATGCAGCTATTTTTGATGCGAACTCAACACCAACTGCCATTCAAAATATAAATACTGATCCTAATTATTTATCAATCCATAAAGTGCTTGAAAAATGTGTTGCTGCGAATAATTTGACGAGTCCTATTTATACTTTGGTGATGAATCCGATTGACAGTACATTTAGTTATGGTGTCAGATCTGATGATTTTATTGATTTTCGGAATGGATATAAATTAAGTCCAACTATTTTAATCGATGCATTTAACACAGGTGGAATTATACCTGTCTATTCATCAGAGAATGGTATTTGGTTGTCAGCATTCCATCCTATTCGAGATAAAGAAGGTAAAACAATCGCTTTATTAGAAGCGGATATTGAATTCTCAGAGTTTAAAAGTATTGTAATTGGTCGTTTCTTAAAAGAGACGCTCATCGCATTATTTATCATTGCTTTATTTTCCGTTATTTTAATTTATTACGCGAGGAGAATTCTAAAAAAGGAAGAATTACACCAGGAATTAATCACAAATCAAAAAAGGATAATTGAGTTAAAGAATAAGGATATAACTGATTCCATTCGTTACGCACAGCGCATACAAAACTCAATTTTGCCTTCTAAAAAAGGATTTGATGCCGTTTTTAGTGAAAGTTTTATATTCTATCAACCTAAAGATATTGTGGCTGGTGATTTTTATTGGTTCGAAGAGAAAGAAAATTTAGTCTTTTTCGCAGTAGCTGATTGCACGGGACATGGGGTTCCAGGTTCAATTATGAGTCTCTTATGTTCAAATGCTTTAAACACGGCCGTAGATGTCTTAAATTTAACTGATACGGCTGCTATTTTGAATGAGGTAAGAGCATTTATCATTAAAAGATTGGGGAAAGCAGATTCTATTATCAGTGACGGAATGGATATTGCGCTATGTTGTTTCAATAAAACGACACTTGAATTGCAGTTTAGTGGTGCAAATAATCCTGTTTATATTTTCAGTGAAGATGCATTTGTTATTTCTAATCCGAATAAACAGCCTGTTGCAAATTACATTAAACCCGTTCCGTTTACAAGTGAATATTTTCAATTGAAAAAAGGAGATGTGCTGTTTTTATTTACAGACGGGTTTTACGATCAGTTTGGTGGAACAAAAGGGAAAAAATACATGCAAAAAAGGTTTAAAACCTTCTTGAATTCAATAAAAGACAACACTTGCGAAGAACAAGGGGAATTAATTGATCAAGAATTTAACAATTGGAGAGGTGATACCGAACAGATTGATGATGTTTGTATTGTTGGTGTTCGGATATAAAAAATGAAATTTAAATGAAAGAATTTTATAAAAATAACAGCAGGTCAATTCTCATTATATTATCCCTTATAGCTGTATGGACTATCTTTTATTTTATGCAATCTGATAAAACCGATGCATATATCAAATCACCAAAAGTAGGTGATGTTTACATTTTTACAAATGATACGATTTTTGCACCGATGCGGTTGGATAGAGTGGAAGAGGGGCAATTGTATATGCGGAATTATAATGCCGTTTTTGTGAATGACATTCCTGAATATAAGCAAATTCTAACTGAAGAATTTGATACGTTATTCTATGCTATCTATGATGAAGGAGAACTAGACCGGCTAAGGTCTTTGGATCAGATTATCAAAATATACAGATAAAAAAAAGCCTTACAATCATTGACTGTAAGGCTTTTTAATTATAGAATTAGTTTCTACTTAAACTGTCGCTTTTGCTTTAGGAGCAGCAGCTAAAATTTCAGCACTAGCATCATCACTAAATTGAGCAAAATTCTCATTGAATTTGTTCGCTAAGTTATTTGCTTTTTCATCGTAAGCTTCTTTATTTTTCCAAGTGTTTTTTGGATGTAGAATCTCAGTTGGAACATTTTCACATTCGTTTGGCATTGCCAATCCGAATATTTCATGATTGGTATAAGCTACCTTATCAAGTTTTCCTTCTAATGCAGATGTGATCATTGCACGAGTGAATTTCAAAGAAATTCTTTCACCAGTACCATATTCACCACCAGACCAGCCAGTGTTGATTAACCAAACATTTACATTGTGCTCAGACATTTTATTTCCTAACATCTCAGCATATTTTGCTGGGTGTAAAGGTAAGAATGGAGCACCGAAACAAGCAGAGAATACTGTTTGTGGTTCTGTAACGCCAGCTTCAGTTCCTGCAACTTTAGCAGTATAACCTGAAATGAAGTGATACATTGCTTGACCAGCAGTTAATTTAGAAATTGGAGGTAAAACTCCAAAAGCATCTGCAGTTAAGAAAAATATATTTTTTGGGTTTCCACCTTTAGATGGAACCATGATATTATCGATATGATCAATAGGGTAAGATACACGTGTATTTTGTGTAATCTCACAGTCACTATAATCAGGAGTAGAAGAACCATCTTTAAAGCCGATGTTTTCTAAAATCGCACCAAATTTAATAGCATTGTAAATTTGAGGTTCTTTTTCAGCAGATAGATCAATCGTTTTAGCATAACATCCACCTTCAAAATTGAAGACACCATTATCTGACCAACCATGCTCATCATCACCAATTAAACGTCTGTTCTCATCTGATGATAAAGTCGTTTTACCTGTTCCTGATAAACCAAAGAATACAGCTGTATCTCCATCTTTACCAACATTTGCAGAACAATGCATAGACAATACGTCTTTTTCATGCGGTAATACAAAATTCAAAACAGAAAAGATTCCTTTTTTGATTTCGCCTGTATAACCAGTTCCACCAATGATAATCATTTTATCAGTGAAGTTGATAATCGCAAAGTTGTGCTGTCTTGTTCCGTCAATTTCCGGATCAGCCATAAAATGTGGCGCACATACTACATGCCATTCAGGTTTGAAGTTCTCAATTTCTTGATCAGTTGGACGCAAAAACATATTGTTTGCGAACATGTTAGACCAAGGTAACTCAGTAACAACTCTAATATTTAATCTGTAATCATCATCAGCACATGCGTAAGCATCACGAACATAAACATCTCTATCAGTTAGATACGCTTTCATTCTGTTGTAAAGCGCTTGATATTTTGATGTTTCAAATTTCTTATTAATATTCCCCCACCATACCGCGTCTTCAGTTTTCGAATCACACACAATAAATCTATCTTGTGGAGATCGTCCTGTAAACTCACCAGTTTCAATTGCAATAGCACCCGTGTCGGTTAAAATTCCTTGTCCACTAAGTATTGTGTCTTCTACCAATTCTGATGGAGTTAAGTTCCAAAAAGAATTGGACACATTATTTAGCCCAATTGATTCTAATGAAGCATCTTCTGCTCTTTTTCCATAATTATTCATGCGAATATTTTTTTAGCCATTTACTATTTATAGTTTAACAAAATTACATTAAATCCTTAGTTTCAACAAATAAATGCCGCTTACTTTTTAATAAGATATTAACGTTTTGTCTTTTATATTTAACTTTATAATCATGTATTTTATTGTAAATTCACCTAAGTGTGCAGGTTTTCTCCGCAGTATTTACAAAATTCAGCGTCCTTATCATGCCCTTCTTTAGCGCATGAAGTACATGATTGTGTAGATAATTTACTTTCATCTACTCTTGCCATTTCTGTTGTTACAATACCCGTAGGTACTGCTATTATTGCATAACCAGTGATCATTACAATGGATGCTATAAATTGTCCTAACTCTGAAGATGGGTAAATATCACCATACCCAACAGTTGTTAATGTGACGATGGCCCAATAAATACTTCTAGGAATACTGGTGAACCCACTTTCTTCTGTTTCTATCAGATACATGAGTGTTCCTAAAATGATAACTAATGTTAATACTGTTCCTAAAAAAACTATTATTTTTCGTTTAGAATTCCTTAAAGCAATATTAAGGGACTGTACTTCTTTTAAATATTTACCCAATTTTAAGATTCTGAATACACGCAATAGACGTAACGAACGAATTACGGTAAGTGTATGTGTTCCGGTTAAGAATAAACCTAAAAATGTAGGTAGAATAGATAATAAATCTACAACTCCATAAAAAGAGAGGATATAGGACCAGGGTTTTTTTATACTGATTATTCGAATGATATATTCGATCGTAAATAAAATAGTTAATCCCCATTCTATTACCAAGAATAATTGATGATAACGATCGTTGAAATTCTTTACACTTTCAAGCATTACAATAAGAATGCTCAACAAAATGGCAATCAACAAGATAATATCAAAGGTTTTTCCAGCCTTGGTATCCGCTTCGAATATCACTTCGTGTATTTTTAAACGCCAAGGAGCTAGCTTTTCCTTATCTGCTGATGGACTCATCTTAAAGTGGTACTATTTCAAGTTTTAAATTTTGCTCCAATTGGAGCTTTATAATGGATTGAAAATCTCTATTACTGACTTGTGGAAGTACGAATTTTTTAAAATTCAATACGTCCTTTCTAAGTAAGTATCTGTAAATATAGCCATAACCTTGATATGTTCCATTTTCAATATGAACAAAACTATATTCTCTTGTATTTCTTCCTTTGTCAACGATTAAAAAACTCTCTTTATTGAAACATAAATGGTTGTGTAATGCCGCAACCTTTTTATTATAATCTAATGGTGCTTCAAGTGCTATACATGCACCGTCGCATTTTTTTATACCGTGATTGAAGCAGGCTCCAGTGGTTTTATGTAAATGACATAAACGCAAACATAAATTGAATTCATCAACCCATTTTTCTAATTGTTTTTTACCAATTTGAAGGGAAGTAAATGTAACCAATGGCTTTTCGGTAGCCGTATTCTTTTTAATCAGTAAATGCTGATAACCTGCCTGATCTTCATGCAGGAATAATCCATAACTGAAATTTACATTTTTTTGTGCGCGGTTATAAACGGGCTGATTTTCTTTTATTTCCTCTGACTCATGCAGTAGTGCTATTAATTCACTTCCTGTTAAAACGTGATCAATATCGGCAACAACTTCACGCATTTCAATAGCCTTGGTGGTTTTTGTATTCTTAAAGTGTTGCTCAATTCGTTTTTTAATATGAATACTTTTGCCGATATAAATTAGCTCTTTATCGCTATTGTAAAACTTGTAAATACCAATCTTATTCGGAATTTCATCTAAAATTGAAATGTCTAAATTCGGATTTAATCCGCTTGTATCAATTTCCTTTTTTATAAAGTTCGATAAATCGTGTTTTGCTTTATCGAATAAAAGTTCGAATATTTCAGCAGTTGCTTGTGTATCTGAAATGGCTCTATGATGACTGTCGAGCACAATTCCTAAACTTGTACATAACTTTTTTAGACTATAAGAATCATGCCCCGGTAATAAAATACGAGAGGTTTGAACAGTACATAAATGATCTAAACGATAGTCAAAACTAAGGCGTTTAAATTCTCTACGCATCACACCATAATCAAAACTCACATTGTGCGCAACAAATATTTTACCTGCTGTTAATTCGACCAATTTCTTAGCGATCTCATAAAATTTAGGAGCTCCTTTAACATGATGATCTTGGATGCCGGTTAAACGAGAAATAAATGGGGTAATTGGTTGCTCGGGATCCACAAAAGTCTGATAACTATCGAGCGTTTTTATCCCGTCGTGAATGATCACGGCAATTTCAATTATTTTGAAATTCTTAGGCTTATCGCCAGTGGTTTCTATGTCGATTATGGCAAATTCCAACTGTGTACTAAATCACAAAATTAGCTATTCTGAATCAATTCGTTGATGAATTTGATGTTATTTTCTCCAGTTAGCTTGCCTGCACCGCTATGTTTAAAAACTTCTTTCAAATTATGATCAAGAATAATAAGGGTAGGGAATGCTTGAATTTGGAATTGAAGAGGGTATCTTTTAGTGGTGAATAGAAAATTATAATCATCGTGTAAGCCAGAATTCACAACAAGATCTTTTGTTTCTTCCGTTACCGCTATGATATTGATTTGATCTCCAAATTGTTCTTTTATTTTTTTTAATTCAACCAATTCTGCTCTGCATGGAGGACACCAAGTTGCCCAAAAAGAAATAATGGTTGGTTTTCCTTGTAACGAATCGAATTGATAATCTTCATCAGCAATATTCGTGAACACCCAGTCAATACTATTTACATTTCTTGTAGTAGCAGCAGTTGAATTATGCTCAAAAGCTAATTCCCCCATGAATAGGCCTTGTGTCCATCCTTGGAATTTAATACGCCAATTAGGAATGATGAGAATTAATAAAATGGCAACCAATGCCGCGCTGGATAAATAATTAAAAAACTTTTTCATTTCAGCGAATTAAGAATCGAATTGACTCCATAAATAATTAAATTGTTTGGTATACTCGTGCATTACGCGTTTCGAATCGGTAATTAAAATATTTTCGTGGTTATATTTTTCAGCACTACGCGTCCAATTATAACTTCCAGTTAAGGTAATTTCATTATCGAATAAGGCAAATTTATGATGCATATGATTGCTTGTTTTGTCCAAAACAATCTTTACACCTGATGCTATTAAATGATCTATATCAGAACCTTTATCAAATACTTTGTCGTTGTCTGAAATGATACGAATGTCTAATCCAGCCTTATGCTTCTCAATTAGTGCATCACTTATTCGATTGTCGCTGATCGTGAAAAGACAAATTCTAATAATTTGTTTGGCTTCTAAAATGTATTTGGTGATTGCATCTAAACATTCTTCACCAGGGGAGAACAAAACCTTTTCTTGTTGAACTTCTATTTTATGTGTTGAAAGCAATACTTTATTCATGGCCTCAAGCCACGATAGAATTTCATTATAATTCTCAGCGTTTATTTTTGAATAGGCCAAGTCGAAAATCTCACTGCGCATCAAATCACTAACACTTTTGTCTGGATTCAATAAACGTAATTTCTCTTTTATTTTCTTTTTCTCGCCCCTTGTTAATATAGTATCTTCTATTGAGGCGTCTATCAATTCGTCAATTTGATCTTTAAGTTCCATAAATTTATTGATTGTCGAATTTTTGGTTGATTAATTTTATTTCTAAAGCCAATTGATCTAATTTTTCGTGTACTTTATCGAAAGATGAAGAAGGAATATTATCGGCCGGAAATTTAGCAATTTCATTAATTGTAAGCTCTTTTTTTACGATTTGATCAATGGACAGTTTATAAAAATTAGCTAAATCAATTAAGAATGCCAATTTAGGTTCTGCTCTACCTTCTTCATAAGCACCAATACTAGCGCGTGTTACACTCAGTTTTTCTGCAAATTCAGTCTGGTTGAGTTGTTTGAATAACCTTAGTTTCCGAATGTTTAAAGCTAAAGGTGATTTTTTCATAAATCAAAATTACTAATTTATTTAGTTTATTGCTAATATTTGTAGTATATTGTGCTCGAAACAAATTAATAGCCACGAATATAGCTGTTTTTTAGAAGGAAAAGGTGATGTAAATTAATTGATAATTAAATTACTAAGGAGAAAAGTTAAACTTCAATAAAATATATATATTTGAGAAGAACAAAGAAATACAAATTTAAATTATAAATAATTATGA
The DNA here is from genome assembly GCF_000621625.1 of Crocinitomix catalasitica ATCC 23190. Lineage (GTDB taxonomy): Bacteria > Bacteroidota > Bacteroidia > Flavobacteriales_D > Crocinitomicaceae > Crocinitomix > Crocinitomix catalasitica. The sequence goes on from NZ_JHXV01000010.1 coordinate 95,248, forward strand.
GTCATTTTGATAAGGTAAAAGAATATTTGTCAGAATTAAACTATTCAATAGTTAAAGAAGATAAAGCCAATGAGGTTTTTGTTGTTGAATCTCCAGCAGATGGTATCCAAAATTTATTGATTGGTATTGCTGATCCGATTATTATTATTGAGCAGTATATGTTTGATTTAACGGCACATGTAGGTGATGTGGCTAAAGCCTTATTAATTAAGAATAGAGATATTGTTCATGGAGCGTTTGTAATGGACGAAACAGGTACAAAAGTGATCTTTAGAGATACTTTACAAGTGGATTCGCTAGACTTAAATGAATTAGAGGCAACACTAAACTCTCTATGTCTATTATTAGGTGAATATTCTGATGAGATTATTAAATTCTCAAAAAACTAAGATTAATTATTAAAATTTAAAATAAGAAGAATGAACATATTTAGAAGATTATTTAGAATAGGGTCGGCAGAGGCCAATTCAATGGTAGATAAATTGGAGGATCCAATTAAAATGACCGAACAAGGAATTCGAGATTTAAAAGGAGACTTAGGAAAAGCATTAGAAGCATTAGCGGAAGTAAAAGCATTAGCGATTAGAGCAAGAAATGACGCTGAATCGGATACTGAAAAAGCAAAAGATTACGAAAAGAAAGCTGTTCTTTTATTAAAGAGAGCTGAAAAGGGAGAGATCTCTATGGAAGAGGCTGATCGTTTAGCAAGTGAGTGTTTGGTTCAAAAAGAATCAAATATGGCGAATGCGACGACTAACCGTAATAACCAGGTTAAGTTTGAAGCGAGTGTTGCTAAATTAGATGGTAACATTAAAAACTTAAAGAAAAATGTTCAGCGTTATGAAGTTGAATTAAAAACCTTAAGAGCAAGAGCTAAAGTTTCTTCTGCGACTAAGAATATCAACAAACAATTGGCTGATATTGATTCTTCAAGTACCGTTTCAATGTTAGAAAGAATGAAAGAAAAAGTAGCACAAGAAGAGGCATTGGCTGAATCGTATGGCGAAATAGCTGGTGAAAACACTTCATTGGATCAAGAAATTGATCAAGCAATTGACGCAGGGTCAGCAGAAGTTAAAGCTTCTGATAGCTTAGCTGCATTAAAATCTAAATTGGGAATGTAATATTCTTTTAAATAATAATTATTAAAAATCCGTTTTGGCTTGGCTGAGACGGATTTTTTTTTGAAGAAAGCCCAAATCAATATCGTACGTCAAAACGTTCGTTTCTAAAAAGAAATTTTTTCTGCATAATAATTGTATAATTAAGGAAGCTCCCGCGCGATTGAATCGCGTGGTAATCAACCTCAAATCATGATTATTGTACTTTAATTGTCATTCAATTAGCTGTAGTTTAGAAAATGCGGATAAAATCAAAAGATATTTCATTGGGTTTAAGTTTAGGTTAATTAATACCTTACATCAAAGCGTCCATCAGTAATATGCATTATACTATCTTCGCAATTAAAATTGGTTACATCCAATTCAAATGTACCAGAAATAATATGGTTAATGGTATCGTAAAAAGTTATATTTAATTCACTTTTATATAAAGAGTCGTGATTATAAGCTGTACAATTTCTATTTTTATTATAATCTAAAAAACTATTGATCTTTGATCCATCATACGCTTCAAACGAAAACTGATACAATCCTGTTTCATAAACATTATTTAGCTTTACTAAACCTATCTGTTCTAAAATATTTTCGTCATAAATTTCCTTATGTGCCACTATATAAAACTCACCATCTTCAGGGTCATAGTGTGCGTAAAGTTTCCGTGAGCCATTTATCCCTCCACCAGAACGTGCCACCCATACTTCGCCATTTACTTTACAGCCAAAAGTATGTTTTCCCTCATGTGTTAATTCTGGTAATACTTGGATTATTTTATCATCATCTTTTGGGGTGTCTTTTTTACAAGCAACGGTGATAAGCGTTAAGCAGGTAAGTAGAAATAGAAATGATGTTTTGGGTGTTTTCATAGCAGTTAGGTCACGAAATATACATCTTCGTTTTATTTATCAAACCACGTAATATTCTCGATAGCTATCGGGAGGCGCGGCAGCAATTAATCGTTTAGATGTTTGTAAGTTAACAAGAAAAAAGTTGAAAGACAAAAGACTTTTAAAGTTTAGGTTAATTAATTGTATCGGACGTCAAATCTACCATCAGTAATATGCATTATACTATCTTCACAATCGAAATTGGTAATATCTAATTCAAATGTGCCAGAAATTATACGGTTAATGGTATCGTAAAAGGTTATATTTAATTCGCTTTTATGTAAAGAGTCATGATAGTAGCCACGACAAGTTCTATTTTCATGAGCATCGAAAAAACATAAAATTGGAGTGCCATCGAATGCACTGATAGAGAATGAATACAATCCAGTTCCGTAAACATCTTTTAATTGAATTAAGTTTATAGATTCTAAAATGTTTTCGTCATAAATTTGCTTATGCGCGACAAAATAAAATTCACCATCTTCAGCGTCATAATGTGCATATAGTTTCCGCTGCCCATTAATTCCTCCACCAGACCTTGCCACCCATACCTCACCATTTACTTTACAGCCAAAAGTATGTTTGCCTTCATGTGTTAATTCTGGTAATACTTGGATTATTTTATCATCATCTTTTGGGGTGTCTTTTTTACAAGCAACGGTGATAAGCGTTAAGCAGGTAAGTAGAAATAGAAATGATGTTTTGGGTGTTTTCATAGCAGTTAGGTCACGAAATATACATCTTCGTTTTATTTATCAAACCACGTAATATTCTCGATAGCTATCGGGAGGCGCGGCAGCAATTAATCGTATAGTTACTCGAAAGTTACGATAAAAAATTGACTAATAAAATAAAGTGATTTATTCCTTTTAGATTACTTAAAGGAAAAAGGATGGTCTAGAGACCTAAAACTAGAATACTGATATATATGACATAAGTTGATAAAAGGATAGCTCCTTTTAATCTGCCAATTTTTTTACCGATGATCATCATAGGTAGAATTGCAGCTGCAATGGCTATCATCCACCACATATCAAAATTGATAGATTCTTCGCCAACAGCAATTGGGTGAATCATTGAAGTAATTCCAATTACGGCCATTATATTGAATATGTTCGAACCAATTAAATTACCGATTGAAATTCCAGTTTCTTTTTTTATTGCAGCAATTGCTGAAGTTATAAGTTCTGGAACAGAGGTACCGAAGGCAACAATGGTTACAGCTATTACCCTTTCTTCCATCCCTAATTCTAATGCAATTCCAACCGCTCCAAATAATAACCACTTGGCACCAAAGAACAATCCTGTTAAACCAATGATCAATAAAAGAATTGATTTTGGAAAACTATCTTCAGCTTCATCAGAAGGAGCTTCCTCTATAGCCTCGAGTTTAGCTTTTTTAGTCGTTTTGCGAGAGTTTCTTATTAATAAGTAGGTGAATGTTATTAAGATTGCAAATAAGACGAATCCTTCGTAGAAAACGATTATACCGTCAAGAGAGAAGAAAAAGAAGAGTAGGGTAGCCAACATCATCATGGGCCAATCTATAATCTTACTATTTCTATCAACAACGAGTGGGAATATCAAAACTGTTATTCCAAGTACAAGGGCAATATTCGCTATGTTCGATCCTATTACATTTCCAATTGCAATTTCGGGATGTCCGGTAAGTGCCGCATTGATACTTACGATTAATTCAGGAGCAGAAGTTCCGAAAGAAATGACTGTCATTCCAATTACAAGTGTAGAAATATGGAATCGCTTTGCCATAGATACAGCACTGCGTACAAGGAATTCACCACCGACAATTAGCGTCGCTAGTCCTAAGATCAGCCAAAAATACATCATAATTCTTCGGTGCTTTTAGTTTTCTGTTCAGTAGGTTGAGCTGTTTCATCAGCTTTAATCGATTCCTTCGCTTTGATTTCTTGAGCTTTAACTTCTTGTGCTTTGATTGAATCTGGAGCTTTGATTGTTGTTGAAGGATTGTCAGAACGAAATTCAATTGGTTCATCGATCGTTTCAATTTGTTTTTTGATATCCTTAAAAGGGTTGTCAATATCCATTTTTAAATCGAAGTCCATGTCTTTTCTAATCTCCATTGCAGAGTTTTGAATGTCTTGACGGATTTCATCAGTCGCACCTTTAATTTCTCTCATGGTTTTACCAAGACCTTGAGCAAGGCTAGGTAGACTCTTCGAACCAAAAAGAATCAATACAACCAATAAAACGAATATCAATTCGCCAGTTCCAATGCTATTTAAAAAGAGTATCGTCATAAAAATAAAAAAGCCCTCCAAAGTTAAGGAAGGCTTTTAAATATTTAGTGTAAATAATTAATTTTTATTTTCAGAAATTTCTTTCGTTAAATCTACAACAGTAGGAGTCGCGATGAACAATGATGAATATGTTCCGACAACAACACCGATCATTAATGCAAATACAAATCCTTTAATCGCGTCACCGCCGAATAAGAAGATGATGAACAATACGATAAATGTAGAGACAGAAGTATTAACCGTACGTCCTAAAGTTGAGTTTAAGGCCATATTGATAACTTCTTTTCTATCCTTCTTAGTATATAATCCCAAGTATTCACGAATTCTATCAAACACAACAACCGTATCATTTATTGAGTAACCAACTACCGTTAGTATTGCCGCAATAAAGGCTTGGTCAATTTCCATTGAGAATCCGATCCATCCATAACATATAGAGAAGATTGAAAGTACAATTAAAACATCATGCGCCATTGCGATCAATGCCCCAAGACCGAACTGCCATTTCTTAAATCTAAATAAGATGTATAAGAAGATAATCAATAATGAAAATCCAATTGCATAAAACGAATTCGCCTTTAAATCTTTAGAGATAGTAGGGGCAATCATTTTAGTTTCTTCGATCGTATAAGAACCTAAAGGATCAAGACCACTTTTTAGTAAGTCTTCAACAACAGTGTTTGCTGTAGAATCAGTTTCAGTAATTTTATATTTAGTTGTAATAAGTGAAGTAAAGGCGTTATCAACCATTTTTACTTGCGGCTCATTACCTTCGAATGCGATAGCAAGGTTTTGACGAATTGCTTCATTGTCTGCAGCTTTTCCATCGTTAAACTTTACTTTGTATTGACGACCACCGGCAAAATCAACACCTAAATCTAATCCTTTAGTTGAAAGTGAAATAACACCGATTAGAATTACAATACCAGATATTACGTAGAAGAATCGTCTTTTTTGAACAAAAGGAACATTGTTTTTCGTAAACCAATTCTCTGTCATTTTTGTAGAGAATGAAATTTTCTTATCCTTTTCAACAAACGAAGTAATAATTAATCTTGTGATAATTACCGCAGCAAAGAATGAAGTAAAGATACCGATGATTAATGTAGTTGCGAATCCTTTAATTGGACCAGAACCAAATATAGCCAATACGATACCTGTTAATAATGTTGTAATGTTTGCATCTAAGATTGAAGACAATGCTTTCGCGTAACCTTCTTTAATAGCGCCTTTCATTCCTTTGCCATTTCTTAACTCTTCACGAATACGTTCAAAGATAAGTACGTTAGCATCCACCGACATACCTATGGTCAGTACAATTCCGGCTATTCCAGGAAGGGTTAGTATTGCTTTTAAGGAGGCCAGCGCACCGAATAAGAGGAAGACGTTAATTAATAAAGCCGCATCAGCAACTAAACCTGCTTTGTTATAATAGAAAACCATATAAACAAGTACCAAGAACAATGCAAAAGCAAATGACCACATTCCTGAGCTAATATTGTCAGCACCTAAAGAGGCTCCAACCATAGATTCATCAACAATTTTTACTGGAGTAGGTAAAGCACCTGCATTTAATAAACCAGCTAAATCTTGCGCTTCGTAAAGACTGAAATTTCCAGTAATACTAGAGCTGTAAGTCATTTTCTCTTGAACAACAGGAGCAGAGTATACGAAATTATCCATGGTGATGGCAACTTGTTTCTTTAAGTTGTCTTCAGTCATTGATTCCCATTTCTTAGCACCAGTATTTGTCAATTGCATACCAACAGCAAATTTTCCAATTTGTCCGTTATCTACAGTTGCACGATCAATATCTTTTCCACTTACACGTGCACCATTAACAGGAACTTTAATTGCGTGTAGGTTTAGGTAACCAGTAGGTAAACCTTCAACATCTTCAATTTCTTTAGCATCCCACATGAAAACCAAATCACTTGGTAATCCTGAACGAACAGTAGGGTGATTGATACGCGCATTAATTGTTGCTGTATCTTTTGCCAATCCAGTTCCTACTACAGAACCTTCTCTATAACCTACAGGTTGTCCTTCTTCATTAAAATTAAAGGCCAATTGTAAAATAGAAGTAATTGGTGTTTTTTGTAATCTTTCTTCGTCTGTTAATAATGAATCTGGTTTAGCATCATCACCACTGCCACCTAATAAATCATCCTTATCAGTGTCTAAGCTATCATTACCTGTTAAATCAGCTAATAAGCTTGAAATTCCAGAAGAATCAGTCGAAGTAGTATCTTTTTCGATAATCTCTTCAGCTACTTCATTACCATAAAGAACATTACTTAATTCAGCTTGTTTTTCAGCTAAAACACCACTAATTCCGAATTCTGCATTGTTATAAATCTCGTAGAATTCAAGATTTGCAGTTGCTTGTAACTTTCTTCTAACAGAAGCTTTGTCAGTAATACCTGGCAATTCAACAAAAACACGGTTAGCACCTGGTTGTTTTTGAATCGTAGGTTGAGCAACACCGAAAGAGTTTACACGTTTTTCGATAATGATCTCAACACCGTCCAAAGCATTCACAGCTTGTTCCTTCAAAAAGTCATTAACTTGACTATTTGTCGCGTCAGAAGCAATTTCATCAGGATTGTGCATGTGGAAGATTTTAGCCATCGAACCACCTGGGTTAAGACGCTCAAATTCTTCTTCAAATAAATCAATAAATGAACCTTCACCGTTATCTGTTCTAACTACAGCAGCATCAAATGGTGTTCTGAATTCTTGATTTCTTGTTTTACCGGCTAATTCAGAAACTAAATCAGGAACTGAAATTTCTAAAGTAGCACTCATACCACCTTTTAAATCTAGACCTAAATTAAGTTCTCTGTTTTTACACTCAGCATAAGTATATCCTAAGTGGATCACTTCATGCGTTTTGCTTTTGATGTATTCACCGTGATACAATTGAACAATAGCACTACTATCTTCTGGACTGTCCAATGATAAAGTAGCTTTACCATATTCGATAGATGGAATGTTAAATTCAATCAATGAATCTATTTTTTCTTGAGCGTATTGTTTCGCATCTTTCTCTACACCGCTAGTTGCCCATGTAAATGAAAGTTGATAAATACAAGCCAATGCTAACGCAATAGTTATTGACCAAAAAAATCCTTTATTTCTCATTTGAAATGTTAATTAATCTTATATACTTTTTTAAAGGCTGCAAATATAGAATTTCAAATGAATATAACCAATACTAATTTGCAGTATTTACGCTAATTATCAACTTGAGCATAAAAAATATTAAATTCAGTCAATGTCAGGGCCTTAACTTAAAAATAAAAAAAGTAAGTATAAATGAACAAAAGAAGGGTGATGTAAAAATTTACACCACCCTCTAAATAATTTTAAATAAATAGTAATTAAGCCTTATAAAAAGGCGCTTTTACAATCTTTGCTTCAATCTGTTTATTTCTAACTTCGATGAAAATAGGCCCGTCTATGGTCGCGTTTTCAATTGTAACATAACCTAGTCCAATGGCCTTGTTTAGTGAAGGAGACATCGTTCCTGAAGTCACACGACCGATATTTTTTCCGTCCGCATCTACGATAGGGTAGTCATGTCTTGGAATTCCTTTTTCTACCATTTCAAAAGCAACTAATTTTTTCTTAACACCTGCTTCTTTTTGCGCTTTTAAGTTCTCAGAATTGGTAAAGTCCTTTGTGAATTTTGTAATCCAACCTAAACCTGCTTCTAATGGAGATGTAGTATCATCAATGTCATTTCCATATAAACAGAATCCCATTTCTAAACGCAAAGTATCTCTTGCTGCTAGACCGATAGGCTTGATATTATAACTTTCACCTGCTTCAAAAACTTTATCCCATAATGTAGCAACATCTGTATTTTTAACATAAAGTTCAAATCCGCCAGAACCGGTATAACCAGTAGCTGAAACCATTACATTATCAATTCCGGCAAATTTTGCCATTTGAAATGTGTAATATTTCATATCTGTTAAATCTATATCTGTCAGCACATTCATTGCTTCAGCAGCTTTAGGACCTTGAACAGCTAACAAAGAATAATCGTCAGATAAGTTCTGCATTTTAACGCCTAAGTCGTTATTCTTTTCTATCCAATTCCAATCTTTCTCAATATTTGATGCATTTACGACAACAAAAAAGCTATTCTCGTTTTTTCTGTAGATAATTAAATCGTCTATAACGCCACCTGTTGCATTTGGCAAGCAAGTATATTGTGCTTGTCCATCAACCATTTTTGAAACATCATTAGAAGTGATTTTTTGTAATAATGCAATTGTATTTTCACCTTCAAGTAAAAATTCACCCATATGTGAAACATCAAATACACCAACACCTGTCCTAACAATTTCGTGTTCTGCTTTTACTCCTTCGTATTGAACTGGCATATTATAGCCAGCAAAAGGAACCATTTTTGCGCCTAGCGCTATGTGTTTTTGTGATAATGCGGTATCTTTCATAGTTGATATTTATTGAAGGACAAATATAATTAATTCATGATTGATTTTCGGAATCTAGGCAATAAAAAAGGGATGATAATTATCATCCCCTTTGCAATACGATATGGTAATCGTTTTAGTGCTTAATTATTTTTTTACTTGTGATATAATTTCCGTTCACATCCGAAAAGTGTATAAAATAAGTTCCGTCAGCTAGATTGCTATCAAAATTGTAAATAACTTGATTAGAATTAAAAGTTACTTGAGAAATAGTCTTACCTAAAACATCCGTCACATTTATTATTCCCGCAGACACAGAACCTGTTTTGATATAAACTCTACTGTTCGTTGGATTAGGATAAACATTAAATTCATTAGCCAAAGAATTATCTTCAAGACCTAGACAGTCAACCACATTTATCGTTATTGTATTCACAAATGAACATGTACCTTCAACATTGTAAGCAACTGTAAATTCGCCAACACCTGCAAGGTTAGGATTAAATTCACCAGACATATCATCAATACATGCACCACAAGTTGCTGACCAAGTTCCTCCAGGCATAGTTGCCTCTAATGTAATTGGAGCTGATTGAATACAAATATCATCAACAGATTTAATTGTGATAGGAGATTCGTCGAGTACAGTTGCTGTAACCGCAACACGATCACTAGTACATTCGTAACGGTGAATTTCCCAATTGTAGTAATGATAATAATATTCAGAACCAGCACTACTTGTAAGAATCTCAACTAAATCGTCAATTATGTATGGGTAAGAAGGCAGTGCAGCTTCGTTATCATTTCTAAATAGAGAAGGAATACTGCCAGCAGCCGTTCCTAATTGATAATTCTCTCCGATTGGAACACTTAAGTTTAAATCAATCGTTTGTTCACCATCTTCAATAAATATCGTTTTTGACTCGATTAAAGTACCTTCATTATCTCTCAATTCAATTGTTCTGTTTTTAGATCCCGAAGCATAAACTTTAACCCTTTTGATAATAATAGGGGTATCAACATTAAAAATCAAATATTGTTCACCGTCAAAAGGATCACCTTCACCGAAAGTATTATCAGCAGGTCCTACAAATTCAGGAGTCTCATATTCGTCTGATGATACATAAAAAGTAGTTGTAGCATCTAGAGGTTCAGTTGTGAAACTTGCACCTCTTCCTAATAACGTTCCACCTACCGGTGTATCATACCATTGCATTTCACCTGCACCAAGTGCAGACAATACAGCGTTTTCAGTAGGGCAAATTTCTGCACCCGAAGCTGTTGGATTTTCAGCATAATTAACTGTGATATAATCTGTAATAATAACCGTGTTTTCACCAATTAGATTTGTTGCTCTTAATTGAACTGTATAAACGCCTTCAGCATCATATGTATGCGAAGGGTTTTGTAATGAAGAAATGTTTCCATCACCAAAATCCCAATCCCATTCAGTTGGAGCATTTGTAGTAAGATCAACAAAGTGAACGAGTCCATCGCAAGTTGTAGTTGTGTTAGATGTAAAGTTTGCAACTGGCGGATCGAAAGGAACTACGCAAGTCCACTCAACTTCAAAACCAGTTCCTTCAACGCTTGCATCCGAATGGAAAACAATTGTGATTGCGCCTCCAGTAGAACTTACGTCCGTAGGGATGTTATTATCACAATAGCGATCAATTAGAGGACTGAATCTTGTTGGACCATCAAATATTTCAATATAATCGTAATTACAAGTTAGACCCGCACCAGCTTCCATATTAAAAGATACAAAAGAAAGGTCGACTCTATCTGCTCCAATTGGTGCAATTGTAATTTGGCTATCACTTCTTCCTGGATAATCACCTAGTTCACCACCAGCATCGAATAATGTTCCTTCACAACTAGATTGAGTTGGTCCAGTCCCATCCGATGGAAGAACAGCTACACATTCGATAGTTGGATCTATGATAATATAATCTTCAATTGTCAAAGAATCAATACCACAAGCGCCACCGTCAACGATAAGTTTCACGTCATATTCGCCTGCAGCGGTATAAACATGCTCTGGATTTGTTTCATCATCTGTATCTCCATCTCCAAAAAACCATGCATAAGTCGAACCATTAATACTTAAATTATCAAAATTGATAGCATAAGGCAAAGAACAACCTACAGTTTCGCTAGCTTCAAAAGCTACTTCTACAATTGGTACGAATATTTCACCAACACCAACTGCATACCAAGCATTTGTAGTTTGTTCTACTTCAAAAGTACAACCTCCAAAAATATCAGTAGCAGATTGTATTGCATAGAATCGCGCTTCTTCAAAATTAGAAGATGGCGTTAAGTAAACAGTTAAATTTCTAAATGCAATTTTACCAGCATCCTCAATTCCAATGCCAGTTACATCATAATCATCTCCATTGTCATTGGTTCCTGTTCCACCTTGTGACAATAAATAAAACCAAAAATTCTGTACACCGCTATTCGTATGAACACCGCCGCTATCACCGCCATCTAATGATGCCCAAAAGTCACCAAAATAAGTATCGGGATCTCCATAAGAATTTGGATTAGACATAGATCTTAAAGCCGAACCGATGTCCTCACCAACCAACCAGCTAAAATCTCCTGGTCGAGCGAATTGTTCAATTGCATTACCAAAAATATCACTGAACGACTCGTTTAATGCACCTGATTCTCTTGCATAAATAAGACCCGCAGTAAATGTTGTTAAACCATGAGTGATTTCGTGGCCTGCAATATCAACAGATGTCAATGGATCCCAAAAATCATCACCATCTCCATAAGTCATTCTTGTTCCATCCCAAAAAGCGTTGGCATAATCAACACCGAAATGGATATAACTGTTTAATTGAAAACCATCATTATCAATACTGTTTCTATCGTGTTGTTCAAAAAAGTAATCATAGGTCATTTCAGATCCCCAATGCGCATCTGTTGCATATTCATCTTTTTGAGGGTTTACGTTATCCCAATCATTATCATCGTCTTCAAAATCTACAGCATCACCATATTCAACCGCCTCATTTAAATCGAAAGTTCTAATTCCGTTACCTCTACTAGCATCTCTTAATCTATAAATACCTTCAAAACTGTCAGCAGTAATAGTTTGTGTTCCAGAATAAGCCGTTTCAGCCGTTCCTTCTTCGTCAACTTCATGAATTAAACTGTTTTCACGAAGAATTTCACCACTATTTGCATCAATAAAAATATCAGCTCTTGAAAGTGGTTTGTGTGCGTAGACATTAAATTTATAAGCTAAGCGATATGAGTTAGCATGAAAGCTACTATTGTTTGTAATCAATACCAATTCTCCTTTTGGAGCATAGGTTGAAGTTTGATCATCAGATTCCCATTTAAGGTGCGCTTCTTCTCCTGGTAATTCCCATTTGTATACTTCAGCGCCGATATGTTCTAAAACAATAGATAAAGCAGCGTTCTCTGAAAGACTGGCAATCGTAGGCGCAACAATTTTATTGTAAATCAAGCCGTTTAGTGAAACAACCTTATCATGTTTCGTATGCACATTCCATATTCCATCTTGAAGAGGAATACCTTTATAGGTTTGTTGGAATTTATGGTGAACGAATCCAATATTGTCAGCTTCTGATTGAATAAGCTTAAAATCCATTTCAGGATTTAACTTGAATACAGTTTTGTACCAATTTTTGACATTGTCAATCTCAATTCCGTTTTCCTTTTGTAGTCGAATAAAAGAGGGGAGATCTGAGTAGGGACTTGTTCGAACCATTTCGGCCCCTTTTATGACCTTATGGGCTTCAGCTCCAACAAGGACTTTCTGGGAATACCCCACAAGTGGTCCAATTGCAATAAAAAGAATTACAATTAGCTTAGTAGATAGTTTTTTCATGTTTAAGTAATTTGAATCGCAATTTACTCAAAAAAAACTTGATTCTTTAATTATATTCCTGTAATTATTGGGATCTTAAACTGAAATAGAGGTAGTATTGTAAATGAGAATTTTCAGAGAATTAGAATTACAATGGAATACAATATGTTGAAATCCAAGAAACTAATAAGTTATTAGAATTATTTAAACTCCTTAACTGCTATTAACGAAATATTCAACGGCTTTATCAGTGTGTCGAATTCTTCACCAGCTACTTTCATATCTTCATCATACTCCTCATAATACCATTTTACAAGTATGTCTGAGTTATTGGTTTTTTCGGCTAGAAACTTTAATATATTTCGAATAACTAAAGTCGAACTCGTATTAAAATATTCGAGTTTAAATTCAAAAACTGTTTTAGTTGGAGATTGGTTGAAATATGATTCCAATTCTTGATTAAATGGAGTGTAGAATGTATAGGGATCTTCTGGTATTGATATACCTGCAATCAGAATTAATCCATCTTCATTATTTAGAAGGACATGTGGTGTTTTGAGTGTTGGTTTTATTTCAAATTGCATTTAACGAATCATTACGATTGTTCTGTAGTATACTTCATGTTTATAAATCTAAAAAAAAAATACCATACATTACGTTTATTTCATCGCAATTTTAAGAAAAAAAAAACAACCAAGTCAATTAAACTTGGTTGTTTTTTCAAAATTATTTCGATTTGCTCTATTTGGTAAGTATAACTTGACCAGTATATTGTTCTAATTGATCATTTGCATTCATTATTTTCACGAGCCAAACATACGCACCTTGAGGAGCTTCGTTGTTATCTATTGCAACTCGTCCATCCCAAGGTTGGTTGATATTACTCGTTTGAAATATCAACTTTCCAGCTTGATTATAAATAGTCATTGTAAATTCTTGATCCAGAATTTTTAAAGCTTTAGGTATAAAAAAGTCATTTATATTATCACCATTTGGAGAAAATGCAGTTGGCGCTAATAAATTATAATCGTCTTCAATATTTATTTGCTTGCTGATTTTATTTTGACATCCATTGTTGGCTTCAGCTAATAATTCAACATTGTAAATACCTTGAGTTCTAAAAGTATGTTCGAATTGATTTTTATCAGAACACATTTTATCTTGAACTTTCCATGCGAATAAGTTCGCTTCTTTTGTCAAGTTGATAAACTTAATGGTTGGAATAATATCTAAAGATTTCTCCCAAGCAAAATCAACATCAGGTAAAGCATTGACTTGAACACTTGAACTATAAGTTGCTAGATCTTTATTTGTTTTACTGTCTTTTAAAGAAAGTTTTACGTTAAAGTTTCCTGATTTACTGTAGTTATGATTTGGAAAGCTTTCTGCGCTGTAATTCCCGTCACCAAAATCCCATACATATAACACGTCTGAATATGTCTTATTGGGGTTGAATTGTATTGACTCATTCTGGCAGATAGTTACAGCAGAAGCATCAAACTTAGCATTATAATTAACCTTCGTTACTGTTCCAGCATCAATTGTTTTATCTTCTATCACTGGAATAGATTCATCAGTTTTTGAATTTGTTTTATGCTCAAACTCTTTTATATCTATCTGAGTAGGTTCTTTAACAATGGTTGGTTTAAGTGTTGTTTTATTTGTTGGATTTAATTTTTCAACGACAGGTAGATTAGGCTGTGCTTTAGCATTATTAAGCTCTTCTTTTTGAGATTCAGTTGTTTCAGAAATTATGTTTTTTGCTTGATCGTTTGTGTTTAAATTCTTTTCGATTGTTTTAACATCTTTTATTGATGAATCAACAACTTTGCTCGGCTGATCAGCAGTAAGCATTTTAGATTCATTTTCTGGTAGAATTGCAATTGTAGTAAAGATAATACCAAGTACAGCAGCTGATCCAATTAACCAGCCAATTACGTTTTTATTAGGGCCTAATTGCTTGTTAACATTAGTCCATGCATCGTCATTATACGGAGCTTCGTAATCTTCAACAGCCTCACGAATAACATCCTCGAATGGGCTAAGCTGACTACTGAGCCGCTCCCATGCTTGTGGATCGAATGGCGCTTCATAGCCATCGATCGATGATTTTATTATTTTATCAATATCACTCATTTTCTTCAATTTTAGCAAACTTCTCTGTGAGATTTGCGCGTAATTTTTGTTTGGCTTTCGCCAAGTTGGATTTTGATGTTCCTTCACTTATTTCTAAGTAATTAGCGATTTCTTTGTGTGTGAACCCCTCAATTACATACATATTAAACACCGTTCTATATGCTGGTGATAATTCACTGATCGCTTTAATCGCTGTTTCAGCTTTAAGTTCTAAATTAAATTCGTCTGCGTCCGCAAAGGGCTGTACTTCCTCTTCATTTTGCAATAACGAATCATCATCAACTAAAAATGGATCCCGCTTATTTTTTCTAATTTGATCAATAGCAGTATTCACCATTATTCGTCTTATCCAACCTTCCAAAGAACCATCAAAATTATAAACATCTAATTTCTTAAAGACTTTAATGAAACCGTTCTGAACCATGTCCTGCGCTTCGTCTTTGTCTTTGGCGTAACGATAGCAAACTGCCATCATTTTTCCATAGTACATCTCGAAGAGCTTTTTTTGGTAAGCTCGTTTTCCACGGATACATCCGTCAACAATTTCCTCTAGTTCGTCTTTTTTTTCCACAGTGTTTACAATTCTTAAACGTTCGACTTATTCATCGGTTGCCTACTTTACATAAAAAAAATAAAATTCGCTATAATCCTGAAATAAGATGCGATTTTTTTAAACTGAACTTAAAATTCTTTTTAAATTCGCAAGAGAAAAAATTATATTTAATTTAAATAATCCTATTAAAGATGAAAGTTACCGTTGTAGGAGCGGGAAATGTTGGTTCGACTTGTGCTAATGTTCTTGCTCATAATGAAATTGCAAATGAAATTGTATTGTTAGATATCAAAGAAGGTGTTGCTGAAGGCAAGGCTTTAGATATGTGGGAGACTTCTCCTGTTAACATGTATGATTCAAGAATTGTTGGGTCAACAAATGATTATTCAAAAACTGCAGGTTCGGAAGTTGTGGTAATTACATCTGGTATTCCACGTAAACCTGGAATGTCTCGTGATGATTTGATCGCTACGAATGCTGGAATTGTAAAATCAGTTACAGAAAACGTTGTTAAACATTCTCCTGATGCTAAAATCATCATTGTATCTAATCCTTTAGATGTAATGTGTTATACTGCTTATTTATCAGCGAAAGTTGACAAATCAAGAGTAATGGGTATGGCTGGTGTTTTAGATACTGCTAGATATAGATCATTTTTAGCAATGGAATTAAATGTTTCTCCAAAAGATATCCAAGCTTTATTGATGGGTGGACATGGTGATACAATGGTTCCTCTTCCAAGATATACAACTGTTGGTGGTATTCCAGTTACAGAATTAATTGATCCAGCTAAATTAGACGAGATTATTGAGCGTACTAAATTTGGTGGTGGTGAAATCGTTAAATTATTAGGAACTTCTGCTTGGTATGCACCAGGTGCTGCAGCTGCTCAAATGGTTGAAGCAATTGTGAAGGATCAAAAAAGAGTGCTACCAGTTTGTTCTTGGTTAGAAGGTGAATATGGTCAAAATGGAATTTATTTAGGTGTACCAGTTGTTCTTGGTAAAAACGGAATCGAAAAAATTCTTGAAGTGAAATTAAATGATGCTGAACAAGCGTTACTTGACGAATCTGCTGCTGCAGTTAGAAATGTAATGGGAGTTTTAGACGGAATGAACGTTTTATAGTCATTTAAATAAATCAAAATAATATTAAGCAGCACTTCTTTTGAGGTGCTGCTTTTTTTTGTGCCTTGTTTTTAAATTAAGAAGGTGTTAATGATTCGGTTAAAATTTATGATAGATGAAGACTGTTGATAGGATAATATTCTTTATGATACACAGGTTTTAAGAGGTTTCTTAACGATTAAAATAGTTCTAACTCAGAAGTTATAGAAATAAGTAAAATTCTAATTGTGGATGACGCCAGAAGAAACTGGGGTAGGCAAATCAAAACAGGTTTGATAGCAGATATAATTTTAAGCTTTAGATGATCATTGGCAAAGCAATTACAATAAAGGAATGGGGAAGGAGAGGCATTCAATAATTAGTGTTACCAACAAAAAAAACGGTCACCAAAGCTGATGACCGTTTTTATAATTTAATTATTTGTGTTGATTACTTTACACCATGCATTAATTTCTTAATGACTGGAGATAAGAATAAAATCAAGATTCCAGCAAGTGCTGGAACAATCGTAAATATCAAGAAGAAGAACGATAATGAATATTGTTCAGTAATATTTTCAATTTGACCACCTAATACGGCTGCTAGTTTGTTTCCAATAGCAATCGCTAAATACCACATACCGAACATAAATGCTATCATACGTGCAGGAACTAGTTTACTCACGTAAGATAGACCTACAGGAGAAATACAAAGCTCTCCAAGTGTATGGAATAAGTACGCCAGTATTAACCAAACCATACTCACTTTAACACCTTCTTGAATGCCCATAGCGCCAAATGCTAATAAAGCAAATCCTATTGCCATAATAATTAATCCTAAAGCATATTTACCTGTTGCCGAAGGGTTGTATTTAGATTCCCACCATTTAGAAAAGAATGATGCAAAAGCAATAATAAAGAATGAATTCAAAATACTGAACCAACTTACAAAGATTTCAACTTCATTCGCTTTAATCTCAGCAACCTTAGCAACGACTACGCCATTATCTAAATTCTGCTTAATTCCATTCGCTCTTGCATTTTCTACACCTTTATCGCTTAAGTAGGCGTATTCTGTTTTTTCGTTGTTTTTATGAATAATATGCACTTCTTCATTAACAGCTAGTTGTACAGGTTCAGCAATTTTCATTATTTTATCTACAACAACAGCTCCTTCAGGAACACTCATGTTTTCTGTTACGGCTTCATAAGCATAAACTAGTTCACCTTTATCATCGAGTAACTGTTCTCCTGATTCTTCATTGAGCGCAGGTGTTTGAATAGCTGAATAGGTTACATCGTATGCAACAGTGTTAAAATCTCTGTTTAACATCCAACCTACGATTCCCCACATACCAGCAAAACATATTACCAATACAATGTTCGATCCTGGAATTTTCTTGAAAGTTCTTTTCCATAATAAGAAAAGTACCCATGAAATGATTAATAAAGGAATAACCGTTAATAATGCGTTAATGATATTGAAAGCAATGGCACTGTTTCCAGTTAAGACTCTATCTACAGAATCTCTAGCGAATAATACCAACGATGTTGCACCTTGTTCGAAAGACAACCAAAAGAATACAGTGAAGAAAGCAAATATTACAAAGGCAATCATTCTATCTCGAACGACTCTTTCATAACGCCACATTCTTGAAATAACTAAGTAAAGGAATAAACCTAAACCTAAAAGAATAACAGCATATTGTCCATCTAGATTTCCAACTTTAAAAGGGAATAAATTAATATCCGCAATTTTAGATAAAGGATCATTGAATAAATATGCTAAACCAACAACAGAACATATGGTAATTAATATTTTGTCTACCATTGTAAACGGATTTGCATGTGCAACCGTTTTACTACTTTTCACATCGTCGATTAAGTCATCAGCTTCAATAACATTTTCAACTACCATTTCGTCGTTGCCACCTCTTTTAGGTACTTCTCCGATATTTCCAAATAATGGTTTAGATAACCAGAATTGTAGCGTTCCTAATAACATGAAGATTCCTGCAAGACCAAAGCCCCAGCTCCAGCCAATTTTCTCAGCTAAATAACCACATAACATCATTCCGAAGAATGCACCTGCGTTTACACCCATATAGAAGATCGTATAAGCACCATCTTTCTTTTCAGGTAAATCCTTATACATCTCAGAAATGATTGAAGTCATTGTAGGTTTAAAGAAACCAGTACCAATAACTAATAAAGCAAGACCTGCATACAAAGAGAACTCAGTTTCCAAAGCCATTGATGCGTGCCCTAAAGTCATGATTAAGGCGCCAAGTACAACGGCCCAACGGTAACCAATCCATTTATCAGCAATTAATCCACCTATAATTGGTGTTAAGTAGAGTAGGCCTGCGTAAGTACCAAATAAAGCTGTTGCGTTTTCTGCTGACCATTCCCAACCTGGGTTATAGCCGATCACAGCCATTGTTAAAAAGTTTACCAATAAAACACGCATTCCGTAAAACGAAAAACGTTCCCACATTTCTGTGAAAAATAGGACAAATAAGCCTGCTGGATGTCCTAATACTTTGGATTTAAAAAAATCTTGTGTTTGATCTTCTGTTCCTTGCATAAAAAAAGATTACGGTGTTATTAATTTATTTATTTTGATTCTTCAGCTAATTCAAAGCCTTCTGTTTCGTTTTTACTTAGGCCTTCATTGTCCTCCGCTCCGTGCGTTAGTCGTTTTAATGGTTTTAGTAAAGCAATAACCAATAAACCGAATGCTAATGTGAGTAAAAAGATGAATAAGAATATATTGTGTTCTTTTTCTGTTTGGATTTCTTCAATAATGAATTCTCCTTCGTAGTTTTTACCATCGCCCTTGTTTGCTTTTATTTTGGCAGCTTCAACTTCTTTTTCAAATTTAAATGTTGCATGATATGGGTTTTCCTTTGTGGCCTTATTTTCAGCAAGAATTGCCATTACTTCATTTCGCTTTTCTTCTTTTTGAAACTTAAATAAATTTTCAACTGAAATACCATTTTTGAATCCTTCAGCAACAAATTTATCATCCAATAAATAGATGTTGGATTTAATTGAGAATCCTTTATCTACGGCAACCAATGTGTCTTGATTATTAAAGTTGATTAAATCGTTAGTATTCGCTATAAATTCTATATTGATAGGTTCTGATTGTGAAGCTTCACCAATAGACCCTGCTAATTTGTTTCCTAATCCAGTTGCAGCGAAATATACCCCCATCATTATTGAGGCATATTTTAATGGTGCAAGTTTTGTAATGAATGAAAGAGCAGTTGGAGAAGCACATAATTCACCGATTGTATGAAGTAAATATGCTCCTGTTAACCACCAAAAACTAGCCGTACCAAAAGCAATTTCACCAGCCTGATTAGAAGCGAACACCATTAATAAAAAGCCAAAGCCCATAATTATGGTTCCTATTCCCATTTTTAATAATGTGGAAGTTTCTTTACCTTTTAGTTTTCGATTTGCCCAAAATCCTGCAACCGCAGTTCCGAAAAGTATAATAAATCCTGCATTAAAAGATTGAAACCATGTTGCAGGCATCTCCCATCCAAAAATTACACGATCAATTTTCTCATTTGCGTAAATATTTAAAAGTCCACCAGCTTGTTCAAAAGCTCCCCAAAAAACAATAATGATTAAAAATGAAATTAAAAGAACCAACATTCGATCTTTTTCAATTTTTGTCAATGGCTTTTTAAGTGCAGCTTTTTCAAGTTCGTTTTCAGAATTGCCAATAAAATTTCCAACATTCGCTAAGTATTTCTGTCCACCGATATATACTACTAATCCCAATAACATCCCAATGCCAGCTAAACCGAAACCATAATGCCATCCATAGAATTCTCCGACATATCCAACAATTAATGCTGATAAAAATGCGCCTACATTTATTCCTATATAAAATATTGTAAACCCTTTATCTCTTCTAATATCACCAGATTTATACAAGCCACCAACCATTGTTGAAATGTTTGGTTTTAGCATACCAACACCAAATATTATTAAGCCAAGGCCAGTATAAAATGCCCATAAAGCCTCAATAGCTAAAATTCCATGTCCTGCTACCAATATTATTGCACCGTATAGCACTGATTTTTTCTGTCCCAAAAATTTATCCGCAATAATTCCTCCAGGAATTGACATCACATAGACCAGCATAGTGTACCATCCATATAATTCTATTGCACTTGCCTTTGTCCAACCTAAACCTCCATCACCAACAGTCGCGGAAATATAAAGCACCAATAAGGCTCTCATTCCATAATAACTAAAACGTTCCCACATTTCAGTAAAGAATAGTACAAACAGGCCAACAGGGTGACCAAATAGCGTTTTGTCTGATGCAATGTTGTGATTCGTCGGTTGGACAGTATTTGTCATAGAAATTCGTTGAATTAAGCTCGTGAAATTAATTAAATAAACTTAAAATATATTACCGTTCATCATTTTAATTCACCGTTTTTTAGAAAATGCTCAAAATCAAACGGAATTAAAATAGATTAAAAATTGCATCGCGTTGAATATTATGGGCTATTTAATTTAACTATCTTTACAGACCAAAACTATAAGTAACTGCATGAAAAAGTTTATTTTACCTTTAATTAGTATAGCCGTTTTAATTCAATCGTGTAAGAATGAATCATCTAAAGAACACAGTTATGATGAGGGTGCTAAAGAATTAATAGAAGTAATTGATAAACATTCTTATTCTAACATCGAATCTGTTCGAACGAAACATTTACATTTAGACTTATTAGTTGATTTTGAATCTTCTAAATTAGTTGGAAGTGTAGAACACGAATTAGAATATTTAGACGATGCTAAAGAGGTGATTTTTGATATTTATGGACTTTCTATAGAAAAAATAGAAGTCGATGGATTGGAAACAACTGATTATAAAATTGGTGAATTAGACGAATTACTTGGTCAGCCATTAACTGTGCAATTACCGAAAAAATCTAAAAAGGTTAAAATCTATTATTCAACTGGATCGGATGCAAATGCGCTTCAATGGCTTAATCCACAGCAGACAGCGGGAAAGGTAAATCCTTATCTGTTTACGCAAGGACAAGCAATTTTAACACGAACGTGGATTCCTTGTCAAGATAGTCCAAAAAATAGGATTACGTATAGTGCTAGAATTAAGACTCCGGAGAATTTAATGGCGGTCATGAGCGCTGATAACCCTAAAGAAATCAATCCAGAAGGAGTATATAATTTTAAAATGGATCAAAAAATTCCGACCTATTTAATTGCAATGGCTGTTGGTGATATTCGCTTTAAAGCAATAGGAGAACATACAGGTGTTTATGCTGAAGTTGAGATGTTAGATAAGAGTGTCGATGAATTTGCGGATGTGGATAAAATGATAGCTGCGGCAGTTGAACTTTACGGACCTTATAAATGGGGGAGATATGATATTCTGGTTTTACCTCCTTCATTTCCTTTTGGTGGTATGGAGAATCCTAAATTGACTTTTGCAACACCGACTATTATAGCTGGAGATAAATCATTGGTTTCACTTATCGCACATGAATTAGCCCATTCATGGTCTGGTAATCTAGTTACGAATGCAACATGGGATGATTTCTGGTTGAACGAAGGATTTACAGTGTACTTTGAAAATAGAATAATGGAAAAAGTATATGGTAAAGATTATGCAGATATGTTAATGAGTATTTCTTATCAGGAATTAACACATGAGAATGAAGAGATTTTACATGGTAAACATCCAGATGACACAAAATTAAAATTGGACTTAGATGGTCGGAATCCAGATGATGGGATGACATGCATCGCCTATGATAAGGGTGCATTGTTTTTGCGAACATTAGAAAGTAAAGTGGGGCGTGATAAATTTGACGTTTTTGTATCGAATTACTTTAAAGATTATATGTTTAAAACTATTAGTACGGAGGAATTTGTGACTTACTTGAACGAAAATTTATTAGAAAGAGATTCTATTCGTTTTAATCTTGATGATTGGATTTATGGACAAGGTATTCCGAATAATAGGGTTGAGATCAAATCGACAAGGTTTGAAGCGGTCGATAAAAAAGTTTTTGCATTGTATGAGATTGAGGAAGTTCAAGATTTAGGAATTTCTAAAGGTGATTGGTCAACGCAAGAATGGATTCGTTTTATTAGGTGTATTCCAGAAAAAATAGAACCTGAAATGATGCAGAAGTTAGATGAATTTTATGAATTTAGTACATGTGGAAATGCTGAGATTATGGCAGAATGGTACATTTCTTCTATTCAACATGGTTATCATGGTATGGAGCCAGCAATGGAAAACTTTTTAATTAATGTAGGTCGAAGAAAATTCTTAGAGCCTATATACGGACAACTGGTTTTAACTCCTGAAGGGGTTGAATTGGCAAAGTCTATTTACACGAAGGCAAGGCCTAATTATCACGCTATTTCATACAAAACAATAGACGAAATACTAAATTGGAAAGTAGAAAAATAGCCAATTTTAAAAAGATTGTAACTTCTCGATATTTTTCTCGTCTTGTTGATCAATTATGTTAAGATTCTTTATTTTTCTTTTTATTGTTTGTTCAAGTTTCGCAAACGCACAAAATGTTGTTAAGGGCAATGTGAATGATGTATTAGGTCGACCGATACCTGGTGTGCGCGTTTCAGTTTTAAACACAACCTACGGTGTTCCTACAGATTTTAACGGTAATTACTTTTTAGAGATTACTGCTTTAGATAGTGTTGTTTTAAAGTTCACAATGATTGGAATGGAAGTTCGAATAGATACTTTGGTAATCACTTCAAAAATTCACGAACACAATATTACTTTACTTGAAAATGCACGCTCATTGAGTTCTGTTGAGATCTATGCCGATAAGAGAGATATCGCAAAAGAAGTTATTCAAAATGCGATGGAGATGAAGGATAAATATCGCTATCAATATGAAAGTTATAAATGTCAAACTTATATCAAAAGTAGTTTAGAGTCGGAAAACAGGTATAATCGCGTCACTGATAGTTTGGATGCTGATGGGGAATTGGTGCTCGATTTGGATCGAACTAAGATGAATTTTATTGAGTCTGTTTCGGAAAGTAATTTTTATCAAAAAGATAAATACCATGAAGTTATTTTGGCCTATCAAGATTATTCTGATAAAAGTTCCAGTACAACGGGAGTTTCAGCAAGCTTTTCTCGGTCAGGTGATATTGCTCCAACTCAGAACATCAAACATAACCCTTACCTGTTTTTTGAAAAGTTAGAGGACGGTGATATAAACTTGTATCAAAATCTTCTAACCTTGCCTAAAATTGCGGAAAACCCAATAGTTTCGCCGTTAGCGATCAATACGTTCATTAATTACAAATTCATATTGAACAGTGTTTTTTTTCAAGATGGACAGAAAATATTTGATATTGCTGTTGAACCTAGGTTTAGTGAAACGGCATTGTTCTCGGGTAATATTTATATCATCGATAGTTTATGGGTGATTAAATCATTTGACTTGTCTATTAATAAAAATGCCATGAATTATTTTAAAAGTTTTAGAATAAATCAGGATTATAAATTATTAGAAGATAAGTGGGTTGTAACGCGAAGAGAATTTGATTATACGGTTAATGATTTCAATAAAATTGTAATAGGTAACACAAGAGTAAATCACAAAGATTATCAATTCAATATTGAAGAGTTAGTGAAGTCAGACCGAAATATATTGATGAAATATGATGAAGAAGCTTTTGATAAAGATTCATTGTATTGGAGCGAGATTAGACCCATTCAACTCAAAGAGATGGAATTAGACTTTATCGCAGAGCAAGACAGTATTTACAAAGAGATAACAAGCGATAAATATATTGATAGTGTTAATAATGAGTTTAATCGCATTAAATTTTGGGATATTGTTTTGAATGGTGTCGGATTCCGAAGTAGAATTAAAAGGCAAGAAATATTTATCAATCCACTAATTGGGCAGATAATTCCATTAGGTATGGGTGGTTTTAGATGGAAATTAGGCGGTTCGTACTCCAAAGAATTTGAGAATGCGCAAGCTTTTAGTGTAGATGGATTTATTGATTATGGTTTTAGAAATGAGGATGTAAAGGGGCAATTAGGGGTCGAATATACATTTTTACCAAAGCGATTTGGTAGTTTTAAAATAGCTGGAGGTGATATTTACGACTTTGTGACGATGGAGCAATCAATCGAGGACTTTTTCAGTGTGTCAAATCAAGTGCGAAAGACTTTTATTGAATTAAGTCAAAGAATTGAGCTCACGAATGGATTATACGGTAAAATTAGCTTCGATCATTCTGTTCGTCGTGATGTTTCGAATGTTGAGTTCGCGCCATGGGTTGATACATTGGTTAATCTCGGAATATGGTCTTATCCTGATCCTTACGAAACCTATACCGTGTCGATCATTGGACTTGAGTTTTTATATCGATTTAAGCAGAAGTATATTTTAAAAGGGAATAAAAAATTAATAGTAGGAACGGAGTACCCTGAATTGAAATTACGATACAAAATAGGTGTTCCAAATTTATTTGGGAGTGATGTTAATTTTAGCTTTTTACAAATAGATTTAAGTGATAAGGTTAAATTGGGCACATTTGGAGAGTTAAAATGGCGGATGGAAGCAGGTTCTTTTTTGGGTTCGAATAAGGAGGAAGTCCAATATGTTGAACGAAAATTTATTCGAGGTTCAGATCTCTTTTTCTTCTCCAATCCTTTAAACACTATGCAGCTATTAGATTCTACATTTAATACAACGAGTCCTTTCTTTCAAGCTTATGGAATTCATCATTTTAATGGAGCGATTATGGATAAGATTTGGCTTATTAATAAATTAAAGCTTCAAATCGTTGCGGGAGCCGGAGCGCTATTTCTCCAAGATAAAAACTATGCACATGTCGAATTTTACGGTGGTTTAGAACGGGTATTTAAAATAAGACAACAATTGTTTAAGGCAAGTGTTTTTTATGTGGTCCGAGATAATAATGCCGCCTCCATTAATTTCAATTTTAAAATCGGATTCGATTTCTTTAATACCTTCAGTAATGAATGGTCCTATTAGGTACTTAACTTAATCCAATTAGTGCAATAGCGACCATTGAAACAATAATTCCTATCCAATTTAGTTTGGATAATTTTTCTTTGAAAAAGATGAGTCCAATCATTGTTGAAATCAATATAATTCCAATGTTAAGGATAGGATAAATTTGAGAACTTTCTAAAAAGTTTTCCTCTAAAGCTTTGAAAAAATAGAAGACAGTTAAATAATTAGGTATCCCCACTGCAATACCCCATGCAACATTTTTAATCCGCAATTTGGTTTTACCCATTATTGCCAATGTCATTAAATAAATTAGACCAAATATAAAGGCTGTTAGAAAAATGGTTGAAATAAAAAAGGGCGCCGTATTCTCATCGATATAGTGATGCTGAACATAGTTAAATATAATATCGCTAATGCCTTGACCAATAAAAATTACAAGTATTATAGATAAATACTTTTTTTCAAAAGAGAGTTCCTTATTCTTTGAAAGACTACTAAATACTATCCCTACTAAGGCCAAAAGAACACCAATTGACTTGAGCCAAGTTAAACTTTCATTGTACAGATAAATACTTGCGATTACGGGAAGAATAACAGACATTTTATTCGCTATCGTCGAAATAGCGAAACCGTTCTTTTGCGTACTAAAAGCTAAAAAGTTAAATACTAAAATGAACAAGATTCCAATTAGGGAAGCAAGAGGTAACCATGGTAAAACGAAAATTTCATCGATTGATAATTGGTTATTAGAACTTATATATCCAATAGTACCTGCTACTAAGTAATTCGTAACAATTGCTTGTAAAATGTCTACTTTGTTTCGATCGAATAATTTAAATAAAACTAAAACGATAACAAAAAAGAGGATGCCTAATATTAAATTAAACATTTGTAAAAATATTTACCTTGTTTGAAAAGTAGGCATATGATAAACTTGATTTTCTATTAAGACTAGTAGCTTTGATCCCTTTTTGAAGCATTTTATTCCCTGTTAAAACTCTTGCTTCATCCCATAAATTATCAAGAATGAATTTTTCTAAAGTGAATTTTCCACCTTCAATAATAACTGATTGAATATTTAACTCATAAAGCAAAGTCATGATATCATTTAAAGCAAAACTTTTAGGTTGTACAAATTGTAAATTCCCGCTAGCGATTACTTTTTTCTTGGTAATAATATATGTTAGTACTGATCGATCACCTACATTAAAAGCGCCATAATCTAGTTTTAAATTTTCGTCAATAACTATGCGAATGGGGGATACGCCAGCATAATCTCTGCAATTAAGTTGCGGGTTATCTGTTACAATGGTATTGTTACCAACTAAAATAGCAGATTCTTCATGTCTCCATTTATGAACAAGTGTTTTCATTTCAGGACTTGTAATCCAGAATATTCCTTTTTCATTTTTAGATCGATCCATATCCATAAAACCATCTTCAGTCTCGGCCCATTTAAGTATGATATACGGTCTTTTAGAAGCGTGGAATGTAAAAAAACGTTTATTCAATGCCAATGACTCTTCTTCTAAAATACCGACTTCAACTTTGGCACCTGCGGCTTCAAGTTTTTTAATACCATTGCCGGCTACTTTAGCAAATGAATCGATACAACCAATTTTAACATTTGGAATTTTGTTGGCAATGATAAGATCGGCACAAGGCGGTGTTTTTCCATGATGTGCACAAGGTTCGAGATTAATATAAATTGTCGACTCCTTTAAAAGACTTTTATCCTTGACAGCATTTACGGCATTTACTTCAGCATGTGCTTGTCCATATTGTTGGTGATAACCTTCCCCAATAATTATATTGTTGTGGACAATTACAGATCCAACCATCGGGTTAGGAGCAACCGAACCTTGTCCTAGTTTGGCTAGCTCCAAACAGCGCTGCATGAAAATCTTGTCTAATTCCGTCATTTATAAGGTAAAGTTAAATTTTTTATAATCGATAGTCATTATTACGAGGATGAAATGAAACAATGGCACTTTTTAACATGTCATCACTCAAATGGGTGTAGATTTCAGTTGTACTGATCGATTCATGGCCTAACATTTCTTGTATTGCTCTTAAATTGGCTCCATTTTCAACCATATGTGTCGCAAAAGAATGCCTGAATGTATGTGGGCTGATTGATTTTGCTAAACCAATTATTTCAGCCAATTGTTTGACAATTGTAAAAATCATCACTCTTGTTAGTTGGGCTCCTCGACGGTTTAGAAAAACAAAATCTTCATGACCTGCTTTAATGTCCTGATGAATTCGGGTGCCTTCCATATAAAAGCTAATTTCCTTTACAACCGAAGGACTTATTGGTACAAGTCTTTCTTTGTTTCCTTTTCCAATAACACGAATGAACCCTTCATCAAAATAGAGATTCGTAATTTTTAAATTGATTAATTCACTTACACGCAATCCGCAACTATATAATGTTTCAATGATAGCTTTGTTGCGATGTCCCTCATTTTTGGACAAATCTATGGCCGACATCAAAGCATCTATTTCATGTAAATCCAAAACTTCAGGAAGCTTTTTACCGATTTTAGGTAAGGATAATAATTCTGTAGGATCATCATCAATTATATCTTCAAGTACTAGAAAAAAGAAAAAATTCCGCAGACCAGATATAATTCGAGCTTGTGATCTTGCCGAAATTCCCATTTCATTAATCCACTGCATCATCTCTTGAAGATCCTTTAAATTTATATCCTGAGGGTCTTTTTGAATTTGATAAGTCTCTATAAAAGCGTACAGCTTTTCATAGTCTCTCAAATAAGCTTCAATGCTATTGTTTGATAAAGACTTTTCAATTTTAAGGTAACTTAAATAATCCTTTTTATATTTGAGCCAAGATGAATTCAAAACAGATTTTAATATTAAATGGTCCGAATCTAAATTTACTTGGAAAAAGGGAGCAAACTATCTACGGAGATAAAAGTTTTGAAGATTATTTTGTGGAATTGCAAGCCGCTTTTCAGTCATTAGATTTATCCTATTTGCAATCGAACCATGAAGGCGTGTTAATAGATGCCATTCAAGATTTAAAATGGGATGGGATTGTGTTAAATGCTGGAGGTTATACCCATACCAGTGTTGCGATTAGAGATGCTATAAATTCTGTTCAAACCCCCGTATTAGAAGTGCATATATCCAATGTGACGAATCGCGAATCATTCAGACATGAATCTTTGATCAGTCCAGTATGTATAGGTGTGATTTTAGGTTTTGGATTGCAATCTTATGAATTGGCATTGCACCATTTTAAATCCATCTAACTTTTCAAAGCTGCGGAATCAGCAACTTTAAAAATTTTTGCATCTGCAATAAAAGTTCCAAGTGGAATAATTGAAGCCAATAAACCCCATCCAATGGTTTTATAAGACCAGTTATATTTAAGACCTACAAGCACAACCAATAGGATATAGAGAACAAATAATGCTCCATGTGCCATGCCTATTTGGCTTACCATTTCTGGTTGGTCCCAATAGTATTTTAATGGCATTGCTATCAAAAGTAGTATTAAGTAAGATAGTCCTTCTAAAAGACCTGTTAAGCGTAGTAATTTTAAACTATTCATTCGTACTAGGTATTGATTTTCTAATTTTATCTAATAAATCATTCATTAACTGGACTTCACTTAGCGTTAAATTCTCAAAATAACGGTCAGTATCACCTTGAACAGCCATTATTTTTTCTAATAACACTAATCCTGTCTCACTTATGATGATGTCTTTTTGTCTTTTGTCTAGCTTATTCTTTTTTCGAATAATTAAGTCCTTTTTCAGCAGTCTATCAATAACACGGCTTACGTCCGAATTACGTTCAATCATTCGAGATTTAATAATTCCTATTGATACGGGGTTTTGTTTTTGACCCCGTAAAATTCGAAGTATGTTGTATTGAGTAGGAGTGATGTCAAAGGTTGACAATAATTTTTGAAAAGGCTCAGCTAATCGTGAATGTGTCAAATATAGATTAACAGTTAGTTTTTGATAATCATCTGTAAATCTGGATTTAATTTCTTCTTCAATTTTCATATAAATAAGCTTTTCACATAACAAAGTTACGCTATTTTATCAAACAGAAAAAACGAATTTTCTAATCTTTTTTTTAAACGAAAAAAGCTCCAGAATAAAAATCTGGAGCTTTAAATTCTATTTTATTTTTTAAGCTGGAGGATTGTATTTTTCAACAGTTTGGTTGATTGAACCAAATATTGATTTACCATCATTATCATACATTGCGATAGTAACATTATCACCAAACTGCATGAACGGAGTAGTTGGTTTCCCCGTTAAAATAGTTTCAACCATTCTCTCTTCTGCTAAGCAAGAATAACCCAAGCCACCTTCTTGAATAGGTTTACCTGGTCCGCCATCTTTTCCTTTATTTGAAATTGTACCAGAACCAAGAATTGTTCCTGCACATAATGGACGAGTTTTAGCCGCGTGTGAAATTAATTTCGCAAAATTAAAAGTCATATCTACGCCAGCATTTGCACGACCTAATGGTTTACCATTTAAATCAACATGGATCGGAAGTTTTACTTTTCCATCTTCCCAAGCACTACCTAGTTCGTCTGGAGTGACAGCAACAGGAGAAAAAGAGCTTGAAGGTTTAGATTGTAAAAATCCGAATCCTTTTGCAAGTTCAGCAGGAATTAATCCTCTTAAAGATACATCATTCACTAACATAATTAAACGAACTCGACTTAAAGCCAACGTTTCTTTAGACCCCATTTCAACATCGTCAAGAATAACAGCGGTTTCAGCTTCCATATCTATTCCCCAATCTGTAGTTTCCATTTTAATGGTCTCATGAGGCGCTAAAAAAGTATCACTACCTCCTTGATACATTAAAGGATCAGTCCAGAAAGTTTCTGGAATTTCAGCTCCTCTTGCTTGTCTTACCAGTTGTACGTGGTTTACATATGCTGAAGCATCGAGCCATTGTACAGCACGAGGCAGGGGAGAAGTACAAGCTGCTTCATCAAAATCAAAAGCTGCATTTGTATTTCCGTTATTTAAATCTTTATATTCTTCTTCAAGTCGCGGTGCAACTGTGTTCCAATTATCCAATGCCAATTGCATTGTTGGAGCACTTTTAGCTTGTATTGCTTTTTTTAAATCTCTTGAAACAATCAATAATTGACCATCTCTATCACCATTTCTTAATGTTGCTAATTTCATAAGGTTTATTCTTTTTAATATATTGATGGATATTTTTCAGGATTTGATTCATGCATTAAATCATAAATCGCATCGAAAATAGTTTCCATATTAGGTTTGCTAAAATAATCTCCATCCGTACTATAAGCTGGTCGGTGATCGTTAGCTGAAATTGTTAAAGGTTCAGAATCTAATGAATAATAACCTTTTTGTTTAACCAAAATCTGATCTAACAAATAAGCCGTTGCTCCACTTTCAACATCCTCATCTACAATTACTAATTTATTAGTTTTTGCTAAAGAGGCAGCTACGTCATGATCGCGGTCAAAAGGAATTAAACATTGTGCATCAATTAAATCAACAGAAATATCCATTTCAGCTAATTGTTTGACAACTTCTTGACAAATATTAAATGTTGATCCGTAAGAAACCAAAGTTAAATCTGTTCCTTCAATAACCGTTTCAACTTTTCCTAATTCAACTTTGAATTCGGTATAATTCGCTGGTTCTTTTTCTTTAATTCTATATCCGTTTAATGGTTCAATTACCAAAGCAGGATCGTCAGCTTGTAATAATGTATTGTAAAAACCTGCGGCAACTGTCATATTACGAGGAACACAAACAAATATACCTCTCACGGCATTGATAATCATTCCCATTGGAGAACCTGAATGCCAAATACCTTCTAGTCTATGACCACGTGTACGAATAATTAAAGGGGCTTTTTGACCACCTTTAGTTCTGTATTGAACAGTTGCTAAATCATCAGACATGATTTGAATAGCATACAATAAATAATCTAAATATTGTATTTCAGCGATTGGTCTTAAACCACGCATAGCCATTCCGATTCCTTGACCTAGAATTGTACATTCTCTAATTCCAGTATCTGTAACACGATCAACGCCGAACTTTTCTTGCATCCCTTCCATACTCTGATTCACACCACCAATTTTTCCAACGTCTTCACCAAAAGTTAGAATCTCTGGATATTTAGTAAATAGTGCATCAAAATTATCTCTTAGAATCAATCTTCCATCAATCATATTGTCAGAATTGTATTCTACAGGTACTCCACTAACTTTTAAAGCAGACTCGTCTGATTGAGAATAAAGATGAGATGAATATTTATCAGAATTGATTTCTTGTGCCGACTTTAACCAATTCATTAAAGCCGTTTTATTCGGAGATGATTCACCTCTCATATAGCGCAAACCTTTTTTTGCAGCTGTAAAAATGTCCTTCTTGATAGGTCCCATTGTAGCAGCTAAGTCATCCGCTATTTTTTGAATAAAACTACCTTTTGAACTTTCAGTAGCCATATTGTTCAATAAACTATTAACCGTTGCTAGGTCATCGTTTAACAATGCATTAAATTCTTTCCAAGCTTCGTTCTTTTCGTCACGAACTTGTTTTTTTGCATCCTTTTCAATTGCCTCTAACTCTTCAAGTGTTGCAATTTCTGATTCGAGAATGAATGATTTGAATTTTTCAATACAATCCATATCTGTTTCCCAAGCCAATCTATTTTCAGATTTATATCTTTCATGCGATCCAGAAGTTGAATGACCTTGTGGTTGATTCACTTCTTCAACATGGATAAAAACAGGGATATGTTCTTCACGACACAATTTAATTGCACGTTCGTAAGTATCACATAAATCTAGATAATCCCAACCTTTAGTTTTGAAAATTTCAAAACCAGTATGATCTTCCGTTCTTTGCATTCCAGCCAAAGCTTCGGAAATACTTGATTTAGTAGTTTGGTATTTTTTAGGGACAGAAATTCCGTAGCCATCATCCCATACGGACATAGCAAAAGGAATTTGTAGAACACCAGCTGCATTCATAGCTTCCCAAAAAGGACCTTCAGATGTACTCGCATCTCCAATTGTTCCAAAAGCGACTTCATTTCCTTTGTTCGTGAAATTAGTCATACCATGCAAAGCCTTATTGTTTTTATAAACTTTAGAAGCTAAAGCTAGACCAACCAATCTTGGCATTTGACCGGCAGTAGGGGAGATATCGGCAGAACTATTTTTTTGTTCCATCAAATTCTTCCATGTACCATCTGGATTTAGACTTCTAGTAGAAAAATGGCCTCCCATTTGTCTTCCGCCAGAAGCTGGCTCTTTTTCTACATCTGTATGCGCATAAAGTGCAGCAAAATATTGTTTTACTGTCAATGCACCTATAGCCATCATAAAGGTTTGATCTCTATAATAACCAGATCTAAAATCACCATTTTTAAATTGTTTGGCCATGGCAATCTGAGCAATCTCCTTACCATCACCGAAAATTCCAAATTTGGCTTTTCCACCTAAAACTTCTCTACGACCGATTAAAGAAGTTTCTCGCGATATTCTCGCAAGTTTATAATCTTCTAATACAGTTGTAGAATATTTTTTATCGACAGCGTTTAAAGTTGCTTTTTGGTTTGACATAATTAATGATTTTTAGAGCTGCAAAGTTAGTTATAATTTGAAGATTTTTTTGAAAATTAGCGTTTAAAATTTATACAAGTATTGAATGTTTCTTCTATTCAATACGCCCAAAGTGAAATTATTGATGTTAGAAAACGAAGACAAGTGTAAGGTGGGTATTCTTTTCTCGACTCAAGTGGCATGTTGTTACAGTTGTCAAATGATTTTATAGATGCGATTAAAAGAAATGATACCGATATTATTAATCGGTCGTTGCAGGCTTATAAAGAAATTAATGAATTACAGATATTAAATGAATTAACTACGGATAAACAAAAGATCGTTTTTTGGTCGAACGTTTATAATGGCTGTTTTCAATATTGTGCACAAAAAGCCAATCCATCTGATGAAAAAGGATTTACTAAATTGTTTTTCACAACTAAATGTATCATTTTTAAAGATTTAGAATTGAGTTTTGATGATGTTGAACACCGAATATTAAGACAGAATCGTTGGAAATATGGACTGGGTTTTATTAAGGGAGGGAATAGGAAAAATCCGCTGACCTCATTGATGTTGGAAAAATTAGACTTTAGGGTTCATTTCATTTTGAATTGTGGCGCTAAAAGTTGTCCACTGATTGTTCCACTTGATATTGAAACTGCAGAAATAAAATTGGAAGAGTCTATGTTGATTTATATGGCGAATGAGGTCCTGACAAATCGCGACGAACAATTAATCTATATCAATAAATTATTCTTATTCTATTTAGGTGACTTTGGAGGAAAACGCGGTTTAAAAAGATTGTTCTTTGAAAAGGGGATAATTAAAAAAGACGCCTTAAATTACAAATGGAAGTATGTCGCATTTGACAAGTCAATAAAATTATTGAATTTCAGGAACAATTAGGCAGTAAAAATTAAGTGGGGTTAAGCCTCTTTATTTACACTAGCTTTCTGTTGTTTACTCATGGCAAGAATTTTCGAACCAATTTCAATCAATCCTTTATCAATTCCATTTAACCGCACTGTCTTTTTATTTATAGGTAGTATTTGACTTAAATTTATCATAATCGAGTTTTTCATTTCACAAGATAAAACAAGAAATGTGCCGTTTTATTGCTGTAACTTAAATTGTATCAACTATTGATTGTTTAGTTTGTTTGAAAAATTAATGTGAATTTCGCTCGATAACAGTTTGAATACATTTTTGAAATTACTATCATTGTCAAAACAGAAGTATGGACCATGAATCTTAAGTTAATACAATTCATTAGTATTATTTTTTTAGTATTTGCATGTAACGTCGAACAAGACGAAACTGTAACGAATGAGAAAGCATCCGCCGATATGATTTGTCATACAAATGATATTAGTGGCTTTAATACTTATTTAGGACTTAAATATGGTGATGGTGAAGAATTGTTGCGTTCGAAAATCGGTTTGATTTCAGGGGGTGATTTTGTAGAAGATTCTACTTCATTCGTTTATCATTTCCGACAAGTTAAGAATATGCCACTATCAATTTGGGCAGATGTTAAAACAGGTATAATTGAAGCGATTTTTATTGAAGTATTAAGTAAAAGTGAGGAAATTGGATTAACAATTCAAAAGGCCGAGCACTTTTATGGATTTGATTCATGTGATTTAAATTTGTTTGGACTCACAGAGGTCGAAATGGTTAAAAGATTAGGCGAGCCGGCATCACGATTGGTTGATGAACATGATGTTGTTACTCTATCATATTCGACAAACGATATTAAAACCACAACAACATTTAAGTTTTATCCTGAACAAGACTTGAAATGTTCTTCAATTTTGATAAATTGGTTTTATTAACTTTTATACTATTTATGTAACGATTCAGGTTAATTAACCTTTAAAATTTAACGACAAAATTCATTTTCGTATAGAAGTAATATAAATAAGTACTTTTTCTTTTAAAAGAATGAAGAAATAGCTAATTTCGCTACTCAATTACGAAAGAAAATAAATTTAAAATAAAACATAAACTATGGCATTTGATATTGACATGATCAAAAAGGTATACGCTAGGTATCCTGAACGTATTGAAAAAGCACGTAAACTTATTGGTAAACCTTTAACGCTAGCTGAAAAAATATTGTACACACACTTATGGGAAAATCCAGTAAGTGAAGAGTATGCTAGAGGTAAGTCTTACGTTGATTTTGATCCAGATCGTGTAGCTATGCAAGATGCTACAGCTCAAATGGCTTTATTGCAATTCATGCAAGCTGGAAAAACGAAAGTTGCAGTTCCTTCTACTGCGCATGCAGATCACCTTATTCTTGCAAAAGATGGTGCAAAGAGTGATCTTGAACGCTCAAGTCATACCAATGGTGAAGTATTTGATTTTTTAAGTTCTGTTTGTGATAAGTATGGTATTGGTTTTTGGAAACCAGGTGCAGGAATTATTCACCAAGTAGTTTTAGAGAATTATGCGTTCCCTGGAGGAATGATGATTGGAACGGATTCACATACAGTAAATGCTGGTGGATTAGGAATGGTTGCAATTGGTGTTGGTGGAGCTGATGCTGTTGATGTAATGGCAGGTATGCCTTGGGAATTAAAATTTCCAAAATTAATTGGAATTAAATTAACAGGTAAATTAAGTGGTTGGACTGCTCCTAAAGATATTATTTTAAAGGTTGCTGGAATTCTTACTGTAAAAGGTGGAACAGGAGCAATTGTTGAATATTTTGGTGAAGGAGCTAAATCTTTATCTTGTACAGGTAAAGGTACAATCTGTAATATGGGAGCTGAAATTGGAGCTACAACTTCAACTTTTGGTTATGACGAATCAATGCGTCGTTATTTAGCTGCAACAGGAAGACAAGATGTTGTTGATGCGGCTGATACAGTTGCGGACCACTTGACTGGAGATGCTGAAGTTTATGCAAATCCTGAAAAATACTTTGATCAAGTAATTGAAATTGATCTTGATACTTTGACTCCATATTTAAATGGACCATTTACGCCAGATTTAGCAACGCCAGTTTCAGAAATGAAAGCAGCTGCTAAAGCAAACGGATGGCCTACAGATATTGAATGGGCATTAATTGGTTCTTGTACAAACTCTTCGTACGAGGATTTAACGCGAGCAGCATCTATTGTAAAGAATGCAACTGATCAAGGTCTACAAGCGAAAGCGAAATTAGGAATTAACCCTGGTTCAGAACAAGTTCGTTATACTGCTGATAGAGATGGTTTATTCGATATTTTTAATAAACTGAATGGTACCACTATATTTACGAATGCATGTGGACCATGTATTGGTCAGTGGGATAGAGCAGGAGCAGAAAAAGAAGAAGTGAACTCTATCGTTCATTCATTCAATAGAAATTTCAAGAAAAGAGCAGATGGAAATCCTAATACAATGGCATTCGTAACTTCTCCAGAAATGGTTGCTGCAGTTGCAATTTCAGGTAAATTGGACTTTAATCCATTAACGGATACTTTGACAAATGATAAAGGTGAGCAAGTAAAATTAGCAGATCCTTCTGGATATGAATTACCACCAAATGGTTTCGCTGTTGAAAACAACGGTTATCAAGCACCAGCTGCTGACGGAAGTGGTATTAATGTTGTTGTTAGTCCTACATCTGATAGATTACAATTATTAACACCTTTCCAAGCTTGGGATGGTAAAAATATAACTGGAGCTAAATTATTAATCAAAGCTTTTGGAAAATGTACAACTGATCATATTTCTATGGCTGGACCATGGTTGAAGTATAGAGGTCACTTAGACAATATTTCGAATAACTGTTTAATTGGTGCGATCAATGATTTTGGTAAAGAAGCAAATAACGTAAAGAATCAATTAGATGGTTCTTATGGAACTGTACCGGATACGGCTAGAGCTTATAAAGCGGCTAATGTTCCTTCGGTTGTCGTTGGTGATCATAATTATGGTGAAGGTTCTTCAAGAGAGCACGCTGCAATGGAGCCAAGACATTTAGGTGTTAAAGCTGTGATTGTAAAATCTTTTGCTAGAATTCATGAAACAAACCTTAAAAAACAAGGTATGTTAGGATTGACTTTCGCTAATGAAAGTGATTATGATAAAGTACAGGAAGATGATACAATGAACTTTATTGATTTAGAAAGCTTTGCTCCAGACAAGCAATTAACTTTAGAGTTAGTTCATGCTGATGGTTCAAAAGATACGATCATGTTAAATCATACTTATAACAGTTCTCAAATTGATTGGTTTAAAGCTGGATCTGCACTTAATTTTTTAAAGTTAGAGCAAGCGAATTAATCAATTCGTAAAATTATTAATAAGGGCAATTGAACTCGTTTTGAGTAAATTGCCCTTTTTTTATGAAAAAAATGAAGCGAATTTTTATTTTTGAAGCAGGTAGTTCTAAAACATCGTTGGCGCATAATGTTGATGATCTGAAAATAACTTTAACCTATCCAGGGTATAATCCTAATCGAACGAATAAGGGGTTTTTAGAATCGATTGACCAATTGCCAAGCGCTGTTTTTGAAGATGCTCATATATACTTCTATGGAAGTGGTCTTCGGCATCCTGCAAAACAATTAGAAATAAAAACGTATTTCAAAGAAAGGTTCCAAACGAATATAGAAGTCTTTGATGATGTGCTAGGTGCAGCACGCGCACTTTTATTAAAAAAGGAAGGGGTTATAGCAATAATGGGAACCGGAGCATGTGTCGCTTATTATGACGGTAGAAATATTATCGAAAGTACAGGTGGGCACGGTTATCTCATAGATGATATCGGAGGAGGATACGAGTTAGGGAAGTTGATCACGTCATATTGGCTAAATGGACAAATGAATGCCGCTCAAGATAAATCAATGGCTGATCATTTTGGCGTCTCCAGAACTGATTTTACAAGTTATTATTACTTAGAGAAAGACTTAAATTCGGTTGCGCAAGTCGTTCGACTTATTAATGATTTCAAAACCAATGATATTGAACAATTATTATTGGATTATTTCGATATTTTTTTTAAGCGGCATGTCAACTCTATATTAGAAAAATATAATACCAATGAAATAAGTTTTGTAGGTTCTATTAGTTCTAACTTTAACGCGGAAATTGTCCAGGTAGCTCAATCAAATGGTATAAAAGTTACAAGTATTAATCAATTCCCCGTCAATGCTTTACTCAATTTTCATCTTAACAATTTGACAACTTAAAAATATCATCAAAAAACAGGGATTGGTCTACAAAATAAAGAGGTTTGTAGAAAATATGTTTTTCGAGCAATTTTTTTTATCAATTTTATAAATAAGATGAAACGAATGGAGACTTTAAGAATTATTGAAACGGCAAATACACCTTCGGTTTTATTGAGTGCAGAACTTGGTAAAATTGAATTTATTGGTGTTTTAAATCCTGATGAAGTTGATGAGTTTTTTCATCCGATATTTAAGTGGGTTGAAGATTATATGGTCAATCCCGCAGATGAGACTAAAATAAAAATGCATATTGAACATTTCAATATTGCGGCTTCAAAGAGAATTTTATTTCTATTGTATAAAATGAATGATCTTTTCCAAAATGGAGCGAATGTGAAAATTTCTTGGATTTATAATGAAAATGATGAGAAGATGTTTGAACATGGCCAGGATTTTGATCATATGATCGAAATCCCAATGGAATATCTCAGTTTAAAGAAAAATGAAGTTTTAGTTTAAAAATCCCGAATCTCACGGGTAATATTTCCTTTGTATTTAACAAATTTATAGCGATTCGTCACCGCGTTTAACATTTTGTTATTAATTTCGCGCTTTTAAAATAAGTAAACATGGAGAAAAATAATAATTCAATAGCAAAATTAGCATTAGGACTAAGTGTACTATTGTTAGTTGCAGTAATTATTTTATTTGTTAAAATGCCAAATGGCGCAAATGATACTGCTAATGAAACTAAGGTTAAAGATTCAACTAAGGTCGTTTCTAAAATTGTAGATGATGGTATTTTAAAGGTTGCTTATTTTTATGCTGATTCATTATCACTTAATCTTTCATTCATGAAGGATCTTGAAAAAGATGTTTTAGCTGCCCAAAAATCTGCGGAAGATAAAATGATGAAAAAGCAAAGAGAAATTGAAGCTTGGCAACAGAAATGGGCGAATAAAGGTCAATTATTGTCTTCTGAACAAGCTGAGTTTGCAAAGCAAGGTCAACAAATGCAACAAGAAGCGATGATGTTCGAACAAAACGTTCAAATGGAATTACAACAAAAACAAGAAAACTTACTTCGAATTAATATTAAAAGAATTTCAGACGCATCTAAGGTCTTTGCAGAAGAAAATGGTTATGATTTAATTTTCTCTTATCAATTGGGACAGAATTTATATTATGCATCTGAAATATTTGATGTAACTGCTGAATTGACAGCGCAGATGAATGCTGATTACGAGGCTTCATTCAGCAAGCCAGAGTCTAACGATTAGAAATTTTAACTATGCGGATAGCGAATCGAACTAAAGAAGAGAATATTGCAGAACATGTTGTTTATATGTTCCAAATTGAAGATTTAATTCGTGCTAACAATCTAGATTCGGATAGAATAATACAACAAATTATTGCCCCTCAGATAGAGGATAGACAATTGATTGAATCGTATTCTAAGTGGTACGAAGGTCTTGTCAAACAAATGATTTCTGAACGAATTCAAAAAACGGGACATCTATCAGATATTGATGAAATTCTAACAGAGCTTTTATTATTACACAATACATTAATCAATATCACCCAAGACAAGAAATATCTTGCGGTATTTGAGGCTGCTTTACCTATTTTGAAAGATTTTCAAGGGAAAAGCCAAACTGGGGATTTGAATTTAATTGAAGTAGGATTTAATGCGCTATACGGTAAGATAATTTTGAAATTACAAGGGAAAGAAATTACGCCTGCATCTGAAGCAGGATTTAAATTGATTTCAAACCTGCTAGGTCATTTAGCTGCTTATTATAAAAAAATGAAAGCAGGTGATTTAGATTTTTCTAAAAATTAACTCATTTTTCTTTTCTTGTTTTGTAATTCGAAATTGAATTAACGCTAATTGTAACAAACTGGCCTTTGTTTTGTTTTACTAATTTGCGAAGCGATTTATAATAGCGTGTATAAGTTCCTATTTATTAATAAATTCGCATATAATTTAATTATTGAGTCGTGTTAAATAGAATGCTTTATTATTTTATCGTGCTTCCAATGTCATTGCTACCAATGGGATTGATCTATTTCATGTCTAATTTTTTCTATTTTTTAATCTACAATGTTTTTAAATATAGAAGAAAGGTTGTCCTTAACAATGTTCGAAATTCTTTCCCAAATCACTCGGAATTGGAGCAAAAAAAAATTGTTAAAGATTTTTACCATTATTTAACGAATTTGGTTGCGGAGTCAATCAAGAACCTTTCAATTTCTGAGAATGATCTTTTAAATCGTATGCAATTAAAGGATAATGCGCTAATGGATCAATTGTATAAAGAAGGGAAAAATGTCATTATATTATCTTCTCATTTGAATAATTGGGAATTATTAATCACCGCACAAAGTTTGTTATTTAAACATCAAGCAATAGGGATTGGAACACCATTGTCTAACAAATTTTGGGATGCAAAAATTAATGAACGACGTGAACGATTTGGAATGCAAGTAGTTCATGCCAATAATTATAAAGAAATTCTTCAAAATAATGGTGCTAAACCAACCGCAACTTTAGTGCTGGGCGATCAATCGCCAGGAAAAGATGAGAATTGTTATTGGACAGACTTTTTAAATCAAAAAACGGCTTTCTTTTTTGGTGCAGAAATTCTAGCGAATCAATTCAATTCAGTTGTGGTATACGCTTCTATTAAACAACTAAAAAAAGGCCATTACGAGGTTGATGTTTTACCAATAACTCTTAAACCTCATGAAGAGGACTATGGGTTTATTACAAGTAGCTATATTGAATTGTTAGAGAAGGATATTAATGCATCTCCTGCAAACTGGTTATGGTCTCATAAAAGGTGGAAGAAAAGTGTTCCTAAAAATCTTCAGGAATTGCAAAAGAATCATGAAAAAAGATTCGTACAGAAATTCAGATCTTAGGCACTAGGGAAGGCACGCATACGTTTTACTCTCTGCATTTGCTCCATATGACGTTCGTTGTGATAGGTAATGAAAATAAGTGCATCACCCAAATTCAATTTAACTACTGGTCGTAAGGACAAAGGGCATTTAGTTTTTCGCAAATTTACTTCTTTACTTTCTTGTAAAAGTTCTTTAAATTCTACTAAATGATCCAGGTATTCTTCTCTTACTTTAGTTAAAGGCAATGACGTATTTATTAAAGGATTATAATCTTTTACTGATTTTAATTTACGCTTGATGTTTTTTACTTTACCAAGTTTTACCTGTCTATAAACAGCGAATCCTAAAGGACTACTTGAAAATGTTTCGGTCGGTTCGTTAAATCTTGTATTTGAAATTTTTCCTTTAAATACAGGAATGTAATATCTGAAATAAGCATTTAAATGGCTTAAGCAATGTGCAATACTCCAAGTTTTCTCATTTGGTTGCCAATTAAGTTGATTTTCGCTCAAACTTTCAAAATCACGTTTAATTTCAGCAGCGAACAAATCGGTCTTTTCAGTTAATTGGCTAATTAATTTGGAAATTGGAACTCTTTTCATATTTATTTGTACACCTCTAATACTCAATTGAGGATAAATATATTCAAAACCTTCTATTAATACTAACCTTTGTCTATTTTTTAATAGAAATTTTTTGATTCAATTTTTTATGACGAATTCTTATCAATTTCTAATTTTTTTCCTTTAGCTTAGTTCTTCATAAATATTATGGCTAAAAGCAAAAAATTCGGAACGTTTACTGGTGTCTTTACACCTTCTATTCTTACAATCCTTGGTGTTATTATGTACCTCCGTATGGGATGGGTAGTTGGTAACGCTGGTCTTCTATCAACAATCATAATCATTTTAATAGCCCATGTAATTTCTATTACAACAGGTTTAAGTATTTCTTCAATTGCAACAGATAAAAAGGTCGGTGCAGGGGGGGTGTACTATGTGCTGTCCAGAAGTTT
Source organism: Crocinitomix catalasitica ATCC 23190 (assembly GCF_000621625.1). GTDB lineage: Bacteria > Bacteroidota > Bacteroidia > Flavobacteriales_D > Crocinitomicaceae > Crocinitomix > Crocinitomix catalasitica. The sequence continues at coordinate 137,355 of NZ_JHXV01000010.1, forward strand.
AGGTTTACCGATTGGTGGCGCCTTAGGGTTAACTTTATTCGCTGCTATGGCATTGAGTATAGCACTGTATATGGTCGGTTTTGCCGAAATATTTAATCAATGGATTGGTTTTGGATACGAAACAGTGAATGGAGTTAAAACGCCGATCGAAGGTGCTTTAACTAATTCTTATCGAATCACAGGAAGCTTAGGACTTTTAACTTTAACCATACTTGCATTAATCTCAACATCAATAGCGCTTAAAACGCAATTTATTATCCTCGCGCTAATTTTAGTGTCATTGTTTTCGATCTTTTTGGGGTCGTCAGATAATTTGATAACAACTGTTGCAAGTCCAATCTCAGAAACAGTTGGCTTCTTTGCTATTTTTGCCATTTTCTTTCCTGCTGTGACTGGGTTTACCGCAGGTGTATCAATGTCAGGTGATCTTAAGGATCCTAAAAAATCGATTCCCTTCGGAACAATGCTATCTATCGGTACTGGTTTAATCATTTACATTGTTTTAGCCATTTTTATTTCCCTTTCAATTGATGAAGATATTCTGATTAACAACCCTAATGCTCTTTTTCAATTTGCAGCAGTTAATATTCTTGTATTTATAGGTGTTTGGGGTGCAACGTTATCATCCGCTTTAGGTGGAATTCTGGGAGGACCAAGAATTCTACAAGCGATGTCGGTTGATAGAATTACTCCGAAAACTTTTGCTGAAGGTGTAGGGCAGGCTAACGAACCGAGGAAAGCATTGATATTGACGGTGATTATTGCAGAAGCAGGTGTCTTAATTGGTGACCTGAATGTTATAGCGGAAATTGTTACGATGTTTTATCTCGCGGCATACGGTTTTATAAATCTGTCTTTCTTTCTTGAGAGCTGGGCAAGCTCAGATTTCAAACCAACTTTTAAAGTTAAAAAATGGGTTGGCCTACTTGGGTTTATCTCGACTTTTATTGTGATGTCTCAATTGAATTTGCTCGCAATGATTGCTGCTTTTGTAATCATTGGCGGAATTTATTTCTACTTATCACGTAAACAGGTTGCGCTTGGTACTGGAGATATTTGGCAATCTGTTTGGGCAACTATCGTTCGTAAAGGTTTAAAACGAATGGAAGCAAAGGATGATCATAAAAGGAATTGGACGCCTAATATTTTGATGTTCAGTGCTGATAGTATTCATCGGAGTAAAATGATCGAATTTAGTAAAGCAATCGCTGGTCAAAATGGTATCGTTACAAATTTCGATTTACATGAAAATCCTGAGGCTAAAGTATTATTCCCGAAGAATAAAGAATCTGTTTCGGATGAAGAGCTCGATAAACATGGAATTTTCGGTCGAAAAATTGAAGTTCAAAATGTATTTAAAAGTGTAGAGTCAATCGCATGTACTTTTGGTTTTTCTGGAATTGAACCGAATACCGTATTGATGAATTGGCCGGGACAAACTAAAGATCCTATCTGGTTTACTAATATGACTGAGAAGTTGATTCAGTTAGATCATAATGTACTCTATCTTGATTATGACGAAAGATGGGGCTTCGGTAAAAAGGAAAAGATTGATTTATGGTGGAGAGGAGCTGAAAACAACGCTGAATTAATGCTTGTACTCGCTAAGTTTATCACAAGTTCTCCGAATTGGTCACGGGCAAATATCAGGGTTTTAACAGTGAACAATGCCGATGCTGATGTGAAAATTATTGAGAAAAAAATTCATTCGGTGCTCGAAGAATTTAGAGTAAAAGCAACGGTTAAAGTATTGAAAAATGATATCGATCAAAAACCATTTTATGAATTGATGAAAATTCATTCTCATGACGCTGATCTTATTTTTGTTGGCATTCCTGAAATTAAAAGTGAGAATAGAGCAGATTTTGTAGAACGTACCAATAATCTGGTGAGTGTGATTGGTACAACGCTTTTGGTTAAAGCTTCAACTAAATTCGATGAGACGGATCTGAAGATAGAGCATATAAATTTAGATTTCGAACCGAAAGCAACTACTTTGATTCAATCAAAGCCTCTTATTCTTGGTGAAGATGAGCTTTGGAATGCTGGAATTTCAGCATTGGATAATCAATTCGAAGAAACAGTTAATAAGCTAATAACGAATTCCGTTCAAGAAATAAAGAATTATCAAGAGAACTTATTTGCACGCGTTTCAGATAAAACTCATTCATTTTTGAATAATGCTTTTGAAACTAAGAGTCAGGCAGAAATTTACAAATTACTCAGTAAAACATTGCATCAAATACAAGATATTTATAGTGATGCTTTGGAACATGAATTACCAGAAGTGTATGACCGTTTTGATGTCTCCGTTGCAGAGTTTTTAGAACAGAAAGAGAAAACAATTTCTTATTTGCAAACTAAATTGCAAGTGTCTAAAGTGATAGATAAAAATGGAAATTTAATCAACACCAAAAGAAAAATAGCCTTTAGAAACAGTATTCAACGATTGTGGTTCGGTAAAATACTAGAAATTAACTACAACGAGTTAGTTCTATTTGGTTATGAAAATTTATTATTACTTCATAAAAGTAGAGCACTGTTGAATGAAGTTATCTGGAAGTTATTAGATAGTATTGAAGAAAAAGGTTTGGACAATTTGAATCAATTAGAATGTCAAACGCAATTGAAAGATAATTTAGATGAAATTGTTAATTCAGCCAACAGATTGGTAAACTCATTTTATACAGGAGTTCGAAACAAAGAAATTGATGAATTTAATAAGCTATCTAATATAATTCAATTTAAAGACTATAAACAGCGGCTAGAACATCAATATACTGAGCTTTCGCATAAACAATTTCAAAAATTATCAAAGGGAATTCGTTCATTCCCAAGTTATTTTTATCGTAATTTAATTCTATTTACTTATCAACTGAAAGCAGACTTTTTTCTCATAGATTTTAGTACGAATATCCAAAAATACAGTGATGAATTCAGAAATTCAATTAATGAGAATTACTTAATTCAAATCAGTAATAATTTTGATCAATTGGTCACAGGTCTTGCAAATGTAGAGAGCGCACTGAAGTCTGGAGTTAAAGAAGAAATTTCAATAATCAAACTGCCTTTAGCGGATGAATTTTTCTTCAATGCGGAGAAGGCGGTTAAGGATTTTACGCAGAAAGTTTTAAGTGAGGTTAACTATCTTCCGGAAGAAATTGAACTGATGACTGCAAAGTCTATCAATTCGATTAAAAACGAACAAGGTAAGGAGATTGAGACTGAAAAAATTGCACTAAGAGATATTGCTGAATATATGGTTCGGTCCGATTATTTGGATCCTATGTACGAGCAAATACAGAATTTTTATGACCAACTAAAAAGAAATATTGGTAAAATAATTAATTCAACATTGGTGCTTCAGGAGGAAATTGATAATGCTGTTCAAGCAACAACAACTGACAAGCTACAAGAGACTTTCGAATTTATTGATAAAGAGATTAGAGAAATTAATATTTCACACGATCTCACAGTTGAAAGCTTTTTAGTTCAATTTGAGGAACAAAAGAATCGACTAATTGATGAACTTGAAATCAATAATATAATAGAGCAAGAAGAGCGATTACATGAATTTGCAAAGAAGCATAAAAAGAGAAAAGGTGTTGGTCTTTCACTTAAAAAAGCAAATAATAAATTAGGTGAGAAGATTAGTCTAATATTTGATTATTTCGCTCGTAAACAGCACGATTTAACCGCGATAGAGTATAAGCGTTCATATAGAGATTTAATAAGTGAACAAGGTCTATTGGCTAATTTTTATCGTAAAATAGAAGCGAAAGAAGATTTACCATTTTTCTATAAACAACTTTATTTAGGAACTCATTTTTCTGATAGTGCAACAATTTCAAATAGACAATCTGAGCTAGAGCGAATAAATGCTGCGATCGAATCTATTGATTCAGGCAAACCTGGTGGAATCATGATTCTAGGTTCTGCGCGAAGTGGAAAGTCGTTTCTAACATCGCATATCGCGAATCATATATTGAAATCAAAAGTTTTGCAAATACAACCTCCAATTAATAATTCAGGTCGTAAAAAGGATTTGTATTACGCTATTCAGCGCGTTGCAGGCGTTAAAGAAGGTAATAGACAGGTTTTTGATAAAATTCCAAAAGGAACGGTGTTTATATTTGAAGATATAGAACAGTGGTGGAGAAAAACTAAGGGTGGGGATGAAATTTTAAATGAATTGTCAGAAATAATAGCTGAATATGGTTCTGAGTTCTACTTTTTACTGAATGCTAATATTCATGCATACAGTATATTTAGTGAAAACACAACCATTCAAAATGCCCTTGCTCAAACTGTTATATTAGCACCTTTAACGGTAACACAGCTCAGAGATGCGATTTGGTCAAGACATTTAACCAGTGGCTTTCAATTACAAATTAACGAGGTGGAAAGTCGTTATATGTCCCAGTCTAAAATTCAGAAATATCTGAATAAATACCACACTACCTCTTCTGGAGTCGTTGGGGTTGCACTTCAACAATGGATCACAGCAATCAACGATAAGGAAGAAAATACAATCCTGATTAATAATCCGGTATTAAATGAATTGCCATTAATTGATAAGCCTGAATGGCAAAATTTAATCTACCAACTATTCATTCATCACAATATTAAGACCACTGATTTATATAAATTGTATGGAGCCCATGATAAATTGTGGATTGATCAGATTTTAATGGCTATGAAGTCATCAGGTATTTGTAAACAAAATGAACGGGGAGGTTACCTGCTTAAAAAAGAAATTAAGCCATATATTGAGAATTGGCTAATTGAATTAGGATATTTTAAATAATAAGATGAATCTAAAATTAGATAATATTGGTTTTTATACTATTGTGATTTTGACTGCGGGTGCTGCCTTAATTGCAGGTGTCTTTTATCTGATTAAAAACTACTTAATCCCTTTTTTGAAATCAAGGCAAACGAAAGAGCGATTAAGGTTTACTGTTTTCCAATTAGAAGTGATTATTTGGACGACTTATTTCATGATAGGTATTTCGCTTTTAATACATGATAGTTTACTGACATCCTTAATTCTGTTGTTTTTAATAGCATTGATCGGATTCAATTTTTGGCGGAACTTTTTTAATGGGATCATTTTCAAACTACAGAAAAATTTTGAGGTGAAAGATCCTGTACAGTTCGATAATCATATCGGATTTATAGATCGATTGACTAAAACTAATATTCAAATTAAAACAGAAACAGACGAAATAGTTTATGTTCCTTATTTTAAATTAAATGGTAATCTTTTAATTAAGAGACAGGTAAAAGGTAAGTTGTTATCTGAGAAATTTAAGTTAAATTTAGTTCAAGGCCACGAAACTAAAGCTATTCAATTGGTTGAATTTTGGTTGTATTCTTGTCCTTGGACAGTGAATACAAAAGGGAATAAAGTGCAGTTTATAGATGAGAAAAGTATATTGATTACACTTTATGCTGTAGATAAAGCTACTTTATTAAAGGCTATTGATTATATCAGACGTCAAGTCAATTCAACTGAATTGGTAAATAATTTTATGAAATAATTTTTTGTAAGTAATTCAAACTGCTTACGACTTATTAGCAATTGATTTTTTAAATAAGGCTATTTCAAGTTGAAATTCGATTGAAATTAAACTTAATTTCTAACCATGAGTAAAGTAGTAATTATAGGAAATGGGGTTGCAGGTATAACGGCTGCAAGGCACATTCGTAAATTAAGTGATGACGAAATCGTTGTTATTTCAGCAGAATCAGATTATTTTTTCTCACGGACAGCTTTAATGTATGTCTTTATGGGACATATGAGATTCGAAGATATTCAACCTTACGAAGCTTGGTTTTGGGAAAAAAATAGAATTGATTTAAAAAATGGCTTAGTTACAGAGATAATTACAGATAATAAAACATTATTGATGTCTAATGGTGAGACGATCAATTATGATAAATTAATTTTAGCTACCGGCTCAAAGCCTAATAAGTTCGGTTGGCCTGGGCAAGACCTTAAAGGTGTGCAAGGGTTATACTCAAAACAAGATCTTGAAAGCATTGAAGAGAATGTTAAGGCTGCTAAAACTGCAGTTTTAATAGGTGGAGGTTTAATTGGTGTCGAATTGGCTGAAATGCTAATAACAAGAGGCGTTAAAGTTATATTTCTTGTTCGAGAAAATAATTTTTGGGGAGGAGTTCTACCAAAAGAAGAATCTGAATTAATTGGAAGACACATCAAAAAACATCACGTCGATCTACGTTTTAATGAGGAGTTAGATGAAATAATTGCAGACGATAATGGAAGAGTGAAAGAAATTAGAACGAAGAAAGGTGAAATAATTCCATGTGAAATTGTTGGACTAACTGCAGGAGTTTCGCCAAATGTAGATTTTATTAAAGGTTCTGGCATTGATGTCGAAAGAGGTGTTGTTATTAATACTTTTTTTGAAACAAATGTCCAAGATGTATATGCTATAGGTGATTGTGCCCAATTTAAAACAGGAGTCGATGGCAGAAAGAATATCGAACAAGTTTGGTATACCGGTCGAATAATGGGGGAGACTTTAGCTCAAACTATAACGGGGAATAAGAAGGCATACACACCCGGACCTTGGTTTAATTCGGCGAAATTTTTCGATATTGAATACCAAACTTACGGATGGGTATTTGCAAAAATGAAAGAAGGGGAAATCGACTTTTATTGGGAGCATAAAAGCGGTGAAATAGCTTTACATATTGTTTGGGACGAATCAACAGGTTTATTCAAAGGAATTAATGTTTTTGGAATCCGATTAAGACATGATCTATTTGATAAATGGTTGAATGAGAGTGCGTCAATCGAAACGGTAATGCAGAATTTAAAAACAGCAAATTTTGATCCTGAATTCTATCGACTCTATGAAGAGGAAATTATCAATGCATTTAATACAAAAACAAATCTAAATATTCAACTGAAGCCTAAGTCTTGGTGGAGAAATTTAATAACGAACTAAAGATGCAGAAAGTAAAATATTTTGGAATGGGCTTATTCCTTTTAGCCTTGTTAATTTTTACCAGTTTACCATTTTTAGGAACTGTTCAGTTGACAGAAAAAGTAATGATCGAACAGCTCAACGAGCAAGAGTTAGGTAATTTACAGACCCGTTTAAATGAATCGTTAGTAGGTAAAGAATTTAGTAATAGTATCTCATTTTCAAATGCCTTTGAAGATATTTTTAACGAAATTAATGAAGAACTAAAAGCTAAAGAAGATTGGGACAATGTAATGTGGACACCTGTTAAGGATATTTCACTAAAATTGGTTCGTTCGTCAACAATTGGACCGCCAGTAGATAATAAGTGGTTGTTATTATTTCTAACTTTTGGTTTAGGTATAATAGGTTCTTTAATCTATATATTGAGTGACCTTAAATTAAAAGGACCTCCAGGTATAAAGAATGATGGAATTTACCATGATAGCGCAACCAATAGAGGTTGGATCGGCATTCTTACAGGAGTTTGGTTAGTTACATTCTATATATTGCTTTACTTTAATCCTTCAACTATTGCAAATATGATCGCGATTGCCGATCCGCTAAAGCAATTATTCATTCCAACTGAACAAGCTTCAAAATGGTTTTTATACGGATTATTGTATACCACATCGATGACGGTAATGGGAATTCGAATGATTATTAAATACCGTCATAATCGTTATCAAATCGTTCGAACGATAACTGTGGTGCTATTTCAAATCATATTTGCGTTTTTATTGGTCGAAATTTTACCCATGTTTGATCTTCCAGGTAAGGATTTGAAGAATGCATGGCCTTTAGACTATTACTTTCTATTCGAATGGAATGTTCAGAATTTATTTGATAGTGGGAATTTTGGGAAATTTATATTTGTTTGGGGAATTGTTTTATCAATTATTATCGTGCCAACCATGGTATACTTCTTTGGTAAAAGATGGTATTGTTCTTGGGTATGTGGTTGCGGTGGTTTGGCTGAGACTTTAGGTGATCCATATAGACATTTGTCAAACAAGAAAATGTGGACATGGAAAATGGAGAGATGGATGATTCATGGCGTGTTAGTTTTCGCAATCATAATGACAATTTTTACAGGCTATTTAACTTATAATGTATTCAATAATCCAGAGATGGATGGCAAAGAAATGTTGTTTGGTATTTCTGCTTATGATGTACGTTCATGGTATGGATTCTTGATCGGTTCTATCTTTGCTGGTGTAATTGGAACAGGGTTCTATCCAATTCTTGGTAGCCGTTCTTGGTGTCGATTTGGTTGTCCATTAGCAGCATACATGGGAATTGTGCAACGTTTCAAATCGCGTTTTAGAATAACAACCAATGGTGGTCAATGTATTTCTTGTGGTAATTGTTCAACTTATTGTGAGCAAGGAATTGATGTACGTGCTTATGCCCAGAAAGGACAAAATATTGTTCGTTCTTCATGTGTTGGTTGTGGTGTTTGTTCTGCAGTTTGCCCAAGAGGTGTCCTTAAATTAGAAAATGGACCAGAAGAAGGACGATTTGGTAATGAAGGTCCAATAGTACTAGGTAATAATGGTTTTAAATTGAATCAGTAATTTTGCGAGCTTAAATTAATTAAATGTTGAAACCGACACCTAAAATTGTAGTTATTATTCCTGCCGTAAACGAAGAGAAGTCTATCGGTAAAGTAATAAACGAATTGCCACATCAAATTATCTCAGAAGTTTTGGTTTGTAATAATGGATCGACTGATCGAACTAAAGATGTTGCTTTAGAAGCAGGAGCGACGGTTTTAGATGAGCAAAGAAAAGGATATGGTTGGGCCTGTTTAAAAGGCTTAGATTATATTTCACAAATGAATGAGAAACCTGATATCGTCGTTTTTATTGACGGGGACTTTTCAGATTATCCTAAAGAATTAAGTCTTGTAGTTGCTCCGATTTTGAATGATGATATTGATTTAGTAATTGGCTCCAGGGCTTTAGGTGCTAAAGAGAAAGGATCGATGACCTTTCCTCAACGATTTGGGAACTGGTTAGCAACAAGATTGATGCGACTGTTTTATCACGTTCGATATACTGATTTAGGACCGTTTAGGGCCATTAAATATGATAAATTATTATTGTTAAAAATGGATGACAAAACCTATGGATGGACAATTGAAATGCAGATTAAAGCCGCCAAACATAAATTAACATATACAGAAGTACCTGTAAATTATAAAAAACGAATCGGTGTTTCTAAAGTGTCAGGCACGATAAAAGGAACAATTTTAGCTGGTTATAAAATAATATTCGCAATTTTTAAGTATTTATGATCTGGATTTTTGCAATATTTTATTTCATCTGCTTATTAATCATTTTTGGTTATGCAGTTTTACAGTTCAACCTAAGTCGCGCGTACCGGTCAGCGAAATTGAAAGAAATCGAAGAGATAGTACCACTTAAAGAATTTCCGTTTGTTACAATTCAATTACCCCTTTATAACGAACAATATGTCGCTGAACGTATTATTGATGCGGTAACAAAGATTAATTATCCTGCTGACAAATTACAAATTCAAGTCCTAGACGATAGTTCTGATATAACAACTCAGATTCTAAGGAATAGTATTAAAAAATATAAAAATCAAGGCGTGAATATCGTTCTTGTTTTAAGAGATGATCGAAAAGGTTATAAAGCGGGAGCATTGCAGCATGGTTTAAAAAGTGCAACTGGCGAATTTATTGCAATTTTTGATGCAGACTTTATTCCTGATCCTGATTTTCTTTATAAAACGTTGCCTTATTTTAAAGATAAAGGGATTGGAATGGTTCAAACACGGTGGGAGCATCTAAATAGAGATAGCTCATTACTAACCAAACTTCAGGCATTTGGCTTGGATGCACATTTTAGTGTTGAACAGGTGGGAAGGAGTTCACAGAATCATTTTATTAATTTTAATGGTACCGGAGGTGTTTGGCGTTTGAAAACGATTGAAGATGCTGGAGGTTGGCAGAATGATACATTAACAGAGGATTTAGATTTAAGCTATCGGTCGCAACTAAAAGGTTGGCGTTTTAAGTATTTAGAAAATGTTTTTTCTCCAGCCGAATTACCAGTTGCAATTTCAGCGCTTAAAAACCAACAGTATCGATGGACCAAGGGAGGTGCTGAGAATTTTAAGAAAATGTCCCTTCGGCTTTTATTTCAATCGAATTTGCGTTTTTCTGATCGTTTACATGGCTTAGCACATTTGTTTAATAGTACTGTTTATATATTCGTTTTTTTAGCAGCCATCTTATCTGTACCAGTTATATATGCAGCTGCAGGGAATGATAATATTGATGTGTTTTTATCCTGGATGGCAGTCTTTTTTATAAGTACAATATTATTAATGCGATTCTATTGGGTGTCATATCGTGAGCCCCATCGAAAAAAATGGGCGAGAGGTGTCATTTTTGTTTGGCGCTTTTTTCAATATTTAACTATCTCATTAGGATTGTCTTTCTATAATACACAAGGAATTTTATTGGCTTATATCGGCAAAAAAACTGCATTCGTTCGTACACCTAAATTTAATGTGTCTGGTAGTCAAAAGAAATGGCAGAAGAACGTATACATTTATCAAAAATTGAAGTTCTCAACTGTAATGGAATTTTTGCTCGCAATCTATTTTATTTATGGTATTTACACGAGTTTTAAATTCGAATATTATGGTATGATTCCATTTCAGTTCATGCTGTTCATAGGCTTTTTCACTGTTGCTATCTATACCCTTAAAGAACAGTTTCAAGAATAATAAGTTTTCAACAATTATCGATTCTAAGCATAAAAAAGGTATCTTTGATATTCGTACAATTTTAGGAGAATTTAATGGGTAAAATAATAGCAATTACAAATCAAAAAGGGGGAGTTGGGAAAACTACAACAGCAATAAATTTAGGTGCTAGTTTTGGTGTGCTTGAGTATAAAACATTGCTAATTGATGCAGATCCTCAGGCAAATGCAACATCAGGTGTTGGTTTTGATCCAAGAAATGTTCAGAAAAGTATCTATGATTCATTAGTAAATGAAACAGATGCTCGTGAATTAATATTAGAAACTGAAAATCCTAATTTAGATATCATTCCAGCGCATATCGATTTAGTTGGTGCGGAATTGGAAATGATTAATATGCCTAATAGAGAGTATAAATTAAAACAAGCGTTAGAAGGGGTTAAGAGTGATTATGATTTTATTATTATAGATTGTTCTCCTTCTCTTGGATTAATTACTGTAAACGCTTTAACGGCTGCGGACTCGGTTCTTATTCCAGTACAATGTGAGTATTTTGCTTTAGAAGGTTTAGGAAAATTATTGAATACAGTGAAAATTGTACAAACAAGACTGAATCCTGATTTGGATATTGAAGGAATTGTTTTAACAATGTATGATACAAGGTTAAGATTGGCCAATCAAGTTGTTGATGAAGTGAAAACGCATTTTCAAGAATTGGTTTTTAATACAATTATTCACAGGAATACCAGACTGGGGGAAGCACCAAGTTTTGGAGAAACAATTATAATGCACGATGCAACTTGTAAAGGATCAATTAATTATTTGAATTTTGCTAGAGAGGTCCTCCAAAAAAATGATCTCACTAAAATGAAAAACAAAGACAAACAATTGATTTAAGATAATATTGATGACTAAGAAAAGGGCTTTAGGAAAAGGGTTAAGTGCGTTATTAGATAATAATGATACGGATTATACATCAACAAATATTGGTGTTGAAAATAATAAAACAGTTGGTTCTATTTCGTCTATCGAAATAAGTCTAATTGAAGCGAATCCTTTTAATCCAAGAACGCAGTTTGAGGAAGAAGGATTACAAGAATTGAAAAGTTCTATCGAAGCGCATGGAATAATTCAGCCATTAACGGTTCGTAAACTGGGTAGAGACAAATATCAACTTATTTCTGGTGAAAGAAGATTTAGAGCTTCTCAACTGGTAGGTTTAACTGAAGTACCATGCTATATTCGAATAGCTAACGATCAAAGCATGTTAGAAATGGCTTTGGTTGAGAATATTCAACGTGTTGATTTAAATGCAATTGAGGTAGGTTTGTCTTATCAACGTTTGATTGATGAATGTGAATTCACGCAAGAAGAATTGAGTAAGAAGCTCGGTAAAAGTCGTTCAAATATTGCTAACTTTTTAAGACTTTTAAAATTGCCCGTGCCAATTCAAATAGGAATTCGTGAAGGTTTAATTTCGATGGGGCATGCCCGAGCAATTGTATCTGCAGGTGAAGAAGATTATCAATTAGAGATTTTTAAACAGATAATTGAAAAAGAACTATCTGTAAGGGATGTAGAAGCTTTAATCAAAAAAGGTAAATCATCAACAACTGATAAAGATGAATCTAAGCCTGCCAAGGTTGCAGATCTAAGTGATACGGCAATTGAATTACAATCTTTTTTGACAGATAACTTAAATTCAAAAGTGCAGGTGTCAACCAACAATAAAGGTGCAGGTAAAATCGTTATTAATTTTAAATCTGAGAAAGAGCTAAAAGAAATCAACGATTTTATTAATCAAAAATAATGACCAGGTATACAGTAATCTTCTGTCTTCTATATAGTATTACTGGCTTTGCGAATCCCAAAGACTCTGTTCGTTTGGATACTTCTTATCATCACAATTTGAATCGTGCGGCATTATTATCAACGATAATTCCAGGCTCAGGTCAGATTTATAATGAAATTGGTTATAGAAAATACGCGAATAAAAAGCATAGAGCTTGGTGGAAAACGCCTATAATTTACGGTGGATTGGGTGCGTGTGCCTATTATTTCTACCAGAATAACCAAATGGCTAATCTAATAAAAAAGGAATACCTTTTTCGTGAGCTTAACGATGGTGAAATACTAGATGAGCGCTTATCTCATTATGAAGATCAAAATGCTTTAATTGAAGGATATCAGTATCTAAACGCCCAATCACAAACAGTAGAAGTCAAAGGGTTCAACTTGTATGCTAAACGTCGTGATATTTTTATTTTTGCATTTATTGGTGTTTGGGGATTAAATGTGTTGGAGGCATATGTTGATGCACATTTTGTAAGTTTTGATATCTCTGAAGACTTGAGTTTTGCTTGGGCGCCAACTTTAATGGCTGGCAACTATCCAGGCTTGAGTTTAAGACTCTCTTTGTATTAAGGATTGTTGGACGCAACGAAAAAAGTTTTAAAATCGAATACCATGAAGTATGCATCGTTTACCCTCGTCTTTTTGACACTGAATTATTTGATGATTTCTTGTGATTCATCGAATTCAGAGCCTGTTTCTAACGGTGCCAATCTATCTATTATACAAGTGGATGAAGTTGCTGAGGACGACTATAAGATTAAGTATATTTTTAGCGAAGAATTTAAAGAAGATGATAAAGAAGGGCTGATATCATGGGTTGACTCTGTTTTTTCTGCAGCTGAAAGAACACTAGGGACTTATCTATTTAATATCGATGTCTATTTTTATTATAATGATGCTCAAAATCGAGCGGTAAGTTTTGGATCTACAAAAAGAGGGGAAGTTGAAAAGTTGAACCTTTATGTGAATCCTTCAGCTAATCTCGATGAATTATTAGATGATTGGATTGCTCCACATGAAATTAGTCATTTAGCGATAGGTGCTATTGGTAGAGATAATAAATGGTTTTCTGAAGGTTTTGCTACCTTTCTAAGTCGACAAATTAATATGGAACTTGGATTGATCACGCAAGCGGAATTCGATTCCATTTACTACCATAGAATAATGGATAAAAAAGAAGCCTATATCAACGGAGAAACCAACTTTATAGAGCAATCTAAATTATTATTCTCTAATAATAAATACGGCACTGTTTATTATGGGAGTGCTAGCTATTTCTATATCATAGATAAAAAACTGTTCGAAGAAAAAGGCATTCGATTTAAAGATGTACTTGTTGAATATCAAAAATGTTGTCGTGGAAACGATAAGAATTTGCTAGAAACAATAACCGCTTTTGATGAGATAATAGGAGAGAACTGGTTTACTGAATTGATGAAAGTTTATAGGCAAGAACCAGCATCTATAGTTTTTGATATGATTAAAGAGTATAAATGAAATTATCAGACAGTCAGATGGATGTGGTCGGTAAGTTAAAGGCACACATTAAAAATATTTTCGAAAAAGATGCGTCTGGTCATGATTGGTTTCATATTGAGCGGGTATATAAAAATGCTTTGTCTATCCATAAAATTGAAGGAGGAGATTTATTCATTATAAGTCTAAGTGCATTGCTACATGATATTGCCGACCATAAATTCAATGATGATGCTCAAAATCTAGCTATTGAAAGAATACACTCAATATTAATTCCATTAAAAGTAGATCAGGCAATCATCGATAAAGTCATTTACATTGTACAGAACAGTTCGTATAAAGGTGGTTTAGCCAACGAAATGAATTGTCTAGAAGGATTAATCGTTCAGGATGCGGATCGATTAGATGCTATAGGAGCAATAGGTATTGCGCGAACTTTTGCTTTTGGCGGTAAGTTCAATCGTTTACTTTACGACCCAAGCATCGAACCTGTAACCTTTAAATCGTTAGAAGAATTAAAAACTTCTAAGTCGCATACGATTAATCATTTCTATGAAAAACTATTGAAATTGAAAGATGGGATGCATACCAAAACTGGTCTTGCAATGGCAGAACAAAGACATGTTTTTATGGAACAATTTTTAAGTCAGTTTTTTGCAGAATGGAATGGAAAAAAATAGGTTTGAAGGGAATTAAAATTTTATTAATCATTAACTTTACTTAGTCATTAAAAATAGGGGTTCATGAAAAAAATAATTGTATTGATTCTGCTGATTTGTGCAGAAAATGTAAAAGCTCAAAGTGGATTGCAAATAGGTGCGGAAATCTCTCCATCATGGAAATTACTACTTCATAAAAGTAAAACAACGAGTATTCGGTCGTCTGAAAGTGGCTTTGGATTTACGGCTGGAATTCCTGTAAAGTATTGGTTATCTGAATATACATCTTTTAATACGGGACTTAATTACATTTTTAGTTCATATGATGTTATAGCGAATAATGTTTTTATCAGTACAACTCGATTTAATACAGTGCAGATACCGCTTAGTTTCAATATAAATTTAAAGGCTGATTGGTACGGTATAGTTGGAACTGGAGTAGATTATAATTTTATTTCTAGGACAAGATTCGGAGGTATAAGATCAGATATTTCTCCTATCATTAATAAGGTACAACCGTTTTTAACTTTAGGAGTGAATAATCTGCGTGAAACAGATAATGGTTTCTTTGAGATTGGTCTCCAAGCGAGATATCAATTACTTAATCTTAACAATAGTAATTCGATAGTATTTGATAACACTTCAAGCCATGTTTTGTCTTTGGACGTATTGATGCGTTTTTATATCTAATTATTAACAGTTGATAATGGATAAAAACTCTATTGAAATTTGTAACGAAATTGTATTTTTGAACTATTGATTATATTCAATCAAAGTTACGCTATAATAGTAATTGACTATGTGGTATAATATTTGAACAATACACATTAAAGCATTTTTAAAACATGAAGAACTTCTCAGTATTGGTTTTATTTACAATTACTACACTTGGCTCGATATCCGTAGCTTATGCGCAGGACGAAGAAAATGAGAATTGTTTAGAGCCGGATAAAAAGGTCATGAAATTAATTAGTACCGCTGAAAGTCCGAAAACAGACGATCACGGGAAGTTGGACGCCTTCATTCAAGCGAGAAGTTTAGCACCTGAAAACGCCTATTTAAATTTTCTATTTGCTGAATATAATTTTAAGAAAGCAGAAAAAGTAAATAAAAGTTATGAAAGTGGTCGAGCAAACTTCGGACAGGTTCAAACGGCTTTTAGAGGTGCACAAAAAGGATATCTAGAAGTCATTAACGCCTGCCCAGAATTTCATTCAGATCCCTATTATAAGTTGGGCTATATCGCGTTATTGATGAATGATAAAAAAGAAGCAGCGAATTATTTCCAACAGTTTCTAGATTTTAATGAACGTGATCCAGAAAAATATGCAGATGATTATGGGACTAAGAAGAAAGAAATTTCAGGTATTCTGCCAGAATTAAAATTTTACGAAGATTTTTTCACAAATCTAGTCCCTTTTAATGCGACTGAAGTGAAATTTGTTTCTTCTGAAAAAGATGAATACTTGCCAATGATTTCACCAGATAATCAAATCATTTTTTATACGAGAAAAGGCAAGTCAAAAGCACCTTCAGGTGTAGTAAATTTAGTAATAGAAGAGTTTACAGTGAGTCAAAGGCCAGATGTTAATAGTGACTTTAATTCAGGGTCTCCTTTAGCTAAACCATTTAATACAAGTAACTATTCGAATTATGGAGGGGTTTCTTTGTCTTTAGATAATAAAGAGATGTTTATCTGTGCTTGTGAAGAAGTCGAATACCAGCCACATGCCAATTGTGATATTTATAGAACAACGTTCGAAAGATCGGGTAAAGGCGGTAACGACTTTATTTGGACAGACCTCGAAAATATGGGACCAGCAATTAATACGAAAGATGGTTGGGAAGCGCAACCAACTTTGTCGGCTGATGGCAATACACTTTACTTTGCAAGTTGGAGAAATGGATCTGCTTTAACGGATATTTATTTCTCAACCCGTAAGGCAGATGGATCATGGAGTCAAGCTAAACCTATACCAGGTCCAATCAATTCAGCAGGTCATGATAAAGCTCCTTTTTTACATCAGGATAGCGAAACGCTTTATTTTGTTTCTGATTGTGCACCAGATAGATTAGGTGCTGGCGGTTCTGATATCTTTTATGCACGAAAGAATGATAATGGGGATTGGGAAAAGCCTATTAATATTGGTTATCCTATAAATTCTCAAGAGAATGAAGTAGGATTGGTCGTTTCAACGGATGGACATTTAGCTTATTATACAACAAGAAGTGCTGAGTCTAAAGGATATGATATTTATTATTTCGAATTGTATGAAGCAGCGAGACCGCAGAAAGTAAAGTTTGTTACTGGTATTATGGAGGATGAAGCAGGTAATCCGATTAAAGATGCTGTTGTTGAAGTGTCTTATAAAGATTCTAAAGAAAATATTGAATTTAAAGTCAATGGTGATGATGGAAAGTTTGCTGCGATTGTTAAAGCTGACGATCCCCAAGATGTGATGGTGACGGTGAAGAAGGAAGGACACTCTTTTGATACAAAATTGATTAAGAAATCTGAAGTAGCAAAAATTGATAATGTCTTTACAAAGGATATAAAAATGGAAATCGATGAAATAAAAGTAGGAAAGTCTTTTACTATTGATGATATTTTATTTGCAACTGATTCATGGGAACTTACTGAAGATTCTAAATTTATATTAGATCAATTTGTGAAATTTTTAAAGTCAAACCCAAATATTAAAGTAACAATACAAGGTCATACGGATGATGTTGGTGATAATGCTTCCAACAAAACCTTAAGTGCGAATAGAGCTAAAGCGTCACTAGATTATATTGTTGGTGAAGGAATTGAAGCTAGTCGATTAAAGTCTGAAGGTTTTGGCGAATCTAAACCTAAAGTGCCAAATAACTCGGCGCAGAATAGAGCGTTAAACAGAAGAACTGACTTTTATATTGATGCCAATTAATGTTCGTTGAATCAAATAAATTGAACGATTTTAAGGCTTATTTTCATGCTCAGTTGAATGATGTGTGCGAAGCAAGAGAGATTGATAACCTTTATTATTGGGTTGCTGAACATTACTTTGGCTTGAATAGAATAGAGGTTAACAGGGGAGATAAACGTTTGTCTGAATCTGAAATGCTTTCGCTAAGAGGGGTTGTTAAAAGATTAGCACTTAACGAACCGATTCAATATATTTTAGGGGAAACAGAATTTTATAATTGTAATATATTAGTTAATTCATCTGTATTAATTCCAAGACCTGAAACTGAGGAATTGGTTGATTTGGTCATTCATAAAGTTAATCCTCAATCAAAAATATTAGACATAGGAACGGGGAGTGGTTGCATTCCTATTGCCCTAAAAAAACATATGCCTAAAGCAAGTATGTCAGCTATAGATATCGACCCAAATGCTATTCAATTAGCAAAAAAATCAGCGGAACTTAATCATGTAGAAATTGACTTTTATCAGCTTGACATTCTAATTGATCAATTGAATGATTTTAAAGATTTAGATGTGATTATTTCTAATCCTCCTTATGTACTTGAATTGGACAAAGCTGAAATGGGGATGAATGTACTTGAATTTGAACCGCATCTTGCACTATTTGTTCCTGATCACAAACCTTTAATGTTTTACCAAAGAATTGCTTTGTTGGCCACTCAAAAACTGGTTAAAGGAGGATTGCTTTTCTTTGAAATTCACGAAGACTTTGGTGTAGAAATGACAGAGATGTTAAACGAGCTTGGTTTTATCGATATTCTTATTCAAAAGGATATGCAGAATAAGGATAGAATGATGATCGCCAAATTACCTTAGTTAAAAGTCATCAAATAAAGTTTTAGGAGGATTTAATTCGTGATAGTAGTGTTCGTCAGTAACATTCGAATTATTCGTCATTATATTTTTACCACGAATGGCTTTTACGGGATGCGCTTTAAGTTTGATTTTATTAGGTTGAATTAAAGCTTTTATCTTGTCTGAATCAACATCAGATAACCAAGTTGAAAGGTTTTTATCATCAAGTATCAAAGGCATCCTTCCTTCATTTAATTGGGGGTTATTATGAATGACTTCCATGAAAGGTGTGGCACGCGTCGTTATGATTGAAAAGGTTTTAAGCTTAATATTTGTCTGCGTATTTTCCCATACATCCCATAAACAACCTAGGTTTAATGTTTCCTTCGATTCAGCTTGAATAAAATGAGGAAAAGCTTTTTTATTGACATGTTTATGCTCAAAAAAGCCATCTACTACTAGAATACCTCTTTGCTTTTCTGCAGCCAGTTTAAAAGATGGTTTATCAAAAATATGCTCACCTCGTGCGTTAATAGTTTTTGACCAAATTTTATCTGCATCTAATTCGTTCTTTGTCCAATGTGGAATTAAGCCCCATTGCGCAATTTGTGGTGCGGATTTTAAATCGTCATAGATTAAAAGATTTGGCTGTTTAAAAGCTGATGTATGTTGATGATCCAATTTGTCCAGATATGGTGCTAATTTTTCTAGAATCTCGGGTACAAGTTCAGGTGTATACCTTTTGGCATATTTTAATTGTGACTCTAATTGACTTTTTATATCGTAGCACATACGGTCAGACTAAGAATGTTAATTCTATAATAATTTTATGTTAATAGGATTTCTTAAACATCATTTACGGCTAAATTTGCTAAAAATTATAATATTCAATATACATGTTTAAAATTACATTTATTTTATTCCTTGGAACTTTATTACTTAATTCTTGTAATGAATTAGAAAACAACAACCTAGTTAAAGATAAAGTAAATTCAGAAATTGATAATTCTTTTAATTTGAACGAGGGCAATCTTTTAAAAGATGTAAACACTTATGACTCTGAAGGTTTTATTAATGCCTTAATTGAAATTCCAACAGGAACCCGAGAGAAGTGGGAGGTGAGTAAGAAAACTGGTCAATTAGAGTTAAATACGAAAAAAGGTAAACCGCGTAAGATTGAGTATTTGCCTTATCCAGTGAATTATGGAATGATTCCAAATACTTTATTACCTAAAGAAGAAGGAGGCGACGGGGATCCATTAGATATTATAGTTATTGGCGATCCAATTCCAAAAGGAACAGTTGTGCCATGTAGAATTTTAGGCGTATTAAAGTTATTAGATAAAGGAGAACAGGATGATAAATTAATCGCTATTCGCGCTGAGAGTCAATATTACGATGTTAACAATATTCAAGAATTAGATAGTGCTAAAAATGATCTGACCAAACTAATTGAAATTTGGTTTACAAATTATAAAGGTCCCGGAAAAATGGTGTTTCAAGGATATGGAGATGTCAGTGAAGCCATGCACCTTTTAGAATTGTCCATTGTTAAGAATTAAAAATCGCCTAACTAGCAAACTAATTAGGCGATTTGAAAATTGAAAATTTATTCGATTAATTCAGAATTAACTTTTCAGTTTTAACTCTTGAATTTTGAATTACTGTAATGATATATGTCCCTTTGTCAATTGCAGTTACATCAATAATCGCATTATCGGTGCCATTACCTGTTAAAACAACACTTCCTTTTAAGTCAATAATTTGATAATTAAACGCTCCTTCAGTTTGTACATTCAAATTACCTTGAGTAGGATTCGGGAAAATATTACAATCAGTCAATAATTGATCAGCTAAGCCTACATCACCTGGTTCGTCAACAAATGTTGGTATGGCATCGAAAGTTGTTCCAAAGCCAAAAGTTTCTCCACCAGCTCTTCCTGGAGGTAAAGAAGTGATTTTATATGCTAAACCAATAGCCTGATCCGCAGTAATTGATGCATCTTCTTCTGTTGTTAAACCTTCATCACCATTCCACATCCATTCACCATTTCTATTCATAAAGCCACCATAGTATGCTTTCCATTCACTTCCATAAGCATATAAAGTTACTTTACTTACCCACGGCATGTCTTGTGTCGCAGAAACAATGCAAGAATCGTCAGCCATTCCGCTTTGAGAATCAATTGTGTTTGTCGTTACGAACGATCCCGAAATAGATTGGTTATTGTCTGGATCGAAATTATGGTAATAAAAAACATTTTCAAAAGTTTCATCACCAGTATTCGCTATTGTCATTTCGGTTGAATAATAAAGTTGATCTTTTTGTAAAGAGTAGACAATTGTTAACTCAATGCCGTCAACTTCACCAACCCAAGTAACAATAGTGGAGTCAACAGAATCGTAATAATCAGTAAGTTCTCCTGGTATTTCAAATAGACCTGCTGTAGCATTATTTCCTTTAGTATACTGTACCCCATCCAATGTATAAGTTAAACCGAAACCACATTCAGGTGATCCTGGCATAAAAAAATCGCCATTATATTCAGTCCAATCATCCATTTGAGGATTGGCAACAAAACCAATATTTTCACCACCCCCACGACAATACAAGGAATCTGGATTTATACATGGCGCTCCCTCGTAACCTTTCGCATTAATACCCACAACGACATAGTCTCCTACTAAATAAGCATGACCATCGACAATTTGTCCATATACTGAGGATACCCCAAAGCACAGGCAAAAAATAATTGAAATTTTCTGTAAAATTTGTTTCATAGAGTTTATTTTTTAATTAAACGTTAAGTTTATAACGAATTTATTTAGCGGAAAGTTGCACCATAAAAAAATGCTTTTTAATGCGTTAAATAATCTTAATTTGGAATTGGGTATTGATCTTTTTCTGAGCAAGTAAATTAATACTCATTTCACTTAGTTGTAAAATGCGTGCATAACCACCAGTTGTTTGACAATCACGCATCAAAACTATAAAATCTCCTCCTGGTGTAAGTTGTATTGTTCCTGGTTGAACTGGTCCTGATATTATCTCAAATCCTTTTATTTGTTTAGTCGTTTCTAATCGGTTTGCCATTCGATTACTCAAACTAGATACAGCATATTTTTGCGAGAGAATCTTATTTTTTGTTAGATCAGATAATTGATGAAATTCTGGACCTTCAAATACCTTTATTTCTTGATCAATACGGATCAATTCGAGCTGACTTTGCTTGTTTGGTGTAAATTTGGTTAATGGATTATAATCAACTCTCATCGTTTTTGTTAAACGTGATATTTCGGTAATTCCTGGATAAAAACTACTACTTCCCATTATCTCAGTCGAATTAAATCCACCGGCTATTGCTAAATAGCCATAATTACCTTCTCTTACTTGTCCTATTTTTAAGATGTCATTAGCTTTAATTTGCAACAATTGGTTCTGTTGAACTATTTTATCGTTTAGTTTTAAGTCACATTGAGCACCACAAATAGCGATATAGGTCGGTGAGTAGAATTTTAAAATAGGACCGCTGTGAACGAATTCTAAACAAACAGTGTTTAAAGAATTGCCAACTAAGCTATTTGCTACTTTAGCTGAATGTTGATCCATAAAGCCACAGAGGGGAATGCCGAAATTTCTATATCCAAAACGTCCTGCATCTTGAAGAGTTGTGTGAATTCCACTGCTTAATAACTCTAACATTCGAATCTTGTTTTATAATTGTTCCAATCAAGCGGTTTTTTTGTTAATAGGTCAAATTCATTAATTGTTATATCATAGAATTGAAAACTATCTCCTGATTTAAAAGGACTGGGAGATTGATTGTTAACATTAAATATTTCTAAAGGTGTTTGACCAATAATTTGCCAACCCCCAGGACTTTGTTGTGGATAAATACCTGTTTGCTCATTTGCAATTCCAACAGAACCTTTAGGTACGTTTAATCTTGGAGAAGACTTGCGCGCATATGAAAGGACAGGATTCAATCCTCCTAAATATGTAAACCCCGGTAAAAAACCAATGAAATGGATCCTATATTTCGGTTTTGTAAATAGATCTATAAATAATTCCTTGGATAGCTTTTTCTCGATTAATATTTCTGGTAAATCATAAGCGAATTTATCATCAAAACAAATTGGAATTTTCCATAAGGTTTGATTTATACTAGCGTTTTCAGTATTAAGATCAAGTGAATTTATTTTCTCTGAAAATTGAAAAGGATCAATTCCTGCTTTTAAATAAATACATAACGAATTATATGTATTTACCATTTCAATTATTTCATCTCCAAATAACGTATTGAATAATTGTTTTGTGTAAAGAATACGATCCAATAAGTTATCGTTGACTTTATCCTTCCAAGTATTAAGGACCGCAGATTCACCGAAAGGAATTGAATTTAGAGCTAGCCCCATTATTTTTTAGCTATTTGGTTTTGAATCTCTTTTAATATTTCAATGGCAAAATCATTGTCGCCATGAATACAATATGTTTTAGCAACTAAGGGAATGAATTGATCGATGTCGATCATAATCCTATTTTCTTCAACCATCCGTTCCAAATGTTTCCATGCGAGCATACTATTTTCAATTAATGCATTCTTTTCAGTTCGTCTAGCTAAAGTACCATCCGAATTGTAATTTCTATCAATAAATGCTTCAGGAACGACTTCAAAAAATGGTTTTGCTAAATTGATGAGTTGTGAATTAGGGTGGGCATAAATAGCAAAAGGATATTGATAAGATTTTAATAAATCTAAAACTAGATTCGATTTATTGAAGTCTGAAACCAAATCGTTATACAAGGCGCCATGCAATTTAATGTGGTTGATTTTTATATTTAATTCTTCCGCAGAATTTAAACCTAGCTCAATTTGTTCATTTAATGCGCTAATCAGATCGTTATTGTTAATGGTCAAACTCTTTCTTCCAAAATTTATTTTATCTGGGTAAGAAGGATGAATTCCAATTTTTAAATTATTATCAAATGCTTTGCGAGCAGTTTCTTTGAATGTGGAGCGATCACCAAAATGACCTCCTCAAGCAATATTACATGATGTGATATAATTCATGATATCAGATTCATTGGCAATACCTTCACCTAAATCACAGTTAATATCTATATTTTTCCAAAGATCATTCATAGAAATGTGCTAATGGTTTTAATTAACAAGACTAATGTTAGGAATAGGACCAAAGCACCAAAAAAGTTTTGGTATATATTGTTTTTAAATTTGCCAACAATTGCAGATCTGTTCATTACCCAAATTAAAAAAATAACGATCATCGGTAAGAGTAATGCATTTGTAATTTGTGCAAAATAGATGATTGCAATCGGTTTTTTACCGATTATGGCTATTAATGTTCCGCATAGGAGTACGAAAATCCAAATACTCCTAAATTGAACGGACTTCATTTCACCTTTCCAACCTAAACAGCCTTTTGCTACGAAAGCAGCAGCTAATGGAGCCGTAATTGCTGATGTTAGTCCTGCGGCAAACATGCCAAAACCTAATAAAACATTAGCAAACTTACCATATAAAGGCGTTAATGTTGTTGCTAAATCAGCCATATTCTCAACAGTGCCTCCTTTAGCTGATGCCGCGGCAATAATTACTGCCATAGAAACGAATCCTCCTAATAAGATAGATACGATCGTGTCTTTTCTGACTTTTCTTAAATCACTGGTTTTTGACCACCTCTTTTGAACGATTGATGAATGCAGAAAGAGGTTGTATGGAACGACTGTCGTACCAATTAAACCGAGTATCATTAATAAACTTCCTTCGGGAAATGAAGGAATGAACATGCCTTTGAATAATAGTTGAAGATCAGGTTTTGTTATAAATGCCGCAATAACAAATGAAATACTCATTAATAATACGAGTGTAATAAGTATTCGTTCAAGAATCTTATAATTTCCAATATAAAGAATTATAAAAGCTAAAAAACTTAAGATTAAAAGTAGCAGGTTAAATTCATGTCCCAATATATTTGCGTTGAAATTCGGTATTAACGTAGATAGTCCCATAACACCACCCGAAATATTACCACCTTGATATGCGCTATTACCAATGATTATTGCGGAAATTATTAATCCTATGGAAATATTTCGAATGATAGGTGATTTTATTTCTTTTCGAATCGCGCTGGCTAAATCGGATTGATAGATTAGACCAAGTCTTGCAGCCATCTCTTGTAAAATAATTGTTCCAAAAATAGACAATAACATTGTCCACAATAAGGCAAAACCAAAATTAACACCAGCTAATGTGCAAATTGTAATAGTCCCTGGACCAATAAATGCGGCTGCAATTAAAGTTGCTGGGCCAATATTTTTGAAAGGGTTAAAATTCATTTTTCCAATATAATGAATTATACAAATTGCAAATTAGAATTTATCAATTTGCTTTTAATAATTTATCATTAATTTTAGAATTAAAATCATTCTATCGGAAATAAGCAAACTAAAAACAATCGTCAATTAATTTTGATTCTTTTAATCTTGTCTGGAGAAGCCATCTTTGTTCTTCCTTTTGTATTAATTCGCGTCTTTAGAACAGTCTATTTGGATGTTTTTAATTTGAATCATACAGAATTAGGTATTTGTTATTCTATTTATGGTGTCGTTGCATTAGTCGCATATTTATTTGGGGGCAGTTTTGCAGATCGTATTCAACCAAGATATTTAATAGCTTTTTCTTTAGTTATCACGGCCTTTGGAGGCTTTTATTTAAGTTCAATACCTTCCTTTATTGGTTTGCAAATATTATATGGGTTTTGGGGATTCTCTACAGTCTTCTTTTTTTGGTCGGCAATGATAAAGGCAACACGATTATGGGGAGGTAAATCTGATCAAGGAAAGGCATTTGGTTTTTTAGAAGCAGGTAGGGGACTTGTTGCGGCAAGTTTTGGATTAATAGGGGTTTTTATTATATCATCCCTACTAGGTGAATTGGATTTAAACCAAACTCAGATAAAAGTAAATGCACTGCGAACAATTATTTTGGTGACTTCTTTGCTTGTAGCTTTAATAGGTGCCGTCGTGTTTTTCTTTTTAAAATTTGAAAATTCAAACGAATTTACCAGTCATAACCCTGTCAAAAAAGATTATTTACTGGTTTTAAAGGAAACGAAAGTTTGGCTGATGATGTTAATTGTTCTAGCTGGCTATATTGGTTATAAAATCACAGATATTATTCCTCAATTTAGTCGTGACATTCTAGGTTTTTCGGA
The DNA here is from genome assembly GCF_000621625.1 of Crocinitomix catalasitica ATCC 23190. GTDB lineage: Bacteria > Bacteroidota > Bacteroidia > Flavobacteriales_D > Crocinitomicaceae > Crocinitomix > Crocinitomix catalasitica. The sequence goes on from NZ_JHXV01000010.1 coordinate 163,081, forward strand.
TTTAGCATCAGCTAAAATAGGGACTTCTTTTTTATATCTAAGAATGTTAGTAGCCTTAATATTTGGGTTTCTCGCGCAAAGAATTAATGCAATTAAACTAATTTCGATCAGCTTTGTTTTCGTTTGCATAGCAAGCATTGTTTTCAGTACATACGATGTTCAGTTGGAATTACTGATTTATTTTTTCGGACCGCTGATCTTTTTAGGATTGGGAATTTATGCTGTTCGAACGTTATACTTTTCGTTATTTGAACTAACAGGAACTCCTTTGACGATTACAGGGGCTATGATCGGAGTCATTTCCGTCGTAGGATTTACCCCTGAAATCTTTATGGGACCAATTATTGGATATTATTTAGATCAATATCCAGGAATAGAGGGCTACCATTATTTATTTAGTTTTTTGGCAATAGTTTCCCTCATCGGTACAATATCAACAGTTGTATTATATAAGTTGAATATCAACTCAGTCGATTTGCCAATAAAAAATAAAAACTAATAAATCGAAAAGGGATTTGTTTTTAAAACCAAACAAAGTATTCGATCATTTTTTTTGTTTAAAAGACCTAAGCTGTCTTTTTACCTTTGTTTTTGCCGTCTAACCATTTACCACCTTTAACTTGACCAAGGTATGTAACTGTTTTACTTCGACCATATTGTTCAATAGCCAACTCGACTTCTGCCATATTTTCTCTTCTTATTTTAACTAATGAATTTGAACCCTTGGTTCTTAGTTCTAAATAAAATCCTTCTTTTAACTCTACCGGTTTTGTAGCCGGTCTTCCTTTTTGACGCTGCATTCGTTCTTCTTTATTCTAATTTAGGGTAAATATGCAAAAAAATAGCCGATTTTTAGCATAATTAATTCGTGTTTGTGGAGAAATCGGCAAAAATGATGAAAACTAAACTGTTTTTATTGAAATTCACTTGTTAAATTTTCATTAAAAGTTAATTAACTGCTTTTTATTTCCATTAGAAAATTGCTTCGAATCCATGTTAAACTGTCTGAAACATTTTCAAATACATTTTCTTCAGGTACCAAATCAGGTATTATATCGATACTTTCTAACATCAGTTTAGGATATTTGTTTAATCCAACAAATAGTATTTGGATATTGTTTCTTGAGAGTTCTATTAATACATCCTCCATGGCATATAATCCAGATTGATCTATATATGTCATTTTACTTGTGCGAATAATTACAATACACGCTTCTTTAGGAATTTGTTTTGCAAGTATTTGGAATTCACTGGTAGAACCAAAGAATAACGGTCCATTGACATGTTTAATGAATACATTTTCTTTAAATGAAGCTGGAAAGTTTTGTTCATCTGCCCAAATAGGTTCTTGATCAAGCGTACTAATATTAGAATGTCGCGTAGTTAAATCACCAATTTGTTTCATGAATACTAGGGATGCTAAAACAAGTCCAATACCGACGGCATAAACCAAGTCCCAAACAGATGCTAGGATTAAAACGACTATCATGATTAATACTTCGGATTTTGGCATCTTTGGAATCGCTTTTAATCCTTTGTAATCCATCACACCTATGCCTACCGTGACTAATATTCCAGCTAAAACTGCGGCTGGAATTTTTGATGCGACTGGCCCCAGTGTCAGTAAGATCATTAATAATAAAACACCCGCAATCATTCCTGATAACCTTGTTTTCCCCCCTGCATTTATATTGACAATTGTTCTTATCGTAGCTCCTGCACCTGGTATGCCTCCAAAAATTGAAGCGATAGAATTGCCAATTCCTTGTCCTACAAGTTCTTTATTAGGATTGTGTTTAGTTTTTGTCACGTTGTCAGCAACTACGGAGGTCAATAATGAATCGATAGCACCTAATAATGAAAGTGTCAGGGCTGTGAATATATATGGCTGAATTCCTGCCCAACTAAATTCTTTAAAAACCTCCCAATGTGGAATGGGGAGTCCTGTTGGGATTTCTGAAATGGTTTGATAGTTTAATGAAAAGCCCACAGCAATACTGGTCATCACAATAAGGGCTATTAAAGTACTTGGAATAGCTGTGGTAATGCGTTTAAAACCATAAATAATAATGATAGTACCCAATGCAAGCCAAAATTCTAACCAATTAATCTGTTGAATAGCTTTTGGAAACATTTTTATTGCTCCAATTACTCCCGAAGCTTCTTTACTTGCCAAGGTTTTAGCTTCAACCATTATTAACGAATCTGAAATAGCACCCGCACGTTGAATTGTTTCTTGAAAGTCTTCCAAAACTAAGATGTCTTTGCCAGCTTCTTCGTGAAGAATTTTTTCGAGTAGAACTGCTTCAGCTTGAGGTTTAAAACTATTAACAAATTCTGTATCTTCTTTTGGGTAGTATCCTATTGCCGGTAATATTTGTGTAATTAAAATCATAATTCCAATGGCAGACATAAATCCAGAAACAACAGGGTAGGGTATGTATTTTATGTATTGTCCGACTCCCGTAAATCCCATGATAATTTGAAAGAGTCCAGCCAATAAAAATACACTTAAAATTGTTGGAATAGCGCTTTCAAAATCGCCGTCATTCGCGGCGATTAAACCTGCCACAACAACCATGCTAATTGCTGTCATTGGTGCTGTAGGTCCAGATATTTGAGTGTCGGTTCCTCCGAATAATGCCGCAAAGAAAGCAATGAAAATAGCCCCATAAAGACCGGCATCAGGCCCCATGCCCGAACTAACACCAAATGCTAATGCAAGGGGAAGGGCAACAATACCGGCTGTTAGCCCACCAAATAAATCTCCTTTAATATGTTTGAAATTGAAATAGTCTCTCATTGAATTAATGTAAAATAAATAACTAAAAAATTAAATTTTAGTCGATAGTAAAGTTAGGATTTGGATGTGATGTTTGAGCTAAATATCCTCAGGTTGATAAGTCAAAACTTGAACAAAAACATCAACCTTCATAGTAAATAATGAAGGCAAAAAATCGATATTTTTAAGTCGATAACTTCTCATCGAATGGACTATAAGTAAATTGTCTTTTCTGTATTTGCTTGATTCAATACTCTTTTATAATAATACGATTATTTTTAAGAAGAATAGTAAGGAAGAAGAATATATTTTGAAATTCATGTAGGTTTTGTATCTTTGTACAGTGAGAAGATTTTTGTCCATATTTTTTCTTTTAATTTTTACTTATCAATCGATAGGTCAGAGTATCAATTACCATTATTGTCACGGCGAATTAACAGGTGTTTCACTTGTTGAATCAGTTCAGTGTTGTTGTGCACCAAATGTGAATATTTCTGAATGTTCACCAAAAAGTATTGGTAATGATTTGAAAATTAATAAAACGGATTGTTGCTCGACTTCATCAAGTACTGAGATTACAGAAATTGTAAATGAAAAGATAACAACGAATCCTGTTCATGTAATTCAAACTTTAACTGAAGTTTTTATTGCTGATTTGGTTGAACTTAGTTCGGTTCACACCAAGGCTATAAAGCATTATTACGAACCGAATCTAATATTTGACATTCCTGTCAAATTGCAAAGTTTCATCATTTGATACCGTTTCAATTTCGTAAAAGATTTTGTTAAACGAATAATCAAATAAAAATGCAAAAATTATTATTAATAGTATTGTTACTAATAGGTACAAATGCTATTTCACAAACAACAAAAATTATTCGTGGTAAAGTTATAACCACCAATAAATTAGATAAAAAAAGTGCCTTACCAGGAGCGAAAATAAGATGGGTCAATGATGCGAATGTTGCAGTCTCAGACGTGAATGGTAAGTTTACGATCAAGAATGAAAACTTACCTGATACAATTAAAATTTCATTCACAGGCTACGAAACATTAACCTATTGGGTGACAGATGCTAGTCAAGAATTAGATTTCGATTTAAAACAAGGTAATATTCTTGATGGAGTAGAAGTCATTGCGAAAAACAGAGGGAAAAGTATCGATCTTATCAGTGCAACAGGAGTTGAGCATATAGGAGAGGATGAATTGAGAAAAGCAGCTTGCTGTAATCTTTCAGAGTCTTTCGAAACCAATGCTTCTGTAGATGTAAATATAACAGATGCTGTTTCTGGAGCAAAGAAAATCCAAATGCTTGGATTGGATGGTGTTTATACGCAATTACAATGGGAAAATATTCCTTTGGTGAGAGGGTTGTCAACTTCATACGGTTTGAGTTTTACACCTGGAACATGGATAGAATCTATTCAAATCACAAAAGGCACAGGTTCTGTTGTTAACGGTTATGAATCAATGGCTGGCATGATTAATTTGGAAATAAAAAAGCCAACTGAAAGTGAACGGTTTTATGTAAACTTATATGGGAACAAATTCGGACGAGCTGAAGTTAATTTTCATGGTGCTCAAATGCTGAATAAAAAATGGTCGACTATGAGTTTTATCCATTATTCTAATCAATTATTTGAATCAGATGTTAATAATGATGGGTTCAGAGATATGCCAATTGGTTCAATCATTGCATTAATGAATCGATGGTCTTATCAAGGTGATAAAATGGAGGCTAAATTTGGTGTGAAAGCCACTTATGGCGACAAAATGGGAGGTCAATTAAAAAGCCAACCAAACGACGTGGCTTCGGGTTTGTGGAATGCTAAAATGAATACTGAACATGTGGAATTGTTTTCTAAAACTGGTTTCTATTTAAAGAATAGACCGTCTGGCAGTATCGGTTTAATCAGCCAATGGAAATATCATCATATGAACAATGTTTTTGGTAATTCTAGTTATGATGGTACACAGAAAAAAGGTTATTTAAATGTGATGTATGGAGATATAATTCGAAATACAAATCATAATATTAAAACTGGCTTGAGTATGACTGTCGATAATTACAATCAAGTTTATAATGACTCGAACTTTGTGAAAACTGAAATTGTACCAGGCGCTTTTGCTGAGTATACTTATAACTCATTGGATAAATTAATTTTGGTTTTGGGTGTAAGAGGAGATTATCATAATTTGTATGGCCCCTTATTTGCTCCAAGATTCCATGGTAAGTATAACTTTTCAAAGAGAAATGCTTTAAGAATAAGTGTTGGAAGAGGTTACCGAGTTCCAAATCCATATGCTGATTTTATGAGCCAAATGGCAAGTAATAGAAAATGGATTGTTAATCCTAATCTAACACCAGAAGATGGTGTTACATCAGGAATAACCTTTACGCAGAAATTTTTGACAAATGACCATGTCTCTACTTTTTCTGTTGATTATTTCTACACCCATTTCTTAAATCAATTAATCATTGATATGGATGTGGATCCGAACGAAATTCATATCTATAATACAAATAGTACTTCATTCTCACATAGTGTTCAGGCTGAATTAACGATAAAGCCATACAAGGTACTTGAACTGAGAGGTGCATTTAAATATTATAATGTACAAGCAACTTATAATAATGAATTGCAACAGAAAGCTTTCGTACCGAAGTATAGAGTATTATTAAATATTGGTTATGAATCACGCAATAAAAAATGGTTGGTTGATGTAACAGGAAATTGGGTGGGTCGTAAACGATTACCGAGTACTGCTACCAACCCTGAAATATACCAACGTGCAGAAATATCTGATGATTATTGGCTTCTAAATAGTCAAATCACTTATAATTTTAAGAAGTTTAGTGTATATATTGGAGGTGAGAATTTATTAAATGTCATACAGAAAAATGCGATTATTTCTTCAAATGATCCTTTTGGTACGTATTTTGACGCTACACAAATATGGGCACCTATAAGTGGTGCGAATGTTTATATAGGATTACATTATAGTTTAAAACAAAAAAAGTAAATATAAAATGAAAAATTTAGGAATATTATTAGTTGGATTGGTATTAGTAAGCGGTTTGTTTTCTGTTGAAAAGCAACCAAAAGTTAAAACAGTAGAAATTTTAACAAGTTCTGTTTGTGGAGATTGTAAAGATCGAATTGAAACAGAGTTGAATTATACAAAAGGGGTTATTTTTTCAGAGTTAAATCTGGAAACAAAAATAGTTACTGTAAAATACAAAACAAAAGTCCTTTCGGAAAATGACATAAAAGTCGTGATCGCAAATTTAGGATATGATGCAGGTGAAACAAAAAGAAATGACGAGGCTTTCGGTAATTTGCCAAAATGTTGTCAGTCTGAAGGTCATTGCGCTAGATAATTCATAGAACAATACTCAATTAAACGCAACCTTAACGGGTTGCGTTTTTTTTGTGTAATTTTCTCAAATAGTATTGAATTGAGAAGCATCATTCGAAGGTAAGTTTTAGACTCATTCATTGAAAATTACCTTTGATAGGACATTTATTGGAAGCTTTAGTGTTTATCTTTAATGGAATTAAGAAACAAGTATTTTTAGGATCGGTTATTAAGCAAATATCAATTAACTTTATGCAAAATTAGAATATGGATTTTTTAGACGAGAAATTAGAGGAATACCTTGAGGTAAACACGAGTGAAGAATCGAAAGAATTAAATGATTTGTCTAGGGAAACGCATCTTAAAGTTTTGCGACCTCGAATGCTGTCAGGGCATCTACAGGGCCGATTTTTGAGTATGATTTCTAAAATGATTAATCCTAAATATATATTAGAGATTGGCACATACACTGGTTATTCGGCAATGTGTTTGGCTGAAGGGTTAAATCCAGAAGGGAAATTAGTAACGATTGATAGGAATGACGAATTAAAACCTATTTTGAGTAAATACTTGATGAGCTCTGAATATGCTTCAAAAATTGATTTACATTTTGGTTTGGCGACAGATATAATTCCTACTTTAGAAGGAGGAATCGATTTGGTATTTTTAGATGCAGATAAACCTAATTATGCCAATTATTTTAACTTGGTGATAGATAAATTAAATCCTGGTGGTTTTATTCTAGCAGATAATGTATTATGGAGTGGAAAAGTAGTTGAGGAAGCTAATGCGGCTGATAAAAGTACACAAGCGATAGTTGATTTTAATAAAATGGTGAATGATGATGAACGTGTTGAGAATGTTATGTTGCCAATTAGAGATGGGATTACACTGATAAGAAAAAAATAATGAGAATTGTAGATTTTAGAAGTGATACTGTAACCAAACCTTCAATTAAAATGAGGGGATTTATGTTGGAAGCTGAAGTCGGGGATGATGTTTTTGGTGACGACCCTTCCATCAACGAATTGCAAAATTATGCTGCGAAAAAGTTCGGTAAAGAAGCTGCCTTATATTGCGCATCTGGAACTATGACGAATCAAATCGCTATCATGACACATTGTTCGCCTGGTGATGAGTTAATTTGTCATGAAGAATCTCATATTTATCGTTACGAAGGAGGTGGAATAGCAAGGAATGCGCAAACTTCTGTAAGATTGCTTCGTGGTAATAATGGTCGTATTGAAGCGAACCAAATCCCTGAACAAATAAATCCTTTTGATCCACATTATCCAATAACAAGGTTGGTAAGTATTGAGGATACCGCCAATAGAGGTGGTGGGCGTGTTTATGACTTCGAAGAAATAAAGCGAATTAAATTAGTTTGTGATGAATTAAATTTAAAACTACATCTTGACGGAGCTAGAGTTTTTAATGCTTTGACTATTAATAATATTGATCCCTTGAGCTATGGGAAACAGTTTGATACCATATCGATTTGCTTGTCTAAAGGATTAGGAGCACCAGTAGGATCGTTACTTTTAGGAACGAAAGAATTTATTGCAAAAGCGCATCGCATTAGAAAAGTATTGGGTGGAGGAATGAGGCAAGCAGGAATTATCGCTGCTGGTGGACTGTTCGCTCTTAAAAATAATATCAAACGATTGAATGAAGATCATAGTCGTGCAAAAAAAATCGGAAATGCTTTAACCGATTTGGATTGGGTAAAAGTTGTTTGGCCAGTTGAAACGAATATTGTGGTGGTTGAAGTAAAAGATAATTTTGATGAGTATGAAATTGTCGAAGATTTGAAAAAATCTGGTATTTTATGTGTTACTTTCGGTAAGGGTAGAATCAGATTTACAACGCATTTAGATATTGATGATAATGATGTAGAGTTTTTAATAAATCACTTCAAAAAACATGTTCAAAAATAAAATAAATGAATTGAACAGGGTTCGCAAACTGTTGGTTTCATCAGCTATTGCAGTGTTTTTACTCGGTTGTTCGACAGGAGAATGGTCGCATGATCAAAAAAGCACTATTTTGGGAGATTGTAGGGCAGAGGGTGGCACAAAAAAGTATTGTAATTGTTTTTTAGAAAATATTATTTCACAATTTCCTGATCCAAATGAATTTGAAAAAATTGATTTTGAATCGGCTGTAAAAATTGCAGAAGAATGCAAATAAATATAAAAATTTACTCCTTATTAGTTTTTGGGATACTTGTCGTTTCATGTCAATCGGACGAAATGGAATCGAATACAATCTCAATGGAGGATTTTTCAGGAGGAACAGGTACTGAGGATTTAATAGTTGAAAAAGTAATTGAAGATACTTTGGCTTTTGAAATTCAAGTAGAGCAGGTCAATAATTTTGTGATTGAGCAAAAAGGGGAGTATAGTATATCTGCTCAAGATGAATTTATGTTGCTTGATCGTTTTAACCCCGAGAAAAAGGAAAAATTAAGATTCGTAAGTAAAGTAGAGGCAACTGACAGTATTTTTAATAGTTATGATCTGTTTTATTATGCTTTTGAAGATACTGTAAAAACTAAAAACGCCCTTTATAATTGGTTTGATTGTTTTGGCGATGGTTGCCAAATGATTAAGATGAATGAAAATATAGAAGATTTGCAAACGAAAGGATTACAAACTTTAGTATTCGAAAAAGAAATCGTCATTTTGGTTAACAATTCTATCTCTTCAACGGAATGGACAAAATTGGGAGGAGATCTTAAAAAAAATTGGATCGAAAATCCTAATCTTACTTTCACTGTTAGTAGCAGTAAGAAATTAATTTGGTAATTAAGCTAAATTTTATTGTACTTTTCCTTTCCTTTTTGCGTATTCTTATGTAAAGTTTTGAACCTAACAAAAATTAAGAAAAATTAAATGGACAAATTCAAGCGGTTTACAATAGTTTTGGCGAAATTTTTCCCAATTCAGCTTGTACTTTTGCAATTAAAGAATAGTCATTTTATTTTATTCATTTGGTTCATTTTGTTTGGTCTTGTTACTCAAACTATAGCAAATAAGTTCGGGATGCCTTATTTGTTTTTATCACCAGAATACTTAGGAAGTGTAAATTGGTTGTCTTATTTTGTTCTAGGCTTCGCGATTGGCGTTTTTTTTATGGCTTACCATCTCTATAGTTACATTATTTTGGGACCAGCTTTTCCTTTTATTGTTACTTTTTCTCGTGCTTTTTTCAAATTCTCTATTAACAACTCTTTTCTGCCTCTCTTATTCTATTTTTTCTTACTCGCTAATATTTATGATGTCCAGCATAGGGAAGAATTAGTTGGGAATGGTGAGATTTTTGTTGAGATGTTATCTTTGACTGCCGGAATAGTCGCTTTTATTCTTATCTGTGTATTCTACTTTTTCAAAACGAATGTTGATATTTTCAAAATTAAGAATCGAAAAAATACACGATATACTTATGTAAATAGCTTATTTGGAAAAAGGAAATATTGGTTTAACACAAGAGCGACGGTAACCTATCAACCTTCTTATTACTTTTCGTCAATGTTCAGAATATCCTTAGCAAGAGATGCTTCTCATTATGACAGAACGGTAATTCGAGATATATTCAGGCAGAACCATTTAAACGCCTCACTTTTCGAGATTATCATCATCATTTCATTCCTATTACTTAGTTTATTGCAGGAATTTCGTATTGTTGTAATACCCGCAGGTGCTAGTTTTTTCCTGTTAATGACTTTGATTTTGATGTTTGTTTCAATTTTTTATTCGTGGTTTAAAAGTTGGGCATTATCTCTAATTTTCATTTCTTTTATTGGCCTTAATTACTTCTCAAAAGGAACTGGGATTTTAACTTCAAAAAGCAAAGCCTATGGATTGTCTTATAAAAACAAGGTCATCTATAATCTTGATAGCCTTAAAACAATACAATTTGACGAAGCAGTTTTAAAACAAGAAATTGTATATCACGAGAATATTCTTAAAAAATGGAAAATTAAGGCGAGAGCGGCACAAGGAGCAACTAAGCCTAAATTGATTATTGTGAATTGTTCTGGAGGAGGATTGCGATCTGCAATGTGGACCAATTATGTACTACAAGAACTCGACAAAAACACAGAAGGAGTAGTGCTGCAAAGTACACATATGCTTACAGGTGCATCTGGAGGAATGGTTGGAGCAGCTTATTATCGAGCAATTTCTCAAGTTAGTGAAGGTGATTTGACGGATAGACAAAGAGAGAATGTCCTGCGTAATATATCAAGTGATATGTTGAATAATGTTGCATTCAATCTAGTTTCGCACGACCTATTTTTAAGGTACCGTAAGTTAGAATTTGATAATGAGTTTTATTTAAAGGATCGCGGGTTCGCATTTGAACAAAAATTGAATGTAAATACACAGTTCGTAATGAATAAAGATTTGGGTGATTATCATTTGGCCGAATTAAATAGTGAAATACCTTTAATGATTTTTTCTCCAACTATTATTAATGATGGAAGACGTTTGATTATATCATCTCAACCTATGAGTTTTTTAAATGGATTAAATTTTACAGAAAGTAAAATTGGACCGGAGAATATTGAATACATCAAGCTCTTTAAAGATAATAATCCTTTGCGCATTAAATTCACTTCAGTTTTGAGAATGAATTCGACTTTCCCATACGTATTACCAGCTGTTGCAATGCCTACTTTACCTGAAACATATATTATGGATGCTGGTATTAGAGACAATTATGGAACCAAAACTTCAATTCGATATCTTGCCGCACTTAAAGATTGGATCAAAGAAAATACAAGTGGTGTAATATTAATAGAGATTCGAGATATTAATAAGGATTATGATCTTGGTGATAAAAGTGAATACTCTTTATTTGATCGTGTTATAAAACCAGTCGGCAATTTTTATGGAAATTATCTGCATGCACAAGAATATGATGCAGCAGAGCTCTTAGCACTGACTAAAAGGTCAGGTTTAAAGGTAGATGCCGTTACTTTTGTATTAAGAAAAGATCCGAACGAGCGAATCTCTTTGAGTTGGCACTTAACACAAAGAGAGAAAAATGACATAATCAAAACATTTCATAATGAATATAATCAAAATGAAATGAATATTTTAATAGATTTGCTCCAACCTTAAATTGTTAACGCAATAATATATGAATCAAAATATTGATAATGAGAATGACGCTGATCAAAATACAAATGGTCAGAATGAAACCAATAATACTAATTCATCTGGTAACACTGATCAAAATGAAGCTGGTCAAAATGAGTCTAATCAAACGAATTCTGAAGGAAATGTTAACCAAAACGAAGATCCAACAAAAATTCATCTTGATACTAAGCCCAGTGAATTAATTTCAGGTCTATTCAATTTTTTAAAGTCGATTCTATCGCTAAAACACCAAGGCTATAAATATAAAAAAGTAATAGACGAGGCACGTGAAGGGGTTGTATTTGCTGGATATAATGTTTGGATTTTAATATGTTCAATTGTTGTTGCTTCTGTTGGTCTTAACTTAAACTCAATACCCGTAGTGATTGGAGCCATGTTAATCTCCCCTTTGATGGGACCTATTCGAGGATTAGGTTTCGGTGTTGGTACGAATGATTTGCCACTATTGTTTGCATCATTGAAAAACTTTGGTGTCATGGTTGGTGTCAGTTTAGCAACTTCTGTTCTATATTTTTTAGTTTCTCCAATTGATATCGCCACTACAGAATTGTTAGGGCGAACTGAGCCAAGCTTTCTTGATGCAATGATTGCATTTTTTGGAGGTCTGGCCGGTGTCATTGCCTTTACTAACGGAAAAAATGATACGGTTATCAGTGGTGTAGCAATAGCGACAGCTTTAATGCCGCCTTTATGTACGGCTGGATTTGGTATTGCAAATGGAGAATTGACTTATTTTTTAGGTGCTTCTTATTTATTTTTGGTTAATTCACTAATGATTGCCCTGCCAACAATGCTTTTAGTTAGATATGTAGGTTTTCCAAAAAGAGAATATGTGAGTATTCGTATTGAAAAACGTGTTCAAGCTTATATTATAGTATTCTTAGTTGTTGTTTTAGCGCCGTCCGGTTATTTGTTCTATAAAATGACGAAGAAAAGTATTTTTGAAGGTAATGTGATTGAATTCGTAACCAAAGTTGTTGAGCCAAGTCAATCAGGGATGAAGGTTATCACAAATACTAAATTTGATTTCGAAAATTCTGTCATCGAGTTAATTTGCCAAAATAAATATGTTGATTCGTTGGAAGTTCAAAGATGGGAAAGACAATTGGGGCAATACGATCTTGAATATGCTCAAATTGAAGTTATTCAAACTGGTGATAGAGCTTATACAGATATGAAAATAAGTGAAGCATTGAATCAGGCTGGTCGAAATGATAATTTAATTGATTTATTAAAATCGAAAGAGGATAAAATGACGCAGATGAAGGATGAGCTGGAAGCGATTAAAAATGATCCAAACTTAAAAAAGGATCCTTTAGAAGTTGATTTTTTAATGAATGGTTTAAAATTAGAATATGAAGAAGTTGACCATATAATTATTAGTCGAAATTTTGTAATCAACCAAAATAATCAGATCGATACGACTTATTCCGCTTCAATTGATTTTAAGAAAGGTATATCTGCTGACACGCAATTGAAAACGAAAAAACGCTTGTCTAAAAGATTGTTATACGAATTACAACAAAAAACAAAAACGAAACAAGATACTGTATTGATTTATAGTCTACATAAAGATAAATAATGCGGATAAAAGCTTTCTTTGTCCTTCTTTTGGTCAATTCAATTGTAAATGCTCAACTGAATTTGTTTTCCGAAGTTATAGTAGGGAAGGATAAAATTGGCTTGCTTTATGAATTGAATATAGGAACAATAATTCATGAAAAGCAGCAATTAAAAATTGGAGCAAGGCTTTACGAACCTGATAATTTATTCGAAAGAAATATACCAGGAATCGTTTTGGGATATCAATATCGTTTATTAAATACGGAACGTAAGTTGAATGTTGATGTCGGTTATTTATTCCATTTTACGAGTCGTGAACTTTTAAATCATGATATAACACTGTTTGACCATAAACTCACAGTAGTTCCAAATTTTAATATAAATAAGAATTGGCAACTAATCATGAGATTTGCGATTGGCTACGATTTCATTCGACCAACTATCATTCCTAATTCAAATCAAGTATTTACCTTTGTGAATTATGAAGCGAGTTTCGGTATTCAATATGCTATTAATATTAACACTACTCATCAATAGCAGTTGTAAGTCGAATGATTATAAAAAAATAGGACCTGTTTATGGGCACGCAGGAACAGCATTGTCGGAAGAACGATATATATATCCCCCGAATACGCAGGTTTCAATCGATTACGCTTTGCAAGTTTTAGCTGCTGACGGAGTTGAAGTCGATGTGCAAATGACTGCTGATGGAGAGCTTGTTCTTTTTCACGATCAAACTACTGATGAGACAACGAATCGAGCCGGATGCATAAATTCATTCACGTTATCAGAAATTAAAGAGTTTGACTATTATAAAAATTATAAAATCGCTTCTTTAACGGATGTTTTGCCGGGTACAGTCTCATCTGGACATAAAATAATATTAGATCTTAAACATTATAATCAATGTGAAAATAGATTAATAGATTTTGATTTATTTAATGCTGCATTAAACAAAGCTATGAAAACATTAAGTGCTATAGAGAAATCAAATATAATTGTCAATGCACAGAATATTGAGATGTTAAATGCTTTAACTGATACGAAGATCAATAAATCACTAGAAATTGATGATATTAATAAAGGAATTAATTTTGTAGAAAGTAATAGTTTTGATTTTCTGATGTTGAAACTAACTCAAATGACAAAAGAAGAGGCAAAAAAGCTAAATGAAAATAATATACAAATTGGATTATTCAATATTAAAACAACAAATGAAATTAAGCAGGCGCTTGATTTTGAATTCGCATTTTTAATATCAGATAATATTCCGAAAACAAAACACTTGCTAAAACAATAAATATGGCAAAGAAAAATAAAGCAAATAAAAACATCGTGTATTCTACTAATCCAGACTTTAATTACGATGCTGAAGATGACGGTGAGATGGAAACTTTAGCTCCAAACCAGCAAGATTTGAGAGTTCTTGTTGATCGCAAACAAAGAAAAGGGAAAGAAGTGACACTGGTTACAGGTTTCGTCGGTACTGATGATGATTTAAAGGATCTCGGGAAATTATTAAAACAAAAATGTGGGGTAGGTGGAGCAGTAAAAGATGGAGAAATTATCATTCAAGGAAATTCAGGCCAGAAGATTTTAGACTTATTGTTAGGAATGAAATATGGTGTTAAGAAGAGCGGAGCTTTTTGATTGGTATTGCGAGATATGAGTTACCCGATTTCGAACATTGTGAGGTGTGAAACTCAACTAACCAATTAAACCCTATGAAAAGAAAATTTCGCTCAAAATCGGGACTCATATCGCACTAGTTATGAATTTAGTGCTTGACCACTGGTGTAAATTTAGGGTTATTATATGGAGTAAATCATGATGAAAACTTTAACTGTATATTTGATTTATTTATTGGTTGTTTTTATTGGGTAAATTGAGAATATATTTGGCTTTAATTTATTGAGGAATTTTGATATTTTTTTCTCAGAAGCTAATAAATTAATATTACATTTGCTTAATCAATAGAAAAATGGACAAGAGGACTATACTAAATAGTAAACACTTCGAAATTACGCTTAATCGTTTAGCTAGTCAGCTTAAAGAAAATCATCAGTCTTTCGAAAATACTGTTCTCATTGGTTTACAACCTAGAGGAATTCATGTATTGAACAGATTAAAAAAAATTCTCGAAAAAGACTTAAATACAACCATTAAATGTGGCCAGTTGGATATTACATTTTATAGGGATGATTTTAGAAGAAGAGAGCAGCCAATAATTCCAAGTGTTACCAATATCGATTTCATCATAGAAAATAAAAATGTTGTATTAATTGACGACGTTTTATTCTCAGGTAGAACAATAAGATCTGGTTTGGATGCATTATTGGCTTTTGGTCGACCGAAAAGGGTAGAACTATTGACATTTATTGATCGAAGATTTGAACGACACTTACCTATTCAGCCTGATTATACTGGTAAAACAGTAGATACTTTATCAAGTCAACGCGTTTCAGTTGAGTGGCAAGAAGTAGAAGGAGAGGATAAAGTGGTTCTTTTTGAAGAAGCATAGTAATATATAACTGAAATTAAAAAATGCGGGTTTAGTTTATGAATAATTTGAGTGTTGAACATCTTACTGGAATTAAAGATTTAACTAAAAATGATATTGAACTCATTTTTAAAACCGCTGATAGCTTTAAAGATGTTATCAATCGGCCTATAAAAAAAGTACCTTCTCTAAGAGATATTACAATCGCTAATCTGTTTTTTGAAAATTCAACAAGAACTAGATTGTCGTTTGAATTGGCTGAGAAAAGATTGTCTGCAGATGTAATAAACTTTTCTGCTGCGAATTCATCTGTTAAAAAAGGAGAAACGCTAATCGATACGGTAAATAATATTTTGGCAATGAAAGTTGATCTCGTGGTCATGAGACATCCGAATCCAGGTGCGGCTAAATTTTTATCTGAGCGAATAGATGCAAAAGTTGTGAATGCAGGTGATGGTACACATGAACATCCAACACAGGCACTATTGGATGCTTATTCAATTCGTGAGCAATTAGGTCCTGATTTTAAAGGTAAAAAGGTCGTTATAGTTGGAGATATTAGACATTCGCGGGTAGCATTATCAAATATCTATTGCCTTCAAAAATTAGGAGCAGAAGTGATGGTTTGCGGTCCTACAACGTTAATTCCAAAACATATTGAGGAGTTAGGTGTTTTGGTAGAGCACGATCTTAAAAAAGCTTTAGCTTGGTGTGATGTAGCAAATATGTTACGCATTCAGTTGGAACGTCAGGATATTCAATTCTTCCCGTCATTAAGAGAATACAGCATGCTATTTGGCTTGACAAAAGAAATTCTAGATAGTTTGGATAAGAAGATCGTAGTTATGCATCCAGGTCCAATAAATAGAGGTGTAGAAATCTCATCTGATGTAGCAGATTCTGATCAATCTATTATTTTGCAACAAGTAGAAAATGGTGTCGCTATAAGAATGGCTGTAATCTATTTATTGGCCGCTCAAATAAGTAGATAATTACTTATTCAAGTGATTTATCATTTCACTTTTCATTTTTAAGCTTTTGTTTAAAACATATACCTTTTTTATAAAAAAAATTAATAAATTTGGTTGAATACAATTATTGACGTTTATTTCAATAGATAACGAATAAATCGTATTTTTAACGGACATAACGTAAAGAGGATTATTATGAATTTTGAATCTCAAGAAAAAGGTAAGTACACAATTATATTATCGAATGTTGATAAACTGGATGCGAATAATGCATCTGAACTTAAAGCACTTTTCTTGTTGACGAATAAAAAATCTATAAATACGATTGTTTTAGATATAAGCAGGACGAAATATTGTGATTCATCAGGCTTGAGTGCTATTTTAATCGGTAACAGATTGTGTAAGGATAGTGGTGGTGTATTCGTTTTATTTGGTTTACAACCTAACGTTAAAAAGCTAATAGAAATATCTCAATTACAAACAGTACTCAATATTGCTAAAGATATTGATGAAGCTGTTACTCATATTCCTCAAGTGAGTGCGTAATTATACTACAATTATAAAAGTTTAAAGCAAAAAAAAAGGTTGACTATAGTCAACCTTTTTTTTTGCTTTAATAATTTTTAATCTGCGTAACATTCAACTTCTGGATGTTTTGCTCTGTCAAAAACAAAAGTTGAAGCAGGGAGAGATAAGTTTTCATCGAACTTAGTCAGGATGTACTTCATATTTGTTCCGTCTTTTCCTTTAATATAAACAAGCTTAATTTCATTTGTCTCTTTGTCTATTTTAAGAATAACTGTGTGAAATTTACTTTTTGCAGGATCCTTAGGGAATAAATTAATGTGGTGAACCGTACGTCCATTTACAATTTCTTCTTCAATGTATTTAAACGTAAATCCTTTTTCCCAAATTGTCAATAGCTTACTTGGTGATACCATACCTTCATCTTCTGAGTCAGATACTGCCGAAGTATAACATTCAGCATCGTCTTTTAAATAAGTTGTTATAGTAGTACCGTCACAGTAAATTTCCTGATCCGCTAGTTCGACCTTATATTTATCCCCAGATAAAAAAGCTTTACCTTGTTGTTTTATGGGATTACTGTCAGCTCCAGAAATGGTGAGATCAAAACTGAGCGATATAGTCTTATAAGCTTTCGTTTTTGCACTAACCTTATCCAATATTTCTTTTGCTTTATCCGCTTGGCCAAAACTTGCCCCAACAAGTAAAAAGCTGAACATTATTCCTAAAACTTTTTTCATAATATTTATTTTTAATACAAATATCCAAAATTATGCCAAACTTATTTTATGTCGGCTAAAAATAATTCTAAACTTCCTAAATCACTAACTAAAACTTCTCTTGCTTTACTGCCTTTAAAAGGACCTATTATTCCTGCTACTTCCATTTGATCTATAATTCGACCAGCTCTATTGTATCCAATTTTCATTTTCCTTTGTAATAATGATGCCGACCCTTGTTGATGGGTAACTAGTATCCTTGCAGCATCTTCAAATAAGTCATCTCGATCCTCTAGGTCTACATCTAATCCTCCTTCTTCATTTTCTCCTACATATTCGGGTAACAATAATGCTTCTGGATATGCACGTTGATTCCCTATGTATTCACAAATCTTTTCAACTTCGTCCGTATCAACAAATGCACACTGTAGTCGTGTAAGGTCGCTTCCGAAAGAGATCAACATATCACCTCGCCCAATTAATTGTTCCGCACCAGTTGAATCTAGAATTGTTTTAGAATCCACACCAGACGAAACCTTAAACGCTATTCGAACGGGGAAGTTGGCCTTAATCATACCTGTAATTACGTTAACAGATGGACGCTGAGTGGCAACAATTAAATGAATACCAATTGCTCGGGCTAATTGTGCCAATCTAGCAATAGGATGTTCTATTTCTTTACCTGCTGTCATAATTAAATCAGCGAATTCGTCAATTACCACTACTATATAAGGTAAAAAACGATGGCCCAATTCTGGATTCAGTCTTCTTGAGATAAACTTCTTATTGTATTCAATGATATTTCTTACTTGCGCATCCTTCAATAATTCATAGCGATTATCCATTTCAATACACAAAGAGTTCATTGTATTCACCACTTTACTTGTGTCTGTTATAATTGGATCGTCCGAATCTGGTAATTTAGCCAGGAAGTGTCTTTCTATTTTATTATAGAGTGTTAATTCAACTTTTTTAGGATCAACCATTACAAATTTAACCTGGGCAGGATGTTTTTTGTATAGAATCGAAACTAGTATAGCGTTTAACCCAACTGATTTACCTTGACCTGTTGCACCTGCGCAGAGTAGGTGAGGAGCCTTTGCTAAATCAAATACAAATGTTTCATTCGCAATAGTCTTGCCTATTACAATAGGCAATTCCATATCTGAATTTTGAAATTTTTCAGCAGAAATCATTGCGCGCATGGAAACAATTTCAGGTTTAGAGTTTGGTACCTCAATACCAATTGTACCTCTACCTGGAATAGGAGCAATGATTCTAATGCCATTTGCTGCAAGACTTAAAGCAATATCATCAGCAAGATTTTTAATTTTCGAAATTCTAACTCCTGGAGCAGGAACGATTTCATACAGAGTTACTGTCGGTCCAACTGTAGCTTTAATTTTAGAGATTTCGATCTTATAATGACCGAGTGCTTCAACAATTCTATTTTTATTGTTCTCTAATTCCGCCTTATCAATATTCAACTGACCACTACCATATTTATTTAAAAGGTCAAGTTCAGGTAATTTATAACTCGACAAGTCAAGTTTTGGGTCGTATTCACCAAATTCCTTTAGTTTGCTATTAATATCTTTGTCAGAAAGTACTTCTTCAGCGAGTGTTTCTACAACCAATTCAGTTTTGTCTTCTTCGTCAGACTTATTTTCTGTCTTTATTTCTATTCCAATTGGCTCTTCTTCGATAGGAGTTTCAATTTCTAGACTTAAACCGTTATCTGCTTCTTCACTTTCAGGTTTTACTGCTTCTTTAACGTCATCTCCTTCTTCATTTTCATCAAACTCTATGGTTGCGCTTACTGCATCAGTTTTTATTTGTTCGTCTTTAATTGTGTTCACTGCAACAATGTCTACCTGCTCTTTAACAATAACTTTTTCTTCATCTTCATCCGATTCAAAGAATTTCAATTTGGCCCATAAGGCTTTGAAATTAGGATTGAATAAAAAGACTACGCTTATATATAGTAATACTAATAAGAAAAGTAATGCGCCAAACGAACCCACAGCTACTTTAAGCCAAGCATTAAATTGATAACCGAAAGCACCTCCATAAGGGAAACCAAGTCCTGTATCAAAAAAACCTAAACACAAAGAGAATATAACGATACCTATTACCGTTTTTGAAATCGTTTTCTTTAATGGTAGAATTTCTGCTCTGAATAATAAAAAGATTCCTAATAAGGTGAATATAAAAGGAAATAGAAATGAGGATAAACCAAACCAATTATAAATGAATCGATGAGAGATCCATGCGCCAAATTTACCAAGGTGATTTCCTAAATCAATTTCATTCGTATTAAAGATGAATTCAAAGAAGCCTTTATTAATGACAAAGTTTTGATCAAACTGCCAAGTAAACATGTAAGAAATAAAGGCAAGAATTAGATACATCGATATTAGCAGTAATAATGCTCCAACTATACGGTTCGATTTTTCGTTTTTAACGTCGAATAACACTGATAATGGGCGTAATAAGTTGATAGACTTTTTATCAGACGCAGTAGGTGCTGTTTTTTTTGCCTTTTTCGAAGCTTTTGTTTTCGTTTTAAATTTGGGTTTAGATTTCTCTTCTTCACCTTTTAAATCTGCGTTATATTTGTTTGAAACCTTTGCCATATGCAATAAATCCTTCTCAATTTTTATTATTCTACGAAATTATTCATTAATAAGAATCATTCGTCATTATATAGGTGTATCCTTTCAACAAAGTAATGTTAGTTCAATAAGGGATATGAGACGTGAATTAATTTTATCGATGTTGTGCTAATTTACAAGGAGTTAAGAATTAATTTAAAAATAACACAGAATTAATGCGGTTTAATGAAAATAAAGAATGTATCTTTGCGCCCTCGAAACAGGGAACGCCCGACACTCGAGATTGACAAATTAAGTGATGATTTTACTGCAAAGAATGCAGGTTTAAAAAAAGTTTGAAAATAATTCAAATAAAAATCGTCAGAGTAAAAAAAGGGATTACCTTTGCGCCTCTCAAAAGCAGAAACGACTGTTTGAAAAGAGATGACTTATTCGATTTGAGAAGATTTCAAAGGCTTCGAAAAAAGATTAAAAAAAGGTAATTGATTTTAAGGAAAAAATGAAAAGCTTTTGCTTTTGAATGCTTCTTAAATGAAAAACAACCTTGTTAAGAGTTAACTTGAAATAATGATAAAATTGACGCCTTATATATAGGTAAGAAATTAAATCAAAAAAAAAGTTAAAAAAGGTTTGCAAAACAAAAAAAGGTTTTACCTTTGC
>NZ_JHXV01000011.1 GCF_000621625.1 Crocinitomix catalasitica ATCC 23190
ATGATATCGAAGTTTGTTTAGTTGCACTGAATAAAAATGGATGTAGCGATACTTTATGTAAAGTGATCAATATTTATGAGCCAATTAAATTGGACAATGTAAATATCTTCACACCAAATGGAGATGGCTTAAATGATTTGTTTACGTTTATCAATCATCAAGCTTCTATTAGTGAGTTTAGTTGTGTAATCGTAAATAGATGGGGAATAAAAATTCATGAAATGAACGATATCACGGATTCGTGGGATGGAACAGACATGAGTGGTTCTAAATGTCAAGATGGTGTATACTTTTACACTTATTTAGCTACCTCAGATAACGGAACAAAGATTGAAGGTCAAAGTACAGTGACCATCCAATCAGGAAAATAAAAAGTTAAATTAATTAACGATTTAAAGCCCCACTCAATTTTTGAGTGGGGCTTTTTTTATTGAGGAATTTGATAGCCTGGCACATTTAATTATTCTAATCATGTAATGATTTTAATAATTATTGTCTTTAAAATCGTAAGATTTAAGAGTATTATCCATAAATTTCGACTTTAAATGAGATCAAATGAAAAAACTATTTCCATTAATTTTAATCCTTTTTGTATTCACAGCATGTTCAAAAAAGAAAGCTAAAAACGACGAGGAAATCATTCAAGATTATATTGAGGCGAACAATTTGAATGCTGAGGCAACCGGAACAGGTTTATACTACGTTCGGTCTGTAACTGGAACAGGTGATGGCTGTGATGAGAATTCGACCGTTAGAGTCGCTTATAAGGGATACTTGACTGATGGAAAAGTATTTGATGAAAGTTCGGAAGAAGGTATTTCTTTTGGCTTATGGCAGGTTATTCAAGGGTGGACCGAAGGCATTCCTTATTTTAAAGAAGGTGGTGAAGGGATATTATTAATTCCTTCTGAATTGGGATACGGTAACCAAGCCGTAGGTTCCATTCCCGCGAATTCGGTATTGATATTCGATATAAAATTAATTGAAGTACTCTAAACTTTTTAACTTAGTAGAGTAAGTGCAACCGAATTTGGTGACAATGCTCGATCTATTTAATCAATCATACAATCCTCAAGATAATCTTTTACCTGAAGGTGGAATTGTCAATTATTTTGGTCCCATTTTAAGCTTAGCTGAAAGTGATTATTATTACAATAAATTCCTGAACGATGTGCAATGGCAAAATGATCGCGCCATTATTTTTGGCAAAGAAATAATTACCAAACGCAAAGTCGCTTGGTATGGCAATGAACCCTTCGAATATACCTATTCTAACACAACCAAAAAAGCATTGATTTGGACGGATGATTTATTGGTTTTAAAAGGAATTATTGAAGAAAAGTCTGGAGAAACATTTAATTCTTTTTTATTGAACCTTTATCATAACGGTTCGGAAGGAATGGCTTGGCATAGTGATGCAGAAAAGGATCTAAAGAAAAATGGTGCAATTGCATCTGTGAGTTTTGGTGCCGAACGCAAATTTGCTTTCAAACATAAATCGACCAAAGAAACCGTATCCTTACAATTAGATCATGGCAGTTTATTGATCATGGCTGGAACAACGCAAACCAATTGGTTACACCGTTTACCACCAACTAAAAAGATTCATAAACCTCGAATTAATTTAACCTTTCGAACAATTTTAAAATAAAATTCAAAGACTTGTCCTAAATGAAAAGACATAATCGTCACAAGGATATAAACATTAAAAAAATAGAATAATGAAAGAATTTATGATGCTTTTTAGAAGTGAGCCAAATCCAAATCAGAACCCTTCTCCAGAAGAGATGCAAAAGATGGTGCAAACATGGCAAGATTGGATCGGTGGAATTGCGGCTCAAGATAAATTTGTTGCAACCAATGCCTTAGGTTATCAAGGAAAAACGGTGCAAGGGAATGGTGTAATAACAGACGGACCTTATGCTGAATTAAAGGAAATTGTTGGCGGTTATATTGTTGTAAAGGCTGAAAATATTGATGAGGCAGTGAAATTATCTGAAGGTTGTCCAACGCTTGCAATGGGTGGTAAAGTTGAAGTAAGGGATGTCATGGTGTTTGATATGTAATTCAAACGATTTTTAAACAAACCCGAATGACAAAATAAAGTTATTCGGGTTTTTACTTTTTTCCAAAATGAACCAAAATTTGATCATTCCGCATCTTTTTCGAACAGAATACACGAAAATTGTAGCTGTTTTATGTAAAACTTATGGTTTGTCAAATATACAAATAGCTGAAGATTTTGTAAGTGATACTTTTCTGAAAGCAACCGAAACATGGTCCTTGAAAGGTGTACCTGAAAATCCAACAGCCTGGTTGTATACCGTTGCTAAAAACAAAGCAAAAGATACTTTTAAGCGGAACGATTTATTTCATGATAAAATTCTTCCGGAATTAAAAACGACTGCTAATCATGAATCGCTAGAACTAGATTTTTCTGATGAGAATATAGAAGATAGTCAGTTACAAATGATGTTTGCAATTTGTAATCCGATCAATCCTAATGATGCACAAATTGTCCTTGCTTTGCGAATTCTTTGTGGATTTAGTCCCCAAGAAATAGCAAACGCATTGCTTTCAAATACTAGCAGTATCAATAAGAAATTATACCGTGCGAAAGAAAAATTAAGATCCAATCAAATTAACCTGGCTTTTCCGGGGGAAGATGATCTTCTACCACGGTTGAATAATGTAATGACCATCATTTATTTATTGTTTAATGAAGGGTATTATTCAACAACGACTCCGCAAACAATTCGAAAAGATTTATGTTATGAGAGTATGCGGCTTTTATTATTGTTATTGGCCAATAAGCAAACCAATTTACCAAGTGGCAACGCTTTAATGGCCTTGTTCTGTTTTCATGCTTCTCGATTTGAAAGTCGAACAAGTGATAATGGTGAAATTTTATTGATGCATGAACAGGATCCGTCAAACTGGGATAACGCACTCATCCTAAAAGGAGAAGAATACTTAAATTTATCAGCCGCTGGAACAACATTAACGAAGTACCATGTCGAAGCGATGATTGCGCGATGGCATGCAGATGTAAATGCTGATCCTATCGAAAAATGGCCATCTATTTTACAATTATACAATCGGTTATTGCAAATTGAATATTCTCCTATTACTGCCTTACAAAGAACCTACGCCTTGGCTAAAGTGAAAGGTTCGAAAGTCGCTTTAAATGAAGCAAAAAAGATTCCATTGGATGATTATCATCTTTATCATGCCTTATTAGGAGAACTTCAAAAAAACACAAATAAAAGTGCAGCACTGGAACATTTTACTGAAGCGATTGACTTATCCACGAATGAAGCTGATCGAAAATTACTTCAAAAGAAATTTGATGATTTGAACACCAAATAAGGTGAAATATTTATTTTTTCAGAATAGTTTTTTCGATCAAAACTAGTTGTACATTCGATTAAAATTTAGATCAGCATTACAATGGAAAATCTCTGGCCTTGGGTCGTATTGATTGGTTATATCCTGCTATTATTATCGCTTGATTTGTTTGTCTTTCATAGAACGCAAGAAATGAAAACAACCAAGTCAGCTTTGATTGAGACCTTGTTTTTTATCGGGAATGCACTGCTGTTCTCACTTTTTATATATTGGGTATTCCAGCAAAACTATTTACCGAATTCGAGTGAGCTGAGTGGTGGTAGTGCCGTTCTTAAATATATTTCAGGATATTTAATCGAATTGTCATTGAGTGTTGACAACCTCTTTGTGATTGCTGTTATTTTCACATCCTTTAAAGTGCCTTTAAAATTCCAACACAAGCTACTTTTTTTAGGGATTCTAGGGGCAATTGTTTTTAGAGCTTTACTTATCGGAGTCGGGCTTGTTCTTTTGAACAAGATAAGTGGGATGACATTAGTTTTTGGATTATTTATACTCTTCACAGCATTTAAAATGCTTAAAAGTCATCCCGAAAATGAGGAGCATAAACCCAATAAAATACTGAAATTATTCCGCATTTCAAACCAATTTGATGAAGGAAGGTATACCACAAAAATTAACGGTAAATTTTATTTTACAGCATTGTTTGGTGCCTTGCTTACAATTGAATTCACAGATGTATTATTTGCGCTCGATAGTATCCCTGCGATTTTTGCGATTACTACTGATCCTTTTATTGTTTACAGTTCGAACATATTCGCGATCATGGGATTGCGATCCATGTATTTCTTCTTGGCTAATATGCTCGAGCGCTTCGCTTATTTAAAGTATAGTGTTTTTGCGATACTACTATTCGTAGGTCTTAAACTAATATTTATTGAATATTTACATTTACCAGAGTGGATTTCATTGGCATATATTGCTCTTTCATTAATTGTTGGAGTAGTGGTGTCGATTTTTAAATCGGTTAAACCGGAACAATAAATATTTAATCTAAAAGCAGTATTTAGTTGGCTACTTTCGAACGGTTTTTCAAAACATTTTCAATCGTTGCAAGATCAATTCCTTTTGCTTTCAAGAGGATAAGGAGGTGGTACATTAAGTCGGCCGCTTCGTTTTTGAATAAGTCGAGATTGTTATCCATTGCTTCAATTACTAATTCCACGGCCTCTTCACCTACTTTTTGAGCAACTTTATTCATACCGCGTTGATATAGTTGATTTGTGTACGAATTTGGATCATTTTCATCAATACGTTTTTGAATTGTAGCTTCTAATTGATAAAGAAAACCTTTGTCAACTTTTTCTTCAAAACAACTGAATTGTCCTGTATGGCAAGTTGGACCTTTGGGTAAAGCTTGGATAAGTAATGTATCAGCATCACAATCCAATTGAATGGATTTAATTTTAAGAAAATTACCAGACGATTCTCCCTTTGTCCAGAGGCGCTTTTTACTGCGACTATAAAACGTAACAATAGTTTCTGCTTTTGATTTATTGTAAGCGGCTTCATTCATATAGCCGAGCATTAATACTTGTTGTGTAGTTGCGTGTTGAATGATGACAGGAACAAGTCCGTTATCTTTTATAAAATCTATTTTCATTTTCTAATTGGTAAGTTATTGTCTAATAAATATGTTTTTAGCTGAGGGATTGAGATTTCGCCGAAGTGAAAAATACTTGCAGCCAACCCTGCTGACACTTTTGTTTTTGTAAATAAATCTTTAAAATGTTGGCGATTTCCCGCTCCGCCTGATGCGATAAGGGGAATATTTACACTTTTATTTACTTTTTCCAGCAATTCGAGGTTAAATCCATTCTTTGTTCCGTCGCTATCCATTGTGGTGAGTAAAATTTCTCCAGCGCCTAATAATTCGACTTCCTTTGCCCATTCTACGACTTTAAGTCCTGTATTTTTCCTTCCACCATGACTGAAAACAAACCATTCATCTCCGATTCGTTTTGCATCAATTGCGATTACTAAACTTTGTGCACCGAAAACTTGCTTGATATCTGTAATTACCGAAGGATTGCTTATTGCAGCGGAATTTAAACTCACTTTGTCGGCGCCGTTTTGAATAAGTCTTGCTGCGTCTTCCAATGTTCTAATTCCGCCACCTACAGTAAATGGGATATTGATTCGTTCGGCTATTTTGGATACCAGATCTATCAATGTATCTCGATTTTCTATTGTAGCTGTTATGTCTAAAAACACCAATTCATCAGCGCCATCTTTCGCATATTTCTCAGCCATTTCAACCGGATCTCCAGCGTCTCTCAAGCCAACAAAATTTACGCCCTTTACGGTTCTGCCATTCTGAATATCAAGGCAAGGTATGATACGTTTCTTTAACATAATGTTGACAGTTGTTTAAGTGAAATTCTTCCTTCGTAAAATGCCTTTCCAACAATAGCGCCTTCACATCCCATTGATTTTAATTCGAGGAGATTTTCAAGATTATTGACTCCTCCACTTGCAATTAAGTCGATGTTGGTTTCAGCAAGAATCTTACGATAAAGGTCATCCGCAGTACCTGCAAGCATACCATCATTCTCAATTGCAGTACAAATAACTGATTGGAGACCTTTTTGTTGATAAGCATTTATAAACTCGATGACATCTAAATCAGAATGTTCAAGCCATCCATTTGTGGCTATTTTATTGTCGATACAATCAGCACCAAGTATAATTTTATCACTACCAAATTGTTCCAGCCATTCAAGAAAAACCGATGGATATTTTACCGCTATACTTCCACCAGTTATTTGATATGCTCCTGAGTTAAAAGCAATCGTTGCGTCTGCTGTAGTTTTAAGTCCTCCACCGAAATCAATTTTTAAATTCGTTTGATTGGCGATTTTTTCAAGGACATTGTAGTTGATGATGGTGTTGGCTTTGGCGCCATCGAGATCAACTAAATGTAAATATTTAATTCCGTTGTCTTCAAATTGTTTAGCCATTTCTAAAGGATCATCGGCATATATCTTTTTTGTACTGTAATCTCCTCTTGTGAGTCTGACACATTTACCATTTATAATGTCAATAGCTGGAATTATTCTCATAGTATTAAAAAGTTTTTTAAGATTTCTTGCCCAATGGTTCCAGATTTTTCTGGGTGGAATTGGGTTGCATAATAATTGTCTTTTTGCATAGCGGCACTAAACGGCAAGATATAGTCACATTGTGCAATAGAGTACTTTGATAATTCGGCATAAAAGCTATGTACAAAATATACATCGGGTGATTGATCCATACGATTAAACAGAGGGCCTTTAAGGGTGTTCAAAGTATTCCACCCCATATGTGGAACTTTTTCTGCAGCTGAAAATCTTTTAACTTTCGTATTGAATATCCCCAAGCCATTTGTTTGTCCCTCTTCAGAAGAATCACACATTAATTGTAGACCTAAGCAAATGCCTAAAAAGGGCTGTTTGATGTTTTTGATTAAGGTGTCAAGTTCATATTTTGTTAAGTTGTTCATTGCCGAACTGGCTTCTCCAACACCAGGTAGAATTACTTTGTCGGCTTGTAGAATAGTTTGTTTATCTCTTGTTAGAACTGTGTCAAAGCCTAATCTTTCAACCGCATTGCTCACCGATTGAATATTGCCTGCTTGATAATCTATTATTGCGATCATAATGTGCCTTTTGTACTTGGAATTGTATAATTTGTCGTTTTTTGAAGGGCCATTTTAATTGATTTACCAAAAGCTTTAAAAATGGCTTCTATTTTATGATGCTCATTCTCGCCTTCCGCTTTTATATTCAAATTACATTTAGCCGTATCACTAAATGATTTGAAAAAATGCTTAAACATTTCAGTGGGCATTTCCCCAACGTTTTCTCTATTAAATTCGGCCTCCCAAACGAGCCATGGTCGTCCTCCAAAATCAATTGCAACTTGCGCCAAACAATCATCCATTGGCAGTAAAAAGCCGTATCGTTCAATTCCTTTTTTACTACCTATCGCTTTCGTAAAAGCCTCTCCCAGTGCGAGTGCAACATCTTCGACTGTGTGGTGTTCATCAATTTCCAAGTCGCCTTGAACGCAGATTTTTAAGTCTAAATTCCCGTGTTTTGCAATTTGTGTTAACATGTGATCATAAAATCCAATACCTGTATGAATTGTACTTTCTCCATTGCCATCTAAATTCAAATCAATTGAAATAGAAGTCTCATTCGTTTTGCGCGTGATCTTTGCCGTTCGCGGTCTTTCTTTTAAGAATTGATAAATGGTATTCCAATTCGTTGCACTTAGTGTTGCATTGGGATTAGTTTCGCCGATATAAATACTTTGACTTCCTAAATTTTTAGCCAATTCAATATCTGTATCTCGATCGCCAATAACGAATGAGTTAGGCAAATCATAATTGCCGTATATATACTTTTGTAAGAGACCTGTTCTCGGTTTACGGGTTGGGGCATTCTCCTGTGGAAATGAACGGTCAATTAATATTTCAGCAAATTCAATACCTTCATTTTTAAAAGCGTTGATTACTTTGTTTTGAGCAGGCCAAAATGTATCTTCTGGGAAGGAGTCGGTTCCCAAACCATCTTGGTTGGTTACCATTACTATTTCATAATCTAATTCTTTAACAATTCTACTGAGTCCTTGGAATACTGTTGGGTAGAATTCAAGTTTTTCTAAACTATCCAATTGTTTGTCTATTGGTGGTTCGATGACCAAGGTGCCATCGCGATCTATAAATAGTACTTTTTTCATTGTATTAAAAGGTTAATAAGTTGATTGTTTTCTTCTTTTGTTCCAATCGTAATGCGCAGGCAATTTTCAATTTCTTTAGTGCGGTCTCGAACGACAATGCCTTCATTTAATAAAAGGTGATATATTGTTCCTGCATTTTTGAATTTGATCAATAAAAAATTGGCATCGGATGGATAGATATGTTCTACCAAAGGACTCTCTTCAATGGCTGTTTTGAAACGTGATTTTTCGGCTAGCAATGCTATTTTTTGCGCTTCATATTGAGTCGTTTTCTTAAGTGTCTCAAGAGCGGCTTTTATGCTAAGCGTATTGATATTATACGGAGGTTTTATTTTATTCAGTATAGCGATAATATCAGGATTCGCGAAAGCCATTCCTATTCTAGCTCCGGCTAAACCATAGGCTTTACTCAAGGTTTGAATGATTACAACATTAGGGTGTTTAGCAAGAATTGATACGGCTGATACTTGTTCAGAAAAATCGATATAGGCTTCGTCAACTACAACAATTCCAGAAAATGTTGAGGAAATTGCTTCTATTTGTTGGTGTGTATAACTATTTCCGGTTGGATTGTTTGGTGAGCAGATGAATAACAATCCTGTGTTTTTTTTAATGATTGGAGTGATTGTTTGTAAGTCAGGCAATTCAAAATCCTCTTTTAAAGATATGCTAACCAATTCGATATTATTTATAGCTGCGCTAACGGCATACATACCGTAGGTAGGCGTAAAAATAAATGCTTTGGATGCTGAAGGTTCGCAAAAAGCTCTAAAAAGTAAATCAATCGCTTCGTCACTTCCATTACCGATAAAAATATTTTTTACAGGCACATTTTTTATGTCACTTATGACTTTCTTTAAGTCGAGTTGAAGCGGATCTGGATACCTATTTAATCCGGATTCAAATGGATTCTCGTTGGCGTCAAGCCAAATTTTAGCATCACCTTTGTATTCACTTCTAGCAGAAGAGTAAGGTTTTAAAGCGCTAATGTTTTCACGTGTAATTTTATTGAGATCAAACATTTGTTAAAGATTTTAGACGGATTGTAACTGCATTTTTATGTGCGTATAAATCTTCAGTTTCTGCCATTATTTCTATTGAAGGTCCTATTGTTCTAATGCCTATTTCAGATATTTTTTGGAACGTTATTTTTTTAACGAAACTGTCCAAAGAGACACCACTGTGGTTTTTTGCATATCCGTTGGTAGGCAAGGTGTGATTCGTACCACTAGCATAATCACCCGCACTTTCACAGCTATAATTCCCGATGAAAACAGAACCGGCATTGGTTACTTCATTGGCAATTTTCTCAGCATTTTTACAAACTATGATTAAATGTTCGGGTGCGTAATTATTGCTAAATTCTAAACACTTATTGGTGGAGTAGAATACAATGAATTGACTATTTTCTAATGCTTTTTTTGCGATATCTTTCCGTGGTAATTGTGCCAATTGAATCTCTATTTCAGTTTCAATTGCAGTAATTGTATATTCATTTGTACTTAATAATATAACCTGACTGTCAATTCCATGTTCGGCTTGAGAAAGTAAATCGGCTGCCACAAAAGACGGGTTGCAAGTTTCATCTGCAATAACCAATAACTCACTCGGACCAGCGGGCAAATCGATAGCGACTCCATATTGTTGAACGAGTTCTTTAGCCTTAGAAACATATTGATTTCCAGGACCAAATATTTTATGTGTCTTTTTTATACTCTGTGTACCAAATGCCAAGGCAGCTATGGCTTGTGCGCCTCCAACTTTGTATATTTCAGTTACACCAACTAAGTCGGCGGCATAAAGAATAGCATCGTTAATCGCTCCATTTTTATCCGGAGGTGTGCATATGATAATTTCTTTGCATCCTGCAATTTTTGCTGGAATGGCTAACATCAAAATAGTTGAGAATAATGGCGCCGTTCCTCCTGGGATATATAACCCAACACGTTCAATTCCCAACGATTTTCTCCAACATTCTACGCCTTCACTGGTTTCATAAATTGTTTGTTCATCTCGCTGAGCGGTATGGAAATATTGAATGTTATCCTTGGCCAATTCAATGGCTTCTTTTAATGCTTTAGGAATTCGACTTATGGCTTCTTGAATTTCTTCTTCGCTAACTGAAAGATTGTTTAATGAGACGCCATCAAATTTTTGAGTATAATAGTTTATTGCTTCATCGCCTTTCAAACGAACGTTTGTTAAAATGTCGGAAACAGCTGCAGTGATTGAAGCTGTTTCTATGGTCGGGCGCTTGCAAAGTGAATCCCAAGTAGATTCTTCAGGGTATTTTGTATGTTTCATTATCTAACTATTTTATTTATTGGCACAATTAAGATGTCTTCGGCTCCTAATATTTTAAGTTGTTCAATTACCTCCCAAAACTCGTCTTCTTTGATAACGCTGTGCAGTGAACTCCATCCTTCTTTGGCTAAAGGCAGTACCGTAGGACTTTTTAGTACGGGTAATACGTTGCTTATTTCAGCTATTTTATTCGTTGGAATGTTCATTAGTATGTATTGGGTATTCTTCGCGTTTAAAACCGTTTGAATTCTGAAGGTAAGTCGTTTTAAAATCTCTTCTTTTTCAGGTGTGAGCAATTTTGATTTTGCCAACACAGCTTCCGATTTCAAAAGTACCTGGGTTTCTTTAAGTCCATTTTTGAATAAAGTGCTTCCTGAACTTACGATATCGCATATTCCATCTGCTAAACCGATGTTGGGTGCAATTTCTACAGAACCGGAGATCACATGAATCTCTGCTTCGAGGTTGTTCTTTTTCAAAAAAGTTCGAACCGTATTCGGATAAGAAGTGGCTATTCTTTTGTTTTGAAAATAGACTAATGATTCATCCTGAACACTTTTTGGAATG
The DNA here is from genome assembly GCF_000621625.1 of Crocinitomix catalasitica ATCC 23190. Taxonomy (GTDB): domain Bacteria; phylum Bacteroidota; class Bacteroidia; order Flavobacteriales_D; family Crocinitomicaceae; genus Crocinitomix; species Crocinitomix catalasitica. The sequence continues at coordinate 11,002 of NZ_JHXV01000011.1, forward strand.
GCCAAAGATACGCGGCAAGGAGAGAAGCCTAATCTTTCAACAATTGTAATGTCTTTTTGTTTCTCGATTAGTAAATTTTCTCCCACAATAGCTACATCTACAACGCCATCTTCGAGGTATTGTGGGATATCTCCATTTCGCAAATAAAGAATTTCAATTGGAAAATTAGAAACACTTACCTTGAGTTGGTCTTTCCCATTTTCAATTCGAATGCCGCAATTTTTTAACAATTCGATTGATTCTTCATTTAATCGGCCGGCTTTTTGAATGGCGATTTTTAGTTTACTCATTTTTACATTTTATATGTTTGAGTAAACCAGTAAGGAAATGTTAGAAAACAAAAAACCCGTTTGATTTGCTCAAACGGGTTTTAGAAATATCTTGATTTAGATCATATCATTCTTTTATCGCTCGAGTGCAATTCATTGAATGATGATGATGTAATTGTTTATAGTTCATTTTAATTATAATGATTCAAAAGTAATTAATTTTTCTAGACGGAGTGAAACTAATTTTTTAAGAAATGATGTTCAAATAGAATGTTGTAACGTTTAAGGCTTTGTAAGACAACGTGTTAGCTCTTATATAAGTTTTTTAATTTTAAATTATTATTTAACATACTATTAATTATTTAACAATAATATTAAAAATCTTATCAGTTTAAATAACGCGATAAAAGATTGTTAATTCCTCAGTTTAACCATCTTTACATATTAAAAGATTTACGGATGAAAAACTGGATAAAATTTGGATTATTTTGGGGTGTTTTGATGGCATTGGCATCCATATTTGTGACACCTTATTTAATGGGACAAACTTTAAATAGTGAGCAAATGATAGTAAAAGCGATCCTGTTTTTAATCGGTGGAATTGGGGTAGGTTATATCATGAAACATTTTAAAATCATCAAATTCAAGGATGAAGAAAATGGTGCACAATAAAACTATTGCATCTCGTAATTATCTTGCTGTTTACTATCCCCTCCAAATACTGCCGGACATCCTTTATTCGGTAATAACCAAGCCATTTTAACTGTGAAAATTACAGGTTGATAACGACTATTGAACCAGCGATGTCCTGGGTTTGTATCGGTAAATTGAAGGAATGTAAGCACTGGAGTTTGAATGGTTGGAACGAAAAACAAACCATCTTTCACTTTAAAACCAAAACCCAAAGCATAATAGAGTTGTCCAACTAATTTCTCTTGATTATTCGAAGGAAGTGGAGACAAATATTTCCCATTTGCTTGGTTGTCTTTCCCTCCGTAAATTCGAAAATCAACGTTAAAACCAATAGCGTTGTCTATAAAGTAATAACGATTCAATTGTGCGATATTATGAATTGCACCTCTTAAGAAAACGGATCCAAAATTAAAATTCCCTTGACTTTTAAAATCGCCTAATTGAAACTGTTCTGTTCCACCAAAATGTTTAATTCCTAATCCCCAATCCACATAATGAACGAATTTATTACGCTTTTTAAAGAGGTGTTCCATACCCGCCTCTATATAATATCCAGGTAATCCTCTTGGTGTTAATTCGTAAGCCGAATCTAAATCGTTGGGGGTATTACCTGCCATATAAGTCACACCTAAATCGACATGCCAACCTAAATTTCGGTATTGACTCGACTCACTACTCCAAATGATATCTCCCCAATTTCGACTTTCGGAAAAAGGATTCTTCGATTTTCTATCGTTATTTCTTTTTTCAATTCCACCTAATACCTGTGCATTAACAAATGTAAATGACAAAAGTAGGGTAGATACAAAAAGTAAAGTTTTCATCGCTTATGGATTATGATTTGGCGTCAATTCTTTTTAAAATTTCCTCTTCTATTTCTTTCGAATCCCAAACTTTTTCAATATCTGGTCTATTCATCACATCCTTCATGATTTTATCCTGTCTTTGTCCAGCTTGTAAAGCTTCAGAATAGCGAATGTTTGAGAAAGAAACTTGGCTGTATAACGGCATCCATTTATTTGGATACAATTCACTAAATCTTTTTTCTATTTTCTTCTGTAATAAGAATTCAGGGTCAGCAACAAAATCGCGCATTACATAGTAATTGTGTACAGAAAGATCTTGCAATGCATCACCATCAGGTTTTCTCAATTCTTGATAAGCTTTAAAAACAGCAGGCCAATTTTCGTTGTGTTCCTTCATCAATTTAGCCATTACCGTGCAATCTTCAAATCCTCCATTCATTCCTTGCCCATAGAACGGAACTGTTCCGTGAGCAGCATCACCCATTAAGGCAAATTTTCCAACGGTCCAAGGATAACATCTAACAATTGATAAAGACGAAAGGGGATGATCATGCCAACTGTCTAATAAATCGGGACACATCTCATAAAAATCAGGGAAGGTGCTTTGGAAGAATGCTTCAACATCGGCATCCGTCTTTAACGTTTCGAATGATTTTTCACCTTCAAAAGGCATGAATAAGGTACATGTAAATGAACCATCTTCATTCGCTAAAGCGATCAACATAAAACGACCTCTAGGCCAAATATGCAAAGCATTTTTATCTAGTTTATAAGAACCATCTTCATTGGCAGGCAATAACAATTCTTTATAACCATCTTGAATAAATTCTTGGCTATAATTGAAACGATCACTTTTCTGCATTGCTTCATATCGAACCGCTGAAAAGGCACCATCACAAGCAAAAACAACATCTGCTTGATCTTGCATTTCTTCCCCAGTTACGGAATCTCTTAAGTGAACAATTCCTGCTTCTAAGTCTGCCCCAATACATTGCTTATTATAATGAATCTTAGCTTTTCCGGCATCCTCAGCAATGTCCATCATTTTAGCGTTTAAACCACCTCTTGACACCGAATTGATTGCTTGACCTTCACTACCATAAGGTTGATAAGTCATTTCACCATCCAAATCGTGCATTATTCGACCAGTCATTTGGATCGCTAATTCTTTAACGGCGTCAACAATTCCAACACCTGCTAAAGCGGTCCATCCTCTTTCAGACAAAGCTAAATTGATCGATTTTCCTGCAGATATTTCTGCTTTTCTGATATCCGATCTGCGTTCGTAAATAGTTACGATGTAACCTGCTTTGGCTAGATAAACTGCCCAAAGCGAACCAACTAAGCCCGCACCAATTATAATTGCCTTTTTCTCCATTGTATAAATTTATCTTCTACGCCAATGTTGTTGAAAACGTGAACTTGTGAACACAGATTCATGGCGATTTTGTCTTTTTTTATTAAAAATTGCACTCACTCTCCATAAAAATATTCCTGCGAATAAAATAGCGACAACCTGCCCCATTAATTTCACCATCAAGAATGCTTCAGTAGCTGCACCATTTAAAAAGGTACTAACTATTTCTGGATTATAAGTCTCAACCATTGCTTATTGCTTTTTCTAAACATTCACCAAATCGATAAATATCCTCAAACGAATTGTACAAAGGAACTGGTGCAATACGAATTACATTCGGTTCACGCCAATCTGCAATTACGCCCATTTTAGTAATCTTATCAAATAATGGTTTTCCCATGCCATGTGCTAAAATTGACAATTGAGCACCTCTTCTTGATTCCTCTTTTGGTGTAATAATTTCGAATTTACATAAGTCACCCTTTCTTTCAGATAAATCATTGATGATAAATTCGAGGTAATTGGTTAAATCAATTCTTTTTTCGATGAGTTTATCCATGCCTACTTCTTCAAATAAATCTAGAGAAGAAAGATGTGCAGCCATGCCTAAAATAGGAGCATTACTTAATTGCCATCCTTCAGCACCTGGAATCGGTTGGAAACCTGGCTCCATTAAAAATCTTGTTGATTTGTCATGACCCCACCATCCAGCAAAACGCTTCAAATCTTTATTGTCAGCATGTCTATTGTGAACAAACATTCCAGAAACACCGCCTGGACTTGAGTTTAAGTATTTATAAGAACACCAAGCAGCAAAATCAACACCCCAATCGTGCAATTCTAATTTTACATTCCCTGCTGCATGTGCCAAATCGAAACCGACCTTAGCACCAACTTTATGTCCTGCCTCCGTGATCATTTTCATATCGAATAATTGTCCAGTATAATAATTTACACCACCAATCATTACCATTGCTAATTCGTCTCCTACTTCAGCAATTGCTTTTAATATATCTTCTTCACGAATCAAATGTTCGCCTTCTCTTGGTCCAACTTCTACTATCGTATCGGCAGGATTTAGATCGTGGAATCGAACTTGAGATTCTAATGCATATTGATCAGAAGGGAAAGCTTTTTTCTCACAAATAATTTTGAATCGTGATTTTGTTGGATTGTAAAATGACACCATTAAAAGATGAAGATTAGTTGTCAAACTATGGGTAACAACAACCTCATTTTCTTGTGCACCTACAATTTTTGCAACTTTACTCGTCAAGAATTCGTGATATGCAAACCATGGTTTTTCTGCCTCAAAATGTCCTTCAACACCCCAATTCTTCCATTCTTCTAGTTCTTTTTCAATATACGAACCTAAAGATTTCGGCTGAAGACCAAGTGAATTTCCAGTGAAATATACGGTCTCAATCCCATTAATAACGGGGATATGAAACTTTTCTCTGTATGCCTTTAAAGGGTCTTGTTGATCTTTTTCTTTTGCGAATTCCAACGAACTTTTGTATGCTACCATTGTTTATTTTAATTTTGCAGTCTCTTAGACCAAAGATACGAACATTGATAAAAAAGCTATGATATCACGCAACAAATCTGAAGAACTATTTAAAAAGGCAAAAACGCTATTCCCTGGAGGCGTTAATTCTCCTGTACGTGCATTTAATTCAGTTGATGGAGCGCCGCTTTTTATCAAGAAAGGTGACGGACCAAATATTTGGGATGAAGACAACAATAAATTCATTGATTTTTGTTGTAGTTGGGGACCGCTTATTTTAGGACATAATCCTAGAAATGTGCGTGAAGCAATAGTAGATTCATTGCAAAATGGAACTTCATTCGGTGCGCCAACAAAATTAGAGAATGAATTGGGTGAGTTGATCTTAACAAACAATCCATATTTAGATAAAATTCGTTTTGTAAGTTCTGGAACGGAAGCGGTGATGTCCGGCATTCGTTTAGCAAGAGGTTATACAAAACGTGATAAAATCGTAAAATTCGATGGTTGTTACCACGGTCATGCTGATTCTTTATTGGTAAAAGCAGGTTCTGGTTTAGCAACTTTAGGCACTTCGTCTTCTGCAGGTGTACCGGAGTCGTTTTCTAAAGAAACAATCGTATTGCCTTTGAATGATATGGAGGCTGTTTTGAAATGTATAGAAGAATATAAAGATCAAATAGCTACAATTATTATTGAACCTATTCCTGCGAATAACGGTTTATTATTACAAGAAAAGGAATATCTCGAATTTTTAAGAACGGTTTGTACCGAGAACAATATTTTATTATTTTTTGACGAAGTAATTTCTGGATTTAGAGTTGCTTTTGGTGGTGCTGCAGAATATTATGGAATTAAACCTGATATTGTTACTTACGGTAAAATAATTGGTGGCGGTTTGCCTGTTGGAGCTTATGGTGCATCCGACGAAATAATGGCATGTATTTCTCCTTTAGGAGATGTTTATCAAGCTGGAACATTGAGTGGTAATCCAGTAGCGATGTCAGCGGGAATTGCTCAAATATCTGCTTGTTTAACGCCGAATTTCTATGAAGATCAGCAGAAAAGAACGGAATACTTTACGGGTATGATTAATGCCTACGCAAAAGAAAATAATTACCTTTTTGAAATGGTAAGTATTGGTTCAATTTTCTGGATGACTTTTGGTAAACACGATGCAATTAGAGCAGCGAGTCAAATTAACCCTGCAAGTATGGGCGACTTCAAAAATTTATATTCTAATTTATTGAATAGTGGTATTTATGTTGGTCCTTCAGGTTATGAAGTTGGATTTGTTTCAGCTGCGCATACTGAACCTGTATTGAAAGAAGCTGCTGGCAAATTCTGTAAAGCATTGGATGATACTTTTAAAGTAGTATAAGATCCATATAAATGGCTAAAGGATGAAGGATTAAAAACCCGTCTATCCCAAAAGAAAAAAACAAATCTTTTTGATCAGGTTTTGCTTTGGTAAAGGCATAAGCCATTCCGAGTGTTGCAATAGATGTTATGATCAGAAATTCTTGCAATAGAATAGATAATAGCACGGTTGAAATTATGATTAATGCAATCGCAATTGTCTGTGCACCTTTAATGCCTGCTAACTGTGGAATGGTTTTTTTATGTGCTGAGTCTACATCTAAATCACGTAAATCGAATGGGATAGTGATAGCGACAATAAAACAAAAACAAGCGAGAGCAAAGAGGTGCAATTCATTAATAAGTGGAAGATGCGCATAAATATTCGGTAAATAAGTTGCTGACAAGGTCCATACAATTGCAATCAAATAGATTTTAATGTAAGGGATATCACGTAGATTACTAGACAGGAAGAATGGAATTCGAATAATATAAAAGAAAGAAACGAAGCCCATTATTATTAGAATTAGCGTTCCATTATTAAGATATCGCCAATGAAACAAGTCGAGTTTTATGAGGCAAAATAAGGCAACTACAAATGCAATTACCATTAAAAATTTGGATAATTTATCAAATTGCTTCATCCAAACAAAGCGGTCATTCTTTAGATAAGATTTTTGTTTTAATTTGATATAACGTTGAAAACTATACGTTAAGAAAGTTGATGCACCGATGAAATGGATAAAATACCAATTCGGCTCTACATCAAAAATTAAATAATATTCGCTTACGAAACAAGCAGCACCTAAACTGATCCAAAAATTTGAATAGACAATTAGCCGACCAATTTCCTTAATCAAAATAGTTGATTATTGAACTACATAATAAGTCAACATCCCAACGCCAACACCAATTAAACCACCTTTTAATGCAGCCAGAATTCTCTTCTGTTTTGCAACACGGTGATATCCTCTATAATAACTCTCGTCATTCTTTAAATGGGTCTGCAAGATTTGCTTTTCCTTTACTTTAAAACTCGGGATGGCCCAACCTGCGCTTAGTACCAAAGGAACTAAAATAGGCAAAAGAGAAGGTTTTTTAGTGAAAAACCCAGCTTCAGTATAAGTGAATTTTGGGTTGTTTAATACCGATTCAGGAAGATAAGTATCGTAAATAGATGCTGCACAACCAATCACTAAACTAGACCAAAAAGTAACACGTGGTTTAAAAGTCTGTCTTGCATCATAACTACCCAAAGTTGCGTTGAGTGCTTCAGTAGTCGTCAAAAAATTATTCATCGATTCGTTTTGCTTATACAAAACACTTGTTTTACCTTGAGTTGTGTAAGAAAACACACGATATTCATCCAAAAACCCCAATAATACTTCCCCTTTTTTATTTGGGTATTCGTAAGTTAATAAGCCGTTTTCAGAAGATTGAACATGGCCGTTGTAAACCCTCCCATTCAATAGGATAATAGAATCAGTATAAGACTGACTAAAGCTTGCAAGTGGAAGCAAATAAAAGAAACTTACGAATAGAATTGTTTTTACAAAATTCATACGGGTGATATGTAGTATTAACGTTTAATTGGCAAATTACTTTAAAATTGACGAAACAATGTCAATTTAGAATGAAAATTTTAAAAAATAGCGTCTTTAATAAGTTGAGATATCTATGCTTTGAGTTATTGTGTCAAGAAGGAAAAGTATGCAATGACGGAATATAATTTAACAACATTTTCAAAACACATGAATATACTAATGTAGGTGATACAAAATAAATACATTCGTTATATTTGTAGCCTTGTATTTAACTCTATAAAAACGGAAATATGATATTTCAAGATAGACACATTGGACCAAACGCAAAAGAGAGAGCAGAAATGCTTGATGCGATTGGGGTAGATTCAATCGAAGAATTGATCAATAAGACAGTACCAAGCCAGATTCGTTTGGAGAGGCCTCTAAATCTTTCGCCGGCAATGTCGGAGAATGAGTATTTAGCGCATATGAAAGGTATGGCTGCAAAGAATGAGGTTTATACAAACTTTATCGGTCAGGGTTATTTTGGAACGATTGTACCAAGTGTTAACTTGAGAAACGTATTCGAAAATCCAGGTTGGTATACAGCATATACGCCTTACCAAGCTGAAATTTCACAAGGACGTTTAGAAGCATTGTTGAATTTTCAAACAATGATTACGGAATTGACAAAAATGGAATTGGCCAATGCATCTTTATTAGATGAAGGTACAGCTGCGGCTGAAGCGATGATCATGTTTTTCAATTTAAGATCAAGAGATCAGAAAAAAGCAAATATTAATAAATTTTTCCTTTCTGAAAATGCTTACGAACAAACAATAGATGTTGTTGTTGGTAGAGCAAAAAATATGGGGATAGAAGTTGTTTTAGGTTCGCCAGATGAGATTGTTTTAGACAATACTTTCTTCGGTGCCCTAGTGCAATACCCAGATGCAAATGGTAAAGTAAAAGATTTAGGAGATTTCATAGCACATGCACATACTTTAGATATTAAAGTTGGTGTTGCTGCAGATATTATGTCATTAGTTGTTTTAAAAGCACCTGGTGATTTAGGAGCTGATGCGGTTTTTGGAAATACGCAAAGATTCGGTGTACCAATGGGATTTGGTGGACCGCATGCTGCTTATTTCGCAACGAGAGATGAATATAAACGACAATTACCTGGTCGTATCATCGGAATCTCTGTTGATGTAGAAGGGAATCAAGCATTGCGTATGGCATTGCAAACGCGTGAGCAACATATCAAAAGAGACAAAGCAACGTCGAATATTTGTACGGCACAAGCATTATTAGCTATTATGGCGAGTATGTATGTTGTTTATCACGGACCAGATTATTTGAAAGAAATTGCAACATCAATTCATTATAAAGCAGTAACTGTTGAGAAGGAATTAAAGGCTTTAGGGTATGCTTCTTTAAACGGATCTTATTATGATACTTTGCATATACAAATGCCTGCTGGAATCACAACAGACGATTTGAAAAAGGCAGCGATTGCAAAACGTATCAATTTACGTTATGTTGATAATTCATCAGTGACTATTGCTTTAGACGAATCAATTAATGATGCTGAAATCGCAACATTATTAGATTTATTTGCAGGTGTTGCTGGAAAAACAGCAAGTTATGAAACGGCACAATGGAAAAATGAAAATTCTCCATTAGCAGCGAACTTGTTAAGAACAGACAATATTTTAAACTTCCCAGTTTTTAAAGATCATCATTCAGAAACGATGATGATGCGTTATATTAAATCATTAGAGAACAAAGATTTATCTTTAGTACATTCTATGATTGCTTTGGGATCTTGTACAATGAAATTAAATGCAGCTTCTGAATTAATTCCATTGTCTTGGCCGGAATTTGCAAATATTCACCCACATCAACCGGCGGATCAAACCAAAGGTTATTTAGAAATTTTATCAGTGTTAGCTGACGATTTATGTGAAATCACTGGTTTTGCAGGTATGTCATTGCAACCAAATTCAGGTGCTCAAGGTGAGTATGCAGGTTTGATGGCGATTCATGCTTACCATTTATCAAATGGTGATGATCAAAGAAATGTATGTTTAATTCCTGCATCAGCACACGGAACAAATCCAGCATCAGCTGTTATGGCAGGAATGGAAGTTGTTGTTACAAAATGTGATGAGAACGGAAATATTGATGTAGCTGATTTAAAAGCGAAAGCTGAAAAATATAAAGATACATTATCAGCATTAATGGTGACTTACCCTTCAACACATGGTGTTTACGAGGAGTCAATTATTGAAATCACTTCAATTATTCACGAAAACGGCGGACAGGTTTATATGGACGGTGCGAATATGAATGCACAAGTTGGTTTAACCAATCCAGGAAATATTGGAGCAGATGTTTGTCACTTAAATTTACATAAGACATTCGCCATTCCACATGGTGGTGGTGGACCAGGAATGGGGCCAATTGGTGTTGCAAAACACTTAGTTCCTTTCATTCCAGGAAATCCAAATGCAACTGATCGTTCGAAAGAAATCAATAAAATATCAGCAGCGGAATATGGCTCTGCATTGGTATCATTGATCTCTTACGGTTATATTAAAATGTTAGGCGCAAGAGGTGTTAAAGAGGCTACTGAAAGTGCGATACTAAATGCGAATTATTTACGTGTTAAATTGGCTGATCATTACCCGATTTTATATACTGGAGCTAACGGAACTGTAGCGCATGAGATGATTGCTGATTGTCGTGAATTCAAGAAAACTGCAGGTGTAGAAGTTGGAGATATCGCTAAAAGATTAATTGATTATGGATTCCACGCACCAACGGTTTCATTCCCGGTAGCTGGAACGTTAATGATTGAACCAACAGAAAGTGAAGATAAAGGAGAATTAGATCGATTCATCAGTGCAATGATTTCAATTCGTAAAGAAATTGAAGCAATTGTAATTGAAAATCAAGATCATTCAAATAATTTATTGACCAATGCACCGCATACGGCGGCTTGTTTAATTTCTGATGAATGGAATTACCCTTATTCAAGAAAAGAAGCAGCTTATCCAGCGGATTATTTGGTGTCATCTAAATATTTCGCACCTGTAAGACGTGTAGACAATGCGTACGGAGACAGAAACTTAGTTTGTAGCTGTTTGCCTATTGAAGCGTATGTTGATGCAACAGTGTAGGTAGAAGAAAGATTAAAGACAAAAGATGTTTTGTGAAGTGGTTCGACTTAGGTTGGACCACTTTTTTTGTTTCGTAGAAAATAAATTTAACCGCAAAGTGCGCAGAGGTTTTCACAAAGGGCATTGAGAAAATAAGGAAAAAAATACTAAAATGATTAAAACGTGAAATAATTAGTAGAACCTAAAATGCTATTGCTTCGTTTACGATTTAGTAAGCTTATAATTTAGTCTGCTCAATATTTATTCGAAAGCTGATTGTATCTAAAGCCGCTTCATATAGTAGGTAAATAGAATCTGATTCAGCGCTATAAATAGCCATTGCATTTTCGAATTGGCTTTTGGTCACACCATAATCCTCAAAAACAAAAGTGCTAGCCGAATCTAAAGCATCTCGATAAATCTCAACCCGAGAAAATTTTCTTTGGTATTGTGATTCTAATATTTGTAAATCAACAATTAAATCAATTAGTTTTTCCTTAGGAATGCCAGGATCAAATTCGGGTTCTTTCTCTCCGCCACAGGCAAAAAGGAATGAAACAGATAGAATAATTAAATATTTCATGCTTAATATCCTTGGAAAGTCATTCTAAGACCATTTGTGCCTTCATTCACTTGACCATTGCTATAAACCAATTGGCCATTCACAAAAGTTTTATCAATCGAATTGCTAAAGGTAAATCCTTCAAAAGGAGACCATCCACATTTATAAAGAATATTAGATTTGTCAACATGGTAAGGTTTAGCCTCGTCCACAACAACTAAATCAGCATAATAACCCTCACGGATATAACCACGGTCATTTAATTTAAAACATACGGCTGGAGCATGTGACATTTTAGAGACTGCTTTTTCAAGACTAATCTTTCCTTCTTTCACCTTTTCAAGAATAGCCAAAACAGCATGTTGAACTAACGGTCCACCTGATGGTGCATTGAAATAATTATTTTGCTTCTCTTCAATCGTATGTGGAGCATGGTCAGTTGCTAGGATATCTATGCGATCATCATTTAACTCTGCCCAAATTGCATCTTGGTCGCTTTGTTTCTTTACCGCCGGATTCCATTTGATTAATGTGCCTTTCTCTTCGTAATCGGCATCAGAAAACCATAAATGGTGGATACAGGCTTCAGCAGTAATTTTCTTCTCTTCAAGCGGAATGTCATTGCGGAACAAGTCCATTTCCATTGCAGAAGATAAATGTAAAATATGTAAACGTGTATCGTATTTTTTTGCCAAATTCGCCGCCATTGAAGATGACAAATAACATGCTTTATCACTTCTAATCTCAGGATGATACTTGATTGGCATATCTTCACCATATTTAGCTTCGTAATCGGCTAAGTTCTTTCGGATAGTTGCTTCATCTTCACAATGCGTTGCGATTAGCATATCACATTTAGAGAAAATTCCAGTTAGCGTTTCCTCATTATCCACCAACATATTTCCAGTTGAGGATCCCATGAAAACTTTAATCCCACAAACGTTTTTCGAATCGGTTTTTAGCACTTCTTCAATATTATCATTCGTTGCTCCCATAAAAAACGAATAATTCGCAATTGATGTTTTTGAAGCGATAGTATATTTATCTGCTAAAATTTCTTGTGTAACCGCATTCGGATTGGTATTCGGCATCTCCATAAAAGATGTAATTCCACCAGCCACTGCTGCACGAGATTCGGTAAAAATATTTCCTTTATGTGTTAAACCCGGTTCACGAAAGTGAACTTGGTCATCAATCATTCCAGGAATCAATAACTTACCTTTTAAATCGATAATTTCTGCTTGATCGTCACTGATATTTTTGGCAATTTTTTCTATTCTTTCACCTACAATTAAAACATCAGAGGTAAATTTTTCACCTTCATTTACAATTGTTGCATTTTTCAATAGAATCTTAGCCATAATAGAACATTTTCTACAAATTTAACACTTTTAAGTGCTTTAAAAAAGAAGATTTTGGAAGAATTAGAATTATAAATCGAGACTACGCATTTTCCAAACACCAAAAATCGCTTCTTTAAAAATACTTGAGCTCATTTTAGACGTTCCAAATTCACGGTCGATAAAAGTAATAGGTACTTCAACAACTTTAAATCCGTGCTTTACTGCTGCATATTTCATACAAATTTGAAAGGCATACCCTTTAAAAGTAACAGCATCGAAATTAATTTTCTCTAAGACTTTACGGTTATAACATTTAAATCCAGCAGTTGTATCTCGGATGCCTATCCAAAGAATCATGCGCACGTACCAAGAAGCGAAATAAGACAATAATAATCTTTTACGATCCCAGTTGGCAACTTTACCACCTTTAATGTATCTAGAACCAATTGCCAAATCTGCACCATTCCTGCAACTGTCAAGCAAACGAACTAAATCATCTGGGTTGTGGGAAAAATCGGCATCCATTTCAATTAAATGTTCATAACCGTTCTTCAATCCCCATTTAAATCCGTGAATATATGCAGTCCCTAATCCAAGTTTACCTGCTCGTTCTTCAATAAACAAACGATCTGCAAATTCTTTCTGTAAACGTTTAACAATTGAAGCCGTTCCATCAGGCGATCCATCATCCACAATAAGAACATGAAAGAACTCCTCTAAAGAGAAGACTTTACGGATCATTTTTTCAATGTTTTCCTTTTCGTTATATGTCGGTATGATGACTAGGTTTTGCACTTTATTTTATACGGATCGCTAAGATAAGTGAATTTTTTTATTTACCGTCTCGCTGCAAAGTAAGATTTATGACGATTAACCTTTTTTAACCTATTTAAACTGAATTATAATCGCTTTAATTTTATATCAGTCTAATGAACATTTGGTCTTTAATATATATTGTTTTTTAGCGTTACTAAAACTACATAAGAAGCTATCTTTGTTGTTAGACAATATATTATGCGGTTTTATTCTATTTTATTGGTCTTAAGTCTATCGTTTTTTCAAATGAGTTATGCGCAGCATCAATTGAATGTGGTATTGCAGGATCAATGGACAGATAATGAAATTGTTCCAGGTCTGGAAGACGCAATATTTAATGATTTATGGGGTTTCACACAGAACGGAATCAATTACGTTGCGATGGGTTCGAACATTGGAACGCACTTTTTTCAAATAGATGCTGAAAGTATTAAACCTATTTGGTTTGAAGCTGGACGTTACCAGAATCAACATGTAGAGCATCGAGATTTCAAGACATACAAAAATTATTTATACGGCGTTTGTGATGAAGGTACGAGCAGTCTACAAATCTTTGATCTTTCGTTTTTACCGGATTCGGTTAGTAAGGTGTATGATAGTGCTGAACATTTTCAGATTTGCCACAATATTTTTATTGATACAAATTCGGCAAAATTATATGCGTCTGGACCCAATAATATAGGACTCAAAGTTTTGAGTCTTGAAGATCCCGTCTCACCTGGTTTATTGCATCACTTTACTGATGTTGACTATGTGCATGATTGTTATGTGTCGAATGATACTGCATTTTTAAATGCGGGTTTTGATGGTTTGCAGATTTATTATTTTGGTGAGGATGAACCAAGACAACTAGGTGTATTAGATTTTTATCCAAATCAAGGTTATAATCATAGTGGTTGGCGAAGTCCTAATGGAAAAAAGTACGCCTTTATTGATGAAACCGAAGGAACGAAAATAAGATTAGCAGAATTAGGAGATTTAGCATTGTTCTCCATTAAGGAGACGTTTGGAACAAAGGATTATCAAACCAATATTCCACATAATATTATCTTGACTGACTATTTAGCATTTGTATCTTATTATAACGAAGGACTGCGCATCTTTGATATTACCCGCTATCCAGTTAAACAAATAGGAGCGTATGATACATTTGAAAAAACAACCAAATATCGATTAAATGGCGCTTGGGGTGTTTTTATTTTTCCCGAAACTGATCAAATATTAATTTCTGATCGGCAAAGTGGTTTATTTCTATTCCATTTTCCTTTTAAAGCATTTGATCATCCAAATCGTAAAAAGATACTGGAAGATCAACCTTTTCTAGATAAAAACAGTTTCCTCGTTCCTTGGAAAGACGTTGATGAAGAAGGTTTGTTTTTTACCATTACTACAATACACGGTAAAATCATTTATGATCAACAGAATTATTTAAATTATATTAATATTCCGCTTGAAATTAGTCCTGGTGTCTACATCTATAACATACTTGACGCTCATGGACAACCTTTGCATTCCGGTCGATTTATAAAGGCCAATTAGTCAGATTAATGGCTTATTTTATTGTTGGTTTGAGCTGTGAACAAGGGAAAATCAAAAAATCAATGTTAATAACTCCATTTCATTGTTGAAAAACCAATCAAAAAACTCATCAAATTTGTATAGCACTAATTATTTGGCTAAACATGAATTTAAAATCAGTTTTATTTATTGGATTATTCTTGGCGTTAGTAGGTTGTGTACCGCTAAAAAAATACCAAGAGTTAGAGTCTAATTATGCGCGATGTCAAGAAGACCAAGCGAAATATAAGACCGAGGCAATAGATTTTGGCAGTCGTTTAAAAGAGATGGAAGTGCAAGTTGGATTAATGAAATCTGATTTAACTACACTGCGTGACGATACTGCTCGCGTAATGGATGAATATCGTGCGATTGAGGTAGAGCTTAAAAAGACAAAAGACATGAATAATGTTTTAGAGACGAAATACGCAAGTGTTTTATCTGCTGGATCGAGAGAAAGAGCTGCTTTAATCAATGAATTAGAAGATACAAGAGTTCAATTACAGAAAAAAGAAGATCGTTTATCTGATTTAGAGAAAGAATTGGTTTCGAGAGAAAAAGTCTTAATTAAAAAAGAAGCACGAATTCAAGAATTAGAGAGCATCATTCAAAAGAAAGATGATGCTTCGAAAGCTTTAAAATTAAAAATTGCAGCAGCATTAACAGGATTCAAGGATAGAGGAATCTCTGTAGTAGAACGTAATGGTAAAATTTATGTTAGTGTGGAGGCTCAATTATTATTCCCATCGGGTAAAACGGATGTTAATATTGACGGTAAAAAAGCATTAATTGATTTAGCAGTGGTTTTAGAATCACAAAAAGACATTGACATTATTGTTGAAGGACACACAGATGTAGATCCGCTTAAAAGTGCTGCACACCCTAAAGACAATTGGGAATTAAGTGTTTTACGAGCTACATCAGTCGTTAAAATTATGTTGGAGAACAGCAAAATGGATGCATTACATATTTCTGCTGCAGGTCGTTCAGAATATCACCCAGTTGATATCAACGACAAAGCAAAGAATAGAAGAATTGAAATCATAATCACACCAGATTTAACCGAATTGTTTGAGTTAATTTCGTCAGAGTAAAAACGGATTTATTCGTTGTTCGTTGATAAGGGCGCTGAACGTTACGAAAACTTAATTGATCAAATAATAATCTACAACAAACCAAGATGCTTCTATTAGGAGCAAAAAAACCTTTCTCAGTAGCGGGAAAGGTTTTTGCTTTTTATATAGTTGATGTCAAGCTAAGATTAAAGTTGTTTTTTATTGTTGATGAAAATTGGTTGATTTGGAAAGGTCAACTTTTGATTAAACCTTCTCTTTCCTAAAAACTTTCAAAATAACATAAGCCAGCAAAAAGAAAAACAGCCCTGCAACTACAGCCAAAATAATACTACCTATTAAGTATTGCTGAATATTGAGGTAAATATCTGCCAAATTCAGATTTGAATTCCAGTTAAGCGCCAAACTATCATTCAAAAAGATGCCGCCTATCCAATAACTAAGGAATAGGATCACTGGAATCATAGGAGGAATACTGATATTCGAAGCGACCAAGGTGATAATGGTGTTTAGTTTTAAGAGTTTTGCAATGCCAGCAGCGACTAGCATTTGGAATCCCCATAAAGGAATGATGCCCATAAATATGCCGAATCCTATAGCAGATGCCTTTTTTAAATTCGATTCGTTTTTATTGTTCAACTCGGCTTTAAAACTATTCCAGATTCCCTTTTTAATCAATTTCCGAATAAGGCGCACATGTAAATACCAAAGGACTGTCAAAGTCACCAAATATGTATTCAGAATACTTATGCGGGTAAAGTCTTGAAATGGTCTAAAATGAGTCACACGTTCGTCAGGATCGTATAATACTTTAATTGGAATGGACCGGAAAGGAACAAATTTCCAAGCCATTTTTACAATGACTTCTATTTCAAATTCGAATTTTGTAGTGAAATAGCGTTTCTTTTTAACCGAATTTAACGGGTAAAGTCTAAATCCAGTTTGTGTATCCGGCAATTTTAACCCTGTTTCTATATAAAACCAAAAATTAGAGAATTTATTCCCGAACGAACTTTTACCGGGAACATTTTCTTGGGTCATATTTCTTGATCCCATAATCAATGCCTCAGGATGCGCTTCACTTTCACTTAAAAAATCAACTAAATTTTCTGGGTAATGTTGCCCGTCCGAATCGATGGTGATGGCGTAATCAAATCCCAATTCAATTGCTTTTTTAAAAGCATTTCTTAAAGCTTTGCCTTTCCCCTTATTTTCTGGGTGCGTAATGATGGTAGCGCGATCGGCAAATGAATTGACGATACCTGGTGTTTCATCAGTTGCGCCATCATTTACAATAATGACATCAGTACAATAATTAAAGACATCAGCAATTACCCCACCAACCGTTTTTTGGTTGTTATAGGTAGGAATAATCACACAACAATTATGTGCTTTAAATCTATCAATGATTTCTTTAAACAAAAGCAGCGCTTATTTTAAAATTAATTGAACCGTTGGCACTTGCCGCAGCATTCACTTCTACTTCTTCGACTTGTTTTACTGTTAAATCAACTTCCATTGTAGTGACATTTTCTGGTAAAACCATATTCAAGAATTTAATATTCCTTGCTTTTTTCATGGTGAGCTCTCTACCCAATTCGTCTTCTAAAATCTCTCGAATCATTTGTGTAAGCATTACTCCAGGAGCAACAGGCTTTTCAGGAAAATGTCCTTTGTAAACTGGATGGTCATGGTTTAAAGTCAGATGAACTTTCCATTGTTCACCATTAATCTCTTTGCTATCAATATGAAAAAAATCACTCATGTTATTCGTATTAAACTCAGCTTATAACTTAAATGTTTCGCTGCTAATTTTTTGGTTAAAAATAGGATCAATAAAATTGATTTTAGTGAAATCACCGCTTTCTTCCTGCATCACAACCTCTTCCATATGCAATGTTTTTTTATTAAATTTAAGAATAACAATTTGAAACATATTTTTGAGACGACCTTTTTTCGGAGATAGTTTCACTAAGTATTGTTTTTCTGTTTCAAAATAAGTCGAAGCGAATAGGGGTGACTCCAATAAAGTACCGGTCATTGTCCCCATCATAATTTCCTTTAATCCGCGCATATATTTATTAGCGTCTAGGTTATGTGTTGAAACTTTTCCGTCTTCCTTTATTTTCAATTCCTCATCCGTAATGACGATTAAGTGATTTTTTGGAATGGTTTGATCCCAACGCATATTCTGTCCTTGGTAAAACATTTCACCTTTAGAGATAAGCGGCTCTTTGGAAAATGAAAGGTGCTTTTCTTGTACAAAATCACATTGAATACTCGTTGTTTTTTTAGCAACAGCTGTTAATTTTTCAATTAAAGCAGTCTCATCTTTTACCGGTGTTTCTCCTTGAAAAACATTTAGTGCTATGGCAATGATTAAGATAATTTTCATGTCTATTTTAGTTTAATGCAACTATGGATTCACAAATTTTACACCTTGTTCTTTTAAATAAGGAATGATCAAATCCAACGTCTCGACACTGTGTTTACAAGTATCGTGCAAAAGTATGATTTCGCCCTTATTTTTGAATCTTTTTTTAATTTTATTGAAGATTCGAACGGGGTCTTGAATTTTCGTATCAAAGGATCTAATTGTCCATCCAACTGATTTGAGTCCATTATTTTTAATTGCTCTGGCAATATTCGGATTCAAAACACCGAATGGCGGTCGGTAGTAAAGAGGTTGCTTTCCAGTTATATCAGCAAGTATATCATTCGCTTTAGAAATCTCTTCACCTACTTTTTTAGTTGATAACCAGCCAATATTCGTTTGGTGATGATAAGAGTGATTGCCAATTAAATGACCTCCGTTTTGAATGCGTTTGACAGTGTCTGGATCAGCTTCAGAATTTTTACCAATTAAAAAAAATGATGCTTTTATTTCATGTTTTGCTAAACAGTCTAGAATTTGATGGGTGTATGTATTCGGGCCATCATCAAAACTTAAACAAACTTCGCCAGGTTGTAGTTTGTTTATTGAACGAATAAAGTAGTTGAATTTGGGGGTAGTGATTCCAACGGCTAAAACGATAAGAAATAGGATCAATATAATACCACAGAATAATAAAACGTGATTTGCGTTCGGAATAAAAAACGAAGTCAAAAATAAGGCAACTGATAATATGATTATAGCTGCTCTATGCTTCACGGTTTCTGGAGATAAATTAGTCCGAATGATTTATTATTGTAATTATTCACAATAAGAATGCCTTCTGGATATTTCTCTGGATTCGCTTCGATCTTTTCAGACGCCAATTGCAAAGCAAAAGCAGAATTGGTCATATACGCTCCAGAAAGGTCACTGTAATTCTCAATAGGTGTGTCTAAATCGAAACCAGGTGTATTGTTATTAAGGATAGAATTTCCAAAAAGCACAAGATTTGGCTTTTTAAGGTCGTTTGCTTTCAAAAAGTCTACAATATTGGCTTCTACCTCTTCAGAATTGGCAATGAAATTAAAGCATCCAGCGATTTGAGATTTAGCATTTGTACGATCTTGACTGATCATAAAAAAACTGGCACCTTCGCTTAATGTTTCAAGATTGATATTGTTTTCTTTCGCAAACGTATCGAGGATATCTATTTTTTCATCTACACCACCAACTAATATATTATTTGGTTTCTCAGCGGATAATAAGATTGCATCTACGAGTGCGTTTTCAAACGACTGTCCTCTTTGTGTATAAGTCGAGTTATAAGAGTTGTCACCTAATATTAGGCCTATTTGACCAGCTATCGTGTTATGTGTTGACTGAATAAAAGCTGTTGGAGATAAAATTCCCTCAGTTCTATCAATGAATTGAGTTAAAAATTTTTCTGTGTTTTCAAGACATCCTAATCCTGTTCCAACAATAACACCGTTAATTTCACGCTCACCTTTTGCAGCAATTGCTGAACCAATTCCCATTCTAATCACTTTACTCATTCGTCTGAGCAAGTTGGCGGGAACAACAGATTTATAATCTGGGTGAATGATATCATTCGTAGGTTCACCATTAAGGATGCCATTATTAAAAGAATCTATTCTTGAAATAGTGGTATATGATTGGATATATGCTTTCAAGATGAGAAAATTAAAGATGAACTATTCCCTCCAAAACCGAATGAATTGGAAACAATATGGTTTAATTTTTTTTCGGTAAGTACAGTAATAGGGTCAAAATCATTTTCCTTCATTCTGGTTGTATAGTTCAGATTCGGAAAAATTAATGATGATTGAATCGCCAATACAGAATACACTGCTTCAATTCCACCTGCTGCAGCCAATGTATGCCCAGTAAATGCTTTAGTTGAGCTAAAAGGTGGTTTATCCGCGCCAAAAATAGCATGAATAGCAGCAGATTCAGATGCATCATTATTCGGAGTTGCTGTTCCGTGCGCATTGATATAATCAATATCCGCTGGATTTAATTTAGCAATTGCTAAAGCGTCCATCATAGCCAATTTAGCACCTTTACCTTCCGGCGAAGAAGCCGTCTGATGAAATGAATCGTTTGAATTGCCCCAGCCTGCTAATTTCGCTAAGACAGTATTGTTCGTTTTTGTTAAAGCATGCTCACTCTCTAAAACGATGAAACCAGCGCCTTCACCTAAGTTCAAACCTTTACGGTTATCATCAAAGGGACGACAGAATTCGGTATCGTAGATACTTAAAGAATCAAATCCGTTTAAAGTGAAGTTGGTAATGCCATCTCCACCGCCAACTAGGACTTGGTCTAATTCACCAGCTTTAATTAATCTAGCTCCCAATAAAATTGCATTGGCAGCAGACGAACAGGCTGTAGAAATCGTATAAATATTACTCTTAATACCGATATAATCAGATAAGATTTCGGTACTTGCTCCATTATCATGTGTTGCAAGAGATTCAATTTTATCTAAGCTACCCGTATTTTTAAATTCGCTATAAAACTGTTCCGATAAATCCATTCCACCTACAGAAGTAGCATTGATTAAACCTATGCGTAAACCTGAACTTGGATTATTAGATCCCCATGCTTCCTTTGCAGCAAACATTGCTAATAATGCAGATCGCGGAATAGATTGGTTACGGTCGATATTGAGATGGATTTTTAAATCATCATTGCTCAATTTAACCTGACCACCTAAATAATCTTTTCGTATTCCAGCCAAACCTTTAATGGGTTCAATACCAGATTGACCCAATTTGAGTTGTGTTAAATTCTCTTCAACACCATTTCCAATGGCTGAAATTACTCCTATACCTGTAATGGCAATGGACATATTGATTTATTTATTCGCTGAAATATACTCAGCTAATGTTTGAATTGATTCGAAAATTTCTTTTCCTTTTTCAGGATCAGCAACAACAATTCCATACTCTTGTTCTAACAATACAATTAGTTCAAGTGCATCAATTGAATCTAAAGCAAGACCGTCACCAAATAATGGATCAGTATTTACGATATCTTCAGCATTTATATCTTCTAAGTTAAGGTACTCAATAATTTGACCTTTTAATTTTACGATTAATTCATCCATACTTTTTATTTTTCAAAGATAGCTTTGAGATTTTGTTCGTTTAGGGCGATGCCCAATTCTTGCTTTGTAATTAATGCCATTTTTAATTCGGTTTTATTGTCATAAGCGTCAATAATTCCGAGGATACAGCATTTAGATTTATTGGTCAAAATTAATGATTTCAAATAATTTATCGTGCTTGAAGTATCGTTTTCTTCTGCGATAAACAATATGCTTTCACCAAACCATTTATTTTTAATAGAAATTTCACCAATTACGATGTTCGCCAAGG
Source organism: Crocinitomix catalasitica ATCC 23190 (assembly GCF_000621625.1). Classification (GTDB taxonomy): domain Bacteria; phylum Bacteroidota; class Bacteroidia; order Flavobacteriales_D; family Crocinitomicaceae; genus Crocinitomix; species Crocinitomix catalasitica. The sequence continues at coordinate 32,806 of NZ_JHXV01000011.1, forward strand.
TGTAAACAAATATACTTGGGCTTGGCGATTTCTTATTGACTTTTTCTTGATGGGATAAGTCTGAACTAATACAACCTTTACTGGTTTGAAAAACAAGTCCAATCTCGTCGTCCGAATAATTGCTTATTTCAGGATTGTGAAGTTTTAACAGTTCCACACCTAATACACCGAGTTTAGAAAGATCATCCATCTTAAAGAACTTAGGATAGGACATTTCTAATTTTTGGTAAAGTGCCTTTAAGAAATTCGGTTCATCCGGAGCACCTTCAAAATATTCAGTGCCATTTACTTTTACCAAATGATTTGAAACGGTGCAATATGTTGAAATGTTTACATTCATTTTTTAAATAGAATTGAAGCATTACATCCTCCGAAACCTGAAGCTGTTTTTAAGACAGTGTTTAAATTTTTGTCAGTCGTTTGCTTGATAATATTCAATGGTTTAGAGGTTCCAGTTTCTTCAAAACCGATGCAGGCAATTAATTTATTTGCGCGCATTGATTGTAAACAAATAACAGATTCTATCATACCTGCTGCGCCAAAAGTATGTCCATAATATCCTTTTAAACTATGTAATGGCACTGTACTCAAATCCATTCTATCGAAAGCAATGGATTCCATTTCGTCATTATATGCCGTTGCTGTTCCATGCGCTGAAATAAAGTCTATTTCATTCGAATTTACTTGAGCGTTTTTCAATGTATTTTTCATTGATCTATAAAGCCCTTCTCCTGTTCTAGAAGGACCAGAAATATGATTCGCATCATTAGCAGCTGAACCACCTAATGATTGTAATGGAGTTGATTTGAAAGCCGCTTTATTTTTACTCATGATAATGGTCGCAACGCCTTCACCTAAATTGATGCCATCTCTATTTTTATCAAAAGGTTTGCAAAGACCAGGGCTCATGGCAAAAAATGCTTGGAAACCTGCAATGGTGAATTCCGAAACCATATCAACACCTGTTACAATAACAGAGTCGACTTGATTCGTGCTGATTAAATCGTGACCAACAATTAGCGCTAAGACTCCTGAAATACATGCGTTAGAAACTAAAGTAGTATTCTTTACCCAAGGGAGTGATGCCGAAATACGACGTTTATATTCGTCTAATGTAGCGTGTTGATCGTCACCGTTTTTAAGGAGATTGATTTCGCCTTTGGTTGTGCTTATAATTAATTCTGTTCGGCCTAATTCGTTTTGATGAACTTGACTCAAACTATCTTGAATGCTTTTTTCAACGGCTTTGATGGTGTCTAAACCATCAATTTTATTGATAACAGATAGATATAAATCCTCATCTTTAATGCCACCACCAGGTATTAACTTTAAACCAGTTTGACCTTTTGTTAAAGCTTCAAAATTTTCATGAGCAGTTTCACCTAATGGCGAGATGATATTTTCAGCACCTATATAAACCATTATTTTTCTTCAGTTTTCCAAGGAATTGATGCTTTCCATTCAGCATAGAAATCAGGAATTGTAATTAACAATTGCTGGCTCTTGTCTACAAAAGCTTGAATGGTTTTACCGCGAGCAGCCAATTTATTATTCGTTAAATTATAAACTTGATATTCGTGTATAATTTTAGCCGCTGGACTATCAATTAATTTCGTTACAACTTTCACACGGTCTCCGTAACCAATCGTTGCTAAATGATCTATTTCTGACCGCACGATAGGTACTAAAGTTCCATTGTGTGCAATAGTTAAATAATCTAATTTAAATTCAGCTCCCAACGCTTCTCTTCCGTCTTCAAAGAATTTCAGATAATTGCCATGCCATACAATATGCATTGCGTCAACTTCGCTAAAACGAATGTTGACTTCAATTGTATTTTCAATATACTTACGCGGTTGTTGAGTCATCTATTACTATTTTCATTTCGCAAGTTGCAATTGCTTGTTCCCCAACAAAACTAGTTCCTTTAATTAAAGTGATATTAAAAACTTCATTTTTCTTTTCTATAACGGTTCTTAAAACATCGCCAACTTTTGGATTCGCAAATATTTCAAGTTTAGAAATTCCACCGATAAAACCTAAGGGAGGTGTTAGATTATTGGTCTTATAATAATAACCTGCGCGAGCTGCTGCAGATTGTGCTATATTTTCAATAATACCACCTTCTTGTAGGTGATTATTGCGAATAAACATATTCGATTCGAGTACTTCGAATGTCGTTTCCGTTTTCAATTCATCCTGAGACAATAAAGTATCAATCATTAAGATTGGAGCTCTTTGTGGAATTAATTGTTCAATTTCGTTTTTATTGACTAACATCTTCTTTAAAAAATGGGTGGTAGTTAAACCACTGTTCTGGATTCTTGCTCACTTTTTCCTCCAATATACGAACATAATTAGCTGCCACTTGTTCGGGCGACGTAATTTTTTCTGGCTTGGAGCAGGTAAAATGGTAATTAAATTTGCTATCCTTTACGGCAAAAATAAAGGCATGATTCGCTTTTAATTTTGCGGCCATTTGAAATGGACCGTAAGGCAATTCTATATCTCTGCCAAAAAATTTTGTAGTAATTGTTTTGGCTCCTGGTAAATATCTATCGGCATGGACACAAATAATCTCACCATTTCGAACGGCATTTGTAACAGAAAAAATATGTGACAAATCGTTTTTTATGGGAATGATATTAAAATGAACTTCGCCAACTTCGTTTTTGATGAGGGATTTAATTTTTTCACGTTCACCATCAAACATCAAAACATTTACTTTAGTGTCTAGGCTTTTTAGAAAATTTCCTGCAATTTCCCAATTCCCAATATGCGCACTTAATAAGATTAAAGGTTCTTTTCTGTCAGCAATTTCTGTAATTTGATTTTCGCCATCTTGCGTATAAGAAATCTCCTTGCCTTTGCCAATAAGGAATGCGAATTTGTCGACAAGAGATTCACCTAATAGATTAAAATTCTTTCGAATAATACGATTGATTTTCGATTTTTCAATCGATGGAATTTTGGAATAAAACAGCTTTAAATTCTGTTTTGTTTTACGCGCGAAAATAACGTATTGAAAAGTAACAACACGTAAAATTAAGTATGTGAAGCGGATTCCAAAAATTTGTATGACACGGATAAAAAAAAGATATCCTAAGGGAGATCCTTTAGTTTTGCCTTTCCAGTTCGCCATTCAGGATGATGCGTTTATGTTTAGCTTCCTACTTTCTCGCCATGAATTTTATTGTAGGCGTAATCGTAAAAATCTTGAAAAGTTTCGATCGTTAAAAAATCTTCACCAACAACTTTGAAACCAAAATTGCTTTCAACTACTACCACTAAATCTACATAATCGAGGCTATCTAGATCCAATGTTTCTTTTAAAGGTGCTTCAGGGCTAATCAAACTTCCATCTACCTCAAATTCGTCAATCAAAAATTCGTTGATTTTTTCTGCTATTTCCTCTTTGTTCATTTCTTAAATTTTTCTAGAATAAGTGTAGAATTGGTTCCGCCAAATCCAAATGAATTAGACAATACACAATTTAGCTCTTTTTCTTTAGTTTTTGCAATTATATTAAGTTTTTTTGAGTCTTCGTCAGGAGTTTCAAAATTTATATTCGGAGCGATGAAATTATTTTCCATCATTAACAATGAATATACGATTTCACTTGCTCCAGCCATCCAGCATTCGTGGCCAGTCATTGACTTAGTAGAACTTACTGGCACTTGTGCTTCTCCGAATAGTTCAGACAAAGCAATTGCTTCAAAAGTATCTCCAATTGGTGTAGATGTTGCGTGTGCGTTGATATAATCAATATCACTAGGCTTCATTCCAGCTTGTTCTAAAGCCATGTTTAAAGACTTTAGCTGTCCTTCTTTATTGGGACTTGAAATATGATCTCCATTGGATGAGAAACCATATCCTTTAATTTCTGCTAATATATTTGCTCCACGTGCTATGGCAGATTCGTATGACTCTATAATCACAGTCGCTCCACCACCACTAGGTACCAAACCATCTCTGTCTTTATCGAATGGTCTTGATGCTTTTGTTGGTTCATCCTCCCGAATAGAAAATGCGCTTAAGCCGTCAAAACTTCCAAAAACATATTTGTTCACCTCTTGAGCTCCACCGCAAATAATCATGTCTTGTAATCCCATCTTTATCAATAGATATCCAATACCTATTGCATGAGATCCTGAAGCGCATGCAGCACTTACAGTAAAGTTAATTCCTTTTAATTTGAATATGGTTGACAGGTTCATTGTAACCGTACAATTCATTGATTGAAAAATTGAACCACTACCTAAAAGTGTTGTATCTTTTTTCTCTCTAATTCTGTCAGTAGCCTCAATCACAGCTGCGGCAGAAGAATCATTACCGTAAAGAATTCCAGCTTCTTTAGCAATTAGATCCTCAACAGTTAATCCTGCAACTTCTAACGCTTCTTTTGTAGCAACGTACGCATATTTAGATTGTTCAGACAATTGAATTCGGTCACGACGTCCCAATTCTTTTTTAAGATCAGGCTCTTCAATTAGTCCTGTTAAACCAGATCGATATCCGAATTCTTTTCGTTCTTGATCTATTCCAATCCCACTTTTACCTTCGTATAGTGATTCTTTTACTTCTGCAAGGTTTTTACCTATGCAAGAGTATATCCCCATACCTGTAATTACTACTCTTTTCATATAATTATGAATATAAGCCCCCGTTGATATTAATTATTTCACCGGTAATATATCCGGCTTTATCAGAAACCAAAAAGCTTACCAAATCGGCAACTTCTTGCGCTTCACCAAAACGATTTGCTGGAACTAACTTTTTAAGGTCGTCTACAGGTAAATCTTTAGTCATATCTGTTGTTATAAATCCTGGAGCAACAGCATTTACTGTAATTTTACGTTTAGCAATCTCTTGTCCTAAAGCCTTTGTTGCAGCAATCATGCCACCTTTTGCAGCAGAATAATTAACCTGCCCCGGATTGCCTTTAGTACCAGATAAAGATACAATATTTACAATTCTACCATAACGGTGTCTAAGTAATTTCTGCATTAACGATTGTGTAACGTTGTAAAAACCTTTTAAGCTAATATCTACAACACTATCCCATGCTTCTTCTTCCATTAAAGCGAAAAGGCCATCTTTCGTTATGCCGGCATTATTGATAATAACCTCAATTATTGATTCAGGATTATTTTCATGCCATTTATTTAAAGCTGTTGTTACTGCCTCCTTATTCTCTACTCTAAAAGGTAAAGGTTCAGCACTTCCTCCATTTTCTTTAATAAGTCGAACAGTTTCGTCTGCTGCTGCGCTGTTACTTGCGTAATTGACAAGAACATGATAATTATGATCTTTTGCTATTGTAATGGCAATTTCTCTACCAATACCTCTTGATCCTCCGGTGACTAAAGCACATTTCATATTAAAAGTATTTGGTTTATTTGTATAACTCTTCAGTTAAAAAATTTCTGACCCGTGTAATTTTTTCAAATCCTGGCTCATCTTTGTCTATACCTGCAGCCAATTCACTAATTTGGTTAAAAATAGCTAATGATTGAGCGCCAATTTTATCTTTACATTCACTGATGTCAATCGCTTGTGCAATCGCAATCAATTCAATGGCTAAGACTTGGTAAGTGTTTTCAATTACAGTATCAGCAATTAAAGCACTGTTCGTACCCATACTAACAATATCTTGATTGTCGTTATTACATGAGATTGAATGAACATACATTGGGTTTGACAATGTTTGATTTTCTGCAGTTGTTGAAGTCGCAGTAAATTGCATTGCCTGTAAACCGAAGTTTAAACCTAAAGTTCCTTTGTTCAAAAACGGAGGAAATTTTTCGTTTAATCTTGCATTTAGTAAATAGTTCAATTGTCTTTCCATTAACATACTCAATTTGGTAATGGCAATTTTTACTTTGTCCATTTCAAATGAAATATAATCACCGTGGAAGTTACCACCGTGGAATACGTTGTTTGCTTCAACAATTGTGATTGGGTTGTCGTTTGCAGAATTTACTTCGTCAACAACAGTTTTTTGAGCATAATCAATTGTGTCTACAATTGGCCCTATAATTTGCGGTACACAACGTATGCTGTAATACTCTTGTACTTTTTCTACAAACTTATCCGGATGAATACTTGCATTTTTGAATAAATGGTCTTCTCTTTTTTTGATTAATTGACTACCAGTTAAAAATGTACGCATTCTTTCAGCAACTTCTTGCTGCCCTTTATGCTGTTTTACACCATTTAATTCTGCCGAAAACGAATCATCATATGACGAAATGATTTCGTTGATCATTGCTGATATTTTGATAGACCAGTCAATAAGATTTTGTGCTTTCCAAATATTTAAAAGCGCTAAACCAGACATGCATGATGTTCCGTTAATCAGTGCTAAACCATCTCGTAACTTAAGATCTAAAGGAGTTATATTTTTCTCCTTCAATAAATCAGCTGTCTTATGTCTTTCACCGTTATGGTAAGCATATCCTTCACCAATTAAACCTAAAGCCAAATGAGCCAATTGAACTAAGTCTCCACTTGCTCCAACCCCCCCATGACAATATATTTCCGGATAGATATTGGCATTTAAATACGTTTCGAGTGTTTCAATAACACCCATACTTACACCAGATTTAGCGAGAGACAAAGAGTTAAGTCTGCAAATCATTGCTGCTCTTGTTTGTTCTTCTGTCAAAACATTACCTGTACCTGCAGCATGACTGCGGACCAGATTATACTGTAATGTTTTAAGGTCGTTAGGAGCAATTTTATATTGCGCCATCGGGCCAAATCCGGTATTGATACCATAAATTACTTTGTCGTCAGAAAACTCTAATAAAAATTCATAGGTTTTTTGAATCTTTACTTTTTGTTCAGCATTAATATCAAATGAACTTTGTTCAGTGATAGCTGAAATTAGTTGGTCAAAGGTTACTCTCATACGTTTGAGATGGTCTTTTTTTTGGTTTAATAATAATCGACAAAGATAATAAAATTATATTTGCTTCATGATTGGATTGCCAGCTCGATGGTATAGGTATTGGAATAAACGGAAAATCACATTTTCTATTCTACTTATATCACTTACTTTATTATTTGGATATAGTGCTGGAAACATCACTATTTATGAGGATATTACGAAGACTTTACCCAAGTCTGAAACCTTCGAAAATTTCGGTAAATTAATTGATCATCAAGGTATAAATAGGTCGATATTTTTTTCAATTAAGGCCAAAAGTGACGAAGATTTAGCAATATTGGGTACTGAATTTTCAGATGCTTTATCCAATTCTACCGGAGAAGATTTAAAAGGGATTCGTTTTCAATTGAACGAAGAGGATTATGGAATTTACGATTATATCGACAGTAATATTCCTTATTATTTTGAAAAAAGAGACTATGCTGAATTAAAAACGAAGTTAGGAAGTGACTCCATTCGAAAAAAAATAAAAAATAATCATCAGACATTATTCTCTCCTGAAGGATTGTTTTTGAAGAAATATATCATGAACGATCCGCTTTCTGTCACAGGTATAGGATTGAAAAAATTAGAATCATCTGAATTGCAATCAAATTTTGAGATTGTTGATGATTTATTTATGATGCCAGATGGTGAAAGTTTATTGGTGATGGCATCGCTTAATTATTCATCAAATAATCAAGAAAAGAATCAGGTACTTGTTGATAAAATTGAGCAAATAAAAGCAGACTTTTCCGATCAAATGGAAGTTGAGTATTTTGCTGGATTTTTAATCGCTCAGGCGAATGCAAATCAAATTAAAGCAGATACACAGTTGACTTTAACGATTTCAATAGTCGCGATTCTTGCCTTATTGTTTTTCTATTATCGCAACTTGTTTTTACCAATATTTTTCATCGTTCCAGCAATTCTCGGATTGTTATTTGCATTGGTGATGACTTACTTTATTCAAGGTTCTATCTCGGCAATTTCTATCGGGGCAGGTGCAATTGTACTGGGAATTGTAATGGATTACTCTTTCCATTTTTTTACGCATTTAAGACATAGTTCGTCTGTCGAAGAAACCTTAGAAGATATATCCTTGCCCTTATTGACGGGCTGTTTAACAACAACACTGGCTTTTTTAGCTTTGCTTTTCACAAATTCTCCTGTCTTACAAGATTTTGGTTTGTTTTCGGCTTTAAGTCTCGTCGGTGCATTATTGTCTGTACTTTTTGTTTTGCCAGTAATATTGCCGAAGTTCATTCAAAAATCATGGTCGAAGAAAAAGACGTTTGAATTTTCATTCAATATCGGCACAAAATTAAAATGGGTAATTGGTATCCTGATTGTTGGATTTTCTGTTGTTGCCATCTATCACGCAGGAGATATTGAATTTGATGATGATTTAATGAATTTGAATTATTATCCGGATGAGTTAAAGGAAATAGAAACAAAGTTTAACAATATTGATCCAACAAATGAAAAACGTGTATTCTTATTGGCTCAAAATGAATCGAAAGAAGCGGCTAGTCAATTGAATTATGAAATTTTTGAGGATTATACAAGATTAAAAGGTAATGGTAATATCGCTGGTTTTTTGAATGTTGGATTCTTTGATTTACCTAAAGGTGTTAAAAATCAAAAAATACAATCTTGGAATGAGTTTTGGGAGGAGTATCATGATTCTATCGCACCAGTTTTAGATGATTTGGAAAACGAATTGGGTTATTATGAAAGCACATTTGATGACTTTAAAGAGAAGACGAATGGCAATTATCGGATCAATGCCACCGATGCTAGAATCCCTTTGGTATCTGCCGATATTGAAAAACTGATAGATTCAACGGATGGGAAATGGACTTTTATCAGTTATTTCGATGTGCATAAAGATGATAAGGATAGTATTATTGCGCAAATTAAGGAAGCACATCCGGATATCGCAATTGTTGATCGAGGAGCAATTGCAGGGGCATTAATTCAAACCGTTCAGAGTGATTTTAATTTTATTTTATTGGTTTCATCCGGGCTTGTCTTCATTTGTTTATTATTGGTGTATGGGCGTGTAGAATTAGCTTTGATAACGTTCTTGCCAATGATATTAAGCTGGGTTTGGATTCTAGGTATAACTGCTATGCTCGGGTTGAAATTTAACTTTGTAAATATTATATTGTCGACTTTTATTTTTGGTTTGGGAGATGATTTTGCCATATTTATAACAGATGGATTTCTGAATAAATTTTCAAGGAATAAAGATGTCATCAAACCTTATCGACAAGGAATTTTATTGTCTGCTACAACAACAATAATAGGTACTGGCGTATTGATTTTTGCGGTACATCCTGCATTAAATTCAATTGCATTAATTTCTATTATTGGAATGGTAGCGATTTTAATTATTTCGTTTACAGTTCAACCATTTTTATTGCGCAAACTTATTTTAGAGAGAAAAGAGCGAGGTTTACCACCGATAACGCTTTTTAATATAGGTGCTTCACTTTTTTCTTTTGGATTTTTTATAGGGGGATGTTTAGCGCTTTGGCCGTTGCAATTTGTTTTCCGATTGATTCCATTTGGTCAGAAAAAGTTAAAATTATTATTCCATCATCTCATCCGAATATTTACGTGGATGCTTATGAAAGTCATGTTTAATGTTCGAAAAAGGAATTACAATACTTCAGATTTCGATTTTTCTAAACCGTCCGTAATCATTGCGAATCATCAATCATTTATTGATATTATTAACCTGTTGAGCTTTCACCCAAAATTGGTGATCCTTACAAACGATTGGGTTTATAATTCTGTGTTGTTCGGTTCGCAAATTAGATATGTGAATTTCTTGCAGGGTTCAGCTGGTGTGGAAGAGAATATAGCTAAATTAAAACCGTTAATTGCTGATGGGTATTCCGTTATTATTTTTCCTGAAGGAACACGTTCTAAAGATAAAAAAATAGGACGGTTCCACAAAGGTGCGTTCTATATCGCGCAAGAGTTGAAGCTAGATATTACACCCGTCTTGTTGCATGGCTTTAATGATACAATGCGTAAAAATGATTTTATTCTATTAAATGGGACATTAAGTACTGTTGTATTGCCAAGAATTTCACCAGATGACCCTCAATTTGGAGAGGGGTATAAACAACGAGGTAAAAATATCGCTGCTTATTTTAAAGAAGAATTTAAAAGGTTTGATTTGGAACATGCAGGAAGTAAGTATTTACAACCTAAAATAATCAGTAACTATATTTATCGCAGTCCAATTATTGAGTGGTACGTAAAAGTGAAATGGCTTTTTGAGCGAAAAAACTTCGACTTATACAATACCATTATTCCGCAATCGGGTAATGTATTTGATTTAGGTTGTGGTTATGGTTATTTGTCTTACTATTTGATGTTCCGTTCGGACGATCGAAAAGTGATTGGTGTTGATTATGATGCTGATAAAATTGAGATTGCGAATAATTCATATTCAAAAAATGATCAGATCGATTTTATTGCTGCTGACTTAAGAGATTTACATCCGGAGAATGCAAGCGCAATCTTTTTGAATGATGTTTTACATTATTTACCTGCAGAAGACCATAAAAGTGTTTTAAAAAATTGCCTAAAAGGGCTTAATGAAGGTGGCGTTTTAATTGTTCGCGACGGTGTAAAGGATTTAGAGAATCGGCATAAAAAAACGGAATTAACAGAGAAATTTTCAACCAAAATATTAAAGTTTAATAAGACGGAAAATCAATTGAGCTTTTTTTCTAAAGAATTAATATTCAATTTTGCAAAAGAGAATGATTTGAATTGTGAAATAGTAGAACAGTCAAAAAGCACGTCAAATATTTTATTCATTTTAAAAAAGTAGACTTATCAAAACGATTGATTCAACATACGATATAGTAATTATTGGCTCGGGATTAGGAGGGTTAGCTTGCGGTAATATTTTATCAAAAGCAGGATTTAAAGTGATCATTCTCGAGCGCAATCATCAAATTGGTGGAAATTTACAAGTCTTCAGTCGTGACAAAACCGTTTTTGACACAGGCGTTCATTATATTGGAGGATTAGACAAAGGACAAAACCTTTATAAAATATTCAAGTATTTCGGAATTATGGATCACTTAAACTTGATTCGTATGGACGAAGAGGGTTTTGATCGTATCAATTTTTTAGGCGAAGAGAAGGTCTATAAATATGGCATGGGATATGACAAATTTTATGAAAATTTAGTTGCTGATTTCCCAGAAGAAAAAGAGGCGATTAGGAAGTATTGCGACCTAATTTTAAATTTTTGCGACAGATTTCCAATGTATCAATTAAGGGATGAGGTGGGCAAATATTCGATGGATGAAACTTTATTAGTAAATGCCAAAGAATTGATTGAATCTTTGACCGATAATGAACGACTTAGGGATGTTTTAGGTGGAACGAATGCATTGTATGCAGGAACTGAAAAAACACCTTTTTATGTGCATGCATTAGTGGTCAATACCTATATCGAATCGTCATGGCGTTGTGTGGATGGTGGATCTCAAATTGCAATTTTAATGCAAAAGGAAATCCGTAAGCATGGCGGTGAAATAGTTAAAAGGGCTGAAGTAGTAGGTGTCGAAAGTGAAGATGGTAAAAATTTATCAGCTGTTGTTTTACGTGATGGTAGAACTGTAAAAGGTAAAAACTTCATTTCCAATATGCACCCCAAACAAACAATTGATGTTGTAGGTGAAAAGTTTTTCAGAAAAGCTTATGTCAATCGAATTAAAGGATTGAAAAATACAATTTCTTCCTTTACTGTTCACGTTGTATTTAAAAAGAAAACATTCAAATATATTAACCATAATTTATACTATTTCAACGAAACTGGTGTATGGGACATGGTTGATTATGATGAGGCACAGTGGCCAATGAATTTTATGTTTTCTACGCCAGCCAACTCTAAAGATCCGGAATATTGTGATGGAGCTTCCATTATGTGTTATATGAAATCCGAGTTGTTTGATCCATGGCGCGATTCGTTCAACACTATTGCAGAGAAAGGCCAACGACCACAAGACTACCTAGATTTTAAGGAAGAATGTACGCAGAAAATATTAGATTTGGTAGCGTCAAAAATCCCAGGATTTAAAGATAAAGTTGAAAGTTATTATGCCTCAACGCCTTTAACTTTTAAAGATTATATCAATACAGATGATGGTCACTTGTATGGAATTGAAAAAGACTCAAACGATGGTTTAAAGACTTTTATTAATCCTAAAACAAGAATACCTAACCTATTCCTTACCGGTGCAAATATTAATTTACACGGAATTCTAGGCGTTAGTATTAGCTCAATTGTAACTTGTGCCGAATTAATTGATCGTCACGAATTATTAGCTAAAATCAATGAATTTGGAGAATAAGACTTATTGATTTTCAGTTTTAATTGGATCGATCTCGAAATTAATAATGATATCATCTTTTTTCTCACCACTATTAACAATTAAAAAGTCATTCCAAACAATTTCTGCTGTTAAATTTTTATTCTTTGCATAAGAAGTTGGAAAAGGGAATTCAACCTTAACATGTGCCATTTCACCTTTTTTTATGACTTCCATTTTGGGTTTGTGGTCATTGTTGATTTTATTTCCACCATCAAATAAAATTTCAATTTTAGACTCATCAAATATTGCATAGTCTGTCCCTTCGTATAAAACGTCAAAAGTGACATAAGATTTTTTAGCATTGATTCTCGTTCTATCAACTGTAAAAGTGAAATCTCCAACCTTAAATTCTTCTTGAGCAACAGGAATTTTATAATTCGGAATAGTCTGAACTTTACCGTCTAAAGAAATTGTTTCTATCCCACTAAAAGTATATTTTACATTTTCTGCGTGGTAATTAACACCATCTTCTCTAGTAGCGTTGCAAGTTACTCTTTTTGAACTGTGCGGTAAAACTACTTCTCTTTTTCCTTTATAAGTATCTCTTCTATCTGCATTTAAGTTGAAATAAGAAGTATCTAAATTGACGATAATTATTTCGTCAGATTTATTTTGCATTTCGAATCTGAATTTTGTAAAATCTTTAAAGCTTACACAATCATAGCATTTCAGATTATAGGTGTCAGTTGAAATTTCATCTGTATCCTTAAAAAAGTATTTATGATCTGGGTGATCAGGTTTTTGAGCAACCACGTTCATACTTGTTAATGCGAGTGTTAAAAAGAATAAAATTTGTTTCATAAGATAATTTTCAGTGTAATACAAATATAATTGATTTTTCAGAAAACTAAAATAGACAAATACTGCATAGAATTTCTTGTTACTTTTGTAGGCTAGAAAATTACTGATGAAAAGGGTTTTGCGCTTTATATTAAATCTTGGTTACTATTTTATTGAATTGGTTGTATTCCTTTTCATTGTCCTTGCGCTCTACTTGGGAATGGTTATTCCTTTAGATTTACCTAAAATTGACAATAAAACGGTCTTAGAAAAGACGCGAACCATTGAAGGCGTTGATAAATATCGACTTGATGAAAATTGGGCCGTAAAATCAAACGAACAAATTTGGGAAGTTTATATAGAAGGTGAACCTTTTGAACGGGGCGTTGCTTATGGCAAATTATTAGAAGAGCCAGTACAAATACAAGAAGACTTTTTTATTGATCAAATAGAAAAATTAGTACCCAGTTCAACTTATCGTTTTTTCTTAACAGTGATGATTGGATTTTTCAATCGTGATATCACGGAATATATACCTGAAGAGTATTTGGCGGAGATTTATGGTGTGTCTTTTTCTTTTTCAGATGGATACGACAATTTAGCACCAAAGTATTACCGTATTTTGAATTATCACGCTGCGCACGATATCGGTCATGCTTTAGACGATTATAATATGGTCGGATGTACTTCATTTTCTGTTCGTGATGGTATGTCGGAAGATTCATCATTGTTAGTCGGAAGGAATTTTGATTTTTATATGGGCGATGAATTTTCAGAACATAAGGTCTTGACTTTTGTCAACCCAAATAAGGGCTTTAAGTTTGCCATGTATTCATGGGCTGGATTGATGGGTGCCGTTTCTGGTATGAATGAGAAGGGAATTGCTGTAACTATTAATGCTTCAAAATCTGAATTACCAAGCAAAACCAAGACACCCGTTACTTTGGTAACACGCGAAATTCTACAATATGCTTCTACAATAGAAGAGGCTATTGAAATTGCAAAAAAACGCTCGCTTTTTGTTTCTGAAACGTTTATGGTTTCATCTGCTTATGACAATAAAACAGTGTTAATTGAGAAGAGTCCTTCAACGATGGATGTATATGACAACGAATTGGAAATTGTTTATTGTACCAATCATTATCAAAGCGAAAAATTTGAGCAGGATGAAATCAATATAGGGAATATTAAAAATTCTGATTCCAAATATAGATATGATCGTCTAAAAGAATTGGTAAAGGAAGACTTGCCTCTAAACACGCAAGAGGTTGTAGATATACTAAGGAATCAAAAAGGATTACAAGATGCAAACTTAGGATATGGAAATCCAAAGGCAATCAATCAATTAATCGCACATCATAGTATTGTTTTTAAACCGAATAAGTTACAGATGTGGGTATCTACAGATCCTCACCAATTGGGTAAGTTTGTTTGTTATGATTTGGCTGAGGTTTTTAAAACTGGTGGTCATAGAGACTTGAACAAACCATTAATCATCGATTCGTTAACAATTGCTGAAGATCCTTTTTTACATTCAGACGCTTTCACGAAATTCACTTATTTTAAAGAGGTGAAGAAGAAACTATTCGACCATATTATGATCGGCATCGAATACGATTTAACGGCTGATGGATTAGATAAATTTATAGATGCAAACCCAGAAAGTTATGTAACTTATATGCTTTTAGGTGAGTATTATTTAGATTTACAGAAAAATGAATTGAGTCAAAAGTATTTTGAAATTGCTTTGACAAAAGATATTGCCTCAATTGACGAAAAAAATAAAATTAACTCCCTATTGGATGAATGTAAGTCTAGACTTGAATCAAATTGAATACGCAACGCAGGTTGAATTAAACGAATTTCAATTGGGTAAAATCCATGAATTATTTGACTATCTAGTTGAAAATTCACCTTATTATAAGCGCCTTTTTGAGGAGAAAAATATCCAAAAATCGGATATCCAAACCTTGGATGATTTAAGAAAAATTCCAACAACAAATAAACAAACATTAGCAGATCATACGGATGATTTTTTATGTGTGCCGAAATCTGAAATTTCTGATTTCACAACAACATCTGGTACTATTGGGAATCCTGTAACGGTTTATTTAACAGCAAAAGATATTGATAGGTTGGCGTATAACGAAGCCATGTCGATGAAAAAAGCAGGTTGTAGTTCGAATGATGTTTTTCAGTTGGCAACAACAATGGATAAGCGATTTATGGCTGGCTTAGCTTATGCCGAAGGTGTGCGCAAATTAAAAGGCGGATTGATTCGTGTAGGCGCAAGTTCACCAGCTTTACAATGGGATTCGATAGAAAGATTTAATCCGACGGTTTTAATTGCAATTCCAGCTTTTGTATTGGCTTTGATTGATTATGCTAAAGCCAATAATATCGATTATAAAAATTCGTCATTGCGCAAGGTGATTGCAATTGGACAGCCAGTGCGTGACCAAAATTTTGATTTAAATAAAATTAGTTCAACAATAGAAGAGGAGTGGGGTTTACAAGTTTTTTCAACTTATGCATCTACAGAAATGGCTGCTGCCTTTACCGAATGTGAACATGGAAAAGGCGGACATTTACAACCTGATTTGATTTATTTTGAGTCGTTAAATGAGAAAGACGAACCTGTAAAGTCAGGAGAATTAGGGGAAATTGTAATTACCAATTTGGGTGTTGAAGGAATGCCATTATTAAGATATCGTACAGGTGATTTGGCTGTGCATTATCGAGAGCAATGTGCTTGTGGTAGAACAACTTTGAGAGTAGGGCCAATTATAGGGCGTAAAAATCAAATGATAAAGTTTAAAGGAACAACAGTTCATCCGCAAGTTATTTTGCCATTTGTAGACACTTTGAGGGTTTGTTCTGAGTATTTGTTGGAATTGTCAACAGACGACTTAGGATTGGATAATTTAACCGTTGTTTTCCCTGAAGAGGAAGTAAACGATAATCAAGCGACAAAAGCAATTCAACAAATTGCAGATTTAATAAAAGTGAAACCAAATTATAGGTTTATTCCATTAAAGTCAATTCTAAGTTTAGTTAGAGATCCTTCGAGTAGAAAACCTGTGAAAATTCATGATTTAAGATAACGAATAACGTTATTTTTTCTGCATTCGAATAACTTTTGCTAAAGTTGTAAGGGCTTTATCATGTCTTTTCACATAATGATTGTTCTGGTCCCAAACATAACCTGCCAATACTGAGCAAATTCTTTCTTTAATATCCTGGTTGATACTAGGAGCAAAGAAGATAGTCGGTAAAGTGTCATCATACCATGCATTGACATACGATCGGAAAGTCGATACGCCTGCTTGAATATGGTCAACATATTCTGTTTGCCAATCTACATCTTCTCCTTCTAATTCACGCATGATTAATTTTGCAGACAAGGCTCCTGATTCAATTGCGAATGTTACGCCAGACGAAAATATAGGATCTAAAAACTCTGTACTGTTCCCAGTTAAGACATATCTGTCGCCATAAAATTGTTTTACTGAGGAAGAGTAACCTGTTATTCTACGTGGCTCAAAAATTTGTTTCGCGCCAGTAAAACGTTCTTTTAAGTAGGGTTGCATTGTCAATAAATGGTTGAAATTCTCCTCTGGGCTTAGGTTTTCATCTATAAAAGATAAATTTCCTACCACACCAACGGAAGTATTTCCATTTGAAAAAGGAATAACCCAAACCCAAATATCTTGTGCTAGAATAATCGCATGAATTCTATTGGCGTCTTTATCTGTTGGGCGATTAGGGTCTTCTAAATGCGTAAAAAATGCCGATCGACTAGGTTGATTGGAAGGTTTGTCTAAATCGAATAGACGTGGCAATACTCTGCCATATCCGCTACCGTCAATGATATATTTTGAAATATATTCTTGTACTTCACCGTTCGATTCTACTGTTGTTTTTACTTCTTCTGCATTTATTTCAACATCAGTAACAGTTGTATCATAAACTATTTTTGCACCGCGTTCTTCAACAGTATCAGCTAGTATTTTATCAAAATCAGCACGTGGAGCTTGCCATGTCCATCTCGAACCTGGTGTAAATTGTTCTGTAAAATCAAAATCACAAACTGAGTCGCCATGAATGAATTTGGCTCCAGATTTTTTTTGAAAACCAGCAGCTGTAATAGGTTCAATTAGATCTGCTTCGCGCAAAACATCCATACAACGAGGCAATAAACTCTCACCAATAACAAAACGCGGAAAAACTGATTTTTCAATAATTGTTACATCGTAACCTTTTTTTAATAGGGTTGCGGCAGCTACAGTTCCCGAAGGTCCAGCTCCAATAATGAGGATATCAGTTTTAATTTTCACAGTAATTTGTATTTACCGTAAATTTAAAATTAAAGCGTTAGATTACTTGAAATTCGAGCAATATTTATTGAATGTCGGAGCAATTCTTCTAATCTTTTGGACTTAATGTTAATCGATATGTTTTATTATCATCCATTTCGTATGATAATCCTAAATCATCTGAAAGTAATTTTGTAATGGTGATATCCTTACTGATGGTTTCCTCACTTAACTTTGCTTTAGTATCAGCATTAAATTCTTCATGAATACCTTTAAGAATAATGCCCGTTTTTTTAGGAGAAAATTCCCATGTACCAATTTCAATTGCGTATTTGGAGTCGTCATCACTGAATGTGACAATCTTATAATTTTTGTTTTTTTCAAATAAAAAAGTTTCTTTTATAAACTGGTTGGTGATATCAATTTCTTCGCCTGATACACGATCGATTTGCACTGCGGAATCAACTTTCCATTTCTCAGATAGTCGTTCCTTCTTGGTGTACAAACTCATTCTTGGACCATCTTCGTACTTTTTGCAACCTAGAATAAAGAATGTAAATGAAGCTGTGATAATAACTAATAATTTCATAGGATCAATAATTGTAATTTTTTGCTAAACTATTGAATTGAAATTTGTTGAGTTGTTAATTATTTTTAAAATGACTTAATATTTGTTAATAGCTATTCTAAAACGGTAAGCGTTAAAACTTCAATTGCTTCCTTTTTGTCTATGTGATTAGGGATTGTTGTGTATTGATTATTGGCATGAATTAATAAGGTTGTTGGATAGCCACTAAACGGTAAAGATTGGTAGTCTTCGTTTCCCATTCTCATAATTGGGAATTGATAATTATGAAAGTCCATAAAGTCTGTTATATCTTCGGAAGTGTCATAAATAGTTAGCATTTGTATTGGTTGCAGATTGGTTTTATAAGCTTCATTCAGTTTTGAAAGTACGGGTAATTCTTCAAGTGAATAGTCACTATAATAACTCCAAAAATGCAAAACTATCCATTGGTTAATCAGACGAAAGGAGTCGATATAATTAATAATTCGATCGGATGCATAAAATTGTTGCCAGCTTTCATCTACATTTCTATCCCAAAAATCATCAAATTCTTCAGGATTATTGAATCGGCTCTTTATCCATTTTAAATTCGTTCTAGTCGGAAAATCAACAACTAATTTGGCTGCTAAATCTTGATATAGTTCTGAGTTCTGTTCGAGGCTTAAGCTTTCATCCAATAAGCTTTTCTTGGTGGCAAAGAAGTCGATAAAAATAGAATCGTTGAGAATTTCATAAACGCGACCCGCCGAATAGAAAGAGGGGTTATAATCAACTTCCAATACTTCGCTCACGGTTTTACGCCCGAGTAAATAATATTCATAATTCAATACAAAGGTCAAGTAGTTTTGAATAACTGGTCCGGATCGATTCCGGTAGAACGAGATGTTTTGATTTTCATTGGTGAGTAAGTCAAGCCATTCAATTTGCGCGATTGGACTTAATGTCAAGTGATTTTTAAACTTTAAGTAAGCAGCGGTATGAAACATTGCTGCCATGGCCGTTGTGTCAGGCTGCGTATTTAATTTTACCTTTAATTGATTGGTTAAGCCTTCCAAATCTGTTGAAGCTAAAGATTCATTAATGGTTAAGAATTCGACCATCGGAATGAGTCGTTGACCCGTTTGATAGTTGCCTAACCCTTCGAAATCGAGAAATTTTCTAGCATTCGATGTAGGGTCAGACTTTGCTTCAACGTATATATTGTTCAAGTTGGGGGCAATGATTCCTGGTCCTAAATAATTTTGTAAAGAATCAAAAGCATTTAAAGCTGCATCGAAATCATTAGCACTAATGGCTTTTTGTGTTCGATTAAACAGGTTCATTACATCCTGCGCAATACCTTTTGATTGAAAGGATATTACAGCAAGTAGAATAAAGTATTTAATCATGGTATAGGCTTTTAGGTTAACCTTTTTTTTCTTTAGCTAACCTGTCCTTAATGAATTCTATTTCAGTTTTATGATGAGGTTTTGGTTTGCCGTCAGGACCTAAATTAACCATAATTATTTTTTCGATAGAGATGATGGTTTTTCTAGTCATCATATTTCTTACTTCACAGCGCAAAGTCAACGATGATTCACCAAATTTCACAACGTCCATTCCAATTTCTACAATATCACCTTTTTCGGCTTTATCTTGAAAGTTGATATCTGAAATGAACTTCGTTACAATCTTTTTATTCTCCAATTGAGCAATTGCGTACAAAGCAGCTTCTTCGTCTATCCATTGTAATAATCGACCTCCAAAAAGTGTTTCATTTGGATTTAAATCTTCGGGTTTGACCCATTTTCTTGTGTGGAATCTCATAATTTTGGCTTTCTAACAAATTTACTTATCCTTTTTAACTAAACCTATTTTGTTTATTGTATGAATGATATTTATCTAACTTTCATTATCTTCATAAAATGAGACAGCGCTATTCTATATTTTTCTACACAATATTATTTTTGAGTTTTGGTTTGATCTCTTGTCAAAAAGAAGTAGAAAATTCACGAAGTTTACCCGCATTGACTAATCAAGGGATATATACATTAGGTTGTAAAGTTAATGGGGAGATATGGATTGCTAATAGCGGTTATCAAGAACCTTATCCAATTTATACTTATTATTTTCCCGAGACAGGCCAATTAATGATAAATGCTACCATGGGTAGTGAAGAGAATAAAATAATTGAGCAAATGTATTTGATGTCTGAAGATAGTATAGTTGGTGTTGGTACCTACGCTTTCACAAAGGTAAATGAAAACGGATTGAGGAAAGTAGGACTAAACAATGTATATAGCGAAAAAAGTTGTCCTAATTATTATCATGATTCTGCTTATAAAAGTGTATTAAATATTACTTATTTAGATTCCAATAAAAGGATAGTTTCCGGAACATTTGAACTGGATTTAATCAATGCCGAATGCGATATTCCTATCGTGAAAATTACCGAAGGACGATTTGATGTCAGGTATTAATTTAAACTTCTTCTAGTACCGAATTCCCTTCAGATAAATCGCCTGAAGTCCATTGCCAATTTTCAATTAAAGTAAGTTTTCCCGCCGCATTAATTTTGGGGGTCGAACGACATTTACCAGTCATTAATTCACCTTTATTGTTGATTTGCTGATAGCGCATATCGATATTTCCGGCTTCATCTACAATGCCCATCAATTGTCCACTAAGAATATTTGTTCCTGAATAATTGCAGGTTAAGATATTGCCTTTTTGCTGATAATGAAATATGGTGTCAGCTGTAATTTCTCCATTGTCTGATTGAACAACAGGACGAAATTTTTTATCGTTATAATTCATTTGAAAAGAATTTAAAGGTTCTCTTGCAGGTATTTTTGCTTTAAACCGACATAATTATCGGGGAAGTATAATTTGATTATAGTGACATAATAATTATAAGGCTTATGCTGATAAAACATCGGCGCTTTTTCATACAATTCTGCATTCGTAAAATCACCATTCGAATCGCGTTCATATACCGCCATTAACGAATCGTTAGTGAGGATTGTAGAATCAATTAAGCGTTTTGGGTATTCGGCTGGCATAATTTCGATAGTTTCATACATTCTTGCATAGTTAATTTCTCTCACAGGAGCGGGCATTACTACGTCATCACCATATTTATCAATTTGTTTTTCTACAGAACCACCTAATTTTTCCATCGTAAATTTTAGTGGATTTTGAAGTATTCTAAAAGCACCATCTTTAATCTTTCTTTTAATACTAAACGAACCTGGATCTTTAAGAATATTAATCACTTCGTCCATTGAAAAGAATGTACTGTCATTATATGTCAAAGGAAAAGTAGGAACTAAATCCGCGGGATTGATAATATTAAAACTGTAACCGTTATTAATGACATTGTGATAATATTGTACAAAACGACGATTGCCGCACATAGGACTAGCAAAAGCATAGGTTTTAAATGTGTTTTTAAAAGAAATAGTCCGCCCTGGCAAATGATGCAATTGTGCCATCAATAATTGCGCAACCGCTCCGCCTTGACTGTGTCCAGTGATATAAATATCAAATATTTTCTGTTCGTTTAATAGATTGATTTGTTCAACTACATCTTCAATAATATAAGCAATGGCAAGTGCGTAACCCGAATGGACAGTGGCCCCAGTGTCGGTCGCAAATGTATACTGAATGGTTTTTCCTTTTAAACCAATTTCTCCGGCTGCAGGAATTAAACTCGAATAAAAATTTTGTAACCAACTCGATTTTTCATCTGTTGAACCTCGTAAATTGATCACACCTATATTGCCCTTGGTGTATACTTGGAACATATTATCAAGACTATATTCTTGAGAAGAGTAGACTTTCTTAAAACCAGCAGGGATGATTTCTTCGTCGTTTTGATAAAGGTCTAGAAAAGTGTAGCTATTACAAAACGCTATCATATCTCTTGCTTCATTTTTATCGAACCCGCTTCTTAATTGGGCGGTTGATATAAATGAGGTAAAAAGAAATAATATGATGAATAGAATACGCATTCGAAAAGATGGTTTTTTTGGTTGGTTGTTATTATAATGAACATTACGGTAATTGTTACCAAATGTTGCAGTTATAGGTCGATTTCTTAGTTGCTTTTCGATAAGTCAACTAAAAATACTGACTATTCACGATTTATTTATGTAAAATGCATGTTCAAAACTAACCGACAAAATGTGAACGAAAAATGTAAAATATTGATCAGTAATGGTTTGGTGTGTTAGTCGCCATCCGTATCACCAAAAGTAATGATGATGTCTAATTCTTCTTGAACGTCCACTTTAAAGAGCGTCAATAGTTCAATTAATAGGCTTTTATACGCTAATAATTCAGTTGAATCGCCCGTGATATAACTTGATAAATCGCTGTTCATTAAAGTTCCTTTGGTGATCAATTCTGTAAATTTATCACCGATTTCATCCGCTAATTTCTTCTTCTTTTTACGGATATTATTGTAGATAGAATTGAATTCAGTTGTACCGTGACCATAATAAATATCATTCAGTGATTGTACTTGTGTTTTAATTTTATCCATCCCCGTTTTTGTGAAAACTCCTATCACTGAATTTGGGTTTCCGTTTTCAAGAGGATCTTCAATTCTTTTTGCGATTAATTCTTCAGTTAAATGAATAATTCTGTTGATTAGGATATTGTAAACATCACTGACGCCATCTTGTTTGTTTTCTGTAAAGTTCTTTTCGTAGATCGACCAATTGTTTTGCATTTCAGCAACGGCTTCACCGAAATAATCAATATGAGCGGAAACAAAATTTTGATATTTTTCAAGGTTGATAGAATCTTGGAATGTTTCACCAAACAAAAGGTAGGCAATAGCAAATTCCCCCTTTTGCGTATTCGTATATGAACTGATCTCATTGGCGTTAAAGACTTCATGTTCATTGTACAGCGTTTTAATGGCTATCGTATCAATTCCAGTTTTATAAAAACGACTGAAAGTATATGTGCCAGCAACATCTCCAAAATTATAGCATAAAATACTTTCTATCGACTTGCTCATTTTAATAAATGAACTTTGAACAAGTGTAAAATTAGCTGGAGAATTATCAGTTTTAAAGTTATACCAAACGCTATTAAAATCTGCAATCGTATTGATAGAAGCCTTTATTTCTGGTTCAATTTTATACGAATATATATCAGTTAGGAAGTCATCCTTTTTAAAGCGATTTTTTTTACATGCAAAACCAATGACTAACATAAGGATAACCACTGAAAATATTTTAAGACCGTCTTTAAGTAGATTGTTCATTTTATAAAGAATTGATGTATTCGATTATTGCGTTACGTTGTTGTGCTGACATTGCTTTAAATTGGTTTTTAGCATTTTCTGCTTCACCTCCATGCCAAAGAATTGCTTCTTCAACATTTCTTGCGCGACCGTCATGCAATAGATAGGTATGACCATTAACAATTTGAATCAATCCTATTCCCCAAAGTGGTTGTGTTCGCCATTCATTTCCATTGGCTAAAAAGTCGGGTCTATTGTCTGCTAAATCTGGACCCATATCGTGTAATAGTAAATCAGTATAAGGTTGTATTTTTTGATTATTCAAGAAATTAAATTCGTGTGAATTGCCAGTGGTCATATTGGGGATATGGCATTTAGCACAATCCATTGATCTAAATAACAATTCACCTTCTTTCACTGATTCGTTTTCAATATTTCTTCTAGCAGGAACGGCTAATGTGGCGCAGTATAAATAAGTTTTATAAAGATCATCGGCATCAATTTCAAAAGTTCCACCATCAGGTAAGTCTAAACATTCAGTTTGTAGACTGGTGTGATTTTCATTCGGAAAAAGATGTGTTTTAATACCCATATCACCGTTAAAAGCACCGGCAACTTGTTGCATAAGACTGGGTTGATTCGCTTTCCATCCAAATTTACCAATGGTATGTGTTCCAGCTTCAACATTCCAAACTGAATTTAATTTACCTGAAATACCATCACCATCGGCATCCCCTTCATCTTCAAAATCTCTTAAAGTTTGTTCATCAATCGCCTCCAATAAACCAAGACCAATTATTTGCTGACCAACACGAGGCGAAGTTAAAATAGAACCATCTAAGTCGCCATAATTTAAATTGGTAAGGTTGTAAATAGGTTTACGCAAAGTGTATCCAGTACCGTCGTTGTATGTTCCAGAAATATATTCGAAAGCAACTTCAATATCGCCTTCTGGATTTACAGCGGAAATAGACAAGTCATTAAATTGATCACCATAATATGGATGTGGTAAAGGTCCGCCATTTTCATTTGTTCCTGGCATACTCAAACGAATTAAGAAACCGGAAGAATGTTGACCATTTTCAACAAAAGGTGCACCTCTACCATCTTTAAAATGACAAGATGAACAAGAGTGGGAATTGAGTAATGGGCCGACGCCATCTCTTGCTTTTGTGGAAGCCGGAGCTGAGACCCAATTTTGTCTAAAAAAGCTATTCCCTACAAAAAATAGTAATTCAGCGTCACCGGTCGAACCGGGCATTTGATGACCAAAAGCATTGCTTGATTGATCGAATACCGTTCCATTTAATCCTCCGCTTAATTCTTGGTAAGGCGCATATTTTTCATCCTTCCTGCATGAAAGCACTGTAATTGCGATTGTAAGCACGATCAAATATTTGATCATAGTATTTTGTTTTTCTAAACGGCAATGTGCCAGTTGACAAAATTAGTCAAATGGCACATTACACATCTTAGATATGAAAAATTATTATTTACTCTGGTAATGCTGTATTTATTGTTAAGTCTAATGAAGATCCTGCTTCTGCAATTTTATCTCCTAGTGCTCTTAAATTTGTAACGGTAGTGTTAATTGGTCCACTTCCACCTGGCGTTTCTTGTGTTAAAGCAAAATCAAAAGGAACTGGAATTGCGTTTACATTTGTATTACATGTAGCGAATAATTCTTGTAATTCTTCATTCAATTTTTTATCAGACTTTTCAAGAATATCAGACAAACTTGTTCCTGATGTTGTTGCACCTGTAGTGCTTGTATAAGAACCGTTGTAAATATTTTGAATACCTTTAAAATTGGTAATGATATCACGGTGTGTATTGTCAGAAAAACAAGAATGTTCATCTTCTTGATCTTGGTTATCTAAAGCTGTGAAAATTCGTTCGCCTGCTAATTCTGATTTACCTAAAACACCCATTCCTGTTAGGATATTCCCCATAGAAACATCATCATCTTCAGCCATGAAAGCTGTACGGTAAGCACCACTTTCTTTCCATTCGTTCACCATTGAGTTTAAATCATCAACTAATATATCAGCACAAGCCAATAAGTATTGACCTCTTCTAGCTTGATTTTCGGCAGTACCTGTTCCATCAGTAATATAATCAGTATAAGGTCTGTTTCCTGGTGTTTTTAACGCTGTATTCGCATCATCTTGTCCCCATAAAAGGAATTCGATCGCGTGATAACCAATGCTGATGTTCTTTTCTCCACCTTCTTCATTTAGTGAGATAAGTAATTCTTTTGTGATTATAATATCAGTATCGTTGATGATTCCTGATGCATCAGCACCTTCAATATAATCAACATAACCTTCATCTAAAGGCCATGCATTTAAAGCGCCTTCTGGTCCGTCAGCGTCATCAATTGGTCCTCCAGAAAATCTGAATGCCTCACTTTGTCCATAAGGTTCACGTGCAGCTAACCACGCATTTTTTGCAGCTGTTAAATTGGCATCACTTGGGGCACTTACAAATGTTGTTAAAGCAGTTTGTAATTCAACTGTTTTCGTATAAGCATCCTGATAGTTTGCATAAACAATTGAAGCGTATGTTTCTTTAAATTCACTTTCAAGCGTATTTATTTTTTTCTTCTTACAAGCGGCTAATAAAAGTACAGCTGAAAGGATGAATATAATTCTAGAAATTTTCATTTTTGTTATTTAGATTGGTTTTAAAGAACGCAAATGTACGTTTGAGGGAACGCATTGACAATACCACAAAAAAGGTAAATACTAGAAATTAATTGTTAAGACCTGAGTCAATCAATAATTACGCGGTTCAAATACAATCTCATACTTAATCCCTTCTAAATCTTTAAAAAAAAGCGCATAATAATTCGAACCGTGTTGTGGATAATATTTGGGTGGATTTACAATTTCCGCGCCGGCTTCAATTATTTTCGGGTAAGCGTCATCCACCTCTTTTTTTGAATTCGCTTTAAATGCAATATGATGAATGGCTCCTGGTTTACGGCGGTGAATTTCGTCGTTTTTAAAAGCTTCTCGTGGCGAATTAATTCCGATGATCAGCAAGGGATGTACATATTCAATCACATCAAAATCGTGGGCATCGACACGGCCTTTTGATTTAAGAGCAAGATCAAAACCCAGAATGGCAAAGAATTTATCGTAAAAGGTTTCGGCTTTTTTTAAGTCACGAACTGTTATCTGGATATGATCAATTATTGGTTGCATATTTTTATCTTTGTACTGTACCTTGCTAAAATAAGCAAGGTTCATTATATCAACGCATTAAAAACAGAACAATATATGTCTAAATTTCAAGATTTAATCAATAGTGATCAACCTGTTTTAATCGACTTTTTTGCGACATGGTGTGGACCATGTCAAACTTTGGCGCCTATTATTAAAGACGTAAAGAAAAACTTTGGAGATGATTTAAAGGTCCTTAAAGTGGATATCGATAAAAATCAAAGCTTAGCTAGTAAGTTACAAATTAAGGGTGTACCGACGATGATTTTATATCAAAACGGTAAACAAGTTTGGCGACAATCTGGCGTTGTACCAGCAAGTCAATTAGAAGCTATAATTCGAGACAAAACGAAGTAAATTTAAAGAGAAGTATATTTCATACTCAATAACAAACGGATGAAAGTGGTAAGTACATTTAAATATTGCGGTGTTCTATTGGTTTTATTTGTTTTGGCTAGTTCCACTTCTAAATCTTCCGAATCGAAAAATGAAATATTACTTATCGGTAAATGGTATCATCAATATGGAGGCATACATACACATGCTAAAAGCAATTCTCCCTATCCTAGATGGTATGTTTTCAAACCAAATTCTCGAATCGAATTCTCTGGTTGCACTGATATGTGTGGATGCATGCGGTTAACTTTAAAGGGTAAATACAATTGGGTGAATGATAGTACAATATCAGTGCAATACAAACGCTCAAAAAAACATAAAGGGTCATTTAGCAAAATTAAATCCGTTGAAACAAATTTAATTCAGATCAAAAGGGTAAATAAAAATCAGCTTAAAATTACAAGCTTAAATTAAAAAAGAGCCGTTAACATTGCTGTTAAACGGCTCTTTTTGTTTCATCAAATTGGATAGATTAATTCCAACCTCCTCCTAATGCCTTATAGATATTGACCATTGCACTCATTTGTTTTTGCTTGGTTTCAATCAACTCAAATCGTGATTCAAGTGCATCTCTTTGTGTCATCAATACTTCCATATAATCAGCTCTTGCAGCGCTAAACAGGTTGTTCGATATTTCAATTGACTTCGTCAATGCTTCAACCTCTAAAGATTTTAAATCATAACTCTTTTCAAGATTATCAATATTTGACAATTCGTTCACAACCTCAATATAAGCAGTTAAAATACTGCGTTCGTATTCGTAAATAGCTTGTTGTTGCTTATTATTGGCCGAATAATAGGTTGCTTTTATCGCATTTCTATTAATCAATGGTGCTGCAATGTCACCGGCTAACGAATAGATGATTGATTCGGGTGAATCGACTAAAAACTTCGGATTAAAAGCTTGAAATCCAACACCAGCATTGATGCTTAATGAAGGATAGAAATTCGCTTTTGCGACCTTCACATCTAATTTAGCAGCAACCAACATCGCTTCTGCTTGGCGAATATCAGGTCTATTCTCTAGTAATTGTGTAGGAATACCACTTTGAATATCCGTTGGCATTAAATCGTTGAAGATGGCAGCATTGCGTTCAATCGGTTGCGGAAAACGACCTAAAAGAAAATTGATTCTATTCTCCGTTTCAATTATTTCTTGCTGAATTCTAAATTGCAATCCTTTTGTTTTGAGCACTTGCGCTTCGAATCTACGGACAGCTAATTCTGTTACTCTAGCGGCTTCCTTTTGCATCTCTACTATTTTATATGCATTGTTCTGTATTTCGATATTCTGTTGAATGATCAAAAGTTCATTGTCTAACGCTAATAATTCGTAATAGGTATGCGCAATTTCAGCAACTAATTGTGTCACCATAAAATTCTTCCCTTCAATAGAAGCGAGGTATCTATTCACTGCTGATTCTTTACCGTTTCTCAATTTGCGCCAAATATCAACCTCCCACGTCGCGAAAGCACCGATTTTATAATCTTGCAAAGGATCAGGCGTTTCAATTCCAGGTTTGATATCTGTATTCGCATCGTTTGCACCTTGACTGGTATATCGACCAACTTTATCAACACCACCAGCTGCTCCAATACCAACATTTGGCAAATATTCGCCTTTACGTGTTCTGATCTCGTTTTTTGAGACTTGAATTTCTTGTAAGGTGATATTCAATTCTTGGTTATTCGCTAATGCAGTATCGATAAGCGCGGTGAGGTAAGGATCGTTTAAAAAATCCTTCCATTGCACATTGGCACTATTGATTGTATCTGTATTACCACTAAAACTTGTCGGTGTGCTATCATCCAAAGTTTTATTCACTGCGGCTGGCGACACGCATGCAGAAAAACTTAAAGTCAATCCGATTATAGCTGCGCCTATATATTTCATTAATTTATTCTTTTTCATATTGAATCATATCTTCAGATAATGGAGAATCATCTTGATTTTTAATTAATTTTTTACCATGTGATAGGGTGGCAAAAATGTAGTATAACCCCGGGATGAGGACAACCCCAAAAATGGTCCCAAATAACATTCCACCTAAAGCAGATCCCCCAATTGTTTTATTACCAATTTCACCAGCTCCATGCGCAAAAACCAAAGGAATCAATCCTGCGATAAAAGCGAACGAAGTCATTAAAATAGGTCTAAAACGAACTTTTGCGCCTTCAATTGCGGATTCATAAATAGTCATACCTTCTCGATTTTTTTGAACGGCAAACTCAACAATTAACACCGCATTTTTCCCTAATAATCCGACCAGCATAATCAGTCCAACCTGGGCATAAACGTCGTTGGCAAGTCCCATAAACTTAAGAAGTACAAAAGATCCAAAAACACCAACTGGTAATGAAAGGACAACAGCCAATGGCAATAAGAAACTTTCATATTGTGCCGCTAAGACAAGGTAAACGAAAATCAATACCACCAAAAAGATGTATAATGCTTCATTTCCTCTACGAGATTCATCATAAGACAAGCCTTCCCAAGCAATATCGTATCCATTTGGCAAGGTTAATTCGGCCACTTCATTAATAGCTTGAATGGCATCTGCAGTTGTATAACCTTCTGCCGGAAGCCCTCGAATGGAGGCTGAATTGTACATGTTAAAACGTGTGATTTCATTTGGTCCTTGTGTTTTTTTCATATGCATAAATGCAGAGTAAGGCACCATTTCACCTTCTTCATTTTTGATGAATAATTTCATTACATCAGAAGGCATCCTTCTGAATTCAGGTCCTGATTGTACATACACTTTAAAGAAACGTCCAAAACGAATAAAACCTTGTTCGTATGTACTACCAATTAAAATATCAAGGTTATCCATGGCTTTACCAATACTAACCCCTTTTTGCATGGCTGCTTTATTGTCAATTTCTAATTCGAATTGTGGATAATTCGCCGCAAAGAAGGTGAACAAGCCACTCAGTTCTTTCCGTTCTTTCAATGCATTCATAAAATCTTGATTGATCTTATCGAATTCTTGATAATCGGTTGTTGGGTTCTTGTCCAATAATCGCATAGAGAATCCACTTGAAGAACCAAATCCAGGAACTGCTGGAGGTTCGAAATATTCGATAATCGCACCAAAATCTTTTGTCTTTTCTTCTAATTCTTCCATTATCTCGTGAACAGATTGATCACGTTCAGACCAAGGTTTTAAATTGATCAAGCAAGTTCCTGCATTCGAACCTCGACCTTCGGTCATGATTTCATAACCTGCCAAAGAAGAAACTGATTCTACTCCTTCAATCTCCTCACAAACGATTCTTAATTTTTGAGAAACTTGATTCGTTTTCTCCAATGTCGAACCTGGAGGTGTTTGAACAATCGCATAAATAGTTCCTTGATCCTCACTTGGAATAAATCCGCCTGGTAGACTTTTACTTTGGAAGAAAATTCCAATACCAAATCCTAATAGAATAATGAATGTGAGTAATCTTCGATTTACGATCAGTTTCAAAATCTTCACATAACGATTCGTTAATTTATCAAATTGATTATTGAACTTACCTAAGAACCAAGAAATTGGTGTTTTTCGTTTAGGTTTACCATGGTTGTTTTTCAAGAAAATAGCACATAACACTGGTGTTAATGTTAAGGCAACGACAGCAGAAAGAATAATTGAACTAGCCATTGTTATCGAAAATTGTCGATAGAATGTTCCAACCGGTCCAGACATAAAAGCAATCGGAACGAAAACAGAAACCATCACCGCTGTAATGGCGATGATCGCACCACTTATTTCAGACATCACAACTTTTACGGCTTGGTAAGGATTCAATCCCGTTTCTTCCATTTTAGCATGAACCGCTTCCACCACAACAATGGCATCATCCACCACAATACCGATGGCGAGCACCAGCGCGAACAATGTGATGAGGTTGATTGATAATCCAAAAATCTGCATGATAAAAAAGGCTCCAATTAATGATACTGGAACGGCAATAATCGGAATGATTGTAGATCTTAAATCGCCCAAGAAAATAAAAACAACCAAGGCCACAAGAATAAAAGCATCCCTTAAAGTATGCGTTACTTGCTCGATTGAGGCATCTAAGAATTTAGAAACATCATAACTAATTTTATAATCTACACCTGGAGGGAAATTTTCTTTCATCTCTTCCAGTTTCTCTTTTACATTATCAATTACTTCGGTAGCATTACTGCCAAAGGCTTGCTTTAATACAATGGAGGCAGAAGGATGACCATTTAGATTCGAATAAATATCAAAGAACTCACTACCCAATTCTACTTCGGCAATGTCTTTTAATAAGATGTTTTCACCTTCGGCATTCGCGCGAATAATAACATCTTCGTATTCTTCTGCTTTATTCAACCGACCTTTATACGTCAATACATATTCGAGTGATTGCGCTTCAATTCCAGAACTTTGACCCAAACGTCCCGGTCTACCCACAATACTTTGTTGATCTAAAGCTTCCATTACCTCTTCAGAGGAAATATTATACGCCCTCATTCGATCAGGATTTAGCCAAACACGCATAGCGTATTTTCTACTTCCTAAAATTTGTGCTCTTGCTACACCAGGTGTTCTATTAATTTCTGGAATCATTTGCACATCGGCAAAGTTGTACAAGAACTTTTCATCCAGCGAATTATCTGTGCTATAGAGGTTGACATACATCAACATACTTGGTTGAATAGGCATAATAATTACACCTTCACGTTGCACTAATTCAGGCAATAAAGGCATTACCCTATCAACACGGGTTTTTACACCAATAACAGCTTGATTGGGGTCAGTGCCAGGTTCAAAAACCACTTGTAAAGTAGCTTCACCAGCACTTGTCGCATCCGTTGTCATATAACGCATGCCCTCAACACCATTTATTGAGTTTTCAAGGGTAATTAAGGTAGATTTTACCAAAACATCAGCACTTGAACCAGGGTATGCAATGAAAATACTAACAGTAGTAGGAGCAATCTGCGGAAATTGCGCAGTAGGTAATTGTTTTATCGATAAGGTTCCGACAAACACCATAACAATGGAGATGACGATAGCCAATACCGGTCTATGTATAATTTTTCTAAACATTTTCTAAGATTTTTGAATGAATTAAACTATTCAGAATACAATCCTAAGTTCGATAATACAGAATTCGGTGACTGAAACTCATAGTCAATTTTAAGACCTGCTTTTACTTTTCTTAATCCATCTAAAAGTATTTTATCATCCTTGTTTAAACCGCTTTCAACAATGTATATATGTTGAATTTCGTCGGCAATTTTGATTTGTCTTGCTTGCAAAACATCGTTTTCATCCAAGACAAAAACATATTTATGCTCAAGAATCTCATAAGTTGCAATTTGAGGAATCACAAGGGCGTTTTTCATCGGCGTTTCAACCAATACGCTTCCTGTTTCGCCATGTCTTAAAAGACCATTCGGATTTGGGAATGTTGCTCTAAATGCGATATTACCAGTTTCGTTATTAAAGTCCGCTTCAATTGTTTCAACACGACCGGCAAAATCAAACATTTTACCATTAGCCATGCGCAAAGAGACGATTAAAATACTATCCTTGCTCAGCTTTGTTTGATAATCCAAATATTCCGATTCGGACACATTAAAATAGACCCACATTTTACTATTGTCAGAGAAGTTGGTTAGTAAATCACCTTCATCAATCAAACTACCTTCTCGAACAAGAAAACGGTCAATGATACCGTCAAAAGGAGCGCGAATTTCTGTGAAATCTAAATGCACTTGTGCTAAAGCCAATTCTGCTTTTGCTTTGTCTAATTTAGCCTCAGCCATTGCCAATTCGTTTGGCGCAACAACATTATTGTCAGCTAGTTTTTTGGTGTTTTGATATTCTATTTCTGCGAATTTAACTTCGGCTTGTGCCTTCTGTTTTTCAGCCTCATAAAGCTTCGGCATAATTTGGAAAATTATCTGTCCTTTTTTAACAAATTGACCTTCGTCTACATAAATTTTTTGCAGGTAACCATGTTCCTGTGCGCGCAATTCAATATGCTGAATTGAATGTATTTGTGAGACATATTGTTTAACTAAAAAAGTATCGAGTAATACGGGATTGGTGACCAAAAACTTGGTATCAATTTCGTGTGATTTTTCGTGTTCTGATTTACAGCTAAATGTTGTAAACAAAGCGATTAAACCAATGCAAGCGAGCATTTTTTTCATAATTATTTTACTTAATTCCCGATATAAATCGGCTGTTATGATATTGATTGTTTATTTTGAATTGGGCAAAATTGAATGCACATATTCGATTACTGAAAGACAAAGTCTTCGAAAAAAAATAACGCTAGAAAAGCGTCAGGACTAACAATCGTAAATTGTTAGTTATAAGAAGGTATCATATTCTGAAAACGCGCAGTAAGAGATGTCTTCTGCAAGCGGGAGTCGCATTATAATGCGCTATTTCATCGTTACATTTTACAGGCGCTTGCGCATCAATTAAAAATGGACGATGATTAATATCAAGTGAAGGTAAAAAATTATTCTTCTGAAAACCAGGTTTCTTTTTGACTACTTTGTCTTCATCTAATTCTAACTCTGTAGCGTCATATCCAAAATCACGAATATAAGAGGCAGAATGCGCTGATTTAAACTCAAGTTCGTTGGTATGAAAAATAGGGTGATGTTGAATTGATGTGCCAACTGATTCAATAGATTGATTTTCAGTAACCGCAAACGAATTTGCAGACACCAAACTTAATCCACCAACAAAGAGTAGACTAAAACATATAAAATATTTTAGCGCCATTTTAACCATCGGGTGCAAAGCTATATAAAGTTTATTGGTATATGTTGATTTGAAAACTTATAATTTTGTTAATTTTTACAAAATGACAACTGTAAATGGGTAAATTGCAGCTTAAATTTAAACGTTCGTGCAATCATTTTAAAAGCAATTACGTTTAAACAAAAAACCACGCTAATTCATGTTACAAAAAACGATATTACTTATTGCAGTTTGCCTTCAGTTCAATTCATGGACACAATCAGTAGATAATGCTTTGGTTGGATTTTACATTTACGAAACGGCACAAGAAGGAAAAAGCAAGAAAGGGGAGGAAAAATTAATTCCTGATGCAATTATTAGTTTGGACGCATACGGTTACAGTGAAAAATCGACAATTGTTAGTGATGAGATGATTTATTGTGAAAAATATGGAGGACTTTTTTCTAGTTATAAAGACAGTTTAATTTTGACATTTTATGTGTTCAAGGATAATTGTAAAAATGGTGGTAACGATCCTAAAGTTGAATTTGCTCAACAGGTGATTGAAGGTTATTCAATTCGAAGAAAAGGAGATGCTGTAGATGCTATTATCTTTAGAGAAGATGGTGTTGAAAAAATCTATAAAAAAGTAGGTGCACCAAAATAAAAAGGTGGATTTACACGTTCAATACCCTTTTTTCAACTTGAACAATGAGTTTTAATTGGGCTGGGTGTTTCAGTAAATTCAATGGATAAGCGTATAATTCGAATGATACCAATATTCAAAAAGTATAAAAATTCTGACAAAGCTGCAATTCTTGCAATTTTAGCGAAAAATACGCCCGAATATTTCCATCCGGACGAAGCAACTGATCTTAATAATTATTTAGATAATGAAATTGAAGACTATTTTATAGTTGAAGTCAATGGAAAAATAATTGGTTCGGGAGGCATAAATTATTTTAGCGCTGCGAGTTTAGCCAGAATATCTTGGGATGTGATTGATCCAAATTTTCATGGACAAGGATGGGGAAAAAAATTAATTGAACATCGCATAAGCTGGATCAAAGAAAAGGCTCCAGAAATTCAAAAAATTGAAGTTCGCACGACACAATTGACGCATAAATTCTACGAGAAAATGGGCTTCGAATTAATTAAAACAGAACAGAATTTCTGGGCGGAAGGATTCGATTTATATCAAATGGAAATGCAATTGTCTTAATAAAGACGGAGGTTAATTAAGATCGAGATCGTTAGATAAATAGGACTGAATCATTAATAGGTTTTTAATAATGCCTATTTTTCCAAATAAACCAAGAACATTATGCTAGTAAAAAAGAATACGACTTTCCGTGGAATTATGGCTTTTACAGGTCATCATTTGGTATGGTTAACTCTGTGGGCGTTAATTGTCGTTTGCTTGTATGAATTTTCATTCATGCGTGGATTCACAATTCCTTGGTTGCCCTTATCAGTTATAGGTACAGCTGTCGCATTTTATGTCGGTTTTAAGAATAATCAGTCTTATGATAGACTTTGGGAAGCCAGAAAAATTTGGGGAAGTATTATTAACAGCAGTCGAAGTTGGGGTTTAATGATCAGGAGTCTAATCGTGAGCGAATCGGATGAGCAGCCTCAGAATGAAGAAGAGTTAAAAGCTATTCATAAAAAATTGATAAATCGCCATATTGCTTGGTTGTATGCTTTGCGTTCTCAATTATTATTGTCTACAGAATGGGAGCATGTAAATTTAAGAGGAAGTTTTGGGCGTTTCGCTAGACGTAGTCGAAAGACAATTGGCGTCGGATTGTTTAATGACGAAGCATCCGAAGACAATTTAAAACGATACCTTCAGGAAGACGAGTATGAAAAGTTGATTAATTTTAAAAATACCGCAACACAAATTATCGATAAACAAGCGCAAGACATAGCTGCTTTAAGAAAAAAAGGCTGTGTCAGTGATCTGGATCATGTCGAATTGCAAGAGGTGTTGCGAGAATTCTATAATTTTCAAGGAATGGCCGAAAGAATTAAGAAATTCCCTTTGCCTCGACAATATGCCAATATGAGTTTTATTTTCGTTTGCTTATTTGTATTCATGTTACCATTTGGTGTTGTTACTGAATTTGCAAAATTAGGAGATTGGGGCAGTTGGTTTTCTATTCCTTTTATCGTAATCATCGGTTGGGTTTATGTTGTAATGGAACTTGTTGGTGATTATTCTGAAAATCCTTTTGAGGGACTCTACAATGACATTCCAATGTTGTCCATTTGCAGAGTGATAGAAATTGATTTATTAGAAATGATAGGAGAAACCGATTTGCCTGATGCAATCGAAGCAAAGAACGGGGTTTTGATGTAGTTATTTATGATAAGTAGGTGAATTCAATTTAATAGTATTCCATAAGTTATATTTGTAAGTCTAGTCTTTGTACGATAGACCATTTTTAATCATGATTTTTCAAAAACAGATTTGTCTCTATATTGCTTTACTCTTTTCGGCAGCCATTTGGTCGAATGAAACTGAGTTGGATAGTCTTAAACGTCAATATCATTCAGCGTCAGAAGATAAAATTATTTCAAGTGCATATGATTTAAGTCATTGGTATATTGGACGAGATTCGATACTGGCGAATGATTATTTACAATTGGCAATGGAGTTGTCAAAGAAAACGAATAATGTGCATGGCGTGATGCGTGGGAATCTAGAATATGCATATTTACAAACAACTTATGGACAACCCCATTTAGCAATTGAAACAGTTTTTAACTTGCTCAAACAAACGCCAAAATTCACTTTGTCAGACAGCATTCGTTTTGTTGATATTTTATCAATATCGCTTGAAAAATTAGGTGTTTTGGACCTTGCTATAAATTACAGAAAAGAGCATTTAGACTTAATAAGTGGTGGCGAAAAAAAGCAAGTCTACTATACAATTGAGAATTTAGCTTATTTAAATACTACGGTCGAATTGTATGATTCGGCGAATTATTATTACAATAAAGCGCTTAAAATTGCAATCGAGTTGAAGGATCCATCTTTACTCATGCATTGTAACAACAATATTGCTCACAACCTAAAAATGCAAGGTCAAGATCATGAGGCTTTAAAAAAATATGAAAATGCGATTGAATTTTATACGGCGCTAGAATCACCTAATCAAACAGACAGTTTATTGTTTGCTATAATACTCGGTAATATTGGAAGCCTCGAACTCAGTCTTGGCAAGATGCATGCGGCACAAGAGAATTTGGAGGCGAGTACGAATTTAATTTATGATTTAAACAGACAAGGCAATCATGACAGTTTACATTTTGGTTTTTACCAAATAAAATATGCGGAACTGGAGATTGAATTGGGAAACTTTAAGGCCGCGGAAAATAAATTATTATTGGCATTCAATAATTTACAACATGCTCCAAATTTATTAGTTGACTATTATCGCGTACTGATTCATTTATATGAAAAAACGAATCGAACTGACAAAGCGAGTCAGGCATTAAAAAGACTTGTTTTAGTTCGTGACCGAATTGAGCAACAAAAAATGGTAGCGAACTTTGGTATAAATGGATTAGTTAAATTTCAGTTAGAAAATCTAAAAACGAGTTATCAATTATTATCCGAATCTGTAGCGAGAGAAAAAGCTTCAAGAAAAGTAAGTACAAGATTGTTAATATTGGTGTATTCACTATTGTTCATTATAGTTTTGATTTTATTTTTAATTTATAGAGCTAAACAAAAAAAGAAAACTGAGCTATTAGGTGTCGAAAAAAACAAGGTTGAAAAACGGTTGGCAGTTAAGTCCAAAGAAAGTTCACAATTATCAATTAAGTTGGATAATAAAGACAATGACCTCACTGATTTCGCAATAG
This sequence comes from Crocinitomix catalasitica ATCC 23190, assembly GCF_000621625.1. Lineage (GTDB taxonomy): Bacteria > Bacteroidota > Bacteroidia > Flavobacteriales_D > Crocinitomicaceae > Crocinitomix > Crocinitomix catalasitica. The sequence continues at coordinate 70,266 of NZ_JHXV01000011.1, forward strand.
ACCTTCGTCGTAAGCAGTCTTTTAATAAGGATTTATTGAATAGACTGACTAATCTAAGTTCATCCAATCAAATAGAGATTGATTTAAAAGCGTTAATTTCTGATGTGCGATCAGAGCTGTTTATCGATAAGAATTTGAAATTTTATCAGGAGAATATTGATAAAATTAATCATGAATTTAAAATGAAATTGTTGCAATTATATCCAAGCTTAACACAAAATGAACAGCAGTTATGTGCGATGTTAAGATTAGGTTTAACAACTAAAGAAATTGCAACTGTTAAAGGAATTTCACCTGCATCTGTGAAAGTTTTGCGCCATAGAATTCGAAAAAAAATGCATTTGAAGGCTGAAAGTAATTTAGTTGATTTGTTAAAATCGGTAAGTTAAACAATTGTAAATAAAGAGTTTAGAATCATAGTTAACCTATTGTTACCCTCTTTAATCATCTAAACACTAATCATCTTACCTATTTTCGAGAATGTTGCTCAACAGACATGAAAGTTTTGTTGATTGCATTTAAGTATAAATTAATTTAAGTAATGAAAAGATGAAAAGAATTTACAATCAATTTAACCTGCTCTGTTTAATTTTCGGAGTAGGTATGGTGTTTCAATCGAATGCGCAAACAGGGATGCATTTTGATGGTATCGATGATTTTGTTTCAGTGCCAAATGCGTCTTCAATGATCGCAGACTCTTCAGAAATAGCTTTGTCGTTTTGGGTTTATCCAGAAAATGTGGATGCAGGATGGCCAGATTTTGATGGCTTTGCTGGGTTCAGAAATAATACAGATGCTGATTTCTATGTAATGCACTTAGGAGGAACAGATGTTGAAGCTAGGTTTCGTAATGAAGCGGGCACAACATACGATATTTCTTATGGAGGACTGGTTTTAAATGAATGGAACCATTTTGTTTTTGTCTATGACGGTGCCAACACGATTCTTTACCACAATGGAATAAATGTGACAAGTGGGGAAGCATCTGGAATAATTTCTTCAAGTACAACTTCATTAGATATAGGAAGAATGTATTTTACAACCGAAGAGAACAGTTTTTATCTACAAGGTAAATTAGATCATGTTGGACTTTGGAATACTGCTATATCTGAGGAAAATGTTGTCGCTCTTTATGAAGATTTATGTGATTATGATTTGTCCCTAGAGGAATTAGTATTGTGCTATGAATTTACAGAAGGAAGAATTGATAGTGATAATACTGAATTAGAAGGGGCAATTGACAGCAAAGGAAATATTGACGGGGATTACTTTAATCTTGAATTAGACGGTTCAATATCGAATTATACAGATGGAATTACAGGGGCTAAAACCTCTTTTATTTCGGAGAGATTTTGTGACTTTTATACCGTTCCTAGTGGAGATGAAACTTATGTGACTGCTGGTACATATTTGGATACCTTAACAAGTGTTTCTGGTTGCGACAGTCTTATTACTATTGAGCTAAGATCAGATGCTACACACGCTGGAATTTCAATACTGACATGTGGAACCTATACTGTTCCAAGTGGCGATGAATCTTATGATGAAGAAGGAACTTATATGGATACTATTCCAAATACAATGGGTTGTGATAGTATTCTAGTTATCAATCTTAGATTCAATACTAGTTATGCGACAATAGATGAAATGGCTTGTTTTTCTTATACTGTTCCAAGTGGTGATGAAACTTACACGGAAACTGCTGTTGTACATGATACAATATTGAATGTTTTAGGATGTGATAGTATATTGACAATTAATTTAACTATTAATGAGTTTGATGTCTTGATTACGCAAGAAGAGGATACGTTGACAGCTGTATCGGATGAAGGAACATATCAATGGATGGACTGCGTTACGGATGAGATTATTATTGGTGCGACAGAACAAAGTTTTACACCAGAAGTGAATGGTGAATATGCTTTGATTTTAACAATCGATGGTTGTTCTGATACCTCTATCTGTAATACAGTTACAATTTCAAATGTTGGTTTGAATGACCTTCCGTTTGAGGACGTTGTAATTTATCCAAATCCCGTAAATGATAGGTTGACGGTTAATTTAGGCACTATTTTATCTACTGTTAATATTAGTGTGTCTAACATAGCCGGTCAAATCATTAATGAAGAGATATATCACGATACCAATCTGATTAATCTTTCTTTTGATGGCCAAACGAGAGGAATATACTTCATGACTATAACGGCGAATAATAAAGTTAAAACGATTAAAGTAATCAAAGAATAAGCATTTCAATTTTACTTTAAAAGCCGTTCAATATTTTACAATTGAACGGCTTTTTTATTAAGGCATTAATATTTAATTTATTGCAAGTGTTTGATTATAAGTTAAAAAGAATATATAATATTTCGATTTAAGCAAGACGATTGCCGATTTAGTTCAAATATGTAGGCGTTATTCTATTGTTAACGAATAAACTGTATCCCTGAAAACAGGTATACTTAAAAAAATTAACATTTGAAAAGCAACCAATCTTCTTTAGGATTCGTAGAGTTGGCAACTCGATATTTCTTCTGTTCAAATACGACAATTTGATTGGGGGAATTTTTTAAATAATTAAATGAAATTAAACTACTTAACTTATGAGATTAAATTTTAGGAACAACTTGCGACTCTTGATGGTGCCGGGGGCATTATTATTGAGTGCCGCCTCATGGGGGCAATGTGAAGATGAAGATCTTGATGCTTTAACCCTAACAATTTCTGACGACGAAATTTGTGTAGGAAGTGAATTAACCTTGACAGCGGTGTCTTTAAATGGTGGAACGATCACTTGGGATAACGATCTCTTGAATGGAGAGCCTTATATAACTGAAACAGCAGGAGAAATAGTTTTTACTGCAACAAGTGATAGTGAAGACGATTGTGCTTCAGAAGTAACAATTATCGTTCATGCATTACCAGAGGTTAGTATTTTAGGAGATGCTTCTATTTGTGCTGGTGCTTCTGTAACGCTTGAAGGTGAAGGTGCATTGGTGTACACTTGGGAAGGTGAAGTTGTTGACGGTGTACCATTTACTCCAGAACTTACAGCTACATACGAAGTATCAGGTGTTGATGCAAATGGTTGTACAAACACAGCTGAATTAGAGGTTGTTGTTAATGCCTTACCAGAAGTTGAAGCGACTGCAGATTTTACAGAAATTTGTGCAGGAGAATCAATCGTTTTAACTGGTTCTGGCGCAGATACATATGCTTGGGACAACGAAGTTGTTGATGGAGAATCATTTGCTCCGGAAGCGTCAGGGACTTATACAGTTACTGGAACGGATAGAGCAGAATGTGAAAATACTGCGACAATAGAAATCACGGTAAATGCATTGCCAGCAATTGAAATTACTGCAGATGTAATGGAAATTTGTAATGGTGAGTCAGTAACATTAACTGCTGTAGGTGAAGGAACTATCACTTGGTCAGGAGATGTTGTAGATGGCGAAGCATTTACACCAAGAGAAACGGCTACTTATGAAGTAACTACTATTGGTGAGAATGATTGTGAAAATACTGCGACAATTGAAATAGTAGTAAACGAAATTCCAAGAATCGGAATCACTGGAGAAGATGCTATTTGTTTAGGTGAAGGATTAACGTTATCAGGAACAGGAGCTACAACTTATACTTGGGACGGTGGTGTTGTTAACGGTGAGGAATTTTTCCCGACTGAGACTACAACTTACGAAGTAACAGGAGAAGATGAAAATGGATGTGAAAATACATCAACAATAGAAGTTGCTGTAAATGCTTTGCCAGTAGTTGAAGCATCTGCAGATTTAACAGAGATTTGTGCTGAAGAAGAGATTGTTTTGACAGGATCAGGCGCAGATACTTATACTTGGGATAACGGTGCAGTTGATGGAGAAGCTTTTACATTGTCTGAAACAACAACATTTACAGTTACTGGTGAAGATCGTAACGGTTGTGTAGATACTGAAACAATTGAAATTACAGTAAATGCATTACCGTTATTAACAATCACTGCTGATAATGAAGCGTTATGTAATGGTGAATCAGTAACATTAACAGCTGCCGGTGAAGGAACAATTACTTGGTCTGGTGATGTTGTAGATGGTGAAGCATTTACACCAGAAGCAACAGCTACTTATGAAGTAACAACTATAGGAGATGATGGATGTGAAAATACAGCGACAATTGAAATAGTAGTAAACGAAATTCCAAGAATCGGAATTACAGGAGAAGATGCTATTTGTTTAGGTGAAGGATTGACTTTATCAGGAACAGGAGCTACAACTTATACTTGGGACGGTGGTGTTGTTAACGGTGAGGAATTTTTCCCGACTGAGACAGCTACTTATGAAGTAATAGGAGAAGATGAAAATGGATGTGAAAATACAACAACAATTGAAGTTGTAGTAAATGCATTACCAGTAGTTGAAGCTGCTGCAGATTTAATAGAAATTTGTGCTGAAGAAGAGATCGTTTTGACAGGATCAGGAGCAGATACTTATACTTGGGATAATGCTGCAGTTGATGGAGAAGCTTTTACATTGTCTGAAACAACAACATTTACAGTTACTGGTGAAGACCGTAACGGTTGTGTAGATACTGAAACAATTGAAATCACAGTGAATGAATTACCAGCAATTGGAATAACTGCTGATATCACTGAATTTTGTATTGGTGGTTCTGTTGTATTAACAGCAACTGATGCTGTTGATTTTACATGGGCTGGTGATGTAGTTGATGGAGAATCTTTTTCACCGGAAGCAACAGCAACTTACGAAGTAATGACAACTGGAGATAATGGATGTGAAAATACAGCGACAATTGAAATCATTGTAAATGCATTACCAGAAGTTGTTATTTTAGGTGAATCTGCGATTTGTATCGGAGACGAATTAACATTGACAGCTTCAGGAGCTGAAGATTATACTTGGGAAGGTGAAGTAGTTGATGGAGAATCTTTTTCACCAGAAGCAACAGCATCTTATACAGTTTCAGGAGTTGATGAAAATGGTTGTATCAATACAGCTACTTTAGAAGTTGTTGTAAACGAATTACCAATCGTTACAGCTGCTGCAGATGTAGAAGAAATTTGTATTGAAGGATCTGTCATCTTGACTGGTTCAGGTGCTGATACTTATACTTGGGATAATGATGTAGTGAACGGTGTTTCATTCTCTCCTGAAAGATCAGGAACTTATACAGTTACTGGTGTTGACCGTAACGGTTGTGAAGCTTCAGCTAGAATTGATATTACTGTGAATGCATTACCTGAAATAGCTATTACTGCTGACGAAGACGAAATTTGTTTTGGAGAATCAGTTACATTAACTGCAGCTGGTGAAGGAACAATTACTTGGGCTGGAGATGTTGTTGATGGAATGGCATTTTCGCCAGAAGTAACAGGAACTTACGAAGTAGCTACTATTGATGAAAATGGATGTGAAAATTCAACTACTATTGAAATCATTGTAAATGAATTACCTATTGTAACGATTGCTGGAGATGAGACTGTTTGTCTTGGAAACGTTGCGTTTTTAGGTGGTGAAGGAGCTGTTTCTTACAGTTGGTCAGGCGGTATCTTTGATAGAGTAGGATTCTCACCGGATGAAACTAGATCTTATACAGTAACTGGTATTGACGAAAATGGTTGTACTAATTCTGCAACAAGAGAACTAGTAGTATTTGAAAAGCCAGTTGTTGTTGCAACGGCAGAAGATACTAAAGTTTGTCTTGGTGATGAGGTTTCATTAATGGGAACTGGTGCTGAGGTTTATACTTGGGAAGGTGATGTAGTTGATGGTGAAGGATTCGTTTCTACTGAAATGGGTATTTTAACTTATACTGTTACTGGAACAGATGCTAATGGTTGTACTAATATGTCTACAATTGACATTGAAACTAAAGATTCAATTCAAATTATTTCTGCAGTTACAAATGAATTTTTTGGAGATGACGCTGAGATTAACATCGCAGTATTTGGTGGATATGGTGCATATGTATACGATTGGGATAATGATGGAACAGGAGATTTTGATGATTCTCAAGATTTAGTAGGATTAGCTGGTGGAATCTTTTCTGTAGTTGTTCGTGATGAAGAAGGTTGTGAAGGTGAGCATACAGTTGTAATTGAAAGTCAATTGAGTGTTGATGGACAAGAAATTAATACTGTTGAAATTTTCCCTAACCCAACTACTGACTTTATTACAGTGAAAGCTGAAGGTCAATTTTCATATGAAATTACAACTAGCAATGGTCAAATAATTTTAAATGGAAACACTGTTGATACAGAAATGATTTCAATGAGTGATTTTGCTGATGGAATCTATTTTGTAAAAGTGACTTCGAATGAAGGAGCAAACACAATTTCAAAAGTGATTAAAAAATAAGTATACAAAAGGCTGGCGAAAGCTAGCCTTTTAATGTTTTGAATAATACGCCGGTCATGGAAACATGATCGGCGTATTTGTTTTTTAGGTCACGATAGACCGCTTAAAAAACGCGTAGTATATAGATAGTCCAAAAAGGAATAAATATGTCTTAGGATATCGCTTAAGTATCAATAAATAGAATTAACAAGTACTTATAATATTAATTAAATGCTGAATGGTTCTCATTTCATTCGAACCTGCTGGTGGTAAAACCGTAATAGTAGAATAATCTACACTTGAGTTAAGTTCTGGTTTCAGTGGTACTTCTTTAATCATACTATCTGCCTTAATTTTAAGGCCATATCGTCAGCATAATTTTCGAAAAAGTCAAGGAAACTAAAGTATTCACTATTCTATCATTGATTTCGTGAATTTTTATTTTTTAAAGACCAGTTTCATCATTAATTCGACTTGATGTCGCAGTGAAGTAATTTCCTTATCCAAAATAACACGTACCTTATAAAACCATAAGTTTTTCGATTAAACATAATGCTTTTCTAAAAGGCATAAGTATTCCTTAAGTTATCGCATAAGTACCAAATAACTAGAATTAAAAAGTACTTAAAATTTAATTAAATGTTGAATGGTTCTCATTTCATTCGAACCTGCAGGTGGTAAAACGGCAATAGTAGGATGATATGCACCTGAGTTAAGTTCCGGTTTTAGTGTAACTTCTTTAATCATACCATTAGCCTTAATTTTTAATACCATATCGTCTGCATTACTTTCGAAAAAGTCAAGGAAACTACAGTATTCACTTGGTATACCATTGATTTCGTGAATTTCTATTTTTTTAAGACCGGTCTCATCATTAATTCGACTTGATGTCGTAGTGAAGTATTTCCCTTTTGCAAGATAACGCATACCTCTAAAACCATAAGTATATCGATTGTAACTTATACTATCTTCCGACTCTTCTATTCGAATATTTAAGTCCGAAAACAGGCTATCTAATGGTACATCTTCCTTTCCTACAATACAAGCGTATAATGCCGGCCTAATCGCTTCGAATTTACTAGATAATTCTTCCAATAAAAGCGCATCATCAAAAGGTTTGTCTTTGCCATACTTTCGCAGTAAATAAGTTAGCAAAGTTGAAATATTATTCTCTCCATTACTTTCCATTGTTATTAAGTAATCAATATAGAAACCGACTAGCGCACCCTTGTCATAATAGTTACCAAAATAATCTTGACTTTTTTTACTTAGAATATTTTGACTTGCATCTAACATTGAATGTTTTTTGTAGTATAAAGTGCTTTTATCTTTGTTTTTCAGCATCATAAAAAACTCCTCTTTATTCATTAGGCCAGCAGCTAAATTGTTTTTATAAGCCAAGTATTCTGTTACCCCTTCATACAGCCATAGGTGACCAGAAAATATTTTGGGATCATAAAAATTATAAGGAGAGATAAGATTACTCGTTAAGTTCATCGGTGTAAGGACATGATAGAATTCATGTGCTACGGTTTCTGATACCAAGTCCACAAGTCCTGTTGTGTCTGTATAAAAACTGTATACGGAAGATGATTTATGCTCTAAAGCACCTTGCATTAAGCCGTTGGAGTATTCGAAGCAAAACAAGAAACAGTATTTGTTTGGTAAGTAACTATTTAAGAGTTCGTTTTGTGCAGCTTCAGTTACGATTGTTTTTATTTCATCGGCGAAATAGGCGGCATTAACGATTTCGTTTTCTGAATAAACAGCAATTTGCACCTGCATATTGTTTACCTGAAATTCTATTAAATCATTTTCTTTAAAAGTAGTATACAAAAAAGGACTGTCAACCAATTGGTCGTAAGTCTCTGCTTTTATGATATCAATTTCATTTTTTGCTTCTACTTCAAGTGCTCCAATTCCTTGGCGATCACCTTTTTTAACATGAATTTTATACGCACTTTCTTGTAGTCCTTCGAAATAGCCCACTATTGCATGGAAATTTAGGAGATAATAAGAAGAATCATTAAAATTAGTGCCGGCAGGTTTAAATATTCCGACTGACAACGGACTTATTTGGTGTGTTTGTTTTGCCGTGTATTCAATTTGCTTAATTCCACTTGGATTTTTGAGAATAAAAGCATTTGTTTTTTTCTGCTTAGGAATTAATTTTGATCCATCTTTATACGTGACTTCTACATTGTATATAAATTGACCAAAATTATTCTCTTCGTACATACCAGGTATAATGGAAGGAAAGATGAGCATATTGTTTTCATCAGATAACTCGTCAATTTGATGTATGACTTTTAGTTCACCATAACTTTGACTAGTTAAGTCGATATGAACGTTGTTGCTTTGACCAAAAATAAAAAAAGGAAAGCATAAAAATGCGAAGGATATAAATTTAAAAAACATTGATTTTGGGTTAGTTTTGGGTAATACTTAACCAAATATACCGTCTAAATGTCAATGATCAATAGGAATTTAGATGAACCCATTGTATTTGTAGCTCAAATTGGTTTTTCCATAGAAATGTGACGAATTTGTGCTTTATTAATCCATGTTTATTGTTCTTTTCGGCTAAATACGAACTGTACACGTCTATTTTGCATTCGATTTTCTTCCGAATCATTCGGTTTTCTTGGATTAGATTCACCCAATGATTCAGTTTCTATTTGTAGATCATCCACTTTAAGTTTCAACAAGGTGTTTTTTAGTGTTATTGCCCTATTTTTACCGACATTATAATTATTGCCGTTAGAACCAAGGTCGCATGTATGACCAATAATGTGTACAATTAAATCGTCATGTTGCTTCAAAATATTAGCCACTTCTTGCGTTACTTTATCTTCATTCTTTGAGTTAATTTGGGCAGCAGAATTCAATTCGAACACAATCAATTTATCTGTCATTTCAAAACTTCTATTTAACGAGTCTATATTCAATTGATTAGGTTTAATTGCTGAAACCATAGGGTTAACATCTTCCGCTTTTTGCTGTGCTTTTGGTGCTACCGAATCTATTTCTACAATACGATTTTCTTCTCTTTCAGGTGCGATTTGATGTGGTGCAACCTCGTCAATCATCGACTCTTCTTGATCCTCTATTATTTCTGATGATTCGTCAATTGGTATAATAGGAGTTTCAGAATTTTGTGGCTGTTTTCTGCACAATTTGATTCCAATCATAATTTCATGCGATCCACTTGACAATCCTGCCAATTGATTTCCTCCAAAACCGTAGCCGTATGCAATTTTAAATTTACCTTTCAGATTTAAATCAACCATTCCGATCACACCATAGGACGTTCTATAAATACTACCTAAGCCAAAAATATTTTTCCATTCAGCATGCAATCCAATATCGAATTGATGACCGATAAAATCAGCATTTTTATATAATAAAGAAGGTGTTACAATCCAATTATTCGTTTTAATTACATCAATTGATCCGTGTAAATTATAATGTTGTACTAATTTATAGTCATCATACCCATCATTCGAATAAGTCGTTAAACCACGTGAATATATTTGAGGGACAGATAAGCCAATTCGTATCCGTGGCTTCGTAAATAAAATGCCAGCATCGGAAGTAAAACCCAAGTCAGATTGATTCGCAAATAATAGTGAATTATCAGTATAATCTGTCGCAATGGCATCTGAAAAAGCAAAACTTTGTTGAATCATTCCAGCCGATATACCAAGACTTAAATTGGCGTCTTCAGACAACCTGATATGGTAAGCATAGGTTAATTTGGCATTAAAACTCTGCAATAAACCAGCTTGCTCCATGCGTGCATCTATCCCAATACCATGTGCACCAAATACTCTTCCATCAAGTGTTAGTGCATTTCTAACTGGACTATCATTAATGCCAACCCATTGATTTCTGTGATTTATATAAGCCGAAAAACAATCTTCCAATCCTGCTGCTGCTGGATTAATTAAATATTGATTTTGATTATACAATGTATTTAAACTGCTCTGCTGTGTTTTTGCTGTGATTGAAAGTATTACCATCATCACTGTTGCGAATTGCTTAATAATTTTCATAATCTCTTATTTAACGGATTAATGTTATACTTCCAGTTTCAGGTTGACCATCACTACAATCAATGATATAATAATAATTACCTGCTTGTAATTCTCTACCCTCATGTGTGCCATCCCACATATTATCGTATCCTTTATTTTCATAAATTAAATGGCCCCAACTATCAATTATTTTTACGGAACAATTACCCAGTAAATAATGTCCTTTTATTTGCCATGTATCATTTTTATTGTCACCATTTGGACTGATAAAATTGTTTATTTCAATTTCTAGGCTCACATAGACCAAAATCTCATCGGTTGCTGTACATCCATTTTCCGTAGTTCCAATTATGGTATATAAAGTAGTTTGTTCTGGATTTGCGATTGGATTTTGGATATCTGTTTCAGATAACCCTATTGGAGGTGTCCATTGATAAGTTACTGGTATCGAGGTTGTAGGATTTAACTCCACTGCAAATCCAGCATTTATTGTTTGGTCCGTTCCAGCATTAATTGTAGGTATTTCGAATCGCTCTATGGTCATAGTACAGAGGTCTGAATTGCCATGAACATCTATTGCTTCATACATATTGGTTGTGATACCAAGGGGAAATATATCACCAGATGCTATTCCACTGATTAATTCGATACGCGCTACTGCACAATTATCTACTGCGATGAGATCAGGTATAGTTATAATAGAATCACAAGTCGTTATATTTTCTGGACAAACAATAGATGGATTTTCGGTATCAATAACTTCAATTTCAAAAGAGCAAGTCGCAACATTACCCGAGGCATCAACCAATTCGAATGAATTAATGGTCGTTCCAATAGGATAAAGAGCACCAGAAGTTAAACCTGCTATTTGACTAAAGATAGGGTCAGCACAGTTATCGTTGAATAGGGGCGCATCATAAGCAACATTCGCCCCACAAACAGTTGGGTCATTTTCAATAGAAATAGAAGGAGGACAATCCAATTCAGGAATTTCATTATCAATAACGGTCACATTAAACGAACAAGTAGCGGTTAAACCGATTTCATCGTTAACCCTATAATTGACAAGAGTTAAGCCAATTGGGAAAACGCTTCCAGTGACAAATCCGTCTGTTATTATAGTTGTTGCCGAACAATTGTCTTCACCAATCGGTGTAGCATAAGTGACTGTTCCACCACAAATGCCGGGATCGTTATTTACTGTAATATCAGCAGGGCAAGATATTGTAGGAGGTGTGTCGTCAACAGGGATTACTTCAAATGAACAGGTAGCGACATTTCCGGCTGTATCCGTTGCTGTTAGCATAATAGTTGTCGTCGAAAAGATGATCGTGCCGGGAGCTGGTGATTGTAAAATTGTAGGTGTTAAACAATTGTCAGTTGCTATTGCCAATGATGTATAATCGACTAATGTAAAAGCACAATCCTCGTCAAAACTTACATTTTGATTTTCAGGACAGCTAATAATAGGATTGATTTCATCGATTAAAAAAACTGTGAATGTACAATTAGCTTCATTGCTGCTTGCATCTACAGTAGATAGTGTAATAATTGTTTCACTTGTTATAATTGTGCCAGCTGTAGGACTTTGAGTTATAAGTAAATCATCACCACAATTGTCTGTTGTTATTGCTAAAGCTGTATAATCGGGCAATACAAAATCACAATCTTCACTTAAAGATTCCAATTGATTTATAGGGCATGTTATCGTTGGATCTTCAATATCAAATACTGTTATGTCAAAAGAACATTCAGCTTCAAGACCAGCCTCATCAGTCACAACAAAAGTATTGGTTGTCGTGCCAATCGGAAAAATACTTCCACTTGCTAATCCTTCACTTAAAATTGTTGTTGGAGCACAGTTATCAATTCCTACGGGTGTTAAATAGGTTATTGTTGCACCACATACTCCCGAATCGTTATTTGTAGATATATCTTCAGGGCAATTAATTGTTGGAACCGTAACATCAGTTGGGATGACTTCAAAAGAACAAGAAACTGCATTACTTGCCGTATCTGTTGATGTTAAAATAATCGTTTGTGTACTTGTAATAATCGTACCTGCTGCTGGAGATTGCGTAATAATCGGTGCTAAACAATTGTCATTTGCTGTAGCTAAATTGGTGTAGTCCAATAGTGTGTAGGAGCAATCCTCATCAAAACTAACCCGTTGATTTTCCGGACAAATAATAGTAGGAGCAATTTCATCGATGAGGTTCAGGTTAAATGAGCAAGTAGTCATACTGTCACTTTCATCCGTTACTTGTAACGATATTAATTGATTTGCGCTAATTAAAGTGCCAGGTGCTGGGGTCTGTATTATCGTGAGAAGGTCAGTACAGTTATCACTTACTGTGGCTAAAGAACTATAATCGATTATTTCAAAATCACAACTTGCAGATAAACTGCCAGTTTGATTGGTAGGGCAAATATCAAAAGTAGGCGGAATTGTATCTTTTATATTGATAAAACCGGATTGCGTAAAAGCTCTTGAGCAGCCATCAAGGTCACTTACAATTAGTGATATATCATATTCTCCATAATCTGTGAAAGTATGCGTTGGGTTTGGTAAAGTAGAAGTTGAACCGTCGCCAAAATTCCAGTTCCACGAAATAAGTGGTGCGCTAAATACGGTATGGTCAGTAAAATTAACTGTTAGGTCGGGACATGCTGCAGATTCTATATCTGAACTAAAATCAATCTCTGGTCCAATAACTTGTACGAAATTCGATTTGGTATCTGTTTTTGTGCATCCTAAAGAATTGGTCACAGTGAGTGATACTGTATAAATTCCACTATGCTCGTAAATATGAGTTGGCTCTTGCTCGTCCGAACTGGTTCCATCACCGAAATCCCAATACCAATCAGTGATTTCGCCGAATCCAGTATTAACAGAGCTTTCTGTATAATTCACAGTAAAGGGTCCACATCCAAAATGTGAGGATCCGTCTATAATAGCATCCGGACTACCTATACGTAATATTTGCTCAATTCTATCAACGCAACCATTATTTGTATCTGAAACGGTTAAAACAATGGTAAATTCGCCTCCAGTTGAATAGGTATGAATAGGGTTTTGCGCCCTTGAGGTTCCGCCATCTCCAAAACTCCAATTCCAAGTATCTGGTAAGGTTGACAAATCTGTAAAAAATATAGAAGTTGGAATACTACAACCATGTGAAGGAGCAAAATTAAAATCCGCTGCTGGTTGTCGAACTGTATAGGTTCTTGAAAAAAAGTCTGATAATCCATCACCATCTTCCACGGTTAAGGTAATGGTGAAAGTACCTGGCGAATCATACAAATGAGTTGGTGTCATTTCTTCAGAATTTGTTCCGTCACCAAAATCCCAATTATAAGATGCAATAACACCAGTAGATAAATTGGTGAATTCAACGTCTGTGTTTATACAGCCTGCAGAACGCGTTAGTGAAAATTCGGAATGGGGTTGTGCAAACGCAAAATTTATTCCAACGAATAATAACAGAAAAGATAGTATATATGTCAATTTCATTTGTGTGGTTTTAATTCCATCACAAATATATTTTGATACTGAATTTATAAGTAGTTGATTTGTTGCAATAAGTGGTTAGTATGTTGCAAATAGCTACTTAACCAGTTTTTTCCTGGTTTCGGAAGGAGTTTCTTGGAATTGCTTTTTATACAATTTGGTAAAATTGGTTGGATCATTATAACCAAATTGATATGCGATTTCTCCAATGGAAAGTGTGCTATTTGTGATTTCTGAATAGGCAAGATCAAGCCGTATTTTTGTCATTAGAGCACTTGTAGAAAGTCCCGTTAAAAATTTAATTTTCCGATGCAATTGTGAACGACTTAAAGCGCATTGATTGGCTAGTTCTTCCACACTAATCTGATTACTTATATCGGCTATTGTTAGGGATTCAATTTTTTCAATAAGTGGATGTCGCTCAAGTTTGGTTTCTATTGAATCAATTGAGTTTGCAAATTTGAGGTGCAACTTTTCTTGCAGATTAATTAAATTGGCTATTCTCAACAATAACTCGTTCGGATTGAATGGCTTCGCAATATAATCATCAGCTCCTTCCGTTAAGCCGTCTATCATACTGTCAAAAGAAGCTTTTGCAGTGAGTAGAATAACAGGTATATGTTCTGTTGGAAAACTATTTTTTACGGATTTCAATAATTGATAACCATCCATTTTAGGCATCATAATATCAGATACAATGACATCTGGAATAATTTCTTCCGCCATACTAATACCTTCATGACCGTCTTTGGCGATGTATGTTTCATAACCAGCCTCATTCAATAAATGCTGAATAAATTGTTGAATGTCCTCGTTGTCTTCTACAATTAAAATTCTTTTGGACTTGAAATTTTCCAGGCTGTTAGATATGGAAACTTCGACAAGTTTTGATTGTAATGAATCAGTTGATTGTTCACGAATAAAAAGTGCTTTATGCCCTCGTGTATTCACAGGAATGCTAATGGTAATACTTGTACCACTATTTATATCACTTTCTAACTTGATAGTACCATTCATTAATTCAACAAGTTCTTTTACGAATGCTAGTCCAATTCCAGTTCCTTCACCGCGCCTAGTGCTTGAAGCGTCTGCTTGATAAAATTTATTAAATACTTTTTTTTGATCCTCTTTCGAAATACCTATTCCAGTGTCTACAACCGTTAATTTAAGTTGGTTTTGAATTAATTCGTCACGGATTTCGATCGTACCGCTGTCATTTGAATATTTAATAGCATTGGATAATAAATTGGTCAGGATTTTCTGCAGTTTATCAGCGTCAACATTGAGCGGGCTCTTCACGGAAGAGTCATAGGTTATACTGATGTTTTTTTTGGTTGCAAGCTCTTGAAAGAGAGCTGTTATACCTTGAATAAAACGATCAAGTTCAATATTATTTTCATTCAGGTTTAATTTACCTGCTTTTATTTTTGCAAATTCTAAAACTTGATTGACGAGGTCAAGCATTTGATTACTGTTTTTTAGAATCATTTGCAGGAGCATATTCCCCTTGTCCTTTATTAAAAGTTCTTCTGTTGGGCCTTTAATAAGTGTTAATGGTGTTCGGAATTCGTGGACCAAGTTGTGCAATAGATTATCCAAGTAAATTTTTTCTTTATTTATTAATTCTGTCGACTTTTGTTTTTGGCGGTAAGCAATGATTAAAAAGATGGCTGCAGTAAGTAGAATTAGAACCCCAGCAATCCAGAAACTGCGTTGTTTTTTCTCTGTTTGAATTAGGTTTTGGCTCTCTGAAATGAGTGTTTCTTTTTCTTTATTGTGGCTAACATTTAAAGTATTTGTAATGATATCCTTCTGCACTTCAATATTATTAATACTGTCCGCTAGCATTTGAAAAAACTCGAAATAAAATAGAGCGCTGTCATATTTATTGGCCCCTTTATAATTCATGTAAAGTACATTTGATATTTGGGATTGAATTTCAATATGACCTATTTTCTTCGCTAATGCTAAACCTTCCGAAGCAACATTTATTCCCTTTTCAAATTCGTCCAAATGGTATAAAACACGACTGTAATTCCCTAAAATTCCTGATAAGCCAAGTTCATTTCCATTTTTTCTTGATAATTCGATTGATTCGATATAAAATTGATTTGCTTTTTTATGTTGACTAAGATTAGAATAACATGCCCCAAGACCGGCATAAATGGAGTTGAGCAGCCTTAAATTAGGGTTTGCTTCGAAATAGGATCTAGCTTTTTGAAAATAATAAATGGCCGAATCAGTTTTGTCAAAACTTAAATACGAATCGGCTAAATTGAATTCACAAAAATGAATGTCAAATTCAGTTTTGGCCAATTTTGCAAATTGATACGCTTTATTTCTTAAATCGCGAGACTTCTTTAAGTCACCCATTACAAAATAAGCGGTGCCCATATTGGAATGTATATGTGAAAGCTTCTGATAATTTCCTAATTTTTGATAAATTTCAATAGCTTTTAAATGATAATCAAATGACCTTTTGAAATCACCGCGAAATCCATATACACTGGCCAAACCGCTAAACGCATTTGCAAGTGCCATTGGATTATTGTGGCGCTCAAAATAATCTTTGCAAGCGCTAAATCCAGTAAATGCATTTTCTAAATCTCCAACATTTGATTGTGCTAGTGATTTGAGGTAAATGATTTTGAAGATTGTGTCGGATTGCTTTGGAAGGAATCGGATTTCTTGATTCCAATAATATATTTCAGTTTTAAAATCGCCAATAGCATGAAAAAATTCTGCAGCGCGATGAAAAAACAATTGTTGTTTTTCAGAAGGAAACGAATCAACATTTTTATTTAAACCCTGAATGATTTGAATAGCTGAATCCGTATCCGTATCAATTAGTGAATAAGCTTTTTCTATTGCTACATCTATATTTTCTGATGAATAACCAAAAGTGATAAAGCAAATGAAAGAAATCGCAAAAAGAAATCGCATTTTGGGAGCTTAAATTAGAGGAGGTAAAAATAATTAAACAATCCTTTTAGGCAATTTAAAATTATACTTTTTTGCCAGTAATTTTATCCATTCAATTGCCTTAACGCTATAACTTTATTTTGCACAGTAACAGCAATTTCATTCAGTTCGTTATAGTCTCTTCCGTCCATACTGATTGGCTTACCAATATTTATACGAACAGTTCCCTTTTTAAATTTTGTATTGCTAGTGGTAGGCCAAATTGAGTTGGTACCTTTTATAGAAACTGGTAATATTTCGATACCTGATTCCATAGCAATATTAAATCCGCCTTTTTTAAAACGTTGCACCTCACCATTAGCACTTACTGTTCCCTCTGGAAAAATCAAAACAGTTTTACCTTCCTTGATTAATTGCACAGCCTCTGTTAAACTTTTACTTGCTTCAATACTATTACTTCTGTCAATAAAAATCATTCCAGTAGCGCGCATATACCAACCGATGAAAGGTGATTTACGCAATTCTTTTTTAGCAATGAAATGTAGGTTTAAAGGAATTACTTTAAATAATGCTGGAATATCTAAATATGAAAGGTGATTGGAGAAAAGGATATAGTGTTTTCCTTTTTCAATATTTTCTAATCCAGTTACTTTTGTTTTTGAACCGAGAATAAATAAAATACCTGGCGCCCAAATTGTGCGCGCCATTACTAATGGCAGTTTTTGATTAAATGTGAAAAGCAATACTATGAGTGAGCTCGTGATACACAGGATTGACCATAGTATCATTGCAATTAAACGCAGAATAGACATCTAAGCTTTGTCCTCCTTCGCATATTCTAGTTTTAATTTTTTTGCTTCCTCTTTTGTTCTTGAATCTTTGATATGTCTCGGCACAGGTTTTAGGTCCCAAATCAATCCTAACCAAGATAAGATTTTCAATCCGTAATATGTAATGTCGATTTCCCACCAATAAAACCCCTGGCGAGCTGTTGATTGATAATAATGGTGGTTATTGTGCCAGCCTTCACCCAAAGTGATTAACGCTAGTATTAAATTATTTTTAGATTCATCATTGCTTTCGTATCTCTTTTTACCAAACATGTGCATTAACGAGTTAATAGAGAATGTTCCATGTAATAAGATAACAGTTGATAAGAAGAAGCCAACGATTAAACTTGATAAACCGTGAGACATGATAGTCATTAAAGTTATCTCTACACCTGCGGAGCTTGCATTTACATATCCGCCTACAAAAAATACAGCTAACATTAAAACTGTAGGTGGAACTAAGTGATGTTTATTCAACCAAAGTAATTCTGGAAATTTAGCAAAATCTTTTATCAAATTAAATTTAGTTTCTTTATAATCGGGCCCTACTATCCAGCCAATATGAGAATACCAAAACCCATAAATTTTCTTCGAATGAGGATCTTTCGGTGTGTCACTGTGTCTATGATGAACACGGTGATTAGCAGCCCAATGTAAAACACCTTTTTGCAATGATGTTTCCGCCGCAAATGCAATTAAAAATTGAAAAAAACGTGAAGTTTTATAAGTGCTATGCGAGAAATATCTATGGTATCCTCCAGTTACAAAAAACATTCTGATAAAGTATAAACTTATGCACAATGTCCAATCAAACCATGTTGCACCAGTCCAAAAAGCTAATAATGGCGCTAAGTGTACCAATAAAAACCCAATTTCTTCTTTGAAAACGGCTTTTCCTCTTTTTTCTTTTTCAAATGGTTTGCTTTCTTCCACAGTAAATCTTTTTGTGCAAAGATAGCTGAATTCGTAGGTAAAAAATATTGTTTTGTAGATATTAGAAGATTTTTTAATGAATTTTAGTTCATTTAATGGGTCGTTTTACCATTAAAAACATGTGTTGAGCATATATTCAATAAAAAACCCTTCAACTTAAGAAGGTTTTGATTCTTGCTAAAAATGGCATTGCTTCACAAAAATAAACGCCTCGGAATACTTTTTTATAAGCTGTGTAAATGGTGTTAATCGTAGTTAAACCAGAGGTCTAAGAGTGTGTCATAAAGTCAATTTAAAATATTGTTTTATTATAAATAGAGTTGCTTTGTTGTAGAGATTTCTGTTAAGATTTATTATAATCCTTTATAGAATGATAGGTGAGCGAAAGATTTAGTGTAATTTTGAGGAAATATTAATTCCTAAATTCACCGAATTACTTGCTGTATTTAATAACATTATGATGTTCTAAGCTTTTTTAGCACGAATTTTATAAGTAATTATACTTAAAGAATAGGAATTAAACAATAAGTGAATATTGAAGATGAAATATGAAACTTGGTTAACATATACTAATATGTCAATGGCTGTTCAATGCATAAAGGGAGAATACCATTGTAGTGAGTTTGGTGCTAATCAAGAACGTAAATTAAATCTTAAAATTTGCACGAGTACCCTTGAATTGAAATTTTTTCTATTGTCATTACCAAAACCACCTAAGAAGGATATTTTGGCATTAATCAATAGAATAGAAAATAACCTTTCAGGTGAGGTAGTTTAGTATTTAATCGTAAATTTATAAGATTGGTATCAAATCAATCTAAGTAGTTATAATTCAAAAGAATCAATCATTTCAACTTAAAAAAATGAATACAAAAGATATTGCAAGTCTAATAAAGGAAATAGAAGTTTCAAACCCAGATAGACTTCAAGTGAAGGGTGATTCAACAAGAGAACCAAGACCAATTGGTTTTTATAATGCAATGAATAAAGTTATTCCAGATGTAGTAGCGATCTATTCGAACAAAAGGGATTTTTATGCCATCGAAAAGAATATCGTAGAAAAAGAGATCCATGTATTTATTTTTAAGTGGATTTTATTCGCCTCTGAAGCAAGAAAGCATGGAGGTAAATTCTATCTTGTTATACCAAAAGGTAAGTCAGAGTTAGTGGAAGGGTTAATTGCAGAAAAGCAATTAGATATTAATCTTATTGAAATTTAAAAATTTATTTTTCTAAATTTTACCAACTACTGCGTTCACGTTCAAGTAACAATTGATCTAAAATTTCTTGAGTTTATGTTCTATTTAATGATTTTTATTTAGAGATTAAATATGTATGTATTGATTCTATAAATAGAATGGGATGAGCAAGTATGCATTGCTATTTTATTATTTCTTACTGTGCGTTTTAGCATCTGTGCATTATTTAGTTACAATCGATGAACTCAATTCCGTTTGATCATTTTAATCAATGATAGTTTCTTGTTTAGCAAGTATAAATGTCGTTTGTATTGCTATAAATCACGCTCTAATTCATAGATAAACGATTATTAAAGGGCTATGAATAAGGAAGGATTGATTTATTTTCAATCCCTGTAAGTATTTGATAGTTAAATAGTAGTGTTCTGTTTATTATTTATGTAAAAGTGTAGATATCCGAATAGTTTTCATATATTTGGTTCTCCTAACTTAGAACTAAAGATGTTTTTTTGATTATTGTAGAACTAAAAGAAGTTTATCAAATCAAAATATATTCTGACGTGCTAGAATTAATTAATAAATGAAAAGGTCAAAATATATTTGGTTACCATCCATCAGTATTTTATCAACGTTATATTTTTTTTCCTGTGATGGACAAATAGTTCAAAATAATTTTCTTGCGCCAACATCTGCTACAAGTCATTCAATGGCGGAAAACATAAATCATAAGAATGAAACTCAAGAAATGGTTGAGTTTTTAGGGAGGATAGTTGAACAGTCAGATCCTAATTTGAACGCTTATAGAAATAAACCGAGAGTAGGTATTTATAAATCAATGTTAAGTCAATCGAAATCGACTGAGAAACTATCAATATGGTATCAATATTGTAAGGAATTATTACGTTCTGGTGATGCTCGTGAATGTATACAAGAGATTGAAAGTTTTTTTGAAGCTAATAGAGATTTGTCAGAGCAAATGACAGCAAATAATTATGTGCTTTTTGAATTATTAGCAATAGCTTATTTACGTTTAGGTGAGCAAGAGAATTGTCAATTGAACCACACTGAGTTTTCATGTATTTTACCATTAGAAGAATCAGCAATTCATACATTACCTGAAGGTTCAAAAAATGCAATAGATATTTATAAAAGCATGTATGATGTTTACCCAAATCAAGGATATAAATGGTTGATAAATTTGGGTTATATGACGTTGGGAACATATCCTCAAGAAGTGCCGAAGAAGTATTTAATTAATTACCCAAACTGGAATTTGGAACAACGGAATTTTCCGCGTTTTAATGAAGTTGCCATGAATGTAAATACTGCAATATATGGCTTGTCTGGAGGTGTCTGTACAGAAGATTTTAATAATGATGGCTTAATTGACATTTTTGTAACCGATTATGGAATAGATGCACAAGCAAGATTATTAATTAATAATGGAAAAGGATCATTCGATGACCAAACAATTTTGGCTGGTTTAGAAGGTATTGTTGGGGGATTAAATACTATTCAAGCGGATTATAATAATGATGGATTTGAAGATATATTTGTGTTGAGAGGAGCTTGGTTGGGCGCTCAAGGCAATCACCCAAATTCATTGCTTAAAAACAATGGGGATGGTACTTTTTCGGATGTAACAAAGTCAGCTGGATTAATGAGTTTAATGCCAACACAAACAGGTGCCTGGGCTGATTTTAATCGCGACGGATATTTAGATTTATTTATTGGTAATGAATCTCGGAATAACTCATCAAATCCTTGTGAACTATATTTAAATAATGGAGACGGAACCTTTAAGGAGGTGGCAGCAAGTGTTGGAGCCAATGTTCATGGTTTTGTGAAAGGTGTAGTGTGGGGTGATATTAATAATGATAGTTGGCCAGATCTGTATATCTCCATAATGGGAAGTCAAAATATTTTGTTAAAAAATAACGAGGGTGTATTTGAAGATGTTTCTCAAACAGCAGGTGTTCAGGAGCCAATAAGTAGTTTTCCGTGTTGGTTTTGGGATGTCAATAATGATGGTTATCAAGATATCTATGTATCAGGTTATAGTTCAGATAAAGATTTCGGTTTACCATTAACCTTTGCGCAAGAAATGCAAGGTGTAAAAACGAATAATGGCTATTCAAAATTATATATCAATAACGGCAACGAAACATTTACTGATGCCACTGAATCGTATAATTTACTGAAGTGTAGTTTTGCTATGGGGGCTAATTTCGGAGACCTGGATAACGATGGAAACCTTGACTTTTATTTAGGTACCGGAGCACCAGCTTTCAATTCAGTGATTCCCAATAGAATGTTTAGGAATGTTGATGGTACAAAATTCGAAGAAGTTACTTCGGCAGGGGGTTTTGGTCATATTCAAAAAGGTCACGGTGTTGCTTTTGTTGATTTTGATAATGATGGCGATCAAGAAATTTATGCTGTGATGGGCGGAGGATATCAAGCTGATGAATTTACGAATGTTTTGTTTGAAAACCCTGGTTTTGGGAACAATTGGTTGACTATAGAGTTAGAAGGGGTGACTACCAATAGAAGTGCTATAGGAACGCGTATTGAAGTTGTTTTAGATAATAATAAAAGAATTTATAGAACTGTAAGTACGGGAGGTTCTTTTGGATCATCAAGTATTCAACAAGAAATAGGAATTGGAAAAGCAACTAAAATAAATCAACTAATTATTACATGGCAAAATGGTGAGGTTGAGTCATTTGAGTCGGTTGCAATCAATCAAAAAATAGCAATAAAAGAGGGAACAAATGCAATTAGAACAATCCCTTTTAGCTATATTCCTTTTTCTGAAAGTAAAGGAGTTCATCATCATCATTAAATGTGGTGTTAATTTTTTCACATCATAAGCCGATTTTTTAGATATAATTTAATATTTATTGGTTATATTTCCCTTCTCCAAACTATTTTACCTATGAAATCTCATAAATAGTAAGATTTATTCATAATATAATTATGTTTTAAAAGCATGCAAAAAGAGATTAATCATTCAGTTCAATTAAGTAAAAAATTAAAAGAATTAATAGAAAAGTTAGAAGTTGTTAATGAAAAGCAGGGAATGACCCCAGCATCAGCGAAAATCGGAGCACTGTTGACCGTTTGCAACGAAGGTGAACTTACTTTCGATCAAATAAGAAGTACGCTTAACTTAAGTAAAAGTGCTACGAGTAATGGCATAAATTTATTATTAAACACAAAAAGCATTGAGCAGATCAATAAGTTCGGTGAAAGAAAAAGATATTTTAGAGTGAATCTTTATACTTGGAAGGAGAATTTACAAGAAATAAATAAAGGTTACGGTTATTTAGCAACACTCTTGCGTGAAGTTCATAAATATAGATCAAAAGAGACGGTTGAATTCAATACTAATTTGTTAGAAATGGTCGAGTTTGCTGAGTATTTACATGAAGAAATGCCTAAGCTTTATGAAAGATGGGAAAAATTGAAAAAGTAAATTTTTAGGACTTAATTATTCTTTATAAGCAGAGTTTCATACCAAAAAAATAAGTTGAATCGATTTAATCGATCCCCTCAAAGTTTATTTTAAACCGAGCGCCGTTGTCGTTGTTATATTCAATTTTGGCATCTATTTGATCAATCAAAGCGGCAATAATTTCCATGCCTAAAGAATCTGCTGATTCTAAATCAAAGTCACTTGGTAAGCCAACACCATTATCATGGAAAATTAATTCGAATCCATTACGATTCTCTTTTAATGAAATATGTAGAACGGGATTTTTATTATCTTTAAATGCATGCTTTACGGAATTTGTAATCATTTCAGAAACGATTAAACCAAGGGGCACTGCTATGTCAAGATCCAATAACAAATCAATCGTTTCCAGTTGACAATCAATATCTGATTGGATAATTTGTTGTGTTTTAATTAATTCTTTTAAATATGAATTAAAATCGACTTGATTTCCTTGAATATTACTGTATAATTTTTGATGAATTAGTGCAATTGCATCTACACGCCTTCTACTTTCATCTAACACTCCTAACACATCTTCGTCAGTAACAGATCGTGTTTGCATTGACAGTAAAGAAGAGATTATTTGTAAATTGTTTTTAACGCGATGATGCACCTCTTTTAAAAGTATTTGGACATGATGGTGTTGCTCAGATATCTCTTTGTTTTTTCGCTCAAGAATAAAATTTGCTCTTATAATCGTATCACTATTCACTTTGTTGGTATAACTAAAATAGATCATCATGATTAATACAACCATACCAACACCTGCTAAATTAAATCGTTCAAGCTCCTCTTGTACTTCCTTAGCCAATACTAATTTACCAGTTCCTCCTTCGAAATGATGCCAGATAAGCGAGGCTAAAAAAATGATGGACCCGTTAAAAATTGCAGTTATAAAAACGCTCCAATTTGTGTTTAATAAAAAGGTTAATGGAATTAAAAAGATATAATAGAAAACACCTGAATCCCAACCAAAATAATAGGTATTAATATAGGCTTCAATACCAAAAGTATATGCGCCAATAAAAAATATGAGATTAACTGGAATTAAATCTTTTATTGATAAAATAAGTATTAGAATGAAGATGAGAGTTGCAATAACCGGACTAAGAATAGCTGGACCTGTTGATACTTGAATTAAAAACCACGAAAGATAAAAATTGATACAAATAGCTAGAGCTACAGATAAATGAATTACGTTTTTAAAGTTATTCGATATGGATATTATTTTAGGCATTTATTTAAAGCTATATTAAAAACTTAGCGTATTATAAGAAAACTGTGAACAGACTTATAATCGTCTAAATTTGTAATTCCGAAAATCATTAATACATTTTCCAGTTTAACAACCTTCGTAATATTGGGTTTTTCAAGCGGGAGACTTGGTAATGAGGGGTTAATTGTGTTAAACTAGGAAATTTATTTTAAAACAAGCACCGTTTTCATTTTTAAATTCGATTGATGCATCTATTTGATCGATCAATGCACTAATGATTTCCATACCAAGCGAATCGGCAACAGTTAAATCAAAATTATCGGGTAATCCTGATCCATTATCAGTGTAAGTTAATTCTAGTGAATTCGAATCTCTAGTCAAAGTAAGATATACCTTCGGGTTTTTAGTTTCTTTAAAGGCATGCTTAACTGAATTTGTTATCAATTCAGAGATAATAAGTCCCAATGGTACAGCTGTATCTAAATCCAATAAAACATCAATTGATTCGAGATGACATTCAATATTCGATTGAATTAGCTGTTGAGAGTTGACTAATTCAGATAAATAGGATTTAAAATCGACTTGGTTACCATGAATGTCACTATAAAGTTTTTGGTGAATTAATGCAATAGCCTCAACGCGTCTTCGGCTTTCATCCAAAATGTTTATAGCTCCCTCATCATTTGTTGCTCTCCGTTGCATTGACAAAAGTGAAGTGATAATTTGTAAATTGTTTTTAACACGATGATGTATTTCTTTTAAAAGAATTTGAACATGCTGATGCTGTTCTGAAATTTCTTTATTTTGAATCTCAAGATCCTTATTCGCTTTAACAAGGGCGGTATCTTGCAGACGATTGACATTGCTAAAGTAAATAGTGGTAATGAGAATTACAATGCCAACAATAGCCAAGTTAAATTGATTTAAAAAATTTTCAAATTCTGGCATTGAATGCGTTAAACCTTCTTCATTGCGAAGTGAATACCAAAGAAAAAAGGTCAAGCTTATAATGGATAAATTAAAAATTAAAGTAGTCGATTTCTTCCATTCGGGATACATTAAAAATGTAAGAGGCAATAAAAATAAATAATAGAAAAATCCAGCATTCCAACCTATAAAATAAGTATGAATTGAAACTTCAATTGCTACAGAATAAGCGGCGGCAAAATAGGCTGACTTGATTGATAAAATTTTTTTTAACGACAAAATAATTGCTAAAATGAAAATGAGACTACCTAATAAAGGGCTCCATAAAACATGTTCTGCAGAGATATAAATAAAGAGGCTAGCAATATAAAGATTGGTCAAAATACCTAAACCAAAGGCGAGGTAAATTACTTTCGAAAAACGAATTATTTTAATATCTAAATCGGGCATTCATTCTAAATCTAATTAAAACTATAAATAAATAGACGCCAATTGATTAATTATTTAAGAATTATTTTTTTCGACTTGACATTATCTGAATAAAGGCCTGCCAATTTTAATGAACAACAGTAGAGATAGACTGTCACATGGAATTTTATTACGTTATTATTGTTTAACAAATTTTAAAATATCTTCACCCGCTGCCGAATGTATTTTGAGAAAATAGATACAAGAATTTAAAGATTGAATGTTCAATTTTTCCGAATTTATTTCCTTTTCAGTACAGGTGTATAGTTTCTTCCCAGAAAGTGAATAAATACAAATTTGTTGGACCTTTAAATCGCTTAAACCTTTAATTGTTATCTGTTCATTACTTGGGTTGGGGTAAATGAATAGCGTTGATATTGAAAGGTTAACGCTGGTATTTGCAAATTTTTCCAAAGCCATCTTAATAACTCCTGACGATAGGGCTGGAAGTACATAATCAGAGAGGTCAAATTCGCTAAATCTTCTTCAATTAACAGGGAAGGGTAGAATGGCACATTTGTCTACAATACTAATCCACGTCAGAGATGCCTCGAAGATTTCATTAAAGGTTTGATCGGTATTAAATCCGCTTAATTTAGCATTGATTTCGGTAGCTTCTGAAATTTCGAAGTTGAGGTTGATAGTTTGGCTTTGTGTAGGGTTTATTATAAAGAATATCCCGAATATTAGAATTGCAAAACGATGTAAATTATTTTTGTGGTGAAGGTTCTGTGTGTGTTAAGAACGTTGGATCCATATATTGTAAATATAATAAAAATGCTGTGGGTAATTATTGTTTTGATCTGATACACGGGTATATATGTTTCTAAAAGCAACTAAATTTTCATAATTAAAGATTTGTAATTTACAAATAGTTATAATTTTTATTTCATTAACTTTGAGGACCTAATGAATCAAATGCTGTGAACAAAATTATTCTATTATTAATCAGTTTTATTTTTCCGCTTGCTGTACTTGCACAATGGGAAGAAAAGGCCGAATCTGTGACGACGTCATTTTTGGCAGTTGATATCCATGAAAGTGGTGTTTGTTATGCTGTTGGATATCCCTTTATGAAATCAGAAGATGACGGGGAAACTTGGGCGGAAGTTGAATTCCCTGGTGCAGATTCCATTTATTTTAAACTCGTGGTATTATTTGACGTCAAAATTTTATCAGAAACAACTATAGTCGCTGTTGGTCGTAGTGCATTAAATGATAATAATGTAATTATTCGTTCGTCCGATAGCGGTGAAAGTTGGTCTGTAGTTTATGCTGGAGCTACAGGTAACCGTTTAGAATTTAGAAGTGTTGCTTTTTATGATGAATTATCTGGTATAGCAGTTGGTGAAAACGGTATTGTAGTCGAAACAACAGATGGTGGGGAAACATGGGTTTCAAGGTACTCTGGTACAGAAAACCTTCTTACCGCGGTAGAATATATGTCTGAATCTCGTGCCATTGCAGTTGGTTATGAAACCATAATTCGTTCGACAGACGGAGGTGGAACATGGTCTGTTGATACTTATTCCGATAAAAGTTTCAAATCTGTAAGTTATTACTTGGCCGATAACGAACTTACAGCTACTTATATAACTGCACCTTATAAGGACATGATTTTTAAAAGTAGTGATTATGGTTTTACATGGACGACACAAGACATTTCTTTTGAACGTATAAGCTGTCACAAAGTCTTACCTGGGGATTCAATTTATCTTGGTTACGAATATGGAATGTTATTGGGTTTGACAGAGGATATCCACCTGTATGAATTCATAGATTACGACTTTGAGGGAATCTCTGATATTGAGTTTAAAAATGGATATGGTTTGGCTGTTACGGAACAAGTAGATGAGAGTAAAATTTATAAGTTTTATTATGACGAACCTTGGAACCTTTCACAAATGGTTGATTTTTCTTATCCTGACACTATTTGTGCAGGTGAAACAACTATGTACACATGCTCTAACCCAACCCTTGATAGTTATGAATGGTTGATAGACGAGGTTTCAATTTCTGAATTAAGAGATTTTGAATATACGCATGAAGATGCTGGCGAATTCAATATAATGTTGGTCACAGAATTTGAAGGGAATAGTGATACAATCGAACATTCAATTACTGTTATCAGTACACCAGAAATAAATCCAATTGAGATAGTAGCTGATTCAGCTATTTGTCAAGGATCAGATTATCGTTTTAATCTTATAGATATTGCTGACGGAACAGGTTATCGCGTGATGATTGAAGGAGTTGAAATAGAATATGCAAGGGCAACTGGTGATGATCGACTATATTACTTTGATGAAGTTGATGCAAATCTTACTTTCAATATAGATAAATGGATCGTCAACGAATGTGATTCTGTAAGTGTTTCTGAAGAATTTGCACTGGTGGTAGATACATATCCAGATTCAAGTACGGTCTTTTACACAAGTGATAGTTTGGTTTGTTTTGGCGATTCTACTGCCATAGTTTTACCCATCCCTGAAATAGGAGTGGAGTATACAATTTATCAAGATGGTGATTCAATTGCAGCAGGACTTTCCATTGACGGTACAATGATGTCGTTTCATTCATTACCAATTACTTCAAATCATGGTTTTACAATAGAAGCTAATTCAGAGAATGGATGTCATTCAGTATTTGACATGATAGATTCAACCCACGTTGAAGTTGCTGACGCAACCTTTAGTGCAGGGTTAGGATATTTTTTCCAAAATGAATTAATTGAAATTGAAACAGATGATATTGTCGGTTATACTTACGAATGGTCATCAGACGGAAGTCCAGATATTTATACAGATCTTGATCTGCTTCATCCAAGTATAGCTTATGATGAGATCGGCGTGTATGAATTAAATTTATCGGTAGAATCGGAGCATATTGGATGTCGTGACTCTCTAACTAAAATAATTCAAGTATTCAACGATCTTATCCCAGACAGTTTGTATGAAGAAATATGCCATGTAATTGACAATAATAGGATAACCGTTTTAGATCAAACCGTCGACCCATATGGGAATTTAATTGTAGTTGGTTATAAAGAAGATGAAATTCAGGGACATTGGGGGACAATTTTAGATGGGGTACTTCAAAAATTCAATTCAGAAGGTGAATTAGTTTGGGAGTTTGTATTAGAACGCGACATCCCTTCGTATGATGACCATAAATCCTCTATTTTTAATTCGGTTGACACTGATCAATTTGGTAATATTTTTTTTACAGGAACATTTGATATTGTTGTCTTTGACTTTTTTGATGAACCTATATGGGCTGGTCCTAGAGGAGGTGGAGGTCCAGAGGCTAAACAAACTTTTTTATTGAAAGCGACCCCAGAAGGTGAGTTCGTATGGTGGTCATATGTTCAACGAACATCTCATCATAGTGGTTTTGCTGATGTAATTGTTTCTGACCGGCATGAACGAATCTACCTTTCCGCATGTAATGTAGGTACAAGAGATTATAATACAACGCATTATGATGTTGTGAGCATTCCATCTGTAGGGTTTGCTTCAGGCGGAGTATACTTATTAGAATTATCTCTAACTGGAGAATTATTAAACTCTTATGCTGGCTCATCTGCTTATGGAGCGATGTTAGAAGGGCGACACGACCCTGTTCCTAGCTATAGTTATCGAGATACTTATGTTGTTCCTCAGTTACATTTAAACGCCGACTCGACAATTTATATGGTAGGTGAAGTTAAAGAACACTCAGGTATAGCATTTGACATCGGAAGTGTTGAAAGTGAATCGCAAATACTAGGTTATATGTTAAAAATTAATCCGTTAAGTGAAGATCCCGGTTGGAAACAAATCGGAACGAATATTTCCAAAGCTAGGTATGGATCGTCTCGAATGTCATCAACCGTTGATAGTGAGGGGAATTTATATATTGCCAATTATGGTAGAGATATGAGTTTTGATGGGGATACTTTTGACATAATAGGTAGTCTTGTCATTAAATATGATTCGGATTTCAATTTATTATGGAAGAAACGTTTTGAGAATATAACAATTTCGGATATTTACTTTCATACCAACGGTAATCTATTTTTTAATGGTACTGTACAAAATTACGGTGCGGTATTTACTGACATTGAGCCTGAATTATATATAGAGGTAGAAGATTGGTATGATATGATGCTAGGAGCCATGACGCAATATGGTGAAATAATATCGTTAGAAACAATAGGGGACGGAAATATAGAGCGTGGTCAAAAAATTACTGGAAATGATTGTGGTGAGTTATACTTTTCAGGAGTGTCTGGTAATCGTGACCACTTTTATGCTTATGACAATACAAATATGCTGGTTCAATTAAATGATTATACAGCTCCAGACTCAATTAATGGTTCTTTTGTTTTGAAAATAGCTGACTCTTGTCTTGTAGGTGGATGCGCGATATTCTGCGAAGATCCTTTGCTATTACCAAATCCCTCCATTTTTATTTATGCTTCGAGATTGAAAACTGACGAGTATGCGACTTATCAATGGTATAATGATGGGGTTCTTATTCCAGGAGAAGAAAGCCAAACATACAGATTTCTTGAGCTCGGCGAATATAATGTTGTTGTAACAGACTTAAATGGTTGTTCTGGTGAGAGTGAAAGTTATATGATTACTTGCGATGATGGGAATTTAAAACCTAACCCAAGAATAAATATTACAGGGTTTTTACTTACCACCGGTGAATATTTGACTTATCAATGGTACAAGAGTGGGATTCTTATTCCTGGTGCTGAAAGTGAATCTTATGAATTTTCAGAACTTGGAGAATACACTGTTGTTGTTACTGAATCAAACGGTTGTATTGGAGAAAGTGAGGTTTTCATTCTTACATGTGAAATAGCAGCGCTCAGGCCAGATCCGATAATAAATATAACTGGCTCTTTACTGTCAACAGCAGAATACGCATCATATCAATGGTATCTTGATGATGTAGAAATTCCTGGTGCAACAGAACAAACTTATATGTTTACCGAAGAAGGATTTTATAAGGTTGAAGTTTCTAGCGAATATGATTGTGTAGGTATAAGTGAATCATTTGAAGTGCGCGGGTTAGGAATTTCTAATTTGGATATAACAAGTTTAGTAATTCACCCCAACCCATCCAACGGCGAATTCACATTGTCATACGATTTAAGAGCCAATGCTGATGTAAACATAGAAATTAAAGATATCACTGGTAAAATAATCTATTCTGAAAACAACCTGAATACTTCAATAGGGCATCATCAAAAAGCAATTGATTTAAGTCGATATGCTAAAGGAATTTATATTGCTACGATTAAAGTGGGCGCTGATAAGTATACTAGAAAATTGATTCTTGAATAAATGAAACTGTATATTATAGCTTTTTTTATTGCGACACTTTGTTTTTGTGGGTGCACAAAGAAAAGTGGCTGTCAAAATGAATCTGCAATTAATTATGATGCATCTGCAACAGAATATGACGAATCTTGCGTTTACAATTATTTTGGTGTGCTTAAGTGGGAGAATGAGGACGCTTTCCTCTCCGCAAATGATATAAACATAATTTCTATTTATTTTGGTGAAGTAGTAATTGGCGAAAATATAAAAGTCGCTGAATTCGATATAAATAAAGAATTAAATTGTGATGCAGATGATTGGATTGCTTTTAATAAACAATACTATATCCACCCTAATTCAAATGATAAAAGTAAATCCACAATACTTTCCATTATTGACCAAGATGGCGATGAAATCTTTACGAGTGAAATCGAGTTAACTCCAAACACTTGCAATGAAATATCATTTTTATTTAAATAATAGGCTTATAGATGAAAGTACAAACTAATATCTAATGAGGACTTTACAGCAATTCGAGCTTTTTGAAACACCAAGCTTGTTGGGTAGGTTGGAGTTAATGATTTATCACCATAATAATAATAATAATTCTTCTCAAAGGGGTTTGGAAAAATTATTTCTTCAATACCAGGGATTTCCCAAATGCCATTTGTCATGGTCGATGTAAATAGAGGAATAGTTACGCCTATATCTAAACTTAATAAGTGATTGATTGAAAAAACACTCCCAAAACTAAAATCGATTTGATAATAAAAATGACGTACCTCACCGAGGCTTAAAAGGTCCATATCAAGAATAGGAAATTGTGATTTGAATTTATTGTGTTCGCTGGCCTTATCTTTAACCCCAACTTGAGCTTCAGTACCTTCTTTGAGCTTTGTATAGCCAGTATTTAATCCGAATCCTATGTATTTTCCATGAGCAGCAATATTACCCTTGACAAAACGACGAAAATCGAAAGAAAAATGATGAAAATTAAGAGGAATATCTGCCAATAAATAGTAATAATCTAATTCATTTTCAGAAAGCAAGTAAGCGTTATAAGCATATAGTTTACTCCAAGCGTATCTAAGCCTTAATTCGGATTTTCTGCTCGCAACAAACGTATAATTCAGTCCAAATCGCATATTCAATAGCTTTCTTTTTACTGTTACATTACTTTTTTCAGCATCCACTTTACTAACATAACCAATAGTAGGAACTGTTTCAATTGTAATCCCAACAGCATGTCTTGAGCCGAAATAACCAACCTGTGTCCAACTTGAGCAAGCTAGATGGATGAATAAAAATAGAGTAATTGTTTGTCTTATCATTATACTTTTGTTGAACTTAAATGATACAACACTTCCGAATAGAATAATTCAATTGTTTTTTTCATTTGTCTTAAATTCACTCGGTCATTTTGAACAAATTCGATTTTATTGTTTTCAGCATCTATGGCGATTGCAAACACGTCATGATAATGATGTTTTACTGATTTGTAAACTACTATAAAAGGAATTGGAATTACTGATAAAGCCAGACTTAAGTCGGCACTCGTATATTTAAACTTGTGTTTAGTTGAGATAGCACCTGTAAATAAATAATGATAAGTATCATGCCTTTCGGAAATGGGTTGCATAAGATCATATGCGCTGTATATCATATCAAATTGTAATTGATGATAAATACATTCTGTTAACCAATCATAAATAGTAGCTAATTCGTTGTACGTCTGAACATCCATAGAATCTATTGACGAAAAGCTTAATAATGTCGCATCGATGTCTAACTTTCTATATTTCTTCGTGTAAATTGAGTTTAAATCTATCTCTATTTGCTCAGAGGTTAAATATTCATTTTCATAATGGCGATTATAACTTTGATAAAAAGGATTCACTACCACCACTTTGTTAATGCCAAGATGAATCGCTTCATTTTTTAATGAATCTTGATTGATTTTTTTAGTTTGCTTTAATTCTTGTGCGTTTAAATAAATGAGGTTACTCAGTGATTCAACAAGATTTTCTTCATTGACTAAATCATAATGCCCATATAAATGGAAATAATCGTCTGTAAAATCGTCATCCATTGGAACATTAGTTAATCCTTCAGGGAAAAAGTCAGCATTGATTGCCATTTCCTTATGAATATCTTTTAGATACTTCAAAAAAATGGGGTCAGCATTAAATATTTTAGAATAGTCACTACAAGTTCGATAGGTTAAAACTATTAGTTGATCCTTGGTTATTGTCTCAAAAAAAGCATGAAGAGAAGAGCTTTCTCCTTGCACATATTCTGAATAAACAGATACTTCAGAAAGCTTATCATAATTCTTATATTTCATCAAGCCATAAAGCGCTTTCACTTTTGATAAAGACAAATATCTATTCGCTATTTCAGACTCTTCGAGTAAAAAAATATTATAAAGAGCATTTACATATCGTCGGTCTCTTAAATTAATTCGAATCGTTTCATATCGCGACTGTAATTGCACCGATTTAAATGCTTCTTCTGAAATAATAAAGTCATAACTTCCAGTATGATTCGTGTATTTTAAGTAGTCATTAATATTCCTTTTACGTGCATTTATATTTGGATGCGAAGTAGACTCACTCTCATTGTCAATTTTAATAGCATTGGTACTATCGTTAAATAAAGATTCCGGGATTTGTAAATTTGGACGATTTAAAAAATCAAGATTAAAAACTTTATTGCCAAAAGGTAAATGAGATCTTGAGAGAACATCAAAACATTTCTTTAACTCTTCGACATTATAATCAGTTTTAAGGTATAGTTGTATTGCTTTTGCGTCTGCAACTAATTCGTTTTCCTTAGCATAAATATTAAGTTTAGCTATTTGGTTATCATAAGATAAATTATGATCGTTTTTCCTTCTATTTTCTTCAGATCTTTTTTTGAGGTAATTATTCCGAACGTGTTTCTCTGTAAAATGAGATACTTCATGGGCGATAATAAAGGCCAATTGAGCCTCATTTTCTAGTCGTGATAATAAACCTGTTGTAAAAAATAAAGCTCCTTGATGTGTTGCAAAAGCATTTACCGCATTACTATTTAATACATAAACAGAAATGCTTTCTGATAGTTTTTTGTCTTCACCAAGAATAACTTTAGCAACCCGTTTAATATATTTAGTCAAGTCATTATTAAAGGTTACTTTTCCACTTTTTAGTAAGTCATTTAAAAAGAAAGAGGTCGATAATATGAATTCGTCCTCGAGTAATTTATCAGCATTTGACTTTAACGTAGTATTATACTTTTCAGTCGCTGTTGAAATAATTTCATGCGGCACAATTCCAGTGGACTCTACTCTTTTAAAATCACCGAATATTTGCCCAGAGCTGTTCAAAATAATCAGCGTAAAGGAAAGAGACAAAATAAATTTACACACTCAAGTTAGGATTTGTTAATGTCGTAAATATAATCATTTGGAATTATTGAACCCTAAGTTGTACATAAACCTACGCCGCAATCAACTTCGTATTGTAAATCAATTTATCCTCTTGCACAACCGACAATAAATAGATACCCGCTTCAAGTCCATTGTTCCTGAAAATATATTCGTTACCCGTTATATTTACTGCTTGGAATACCTTTTTGCCTTGTATATCACGTATGATCAATTGGTTTTTACCCGTCAATTCTTCACTGAATTGTATTGTTGTAAAATCCGTGAAAGGATTGGGAAATACATTCAACTCCTTTTGCAATGATGTCTTTTTATTTATGCCTAATAATGGCGAATCTCTTTTATATAAAATCCACGGATCACAGTCATAAACATCTGTCGAATCGTCCAAAGAATTATTGCCGTACACCACTACAAAAGAGAGGTCGCCCCAAGTGGTTAATGTGGGTTCGCCTATTGCAAAAATGGTCCCATATTCACCTTCTATATGGCCAGGAGTAATCACCAATTCCTTCTCGTCCCAACTGTCCCAGTCATTTGCGATTAGTTGTTTGGATTTATAGATACATCGAACGCCAAAATCATTTGTTGCGCAAAAATAGACCCACCAATTATCACCATCCTGCCACAAATGCGGTTGAACGTCAAAAGGAGCGTCATCATTTAAGACATTTGTTATTAAAGTGGGAGCTTCCCAATTGTCACCATTATCATAACTGTGCGAATAATAAATAGAACGATCTCGGTCGAAAAGCAAAATCAACGTCGAATCATTTAGTCTTTCAATATGAGGATTATCTTCGGCACCTTCACTCACCAAAATAGGAACTGCAGTTTCTGTAGTTGGATTTATAGGCACGTTTTTCATAAACATCAAATCTACACCTTCTGATTCTGGTCCATCAACAGTGTATACAAAAACATCGAAAGTGTTTTCGTCTAATAAGACACCTTGCGCACCTCCTTCAAACGAAAATGAGGTTTGTAAATTAGAAGATTCCCAATTTATGAAGGGTGCTAGAATATCCGTTTTACTGGCAATAACAATATCACTTTGCATATAATGTTCACAACCTAAAATATTCGTAACCGTATCAATATCTAATAAGGGACCTCGATAATAAGGTGTAAAATCAAAACAAAAAGGATCTAAAACCAGGTCATATAACCAAGAAAAAGCATCAACGGGTAGATAGGTGCTAAATAAATGTTTACCATCTCTAGTGATATAAAGTCCATCTTCCCAGCCGCCAACATTTAAAGGTTGTATTTGTGGAGTAAGATATGTTGGATCTTCCACAATAAAAGTGGCATTGCTTTTAATTTCGGCCCAATTGGGTTGAGCAAATGAATTAAGATTAATGAATACCAAAAATACCATTGTGATAAAGGGCAAGATTTTCATAGGTTTGATCTTGTATATTTCTATCTTCATTCTAAGATATATATTATATTTAAAATTCAATTGTCTTAGGATGAAAAGGTGCTTTTTTTGTATACAGCAATTCATCATTCCTTTTCCAAACCAAAAAAGTGCAGTTCTTTATAATCTCCATTAATTACTGTAACTTCTAAGCGATTCTCAGAAACACTTGCGCGCATAAATCCTAAATCTTTCACTGCTAGCTTTGTCATTTCAGGATCTTGTGTGACACCTCTAGATTCAGAACCTGCTCCACTCACAAAATAATGGGTATGTCCAGTTGGTTTTTGGTGTTGTAAATCATGATCGTGACCTGCAAAATAAATGTCGACTTGATGTTTCTCAAAAATAGGCAAGAATGGTATTCTGATATCATCCATTTTTCCCCTTCTAAATCCTGTTGTAAATAAAGGATGATGACCGACAACAATTTTCCATTTAGCGTTCGAGATTTCAAGTACTTCATCCAGCCATTCGAGTTGTTTTTTCTTATTTTGTAACCACAATGCACCTTGAATTTTACTCATCGTTTTATCGAAAGGATTGGTATCAATAAAAACAAAAAGAACGGAGTCATTTGATACTGGCAATGGTTGGGTAAAACTAAAATACCTTTCTTTAGATTTCCATCTAGGATTCTTTTTATAATATTTTAGTTGTGTATTGACACTCCCCATATAATCGTGGTTTCCCATTGCTGTATACCAGTCTTTTTGCAGACTGCTGTCTGTATAAATATCTTCAAAATAATTGGTCCAATGTTTATGGTTCAAACCTCTCACTCCATGCGGATAAAAATTGTCTCCCACACTAACAATAAAATCAATAGGGTCTTTCGTTGCTTCTTTCGTCATGGCATTGGCAACTTTCAGTTGATTAGCATCTCCACTTCCCCAATCTCCAATCACGAAGAAATCAAGACTTTTATCGGAAGTATAAGTGGTATCATTAAGGAGTTTAGTCGAATCAGACAAGCCAAAACTAAGTGTGTTTTGACTTGTTAATAAAAGGACAATAAGAATTAGGGGATTAGTCATTGTTCTAGTCATAACTTTGATTTAAATATTAAATGCGGTTAAATGTCAACCACGTCTTTGAGAATATAATAAAATTGATCTGGATCATCTTGATTTAGATAAAAAATTCCTTTAAATTTTCTAAAATCATCTAAATCATATAGGGTATTCGAATTCTTCATGTACATGCTAATAACAGAAGCTGGACTTGCATTCCCGCAAAAGAAGCAAGACGCATAGGGGTTATAGGATAGTGCTAGTAACTTTCCTTCTTCGTCGTATGGAATAACAAATCCTTCTATTATTACTTCTTTTCCATGCCATTTTTTGAGATTCTCTCCAAAAACAGGAGAGAATACCTTGGAATTCATTTGTGCTAAATACTTCAAACGGTAACGAATGTCCATTAAAGTTTCCCATTTAATTTTAATTGGTTTATTTGATAATTCCTGTTTTTGAACATATAAATTGTCAGGATCTTTACGATTTACAACCTCACCTGTTATCACCCAGTTTACTTCTTCGTCATCCCAAATATAAATCGAATCATTCACCCAATAGTCGATTTCTTGATTTGGGAAGTTTGAACTTTCAGGCTTTTCCATTTGCATTGGAATCAGTTCAATTCCGTCTATATTTTCCTCGTCATCTTCCTTGTCCATCATTTTAGGGATGATAAGTAAAGCAAGCATGACAACAATAAGCGCCACCATTATTTTTATGACTTTATCCATGGCTATTTATCTTTCGGATAATGTTGATGCAACATCTATTCGAGTTGCTCGCCAAGCTGGAATTAAGGAAGCTAAAATTCCAACTAAAAGAGTCGTCAATAATAACCAAATCTCCTCGTATTGGTATCCTAGATCGAATTCAAAATTCATTTCATTTTGGGACTTTATATTGATAAAGTAGAGACCAATGCGGCTTAAAATTGTACCCAATATATAACCGATGCCAGCTAATAAAATTCCTTCTATTAAAAGTAATTTAAACAGATCCACTAATCTATAGCCTACAGTTCGCATTAAAGCCAATTCATATTTCCGCTCTTTTAATCTTCCGTACAAAGCAAAAAACACACTCAATCCAGCCATTGTTATAATTCCACCGGCAATCAGTTTTAATGTTTTTGTGCCGATTCCCATCATATAATATAACCGATTGATTTCTAATCCTGGTAAAACTGCTTGCATATTGGTTTGCTGGTTGATTTTACGAGGTATATTCAAAACGGCTAATTTCGTTTTACATTTCAATAATATAGCGGTAATTTCTTTGTTTTTATATGCGTTTAAACTGTCTGACGCGTGATGGTTGTGATGGCTATGTGTGTCATGTACTTGCCAAACACTTTCAATATTTGTCAAAATCAAGTCATCTAGTACCGTATTGGTCATTGATAGGATTCCGACGACGGTATATGGTTGATCTTTGTGGATATGCCCTTCGTGTTGTTCGCCATGTGTACCTAAAAAGTTATCGCCAATTTTAAGACCAAGTTGCTTTGCAATATCAGCACCGATAACAGTCTCCATATTTTCTGTATAAAGATGTCCTTGGGCGAATGTGCCATTGTACTTATCGATATAAGATTTAGTGGTGCCTAAAATGCGATATCCTTTATGGCTATCACCATAAGCAAGCGGAATTGCTTCATCAATCATGGGGTCATTCATTATTTTTTCAGCTGCGGACATTTTGATATTCCCAGTAGGTGCATCTATATGATAAACGGACGAAAGTACGAGTTGCAAAGGGCTTCCTTTGGCACCGACTACGAGATCAATATCTTGCATGTCCCGCCCGAACTTTTCTGTGACCTGGTTTTGAATCGACAATAGTAGAGAAATTATACCTGTTCCAAATAATAATAGGATAACACAAAGTATTGAATTCAGAGGTTGATGGATGATATTTTTCCAGGCAATTTTCAATATCATATCAAGCCAAATTTAGATTGTCTAATTCAATACAGTGATTGATTTCATTTTTCACACGCGCATCATGCGAGACCACGATTAATGCTGCATTATTGTTAATGGCCTCCTGATGCAAGAGTTGAATAACTTTTGAGCAGTTTTTATTGTCTAACGCACTGGTGGGTTCATCTGCCAATATAAGTTTAGGTTGATTCATCAGCGCTCTTGCAATGGTAACCCTTTGTTTTTGCCCTACACTAAGCTGTTTAGGGAATCGATTTAAAAGGTTGTTTATTTGTAATCGTTCTGCAATTGACTTTGCTTTTTCTCGGTTTACAGCGTAAGGAGAAAGAAGTAAATTTTCTATGACAGTCAAGGATTCAATGAAATAGGATTGTTGAAAGACAAGACCGATTTCGCTCCCTCTAAATTGATCCATTTTTTTGGATGTAAAACTATTTATTTCTTCATTATTCATGCGTATTGTTCCGCTGGTGGGACGCATTAAACCAGCTAATAAATGTAATAATGTGGTTTTACCGCTACCAGATTCGCCAGATATAACTATAGATTCACCACTTTCAATAGCAATATTGGGGAAAGAAAGCTGCGTCGTTTTAGAGTAATTATAGGTGACATTGGTAGTCTTAATCATTGAAGATTGTTTTTATGCTGAGCAACATTTATCTTTTGTACAATGGCAATATTTTCGATTATAAAAGTGTAAAAATACAATACTTAATGAAGGGATGTAAATAAACCAATGTGGTATAGGAATTAGGTGTAGGGATTCGTTTAAAATAATGGCAGCTAAAAGAGTCCATGACAACCAAAGAGTGATGCGGACCCACTTTTTTATGGAATGTTTGGTAGCAAAATAGATGGCAATTAAAGCGACGATTAAGAAAGTATAATCAATTAATTTCCACCAAGCAGGAGTTGCTGAACAAGTCGTTGCAACACAGGCATGCGTGATAAAAACAAAGGGAGTGGCGATGCAATGGATAAGGCAAAGACTACTGGCCATTATTCCGATCGCATCGGCTTTAGAGTTTTGTATTTTTAAAATATTTGACATGACAATGTGTTTTCCTGTTTGATAAATGCAACAATGATGCAAATGTAATACTTTTCTTTATTATGCAACATTGTTGCATGTAAAAAAAATAGGCAAATTCATTACTTTATTAATATAACAGTATGAAATTCAGAACATCTTTATGAAAATACGAACGAAAAAATATTGATAATGCTTTACTTTTGTCGAATAAAGAATTAAAAATCAGATATAAGATGAAACGAATAACGAATGTGTCACTATTATTTGGATTAGCTTCATTAATGCTGTTTAGCGCTTGCCAAAAGGATCTTTTACTTCTCGAAAAATCTATTGAAAAGGAGTTAGAAAGAGGCATTGAATCAGGATTCGACGGCATTATTATTTATGTCAATCAAGCTGGCAAGTCCTCATTATACAGTGCTGGTTGGAAAAACAGAGCACAACAAATACCAGCAGATCCTCATGCCTTATTTAAAATTGCAAGCATTAGTAAACTTTACGAAGCGGCGGCGGTTTCAAAATTAGTGGCATCAGGACAATTATCACTAGAAAGTACGCTGTCAGAACTTATTCCAGAAGTTGATGGTAAAATAGAAAACGCAGATAAAATAACACTAAAGATGATGTTAGGGCATCGGAGCGGTATTCCTGACTTTATTTACCAACCTGATTTTGAAAATAGTGATCCCAACGAATCGTATTTAACCACCGCAGCACTTATATTTAATCAATCAGCTGATTTTAAACCCGATAAAAAATACGGTTATTCAAATACCAACTATCTTTTAATAGGGGAGATTATGGATAGAACTTTAGACTATCCTCATCATGATTATATTAAAAACGAATTGCTTATTCCGAACGGATTAACCAATACATACAGTCTTTATTCTGAGGTTGATTCGAATGAAGTGATGAGTGGTTATTACAAGGGATATGATCCCGATTTGAAATCTGATTTATATACCCGTCCAGGAGGTTCTATGGTGGCAACAGCTGAAGATGTTGGGCAATTTTTGCGTTATTTAATTGATGGTACTTTGTTCAATGAAAATGAGCAAAAAATTTATTCTTCCATTTACGAATACGAACATACAGGATGGTCACCAGGCTATACCAGTATAGCTCGATATAATAGTGATGTAGACGCTATTGTAATTCAGTTTGTA
The DNA here is from genome assembly GCF_000621625.1 of Crocinitomix catalasitica ATCC 23190. Lineage (GTDB taxonomy): Bacteria > Bacteroidota > Bacteroidia > Flavobacteriales_D > Crocinitomicaceae > Crocinitomix > Crocinitomix catalasitica. The sequence continues at coordinate 111,490 of NZ_JHXV01000011.1, forward strand.
AGTACTGGTCATAATAGTTTATTTTGGTCCGAATTAGAAGGCATGTATGGAAGAATAAATAAAATTATAGAGAAAGAAAACTAAAGACATGAAGCATTTATTAATTACGATCCTTATTGGGTTAATGGCATTAGCTGGTAAAGCACAAAACGAAACCACAGCAAGTAAGTTTGGCTTTGCAATAAATTCGAGTATTAGTGGTGAAATTTATCCTATTCGATTGGTTCCAAGTATAACTTACTTGAAGAATAAAAGTCAAATAGAGCTAGGTTTTGGTATACACCCTTTCATCAGAAAAGACCAGCATATTTTCAGTGGAGAATTCAATTATAAATATTTCCCGAATGGAACCGAGAAGAAATTCAATCTATACCTCATTGCCAACTTTTCCTATATCCATAATCCACGCAAAACTTTTTATCCTTCAACCTACAACTACTTTTTCTTGAATGGAGGTTATGGATTTCAATTAAGTCCTTTCAAAAACGCCTATATGGGAACCAATATGACTGTTGGAACATTCACCTATAGTAAGCAGTCTGAGATTCCTTATAAAAGTTTTATTAAGAAGGATTTCTTTGATGAATTCGGTTTTAATCTGGCTTTTCAGTTTAATATTGGGTACCGATTTTAAATCATTAGCTTTTGCTTGAAGTACCAAATTAATCAATAATACTATTCAAAATAAATGCTTCAATTTTTAAATTCTGTTCAGGATTTTGCACGTGTTTAGCATCTTGAAGGAGTTCCGTATGGTTTAATGATGGGAATATTTTTTTTACTCGTTTAAGCATTTTCTTACCGGGGAAAAGGATATCATTTGAAGCCGCAAAGATGTTTATTGACGTCTTTATTCGTTTAGCATGTTTAGTTTTAATGGTAGGAACTGGTGTGAAGTCCATTTTAAAATGGAGAAAGACTTTTGATAAATAATCAATTGCGAACTGATCTCTTTCAGTAAATACTTCAGCTAAAAATTGCTCCACATATTTCGTTTTTTGCGTACGCATGTATCGTTTCATAGGAATAAAAACCTTGAATAAGGCACGCAAGGGATTCCCATTTACTATATATGCCGGAGCAGATAAAAACACTTCTTTTATTTTACTTTCATCATATTCGAGTGTTTTAAGAATGATGAGACCCCCAAATGAAAAGCCGGCCATTGTGACGTTTTCCAATTTAAAATGAGCAATGATTTCGTTGATCCATCGTCCATAAGAGTTATCTTTCATACTCAATATTTTACCTTCACTTTTGTTCGGCTGCGCTAAAACATCAACAGCGTAAACGTGGAATGATTGATTCAAGTTAGGATAAGTTTCAAAGGAAAGCGGTGCACATCCATTTGATCCATGAATTAACAAAATAGGTGGTTTATTTTCATCCCCACTAATAAGGATGTTTGTTTCTCCGAAAGTGGTGGTAATAGATGTAGATTCAACATCGATCTTCAAATCAGATAATTTCTGCTCATATAGAGCTAGTATTTTGTCTCTGCCGTTTTCAGTTTTAAAAAGTGACTTCATTCTATTTTCAATTAATTTATTTTTCTTTTATTCACCAAGTCATAACTTTACAGTTAATCCCTATTTGAGACATTAGTTTGATAATTTTTTTTTCACTAATAGATGCTTTCGTTTCTAATCGCAATACCTTATCTACATCCTCTATATCCACCGTCCATTGTAAGATCGATTGCTGATTGTCAAATATCGGTTTTAATTGGTTCAACTTTTCGTCATTCTCAATATTTGTTTTAAAAACTAAGACGTTACTTTCTTTTAAAAATCTAAATCTCATATTACGTAGTTTTTATGCCCTTAATCAATAACCAAAGTACAATGGCAATCTCCCCGAAAAAAGTAAATTCGCTGAAAGCAAATCCTAAGTTTATATCTAAAAAGTAGATAAAACTATCTGCTAAATATCCAAAGCATGCGATATATAATAACACGCCTATCATCTTAGGTATAAATCCAGATTTATAGACCAAATATCCCATTGGAAATAACCATATTCCCCAGAAAATCTGAGCTATATTCACCCCATATTTATGAAGATTTAGGAAAAGAGAAACTTGTTTTGCATCACCTAAAGATTCCAATACAGCTAAGTGATTCACTTCATTCAACATAGCGATAGGTACCGCTACTAAAATTGAGATTACCATAAATTGTGCAGCTTGTTTATGTACCGAGTTTAGTAATTGATATAATGCCAAAACTGTAAAAATTTGGATAATCTGGGTGACTAAGGCGCAAACTATACTTAATCTGAAGGTAAAAATGTCATCAGTAATATTTCGGATGGTTGCAGCCATATCTCCAGGCGCTACGAATTGCATGGGTATATATAAGATTCCAAATACCCCAAAAGGAATTAATAAAAAGTAAAAGAATCCTGCAAGTCTTGCTATTTTTTTTGTTGGTCTCATTTAGTGGAGTTTTTAAAATTATATTTGTAAGCGGCTCCTAATAAAATCCCTATAGACATATAAAGAGCTAGATTATCAGTAAATACTCCTATAACTACGCCAATAAGTAAGCCGATTGATAAAGAACGAGAAGTTGGGTTTTTCATATTTTTATAATTGATTATGACTTAGTTTGCTGCATACGAATCACTACATTACCTCTTTTTCGACCAGTATCTACATATCGATGCGCTTCTTGTATTTGGTTAAATGAATACATTTTATCAATTACGGGACGTAACTTATTTTCAGACAACATTTCTTTAACCTTTTTTAAATCACGTATTTGAATATCCTTTTTACGCAACCCTGTCGCAGCAAATTTTAATTTCTTGTGACTAAATGGAGAGACAAAAAGCATGGTTAGTAAAGTTTTCATAGTCAATACTGGGGTAAGAAAAACACCCTTTACTTGCATGTGTTTTTTTGTTTTAGCATAGGAAAATTTACCTACGGTGTCGAATACCACATCAAATGTCACCGTACTTTTATCCAGTTCGTTTTTAGTATAATCGTAAACATTGTCAGCGCCAAGCTCTAGAACTAGCGACCTGTTTTTTCCGCTACATACTGCAGTTACTTCTGCTCCAAACTCTTTTGCCAATTGAATTGCCGCTGTTCCGATACTACCAGAAGCTCCATTAATCAATACTTTTTGTCCTTTTTTTATTTGTACTTGATCTGTAAAAAAAGCCAAAGCCGTACATGCTCCATCTACAATACCTGTAGCTTCTACAGCACTTACATTATTGGGTTGATGTACTATTATTGCGTCATCGGGTAAACAAATATATTCTGCATAAGCTCCGCAATTCAAACCCGTTTCGGCAATTACTTTATCCCCTTTTTTAAATCTTGTAACATCTTTACCAACTGCTTCAATAATGCCAGCGAGATCTGTTCCTGGAGTTTTGACTTTTGGTTTTGTTATTCCTGTAAACAAACGACCAAAATAAGGAGTGCCTTCACGCATCATACCACTTGCCCTTGTTATGGAAGTAGCTTCTATTTTAATTAATATTTCATTTAATTTTGGACTAGGCTTTTCTATATTTCTAATTTCTAAGACCTCCGGTCCACCATAAGCATTTACTACAACTGATTTCATAAGATTTAATTTAGATTTAGTCATTTATTTCGATAAGGATTTAAGTATTATTTATTCACCGTAGATTTGCCGCCTTTTAACAGCATCCACAAGGCAAAACCAATTTCACCAACAATCATAAAAATCATAAAAATTGATTCGATAGTAGCTACAAAAGCAACAGGATTAGGGACTAATAGTATGCCAATATATTGGACCATATAACCAATCCCCGCTAAAATTAATAGCGTCTTGATAAGGATGATTAACCATTTTCGGCCGCCTTCATTCTTATATGTTAATCCGAGAACGATAAGATGCAATCCAAATACGATCAATCCCCAACCCCAAATACTATTAAAGGCATTCAAAAAATTATAACTCTGAATAACTGACCCTGTTGTTTGAGCCAAGACTAAAGCTGATGTTGCTGCTATTAAAAAGAGGGTATAAACTAGACGTAATATGCCACTTAATCCTGCAAGCTTCGATTGATCAAATTTTCTATCTTCCTTATCTTTTTTTGCTGTTTCAGGTGCGTCATTTCTATAATATTTATACACACCTAGCGATACAAGTAAATCAAGTATGATAATACCTAACCAACCAAATAAAGAGCCTATAAATTTACCTGAATTTGCAGCTAAATTTGCGCCGGTACTAACAGGATTACCGAGTACGAATATGCTAGTGAATGTAGGAAAAGAAAAGGCTGCAATAATTGCCATGAGGAGTAGAGACGCTCCAATAATCATCGCAAGTTGACGCTTTGTAAATTTATTCGCTTTTTTTCTTTGCGCATTTTTGGTCACTTTAGCCTCCTTATTTTTGTGAACCTTAGGAGCAATTTTAATTTTTCTTAAAATTTGTTCATCTTTCAGATCAGAACTGACATTTACTTGAATAGATTTATCTTTTAATTTCTGAGTTTCTACTCCGTCCTTATGACCTTCAATAATCTTGTTTTCAGTATTTATTTCAATTGGACTATTCTCTATCGGTTTATACTCTTTTAAAGTATCGCTATGAATTTCTTCTTTTAATTCCTCTACAAATCGAGTCTTTTTTAAGGGGGTATTCTCCCGCTTAGTTTTGCCCATTTTAAAATTAGTAGAAACATGAAAACCTGGTCTGTATCGCCTTTTTTGGAAAGAAATTGAACAGGACGTAAAAATCATTGTTAGCATCAGTACCAGTAAAAGAAACTTTGTGTGAATGAACTTTTTCATTTTATTTTTTTATTAAATGAGTTGTTTCTATTTAGCATCAATTATTTTTTAATTGATGTATAAACCAACTCGATTACGGCACAAAGATATGGGCATGATATGGCCTAGAAGTTCGGGTTTACAAACAGCTGTTCGGTTTTATAAATCCGAACTTAATTCGTATGATATAATGGATAAAGGGGGAGTGGGGTATTGGTTTGAACTAGTTCTTTAAGAATTGCTTAGGTGTTTGACCAGTTTCTTTTTTAAAATAGGTATTAAAAACAGTTTTTGAGTTAAAACCACTGTCATAAGCCATTCCAATTAAAGTTAAATGGGCATTATTTGGGTCTTTAGCCAGCTCTTTAAATTTCTGAATGCGGTAAGCATTAATAAATTCGTTGAAGCTTTTACCAATATGCTCATTGAGTAACCAAGAAAGTTGGTTGGGGTGAATACCTATTTGATCAGCTAGTATTCGAAGGGATAAACTTGGGTCTAAATAAGTTTCAGCTGTAGTTATGTGGTCTAATAACTTCACTTTATACTCTTGCGTTGTCGATTCATCTAATAAAGCCTTTTTTTGTTTTTTTATGGACGAATTAATTGCTTTAGAGAAAATAATATCATGGTATTTTTTATACCTTTTATCTGACCTGAGGGAGTCGGCAATAGGATCGGCATATCGCAACATAAGTAAAGTAGACTTCGATTGCATACTTTTTTCTACCCAATTAAATGCGGTTTCAATATTCCCCATAAAAGCATGTATCATAAAAAGAAATGAATCCGCAGCGAATCCATCAGGAGATTGCGCCATCTCTTCTAGTTGACCCATATATCTCGAAATATTTTCTTGATCTTGTATTCCAGCATAACCCAGTGCTACTGCGCCAATTTTTTCGCCTTCAGGCACTTCAAAATCAATATGGTCAAAGTAAGAAATAACCTCTTCAAAGCGGCCTAGTTTTAATAAACATAAACATTTGATTGAATGTGATGGTATGTTTTTAGGATTCACTTCAAGGCATTCATTTAATTGATTTAAAGACTTGGTAAAATCCGATGTCATATAATCAAAATAGGCACTAAAGAATAGGGTTTCTTGTGAAAGGGGGTCAATACCCAAAGCGATATCAAGATGTTCTTTCGCTTTCTCAATATCTCCCGACAATACATAGAGAAAGGACAGAAATTGTTGAGATTCGACATAGTTGGGTTTTAATTGTATCGACTTTTTAGCATGCGCTAATGCATCAGTATAATTCGAGTCCGTGAAAAAAGAACTATTCGTTTTTTGGTAATAAGCCTCAGGATTATTTGGATCAAGTTTTAAAGTCTTTTCCACCAACTCATTCGATTTTTCCCAAGCCTCCACAAATGACATCATTCCGGTCATGGCCATAAAGCTGTATACATCTGCCAACCCAATCAAAGAATTCACATGATTGGGATCCAGCGCAATTCCTTTTAAATAGTAATCCTCAGCAATTTTTATATCCTCTGCACTCCATTTATTCTTATGGAATTTTGCCATCAATGAATATTCGTAGGCGTTGATATTGTTGGTTTGTTTAAAAACCAAATGATCTTCCATTTCGAAATGACCGAAGTTCTCTCGAATCTTATCGGCTATTAATAAACTTACTTCATCCTGAATTTCGAAAATATTCTCCAGTTTTCGATCCCATGTTTCTGACCAAAAGTGAAAATCATCTTCAGCTTGAATTAATTGAGCAGTAATTCGAATGATATCTCCAGATATTCGAGCACTTCCCTCAAGTATTATGCTAACACCTAAGGTGTCAGATATTTTAGAAATTGGAATGTCTTTGTTCTTAAAATAAAAGGATGAGGTTCTTGATGTCACTTTTAGAGATCCAATTTTTGCCAATGCATTGATGATCTCTTCAGTGATACCGTCACAGAAGTATTCATTTTCATCATTAGAACTCATGTTCTTGAATGGCAATACTGCTATGGATAAATCTGAAGTCAAACTTAAGGTTCTTAAGCAAAAATAAAACTTAATCGTGAAAATCTGTAGAAAACGTGGGAATACTTAGATATATTTTGGCAATGGAAACGAGGGATATTCTAAATAGCTACAACTTTCATAGTGTCAGCGAAATGTAAATCTATCCCTTCATTAAGGGGGGTGACTTGTTGTAAAATTTCTAATTCAAAAACAAGGCTAAGCCCATACCAACAGAAAACAAATTATTGTACATGGTTTGATTTCTTCCAATTGACCGTTCAGCATAGAGGGTGAACTTCAAGTTTTCTATATAATAATCTATCCCAAAACGGAGTTCAAAATAACTTCTAGAAGTAATTGTATTAAATAGGTAAGGTGAATAATCCGTATAATAGTCTTCTGTTTCCGCTTCATTGCGGTATTTATAATTGTAATAATCTACTTTCGTAAATACTCCCTTATCCGTATCTTCTTCAGAAGTAACATGGCCTTTCCATTCGCTTGCTTCGCTATTTTTAGGATCATTTTTGCCATCTACTTGTCCTGTGTTGTAATCATGAAAATCTTGCAATAATTCGCTGTCGTTAATTCCGCCCGATTCAGTAATGAATTTACCGTTAAACCATAAATTATAATTTATTCCTACATGAATTCCTAAGCGACTAATATTGTTAATTTGCATTTGGGTATATGCATTGAGGCCCAAAGATAATTCGTGGAAATTCTCTTGATAAACTACCTTCTTTGTTTGAATGGTTGTTTCTTCATTGATCGTTTCTGCTATAGTTTCATATCCTCGAATACCATAGGTATGGTTTTGATAACCAGCGTTCAGATCTATTGAAAACAATTCATGTGGATTTACCCTTAGAAATGCACTTAATTTTGGAGACTTTACAATTGAATTGATATTTCCCCAATCCAAAAACACGGTTGTTACCAAATCCACAGTCTGCAATTCATCATCTATTACACGTTGTTCATCATCTATTTTTTCAAGGTATAAATAATCTAATACATCCTTCGATTCGTCAAACAATATGCCCGCTAAATAATTATCTTCCTTCTGAATCAAACTATCACTATATTTTGAAATGTCATCCTTATCGTCCAATTCAAAATCATCAATTGCCGACCAACCAGAATTGTGCAAATTGGGAAAATTAATTGCCACTCCAAATTGGAACAGTTTTGGTTTTTGTCGATATCTACCAATTACTAGAGGATCTAGGACATTCTTTTTATCCGGACTAATAGATTGATTAAAGTTTTGGTTAAATAAAGTGTAATTTAAGCTTACGCCAGCAGACGCTATATTTTTGATGAGTTGCGATTTATTTGTATTTGTTTGCGTACTTTGATAACCTCCATAGATATTATCGTTAAGCGCATTATGTTTACCAAAAACGGGATTGGGAAAAAATGAAAAATCTAGTCCAATCCTGATGTTTTGTTTTTCTATACCCAAGTTAAAAAATGGGGCAAAAAGCATAGCATTAAGTTTTGGCATTGCTTCCAGAATATGATGAGTATAGGCTACTTTTTTATTTTCGTATAAAAGCCCTTGATAAGATTCAAGCGTACTGCGTGTATAGAAATCAAATCCTGCACCATAATAAAAAGTAATAGCTCCCCTTTTATTTAAAGCAGAACCAAAGGAGAAGGTTAGTCTATTGTATTGAACTCTTTCAAAGCTTTCAAAGTCATACGATTTTTCTTTCAGTATATCTTCCCTATATGCGTCCTCGATATCATCTAAATCACCTGCAGGGGGATTATCGTTCAATTTTTCTTGTACAGCTGTTTCAACAGCATAGTTAGTAGGTGTTGTCGAACCAGTAATACCTAATCGCCATGTTTCGTAACCATAATTTAATTGAATCCAATAATTTTTTTTTGCAGTATATCTGATGTAAATCGGAAAACTTAGACCATTTGTTAATTTTACACTGTTTTGATCAGTATGCATTACCAAGGTATCAGTATTGGTGGTGAGAATATAAAAGTTAAAAGCCTCATTATTTTCTACCCAATGATTGCTAGCTCTACCACCTACACCTAAGCTTAAGTTCTGTCCAATCGCTATACTGGACAAACAAACCAATACTGATAAGGTTAATCGTCTTACCATAAAACAAAATTATTTTTTATATTTTCTTTCCTCAATATAGGATTTTGATTGCCATCTGACAACGCAGAAACTGTCTCACGTAAATATACCTGTAATTCCATGACACGAATTTGTTTGTCGTCATTAAGGTCCGCTTCTGTTTTTAGTAGAGCGTTTTTAAGCACATAAGTAAACAGCCCGTTGCCCCATTTATCACCTTCCAAGGCGTATTCAATACCTGAGGAGGAAGATAAAATATTGGTTCCCTTGCTCACCCTTAAGTCGGCAAATAATAATTTCGATAATTCAAAAATACCCATATCACCATATCCATCAATAGCCGCGGCTTGTGTACTTCTGAACTGTATTTCGTCCTGTCTTTCAATCCTATTTGTATCCACCTTAATACTGGTTTTGTCAATTTCTCCACTAAAGCAAGCATCAATCATCATCAACTTATTTCGACACTCCATTTTTTCAAAAAGTTGTTCTAATTCATCAAATGGCAAACCTAAGTCATTCGGTGCATTAAAATCCATGTTATGGGTCGCCAAATAATAATTAAATTCCTCATCTAAAACGCCATGACCAGCATAATAAAATAAGATGACATCATTGATAGTAGCTTGATGTAAAAAATTAGCGATTGATGATTTTTTGTCTAGCGTAAAATCAGCATTATACAACTCCATGCTAAAAACTCGGTCATAAGGTTTTCCTTTTGATAAGAGTGAGGCAATTTCTTGGGCATCCTTTTGCGCAAACTTGAGGTTAAAGTCGGGGTTCAAATATTCACTGACACCTATGGAGAGTATGTAAAGGTTAGGCTTATCAAAATTTTTCTCACAAGTTATAATTTTCTTTTTTCGTAGGGAGCGTATACCCTTATCGTTGACACAATAAAACTCTATTTGATTAATTCCTGCACTTAAGATTAGATTTAATTCTGTTTTGTAATTGGAACGAGGATGTTTTAAAGTGAACTGTTTTTCAATACCATTAATCAAATAAGAGTAGGCAATTATATCACCATCTGCATCTCTCATTGAAAGCGAAAAATTAATGGAGTCTTTTTTAGTGCTATAATCTCCATTATAGTCCACTAGCATTTCTGGTAATTTATCTGAAACATTAAGTTCGTTCACTAAAACACCTAATTTATCTAGCCTTTTTAAATAGGCTTTTTTATGATCTGAAATTTCTGTACTATCAAAAAAGTGTAAGTCTTCCATTACTTCATTGGGACGATTATAATATAAATCGTACTGTTCGTAACCATAAAGTTTTCCATTATTTACAAAGCCAATATTCTCTAATATTTCCTTAGATGCAAAATAAAAATTATCCTTATTTAAATAGAAAAAGCTGTACTGACCGGCAAGATATAAAACAGCTACATATTCTCCCAATTTATCCCAAAATCGAATACTGCCATCCTGCGAAAAAGAAAGAATAATTTCATAATTGGATAAATATCTTAAACCAGTAATTGGTGCACTATGCTTGGTAGGATATTTTAATTTGTTTTGATCGTTCATAAATGAGTACTCATTTGAATCTAGCGAATACGATTCACCATGGAAATGGTACTTTGTATGTTGGTCATGATAATCTTCAAACACAAAAGCTTTTTGTTCCTTAAAATTTTTATTTACTAGTCCGTTTAACGCAGGATCTCTTATTTTTTGAGACAGTGTTATTTCATTCTTGCTTAAATTCCAAATACCCTTCATCTTTTCAGCCTTTTTTAATAAACTTGACTTAATGTGATGTCGATTTGTTTTTAATACGGTAAAGTATACAGTTTCTACCTCCATACTGTCAATGGATAGAATGCTATAATTCTCCCCGTTTTGCTCTTGAATTTCATCTAATTTTATAGAATTACTTTTAAGTTGATTATTCGGAAAATTCATGTAACGAATTACCCCATCTGAGTATCCAATAATTACCTCGTCATCAAAAACCTGAAGGTCTAAAATACTGGCGGCTCCTCCTTTTAAAATATTGTTGAGTTTATAATTTTCGGTGTCGTATAAATATATTACACCTTTAGTGTTTGCTAAGGCTAGCCATTTGCTGTCATCGCTATAGTTTAAAGCTGAAATAGCTATACCATTCATACCAATACTGGTACGGATTTTATTGGTTTTTACTTCTAACACATTGGTAAATCCAAAAGCAGTTCCTATGGCTATAGTGCCTTTCTTTGCAGCCATATCCGTCACATAATTCAAATCATCATTAAGGTTGAATATATGCTTCTTAGCGTTCGCGTGATTGTAATAAATTAAAGCCCCTTTTGTAGTTGCCATTAGCAATAAGTCGTCACTATAAATAGCTTTATGAATGTTACCCACAAAATAATGATGAAACAGAAGCGGTTCAATAATATTGATTGTGACCGCATAATTATCTTTCGGTCCTGTAACGACGACTTCATTATTCGATTTTCGATAATCTACACTATTAAACAAACCTTTTGATTTGTAATTTGTTGAAGTTAAACGATTGTTAAGTAGGTCGTAAAAATGAACATTTCGCCCAACCACACACAGTCTATGACTGTCAATTACTGCGAAAGCTTGAATAGAATCGGAATTGATGATTAACTGATTTATTGGACTCAAATTGGGTAGGGACCACATTTTTAAGTCGTTGTGTGTTCCTAGACTAATCAAAACCGAATCGTTCAAAAAGCCAATTTCCTTCAGTCCGTTTTTATGAGCCAAAACTTCAGTTCGTTGTAAACCCAAATGAATGTCCCACACGACAATTTTTCCGTCATCGGCGCAACTAATTAAATGTTGATTATCGGGATGAAATAAGAGTTCTTTAACCTTTGAATAGTGTCCGGTTTGAAAATTAGGGGCAGATTGTTGACTTTGCAATAAACATGGCAAACAACTAAAAAAGAATATAAATAACCAGTGAAATCTCATTTAGGTTTAAGTTGCCCAATTATTAACATAAATACGAAGCTAATTCAAAAGTACGCATAATTATTAAGGGGTATTTAACAAATGACTAGCGCTAAAGTGTAGGCTTAGTCTGGGAGATTTGTTAGGTTTTTTTGGGTGCGCATCGAGCTGACGCCGCATGCTCTATTGAAAGGACTAGTACCGGGATTAACTTTCACTACCTCATTTCATTCGGAAGTTCAATTCTAGTACTTTTTGAGAGCCTGCAAGAAAATATTTAGGAGTAAAGTTTTGTTAATTCTTAAGTTCTGTCAGCTAAACTGCGAACTGGATTTTTAATAGTGTTTCGCAACGAGCTGCTTCGTTGCTCTATTTTTCTAATTGACACCGGGATTAACTTTCACTTCCTCATTGCATTCGGATGTTCAAGTTGATCCCTGATGGACTACCAGCAAAGCATAGAAACCAATCCTTCTTGCAGAAGGCTTTTGGTTTTTTTGTTGTTCTCAATCTGAAGCAAGCTTCGATTGATGCCAACAAAAAAACCAAGCGATGCTCGCTTGGTTTCCTTTTTGCGGAAAGAGGGGGATTCGAACCCCCGTTACGTTACCGTAAACACGCTTTCCAAGCGTGCGCGTTCAGCCACTCTGCCACCTTTCCAATTCTAATTTGTACGCTTTCCAAGCGTGCGTGTTTCTCGGCTCACCCGAGACCACCTCCCGATCACTATCGATTATTATAAATCAAGTGTAGTCGTGATTTATAACCGGAGTGCAAATTTAGACATTTTAATAGTTTAAATCATCGTTTTAATTTTTGTACACTATATTTATTCGATCGAATCAAGTATAAGTCATAAAAGAATTAGCGAATTAGACGCTTTTAGAGGAATAGCAGCGTTGATGGTTGTGTTTTTTCACGCTACAATGTTCCGTCCATTTTCTGAGTTTGGTTTTTTTCTAGGTCGAGCAGGAGTGGATTTTTTCTTTATGATTAGTGGTTTTGTTATTTTGTTGAGTGCTGAAAAAAAAGCATCCCCAAAGCGATTTGTTATTTCACGATTTATTAGGATCTATCCTATTTATTGGGTGATTGCAACTTTCACTTTTTTGTCCTATTTGATCCTCAATTATTTTAATACCCCTGCTCCTTATGTCGAATTACCGTTCTATGATTATGTGGTGAATTTAACCATGATTCAGTATTTTTTTAATGTTCCAAATATTGATGGGTCTTATTGGACACTGATTATTGAATTACTGTTCTATGTGTTTATTTATATTTTACTACGATTAAAAGTATTGAAAAAAATTGTCTTAATTGGGGCTGTTTTTTGTGCAGTTTCGTTTGTTTTATTTTGGCTCATTTCAAACGAAATGATTCCAGATTTTACGAAATTGTTCCCTTTACTATATCATTTCCCATTATTCTATGTTGGCTTATTGTTTTATAAAATATTCCTCAACAATAAACTGTATTTAAAATATTTGCCTCTGATATTACTTTGCCTGGCTTTGCAGGTTTATTTGCACAATTATAGTAACGCGACATTGTTTATGTCGGTTGAATGGTACGCATTTATGCTTGCTATGGGGTTCGTTATTTTCACCCTTTTTGTATTTGGTAAAATGGGCTGGATAACGAATAAAGTCACGCTTTTTTTTGGTGACATTTCATATACCCTTTATTTGGTGCATCAACCTTTAACTTATGGTTTTCTAATTCCCCTTATGGTGGATGAACTTGGTTTTAACTTTTGGGTGGTAACTTTATGCGTTTCAACACCAATAGCAATAGGTTTTGCAACCATTTTTACCTATAAAGTTGATAATCCGTTAAGGAAGTATTTGCTCAAGAAAATGTAATCGTATTTTAAAAAGAGATAATCTTATTTCTTCTGTAAACCCAATTCCATCAATCGTTCTGTTAAAAACTCTCCAGCCGTAGTGTCTGTATAGTTTTTTGGTCGATCTTCTGAAACATACCTTTCTAAACAAGTTAAATCCATATCAGAACGCGGGTGTAAGAAGAATGGAGTAGAATATCTTGGTTTTGTCCATGATTCCTCATCTGGTGTGATAACTTGGTGTTGAGTCGAGCGCAATTTATCATTCGTTAAACGCGCTAACATATCCCCAATATTAATCACAATCTCGTCTGGTTCGGGATCGATAGAAATCCATTGCCCATCTAATGATTGTGCTTGTAATCCTTTAGCACTTCCGCCCATCAATAAAGTGATGAGGTTAATGTCGCCATGTGCTGCTGCACGCACAGCTCCTTCAGGAATTTCAGATTTGTCATCTACAGGATAATAATGCAGCAATCTTAAAATACTATTCCCATTGTGAATTTTTGGATCGAAATAAGTCTCGTTTAATTCTAAATACAAAGCAATCGCCCGTAATAAATTACGACCAGTTTCTTCGAATGTTCTATAAACTTCTTGACCTACTTTTTCGAAAGCAGCAACCTCTTTCGGCCAAATATTATCTGGATAATTAGCCTGTATTGGATCGTTGTCTGAAACAGTTTGACCAATATGATAAAACTCCTTTAAATCAGGAACAGATTTCCCTTTGGCACTTTCTTTATTCTTAGAAATATAACCTCTTTGACCATGTAAAGCTTCGTTTTCATAGCGCTTCTTAATGTCATCTGGTAATTCGAAAAAGGCTTTAGATACAGCGAACAATTCATCACGTAGTGCTTTTGTTACGCCGTGATTTTTAACAATTGCGAATCCCATATTGGAAAACGAATCTCCAAACTCTTTAATGAATTGAGTGCGTATATTTGCATCACCTTGACTAAAATCAAGATAATCTACATGGGCAATTTTATTTTGATCCATGAAAAATTAGATTTAAGCAATTTTTAATTGAGCCAATTTAGATCCTGCAAATTTAGATTGTGCATATTCCAAAGTCACTCTAAATTCCTTAATCTTTTTATCAGAAGGTATGTCGAACATCGCGTCATTTAGAATTGCTTCACAAATTGATCTTAATCCCCTTGCTCCTAATTTATATTCCAATGCTTTTTCCACCATAAAATCCAAAACTTCAGCATCGAATTTTAAATCTACTTTATCTAAGCTGAAAAGGTGAATATATTGTTTTACTAAAGCATTTTTAGGTTCAGTTAGGATACGACGTAATGCCTTTTCATCGAGAGGATGTAAGTAAGTTAATACGGGCATACGGCCGATTAATTCAGGAATCAATCCGAATTCTTTAATATCTGAAGGAATGATGTATTGCAATAGGTTTTCGCCATCAGGCTTAGTCATTTCTTTAGACGCAAAACCAATTAAATTGGTATTGACTCTTCTCGCAATAATTCGTTCAATTCCATCAAAGGCACCACCAGCAACAAAAAGAATATTTTTGGTATTTACTTTAATCATTTTTTGCTCTGGATGTTTACGACCGCCTTGTGGTGGAACGTTAACTTCAGTACCTTCTAATAATTTAAGCATTGCTTGTTGAACACCTTCACCAGATACATCTCTAGTAATAGATGGATTATCAGATTTTCGAGCAATTTTATCTATTTCATCAATAAATACAATTCCTCTTTCAGCTGCTTCAACATTAAAGTCGGCAGCTTGGAGTAAGCGGGAAAGGATGCTTTCGACATCCTCTCCTACATAACCCGCTTCAGTAAGTACAGTAGCATCGGCAATACAAAACGGAACATTTAACGATTTAGCAATTGTTTTCGCTAATAAAGTTTTACCTGTTCCCGTTCGGCCAACAAGAATAACATTCGATTTATCAATCTCAATTTCCTCGTCGTTTTTCGCCAAAGAAAGACGTTTATAATGGTTGTAAACAGCCACAGCTAAAACACGTTTAGCTTCATCTTGACCAATAACATATTCGTCTAAATGCGATTTGATTTCAGCAGGGCGAAGTAAATTAAAATCTGTTTCAACTCCCTTTTCTTTATCAAATTTTGACTGTTCGTCTATAATTTGGTGTGCCTGTTCAATACAGTTGTCACAAATATGTCCAGATACACCGGCAATTAATACTCCAACCTCATTCTTTGGACGTCCACAAAATGAACATCCTATTCCCGTTTTCTTTGTTGCCATGATATTTTATTTCTACTTATCTCTTTTTAATTGTTCAGCGATAATTGGGTTTCCTAAAACCTCATCTACCATGCCATATTCTTTAGCTTCTGATGCAATCATCCAATAATCTCTGTCCGAATCATTCCACACTTCATCAAATTTTTTGCCTGAGTGTTTTGAAATAATATCGTACAATTCTTTTTTCAATTTTAAAATCTCTCTTGCTGTGATTTCGATGTCTGAAGCTTGTCCAGAAGCACCACCTAATGGTTGGTGAATCATCACTCTTGAATGCGGCAATGCTGATCTTTTACCATGCGCACCTGCACATAATAAAACAGCACCCATTGATGCTGCCATACCCGTACAGATAGTTGCTACATCTGGAGCGATATACTGCATCGTATCATAGATACCTAATCCAGCATAAACGCCACCACCTGGTGAGTTTAAATAAATTTGAATATCTTTTTTCTGATCAACAGACTCTAAAAACAACAATTGTGCAGTAATAATATTCGCTACATGGTCGTCAATACCCGTTCCCAAAAAGATGATACGGTCCATCATCAAACGCGAGAATACATCCATTTGCGCAACGTTTAATTGACGCTCTTCGATGATATACGGTGTTAGTGATGATGTAATGTATTGGTTGTATTGGTCAAAAGCATTACTGTTTACGCCTCTGTGGTTGATAGCATATTTTCTAAATTCGTCTTTTCCAAACATGTTTTTTCCTTTAATTTTTAATGATTTGGGATAATTTGAACAATTAGACGTTCATCACGTGGTTAACTTTCCGAATTAACAAAAGTTAAGAGTCGATTCATCCAAATAAAAGTTTTATCCAAAAAAAATAATACCCATAAAGATAGGTATTATTTTATTTCGAGTGGTATTTTAAAAAGCTTTAATTTTTACTATAAGCTTCTTTGATGAAATCATCATACGGCAATTCTTTCTCGTTTAATTTGACAGTTTCTTTGAAGAAATTCATCATTTTAACACTGTAAACATTGTCGTAAATTTTATTTGCTTCCTCTTGATTCTGTAGAACAGATTTAACTTGTTCTTCTAATTCAGCATCTTCTGGAGCAGGCATACCATATTGTGCATATTGATTCACCAATAAACCTTTAGTATATTCAATAATCTCAGCATTCTCAACTTTAATATCGTTGTCTTTGATGATTTTATTTTGAATTAATTGCCATTTTAAGCTTTTCTTATAATTGTCAAAATCAGCCTCAACTTGCGCTGCAGTGATTTCTTCTTTACTTGAAGCAAGAATCCATTTTTTAAGGAACGTCTCAGGTAAATCAAAATTTGTTTTCTCAACCAAAGCATCAGTAACGCTTTGTGTTAATAGACGATCTGAATCATTGCTGAACATACGCGTTAAATCTTCGCTGATCTTTGCTCTTAACTCTTCTTCAGATTTAATAGTGCCTTCACCAAATAATTTATCGAATAATGCTTGGTCGATAGCTGCTGGAACCATTGTTTTAATTTCAGTAATATTGAAATCAAAATCACCAGTTAATGCTTCAGCTTCTTCTTTCGAAATGGCTAACATAGAAGCTAAATCATCTGCTCCTTTAGAAACAGTTTTAGGATCTAAAACAACTGTGTCTCCAACTTTTTTACCAATTAATTTTTTCTTTGCTTTTTCGTCTTCAGTAAACTCTAAAGAAATAGTGCTTGTATTTTTGATGTCTCCATCTTTCTGTACAAATTCACCAATCAACATATCTGTTGCTGAAGCTTTTTCTGATGCGGTTAACGAACCGTATCTTTTAGCTAAACTGTCGATTTCTTTGTCTAACATCTCTTTATTGATGTCAACTTTTAAATAATCGAATTTGTTCTTTTTTGATAATTCTACTTCGAATTCTGGAGAAATTCCAATCTCATATACAAATTCAAAATCAGTAGGATTGGTAAAGTCACCTTTTACTTCTGCATCGTCTTTAGGAAGAGGATTACCTAAAACTTGAATTTTATTTGTTGTGATGAAATCGTTTAACGATGCATTTACAACTTTGTTTAATTCTTCAGCAAGAATAGCTTTACCGTATTTTTTTTTAATGACAGCCATTGGAACCTTTCCTGGTCTAAATCCAGGGATATTTGCTTCCTTTCTGTAAGTGGCCATGGTTTTATTCACCTTTTCAGAATAATCTTCCGGCGAAATTTGAACGCGTAAAATTGCGTTTAAATCATCAATTTTTTCCTCAACTACATTCATGTTGTTCATTTTTTGTTAAACAAAAATGGCCTAGGCAAAGCCTAGACCATTAGTGCGGGTGGAGGGACTCGAACCCACACGCCGTGAAGCACTAGATCCTAAGTCTAGCATGTCTACCAATTTCACCACACCCGCAATATTTAATAGTGATCTTAAACCTAATTGTTATCAGGGAAATTCACATTAAAGTGAATTTTATGTCTACCTCCTGATAGCTATCGGGATTCACCACACCCGCAATTTATTGTCTCACCACTTTTGGTGAAGGGAGTGCAAAGATAGATAGATTTTTAATTTCACCAAAATTTTATATTAAAATGATTACTTTTTATTTCAAATTAAATTTGAAGCATTAAAAATATTCCTCATTTTATTGGGATAAAATTCTAATTCAATCCCTATTTTTGCCCTATATGTCTGAAAAAATTCAAGTTGCATTATTAGGTTCAACCGGTTCTATTGGAACGCAAACATTAGATGTTGTTAGCAATCATCCCGATTTATTTGAGATGGCTGTATTAACTGCCAATAAAAATGCCGACCTATTAATCGAACAAGCATTACTTTTTAAACCAAATTGTGTTGTTATTTCGGATGAATCGAAATTCGAGCAAGTGCGTGATGCATTATGGGATGCAGAAATAAAAGTCTTTACCGGTGAAAAGGCATTGGAAGAGGTTGTTGAAATGCAAGAAGTTGACATTGTTTTAACGGCTTTGGTAGGGTTTGCAGGATTAAAACCAACCATTTCTGCTATTAAAGCAGGGAAGAATATTGCATTGGCGAATAAAGAAACTTTGGTCGTGGCGGGTGAAATCATCACGGCATTAGCAGCCGAACATAAAGTAAATATTTATCCGGTTGATTCGGAACATTCGGCGATTTTTCAATGTTTAGTCGGTGAATTCCACAATCCGATAGAGAAAATATACATTACAGCTTCTGGCGGACCATTTAGAGGTAAAAAAGCAGAAGAATTAGCAAATATTACAAAAGAACAGGCCTTAAAACATCCGAATTGGGAAATGGGTGCTAAAATCACAATCGATTCTGCAACTTTAATGAATAAGGGATTGGAAGTGATTGAAGCCAAATGGTTGTTTAAATTAAAAGATGAGCAGATTGATGTGATCGTACATCCGCAATCTATCGTTCATTCGATTGTTCAATTTAAGGATGGATCGATGAAGGCACAAATGGGTTTACCTGATATGAAGTTACCTATTCAATATGCTTTGACTTTCCCTAATCGACTTGAGACAGACTTCCCTAGATTTAACTTCTTAGATTATCCAAGTTTAACTTTTGAAAAGG
Source organism: Crocinitomix catalasitica ATCC 23190 (assembly GCF_000621625.1). Classification (GTDB taxonomy): domain Bacteria; phylum Bacteroidota; class Bacteroidia; order Flavobacteriales_D; family Crocinitomicaceae; genus Crocinitomix; species Crocinitomix catalasitica. The sequence continues at coordinate 130,919 of NZ_JHXV01000011.1, forward strand.
CGGATATGGAAACCTTTACAAATTTGAAACTTGCTTATTATGTGATGAAAAAGGGAGGTAATTTACCTGCTGTTCTTAATGCTGCGAATGAAATCACAGTTGCCGCCTTTTTGGAGGATAAAATCAAGTTTTTAGATATTTCAAAAATCAATAAAAAGGTAGTTGAAGAATTCGAATGGATAAAAAATCCGACACTTGAAAATTTATTTGAAACGGATATTTTAACCCGTCAAGTGACCGCCGAAATGATTGCAAAAGGCTAGTATAATTGCATTTGGTGTTTTATTGGTGTATATTTATTTTTTGAAATGAACTTTTACCATGAAAAAAATCTTACTCGCTGGGCTTTTCTTCAACCTTCTAACATTCAGTGTTAATGCACAGCTAACTTGGAGTGAAGACGTTGCCGAGATATTTTATAATAATTGTACCGAATGCCATAATCCATCAGGAGTAGCTCCTTTTTCATTAATGGAATACGGACCGGCTTATGATTATCGCGCATTGATAAAAACGTATGTTGAAGTTGGCTTGATGCCACCTTGGAAAGCAGATACAACATTCCAACATTATTTTGGCGAACGAATTCTGACCGAATATGAACGGAATACAATAATCAATTGGGCGAATGATGGGGCTTTAGAAGGTCCACCAGAAATGGCACCGGCTCCACCAGTTTATACCGGTGAACAAAAATTACCTGGTATTCCAGATATGACCATTGAAATGCCAAGATATATGAGTAAAGCAACCGATTTACACGATGATTATATCTGTATTTCAATTCCAGTTGATTTATTAGAAGAGAAGAAGATAAAAGCAATAGAAATCATTCCAGGGAATAGATCTATTCTTCACCATTGTTTAATTTATAATGATTTTGAAGGGGAATATGAAACAGATTCGATAGGTGGAGATTGTGGTGGTCCAACAGGAGATGTTGTTTTGATGGCAGGGTATACGCCAGGTGCATCTCCAACTATTTTTCCGTCGTCTGATGATTTTGCTTCAGGAATGCTTCTTCAACCGGGAGCGAATATCGTTTTTGCGATGCATTATCCGCATGGAAGTTATGGGGAATATGACCAAACGAAGGTAAACTTCTATTATTATCACGATGAGATTGAGGATTTCAGACCAATAATCGCAGCACCAGTCGTTTCGAATTGGGATTTTACTTTACCAGCAAACGAGATGACACCTGTGGATGGGGCGTTTATGGATGTTCCTGTAGATATTTCAGTTTTAAGTGTTTTTCCACATATGCATTTATTAGGCAAGTCTATCGAGGCTTTTGCTTTAACACCTAGTGCAGAAATGATCCCTTTCATTCGCATTCCTCATTGGGATTTTGATTGGCAAGATTTTTATTGGTTCCGTTATATGCAACATGTACCTGAGGGAAGTGATATATACGGGAATGGTGTTTTTGACAATACTGCAGGAAATATCCATAATCCAAGTGATCCTCCTGTTGATGTAAATCCAGGGTTCAATACTACGGATGAAATGTTTTTGATTTATTTCCATATAATGGCGTATCAAGAAGGTGATGAGTTGATAAATGTAGATAGTTTGAATACCATTTATTTATCCAATCAATACAATGATTTTCCCGAACTAAATACTGAGATTAAAGTCTTTCCAAATCCTTTTAATGATGCCATCAATATCAATTTTGATTTGAATGAAAATAGCTTTGTAAGTCTTTTTATTTACGATTTAAATGGAAAAGTTGTGAAGCGTTTGACACATCAAGAATTAGTTGCGGGTAAACAGGAAATAGTATGGGATGGCACCAATACTGAATCTGGAATTGCAAAGACTGGCATCTATTTCTATTCGATGTTGATTGATGGAAAGCCTCACAATGGTCGAATTGTAAAGCTATGAATTACTTCCAGTTGAATTTTGTGAAACATTTAATTCGATCCCAAAAGATTAATAACCTAACTAACTTATCCTATGAAATTGAATAATTTAATCCTGCCATTTATTACTTTCGGACTTTTTGCGGCGAATGTTTATGGCCAGTTTGGACCCGAAATAATACTGACCGAAAATATGGACGAACCAAGTTCGGTCTTTATCGCAGATATTAATGGAGACGGTCGTGATGATATTTTGGCTGGTTCTTTTAAAGATAATAAGATCCTTTGGTATCAATATATTTCTCCAGGTGAGTATTCCAAACAACATATCATTTCAACACAATCAATTGGTGTTAAATCGGTTTTTGCTGCTGATTTAGATTTAGATGGAGATATGGATGTAATCGCCGCATCTGCAACAGACAATTCAATAGCATGGTTTGAGAACTTAGGAGAAGGGGAATTTGGCGAAAGAATAGTTTTGTCAGATTTACATTCAGACCCTTCGTGTTTATTAGTAGCTGATCTTGATGAGGATGGTGATCTTGATATTTTATCAGCATCTTATGATAGCGATAAGGTGGTTTGGTTTGAAAATTTTGGGGATGGTACTTTTGCTCCATTAACCGTAATTTCTACTTTGGCAAACGGACCACGAGACCTATCTGTTGCAGATCTCGATGACGATGGTGATATGGATGTGGTATCCGCATCTGACATTGACGATAAAATTGCTTGGTATGAAAATTTAGGAGGTGGGACATATGCAGCACAAATTACTATTTCTTCATCTGCAGATGCAGCAAATGCAGTTGCTATTTTAGATGCTGACGGTGATGGTGATTTAGATGTTTTTTCAACGTCGAAGTTAGACAATAAAGTAGCGTGGTATGAAAATGATGGTGGGGGCATTTTTGGAACAGAACATGTCATTTCGTCTGATGTAAATGATGCTAAATTAATTCATGTTGCAGATATAGATGGAGACGGTTTATCTGATGTACTTACGACTTCTGAAGGTGATTTTGAATTTGTTTGGTTTCAGAATTTGGGTGGAGGAGTTTATAGCGCTAAAATTGTATTGGCGGAAATAGAATATTATTATTTAAGCGATATTGTGACAGGTGATCTTGATGAGGATGGTGATGAGGATGTTTTTGCGACGATTGATGGAAAGGATAATTTAGTAGTTTATGAAAATTTGGGTGCAGGAGTTTTTGCCGAAGAATCTATTATTAATCTATCAATAGAAAGAGGGAGAATTGTTAAATGTGTTGATATTAACAGAGATGGTGACGTAGATATTTTATATTTAAGTGAAGGGTTATTTCCCGAAACTCGTAAGTTAGGATGGTTTGAAAACCTAGGATATGGTGAGTTTTCAAAAGAAAAAATATTATTCATATCAAATTCGCGATCTCCAAGAGGGTTTGATGTTGGAGATATTGATAATGATGGCGACTTGGACATTATATTTACAATACCTTCTGGAGTAGGTCCTCGTATTGCTTGGTTTGAAAATTACGGCGATACACTATTCTCAGAAGTTATATATTTTGAAGACATAGTAAGTGTTGCTGATCAAATTCAGTTTGTTGATTACGACAATGATGGCGATCTTGACTTTGTTGTCGGAAATGGTGGTTACGCTTATTCTTATGAAAATCTTGGAGACGGAAGTTTTTTTGAAACGAGTCTAATTCCTGTACCTAGCGGATCAATCAACTCAGTTGAATGTGTTGATCTTAATGGGGATGGAAATCTCGATATTTTAATAGCATTGTATCGAGAACATCCCGATCAAATTGCTTGGCTTAAAAATCGAGGGGATGGTACCTTTGATCCTTATGCATTTGTCTCTGCCGTTGGAGATGTCATGGCACTTGCATATGGCTTTGATATTGATGATGACGGTGATGTAGATATTGTTTCTGGCTCGTATAATGATGGATTACTTTCTTGGTTTGAAAACGATGGTGATGGCAATTTTGGTGATCAAATTGTGCTTTCTTCTTTGGTGAATGGTATTTCTCAAATTTCACATGTCGACCTGGATGTAGATGGTAAAAAAGATCTACTTATCGCTTCTGGAAATGGTTCTGCCTGGTTTAGGAACATTGGAATTGGAGAATTTGGTGAAAAACAATTGATTACGCAATTTCCTTTCTATCCGGGCGGCTTATCTGCAAATGCGGTTGATATTGATTTAGATGGGGATATAGATATAGTTTCATCATCCAATTTTTATAAAACTTTGCACTGGCAAGCCAACCAATCTGTTTACCCGATTCAAATAAAAGGTAAATTATACATTGACCTTAACTTAAATGGTGAGCTTGATGATACTGATATCGGTATGCGTGAGGTTGGCATCATTTCTGATCCAGTAAGTGATTTTGCTTATACTTCTCCAGAAGGTGACTATTTTATGAATTTTAGTGATGAATTAGGCACTTATTCTATTCAACCACAAGAATTAGAGCATTGGTCAATTTTTAGTGATCCTTTAATATTCGAGGTTGAAATCGAAGAAGCTGCTTTAGCTTTAGATAGTTTAAATTTTGGGTTTAAACCCGATACTTTGATTCACGATATCGATCCTTTATTGGTCGGTGCTTTTCCAAGATGTAATGACACAATTAATTATTGGATTAATATTGAAAATAAAGGTACAACCTTACCTTCAGGAAGTATTCATTTGCATTTAGATGATAGTGTGATTTTTGTTTCGTCTCTCATTGAACCAGACTCTATTATAGGTCAAGACGTGTATTGGCATTATGATAGCCTAATTTATTTTTCGGATTATCTTCTAAACTTGCACGTGAGAATGCCAACCTTCATGAGCATGGGTGATACATTAATTAGTTTCGTTGCCATTAATGTTCTTGATGAATCGGGAACAGAAGTACTCATGACTGTAGATTCATTAATGCACCCTCTTTTCTGTGGATATGATCCCAATGATAAATTAGTAACCCCAGCAGGGATTGATTCAATTGGTATTATTCCCAATTCAACCGAAAGCTTAGAATATACCATCCGTTTTCAAAACACCGGAACGGATACTGCTTTTAATATAATAATTAAAGATTTACTTGATCCAAATCTTGATTGGAGAAGTCTTGATCCAATCGCCAGCAGTCACCCAATGACAGTTAGCGTAAACCACCCTGGAGATGTGAGTTTTAAATTTGAAAATATCATGCTGCCCGATAGTAATGTTAACTTTTTAGGCAGTCAAGGGTTCGTACGTTATCGCATTAATTTATTGGAAGATCTAAGCGCTGGAACACAAATCAAAAATTATGCTGATATCTATTTTGATGCTAATCCACCTGTAATAACCAATACAACAATCAATACTATTGGTTGTGATCCTAGTTTTGTAACCATAAATCCGGTACAAGAATTTATTTGCCCAGAATCAGGTTTAATTCAATTAACAGCTTCAGTTAATGATGGTGTTTTTAGTGGTGTAGGAATTGAAGGAGACAAATTCGACCCTGCTAAAGCTGGAATCGGTAGTCATTCGATTACGTATCGTTTAAACGAACCACAAGGATGCCAAACAACTATCACAATAGATGTAGGTAGTTGCACAGCTGGGGAATTAGATGAAGACTTAGTACAAGTATTCCCGAATCCGGCAAAAGGCTCTTCAACCATACATTTTGGAAGTTCAATTCAACAAGGCCGTTATAGCATGCAATTGTTTAATTTATCCGGTGGAATGATTTATGAAGATCCTGATATTAGCGGAGAAAGCACGATTATTGATCTCAAAAATTTTGCTGCGGGGTCATACTATATTCAAATTATTGAAGTAGAAACAAAAGAAAAAATTTATAGCGATAAGTTAATCGTTATTTAATTCCCCACCCGCGCGCGGTCCCGAACACTTTCGGGATAGCAAAGCGCTTTGCACTGAGGCCCTCGGAGTGTGTGTTCTTATTTTGGCATTTGTAATGCCAATTTCAAATTATTACCTTTCAAAATATTTCTCTAAATCCTTTTTTAGATTATTAGAAGGGTATGATGCGTTACCATTTACGATTTCACCTTGTTTGTTGACAAGAATAAAACGTGGAATCGATTGCAAATTAAATTCCGAAAGTTGATCAGAACTCCAACCTCCTTCTGCGTATAAATGGGATAAATTTGTTTTAGGTTTAATAGATTTCTTCCACAATTCGTACGTATTATGTTCGAGACTTACAGCCAAAAAGGTGATTTCTGGATATTCACTTGCCAAATTTTCAATAATAGGTTGCTCTTTCTTGCAAGGAATGCAATTTGAACCGGTAAAATATAGCACAATATTCTTACCCGACCAATTTGACAAACATATCTCGTCTCCCGAATTATTTAAAAGACAAAATTCTGGTTTCAATCCAAGCAAAGCTTTTTCTTCATATTGTTTTTTCACATGATCATAAAACTTTCTCTCAACGCAAATTGAATCAAATTTTTGGATTAATTCTCCGCAAGATTGATATGAATCGAAATCAGAAATCTTACTAATATTATTTCTTAAGATGGCACACATAGCGAGATCACGTGTTTTACCGTCTAAGGTGTTTTTTGCAGTATTAAACTTAAATTGATACGCATTATATTGTTTTAAATCCGGATCCTTATGCTCGTAGGCTCTAAAATAAAGATTGTCAATATAGGAATCAACGAACGAAGAGTAATGCCCTAAATTAATATGGTTGTCATTTGTTAATGCATTTGTAAATCGTTTATAAAAATCATCATCAACCATGTAATAATCGAGCGATTCCTTATTCGTCGCATAATAAAAATGATGCTCAAAATAATCTATGATTTTTGCCTCATGTTCATACTTCATTGTTGTCTTCATATAGCGACGGAAACTTTCAGGAAAGTCATTTGAATCACATACAGAATCAACTTCAAAGCTTCTTTTATCAAAATGATTCTGCTGATCATCTAAATATGCATCAAAATCTAGTTTAAGAGAATTTTTGTGCTCGTTGTCGTAACCACCATTCCTTTGGTATCGATCCTGATAATTCAACCAATATTTATACAGAGAATCGTGACTCGATGTATAATTTATTTTTCCATTTTCATCTTTAGTAAATTGAAATTCGATTGTTTTATTGGGATCTGGAAAAATTAGAATTGAATAATTTTCAACTTGTATGTAGCTTTCCAGGCTGGTATCTATATCGTCGATGAAGATTTTACCATCGTTTAATTTAAATGAGTCAATAATTGTAGGCGGTAAAAACCACAAGTCTAACTGTTTTAAATAAAGGCTGGTAGATTTTAACTCATCATCCACTGAAACTTGAACCTGGAATTTGGTGTTTTGAGCGGTAATAATTTGAACGCCTAAAGTTAGTAAGGCGAATATTAAAGTGATTAGTTTCATAGCGTTTATGTGAAATATTTAGATGCTAACTCATCCATAGATTGATCAAAATCAATTCCAGATTGTGGAGACTTCTCTAATTCTTCAATGCTGCGTTTAACTTCCTCTTTCTGCCAATTTGGTATATCAATGTCAGGATTTCCTTTTTCTAACATACCAAAAGATTTAAGAAAGTACAATATCGCCTTCCCTTTTTCAGTTGAATCATCTATGTTGAATGTGTAGATCATATAATCAAAGTTACAAAAAACAATTCCACATTTTCAACTTAGTAATAATGGCCTTTTAAAGAAAGAATTAGTAGCTTATTTTTTTCTTCAAGAATTTGGTAAATTATACGGTGTTCTTTATTAATTCTTCTTGACCAATAACCAGAAAGCTCATGTTTAAGTTATTCGGGTTTACCAATTCCTTCAAATGGATTTGCTTCGATGGCTTCAAGTAGAAGAGTAATTTTTTTAATTATAGATTTGTTTCCAGATTTTTTCCAAAAGTCACGATCCTTTAAAGCGTCAGGGGTATAGCTTACTTCCATAAATCTTCGGTCTTTATCACCTTGTCTTTACCTTGCGAATGTTGAAGTTTACTATTTTTTATTTTTTCCAGAAACTCAGGAGAATACGCTTTAACTTTGGTTATTTCAAATTTCATTTTCAACGCTTTAATAAAAGCTTTCAATGCGTTTGCTTGTTCCTCGTTTTCAGGCTGAATAACGTAAATATCTTCTGCTTTCATAATTAAGTTAATTTTTTACGAAGTGATTTTATTTGAATAGTTCAGGGTATTTTTTTTTGGTCTCCCTCACCATTTGGGTATGCGTAACTCCACCTTCATCTTGTAAAGATTGAATAGATTCATCTAAAGCCTTTTTTAAATCATCTGTTAATTCTATGTCACTTTCCTCATTTGCTACTACTTTGACATAATCCAGCGTTTTAATGAATTTTAAAAAAGCGATTGCTTTGCTGTCTGGTATATTTAGTGATATTTTCATGTGAATCAGATGATTTAACCAAAGATACGAAAAAAGCATTTTAGATGAAAATTTTATTTGTATTGGCTCGTAACGTTAGTGACTAGTTATAATAGACTGTAATAATATTAATAGAATTGAAATAATTTAGTTGGTAGGCCGTTTTCTAATAGAAAGAAATTTACATGGAAAGATTAATAAATAAAAAGGAATTCTGCTGAATGTAAATATGAGATTATTAATAATTGCCATATTACTGATTTTTAAAACTTTTTCGGGTTTTAGTAATGAAATATACTCCGTTATTTCTGATGATTCCGTTAAAATTAAAATAGATTATGAAATTTATTTTTGGTCAGACACTTTAGATTCGGATTTAATCTATTTCAATCAAATTGAAAGTCAAGATGAAAGTAAGATATTTAAGTTTGAAGAATTTATTTGGAAAGATCATGTTGAATTAAAAATAGTTTTTGCAAGTGCAGATATTGCTGTTTTTAAATTGTCCCCAGGCGGAGACAAAGAAATTATAATAGTAATTGATAATTTAAGTTTGAGAAAAGAGTATGGAAATATAGAAGGTTTGATATTAGTTATTCACAAACGAAAACTAAAAGATGATTCTTTTTTATATTATAAACTTCGTAAATTAAAAGTTGGAAAAATTCGATATGCGATAATTTTTAATAACTCTCCTAAATTTAAGTCACTTAATAAATTGGAGAAATTTATAAGTAAATGATTCAGTGTCTCCATCTCGCCCGCTCCCGAATGCGCGTTGCACTGAGGCCCTCGAAGTTTTTGTTCTTATTTTGGCATTTGTAATGCCATTTAGAATCTTGAAAAGTCTTCTGGGTCTGCAGCAACTTGCTCTGCTGTTTGTGAATTTTAACTATTTTTAGGTCTAATAAAGTTCAATAAATGAAAAGAGTATTCCAAATAAGTGTGGTGTTTTTAATTTTCGGATTTATAACCAATTGCAAAGTAGATGAGCGAAAAATGGAATTTATTAGAGATTTGCAAAATCGATATAATTGTGAAGTATCGCTAGGTGATACTTACGAAAAAAGAACAAATCAAGATACCAAAAAATTTATTAAGGTAACTTTTTCTGACTGTTATGTATTGAAAAAGGACAAAAATAAGGAAATGACTGGTATTGCGCTAGAAGTGTTTAAAATGAATCTTGATGACATTGATTTAGCAGGTGTTATAATGGATGTTAATTCTGAAGAGACGATTTTCGACACAGATTTGTTAAATGAGGTTTTAAAGGGTGAAGCATATATGTTTGATTTGTTCAACCTTATAAGTTTAAAAAATATGATACAGTATATGCCGACTTGAGTGAAGAGACAAAGAGTTTAACTTCAAAAAAGGATTTTACAAATTTTATGGATACAATTAATACTCAGGTAGATTTTATTAATTTGCGTTTGAATAATTTTGGTTTTATTAAAGAAACGATAAAGGGTCAAAACTACGAATTAGCGTATCTTGAAGGCTATTTTGGTATAGAAAATAAAGATAGATTTGGATTGTTTTTGCCTAGAAATTTTGAACGAAAAATCTATGGGATGGAAATAGAAGAAATTAGTAGTGAATAATTAAACTTCTTACACTCCTTTGTGATGTCTAAACCGCATCTATTATTTGTACTAAATTTATCTCAACAGTACCAGGAATAAAAATTTAAAGCATGAAGTATGTAAAAATCGTTTTCGTATTCATATCGATGTACTCATGTAATAATAATGTAATTGATGGAACTTGGTCACATGATTATACAAAGTTCAATTTTGATGTGGATTCAACCTTCTCTGAACAATCTTCAGATATAGAATTAACACAAAATGATAGCATTATATTTAGTGCTAGTGGTGAAGTGCACACAACGAAAAAAACATTTAATGGTTCATGGTATATTAAGGATCGGAATATCCTGATTTTGGATGTAGATTGGGGACAAAAGACAAATGAAATAAAACTAGGCAGTGGTACTTGGATGTTATTTAAAATCATAACGCTTGATAAGGAGGCTATGATATTAGAATCCGAAAACAGTAGAGGGATTTCAACACATTATTTTTCAAGAATTGTTAAATATTAATCCCCGAAATGGATTGGTTAATTTAATAATAGTCTTTAAATGACTGGCATTAATAAATCAATGGCAAGAATCTATTTTTTTAATATTTAATTTTTAAATTCGAGATAGATGAATACAGGGGATAAATATAAGGTCAATGCAAATCAAGGTGAACATAAGGTTTTGCCAAATAAACTCGGCATAACCAGGATAGATAAAATTGAAGAAGAAGAAGCAAAAGGATTTATAAATGCCAGTGTAGAGTTAAGTTTAAGCCTCGATGAAAACGTCAAGTTCGACTATGTTTATATTATGAATATACATAGGTTGGCTTTAGAGCATTTATATGAGTTTGCAGGTCAGGAAAGAGAAGTTAATATGTCTAAAGGTGGGTTTTCTTTTCCTCCAGCTCGATTTTTAAAAGCTTCAATGTTAGAATTTGATAAAAATATTCTTTCAGAAATTCCAAGTGATTATAGCAGTAAAGAAACCCTTATTGAACATATTGGTAAAGTTCATGGTGAGTTATTATATATTCATCCTTTCAGAGAAGGCAACGGTAGAACTGCGCGTTTACTGGCTAATTTAATGGCATACAAAGCCGGTTACGATAGATTGAAATTTGAAAAGTTAGACAGTGATGAAATGTTTAATAAGTATATCGACGCCATTCAGAAAGCAGGATTGAAACAATACCAACCCATGATAGATATTATATCGCTTTTGATTTAGCGTTCTTATTAGCAGCATTAACTGCTAATTTATATGCTTCTTCAAATGAAAGCGTAATACCTTCCAGCTTGAATGAAGCGACAGTTGCTTCTGCAATTGAAATCAATAATGCTTTCTTTGATTTTAGCGTTCTATTTGTTTTGACAACATAAGGTATCATATATCAAATATACGTAAAATATGCGAAAAAGTTACATAGGTTTTACCCCCCCCCCGCTCAGCAGTATCCTGACTAACGCTCTTCGCTTAAACAACAATATTTACAATCCTACCTGGAACAACAATCACTTTTTTAGGTGCTTTGCCATCTAAATATTTTGCAGACTGTTCGTTTGCTAAAACAGCTTTTTCAACATCGTCTTTGCCCATATTCGTTGGCAATGGTAACATGAATCGCATTTTACCATTGAATGAAACTGGATAAGAGAATTCAGCCTCTACCAAGAAGTCAGGATTGAACTTAGGGAAGGTTGCTTTTGTAATACTTTCGGTATGACCTAATGCCGACCATAATTCCTCACAAATATGCGGTGCATAAGGTGAAACCATGATCAATAACTCTTCTAATACGGCCTTACTATTACATTTTTGCTCCGTCAATTCGTTGGTGGCAATCATGAAGTTGGATACCGCCGTATTGAATGAAAAACGATCTAAATCGTCTTGGATTTTTTTAATGGTTTTGTGTAAAGTTTTTAAAGCTTTTTTATCTGCTTCGCCTTCGCTTACCACAAAATTATTCTCTGCATCGTGGAATAATCTCCAGAACTTGCGCAAGAAATTATGTACCCCACTAATACCGTTTGTATCCCACGGTTTTGCTTGCTCTAAAGGCCCTAAAAACATCTCATAACAACGCAAAGTGTCTGCTCCGTACTTTTCAAGTATACTATCCTTTAAATAATCACCTTTGTAATCAAGATAAACATCCGGAGGAACTACATTGAATTTGGATTTCGACATTTTTTCAACGTCATGTCCACAGATGAATTCTCCGTTATCTTCTGTAAGAATAATAGCTTCTTTTAAGTAGCTAAACATCGGGTCTTTATGTGCGTCATCTATATTTAATATATCATCCTCAACATATTTAATATCAACATGAAGATTTGACTCTATGGAATTGGGATGGCAGCTAAATGAAATACCTTCATTTGATAGAATTGATGAATCCCCCTTAGTTTTAATTAATTCTGTAATTTTTTCGTTTAATTCATCGCCATTTGCAGCAAAATATTTGATTTTATTAGCACTAATTAAGACGGGGTGCAATTCAAAATATCTTCTAATTTCAAGAGCGTTTGCACTAACTTCAATTTCAGGGTTTAATTTTCTAATTAAACTACTTCTTCCCAAAATCATCCCTTGGTTAATCATCTTCTTAAACGGCTCAACAAAACTGATGAATCCTCTATCGTATAAGAACTTCGTCCAGAATCTTGAATACAATAAGTGACCTGTTGCATGTTCAGATCCACCGATATACAAATCGACTTGGTTCCAATAATCAGCCTTTTCTTTCGAAACAAAAGCTTCCTCATTATGCGGATCCATATAACGCAAGAAGTACCAAGACGAGCCTGCCCAACCTGGCATGGTATTGAATTCCATCCTATCCCCTTCGTGAATATTCCAAGCATCTTTTTTAGCGCGCGCCAAAGGTGGTTCCCCATCTTCAGTCGGCAAATATTTATCAACCTCAGGTAAAGTAACAGGCAAATCTTTGTCCGCTACCAAATAAGGTACATCGTCTTTATAATAAACAGGGAAAGGTTCTCCCCAATATCTTTGTCTTGAAAAAACAGCATCACGCAACCTGAAATTCGTTTGCCCTTTTCCAAATCCACGTTTTTCTATTTCGTAAATCGCCAATTTCATTGCTTTTTTCGCTGGTAAATCCGTCAAGAAATCAGAATCCGTTATTACAGCATCCTTTTCTGTATAGGCTTCTTTAGAAATGTCTACATCCTTAAAAATATTGATGATGTCTATGCCAAAATGATTGGCAAAATCATAATCACGTTGATCACCGCAAGGAACTGCCATTACAGCACCTGTTCCATAACCTGCCAATACATAATCAGCAATCCAAATTTCTACTTTTTTACCCGTAAATGGATGAATGGCATAGGCCCCTGTGAATTGTCCGCTAATGGTTTTCACATCCGCTTGACGATCACGTTCTGTTTTTAAACTTGTTTCAGTTTGGTATTTTTCAATCGCATTTTTGAATTTGTCTGTTGTAATTTTAGCCACCAAATCGTGTTCTGGTGCTAAAACCATAAAAGACACACCAAAAATAGTATCCGGTCGTGTTGTGAAGACTTCAATATCTTCGCCTGCTTCAGTTTTAAAAACAACAGAAGCCCCAACTGATTTTCCGATCCAGTTTTTTTGTTGGTCCTTGATAGACTCTGTCCAATCAACTGTTGTTAAATCCTCAATTAAACGATCGGCATAAGCAGTGATGCGCATACTCCATTGGCGCATTAATTTTTGCACAACAGGATGTCCACCACGTTCAGAAACACCATCTTTAATTTCGTCATTCGCTAAAACCGTTCCTAAAGCAGGACACCAGTTCACCCATGAATCCGCTAAATAAGTTAAACGGTAATTCATTAAGATGCTTTGTTGTTCCTTTTCAGAAAAAGCTTTCCATTCGGCAGCCGTGAAAATTGAAGTTTGAGAACATGCCGCATCGACATCTGCATTCCCTTCATTCTCAAAAATCACCTCTAAATTCTCTATTGATTCAGCTTTCTTCGCTGTATTGTTATACCAACTATTGTAAATCTGTTTGAAGATCCACTGTGTCCATTTATAATAAGAAGGATCCGAAGTTTTCACTTCTCTGTCCCAATCGAATGAGAATCCGATCTTATCCAATTGCGTTCTGTATCTGTCAAGATTCGTTGCTGTAGTAATTGCAGGATGTTGCCCGGTTTGAATGGCATATTGTTCGGCTGGTAAACCAAACGAATCATACCCCATTGGATGAAGGACATTATAACCACTCAATTTTTTATACCGCGCATAAATATCAGAGGCGATATATCCAAGCGGATGCCCAACATGCAAGCCTGCTCCAGAAGGATAAGGAAACATAGACAAACCATAATATTTTGGTTTATCAGATTTATCTTCGGCTTTAAAAGTTTTATTGGTTGCCCAATACTTTTGCCATTTCTCTTCTATTTCTTGAAAATTATACTCCATATCCTTGACTTTTACAAGGTGCAAAGGTAATAATTCCTCTGTTTTTAGGCGCTGATTATTTGTAAAAAACAAAACCGCGTTCTCAGCTAGTGAAAACGCGGTTTTAGAAAATATTAAATCTGCTATTTATTTACCAGCAGCATATCTCTTAGAAACTTCTTCCCAGTTAATTACATTAAAGAATGCACTAACATAATCAGGACGTCTGTTTTGGTATTTTAAATAGTACGCATGTTCCCATACATCTAAACCTAAAATTGGTGTTCCACCACATCCAATTCCATCCATTAAAGGATTGTCTTGGTTAGGCGTTGAACAAACTTCAACTTTTCCACCTGGGTGTACACAAAGCCATGCCCAACCAGAACCGAATCTCGTTGCAGCTGCTTTAGAGAACGTTTCTTTAAATTCAGCAAAACTTCCGTATGCTTCATTAATTGCACTTGCTAATTCGCCAGTTGGCTCACCACCACCATTTGGAGACATTACTGTCCAAAACAATGAGTGATTGTAGAATCCACCACCGTTATTTCTAACAGCTGGTTTATCAGCACAAGCAGCTAAAATATCCTCGATAGATTTTCCTGCTAAATCAGTTCCTTCAATTGCAGCATTTAAGTTGTTTGTATATCCTTGGTGATGTTTTCCATGGTGAATTTCCATGGTTTGTTTATCAATATTTGGCTCTAAAGCGTCGTATGCGTATGGTAATTTTGGTAATTCGAATGACATTTTATATAAGGTTTTAAATGAATAAATCAATTGTGTACCAAATTTAGCAAGAATGCAGCGATTTAGAAATTTTTTAGCGAAAAAATCTATAATTTTATATTTTTGGTAAAAACAATTAAAAAATGAAGAATATATATAAGTTTTTAACGCTTAGTTTAATGGTGGTTTTATTGTCTTGTGGAACAAGTGAGGAGCAAAAAGAAATGGAAGCAGCCAAAGAAAATATAGAAGACATCAATGATTTATTAGAAAATGTTGATCCAGAAGATAAAGCAGCAGCCATAAAAATTGTTGATGAACAGTTAAATGACCCAAATAGCGCTTTGAACAAAGTAATGGATACGATCTCTAATATGTCGGAAGAAGATAAAGATCGAATTGAAGAAAAAATCAGCGAAGGTTTAGATGCTTTGAATAAGTCTTTTTAGAGGGGGTAGTTGTTAGTTTATAGTCGTTAGTTGTAAAGTTTCACAACATTGTTGATAGCAATAAAGCCCTTTCAGCGAAGTGAAGGCGTAGCCGAAACGAAGCTGAAAGGGCTGGAAATAAAATAGTTGATTATTTTTGTTTTACGACAAATAAAAATAATTATGCAACAAATCTATCATTCCAATGCCAAGACAAATATACATATTCGTCAAGAAATTAAAAATAATCTGAACTTAAGTATTGAGCAATTAGCCTTACGTTATGGTGTTTCTCGTCAAACCATATTTAAATGGCGTAAAGCTGAAACTCCTGAAGATAATTCTTGTGCCCCTAAAAAAATAGAATATGCTCTTAACGAGCAAGAA